>JBNARJ010000001.1:0-499819 GCA_049719515.1 Candidatus Saccharicenans sp.
AATTCGGGACACAATAATAATTCGGGACACCGAAAATTCGGGACACAATACATTTTTCCTAATTTTCTACTTTCCTAAATGAGTGATCGTTGCTGAAAAAATCGGAAAAATATATTGTGTCCCGATTTATTCCGATTTATTCGATTTATTGGTGTGCTGCCGCAGCTTGGAAACATATGACAGACGCCTCAATTAGAGGCGGCTGATGATGGTGCGATTTTGATGATTGAGGATATCTTTGCCTTCCGCCGTGAACATATAGTCAATCCGGTTTTTGTAGAATTCAATGATTTTGGGCCGAACCATTTTTAAGGTGGAATTTAACAGCCTGTTCTGCTCGGTAAATCCTTCACCCAGGACAGCTATGGCCGCCGGCAGCCAGCGTGCCGGGAACAGACCGCCGTGCTTTCCTCCTTCCCGGAACTGGTTAACTTCTGATTCCAAAAGTTTCAGAGCAGCTTCCTGTCCTTCCGAAGTGCGAGGGTCGAGGTTTCGTTCCTTCAGCCATTGCCGCAGGTTTTCTTTGTTGGGCACGAGCAGGGCCACCGTGTAGGGTGATTGATTGTTGTAGAGCATGATCTGTTCGATATAAGGGGAAGCCGAAACAATGGCTTCTTCAATCCGTTCGGGGCTGTATTTTTCTCCGTCATTGGCGATTAAGAGGCTCTTTGTGCGCCCGAGCACATAGAGATAACCATCTTCATCCAGGTAGCCCAGGTCTCCGGTGAACAGCCAGCCATCGCGTATGGTCTCCCGTGTGGCTTTCTCGTTTTTCCAGTAACCGGCCATGACGTTTTCCCCGCGAATGACGATTTCACCTTTTTCTCCGACCGGCAGGTCTCGACCGTTTTCATCGCAGATTCTGATTTCAATGCCGGGCGCAACTTTGCCCGAAGAACCGAGCTTGTGAGCTTTCTTGCTGTTGGCGGAGATGACGGGGGAGGCCTCGGTCAGACCGTATCCCTGAAACATGGGCATACCCAGGGCGTAAAAGAACCTCTGAAGCTCAATATCCAGCAGGGCACCCCCGCCGACAAAAAGCTCCAGACGGCCGCCAAAATTTTTCCTTATTTTGCTGAAAATCAGCTTGTCCACCAGGAAATAGAGCGGTTTTTTCAGCTTTCTTTTGCCCTGTCCGCGGTTCCAGCCTTCGCCGTTGTATTCATAAGCAGCTTCGAGCCCTTTTTTGAACAGGGCTTCGATTTTAGGCCCCTTTTCGCTGATGGCCCTTTAAATATTCTTTTTGAAATTTTTGGCCAGCGAGGGCACGCTCAGCAGAACGGTGGGTCTGATTTCCTGAATGTTCTTGGGGATGTTCTTGAGAGTTTCCAGCTGAGATTTTCCGGTTTCCACACAGGCGATGGCCGCCCCGCTTTTGATGATGCCGTAAATCCCGCAGGTATGAGCGAAGGCATGGTCCCACGGAAGAATCAGCAGAGTCACATAGTATTCCGGGCATTCCACCAGCGCGAGGGAATGCTCCACGTTGGCCGTGTAGTTGCGGTGGGTTAGCATAATACCCTTGGGGTCAGCCGTGGTGCCCGAGGTGTAACAGATGTTGGCCAGGTCAGACTCTTTAACCGAGGTCCAGGTCTTTTCAAATTCCTCAGCATGAGAGGTCAGGAAAAGGTCTCCTTGGAGGAGAATATCTTCAGCATAAATTTCATCCGGTTCAATTTCCTCAGCTTTATCCAGGATAATTACCCGTTCCAGGTCGGGCAGGTCGTTTTTGATGGCCCGGATTTTGGACAGCTGTCCGCGAGAGACAATGGCCATCCGGCTTTCAGAATGGGCCAGGCGGAATTTAAGCTCCGATGGTTCATCAATTTTAACCGAGATGGGCACGTTGACCGCTCCGGCATAGAGGAGGCCGAGCTCGCTCATCAGCCAGTCAGCTCGCCCTTCGCAGATGAGGGCCACCCGGTCACCCTTCTTCAGACCGAGGCTTATCAACCCGGCCGCGAAACGATGCACCCGCCGGCGCATTTCGCGGTAGGTAATTCCCTGATATTTGCCGTTCTGCTTTTCCCAGACACAGACATTTTCCGGAAATTTTTTAACACTTTCCTCAAAAAGAGCCGGCAGGGTTCTTTCAGCCATCCTTCCTCCTCCTGAAAATGGGGACACAATACTCGTTCCCCATTTTTCTCGATTCTAAATAACATATATGATGATATTAATTTGAGCCGTGGTTTGTAAAGAATAAATTTCAACACACAGCGTGTGGAAAAATCAGGAAAGGGTCGGGACCACTTCGCTCTTTCTTAATTCTATAACCTTTCCTTTTGAGCCATTGACTTTTGAGTTCATAACAGAACGTAACTTTTCAACAGGAAGCAGGCTGTCCGGCAGGCGGGTCGTCCAGCTTTTTAGCTTCGGATGCCACCGAAAGACTTGCCTTACCTGAAGGATTTATTATTTTCTGACAGGAAGAACGCATTAAGATAATTTATTCGTAAATTTATGCATAAATTTATACATAGGAGCGTTTTAATCCAAGCCAATTTTCAAAAAAATAGGAAAAATATATTGTGTCCCGATTTTTCGCGCAAAAAAATAGGAAAAATATATTGTGTCCCGATTTTTCGATGACGATTCCAGCGATGGAATGCCCCCTCTGGCCCGCCTCTTAAAAAACGATGAACGACCCGACTCCCAGGTTTAGGATGAGATTGAGCCCTGTTTCAATACAGGCCAATAAACAACTATCCGTTATCCGTCTTTAGTTTGGGTATATTCCAGCAAGGACCGCTTCCTTGGGTCAAATCCTTTTTCTTCGGCTCTATTTCACAATAATTTTAAGCAGGGTGCCGGCCGGGACCCGGTCGGAAAGCTCCAGGCCATTCATGATGGCCAGTTCCTTCTGTCGGGCCTCGTCATAATTGTATGATTTCAGGATATTGGCCAGGGTGTCAGTCCGGGGTGATTTGATTATCTTAATCTTTTCCGGGGTGACCTTGAGCCGGGCCGGGTCGCTGAGCAGTTTGAAGCCTCCCAGAGTGGCGGAAAAAATCTGAGCATAGTTGTTGAATTTAGCGCTTTCGGTATAGCCCAGGAACATAAACACCCGGTTGTCTTTTTGGATGAAATGGGCCAGGCCGGCCATCTCAGCTTCTTCGGTCTGCAGAGTGAACCGCAGGCGCCGGGTCAGGAAGCCATTGATGGTGCTGCTGTCGGAGCTGACCACGTTGAGCTTGTTTTTGCTCACGAAATCCTGGGCTGCCTGGTCGGGAGTCTGGCCCTGGGCGAGGGTCAGGATGATGGCCGCATCCTGCCCGGTTGAAACAATCTGGACCTGGGAAGCGGTGTTGTTAACTTTCCAGTTAGCCGGAACGGGGAATTGAAAGGTCATCTGGGGATGATAGAAAACGCTGTCCTTGACGTAACCCTGGCGCGGGTCTTCGCCAAAAATCAGGCCGTCCAGGTGACGCAGGTACTCATCCCGGTTGACTGCCAGTTTGGCTCCGGGATTGGCCGCCTGCCACTCGGCGGCTGCTTTTTTAATGGCAGCTATCCTGTCCGGCGGGTCGGGGTGAGTGGACAACCAGGTGGGCAGTCCATCGCGGCCTGAAGATGGGTTAAGTTTCTGCAGCGTTACGAACATGTTGGACATCCGGCTGCCGTCATACCCGGCTTTAGAGGAATAAAGGACCCCCAGGTCGTCAGCCTGCCGTTCGTGCTCGCGGCTGAAGCTCAGGAAGAGGACACTCAGGCCGGCCTGGGCCAGCCCGGAAAACTTGCGGAACGTCTTGGAAACAGCGGCACCCACTACCAGCCCGATCTGAGCCACCTGAGCTTTGCTGTAGAGCTGGGCGCTGTGACGGGCCGTGACATGGCCGATTTCATGGCCCATCACCCCGGCCAGTTCAGCTTCGTCGTTCAGGTAGGCCAGGATACCCCTGGTCAGATAAACGTAACCGCCAGGAACGGCAAAGGCGTTGACCACCGGGCTGTCCAGGACCTGAAAGTGGAATTCCAGGTCGGGCTGGTGGCTGACCGAAGCCAGCTTTTTACCAACTCCGGATACATACTGGTTCAGGGCGGTGTCCGGATAAAGGCCGTAGGTGCTGGCGATTTCGGCGTCGGTCTGCTGACCCATGGCCAGCTCGTCTGACCGGCTGAGGAGCATCAGTTCCCGTTTCTGGGTTACCGGATTAACGGCGCAGGAAAAACTGTTGAGGATTAGAAAAACTATCAGCAACTCAAAGAGAAGGCTTAAAAACCGGACCCTGGGCTTCCGCGCTTTCTGGATGAAGCCCGGTTTGGTGAGAAGATTTTCATTTAATAATGTATGATATTTCATGTCCCTTCCTATCTTTATAAATATTTATCCTATCTCTATAAACCAATTTTAACCGATTTCTCAGAAAAAGGGTAAAACAAAGATGTATCAGATTTTTTTACTTCTACCCGCCTGTTAATCAGCGAAAAAAGCAGCCAGAATGGGAACGCCTGACAGATGTTCTCTGCAGAGAAGAAGGTAATGTCGGCGGCGGAAGCGGAAAACCGGCAATAAAATTACTGTAATCAGGGAGAAAAAAGAATTTATTAACCCAGATATTCAGACAGACTATGATCCAGCAAAATGAAACGGTGCTGAGTGTGGATAATAATCAGGTTAAAAAAAATCATAAGCGGGGCCGGCTTATTCCTGAGGTTGATTAAAGCCGTCTGGAGCTCAGGACATTTTTTTCTTGGCCCTGGCCGTCGGTTTTCTCACCGCACAGATTATGTTAGATGGCGAAGCCGCCTGCCGGGGTGGAATCCGGGAGACACAGCCACACAGGATAAATCGCGAATGCATAAAACTTTATGAATCTGAGAAAATTTTATCCGCCGGTCCACATATTGAAATTTAAGGCAATTTAAGGCAATATCAGGTTATCTCGGTGATGAGCTGGATTTATAAAATGATGGAATACAGGAGCCAGAAGCCGGCCGGTCAAAAATTATCTCGCCGGCTTTCCGTCTTCCTTTTCTGCCTGGTAATTCTATTTATTTTTCTGGGCAGCCCGGCCACCTCACCTGGCTCGGGTACTGACCTTGAGCTAAAAGTTATGACCTTCAACGTCCGTTTTGATAACCCGGCGGACGGCCCGCATAACTGGAAATACCGACGCGATGCGGCCGCCGATTTGATCCGTTCGCGGCGGGTTGACCTGGTAGGAACCCAGGAAGTGCTGCACAACCAGCTGGATGATTTTTTGGAGAGGCTCCCGGAATATGGTTATCTCGGCGTCGGGCGGGAGGATGGCCGAAGTGCCGGAGAATTCAGCGCCATTCTTTTCAGGAAAGACCGGTTCCAGGTGCTTCGATCGGGAAATTTCTGGCTCAGTGAAACTCCGGAAGTGCCGGGCTCAAAAGGGTGGGATGCCGCCTGCGAGAGAATAGTAACCTGGGCAATTTTTAAAGAAAAAGCGAACAACATCAGATTTGCCTTTTTCAACACCCATTTTGACCATGTCGGGCAGGAGGCCAGAAAGCAGAGTGCCCTGCTGCTTCTTCGTCGCCTTAAACAGATGGCCGGGACTCTTCCGGTAATTGTCACCGGAGATTTTAACGCCACTCCTGAGTCTGAACCAGTAAGGATTATCCTTGGGGATGGTTGCCTGGTTGACAGCCGGGAAGTGGCCCAGAAAGTTAGCGGCCCGGCCTGGAGTTTTCATGGTTTTGGCCGGGTGCCGGAAACCGAAAGGTCTCTTATTGATTATGTTTTGGTCAGCCATCACTTTCGGGTGGTTGAGTATTTGAACATCTCTGACAGACCGGATGAGGTTTATTATTCTGACCACAATCCGGTCATGGTCAGGCTAGTAATTGTAAGACGCTGACCAGTCGAGCAAGCTTTCTAACCAAAAAACTGGTGATAAAATTTCCTTGACCGGTTTATTGCCGGTCAGAATGAGGTTGAGGCTGAATAAAAAATCCTGATTGGCCAGATATCAATATAAATATGATAGGCTTTCTTTTGCCTAAAATTCTGCTGCGGGCAATTTCGCAGTCAGGATTAAGGGGTAAAGAATAGATTAAAGAATAGATTTCAGCTCAGAACTGAATTAATTTAAAAACTTGTGCCTGAAAAAAAAGGGAAGAAAAAGCCAATAAAGTCGTCAAAATAAAAGTGAATATTTATGAAAATTTGCCCGTTTTATTTTGTAAATTATTGATATTAAATTAAATAAACAGAAAAAAGGAGTACAGCATGACGAGCTGTAAAAATACATCAAATTTATGTATTCTGCGTTCGCTCTGTTTTATCCTCACCCTGCTTCTGGGGATGAACCTGCTTCTGGCCTCGGTTCCACAGTCGGCCGGACAGGGGCAGGAAAAATCGGAGACTGCTGTCCTGGAACTTTCTCTCGAGCAGTGCATCTACAAAGCCCTCAAAAATAACCTTAACCTTAAAGCCGAGATGCTCGGCCCGGAAATCGCTGACAAAAATGTCACCCTGGCGGCTGAAAAATACATTCCTTATTTTACCGTTAATTATAATGACCAGTCGACCCGAACCGCTTCATATTCTTTTCTGGATGCCTCTGATGTTGTGGTCACCAAGCAAAACGATTATACGATTCAATTAAATCAGAACGTGCCAATAGGCGGAACTCTTTCAGCCAGCATATATAATTACGTCAATGATTCCAACCGCCGTTTTCAGACCATCAACCCGCGTTACGGCACAACCCTGCGTCTGAATTTCTCACAGCCGTTGCTCAAAGATTTTGGCTTTAAATACGGCCGGCGGGAAATAATCGTGGCCAATTACAGCCGGGAAATGTCTGAAGAAAATTTTCAGAAGGTTCTGGAAGATACCATATATAACGTAGAGGTGGCTTACTGGAACCTGGTTTATGCCCGGGAAAACCTCAAGGTGCGTCAGCAATCCCTGAAACTGGCCCAGGAACTCCTGGAAAAGAATAAAACAGAGATAGAAGCGGGCACTTTGCCACCGATTGAGCTTCTAACGGCTGAAAGCGAGGTCAGCACCAGGCAGGCCGATATCCTGGAAGCCCAGGCCCTGGTCAAAAATTACGAGGACCAGCTTAAAGCGATCATCAATCTGGCAGCTGAAGTGGAAAATGTTAAGAAGGTTTCTGTGATTCCAACGGATTCGCCTTCGGTCGATAAAAGAGAAATAAGCTATGATGAAGCGCTGACCGTCGCTTTGCAGAAACGGCCTGACCTGTCGGCTCTCAGGGTAGATCTTAAGAGCAAAGAATTTAATTTTGGTTATGCCAAAAATCAGCTTCTGCCGGATTTGCGGCTGCAGCTTTCTTACTGGAGCCCGGGAATTTCCGGTGACCAGGTTCTTTATCAGGATGATAACCCGTATACCGGAGTAATCATTGGCAAAATACCGGGCAAAAAAAGTGATGCCCTCCGCGATGCCCTGGCCTTCAAGTATAAGAACTGGACGATTGGTCTAACCCTGACTTTGCCCCTGAGCAATGCCATCACGCATGCGGCTTACGCTCAGGCCAAGCTGTCTTTAGAACAGGCCAGGTTTAAGCTGAAAAATCAGCAGCAGCAGCTTGACCTTGAAATCAGTACGGCAGTCAGAGCGGTGGAGACCAACTACCAGAGAGCCCTGGCTTACCGGGCCGCCCGAGAGCTGGCCGAAAAGAAACTGGAAGCTGAACAGGAAAAATTCAAAGTCGGTCTGAGCACCAATTACCTGGTTCTGCAGTACCAGAGAGACCTGGCCAACGCCCAGACCATGGAGCTAAAGGCGCTGATTGACTACAATGTGTCGCTGGCCAACCTTGACCGGGTGATGGGTACGGGCCGGGAAAAAAGGAATGTCACCGTCCTTGAAGAAGATTAAACCTGCCTCACAGGCCCAGGTTGGATATACAACTCGTCGAGAGGAGAGTAAGTCAAATGAAGATGCCGGGAAAAATTAAAAATATGAGTAAAACCCAGAAGGTGTTGCTGACCGTTGCTCTGGTCATTGTTCTTTTGCTCTTCTGGAGATTAGGAAAAATAATTTTTAAAAAGTCAGGCGGCGGAGGGCCCCGCCAGGCCGCCGTGGCCGTGGCTTTAGCCCCGGTGGAGAACGGTGTTATCCGGGATTTGGGACGTTTTTCTGGAACGCTAATCCCAAAATCTCAATTTGTTGTTGCTCCGAAAGTTTCCGGCAAGCTTAAGAAACTTTACGTCAACATCGGTGACAGAGTGACCAGAGGACAGGTGGTGGCCCAGCTTGATGACGAAGAATACCAGCAGCAGGTGGCCCAGGCTGAGGCTGATTTAAAAGTGGCCAGGGCCAACTTTGAAGAGACGAAGAGTGCCCTTGAACTGGCCAGGAAAGACCTCGAGCGGGCCGTTACCTTGCACCAGAAGGGCATTTACTCGGATGCTCAGTTCGATGCCGCCCAGGCTCAGTACAGGTCACAGGAAGCCAGGTTCAAGGTGGCAGAAGCGCAGGTGGCCAACCGAGAAGCCGCTTTGGAAACAGCCAGAGTTAGGCTTTCTTACACCAGGATAATTGCCACCTGGGAAAGCGGGAATCCGGTCCGCTACGTCGGCGAAAGATTTGTCGATGAGGGGGCACTCTTATCTGTAAACACCCCGATTATTTCTATCGTGGAATTGCAGCCCATTACGGCGGTTATTTATGCCACCGACAAGGATTATTTTCGCATAAAAGTCGGTCAGGAAGTTGTGGTAACCTCAACCGTTTTTGCGGACCGAAAATTCCACGGCCGGGTAGTCAGGGTGGCTCCGGTGCTTAAAGAAACTTCCAGGCAAGCCCGGGTAGAAATAGACATAGATAATGAAGAGGGCATCCTGAAACCGGGTATGTTTGTTAACGTGGAGATTGAGTATGATAAAAGAGAAAATGCCCGTATTGTGCCCTTCAGCTCTATCGTGGTTCGGGCCGACCGGCAGGGGGTTTTCCTGGCTGACATGGAGAACAGGAAAGCTAAATTTGTTCCGGTAAAGGTTGGCATCGTCGAGGGTGAGAAGGCAGAAATCCTCGAGCCGGCTGACATTTCCGGCTTTGTGGTAACCCTGGGGCAGCACCTGCTCCAGGATGGGATGAACATCATTGTCCCGACCGAGAGCGGCTCTTCGGAACCCAAAAAACCGCAGGCCGGGCCGAAAAAGGGAAAATGATGGGATTTGACATTTAAATGAAGAAAATAAATGTTTTTTAAACCAGCCTGGAGGAAAACATGACTCTGTCTGAATTTTCGATAAAGAGACCAATCTTTGTGACCATGCTCACCCTGGTAGTTCTCGTGCTGGGGTTTATTTCTCTGAGCCGGCTGCCGATAGACCTGATGCCGGACGTAACCTATCCGACACTCAATGTTAGTACCTCTTACCCCAACACGGCACCGGAAGAAATGGAGCAGATAATCACCCGGCCGATTGAAGAAGCCCTGAGCTCCGTGCCGGGGGTAGAAGAAATTTTTTCTGTCTCCTCCCAGGGCTCAAGCTCCGTGCGGGTCATGTTTTCCTGGGGCACCAACCTGGATGAGGCGGCCAATGATATCAGAGAGAGAATAGACCGCATCATAGGACGTTTCCCGGCTGAAGTACAGCGCCCGACGCTGCGCAAGTTTGACCCGGCCCAGATGCCCGTTCTGTTCATCGGTTTGCTGAGCGACCTTGACCCCATTCAGGTCAGAAAAATAATCGACGAGCAGATTGCCTACCGGCTGGAAAGAGTACCGGGAGTGGCCTCGGTCGACGTCTGGGGTGGGCTGGAAAGAGAAATTCAGGTAAACCTTTTCCCTGACAAGGTTAAAGCCCTCGGACTGCCGCTTGATTTAATCATCAGTAAAATCCGTCAGGAAAACATAGACCTTCCGGCCGGGACAATCGAAAAGGGCAATTATGAAATCGTGGTGCGCATACCCGGCGTGTACACCAGCATCGACCAGATAAAAGAAACAATCGTGGCCATCCGGGAGGGAGCGGCCATAAGAGTCAAGGATATTGCCAGTGTGGAAGACACATTCCGTCGTGTGACAAGAATAACCAGAATTAATGACCTGCCCGGCATAAGACTCGCCGTGTACAAACAATCCGGCCAGAATACAGTCAGGGTAGTGGAAGGAATTTATAAAGAATTAAAAAGAGTGGAAGAGGATTACCCGCAGTTTAAATTCGTCACCCTAAGAGACAGTGCGAAATACATAAGAGATTCTATAAACAATGTTTCAAGTTCGGCTTTATACGGTGGTTTTCTGGCCGTTGTGGTGCTTTTGTTTTTCCTGGCTGATATTCGCAGCACGATGGTTATTGCTCTGTCCATCCCAACTTCCATCATAGCCACCTTCGTGCTGATTTATTTTAACGGATTCACCCTGAATGTCATGAGCCTCGGTGGGCTGGCCCTGGGTATCGGCATGATGGTTGATAGCTCGATTGTCGTTCTGGAAAATATTTTCCGCATGCGGGAAGAAGAGAAGAAACCGCTGATTAGGGCAGGCATAGAAGGTTCCAAAGAGGTAACCGGAGCTATCATCGCCAGCACAATTACCACGGTCATCGTGTTCATGCCCATGCTCTTCGTCCGGGGGGCCTCAGGTATAATGTTCAAACAGTTAGCTTACGTGGTTACCTTTTCCCTGGCCTGCTCCCTGATTGTTGCCCTGACGCTGGTGCCGATGCTGACCACCAGAATTGTTGGAGTGGGACAGGATGACTTCTCCAAAAAGAAGTCAAAAATTTATCTTAAAACGAAACAGACTTTTACCAGGATAGAAAATTCTTACAAAAACCTTCTTAACTATGCCCTTAATCACCGGCTGCAGATTGTGGCCGGCACGCTGGTTCTCCTGGTAATATCTGTTTTCCTGTTCCGGTTTGTTGGAAAAGAATACATGCCGCAGACCGATGAGGGAGAAGTATCGGTTACGGTGGAAATGGAAGTCGGGACCAGGCTGTCCGTGATGGACCAGAAATTAAAAGAGGTAACGGCTCTGATCAAACAGTATGTGCCGGAAATGGAATCAATCATGGAAAGCGCCGGCAGCGGTGGCTGGCGTGGCGGAGCCAACCAGGGCAACATCACCATCAAGCTGGTGCCGAAATCAAAGCGCACCCGCTCCAGCCAGGAAATTGCCGCTGACCTCAGCCGGAAGCTGTCAAACATTCCTGGTGCAATTATCAGAGCGAGAGCGTCCAGCAACCAGATGATGTTCGGCATGAGAGGTGGAGGCGGTCAGGAAAGACTGCAGGTTGAGGTCAGGGGTTACGACCTGAATGTGGCTCAGAACCTGGCCGAGCAGGTCAGCAGAGTGGTTAAAAACATCCGCGGCGTGACTGACGTCAGAATCAGCCGGCAGGAAGGGGCACCGGAGCAGCACCTGATTATCAACCGTCAGAAAGCTTCAGACATGAAGCTGTCGGTCAACCAGATAGGTTCTTTCATCCAGACCATTCTTTCTGGAACCCAGGCCAGTCAGTTCCGCGAAGGAGGGCGGGAATACCGCATTCTGGTTAAGGTTAAGGATTCAGAAAAACTGGATGTGAACGACCTGCTGGATTTAACCATTACCAACTCCGAGGGCCAGCAGGTCAGTTTAAGAAACGTGGTGGAGATAGAGACAAAGAGAGGACCTCAGCAGATTGAACGAAGAGACCGGGAAAGAATTATTAACATCTCCGGAGAAGTGGCCGGCCGCGACCTGGGCTCGGTAATTCGGGAGGCCCGTCAGGCCCTTAAGACCATTCCGGTGCCAAGAGATTTTGCCATAAATTTCACCGGAGACTATGAAGAGCAGCAGAAGGCTAATCGCGAGTTGATGATCAGCATAATCCTGGCTCTTTTCCTGGTCTACATGGTGATGGCCATGCAGTATGAATCATTGCGGGACCCGCTGATTGTCATGTTTTCGGTTCCTCTGGCCATCATCGGGGTGGTCCTGATTCTCATCCTGACCAACACCACTCTTAACGTGGAAACTTACATCGGGTTGATCATGCTCGGCGGCATCGTGGTCAATAATGCTATCCTGCTTGTGGACTATACCAACCTGCTGCGGCGCCGCGACGGGATGGAGCTTATGGAAGCGGTCAAGAAGGCCGGCCGAAGAAGGTTGCGTCCAATTTTAATGACGGCCCTGACCACCATTTTCGGCATGCTGCCGATGGCCATCGGGCTGGGTGAAGGAAGTGAGGTCCAGGCGCCCCTGGCCAGGACGGTTATCGGCGGTCTGACCAGCTCGACCTTTATTACCCTGGTTTTTATCCCGGTGGTTTATTCGCTGATTGAACAGCGTCGCCAGGAAAGAAAAAACAGGTTAAACAACGGAAATGGCTTTTCACAACCGGCTAACTGAGCTATCATTTAGCTGATGAGGCTGCCAGCCGGGCTAAAACTTCTGCTGCTTCTCTGTTTTTCTGTATTCTGCTTGGGCAAATTAGCTGCGGCTGGAGAGTATCGGGGCGAAGCCTGTTATGACCGTGCCTCTCTTTTTCTACCTGACTCTTCATCCAAAATCGGCTGCCAGGAAGAACAGTCTAAGGGTGTAAGAGCGGTCAGCCTGCGTTTGCTGTCAGATGAGGATTTTGACTCGGTGGCCGGGGGTAAGAAGAAGGTAGAAACTGTGCTGAGAAAAATTTCGGAAGAGTTTGAGGCACAGTTCAGGTTGAAATTTATCTGGGAAGGTTGGGGAACCTGGATTTCTCCCTCAGAAGCCAGAACGGTAGAGGATTTGGCCGAGCGGCTTGATTCACCTCACTTCAGGCAGAAAGCTGACCTGGTGGTGGCCCTTACGGCGCAAAAGAACATCTCACCAGAACATTCCGGTCTGGCCCTCATTCAGAGCGGCATCGTTGTCGTGGTCTATACTTCGGAAGAAAAAAAGCTGGAAAAAGTGCTGAAGCACGAGCTGGGACATATTTTTGGGGCGGTGCATGTGCCTTTTCCCGACTCGGTCATGGCCTGTGGTGAGGTCGGAGAAAATTTCGACTCCATTAACCATCAGATTATCAGTCTGTGCCGGGAGCGTCCTTTCAGCCCAACGGATTTTCCCTTTCCGCCTGAAATCAGAGAAAAACTCGAAGAGCTGTACCTGAAGATTCGGGCGAACCTAAAAAAGGCAGGCATCTGGAAAGGGGATGGGGGCGCTGATTCAAGAAGCTGCTTCAGCGACTGCTGGGTAATGCTGGCTCAGCTGTCGCTGGAAAAAGGTGATTACCGGAAGACGCTAACTTACCTGGAGGAAGCCTCTCAACTCAATCCCGGCAGCTTGGAGGTCTTAAACCTGCGGGCCATTTGTTTGAGGAAGATGGGTGAGGTGGCCAGAGCGGTTGAGCTGTACCAGAAAATTTTAAAAGATTTTCCCGACCGGCCGCAGGTCCTCTACAACCTCGGTATTGCCCTGGGTAAGATGAACCGCCTGAAGGAAGCCGAAGAAATTTATCTGAAGGTCATCGAGTTGAAACCGTATTTTGTTGAAGCCCACAACAACCTGGGAGAAATTTACCTGAAAATGGACAGGCTGGATGAGGCCGAAAGGGCGTTTTTAAAAGTAATCGAGTTAAACGACCGTTATGCCCTGGCTTATTCTAACCTGGCTGAAACATATTTAAGAAAAAAGAATTTCAACCTGGCCCGGGTTTACGCCGATAAATCCCTGGAGCTTAACCCGAATTTAAGCTCAGCTCATAATGTTAAGGGTAATCTTCTGAGTCAGGAGGGAAAGCTTCAGGAGGCTCTTTCTGAGTATAAAAAGGCTCTGGCCGCCAATCCGGAGTATGATAAAGCCTATTACAACCTTGGTCTTGTTGCTTCTGACCTGGGGCGGATGACGGAAGCCGAGCAGTATTTTAAACAGGCCCTCAGCCTGAATCCCTATTTTGCTCAGGCTTATGCTGGTTTGGGTCTGCTTTATCTGAGGCAAAACCGCTGGGAGGAAGCCATCCAGTTGCTCAGAAAAGCCGAAGAAAATGGTTATCACCAGGCCCGTCTTTATGTTAACTTAAGCTACGCCTACATGGGAAAAGAAGACTGGAAGAAGGCAGAAGAGGCGGCCAGAAAAGCCATAGAAAAAGACCCGACTCAACCCCAGGCTTATAACAACCTGGGTATTTCTTTGGCCAGACAGGATAAATTGAATGAGGCACGGGAAGCGCTGAGCACCGCTTTGAACCTCAGCCCTCTTGACCGGGATATAGTCCTGAACCTGGCCACGGTCGAGCTGAACACCGGCCACCTGGAAAGAAGCCTCGAACTTCTCTTAAAAGCACTGGCTTTAAAACCGGAAGACGAAAGAAACGCTCAGGTTTACCACCAGATCGGGCTTATCTACTTTAAAAAAGGGGAATATGAAAAGAGCTGGGAATTTTGTCTTAAAGCCCTGCAGTCCGGCGCCCGGGTCGAACCTGAGGTTATTGACGAGCTGAGAAGAAGATTGAAAAAATAATTAAATTTGTTTTTTTCTTTTTATTTCCTGACACAGTCAGCGCCATGAGACTTAACAGGAAGTCAAAAAATCTTGCTCATATAATTAGCGTTGAAGGAAAGAAGTAAAGCCGACCTCTGTTTTGATAACATCCGGGAAAAGATTGGTTTAGCCCAGAGCGACATCCAGAATCATCATAATCAAAAATCCGGCCATCAGGCCGATGGTGGAAAGGTCTGATTGGCCGCTCTGCTGGGATTCAGGAATAACTTCTTCCACCACGACGTAAATCATGGCTCCGGCGGCGAAGGAAAGAGCATAGGGTAGAAGGTAAATCATTTTGGTAACGGCCAGAGCGCCGAGCAGGCCGGCCACCGGTTCGACCAGCCCGGATAGCTGACCTAAGAAGAAACTTTTGCCGCGACTCAACCCGGCCGCCCTCAGCGGACCGGAAACGGCCAGACCTTCGGGCAGGTTCTGTAAGCCGATGCCAACAGCCAGGACGACGGCTCCGCTTAAAGAAGCTCTGGACAGTCCGGTAGAAGCGGCTCCGAAGGTCACCCCGACGGCCAGTCCTTCCGGAATGTTGTGCAGGGTGATGGCCAGTATCAGAAGAGTTGCTCTCTTCCAGTGTGTTTTGATGCCTTCGGCTGAGCTGTCCGGCTCGAACAGATGAAGGTGAGGTGTGGCCCGGTCGAGAAGGAAGAGAAAGGCAGCACCGGCTAAAAATCCGAGAGCCGGAGGCAACCAGCTGGGGAGCTTCCAGTCCTGGCACATTTCAATGGCCGGAGCTAACAGAGACCAGAAACTGGCGGCCATCATCACGCCCCCGGCAAAGCCCAGCATGAGTTCCAGAAGTTTACGGTTGATACTTTTTATAAGGAAAACAGAGGCAGCTCCGAGAAGGGTCATCCCGTAAGTAAAAAGAGTTCCCAGCAGAGCCTGAAAAACCGGAGGAAGCTGGCTCAGGTAGTCTATCATTTTCTGCTCACTTTAATCTTATTTTTGTTCAAATCAGAGTTGAGGTCAATTCAAATTTGAAGCCGGTTCAGCTCATTCTGTTATCCATACTTTTGTTCGCTTTGTTATTCCTGTGAAATTAAAAACTTGATTAATAAGCCGGACAAAATTTAAAATTGAATCATCTTAAAAAATGTGAGAAGGAGAGGAAAATGACCCGTTCTGAGCTGAAAATCAGGTTAAAAAATCTCCTGGTCTGGGTGCTTTTTCTGTTTGCTTTCTTTTTAATCGGCCAGCCTTATCTTCAGGCAGGTGAGGAAGCGAGAGTTCTCAGGTTCCCGGCCATTTACCAGGACCAGGTGGTTTTTTCTTATGCCGGTGACCTTTATACGGTTTCGGTTAAAGGCGGTACTGCCCGGCGGCTGACTTCCCACCCGGGTTATGAAGCCTTGGCCCGTTTTTCACCCGACGGCCGCTGGCTGGCTTTCACGGCCGAGTACGACGGCAACCGTGAAGTCTACCTTATGCCGGCCGATGGGGGCACACCGGTGCGCCTGACTTACACACCGGTTCTGACCCGTGATGACATCTCAGACCGCATGGGGCCAAACAACATAGTTATGGGCTGGACGCCGGATGGTCAGAAAATTATCTTTCGCTCGCGGATGGCCGAATGGAATGATTTTAACGGTCAGCTTTATCTTGTTCCCAGAGAAGGCGGTACGCCGGAGCAGCTGCCTTTACCCCGGGGCGGATTCTGCTCTTTCTCTCCCGATGGCTCAAAGCTGGCTTTTAACCGCATCTTTCGGGAATTCCGGACCTGGAAGAGATACCGCGGCGGCATGGTAGATGACATCTGGATATATGATTTTAAAACCAAGAAGACGGAAAACATCACCAACAACCCGGCCTCAGATATTATTCCCATGTGGAGCGGGAACAAAATTTATTTTCTTTCTGACCGCGACGAATTAAAGCGATTCAACCTGTATTGTTATGACCTTGAGACCAAGCAAACCAGAAAGCTTACAGACTTCAAGGATTACGACGTGAAATTTCCCTCGCTCGGGCCGGGAGCGATAGTTTTTGAAAATGGCGGTTACCTCTACCGTCTTGACCTGGCCAGCGAGCAGGTGACCCGTATTCCGGTGTACATTGCTGATGACCTGGCCTCTACCCGCCGGGAACTGGTTAAAGTGGCCGACATGATAAATACCTATGACATCGCTCCCGACGGGGCCCGGGCGGTTTTTGGTGCCCGCGGAGAAATCTTTACCGTGCCGGCCAAAAACGGCAACACCAGAAACCTGACCAGCACTTCCGGCGTGCACGAGCGCGATGTAACCTGGTCCCCGGATGGACGCTGGATAGCTTTTATTTCAGATAAAACCGGACGAGAAGAACTTTACATCGTGGCTCAGGATGGTTCTGCTCCACCCGTGCAGTTGACCTTCAATTCAGATTGCTACCTGTACGGTCCCAGCTGGTCTCCGGACAGCAAAAAACTGCTCTGGTCAGACCGGATGTTCCGACTCCGCTATGTCGACATTGAAACAAAACAGGTAGTTGATGTGGCCAGAGGTAAAATCTGGGAGATTATGGATTTCACCTGGGCACCTGATTCCAACTGGATTGCCTATTCGCAGCAGGAAGAAAACGGGCTGGACAGGATTTATCTTTACAACCTGACCACGAAAGAAACCGTTGAAGTTACCGACCGCTGGTATTCTTCCTACTCGCCCTGTTTTAGCTCAGACGGGAAATACCTGTTCTTTGTCTCGGACCGGGATTTCAGCCCGGTTTACAGCCGGACTGAATGGAACCATGCCTACCTCGACCTGTCGCGCATCTATCTGGTCACCCTGAACTGGGAAGTTAAATCGCCATTTCAGCCGAAAAGTGATGAGGTAAAAATTTCTGAGCCAGAAAAGGTCAAGTCCGAAACCGGGCCGGGTAAAGCCAGAGAAGAAAAGCCTGCTTCTGCCCAGGCAGAAAAGGTGGTGGTTAAAGTTGATAAAGAAGGGATTAAAGACCGGATCATGGCTCTGCCGATAGAAGTTTCAGGTTATTATCGACTGACTTCAGTCGGGGACAGGCTTTTCTACCTCAAGCGCTCCTTCCGGGACCGACAAACCAGCCTTAAATGCTATGACCTGAACAGGCTTGAGGAAAAAGACCTTGGTCAGGTGAGCGGTTATGTCATCTCGGCTGACCGGAAAAAAATGCTGGTTCAGCAGGGTAAGGATTTTGCCATCATCGACCTGCCCTCTGCGCCGGTAAAAATTGAAGAAAAACTCGACCTGTCCGGGCTTGAAGTCTGGCTCGACCGTCAGGCCGAGTGGGCCCAAATTTTTGAAGAATGCTGGCGCCAGATGAAAGACTTTTTCTACGCGCCAAACATGCACGGTGTCGACTGGGAGAAAGTCAGGCAACAGTATCTGCCGCTGGCCAGGGCGGTGCGACACCGGGCTGACCTGACCTATGTCATCGGCGAGATGATCGGTGAGCTGAACTGCGGTCACACCTATGTTGGCGGCGGTGATTTGCCAAAGGTGGAAAGAATCAACGTCGGACAGCTGGGGGCCAAACTGGAAAGGGATAAGTCTGGCTATTACCGGATAAAACAGATTCTGGCCGGTCAGAACTGGGACCGCAACCTGAGGTCACCCCTCACTGAGGTTGGTGTAAAAGTTAAAGAAGGTGATTTTATCCTGGCCGTTAACGGAAAATCCGTTACCGAAGTGCGGGACATTTACGAGCTTCTGGTAAACACTGCCGGAAAACAGGTAACTCTGAAGGTCAACAGCCAGCCGACGGAAAAAGGAGCCTGGGAGGTGGTGGTCGTGCCGGTGGAGAGGGAAAACAGCCTGTATTACTACAACTGGGTTAAGAAGAATACCGAGTACGTGGCCAAAATGACCGATGGAAAGGTGGCCTACATCCACGTGCCGGACATGGGTATGCCCGGGCTGAACGAGTTCGTCAAGCATTTTTATCCTCAGACCGATAAGAAAGCTTTAATCATTGACGTGCGCGGCAACGGTGGCGGCAATGTTTCTCCGATGTTGATTGAAAGGCTGGCCCGTCAGGCAGTTATGGTGGACATTGCCCGCGGCTCCGTGCCCAGGCCTGACCCTGAAGCTCTCATCATGGGCCCCAAAGTCTGTCTGATAAATGAATTCTCGGCTTCTGACGGGGATATTTTCCCATACAGGTTTAAGAGGATGCAGCTGGGAAAGCTGATCGGCAAGAGGACCTGGGGCGGGGTGGTCGGCATCCGCGGCAGCCTGCCGCTGGTGGACGGCGGCTATCTTAACAAGCCAGAATTTGCCACCTACAGCCTGGAAGGACAGTGGATAATAGAGGGCGAGGGGGTTGAGCCTGATATTTACGTGGATAACGACCCGGCCAGGGAATATGAAGGCGTGGATGAACAGCTGAATAAAGCCATCGAAGTGATCATGGAAGAGCTGAAAACCAGAGAACCGAAGCTTCCCGGAGTTCCGCCGTATCCTAAAAAATAGAAAGACCGGACAGGCCAAGTCAGGCAGAGGAAGCCGAAGAGCCATGGTGTTAACGGGACGGTAAAAAAACCGTGAACTTTCCCGGTGAGATTAAGTTTGTGGCTGAAGCTGAGCGCGGTAAAAATCAGTGTTACAGTTTTTAAAAAGCGTAACAACAGGGCAGGCCCGTTCGAAAGTAACATGGAGGCTGGAAAATAATTAGGAGTCTGAGGTCAGGCCACAAGTCTTGACACGGCGGAAATAGAGAGCCTGAAGGTCTGAGCGTTGGCCGGATGATTTTTTCGCTGGCTTAAAAATGATTTAAAAAAAATAAAAAGAAATATAAATGCAGGCAATATGAAAAACTAAAAGACGGAGAGGGAAAATGAAAAGAAGAGCTCTGAGACCGGATTTTTTCTTTCTGGTATTGTTTGTAACTTTTATTTTTAACTCCTGGGCAAAGGCGCAGGAAATTGAAGCCCGCGGATATGATTTTCTGAAAAAAGCTGTGGCCCAGGTTTCGGAGGAAAACATCACATCCACCATAAAAACCCTCCAGGGGTTCAGGACCAGAAACCTTCTTTCAGAACAGAAGGCGGTTAATTTTGGTATCGGCGCCGCCAGACGCTGGTTGATGAAGGAATTCCAGAAGATACCCGCGCTGGAAGTGATTGATGACGGTTATCTTCTGCCGAAGCAGGGAGGAAGGATTGTTCGCGACACGGAACTTCACAATATCGTGGCCATAAAAAAGGGAAAATCGGCCAGAGAAAGAATCATCATAGTGAACGCCCACTACGACACGATTGCGGTCAGCAAAGACGGTAAATTCAATTACGAAGATGTTAACACCGAAGCACCCGGAGCCAACGACGATGCGTCCGGGGTGGCCGCCCTGCTGGAGATGGCCAGGATTATGGCTCAGCTGGAAACTGAAGCGACCGTTCATTTTATTGCTTTCGCCGGTGAAGAGCAGGGGCTGGTCGGTTCAACGCTTTATGCCCGGAAGATGAAAGAGCAAGGGAAGAACATCGAAGCCGTGTTGACCATGGACATGATTTCTAACATCAAAGCGGGCAATGGCTATGTTGATTCAACCAGAGTCAGGGTGTTCAGTGACGACCCCGGCGATTCGCCCAGCCGGGAACTGGCGCGTTATGTTAAGAGAATTGCCGAACAGGTCTATCCCTCTTTTGAAGTTAACCTGATTTTCAGAGCCGACCGCTTTGGCCGGGGTGGTGACCATACGCCATTCGTCATGGAAGGTTTTCCGGGAATAAGGTTTACCGAAGCCAGGGAAAATTATTCGATTCAGCACACTCCGCTCGACAGGATTGAGAATCTTTCTGTATCTTACTGCGCTGACGTCACCCGGGTGGTGCTGGCTTCACTTCTGTCACTGGCCTGCGCACCCCCGGCCCCGCAGGTGACCGGCGAGCGGGGAGGTCCGCTTCTCGGCCGGGGGCGGGGATATGACGCCGAGCTGCGCTGGAAGTGGGAAGGAAACCCGGACCAAATTGCCGGTTTTAAAGTTTACCTGAGAGATACAAAATCACCCTACTGGGAAAGATGTTATTTCGTCGGGCAGGCCGATTCTTATGTGCTCGAGAATGTTTCCATCGACGACTGGACTTTTGGCGTGGCCGCGGTCGGGGTCAACGGGCTGGAGAGTCTGGTTTCTGTCTACCGCATGCCGGCGCGCCGCCGGGCAGAATACAGTTTCCAGGAAATTAAATAACCTTTCTGCCAGTACGGTCAAAGTTTGAGTTTAAAGCTGACTCGGCCCTCGAATGACTGATAAAAGAGCTAATCAGCCTGGCCGGTGCGCGTTTGGCTGAATCTTCATGGGAAAAAATAAATAAAGAGGGAAAAACCTGCTTCAAGGCAGGTATTGACGCTCGGAGCACTTGAATGAGGTCCGGAGGGTTCTTGGATACCTGCGGGCCAGGTCTGCCTTGGCTGTTCAGAGGAAGGCCAGAAAGATGAACATGCCGGCGTTTGAAGGGCTGGAGACAGACATTACTTTAAGAAAGAGCGAAACGCCGTGCTTCTTTTTTTTATTATGGTTTATCCTGCCATCAGCCTGTGGTTAAAGGTTTATTAAAATTTTCTGTCAGTTTAACAATTTTTTCAGACTAAAATGGAAACGTTAAATTAAAAATCCTGGAGCAAACATGGTCTGCTGCCAGCCAATTTGTTTTATCTTTTGATAAATTTTTATTGTTTTTAAACTCAGAGCAGTCGCAGCAGTTTGATTTGAAACAGGATTAGTTTAGGCGCAAATGGACAAATGGTATATAATGAATAAAAATCAATGGAGGAAAAATGAGCCAGCCAGAAAAAAAAGACAACCCCAACAAAATAAAGCATTTGATAGGCGTAATGAGCGGCAAGGGTGGAGTGGGGAAGTCCACGGTAAGTTACCTGACAGCCCTTGCCCTGAAGAGAAAGGGCTTTAAGGTCGGTATACTGGACGCCGATATCACCGGAGCCAGCATCCCTAAAATCATGCATTTGCCCAGGTATGAAATGAAGGTCTGCGGAGATTTTATCTGCCCGGTAGAAACTGAGCAAGGCCTCAAGGTTATGTCCATCAGCTTTCTGGTAGACAACGAAGAACAGCCGGTAATCTGGCGGGGTCCTCTTCTGTCCAAGGCCATCCAGCAATTCTGGGGAGAAGTCCTGTGGGGAGATCTCGATTATCTGGTCATTGACATGCCGCCCGGAACGTCAGATGTGGCCATCACGGTAATGCAGGCTTTACCGCTTCACGGCTTTATTTTTGTGACCACACCGCAGGACCTAGTCTCCGTGGTGGTGGCCCGTTCGATGCAGATGGCGGAGAGAATGAAGGTGCCGGCCCTCGGGCTGGTAGAAAACATGAGCTACTTCATCTGTCCTCACTGTGGCCAGCAGACCAATTTTTATGGCCAGAGTGAAACTGAGAAACTGGCCAGGCAGTTTGGCACTGAATTGCTGGCGCAGATTCCGACCAGTGTGGAAATCGCCCGCCTGTCTTCTCAGGGGATTGACCTCAAAAGCAATCTCGTCCAGGAAGTGCTTGATAAACTTGGCTCAAAATTGGTAGAAAAACTGCCTTGATGAAGGTGCGGTTTAATGCCTGGAAAAATTAATATACCTGAAAGCTGCCATCCATTTTTAATGAATGTTCAATTTTCCGAAATCGGGCTTTTGCTTGTTTAAATGTCTCCTTTCTTCATTGAATTATCAGCCTGATTATTATAAGATTTAACAAAATCGGGAAAGGAAGAAGGTCATGTTTAAAAACAGAATTAAGTTTTTTCCGGGTTTAGTTTGCCTGATTGCCGTGTGGCTTTTAATATCACCGGCGGCCGCGGCCAGAGCTTCATCAACGGAGCTGGTCAGAGAAGGTGTTCAAGAGGCACTGCTCGGCAAAAGCATCGACCGCAGCCTGGTGGAAGTGGTCAGCCGCGTTTCTCAGGTGGTTGTCTACCCTGACCGGGCGCAGGTTGTAAGAATAGGAGAAGTTAACCTGACACCGGAGACCAGGTCTTTGCTCTTTCGCGGGCTGCCCGGGACAATGGTGCCCGATTCGGTCCGGGTGACAGCCAGAAGCACCTCCGCGGTGAAAATTATGGGGGTGGAGGTTCAGCGGGTATTCCTGGAAGCCGAACAATTGCCGGAAGTTAAGAAAATCAAGGCCGAAATAAGCTCGGTGGAGGCGGAAATAAACAGAATTAAGGGCCAGGAAGCAATTCTCGAAGCCCAGGAGAAATTTTTAAATTCCCTCGGCAGCGCCTGGAGCAGCCAGGCTTCCAGGGACATCATGGCCGGACATCCTGACCTGGCGGCCGTTGATAAATTTGTTGAATACCTTGGCCAAAGGTTGCAAACCATCCAGAAAAGCAGGCAGGAGAATGCCCGGTTGCTTGTCGAACAGCAGAACAAACTGGAAGCTTTGAAAAAGAAGCTCGGAGAAATCATGCCCGCCAGTCCCAGGGAACAGTATGATGTGTACGTGCTGATTGAGTCGGCCAGCGCCGGTCTGCTGCAGGTTGAACTGACCTATGCGGTCAGCCAGGCTTACTGGCAGCCGGTATATGCATTTAAAGCACTGCCTGAAACAGGTGAAATTGAATTGAATTTTGGTGCTCTGGTCAAACAAAAAACGGGGGAGAACTGGGATAATGTCAGCCTGGTGCTTTCAACCAGCCGGCCGACAGCGGGTTATCAACCGGGCCAGCTTTCTCCCTGGTACCTGGATTTCGCGCAGCCCAGGCTCAGAATGGCCTCGAGAGAACTGAGTCAGGCCAAGATGACCCTGGTTGAAGAGGCAGCTCCGGCACCCGTTATGGAAGAAACAGCCGAGACGGTTGAAACCTGGTCTGGGGTAAATTTTGAGGTAAAAAGACCCTGGACTGTTCCCAGCGATGGTGCCGAGCGGCGGGTGCCGGTTGATGTGCAGAAAATTCCGTCCCGTTTTGATTATCTGACCATTCCGAAGCTGCTGGAGCTGGCTTTCCTCCGCTCCAGCTTTAAGAATTCTCTGCCGTACACACTCCTTCCCGGTCGGGCAGACCTGTTCATCGGACAGGATTATGTTGGTGCTTTCAACCTGGAGCTTGTTCCCGCCGGAGATGAGCTAAAGTTGTTTTTCGGTGAAGACCGGCAGGTCAAAGTTAAAAGAGAGCTGGTAAAAAGAGAAAAAAGCGGTCCTGGTTTTCTTGGCAAAAATGAAAAGGTGACCCAGGTCTTTAAAATCATCGTAGAAAACCTGAGAAAAAGGCCGGTGGAGGTCGAAGTGCAGGACCAGATACCCGTAAGCCAGAACACGAAAATAGAAGTAAAAGAGGTGAAGATTGTGCCGGCGCCTTCAAGCCGGGATGAAAAAGGAATATTGACCTGGGAGCTAAGGCTTAATCCCGGTCAGAAACAGGAAATTACCGTCGAGTTTTCTGTGGAATATCCCAAAGACAGCCGGATAATTGGGATCTGAACCGCTGACTTCACTGAATGGACACGAACTGCCGATTTGATAAAACCTGTTTTACAGAGTGATAATTTATTTTTGGCAAAAGTTTCGAACAAAATTTCTCTCCCGAGAAGAGAGAGCAGGAGATGTTTTAATCAATTTGCTAAATTACTTAACCTGAAGCCGACGGCCGGGCAAAACAAATAATAATTTAATTAACAGGATCAATTTTAAAATTTAGAAGTTCTTATTAAAGTTCCGCTGTGGTCAAAAGAGAAACTTTTTGTCCCGCGAATTTTAGCCATCCAGTAACTTTACTCTGCAGTTTATGAACTTAACTTAAAATGATATAATCAAAATCCACTATTGTCTTAATTAAAGAAAGAGGTGGCCATGACTGAGGAAAAAAAGCAGATAACTGCTCACTGGATGATGACCCCTGATGAGGTCGCCTCAAGCCTCGGTTCTGACCTCAAACAGGGCCTGAATTCCGAAGAAGCGAAGAGGCGGCTTAAAGATTACGGTTATAACCAGCTGCAGGAAGCTCCAGGTCGTTCTCCGCTGAAAGTTTTTCTTGACCAGTTCAAATCATTCTTAATCTGGGTGCTGATGGGTGCGGCTGTTGTTTCCGGTTTCCTGGGAGAGTGGGTTGATGCCCTGGCCATCATTGGCATCATCATCCTGAATTCAATCCTCGGTTTTGTTCAGGAATACCGGGCGGAAAAGGCCCTGGCCGCTTTGAAGCGAATGGCCGCACCCATGGCGAAAGTCATCAGAGATGGTGAGCTGAAGCTTATTCCGGCCCGGGAAATAGTGCCCGGGGATTTGCTCGAACTTGAAGCCGGTGACAGCATTCCCGCCGATGCCAGGTTAGTCTACCATACACCGAATTTTTCTGTCCACGAAGCTACCCTGACCGGTGAATCCACTCCTGTTTTCAAGACGGTTGCCCAGCTCGATGAAGAAAACCTGCCTCTGGCCGACCGGGCCAACATGGTTTATTCCGGAACCTCGGTCTCTTCCGGCAAGGCCCGCGCCCTGGTGGTGGGCACCGGCATGAACACCGAGCTTGGGCGAATTGCCAGGATGATACAGGAAATACTGGTGGAAACCACGCCTCTTCAGAAAAAACTGGAGCAATTCGGCCGCTGGGTGGTTTATCTCTGCTTTGTCCTGGTGGCTTTGATTTTTGCCCTGGAGATGATAAGGGGCGGGAAGCTGGTTGAAGTCTTTCTGACTGCCGTCAGCCTGGCGGTCGCAGCCATACCGGAAGGTTTGCCGGCCGTGGTGACCATAGCTCTCGCCCTGGGCGTGCAGCGGATGGTGAAAAGGCATGCTTTGATCAGAAAACTGCCCTCGGTGGAAACTCTGGGGGCGGCAACGGTCATCTGCTCTGATAAGACGGGCACGCTCACTAAAAATGAGATGACCGTCAAGCATGTTTTTGCCGACGGGCGGCTTTTTTCCGTGACCGGCAGCGGCTATGAACCGGAAGGAGAATTTGAGCTCGACGGCCAGAAAGTGGACCCCGCTTCTTACCCGGGCCTTTATCGGGTTCTGATTTGCGGGGTGCTGTGCAACTCTGCTTCTTTGGTGGAGAGCCAGGGGAAATTTAGAGTGGTTGGCGACCCGACGGAAGGAGCGCTGCTGACCCTGGCTCGCAAAGCCGGCCTGACCAGGGAATCTCTGGAAGAAAGAGAGCCGCTTCTGGAAGAAATCCCGTTTGACTCTGAAAGAAAAATGATGACCATGCTGCGGCAGCAAGACGGCCAGGTGGTGGCTTACGTTAAAGGTGCACCAGATGTATTGCTAAAAAATTGCTCGGGTATTTATGAAGGAGGAAAGGAAAGGCCGATTACCGCTGATGACCTCAAAAGAATTAATGAAATAAACGAATCGCTGGCTGCCCGGGCTCTAAGAGTTCTTGGCTGCGCCTACCGAAAGTTTCCTGCCCTGCCTGAAAAGCTCGATGCGTCAGAAATTGAGAAAGACCTGGTTTTTGTCGGGCTGCTGGCCATGATCGACCCGCCGCGGCCCGAGGCGATGGAAGCGGTGGCCGCCTGCCGACGGGCCAGCATAAAGCCGGTCATGATAACCGGTGACCATAAAATCACCGCCGTGGCCATTGCCAGGGAACTGGGGATGCTGGATGAGGGTGCTGAAGCCATAACCGGTGAGGAACTTGACCGGCTGGCGCCGGAGGAGTTTGAAGAAAGAGTCAGCCGCATCCAGGTCTATGCTCGGGTTTCCCCCGAACATAAACTCAGGATTGTCAGGGCGTGGAAGAAAAAAGGTCAGGTGGTGGCCATGACCGGTGACGGGGTGAACGATGCCCCGGCTGTTAAAGAGGCCGACATAGGCGTGGCCATGGGGCTGACCGGCACCGATGTGACCAAAGAAGTTTCAGACATGGTCATTACAGATGATAATTTTGCCTCCATCGTGGCCGCCGTGGAAGAAGGCCGGGCCATCTACGATAACATCAAGAAATTTGTTCATTATCTTCTATCGTGTAACCTGGGCGAAATAATGGTTATGTTTCTTTCGTCGCTTTTTGGCTGGCCTGTGCCGCTATTACCCATTCAAATCCTGTGGGTAAACCTGGTGACCGATGGCCTGCCCGCCCTGGGGCTGGGCTTTGACCCGCCGGACAGAGATATCATGAGACGGCCGCCCCGCCGGCCTGACGAGCCGATTATTGAGAAGAAGAGGGCCGTCCTGATGAGCCTTCAGGGCCTGTTTATTGCTCTGTGTGCCCTGGCCGCCTATTTTTACGTGCTGAACGTGGAAAAAGAAGGACTGGTGAGAGCCAGAACAGCAGCTTTTATCGTGCTGTCTGTGGCCCAGCTCTTCCATGCCCTGAACAGCCGCAGCCAGATGAAATCAATCTTTGAGCTCGGATTTTTTTCCAACCCAAAATTGCTCGGGGCCATCACGCTCTCGCTGTTGCTCCAGCTTTCGGTAGTTTACCTGCCGTTTCTGCAAAAAATCTTTAAAACACAGAACCTGACGGTTTTCGACTGGCTTCTGGTGTTTGCTCTTTCTTCTCTTTCTCTGTGGATGATGGAAATAATCAAGCTGCTAAACAAGAAATTCAGGTTTTATCAAATATACTGATTTCCGCTTGCGATGTTTTTTTGCGTCTTTAGCTTTACTTCATGTTCCTGATGCGCACTTCAATTTCCGGCTCATCTTTCAGCAGAGCCACCAGACGAGAGGTGTCGGTTTCGCTGAAATGATAGGGGTAGAGCACCCTGGGTTTAAACCAGCGAGCGGCCTCTGCCACCATTTCTGGCGTCATCGTGTAAGGAAGGTTCATCGGCAGAAAGGCAATGTCGATGTTCCTGAGATTTTTCATCTCGGGGATGTTTTCGGTGTCTCCGGCCACATAAACTCTCTTATCGCCAAAAGTAATGACATAGCCGTTTCCAACGCCCTTCGGATGAAAGGGCTGTCCGTCCGGCCTCTTGTGCTGCAGGTTGTAGGCGGGCACCGCTTCAATCTCAAGGCCGAGCACTGAATATTTTTCGGAATTTTTCAGCGCTTTTAACCCGGGCACTTTGGAAGAGCAGGAAGCAGAACCAACGATTACGGTGGACTCCTTACGGATGAGTTTTATCGCGTCCGGGTCACAGTGGTCAAAATGCTCATGGGTGATGAGCACCAGGTCAGCTTTGGGCAGCGTCCGGTAATCAGCCTCGCTGCTGACGGGGTCAACATGCACCACAAGATTATTGTAGGTAAACATCAGGCTGGCATGGCCGAGAAAGGTAATTTTTAACTGTCCACCAGAGGTGGTGAAGGTATCTTCTTCATGCTTTTGACTGAAGGCTAAAAGTGGAGTTAACCCCAGAGACAGAGCAAACAGGCCAATCAGGATTTTTTCCATCTCTGCACCTCCTCTCTGAAAAATTTTAGCACATCCCGGCCAGGAGAAAAACTTTTTATTTTTGGCAAAAACTTTTATAATCTTCGTAAATATAATAGACTGGCCTCAAAAAGAGAAAAGGCTAATGAAAAACAAAAAATTTTTCTTTAAAAATTTAATTATTTTCTGGACGATGGTTTTGCTCCTGGGCCTTCTTTTTTATTTGTATTCGGTGAATTTGATTAAGAAGACCAAAACCGAAGAGCAAATAGAAGAGCTTTCCGAACTGGCCCAGGCCCTGGCCCAGGAAACTACCGCTGCCTACCGCGGCCTCGAAGAGGCTGAGCTGCACAGCATCCTGAAAATTCAGGCCCGGTTAATGCGCACCAGGGTCTCGCTGATTAAACCCGATGGGCAGGTGGTTTTTGATACCGAAAAAGATTATGCTGAGCTGGAGAGCCATCGTTATCGCCCGGAAGTGGACCGGGCCTTAAGAGGTGAGAAAGCCTGGTCGATTCGCTTCAGCGACACCCTGCAGAAAAAGCTGATCTATGCGGCCGTGCCGATTAAAAAGGGAGAGCAGATAATTGGCATTTGCCGGGTGAGCCGTTTCCTCGAGGTGGCATTCCTTCAATACCGCAGCCTGAGAAATTCTCTGGTGGTGGGTTTACTGGTTTTCGTCCTGATGGGCTGGGGTTTATCTTTTTTGGGATTAAGGTTGGTGTTCAGGCCGCTGGAAGAACTGACTGAGGTGCTGGAGAAAGCCAGAGCCAGCCAGGAGATGATTGTTCGACATTCTCTCCGGGAGCGCCTGGGGAAGCTGGCTTCTGGCCTGGAAGAACTGGCAAACGAGTTCAAAAGAAAAGCCGCGGCAGAAATGGAAGAGAAAGAAATTCTTAACAGCCTGATTGTGAGCTCAGATGAAGGCTGGCTGGTGGTGGAGGACAACGGAAAAATTTTGCTGGCCAACCCGGCCCTCCGAAAAATGTTTCCCGAGCTGGAAAAAGGCGGTGAATTTGTCTGGGAAAACCTCAGATGTCCCACGCTGATAAAAAACCTCGAACAGGCCAGACAGAAGGGCGAAAAACTGGCCGAAGAGATAGAGATAGCCGGCCGCCATTATCTCTGTCAGGCTATCTGGCTGGCTCACCAGAAGAGATATCTGGTGAGCTTCCGAGACATAAGCGACGTTAGAGACCTGGCCGACCGCAAAAAAGAATTCATCGCCAACCTGGTCCACGAGTTAAAAACACCTCTTACGGCGATTAATGGGTTTGTTGAAACCTTAGAAGAAGAACCCCTTGGTGAAGAAGCACGCAGCTATTTGTCCGTCATAAAAAGAAACGCTGAAAGGCTGGCCCGGCTGGTAGATGACCTGGCTCAGCTGTCCAGACTGGAAGAGAAAAGTCTCGTGCTGGAAAAAGAAGAGGTCGACCTGGCTGAGGTGGCCGGGGAAATCATCAGAAATTATGAAAGGAAAGCCAAGGAAAAAAGCCTCTCTCTGAGGATGGAGGCCGAAGGAAACACGGTGCTCCAAGCCGACCGCTTTCAGCTGGAGCAGTTAACGCTAAATCTGGTTGATAATGCCGTGAGATACACCGAGAAAGGCGAGGTTCTGGTCAGGGTCCGGGGAAGGGAAGATGGGGTAATCCTGGAAGTTTCTGACACCGGAATTGGGATTCCGGAAGAGCATCTTCCCCGAATATTTGAAAGGTTCTATGTGGTTGATAAGTCTCGTTCCCGAAAAACCGGAGGAACCGGCCTTGGACTGGCTATCGTCAAGCATATTGTGCATCTCCATCAGGGGCGGATTGAAGTGAAAAGCGCGCCGGGCACCGGCTCCACCTTCACCGTCTGGTTACCCCGGGCCGGCAAATAGATTTGTCTTAATATTTCATCTATAATTATAAACTGAATACGTTTGAAAATTCATTTTAAAATATCCACCAGGAAAGGACACAGATGGCAGAATTTGAATTTAAAGGTAAAAAGTTTGAGATTAATGAAGAAGGATTTTTAAAGCATCCGGAAAACTGGGATGAGGAACTGGCCAGGTTCATTGCCCAGCAGGCGGAAGGTATCGAACAGATGACTGAAGAGCACTGGAAAATCATCAATTACATCAGAAATTATTACCTGCAAAAGGGACAGGCGCCGATGATCAGGAAAATGGTGGCGGAAACAGGTATTTCGCTCAAGCGTATTTACGAGCTGTTTCCATCAGGACCGGCCAAGGGGGCCTGCAAGGTGGCCGGGCTGCCCAAGCCAGACGGCTGCGTTTGAAAAAGACAGATAGCCATTCGTGAAATATTTTTGACAGAATGCTCCGGTTCTTTTATTTGCCTGAAAAGCGCCGTGCTTTTTGGGGCGGTTGGTTGAGCCGTCTTAAAGCCTGCCGGTTACCCCGGTTTTAACCTTTTCTTTTTTTATTGAATTCCACAATTTCTCTGACGGCCTCGATGGCCGTTTTGATGTGTTCTTCCGTGTTGAACGGGCCAATGCCGAATCGAACAGCACCCTTTATTTTGTCCGTGCCTAACTGTTCATGCACCAGCGGGGCACAATGCAGGCCGGTGCGACAGGCGATGTTATAATCTGCATCAAGCATGATGCCCACGTCCTGGGCTTCCAGGCCATCGACGTTAAAGGCCATCACGCTGATGTGCTGGTGGAGGTCATCCTGACAGTACAGGGTTACTCCCTCGATCTGTTTCAGACCATTAACCAGCATTTCCGTGAGCTTCATCTCATGGTGATGGATGTTTTCCAGCCCTTTTTCTTGAATCCATTTCAGCCCGGCATGAAGACCGGCAATGCCCAGCACGTTCGGCGTGCCGTACTCTAAGCGGTAGGGATATTCTTCCAGATGAGTTCTCTGGGCGGAGCGAACACCGGTGCCGCCGGCTCTTCTGATTTTGATGTTGACGTTTTCTCCAACGCACAGGCCGCCAATGCCCGTTGGCCCGAGCAGTGATTTATGGCCGGTAAAACAAACCACATCTATATTCATATCCTTCATGTCTATCGGAACCTTACCGGCCGACTGCGAAGCATCGATGACAAAGGTCAGGCCATGTTCCCGGCATATTCGCCCGATTTCTTTAACCGGCTGGACGGTGCCGATGACGTTGCTGGCATGGTTGACCACCACCACCTTGGTGTTCTTTTTGATTTTCTTTTTGATGTCATCCGGCTCGACAAAGCCCTGCTGGTTGAATGGCACATAATCAACTTCAACTCCCTCAAGCGACAGATGGTAAAGCGGCCTGAGAACAGAGTTGTGCTCGATGGTCGTGGTGATGGCATGGTCGCCTGGCTCGAGCAGGCCAAAAATAGCCAGGTTTAAAGCATCGGTGGAGTTGTAGGTAAAACACAGCCGGTTGGGGTCGTCGCCGTTGAAGAATTCGGTCAGCATCCGTCGGGTGTTTTCCACCATCTCTCCCGCTTCCAGGCAGAGGTCATACCCCGAGCGCCCCGGATTTACGCCAAAATTGCGGTAAAAATAATCCATGAACTGGTAAACTTCCTCCGGCTTGGGGTAGGATGTGGCACCGTTGTCCAGGTAAATAATTTTCATAATAAAGGCCTCCAGAAAAAAGGATTGATTTTAGGTTCACAGAATGAAAAAACCTTTTGTTGGCAGAAAGACAGGAAGTCAGGTTTAAGGGTTAGACAACAACAGTCAGGATTACAGTTGCTTTCCATGTTCGCAGATTTAGATATTAATAAAAAAAAATCGGTAAATCAACTTTTAGTTTGACTTAAATATTGATTTAGATTCAGAATATTAATTGATTTGTCTGAGGAGAGAGATAGGGCATGAGAAAGCAGCTTTTAAAATCGGTGGCCACTCTGGCTGTTTTAACCTTCATCGCGGGCTGGCTGTTTTTTAGCTGCCGCCCGGCTCCGGAAAAATATGACCTGGTAATCGTTAACGCACGGGTGGTTGATGGCAGCGGTAACCCCTGGTTCAGGGCCGAGGTGGGAATAAAAAACGGGAAAATTGCGGCTCTGAAAAAGAGAATTGACCGGGACCGGGCCAGGGAAATTATAGACGCCGGCGATTTAGTGGTGGCTCCAGGCTTTATTGACATCCACACTCACGCCGATGAAAACATCCTGCGCCTTCCCGGATGTGAAAATTACATTTCCCAGGGGGTTACCACTCTGGTCGGGGGCAATTGCGGGGGGCATGAATTTCCCCTGGTCGAATTGTTTGAAAAACTGAAAAAGCAGGGGATGGCCTGTAACTTTGGTTCGCTGGCCGGGCATAACACCATCAGAGAAAAAGTTATGGGCATGAAGATGTCCCCGCCGACGGCGGAAGAAATGCAGAAAATGAAGGAGCTTCTCCGCCAGGAAATGAAAGCCGGTGCACTGGGCTTTTCCACCGGTCTGGCTTATCTGCCGGGCACCTACTCCACCACGCAGGAACTGGTGGAACTGGCTTCCGTGCTTAAGGAAACGGGCGGCTTCTACGCCACCCACATGCGCAACCAGGGAAAGAGAATCAGGCAGGCTATTGAAGAAAGCATTGCCATCGGAGAGAAAAACGGCTTGCCGGTGGAAATTTCTCACATTAAACTGGCCGATGAAGCGGTCTGGAACCAGCTGGACTTAATAATTCAGCCGGTGGAAGAAGCCAGGGCACGGGGGGTGGAGGTCACTCTGGACGAATATCCTTACACGGCGACCAGCTCGGGCTTTACCAGCAGCTTTCCCCAGGATGTTTTTGAAGGTGGAAAAGAGAAATTCCTGGAAAGGATGAAAAACCAGGAGATTTATCAGCGCGTTAAAAATACCATTATTCAGAACCGCTTAACTTCAAACCGGGGAATCGATAAGCTGTCAGCCATCATCATCGCCCGCAGCCGAAAATTTCCGGAGTATGAAGGGAAGACACTCAGGCAAATCCTGGAAAATCAGGGGAAAGCGGCCACACCGGAAAATGGTGCCGATTTAATTATTGATATCGTTAAAGAAGGGGATGCCTCGGCTATCTTCTTTCAGATGGATGAAAAAGATGTTGAGTCCCTGATGAAGCTTCCCTATACTATGATCGGTTCTGACGGGAGCCTGCAGGAGATGGGCAAAGGTAATCCTCATCCGAGAAGTTACGGAACTTTTCCGCGCGTGCTGGGAGAATATGTGCGCAACAGGAAGGTTCTTAGCTTAGAAGAGGCCATCAGAAAGATGACTTCACTTCCAGCTCAAACCATCAGGCTAAAAGACCGCGGGCTAATCCGAGAGGGAATGTGGGCTGATTTGGTGGTCTTTGACCCGGAGAAAGTGTCTGACCTGGCCACCTTTACTGAACCTCATCAGTACAGCCGGGGCATTAACCTCGTCCTGGTCAACGGGCGTGTCGTCTGGAAAGAAGGGAAGTATACCGGCGAAAAACCCGGTCAGATAATTTACGGGCCGGGTTATTCCGGCAAATAAAAAGTAAAAATATTTTTTGCCGGCTATTGAAATTTAAAACTCTGGTGCTAATATTTAAAGCTAAACATGAGATACTATCTATCACTCGGCAGCAACCTGGGCGACCGCGGCCGCCATCTGTCAGAGGCCAGACGTCTGCTGGAAAAAGCCGGGGTAAAGATTGTCCGGCAGTCTTCCATATATGAAACCGAACCGGTTGATTACACAGAGCAGCCATGGTTCTACAACCAGGTGCTGGAAGTGGAAGCCGGTTATAATCCCATTACGCTGCTGGCGGTTTTAAAAGATATAGAGCTAAAGATGCAAAGAAAAACCACGGTCAGCAAAGGTCCGCGGACGATTGACATTGACATTCTGCTGGCCGGAAAAAATGTCGTTCAGACCCAGAAGCTCATCATTCCTCATCCGCGGATGAGCTTTCGCAATTTTGTCATGGTGCCCCTGGCTGAAATTGCTCCGGACTTCATACACCCTCTGCTTCACCAGCCGATTTCTGCTCTGGTTCATCAGACCGGAGACCAGGCTGAAGTCAGGAAGGTTGACGAAATTCCACACCCACATCTGTCGGCCTGACTGAATAGTCTGGAGATTGGTTCTGCAAGTTCTGGCCGGCCGTAAATAAATCTCTTTCGGCCAAGTCCCGATTTATTTTTTCCCTTTTCTGTGCTTCCTGCGTCTGTTTTAAAACGGTTTATTACCACTTTACCGGGTTAGCCGTTCGGTGGTAAACGGGCCGACTTCACAAATCAGCTCTGGCCGCTGTAAAACCGGGCTTTCTAAACAACCGCTTTTTTTATGTCTCCCTTTCAGAGCCAGACAATCTGCTGGCCGGTCCAATCTGGCTTGAATTGCCCCGGTCAGGGCTGCCTCCGGACCGTGCCGTAAAGCACCGAATTAAACAGCAGTTTGAAAGTTCCCCGCGGCTGAGCCCGAAATTGCACCGGAAAACCGAGGAGAATCAGCCGGCCCTTTTCCTGCGGGATTTCCACGATGGCGGCTTTTTGCTGGATAAGCTGTTGCCCGTGAATCCAGCCGCTCAGCAGTAGATTCTCGCCGGCATACCTGGCTATCACCCGGGGCTCGTTTTTCTGGTCAAAAGACGGGAAAACATCAAAGGCACAGCTTTCAGCGAAGACAATCGGTTGTTTTCTGTCCAGGCCGTAGGCTACCGGATGGCCGGTGTCAAATTCAGCCAGCAGAATGGAACCGGCGCAGTTGAATTCCTCGCGCTTCGCTTTTTCCAGAATGTTGCGCACGGAGGCTTTAAATTCACCGGCCGCCAGGTTGCAGCTGGTGTTAAGCAGGATGAGCGTCCCGCCCTGCCTGACGAATTCCTTCAGGTTGTTAAGCCCGGTAGCGGTCAACCCGCCCACATATTCGGGCGGCATGGTTCCTTTCTGATAGCCGTTGACAATCAGGTCGACGCTGTAATGGTCGGGGATGATAATTGAATCATAATTGGCGGCCAGGTCTCCGGCTCTTATATCGGCATCGTGAAGCACCCTGTAAGTGAATTCATGTTCGTCGAGAACAAATCTTGTCCAGCCCTCATCTTCCACCGCGACCCATGATTGATAAAGGCCAAGACGCGGGTTTTTCAGCTGATATTTTTCCACCTTCGGCACCGACGAAAGGGCTTTCACTTTAAGGTTCAATTCCCTGGCTATTTTTTCCATAAGCGAACGGCTGACTGAAGTTACCAGAATGGTTCCGGGCTGGTATTCCTGTTCGCCGGCCTTAAATGATTTTTGCGCCCAGCTTATTTGGGCTTTATTCTTAAACAGCCGGTTAACGGCTATGTAAGAAGCATTCTGTTTCGGGTCAAGCAGAAAACATTCCTGGCCGGAGCCTTCCACCATCCCGGCCGCTGGAGTTATCTTTTCCAGCTTAACCAGCTTAACCGAAAGCGGCGTGTTGGCCGCCTGGGTTTTCAGGTTGAACTGGTAGGGGAGAGTCCAGCCCATCATGTCGTAGGCTTCGATGGGCGCTCCCTCGAACTTTCTGGAAGAAACGAGCCCCTGCCACAGGTCGGGGTACTTCCTGAGGTCGGGATAACGCTGCGCTTCAAACATGTTTTTGACAAACAGGGCAAAGGGCTGGTCCATCGGTATGACATAGGTGCCTCTGGGGTAGCCGAGCCCGTCACAGACAAAATCTTCTTGCGCCTCGTAAACTTCCACTCCGAGGAGCATCATTCTGTCGAGGAGCAGGGTCAGGCTGCCCGGGTCAGTTTGATTTTTCGGGATAATCCAGGCATAAGGCGGCTCCTTTTTAAACCTGGCCATGACCTCGCTGGCCATGCGGTACTTGTTGAATAAAAGTTCCTGCCGGTATTTGGCCGCAACTTCAAGCACGGCTTTGGAGGCGGTCAGACAGTAGTCAACCGCATCTTTGAGCCGCCACCAGCCGCCTTTCCACGGGCTGGGGTAGAAAGCTGACATGGTCAGGTCCTGGTATTCGAGCGGAAAATCATGGATGGTATAAAATCGTGGCGTGGCGTAACGGTAAAGTGCCGTTTCAGTCAGGATAGAAATTATGTTATGCGAGTCCATGACCTGGGTAACATAACCCGGATACCAGGTGTCAAAGACGATGCGCGATATGGCCCCTTCCTGGCCGGCAGAATCAAAAGCGGCACCCATGGCTGACCCGATCAGGTTCTGCCAGCGAACCACCAGCGGGTGGACGTTGGGGTTGGTCGGTTCGGAGTTGGGCGGAATCCAGATGCGGGCCGGGAAGGGAGCCGTCTGGTGGTGGTTGTAGACGATGACCGGGTACCATTCATGGTTTACCAGCCGGTTTATGTGCTGGGTTTCTTTAAGGTTGGAAATGTAAGAATCGCGGTTATTATCGTGGCCGGCGTAATAGTGATAAAGGTAGGGAAGAGGTGAGACTTCAAACGGGGTGCCCAGGTTCTTCTTGTACCAGTCGGCCACCATGTTCATCCCGTCTGGGTTGGCAAAAACCAGGATGGTGATGACTTCGTTGAGAATCTTGAGAGTCTTCTCGTCCTGGCCCGAAACCAGGTCATAGGCTAACTGAACCAGGTGCTGGGCCGGGGCACATTCGGTCGCATGCAGTCCACCGTCAATGTAGACGACCGCCCGACCGTCGCGCGAAAGTTTATCGGCTTCTTCCGGAGTCAGCCCCCTGGCCAGGGAAAGTTTTTTGATAATCTCGCGGTATCTTTCGAGATTTTTAAGGTTGTCGGAAGAGGAAATGATAGCATAGTACATTGGCTGACCGAGAGTGGTCTGGCCCATTTCTTTAAGAAGCAGACGGTCCGAAACGGAAGCCAGTTTTTTTAAGTAATCGACAGCCTGATGATAGTCTATCAGGTGGTAATCGGTGCCGACTTTAAAACCCAGGATTTCTTCCGGGGGCGGAAGAACCTGAGCCCGCAGGGCCGGTCCAGTTAAAACCAGAACCAGAATCAATTCCGACCTAATTAGTAGGGATTTTAATCTTTTCATCGATAACTCTCCTGGAAGAGTTTATTCAAAGGCATTTTCATAATGATTCAGGCTGACCGTGCCGTCGGGGAGAAAACTCACGGTGACCACGTCGAAGCGGCAGTCCACTTCCGGCAGCCGGTTTAGATAGAGGTAACCCTCAGCCGCTTTCCTAAGATATTTTTTTTTGCGCTCGCTCAGGGCTTCCTCCGGCAGGCCATAATCGGAGGAGCTTCTGGTTTTAACTTCCACGAACACCAGGTAGGAACCGTCCCTGGCAATCAGGTCTATCTCGGCATGCTGGAACAGAAAATGCTTTTCCAGAATGAGGTAGCCCTTTTTTTGCAGGAACTCAGCCGCTAATTCCTCGCCCCAGCGACCAAAAGGGACGGAACCTATTTTATCTTTTTCCACCTTACGCCTTCTCTGGTATCTTCCAGGATGATGCCCATTTCTTTTAATTCATTTCTTATGGCATCGGCCAGGGCAAAGTTCTTTTCCCGGCGAGCTTTCTGGCGGAGCTCAATCTTTTCCAGGATTTCTGGCGGCAGGGCCTCATCTTTCTTCTCAGGCAGGATGTCCAGCACCCGATTTATTTCGTGGACAGTCTGCAGGATTTTCTGGACATCTTCCCGGCCAATTTTTTCTCGGCTCATAATCTGGTTTACTTCGCGGATGAATTCGAAAAGGGCGGCCAGGGCGGCTGAAATGTTCAGGTCATCGGATAAGCCTTCTTTAAAATGGCTCAGGGCATGAGCCGACAGATTCTCGATTTTCTCGCTTGAACCGGTCGGAAAAGTCCGGTGCTCGAGGTCGTAGACAAAGTCCAGAATTCTCTGTCGCGAAGCGCGGGCCTGCTCCAGGCCTTCGAAGGTAAAGTTGAGCATCTTGCGGTAGTGGGTGGAGAGCAGGAAAAATCTCAGGTCGAGGGGGTCAACCTTCCTGGCCAGCAGGTCGCGCAGAGTATAAAAATTTCCTTTGGACTTGGACATTTTTTCGCCGTCGACCACTAAATGGTGACAGTGCAGCCAGTAGTTGACAAACTTCTGGCCGTAGTAGGCTTCTGACTGGGCGATTTCGTTTTCATGGTGGGGGAAGATGTTATCAATTCCACCGCAATGAATGTCAAAGGTGGGGCCAAGATAGCGGGTGCTCATGGCCGAGCATTCTATATGCCAGCCCGGCCGTCCGGGCCCGAGCTCGGTTTCCCAAAATGGTTCGCCTGGCTTGGCTTTCTTCCACAGGGCAAAATCATGCACGCTTTCTTTTTCATATTCATCGGCTTCCACCCGCGCGCCGGCTTTTAATTCTTCCACGCTTATCTTGGCCAGTTTCCCGTAATCAGGAAACTTGGCGATGCTGAAATAAATCGAGCCGTCTTTCTCGTAGGCGTATCCTTTCTCCAGCAGCCCTTTGATCATCTTGACCATGTCCGGAATGTGTTCGGTGGCTCTGGGATAATAATCGGCCGGCAGGATGTGCAGGGTCTTCAGGTCTTCGAAGAAAGCTTCGATGTATTTTCTGGTGTATTCATTAAGCGAAACACCGAGGGAGTTGGCTCCCCGGATGGTCTTGTCATCCACGTCGGTGATGTTCATGACGTGAATTACTCGAAAACCAGCAAAAAGCAGAAATCTTTTGAGCAGGTCTTCGAAGATGTAAGCTCGATAATTGCCGATGTGAGGGTAATCGTAAACGGTCGGTCCGCAGGTGTAGAGGCGGACTTCGCCCTCTTTCAAAGGAATAAACTCTTCGACCGTGCCGCTCAGAGTGTTGTAAAATCTAATCATCCTGACTATTATGTCCAAAGCTTCTCTGTTCGTCAACAATATATTACGGAAATATTTGACGATTTTTCTCAAAAAATGTCATAATCTAATCTTATTTGACATAATTTTAATACCAAGGGAAAGGATTGTGAGATGAAGGTCAATATCGGGATAAGGCGAGAGGACATAAACCGCTGGGAAAGAAGAGCTCCTTTAATTCCGGCACATGTGAGAGAATTGACAGAAAATTACCCTTTGCATTTTCTGGTGCAACCTTCTTCCATCAGAGTTTTTCCCGATGGTGAGTATGAAGCCGCAGGAGCGACCGTCCAGGAAGACCTGTGCCCGAGCCGGATGGTGCTGGCCATCAAAGAAATCCCGCTTAATCTTCTGGAAAAAGGAAAGGTCTATGTATTTTTTTCGCACACCATAAAGGGGCAGGCCCACAACATGCCTTTACTCAAGAAAATTTTGGACCTTGGCTGTGTGCTCATTGATTATGAAAGGATGGTGGATGACCAGGGCCGCCGGGTTTTATTTTTCGGCAATTATGCCGGCCATGCGGGCATGGTTGATTCTCTGTGGGCTTACGGACAGAGGATGAAGGCCCTGGGCCTGGAAACCCCTTTTCTGAGGCTGAAGCAGGCTTATCACTACAGCAACCTGACAGAAATAAAGGAAGAAATAGAGCGCATAGGGAAAGATATCCAGGAAAGTGGTCTACCCCAGGAGATTTCCCCTTTTATCTGCGGATTTTTTGGCTACGGACATGTTTCCCAGGGAGCACAGGAGATATTTGATTTGTTGCCCGCGGTGGAAATAAACCCGGAGGAGTTGAAAGACACGGTGGAGCGGGGATATTATTCCCGGCACCGGGTCTACAAGGTGGTGTTTAAAGAAGAACATATGGTCAGGCCCAAGGGTGATTTTCCTTTCGACCTGCAGGATTTTTACAGCAGCCCGGAAAAGTACTACCCGGTTACCGAAAATTATCTTCCGTTTCTCAACATCCTGGTCAACGGTATTTTCTGGACACCCAGGTATCCCAGGTACCTGACCAGGGAATTTTTGCGAAAAATTTACCGGGAGGAGGCAAGGCCCAGGCTTCAGGTGGTGGGTGATATTACCTGTGATATAGATGGCTCGCTCGAATGCACTGTTATGGCCACCGATTCCGAAAGACCGGTCTATGTCTACAACCCGGAAGAACACCGGGCAGAGTTTGGCTTTGAAGGTCATGGCCCGGTCGTTCTGGCGGTTTATAACCTGCCGGCCGAGCTGCCGGTAGAATCTTCCACATTTTTTAGCAGCCATCTTAAAAAATATGTTCCCGATTTAGCCCTGGCTGATTATGACCGGGAATTTGACCGTCTGGACATAAACCCGGTAATCAAAAGAGCCGTGGTCGCTTACCGCGGAGAACTCACGCCTGATTACAAATATTTAGAAAAATTCTTATAAACGAAAATTTTTATTCTCAATTTATCTAACTAAAAAGAGGTGCCAGACATGAGAAAAGTGGCGGTTATTGGGGCCGGGCTGGTGGCCGGTCCTCTGGTTGAATACTTGCTCGGTTTAAAAGACATTAAAGTTATTGTGGCCGATATCGATGAGGCAAGAGCCAGGCAACTGGTTGGTTCACACCCGGCCGGTGAAGCTCGAAAACTGGACCTCAAAGACCGGGAGGCGGTGGCCCGTCTGGTTTCAGAAGTGGAGGCGGTGGCCAGCATGGTGCCCTATACTTTTCATCCATATCTTGCTTCTATCTGTCTTGAGCATGGCAGGCACCTGGTCACGGCTTCCTATGTCAGCCCGGCCATGAAAGAATTGGATGGAAAGGCCAGGGAAAAAGGCCTGATTTTTCTGAACGAGCTGGGGCTTGACCCGGGCATCGACCATATGGAAGCAATGCGCCTGATGGCGGAAGCCAAGAAGCAGGGCGGGCGGGTGGTAAGCTTTATTTCTTACTGCGGAGGGCTACCGGCGCCTGAAATAAAAGATGATAACCCGTTTGGCTATAAATTTTCCTGGAGTCCGAGAGGCGTGCTTCTGGCCGGCACGAACGAAGCGAGGTATTTAAAAGATGGTCAGGAAGTGGTTGTCCCGGCTTCAGAACTTTTTGCCCATTACGAAATGATCGATATTCCGGGTCTGGGCAAATTTGAAGGTTATCCCAACCGGAATTCTGTGCAATACAGAGAAATCTATGACATCCCGGAAGCCAGAACCCTGCTGCGGGGAACCCTGCGTTACCCCGGCTGGTGTTTCAAGATGAAAAAAATAAGTGAACTCGGGCTCCTGTCGCTCGAGGAGCGGGAGTGGAAAGCAAAAACTTATGCCGGTTTCCTGCGGGAATACCTGGGCATTGACCTGACGGATGACCTGAAAGCAGAAGTGGCCAGGAAACTCAACCTGCCGCTGGATTCAGAAGTAATGAAGGCTTTGGAGTGGCTGGGGCTGTTTAGCGACCAGGCTTTGCCTTCCAGCCACAGTTCCCCCCTCGACTTGCTGGTGGCCCTGATGGTTAAGAACGAAAAAATGCAGTACGGAACGAACCAGAGAGACCTGACGGTCCTGCAGCATCAGGTTGTTTTTGAATTTGAAGGCAGAGGAAGAGAAAAGGTTGTTTCCACCCTGATTGATTTTGGCCGGCCTGGAGGTCATACTTCGATGTCCAGAACGGTCGGGTTGCCCGTGGCCATCGGCCTGAAACTCATCCTGGAAAACAGGATTGGGCACCGGGGCGTGCTCACGCCAACCGTGCCGGAAATTTACAACCCGATCCTGGAAGAACTGAAGCACCAGGGGATCAATTTTAAGGAAGAAAGATTTTCAGACTAAAATTTTCAAACAAGAGGAGGGAACATGAGGAGGCTGCCATATGTGGCCGGTTATTTCTACCCGGCCGAGCCTGAGGTGTTGGTTTCCACCATCGAATCTTTTCTGCCAAAGAAAATTCAGGCGCAGGAGGCGATTGGAATTGTCTCTCCCCACGCCGGTTATGAATACTCAGGGCCTGTGGCCGCGGCCGTTTATTCTTCTGTTAAGATACCGGAAGAGGTAATCATTCTGGCCCCGGCCCACCACCGGATTGATTCGCTTTTTGCGGTGTATGATAAAGGAAGCTGGCTTATGCCTCTGGGTGAGGTGCCGATAGATACTCTTCTGGCCGAGTTGCTTAAAGAAGAGAATTCAAAGGTTAAAAGTGATTTGGAGGCACATCGGAAAGAGCATTCAATTGAAGTGCAGATTCCATTTCTGCAGTATTTTCAGAAAAATTTGTCAATTGTTCCCGTGCTGGTTTCTCATGAAGCCGGTTATGAGGACCTGGTTGAACTTGGCCAGGCAGTGGCTTCAGCGGTGAAAAAACATGGAAGAGAAGTTCTGCTGGTGGCCAGCACCGACATGAGCCATTATGTCAGCCAGAAAATGGCGGAGGAGCTTGACCACAAAGCTATTTCCTTCATCCAGAAGCTTGACCCTCGGGGGCTTTTTGAAGTGGTCCTGACTTTTGGCATTTCCATGTGCGGTTTTCAACCAACCACGGCTCTTCTGGTGGCCGCTCAGCATTTGGGAGCAAAGGAGGGCAGGCTGGTCAGATACCAGACCTCCGGGGACCGCACCGGCGATTACCGGGAGGTGGTGGGCTACGCCGGCCTGGTCATTGCCTGAGCAGAGCTTTTATGTGATTGACAAATCTTGACTTTTGCGGTAAATAAAAGAAAAAAGAGAAAATGCCTTACTCTAAATTAGAAAATAAAGAAAAAATTATCTTAAATCTTACAATAGAGGTCTACCTGCAGACGGGCAGGCCGGTCAGCTCTGGTTATCTGGCCCAGAGGTTAAATTATCAGGTATCACCGGCCACCATCAGGAATGTGATGGCTGAACTTGAAAAGCAGGGATATTTATTCCAGCCTCATACCTCTGCCGGACGAGTTCCGACTGATGAAGGCTTAAAATTTTACGTCAACAGCATCCTGGATGAAAGCCTGGCCAGCTTGTCTGACCAGGTTCAATTTTATCCTGAAGAATTGGCCATAAACTCCGGGGAGCTGGACGCCGTTCTGCTCCAGGTGAGCCAGATTCTGGCCTCCAGCTCGGATAACCTGGCCTTTGTCGTTTCGCCGCAAATTTCTCGGGTGAATTTTGACCAGGTCCGGTTTGTCAAGCTGAAAGATAACAAGATAATGCTGGTTCTGCTTTCTACTTTTAACCTGGTGCAGACCGAGATTTTTGAAACCCAAACGCTCTTTACTCAGACCGAACTTGACCGGGCAGCGCAGTACCTCAATCAGAACTTCAGGGGTAAGAACCTGGCCTTTGTCCGCGATTACCTTTTCCGGGAACTGCCGAAGCTAAAGTTAAAGTATGAAGATTTGATTGAAAAGATGATTTCCCTTTTGAAAAATTACCTCACGCCAGAGAGGGAGAGGAGCAAGATATTCATCCAGGGTACGGCCCGGCTGCTGGACAAGGCTGAGCTGTTTGACATGCAGAAGTTGAAGTCTCTTTTCCAGAACTTTGAGGAGAAAGCTCAGCTGGCCAAGCTGCTTTCCGACCTGATCAGCCTTGAAAGAGTAAAAGTAGTGATTGGCTCAGAACTCCAGATACCGGAAATAACAGATTGCTCGCTGGTTCTGTCTCATTATGGAAACCGAAGTCAGGTTCTCGGTTCTCTGGGGATCATTGGGCCGAAGAGACTGCCCTATGAAAAAATAATTCCTCTGGTGGACAGGATTGCCCGTGAACTTTCCAGAACCATATCGACCATGGAGAAAGGAGTGGAGATATGACCGGACAGAAGAAAGACCAGGATAAAACTGCCTTGAAATCTCAGCAAGAGGAAAATTCTTCGACCGAAGAAAAAAATAAAACCGCACCCCAACCATCCTACGAGGGAGCAGAGCAGGAAGAGATTGAATACATAAACCTGGAGCGAGAAGAGGAAGGAAAAGGCGGGGAAGTTAAAGTCAAAGCCGTCGAAACAGGTGAAGCTGAGAAAACCATCGAAAAACTGAAGCTGGAACTTGAAGCCAGAGAGCAGGAGCTCGAGCAGCTGAGAAAAACGGTGGATGAATTAAAAGATAAATTTCTGAGAAGCCTGGCCGAGCTCGATAATGTGCGCAAGCGAGTTGAGAAAGAAAAGGAAGATTATTATCAGTATGCTCTGACGAACTTTATGCAGGAAATGCTGCCAATCATAGATAACTTCGAAAGGGCGTTAAAGATGTCCGATGAGAGCGACGGTAAAACTCTGAAGGAAGGGGTAGAGCTAATCTATCGTTTGCTGATCAAGCTGCTGGACAGGTATGGAGTGAAGCCGATTGAGATAAGCGACAAAAAATTCGACCCAAATTTGCACCATGCGCTGTCTTCTGAAGAGTCCGAAGAGGTAGATGATGTGGAAATAGTGGAAGAATTGCAAAAGGGATATTTAATTAACAATAGACTTCTGCGCCCTTCTATGGTAAGAGTTAAGGTACCAAAAAAGAAATAGAATAATATGGGTGAAGTAATCGGAATAGACTTGGGAACCACCTTTTCTTGTGTGGCTTACATGGAGGGAGACCAGCCTGCCATCATTCCCAACCTGGAAGGGGCCAATACCACTCCTTCGGTGGTGTCTTTTACCGCTTCTGGCCAGCCCCTGGTGGGCATGCCCGCCTGGCGTCAGGCTGTCATCAATCCAGAAAACACCATTTATTCCGTAAAAAGGCTGATCGGCCGGAAATTTAATTCGGCAGAAATTGAGAGGCTCAGGACCAAGCTTCCTTACAAACTGGTGGAAGCGGCCAACGGTGATATTTTGATTGAAGCGGCCGGCCAGCTGTATACTCCGCAGGAAATTTCAGCTCTGATCCTGGCCTATTTAAAAGAATGTGCCGAAAATTACCTCGGCACCAGAGTGGAAGATGCGGTTATCACCGTTCCGGCATATTTTGATGACCACCAGAGGCAGGCCACCAAGGATGCCGCCGCCATCTGTGGATTGAATGTTCTGCGTATCATCAACGAACCGACCGCGGCCAGCCTGGCCTACGGTTTCAACACCAGGAAAAACGGGTTGATAGCCGTTTATGACCTGGGTGGCGGAACCTTTGACATCACCGTTCTGGAATTACAGGATGGTGTGTTTCATGTGCTGTCCACGGCCGGAGATACCTTTCTCGGGGGTGATGATTTTGACAACCGGCTGATGGCCTGGCTGCTGGAGGAATTTAAGAAAGAGCACGGGGTTGACCTGTCTGAAGATAGATATGCCCTGCAGAGGATAAAAGAGGCCGCTGAAAGAGCCAAGAGGGAATTATCATTTACGGTAGAAACCGAAATTAGCCTGCCTTTTATTTGCTCCACTGATAAAGGTTCGCTTCATCTGCGTAAAAGAATAAGCCGCAGTTTTTTCGAAAGCCTGACCAGGGATCTGGTTGAGCGGACGCTTACGATTTGTGAGAAGGCGCTTGACGATGCTCGGCTAAAAAAGGAAAAAATAGATGAGGTCATTCTGGTTGGCGGTCAGAGCCGAATGCCCCTGGTGAGGCAGATGGTGCAGGAGTTTTTTGGCCGGCAGCCGGTGGCGCGCATCAACCCTGATGAAATCGTGGCCATCGGAGCGGCCCTGCAGGCCGTAATTCTCAGTCGCGAAATAAAAGACCTGGTGTTGCTGCTTGATGTGACGCCGTTTTCCCTGGGCATAGAAACTGAAAACGGCGGCTTCCAGAAAATCATAGAGCGTAACACCACTATACCTGCCCGAAAAACCATGGCTTTTACCACGGTAGAAAACAACCAGCGGCGGGTAAGAATTCATGTGCTTCAAGGGGAAAGCGACCGGGCGAAGGACAATACTTCGCTGGCCACTTTTGACCTGGTTGGGATAGATCCGGCTCCGGCCGGTGTGCCTCAGATTGACGTCACCTTCGAGATTGATGCTGATGGTATACTTAAAGTCTCGGCCAGAGACGTAGGTACTGGCCGGGAGCAGAAGATTGAAATCAAGCCCTCGGCCGGCCTGCTGCCCGAGCAGCTGGAACAGATAGTTGACAAGTGGAAGAAGGAGGTGAAGAAGCCGGATGATGAAGAAAGATTACTATGAAATACTCGGCGTTTCCAGACAGGCCACGCCTGAAGAGATAAAGAAAGCTTACCGACAGGCTGCTCTTAAATACCATCCGGACCGTAACCCCGGTAACAAAGAAGCCGAAGAAAAATTTAAAGAGGCGGCTGAAGCTTACAGCGTGTTAATTGACCCGGAAAAAAGGGCCATCTACGACCGCTACGGCCATCAGGGGCTTCAGGGGCAGGGGTATCAGGGGTTCAGCGGCTTTGATTCTTCGGTCTTTCAGGATTTTGAAGATATTTTAGGGAATTTTTTTGGTTTCAGTTTCTCGGATTTCTTTGGTGAACCGGGCCGGCGGCGCCACCGGGCGCAATCCGGGCGTGATCTGGTGCTGGAAATAAGCATCAGTCTGGAAGAAGCGGCGGCCGGCACTGAAAAAACTCTTAAACTGACCAGAAACGAACACTGCCCGGTTTGCCATGGTACCGGACTTCAGCCCGGCACCCATAAAAGCATCTGTCCAACCTGCCGGGGCCGGGGTCAGCTCAGGTATCAGCAGGGCTTTTTCACCATAACCAGAACCTGTTCCCATTGCAGCGGGACCGGAGAGATAATTACTACCCCCTGTCAGGAATGCCGCGGCACCGGCAAGATAAGGGAGAAAAAAGAGATAAGGGTAAAGATACCGGCCGGCGTCGACAGCGGCACCAGGCTCCGCCTGAGCGGTGAGGGGGAAGCGGGGGACCCCGGACAGCCAAGAGGCGACCTTTATGTGCTGATTCAGGTTAAAAAACATCATTTCTTTGAGCGTGAAGGTCGCGACCTGTACTGCGAAATTCCAATCTCTTTTACCCAGGCTGCTCTTGGTGCCAGAGTGGCGGTGCCCCTGCTGAATGGTGAGTATGAAGTTTTAAAAATACCGGCCGGTGTTCAGTCTGGCGAAGTTTTTAAAATCAAAAATGCCGGGCTTAAAGAAATAGGCGGACATCGCACAGGCGACCTGTATGTCAGGGTAAAAGTAAAAACTCCTGACCACCTCGATAAAGAGCAAAAAGCACTCCTGACACGGCTGGCTGAGTTAAGGGGCGAAAAACTTGAAGAAATAGACAGAACCATTTTTGATAATTATCTTAAGTCAAAAGGAAGCGGAAGCTTTGACCAGTAATCAATTTTTTATCAAGAACTGGCCAGAAAACCAAAAATTTTCGCTTGAAGGCGAAGAACATCATCATCTGGCCCGCGTGTCAAGGGTCAGAACGGGGGATAAAATCTGGCTGACCGATGGGCGCCGCAAAAGACTTCTGGCCGAAGTGCTCAGGGTGGAAGAAGATCAAACGTGGCTTAAAACAATAAGTATTGAAGAGGAAAAACTAAAGACGGACATCAGCCTGTGGTTTGGTCTGACCAAACCCGGCACTGGCGATTTCATCATCCAAAAAGTGACTGAACTGGGAGTGTCCGAGATACAGCCGATGGTTACCCGTCGGGCTCTAAGAATATCAAGCGACCGACTCGGCGGCCGCCTCAACCGCTGGCAGAAAATAGCCAGGGAAGCTCTGAAGCAGTCGAAGGGCGCCGTGCTGCCTCAAATCAGGCCGCCGGAAACTCTGGAAAAGCTTCTGGCTCGGGCCACGGCCGAGTTAAAATTATTCCTTGATGAAGACAGCTCGGTTTATCTGAAAGATGTGCTTCAGGCCGTGACACCCGGTTCAGTTTGCCTGGCGGTCGGGCCGGAAGGAGGCCTGACCGCTGAGGAAAAGTTAAAATTAAAGGAGAATGAATTTAAAGGAGTTTCTCTCGGACAGAGGATTCTCAGGACGGAAACGGCTATAATATCAGCCGTGGCCATGATATCTCATTTCTGGAACTGGTAAGATGTTTTTACAGGGACAAAAAGTTGGAAAATATGAAATTCTGAGGTCACTGGGTAGCGGCGGGTTTGGCTCGGTCTATTTGGCCCGCGATACCTGGCTGGACATCAAAGTGGCCATAAAAGTTCCGCACAAACAATCCCAGGAACTTTATAAATTGCTTAAAGAGCCCCGCCTGCAGGCCGCTCTGAACCATCCCAACATTGTTAGGGTGCTGGCCGCGGAAAAAGAAAAAGACGTATTTTTTATGGTTATGGAATACGTTAAGGGGAAGTCTCTGGAGAAATTGCTGGAAAAAGAAAAAATACTCGACTGGGAGAAAGCGGTTGATATCATCAAGCAAATTGCCTATGGCGTTGACCATGCCCACAAGAATAAAATTATCCACCGCGACCTGCGTCCTTCCAACATCCTGATTTCTGAAGAAGGAACGGTTAAAATAACTGATTTCGGCACCTCGGCCTGGCTTAATTCCTCGCCCTATGCCCCAACCCGAATTGGCTCACCGCCCTACATGGCCCCCGAGCAATTCCTGGGCAAAGCCTCCTACCCGTCAGATATCTACTCGATAGGCTGTATTTTTTACGAAATGCTGGTTGGGCGGCCGCCAATTTTTGACCCTGACCCGTTTAAAATCCTGGAAAAAGCGCAGCAGGGAAAAGTTACTCCACCCAGGCTAAAAAATATGAGGGTGCCCAAAGAAATTGACGTGCTGATCATGAAATGCTTGGCTCCCAAAGTTGAAGAACGAATTCAGTCGGCTCAGGAAATCATCAGAGAGCTGTCCAAAATTAAAGGACAGGCTGAAAAACCGCCTGAACTGGAAGATATTTTTGCCAGGATTAAGGCCAGAGAACAGCGCACCACTAACCTGTGCTGGAATTGTCATCGTCCGCTGCCCTACAAGGCAAAAACTTGCCCTTACTGCGGTGAGTCGGTTTAGAAAAACTTCAAAAATATTTTTAAATTGACTTTAAGAACAGGCTGATATAGTATTAAGTTAATTTCAAATGCGTTTTTGATTCTGAAGAATGGCCATGGCAAAAAGCTTTAATTTTCTTTTTGTAAAATTTCTTGAAAATCATACCAAGGAAATTAAAGGGAGGGGATGATGATAATTGATGACCTTTTAAAAATTGCCATTGAACGTGATGCTTCTGACCTTCATTTGAAGGCGGGCAATCACCCCATGATCAGGGTTCATGGCACGCTGATTCCTTTGGTTGGCTTTCCAAAACTGACGCCGGAAGATACGGAAGACCTGGCCAACCAGATTATGACTGATTATCAGAAGAAAAAGCTCAAGGAAGAATTTGATGTGGACCTGGCCTACAGCCTGTCTGGATTTGGACGTTTTCGCGGAAATATTTATTACCAGCGCGGCTCGATTGCCATTGCTTTGAGAATCATTCCCCTTGAGGTTAAAACTATCCGGGAATTATTGCTGCCGGAAATTCTGGAAAAGATTGCTTTTTACCCCCGCGGTCTGGTGCTGGTTACCGGTACCACCGGAAGCGGTAAGACCACCACGCTGGCGGCCATGATTGATTACATCAATACCCATCGCCGGGAGAACATCATCACCATCGAAGACCCGATTGAATATCTGCACAAGGATAAAAAGAGTATCATCAGTCAGCGGGAAGTGGGCATGGATGTCACCAGCTTTTCCCGCGGGCTGAGAGCCTGCCTGCGTGAGGATCCGGATGTCATCCTGGTGGGCGAAATGCGCGACCTGGAAACGATCGAGACTGCCCTGCTGGCCGCCGAAACCGGGCACCTGGTTTTGAGCACCCTGCATACTCTCGATGCGCCGGAAACCATAAACCGTATCATTTCCACTTTTCCGCCCCACCATCAGAGACAGGTGCGGCTGCAGCTGGCCAGCGTCTTAAGAGCGGTTATTTCCATGCGCCTGGTGCCCAGGATGGATGAACAGGGGCGGGTGCCGGCGGTGGAAGTCATGATTTCCACACCTTACATTCAGGAATGTATTGCCGACCGCGATAAAACCGGTCTCATCCGCGACGCCATTGCCACGGGTGTGGCTCAGTACGGTATGCAAACTTTTGACCAGTCGATTTACCAGCTCTATCGTGATGGTTATATTTCTTTTGAACAGGGCATCAAGTATTCATCTAATCCGGATGCCTTCAAGTTGAGGGTTATGGGGATCCAGTCTACTCTGGATATAGCTCTGGAAGAGATGGAAAAAGACATGGTTAAAGTCGAGCGTGTCGAAGGAGGGGGTGAAGAGGAAAGTTAAAGGAACATGAAGGCACATGACATCAGAACGGCTTTTCTTAAGTTTTTTGAAAGCAAGGGACATCGGATTGTACCGAGCTCATCTTTGATTCCCAAGGATGACCCGACGTTGCTCTTCACCAACGCCGGGATGAATCAGTTCAAAAATATTTTCCTGGGGCTGGAAAAAAGAAGTTACAGCCGGGCCGCTTCTGTCCAGAAATGCCTCAGGGTGAGCGGGAAACATAACGACCTGGAGCAGGTTGGCCGCACGCCCAAGCATCATACCTTCTTTGAGATGCTGGGCAATTTCTCCTTTGGTGATTATTTTAAAAGAGAAGCTATCAGTTATGCCTGGGAGCTGGTAACTGAAGTTTTCAAACTCCCGCCCGAAAGGCTTTACATCACCATTTACCAGGATGACGAAGATGCCTTTAACCTCTGGTCAAAAGAAATTGGAATACCTTCCTCTCGCATTTTTCGGTTTGGCAAAAAAGACAATTTCTGGGCCATGGGTGAGACAGGTCCCTGCGGCCCCTGCAGCGAAATTCACTATGACTTCGGAGAAGAGGTCGAGCCGGGAGAACCATACGAACTGATAGAGAAGGGAAGTGACCGGGTGGTTGAGCTCTGGAACCTGGTGTTCATGGAGTTTTACCAGGATGAGAAGGGCGAGCTGCACCGGTTGCCCAGGCCGTCGATTGACACGGGTATGGGGCTGGAGCGCATGGCGGCCGTGCTGCAGAACAGGAGGAGCAACTTTGACACGGACCTTTTCCTGCCGTTGATTGAAGCCATTTCGGAAGAAACCGGACAGGAATACCCGACCGGCGGAGAAACTGATGTTTATATCCGGATTATAGCTGACCACATTCGAGCCATAACTTTTCTGATCGGTGACGGGGTAAGCCCGGCCAACGAAGGCCGGGGCTATGTTTTGCGGCGCCTGATCAGGCGTGCTTACCGGCGCGGTAACCTGCTCGGCCTGGAAAAACCATTCCTTTACCGCCTGGCTTCCAGGGTGGTGGATGTCATGAAAGATGCTTATCCGGAGCTGATGTCCAACCTGAATTACATCAGCCGGGTGTGCCTGGCCGAAGAAGAAAGGTTTGCCTACACTCTTAATTCTGGCCTGAGGTATTTCGAAGAATACGCACAGGAAGCAATAAACTCCGGGCAGAAGGTTATTTCGGGTGAAAAAGTTTTTAAACTTTACGATACCTTTGGCTTTCCTCTTGACCTGTGCCAGGAACTGGCCAGAGAAAAAAACCTGGAGATAGATGAACCCGGTTTCCAGAACGAGCTGAAAATTCAGCGAGAAAGAGCCCGGCAGTCCTGGGAAGGCGAAGCCAGGCTGAAAGAAAAGACCATCTACCAAGAATTTCAGCGATTAAAGATTACGCCCGTTTTTTACGAAAAAGAGGAAGTTGAAGAAACAGAAGCCCTGGCCATCCTGATGAACGGAGAAAAAGTTGATAGATTGGCTGAAGGACAGAATGGCGAAGTAATTCTTTCCATCACTCCGTTTTATGCCGAAGCCGGCGGTCAGGTCGGGGACTCGGGCGTGCTGAAAAGCTCGGATTTTTCCGGCCTGGTGGAAAATACGTTTGCTCCGGTTCCCGGAGTTATTGTCCACCAGGTCAGAGCTCTGTCGGGAGAACTCAGGGTAGGGCAGAAGGTCGAAGCGGTGGTTGATGCCGGGCGCCGGAAAGCCATCAGCCGGAACCACACGGCCACCCACCTGTTGCATGCTTCGCTGAGACAGATTCTGGGTGACCACGTACGGCAGTCCGGATCGCTGGTAAGCGATAAGAGGTTGCGATTCGACTTTACCCATTATGCCGCTCTGAGCGAGGAAGAAATTTTTAAAGTCGAGCAGCTGGTGAACGAAAAAATAAGGGAAAATTTACCGGTCACGGTGAAGATAACCACCCTGGAAGAGGGAATAGCTGAAGGGGCCATGGCCATCTTTGAGGAGAAGTACGGAGAAAAAGTCAGGCTGGTCAGCGTGGGTGATTTTAGCAAGGAATTATGCGGTGGCATTCACGTTAAGAGCAGCGGAGAAATTGGCTTCTTCAAGATAATTTCTGAATCGAGTGTGGCGGCCGGGCTCCGGCGGGTGGAAGCCGTAACGGGCGAGGAAGCTTTCCGTTACGTCAAGGAAATGGAACAGCAATTCCGGCAGCTGGAAACCATTTTTAAAGTCAGCCGCAAGGAATTGCATGTTCGGGCGGAAAAACTGCTTCAGCAGCTGGAAGAAAAAGAGCAGGAAATTAAGAAGCTCAAGCATAAACTCCTGCATCAGGCTGGTCAATCGCCGGAGATAGAAATCAAAGAAATTGATGGAGTGAAATTTGTTGCTCAAAAATTTGAGGGGCTGGACATAGAAGCTCTTCGTTCCTACGCCGATTCTTTAAAGCAAAAAATCGGCCGCGGCCTGGTCGTCCTGGCTTCGGCTGCTGAGGGTAAAGTCCTTCTGGTAGTGGCGGTGGCCGGCGATTTAAGCCAGAAAATTCAGGCCAACAGGATTATCAGAGAGATTGCCGGCGTGGTCGGTGGAGGCGGCGGCGGCCGTCCTGATTTTGCCCAGGCCGGGGGAAGCCGGGTAGAAATGATCGACCGGGCGCTGGAAAAAGCTTTTGAAATTTTCCGGCAGTCGCTGTAAAATCACCCCCAGAGGCGATTGACTTAGGGGTGTGGAAATCATAAAGATATAGATAGAAAGATGGGCAGGAAAGTTTTTTTAGCGGCTATAGGTCTGATATTTATTATATTTTTCTGGACCCGAGAGGCTGCGGGCGCAGGGCAATCTGCCCGGGAGAAATATGACCCCATCATTCAAAAATTAGCCGCCAAGCATGGTGTACCGGCCGACTTTGTGCATGCGGTCATCAAAGCTGAATCAAACTATGACCAGTTTGCCGTCTCTGAAAAAGGCGCTCTGGGCCTTATGCAGCTGATGCCGGAAACAGCCATCAAATACGGAGTGCTCAACGTTTTTGACCCCGAACAAAACATCGAGGGAGGCATCAAGTACCTGAAGGACCTGATTAAAAAATTCAACGGAGACCGAAATTTAGTTTTGGCCGCTTACAACGCCGGGCAGATGGCGGTGGAAAAACATAACGGAATTCCGCCTTACCCGGAAACAAAAAATTATCTGAAAAGAGTTGAATACCAGAAGCCATACATCAGAACCAAAACCATCATCTACCGGTTTTATGATAAAAACGGCCGGCTCTGCTTGACCAACAACCCTTACTATCTGCCCAAAAAATAAATTCTTCTTTCATCTTTTTTGAAGCCGGGACCCGACGAACCCCTTGACCTGCATGGTGGCCGGAATTATTTCAAAGGAGGCAGGCAAAGTCCCGACCTGCTCGCCGTCAAGTTCAATGAGCACCGGTGCCGGGGTCAGCGGCAGGACTTCAATTTTACGGCCGCGCAGCATGGTTACTTTGTGGTAAGAAAGGTGGCTTCCGTTTATCAACTTCCAGCCGTGTATGCAGAATTCCAAAAATTTGAGCCCCTTCACCAGAATGACATCAAAGAGGCTGTCGTTCAGCTCAGCCCGGGGAGCGATTTTCATACCCTTGCCAAAAATTTTTCCGTTGGCAATGGCTCCGATTAAATATCTCCCGGCCGCTTTTTCTTCCCCATCAATTTTTACTTTAACCTCATGGCCCTTGAAGGTGAGCATGGTTTCGATCAGGCATTTAACGTAGGAGGAAGCTTTCCTTTTTAGCCTTTCTTCGTTAACCCTTTTTACCACTTCACCGCCCAGGCCAAAGTCGGCAATGTTGAGAAAGTAGCGAGATTCTTGCTGGCCATTTTCCGTTGAATAGTTGACCCGCCCGATGTCAATCAGTGAATCAGGAGCTTCCGAGATAAAGCGCACGGCATTTTTCAGATTCCGGGGGATGTTGAGGCTGCGCATCAGGTCACAACCCGTGCCGGACGGGACGATGCCCAGGCTGGCTTCCGGGTTTATGGGTTTGTGGTTATCAAAGAAACCATTGGCCACTTCGTTGACCGTCCCGTCTCCCCCCACGCTGATCAGAAGCTCTGTTCCTTCCTTCAAAGCCTGGCGGGCCAGGTCTGTCGCCTGCCGTGGTTTCTCCGTAAAATCATACTTGAATTCTTTAAAAAAAGATTTCAGGGCTTCTTTTATTTCCAGCCAGCGGTGTCTGGTCTGGCCGTGATTAGAGGCCGGGTTGACTATGACTGTTGTCTTGCGGAGGCGCCTGGACATCTTTTTCTCCTGCCGTGTTTTTCTTTCCAAACAATGAATAACCGATCAAGCCGCCGATGGCTCCAAAAAAGGCAAATAAGATAGAAGATAATAGCAGATCTAAAAAGAAAAGGGAAAGGTTAAAACCTTCATACTGCATCCGGGTCAGCTTTTCCCAGCCCGGAGGTATTTCTTCCATGAACCTGGACATGGATTCAAAAAAACGGCCAAAAAGGTTGACATAAATCGGCCGCAGAGGAATTTCCAGCAGGGAATTAACCAGGCTGCCCACAATTCCGGTCAAAAGACCGGTTAACAGGGCTTCGTTGCTTTTTACCGGGAATTCTGACCTTTTGGTTAATAAATAAACAGAAAAAGCAGCGCCTGCCACAACCCACAGGCAGCACAGGCAGTTAAAAAAGGGAATAGAAGAAACAGCACCGACCAGGAGGCCGGCCAGGGCAGCCGGGGTAAGAAAATCAACCTGCTTTTCGTTCATGGTCTATCCTTTCTTGGAAGTTCACTTTATGCCCAAATATCTTATTTATCCTGACTATTTTAATTCCATTCCGCCCTTTCAGGCAACTTGTCGACTTCTTTCTTGATAAAATTCCCGGAGAGCTTTGAACCAGAAAAAGGGGAGAATGGCCGCCCAGACCAGCCCGGTGGCCGTTTTGAGCCACAGGGCTGATTCCCACAGGTTGAGCCAGCCGGCGGCCACATCAGCCCCCATCGGCAGTGCCAGCCAGACCAGAAGTCGGGGGTGTTGCTCGATTTTAACTTTCCAGGCTGGCTTCAGAAGAAGGTAAATGACAGCAGAAACAAAGAATCCGGCATAGATGCCCAGACAGCGGCTGCAAACAGACAGCTGTTGTCCAAACAGGTGGTAACTTCTTTCTGCTTTCTGATGACAGAGTGGAGAGTAAAGGGAGAAAATGAACCCGGCCAGGGGTCGGTGCCTGACCGAAAAAAAAGATGGAGCAAAAACTCCAAAAATGATGAGCCCGGACACGAGCATCGTGCCCAGCCAGGACCAAAAATAAAGCTTATTTTTCATTGATTCCAGCGGTAAACAAAAAAATTGAATTGATTGACTTGAACGACTAAAATAATATAGATTTTTTTTTGAAGGAATGGAAGGAGGCACGATGAGAGTCCCGCGCTGGCTTTCGGGCTTAATGGTCTTTTTAATTCTTGCCATTTTAACATCAGCCCAGGAGATAAGCGACGTCCTGATGAAAAATTCTTCAGGGGTGGTTACCTTTCTGGGCTGGGACGACAGGAAGAATGTGGTGGGAGAGGGAACGGGGTTTGCCATCGCTGAAGACCTGGTTCTGGTTCCTTACCACCTTATTTCACGGGCGACCGAAGCGGAGATTACTTCAATCTCGGGCAAGAAAAGCAAAGTGGAAAACCTGCTGGTCATTGATAAGAATTATGACCTGGCCCTGATAAAAATAAAAGGCAAACTGGAACCGATTAAGATTGAAACTTCTGTTCAGCCAGAAAAAGGAGCCAAAGTATATTCCCTGAGTGAAATAAACGGGCAGATAATCATAACTGAAGGTCAGATCAGAGATTTCCTGAATATCAGCTCTGAGCGAGCAAAACTTATGGACCTGATAATTAATCTGGAAAAGTCAGGTTGCGGAGCTCCGGTTTTTAACGCAAACGGGAAAGTGGTGGCCATGGCCATGGTGTTCGGTCCGGGAGTCAGGTTCGGCGTACCGATAGAGGTGGTCGAAAGTTTTAACAGACAGGCCAAGGGAGTTGAGCTGAAGAGTGCTGCCAAAGAAGATTATTTTGAAACAATGCCCGGGGCTCAGCTTCTGGGTAAAGCGGCCGCTCTTTTAAACGAACCCCAGACAGCCATCATATATCTTGAAAAATACCTGAAGCTCAAACCTGATGATGTTGGCGGTTATCTCCTGCTCGGCAAAAGCTATTATAACATCAGGAATTTTCAGGAAGCCTACAATAATTACGCTAAGGTCCTGCTGGTTAATCCCAATGAACCGCGGGCTCTTTACGGGCTGGGGCTTTGTCTTTTGAATCAGAGAAAGTTTAAGGAAGCAGCCGAACAGCTGGAGAAAGCCGTGGCTAACAACCTGGAAAGCAAGGAGGTCTTTTTTGAGCTGGGCACCATCTACGAAGAACTGCAGGATTATGCACGGGCGGCTGAGTACTACCGAAAATACGTCCAGAGCCAGCCGGAAAATCCATGGAGCGGCTGGTTCAAACTGGCTCAGGCCTACCAGAATTTAAAAGACAATAACCAGGCCATAACCGCTTACCGGGAAGCGCTGAAATTGAACCCGAATGATATAAAGTGCAATTACAACCTGGCCCAACTTTTGGCCGCGGCCGGCCAGCATGAGGAAGCCGAACAAATTTTCCTCAAACTGGCCAGCCTGAACAAGCAGGATGCCGCCGTCTACTACAACCAGATTCTGCAGATGTATGACCAGGCTGGAAAGTATGACAAGGGCATAGAGGCAGTTAAGAGATTGATTGACCTGAACCCGAAAAATGAGGTGGCTTACCTTAACCTGGCCATTATGTATTTTAAAATGAACCGGTTGGAAGATGCGGCGAAAGCTCTTAATGATTGTCTGGCCATCAAGAATGATTACAATTATGCCTGGTACAGCCTGGGTCAGGTTTACAGCAAGCTGAACAAACACCAGGAGGCGGTCGAAGCTTTCAAAAAATATAACAGCCTGGCTCCCGATGACCCAAACGGTTGGTTGAACATCGGGCTGGAATACATGTTTCTTAAGGATTTTGAAAAAGCGCTGCCTTATATGGAAAAAGCCGTGCAGTTAAACCCCAACAATGCGGTTGCTCAATATAACCTGGCCATCGTTTATATTAACCTGAACGACAATTACAGCGCTCGAGAAGTTTTGAAGGTTTTACAGAAGCTCGACCGGTCTTTAGCCGACAGACTGAGTAAGTTGATAAAATAGACGCCGGTCAATTGACTAAATCTCAAATGTATGATATTAATTTTCCTTACCTATCGTTAACCATTTAATCAACCCAAGCTCTTTTTATGACGGGCAGGTGGCGGAATTGGCAGACGCACTAGGCTTAGGACCTAGTTCCTGAAAAGGAGTGCGGGTTCGATTCCCGCTCTGCCCACCAGAGAAATAACGAGTTCTCGCTGACCGCAAGCGGGAATACATAAACTTAAAAGGAAAATTACATGGAACAAAATGCCAATCAAGATCGCTTGAAAATTATCAGCCAGACGGTCAGAGCTGTTGACCTGGAGATCCCGGCCGAGCAGGTCAGGAAAGAATACGAAAAAGTGCTGAAAAAGTACATTTCCCGCGTCAAGCTGCCGGGTTTTCGTCAGGGGCACGCTCCTCGGGAAATGGTGGAAAAGATGTTCCAGAGCGAAATAAGGGAAGACATCTTGGACAGCCTGATTCCGGAAAGCCTTCAGCAGGAACTGGAAGCTCTCGGTGTTTATCCGGTCAGCGTCCCCCGGGTGAAATCGATAGATTTTGACCTGGACAAAGGCGTCAGGTACCAGGTGGAATTTGAAGTCTGGCCGGAAATAAAACTCCCAGACGATTATCTGGGGGAAAAAGTCAGGCTGGAAGAAATAAAGGTAGAAGAATCTGAAATCGAGACCATATTAAAAAACCTGCAGGAAAATGCGGCCGAATACCTTCCAGTTTCTGACAGGGGAGTAGCCGAAGGCGATTACGTGGTCATCGAAATCCAGGGCAAAGACCTGGCCGAGAAAAAGTTTATGCCGGTAGACAAAGTTGTGGTCCTGGCCGGTCATGCTGAAAATGAACCGCAGCTGAATGAAGCACTGCCGGGCATGAAGCCGGGCGAAGAAAAGGTTTTTATGGTAGCTTACCCGGAAGACTATAAACACAAAAGATTTGCGGGCAAGCAGATTGAGTACCGGGTTAAAGTGCTGGAAATAAAAGAAAAAAAGGTTCCCGCCCTTAACGATGAATTTGCCAAAACGGTTGACCAGGTCGACGGGCTGGAGGCCCTGAAGGAAAAGATCAGGCAGGACCTGGTCAAACACCGGGAAGCGGAAAAACGCAGTCAGATAGTTGACGAGTTTCTGTCCAGGCTGGCCGACAGGATTAACCTGGCCATTCCTGAAAGCATGGTCAAAGAAGAGGCAGAGGCGCTGATCGCCAGGCAGTTCCGCGAAGAGGAGCTCAAAAAAATACCCAGAGAAGTCTGGCCACAGGTGGCGGCCGAAGCCAGAGGCCAGGCTGAAAAAAACCTCAAACATCATCTCTTGATGAGAGAAATCGCCAGGAAAGAGGGTTTATCTGTTTCTGATGGCGAACTGGACGAAGAAATTAAAAAGATTGCGGAAGAAAGAAACCTGCCGGTGGACAGGCTTAAAGAGGCACTGGTTAAGGAGAACAGGCTGGAAGACTGGCGGCTGAACCTGCTTCTCCGTAAAACCGTTGACTTTTTGGAAGATAAGATTATAATAAAGTAAAGGCTGGGCATGGCCTTAATTCCCTTCGTGATAGAAACAGACGGACGTTCCGAAAGAGGTTACGATATATATTCTCGTCTGTTAAAAGATAGAATCATCTTTCTGGGGACGGAAATTACGGACGAGGTAGCTAACTTGACCATTGCTCAGTTACTTTACCTTGAAGCTGAAGATAGCCGGGCTGATATTTCTCTTTACATAAATTCCCCCGGAGGGAGTATTACCGCCGGACTGGCCATATATGACACCATGCAATTCATAAAAGCGCCGGTGACCACCATTTGCCTCGGGCAGGCGGCCAGCATGGCGGCCGTCCTGTTGACGGCTGGCCGGGCTGGCAAACGGTATGCTTTGCCCAATTCCCGGATTATCTTACACCAGCCTTTTGGTGAATTTCACGGCCAGGCTTCCGACCTGGCCATTCAGGCCAAAGAAATCCTCAGGATGAGAGAAACTCTCAACCGGATCCTGTCCAGACATACAGGACAGCCGATGGAAAAAATACAGGCCGATGTAGAAAGAGATTTCATCATGACTCCTGAGCAGGCAAAAGAATATGGCCTGATTGACGAAATCATAATTTCTCGGAGTGAAACGCCCGGGGACAGAGGTTAAAACCAGGTAAATTGTAGGGGCATTTACATCATGACCAACGAAACAAGAAACCTTCCCGGCGGGTTAAAATGCAGTTTTTGCCACCGCCCGCAGAGCCAGGTGGGAAGGCTTATTGGTGGAGCCAACGGCGTCTACATCTGTGACAGCTGCGTGGAGATTGCTCATGCCGTTCTGTACTCAGACCGACCCAAGGCGGCTGACTTCCGGCCCAAAAAAGAGACCTTGCTGACGCCGCTGGAGATAAAAAAGGCTCTTGATGAGTTTATCGTCGGGCAGGAAGAGGCCAAGAAAAAGATTTCGGTGGCTGTTTACAACCACTACAAGCGGATCAACCTGCCCAAGGACGAAGGGGTAGAAATAAGCAAGAGCAACATTCTGCTAATCGGCCCGACGGGTACAGGCAAGACCCTGATGGCGCAGACACTGGCGAAATTATTATCCGTGCCCTTTGCCATAGCCGATGCCACCACTCTGACCGAGGCCGGCTATGTCGGTGAAGATGTGGAAAATGTTCTGCTGAGGCTCTACCAGGCGGCCGGCGGAGACCTGGAAAGGACCCAGAAGGGAATTGTTTACATCGATGAAATAGATAAGATAAGCCGCAAAAGTGAAAATCCTTCCATTACCAGAGATGTTTCCGGCGAAGGAGTTCAGCAGGCCCTCCTGAAAATTCTTGAAGGAACGGTGGCCAACGTTCCGCCGCAGGGCGGAAGAAAGCATCCTTACCAGGAATTCATCCAGGTCGACACCACCGACATCCTGTTCATCTGCGGTGGGGCATTTGTCGGTCTCGACAGGATAATTGCTCAGCGACTCGGTAAATCAAAAGTTGGCTTTAAGGCGGACCTTAAAGCCAGTCCGGCTGAGACAGGTAACATTTATCAACATCTGATTCCTGAAGATTTAATAAAATTTGGCTTGATTCCGGAGCTGGTGGGAAGAATTCCGGTGGTGGCGGTCTTCCATGAACTCAGCCGGGACCACCTGGTTGACATCCTTGTTAAACCGAAGAATGCCATCATCAAGCAGTACCAGAAGCTGTTTGAGCTGGAAGGAGTCAGCCTGGAATTTACGCAGGAAGCTCTGGAAGCCATTGCTGAAAAATCTATTGAGAGAAAACTAGGAGCGCGAGGGTTGAGGTCCATTATCGAAGATTTGATGCTCGACCTGATGTTTTATCTGCCCTCTCACAAACAGCTCAAGAAAGTGGTCATCACCAAACAGATGGTTGAAGAACAGAGATTGAGTTTTGAGAAATTTAAGCAAGCAATCGGAGCCTGAAATGAGCGATACCTTTGAAAAATCAGAATTAATCAAAAACGTGCCATTGATTCCGCTGAGAGACCTGGTGGTCTTTCCGGCCACCCTGGTGCCTTTCATTGTCGGCCGGCCTTCATCCATAAAAGCCCTGGAAAAGGCTTATGAGCAGGACAAGCTGATTTTCCTGGCCGCTCAGATGGATGCCACCATCGATAACCCGCTGCCTAAAGATATTTATTCTATGGGGGTTACCGCCCGGATCATCAGAACGGTCAAAACCGACGAAAGAAACATGAAGGTCATCGTGGAAGGGCTTAACCGGGCGAGAATAATCGAATATTTAACAACTTATCCTTATTACCAGATTATGGCCAAGGTGATTAAGGAAAGCGAAGATGATTCGCCTGAGACGCGGGACCTGCTGCAGAGAGTGCTTACACTCTTTGAAGAATACCTGAAAGTTAACCAAAACGCCAACATAGATTCCATCATTCCGGCTTTAAGAGAAAATTCCACCGACAGAATTGCCGACATCATTTCCTCGCATCTTTACCTGCCTCTGGAAGAAAAGCAGAATTTGCTGGAAACCGTTAATACCAGGGAAAGGTTAAGAAGGCTCAAATTTTTGCTGCAGGAATCCCTGGTAAACGTCATCGGCCGGGAGCCGGCCGCCGGGGGCAAGCGCCGGTCAGGCAAGGAAACAACCCAGAGAACTTTTATACCGGGTGCCCAGTTCAAGAAGGAAGAGCAACCAAATGAAATAGAAGAGCTAAAGAAAAAAGTGGCTGAAGCCCAGATGCCGCCGGATGCTCAGGAAAAGGCGTTAAAGGAAATAGAACGGCTGGAAACCATGCCTCCCATGTCGGCCGAAGCCACGGTCAGCCGGAATTATCTTGACTGGCTGATCTCGCTGCCCTGGAACAAAAAGTCCAGAGAGAAGAGAGACCTCAAAGAAGCAGAAAAAATTCTGAACGAAGATCACTACGGGCTGGAAAAAGTTAAGGAAAGAATACTGGAATATCTGGCGATCAGGCAGCTGGTTAAGAATCCCAAGGGGGTAATCCTGGCTTTTATCGGCCCGCCCGGAGTAGGGAAGACCTCGCTTGGCAAATCAATTGCCCGGGCGACCGGCCGGAAATTTGTCCGCTTATCGCTTGGCGGGGTCAGGGATGAAGCAGAAATCCGCGGACACCGCCGGACCTACATCGGTGCTTATCCGGGTCGAATCATCCAGATGATTAAAAGAGCCGGCACCAAAAACCCGGTTTTTCTGCTGGATGAAGTGGACAAAATGAGCATGGATTACCGCGGAGACCCGGCGGCCGCTCTGATGGAAGTGCTGGACCCGGAACAGAACAAGGAATTTCTGGACCATTACATAGATACCGATTTTGACCTTTCCCAGGTAATGTTTATCGTGACGGCCAATTCCATTGACCCAATCCCCAAAGCTTTGCTGGACAGGATGGAAGTAATAAGAATACCCGGGTATACGGAGGACGAGAAGCTGCAGATTGCCAAAAAATTCTTGATTCCCAAGCAGCTGAAAGCGCATGGCCTGAGCAGCTCGAATTTGACTTTTACCGACCAGGCCATCTTGAAGATTATAAGAGAATATACGCGGGAAGCCGGCGTCCGGAATCTGGAGCGAGAAATAACTTCCATCTGCCGGAAAATGGTCAAAAAGGTGGTAACCAAGGGCAAGGATTACCACGAAAAGATTACTCCAAAAACCGTGGAGAATTATCTGGGCGTGCCCAAGTATCGCCGTTTAGAAATTGATAAACAGGATGAAGTGGGGGTCGCTCTGGGCATGGCCTGGACGGAGTTCGGCGGTGAGCTGCTCACCTTTGAAGCCACCAAAATTCAGGGTAAGGGTAATTTGATGTTAACCGGGCAGCTCGGAGAAATCATGCAGGAATCAGCCCAGGCCGCCTACAGCTATGTTCGCGGCAAGCTATATGACCTGCATATGGGCAAAGAGCTGGAGAAGAATTTTGACATTCACATCCATGTGCCCGAGGGTGCAACCCCGAAAGAAGGTCCTTCGGCCGGCATCACCATAGCGACGGCCATCATTTCCCTTCTGACGGGCATACCGGTGAGCAAAAAAGTGGCCATGAGCGGTGAAATCACCTTGCGGGGGAAGGTGCTTCCTGTAGGCGGTATTAAAGAAAAGCTTCTGGCGGCCTTCCGCGAAGGAATTACCGAAGTAATCTTGCCCATCGACAACAAACCTGATTTGAAAGATTTGCCCAAGAAGCTAAAGCAAGGGTTAAAAATTCACCTGGTGGAAAACATGGACCAGGTCCTGAAAATAGCTCTAACCAGAGAGCTGCTGCCCAAGAATGGAGCGCCGTCTGAGGAGAAACCGGAGGAAGCTACAGCCGCCAACGAGAAACCCAACCCGGCCGTGGCTAAAGAGCCCGAATTGACCAATTGAAAAGCTGTTTAAAAACCGGGCGGGAAGTGTAAATTGTTGATAATCTATTAATTAGTGGAGCTTCCAAATATACAGATAAAATAAATTTCAATGAGCGAGGTGTCAAAAATGAAAGAGTACAGCCTGATTGACCTGGAAGAAAAAGAAATGCCGCAGCTCAAGAAAATTGCGGCCTCTATGGGTCTGGAAGAAGAAGACCTGGAGAATACTACCCGGCACAACATCATTTTTAAAATTCTTGAGGCCCAGGCCAAGAAACAGGGGATGCTGTTTTCTGAGGGCGTGCTGGAAATCCTGGAAGACGGGTTTGGCTTCCTCAGAGCACCAGAGTTCAGCTATCTGCCAAGCCCTGATGACATTTATGTCTCGCCTTCCCAGATCAGAAAATTTCAGCTGCGGACCGGAGATACTATTTCCGGCGTAGTCAGGCCTCCCAAAAATGGTGAAAAATATTTTGCCCTGATTAAGATAGAAGCCATAAATTTTCTGCACCCGGACGTCGTGCTGGAAGCCAGGCGGAATGTGCATTTTGAACAGCTGACGCCGGTCTATCCGTTCGAGCTGATCAAGCTTCAGGACGGTAACCCCAAGAATATGAATGCCCGTGTGATGGAATTGTTAACTCCAATAGGGAAGGGGCAGAGAGGTTTAATCGTGTCGCCTCCCCGGGCCGGGAAAACTACCCTGTTAAAAACAATTGCCAAGTCAATCGAGAAAAATCACCCGGAAATTTTCCTGATTGTTTTGCTGATTGCGGAGCGTCCGGAAGAAGTTACTGATTTCAAAAGGAGTGTCAACGGTGAAGTGGTGGCCTCAACGTTTGATGAGCCTCCAACCCGGAACGTCCAGGTGGCTAATATTGTGCTGGAAAAGGCTAAGAGGCTGGTTGAGCTTAAAAGAGACGTGGTCATCCTGCTGGACTCCATTACCCGACTGGCCAGGGCTCATAATGCCATTGTCCCGCCATCGGGCAAGGTGCTCTCCGGTGGTATCGACGCTAACGCTCTGAACAAACCAAAGAAATTTTTCGGCTCGGCCCGGAAGATTGAAGAAGGCGGCAGCCTGACCATTGTGGCCACCGCTCTGGTCGATACCGGCAGCCGCATGGATGATGTTATTTTCGAAGAGTTCAAAGGAACCGGCAATATGGAAATCAACCTTGACCGGCGTCTGGTGGACAAGAGAATCTTCCCGGCCATAGACATAAGCCGGTCGGGCACCAGAAAGGAAGAATTGTTGATCCCGGATAAAGACCTCAACCGCATCTGGATACTGCGTAAAATTCTGAGCCAGCTGAACGAAGTTGAGGCCATGGAGTTGCTCCTGGAGAAACTTTCCAAGACCAAAACCAACGCCGATTTTCTGGATATGATGAGCAAGGGTTTGTAATCCTAAAATAATTTCTTGCAGAACCAAGCCCCGCTGTAAAAAGCGGGGCTTTTTTTATGTCTAATTTTTATGTCCTGTTTCCTGGCTGCCAGAATATTCCTTTTTAAACTCTATATTTCCACAGATGAACAAAATTAGGTTATCTTAGATATCCACAGAATTAAAAATTTGCTAAATAAAAGATAATAAATAAGTTATATTATCTGGGCTAAATGTGTCGCATAAGTTATATTATGTAAACTAATATCGGAAGGGGCAAGATAATTAATTTGGCAAATATGAATTGTGCAACGATGGCTTTTAAAAATTTATATTCTGAAAAATGAAAAGAAGATTTAAAAAAAGGTTATTATTATGAAATTTATCATTAGAAAGCGTATCAGTTGTTATAAAAAATTATTTTTCTGTGGGTTCTCTCTTGAGTGTTTCAAGAATTTCTTCCAGGATTTTTATCAACTCCTGCCTTGTAACAACCTGTTTCTTGAATTCAATACGCAATCGGTACGTTTTATTTTCTTTTGGCACATAATTAAAAACATAATATTTTTGTTTTTCCTTTTGCTGTTCTTCTTTTTCTTTAAAAAGTCTGGTCAGGTCTCTCGTATCAGTGCGCGTTAAACGTCTTTCAATTATCTGATTTACCACCTTTTCCATTGAGTCTTCATTTTCGATTTTTGCTATTTCGATTATTGTGGAGCGGCTGTTTATGCCGGCCTTTTTAAGCTTTTCTCTCAGCGACAGAGGGATCCTGGACACAGAAATAATCTCCGTAATGGTCGACCTTGCCTTGCCAATCTTTTCGGCGATCTGCTGATGGCTGTAGCCATACATGGTCATTAACGCTTTTAGGCCGTCAGCTTCTTCAAAAATGTCGAGGTCCTTGCGTTGTAAATTCTCGATTAGAGAAATTTCCATGGCCTCCTGTTCTTCTACATCCATTTCAATGCACGGAATTTCTTTCAATCCCAGGTTTTTGGAGGCAATATACCTTCTTTCTCCGGCGATTATCTCAAAACGCTCTCCCTTGGCCCGTACCAGTATAGGCTCCAGGACGCCTTTGGTTTTTATCGATTCCATCAGCTCCTCAATGTTTCCAAGCTCACTCCTGGGCTGGCGCGGGTTCGGGTCAATCTTATCAAGCGGAATTAATCTAACTCGAGGCGCCGGAGACTTTGAGGCAATTAACTCAACAAAATGAGGGTCATGCCTCATGGTCAAAAAGTCAGGCAGGCCAGATTTTTTAGTTTTTTGCACGTTCTAACAACTCCTCGGCAATTTGTTTATATTGAATCGCCCCGATAGAGTCTGGGGCAAAAGTAAATATGCTTTCTTTGTAGGCAGGGCTTTCTTCAAGTTTTACGCTCTTAGAAATGAATGTTTTGAAGACTTTATCGCCAAAAACTTCTATTATTCTGTCAACCACGTCCTTTGATATGTTTGTTCTTCTATCATGAAGTGTGATTATTACGCCCAGGATTTCTAAATCCGGGTTGGCGATTCTTTTTACTTTGTCAATTGTTTCCAGTAAATCATCAGTCCCTTCAAGGCATAGATAAGAAGATTGAATCGGAATCAAAATATGGGAAGCAGCTACCAGAGCATTTAGAGTTATTAAACCCAAGGTGGGCGGAGTATCGATGAAAATAAAATCATATTTGTTTTTTATCGGGTTTAGACTGTCACGCAGTCGATAATGTCCATCAAACTCACCTATCAAAGCCGGCTCAAGTTTGGCCATCGATATTTTTGATATGGCCACGTCCAGCCCGGGAACTGTTGATTTTACGATTATGTCATCTATTTTTGTGTTTTTATCCATCAAAACATCAAACAGAGATTTAGCATACTGGGCCGGATTAACCACGATGGAAATTGTACTGTGAGCCTGAGGGTCCATATCTACTAAAAGGACTTTATAGCCCATTAGAGCCAGAGCGGCTGATACATTAACACAGGTAGTGGTCTTACCTACTCCACCTTTTTGATTGGTAACAGCAATAACCAAGTTTTCCTCCGTTTGGTTTAAAGAATCTTAATACTTATATAGAGAAATTTTCTATAAAAAGCAAGATTTTTTTACAAAAAGTTAATAAATTGTCGGCAGGCCGACATATAGTTAAAATATTGATAATAAATAAAATATAAATGTCGTTCAGTTATTCTGCTAATTTTTAAGTATTTTGGCCGGAACGGCAATTTTACCGAGCCCGGATTTTTCCAATTTTTCGTTCATGGAAGGCATATCAATTTCGAGAAATCGGTCAATTTCTGCGCAAGCTTTAAAAATGGCGGAGGATATCTCCTGCGCCATCTTTTTTTCTGTTTCAGTCGGGCGACCTGGAAAACCTGATATGCCGCTCCAAAGGGAAATTATTGAAAGGTTTATCGGACCTCGGAGAAATTTTTCATAAGGGAGCGAAAGTCCGGTGATAGTACCTTCTGTTTCAAATATTTCCGACAGGACATTAAATTTTTTGGCTAAATCCGTTAACTCGTTACTTAAATTTTTAATCATTTCCCGGTCGGTCGCCTTATTTTCTCCGGCCAGCTTTTCAATTTCATTGATTTTATCCTGCAGAGACTTTTTTAAATTCTTGCGCAGGCTAATTCCTTTGGAAAAATAAAAGTTGATCCTGGCCAGTTCCCCCATCAATTTGTATTGCTCTTTAAGTCCATCCACGTCCAGTTCAACCCTGGGGTCAGGCTTTACCATACCCTCAGCCTGGTAATTTTTATCGGCTATATTTATCGAAAAGCTAAATTTCCCGGGCACAACATAACACATCGGGCTGAAAGAAGCGGTTCCCGGGTATTTTTTCCCGTCAGTAGCCTCAGGTATAAATTGGAGTGACCAGTTTGTTTTGTTAAACCCGGCTTTTTTTGACAGAGGAAGTTCTATAATAACCTTGTTTTGCTCAGTGTCCTTAATCTGGATGCGCAAATCTCCTGATAATTCTTTTTTTATAAAATAGATAAGGTTTAAGCCGCTGGGTGGATTTTTACCGGCAAAATTGATCGCAGAGCCAAACTGTTCACCTTTTGATGACCTGAACATAAGGTAGGCATCTCTTGGCTTAAACAGATAAAAATCTTTGTTTAATATTTCTGGCGTTAGCTCTTTTAAAAAAGAAATATCATCCAGAATCCAGATCCCGCGGCCATGAGTGCCGATTATTAAATCTTCATCCCTGGGATGGATGGCAATGTCATGAACAGCAACTGTTGGTAAGTTAGTGCCGTGAATTTTTATCCAACTTAACCCAGAGTTATAAGATAAATAAATTCCAAATTCAGTTCCAACAAAAAGTAAATTTTTATTCGCGGGGTGTTCTCTTATGACATGTACCCAGCCGAACTCAGGTAAATTCCCTCTTATTGATTTCCATGTCTTTCCAAAATCGGTAGTTTTATACAGGTAGGGTCTGTAATCATCGGTGCGGTGGTTATCAAAACTTACATAGACGGTTCCCGCCTCGAAATGGGATGCTTCAATCCTGGAGCACCAGGAGCCGGACGGCAAGCCAGGAATGTTCTTTGTAACGTTGGCCCAGGTCTGTCCCCCATCCGTTGAAACGTGCACCAGACCGTCATCTGAGCCACACCAGAGCACCCCCTGTTTAACGGAAGATTCGGCCAGGGCGGTAATTGTGCAGTGGACTTCAGCTCCGCTGTTTTCCATCGTTATCGGTCCCACTCCATCCACCTGTTTTTTTGGGTCGTTGGTGGTCAGGTCGGGACTGATTTTTTCCCATGAATACCCGCCATCTTTTGACCTGAACAGGAAATTGCCCCCGCAGTAAATAACCTGGTTGTCATGCGGGGAAATCATGATGGGTGCGTTCCAGTTGAAGCGGTAGGGTTTTTCAGCCAGGGAAGCTTCTGGCCTGACCCCCTTTGATAATCCGGAGCGCAAATCCATTTTAACCAGGCCGTTATTCTGAGAATTGGCATAGACAAAATTACTGTTTTTGGGGTCAGGCCGCACAAAGAACCCATCCCCACCATTGATAAATTCCCAGTGCTCGTTCAGTATGCCGCGCGTATCGAGTGAATTGGAAGGACCTCCCCAGCATCCGTTGTCTTGAAGCCCGCAGTATACCCGGTAGGGAAGGCTGAAATCATAGCCAACCTGATAAACTTCGGCTGCATCTATGTTTACCACCGGCCACCAGGTTTTTCCTCCATCGTAGGTGATATCTATTCCACCATCATTCCCATCAATCAGGTGTGCCGGGTTTTTGGGGTCAATCCACAGAGCATGGTGGTCAGGATGGGTTCCCTGTCCGATGGCTTTGAATTTCTGGCCCATATCTTTTGATACATAAAGCCCGGTTGACTGGACATAGACGGTGGCATCGTCAGATGGGTCAACATAAATCTGGCTGTAGTAAAATGGTCGGTTGTTAATGTTTTTATAGACCTGGGTTCCGCACATCTTTTTCCAGGTCTGGCCATAATCATCAGAACGCCACAGCCCGGGGTCCTGATGCTCAATCAGAGCATAAACCACCCCAGGTTTGCTGCGTGCTACAGCCAGGCCGATGCGGCCCATCGGGCCGGCTGGAAGCCCCTCGGTCAGCTTAACCCAGGTCAGCCCGCCATCGGTGCTTCGGTAGATTCCGCTACCCGGACCGCCGCTGACCATATGATATGGCAGCCGCCGGTGTTCATACGCCGCGGCGTATAAAATCTGGGAATTGGCCGGGTCCATTTCCAGGTCACAGATTCCGGTGTTCTGGTCTATGAAAAGGACTTTGGCCCAGGTTTTTCCTCCATCAATGGTTTTGAAGACCCCTCGTTCCGGGTTCGGTCCCCACAGATGTCCCATGGCGGCCACATAAACCACGTTGGCCTCTCCCCTGCTGACCAGAATGCGGCTGATATGTCTGGTGTCCTTTAGACCCATGTTAGTCCAGGTTTTGCCCCCGTCTGTTGATTTATAGACACCATCTCCTACGGTCACCGAATTGCGGCAGGTAGCTTCTCCCGTGCCGACCCAGATAATTTCTGGAGATGATTGGGCTACCGCCACCGCTCCGACTGAGACGGTGCTCTCCCTGTAAAAAACGGGAAACCAGGTAACTCCGTTGTTTTCCGACTTCCAGACTCCGCTCGGGCCGACTGCCGCGTAGATAATGCTGGGGTTGCTTTCCACCACGTCCAGGTCGACCGTTCGGCCTCCGGGCAGAGCCGGTCCTATGTTCCGCCAGGAGAGAAAGTCGTTTAACAATTTTTCTAAGGGGTCCGGTGATTGCGCGTAAATACTTGATATTAAATAAAATAGAAAAATAATCCCGACCACTACCCTTAAAAATGTCCAGTTCTTGCCTGTTAAACTTGCGCTTTTTGGGTTTTTGTTTTTTCGGGGGAGATTAAAAAAGCACATAAAGCCTCCTTTTTGCCATTTTATTTAGTTTTTCATTATATGATAAATACGGATTCAGTAAAAAAAGTTTTTGCTTGAAACCGGCAGGCTGACTGTGTTAAGAAGGGAAAATAAACGGATTAATACTCTGGTGGCAGGCAAATTAGATTAAGGCAGGTTAAATGAAATAAAACTGAATTTATTTGAGTCTGATCTTTTTAAAGGCTGTTTTTAAATTTATTACGGCGTTTTAAAAAAATTGTCATAACGGAAAAACCGGCTGTTGAATCAAGAGCAATTTAATCAAATGAAACTCTGTGGCTGGATTTCCGTATCTAAAAGCTAAGGAGGCTTCAGGATGAATTGGCATGTTTTTTGGAAGAAAAGATTACTCAACCTAATTTGCGGTCTTATTTTATTTTCAAGTTTATGTTTCCTGGCTCTGGCTGAGAGCCATCCCAACTATCATTCTCCGCAGGAAGTGGCATCTCTCTTGAAAAACTGGGCCAGCCAAAAGCCGGACCTCTGTCGCCTGTTAGTCCTGGGAAAATCAGCCGGTCAGGCCGAGATAGACGGGATTGAGATAGCCGCTGAAAGGCAAAAATTGAAACCGGAGGACCGCCCCGCTGTGCTTATCACGGCCAACCTGGAAGGCTGGCATCTGCCCGGCACTGAAGCCGCCCTGAAAATAGCTCAGACTATTATTGATGCTTATGCGAAAGACTCGCGCCGGGCTGAATTTCTTAAGACCCATACCATCTACGTGTTTCCTCTTCTGAACCCGGATGCGGCCGCAGCCTATTTTTCCAAGCCAAAGTTTGAACGAGATTTTAACGCCCGGCCGGTTGACGAAGACAATGACGGGTTGGTTGATGAAGATGGCCCGGAAGATTTAAACGGCGATGGTTATATAACGCTTATGAGAATTAAAAGCCCGGAAGGTAAATGGATTGTTGACCCGAAAAACCCGAAATTGATGAGGCTGGCCGATTTCCGGAAGGGAGAAAAAGGAGAATACCTGGTTTACACCGAGGGGCTTGATAACGACGGAGACGGCCAGTTTAACGAAGACGGCCCGGGCGGGGTTTGTTTAAACCGGAATTTTGCCCATGATTTTGAGTACTTCGAGAAGAAAGCCGGGCTCTACCCTGCTTCGGAGCCAGAAGCTGAAGCTCTGCTCAGGTTTATGTTTGACCGCCAGAACATTGCTCTGGTGATAAATTTTTCTACCGAAAACAATCTTTTAAACATGCAGCAGACCGGCCAGGCCAGGGTTGGGTCGGACAGGGTGCGAGTGCCGCGCCAGTTTGCCACTTTCCTGGGTCTTGACCCGGAAACGGAATACACCTTGAAAGAAATCATAGAAGCGGTTAAAGCTTCTGGTCTGGGCGGCGGGATGGAGATTGATGAAGGTATGATTGCCTCTTTTCTGGGGTTGGGTCCGGCCATGACCATCGACCGGTCTGACCAGGTTATCTACGATGAAATACAGAAAGAATACAAGCAGAGCTTGAAACAGTTCGGGCTTGATTACCTGGAAAAAAGAGCCAGGGGAGTGGGTAAAGGTTCGTTTACCGCCTTCTGTTATTATCAGTACGGAGTTCCGGTATTTTCTTTTGACCTCTGGCAGGTGCCGGAACCAAAAAAAGAAGAGAAGAAAGACAGCCTTACGGCGGAAAAGCTGAAATCTATGTCTTCAGAAGAATTCCTCGCCCTTGGCGAAGAAAAAATTGCCGCTTTTCTTAAAGAGCAGGGTGTCCCGCCCAACTTTAGCGCTTCGATGCTTATCAACATGGTCAAAAGCGGCCAGGTTACTCCGGCCAGAATGGCCGACATGATGGAAAAGATGCCCCGGGCCGGAGCCGGCGCAAATGAAGAACATCCAGAAGCTTATCTTCTCGCCTACTCTGATTCCGTCCTTAAAGGAGCAGGCTTTATTGACTGGAAGCCATTCCGACACCCGCAGCTGGGTGAAATAGAGATTGGTGGCTTTGTCCCCTACTTAAAACTTGTTCCGCCACCGGAACAGCTGGAAAATTCACTTAAGGTCCATGCTGATTTTTGCTTAAAACTTATGGAAAAATTGCCCTGGCTGGTTATCAGGGAGCACAGGTTGGAGAAAATCGGGCCTGAAACCTACCGCCTGAGCCTCTACCTCCAGAATGCAGGCGCCTGGCCGACTTCCACCGCTCAGGGCCGTCGGGCACTGACGGCCTACCCACTGCGCGCCCGTTTAATGCTGGAGCCGGGTCAGAAATTGTTTGCCGGGAAGCCGGTTGAGAACCTGAACTTCCTCCAGGCTGGCGAGACAAAAAAACTCGAATGGACCATTCAGGGTAAGAAGGGTTCTTCGGTTAAAGTTAAAATCTGGGGTAACAGGATTAACCCGCTTGACTTCAGCCTGAAACTTGATTAGGAGAAAGGCCATGAAAAAAAGCTCTGCTCTTATCTTTGGGCTTATGATAATGATAATAACAAGTGTCGGACTGGTATTGTCCGAACTTTTCGCTCAGGATGGTTCCTCAAAGGCAGAGGTTCGTCTGTCTTTTGACCATTTTTATGACCATGCCGAATTAACCCGGGCTTTAAAAGACCTGGAGAAAGCTTATCCGAAGCTGATGAAGCTGGTTTCTATCGGGAAATCATACCAGGGCCGGGATATCTGGGCGGTCATCATCAACAACCCGGCTACCGGGCCGGCCGAGAAGAAACCGGGTTTTTACATCGACGGCAACATCCACGGAAACGAGATCCAGGGCACAGAAGTGGCTCTTTACACCATCTATTATCTGTTAAAGAACGCGGGGAAGCTTGAATACGTTGACCGTCTGCTTGGCGACCGGGCTTTTTATATTGTTCCGACCATGAACCCGGACAGCCGGGACTACTTCCTGCACCGGCCGGCAGATTCAAATTCTCCCCGCTCCGGTCTGGTTCCCTATGATGACGACCGGGATGGTCTGCTGGATGAAGATGGCCCGGATGACCTTGACGGTGACGGCTCGATTACCTACATGAGGAAGAGGGTGCCGGACGGGAATTACAAGACGAGCCCGGACAACCCGCTCGTGATGGTCCCCTGTAAACCGGGTGAGAAAGGAGAGTTCATCTTCCTCGGCCCGGAGGGCATTGATAATGACAATGACGGCCTGATTAACGAAGACGGGCCCGGCGGATATGATATGAACCGCAACTTTGGCTACAACTGGCAGCCCAACTATGTTCAGAGAGGGGCCGGTCCTTACCCCTTCTGCTGGCCGGAAACCAAAGCCGTCCGTGATTTCATCATGTCGCATCCAAACATCATGGGGGCGCAGTCCTTTCACAATTACGGTGGAATGATCCTGCGAGGCCCCGGAGCGAAAAACCTGGGAGAGGTGCCGTCAGCTGACCGTCAGGTTTATGATTTTATCGGCCAGAAAGGTGAAAGAATTTTGCCCGGATACCGTTACATTACCATTTACAAAGATATGTATACCGTGTACGGAGGCAGCATTGATTTCTTCTATAATCTCCTCGGTATTTTCACCTTCTCCAATGAGCTCGATTTTGACCAGTATGCCGGAACCAGGCCAGCCCGGGCTGGTCGAGCGAGCGAAGAGGAAGAAGACCCAAGAGCCGGCATGTTCGGCCCCGGAGCGAGCGAAGAGGAGATACTGTACCATCAGCTGGTGCTGATGGGAGAACAGTTAGTGGAATGGAAGCCGTACAAACATCCCCTTTATGGAGACATAGAAATCGGAGGCGTTAAGAAGTTCGGCCGGCGGGTACCGGCGCTTTTCCGGCTGGCTGAAACCTGCCATCGAAACACAGCTTTTGTCCTTTACCATGCCGACCAGCTGCCCAGGCTGAGTTTTGAAGAGATTAAGGTGCAGAAACTGGAGAACGGTCTTTTTCAGCTTGAGGTGAGGGTGTCTAACCGGCAGGTTACGCCTTCCATTTCATCACTGGCCATCCAGCGAAAACTTCACCGGCCTGACTGGCTGAAGGTCGAAGGCAAGGTCAAACTGGTTTCGGCCGGTCTGCTGACTGACCGGTTCCGGTCACTTGTTGACCCGCTTAAAATCCGGGAAAAATATGTTCAGGTGGAAAATGGTATTCCCGGATTTGGCCGGGTTGATTTTCGTTTGCTGGTGGAAGGTCAGGGCGAAATCAAATTAATCTATGATTCGCTTAAAGGTGGATACCTGGAGAAAAAAGTTATCCTGAACTGAAAAGCCTTAAAGGCGTACGACACTTTGTTTCTCTTGGAGCGCATCGACGGAGACAATCCTGACATAAACAAAACTGAGGTTCGGCCACCGGGTTTTTAAGCAGGCGGCTGAAGCCCATTCAGATTTCCGATGTTTGGTCTCAGCCGGTGGGCGTCTCTTTCAGTAATTGGCGGTTTTAATCGGGCCTTTTTTAGAAGGGACAGATTAATAAAAAACAGATTAATAAAAAATAATTCAAGCCGGGGGAAGGGGGATTTCCCTTACCGTCCAGTGACCGGCAAATTACTCACCACCGATCTGGAGTGATTTAATCCGCAGGGTTGGTGCGGTGCGGCTGCGGTTTAAATCCAGGTCATCGCCCAGCATATCAATTCCAAAGAGCATTTCTTCAGCCGTGCCGGCGATGGTAATGCCCTTGACCGGAAAAGCTACCCGGCCGTTTTCTATCCACAGCCCGGACGCTCCGCCGCTGAAATGACCGTTAACCGGGTTGATGCCGTAGCCCGTAACTTCTTTAACCAGCACTCCCCTGTCGGTCGCGGCGATGATGTCATCCGGCCTGGTGCTGCCGTTCGCGATGTAGAAGTTGTGCGGGCCTATCCCGGGAAGACTGCTAAAACCACCGCGCACGGCATTGCCCGTGCTTTTTACTCCGGCTCTCTGGGCGGCGTATGTGTTGTAAAGGAAGCCCCTCAGCACTCCTTTTTCCACGATGAGCCTTTTCTGGGTGGGCACCCCCTCTCCGTCGAACGGGGCGCTGGCCAGCCCCTTTTCCAGAGTTCCATCGTCAATGATGCTTATCAGTTCGCTGGCTATTTTCTGACCAAGCTTCTTTCCCAGAAAACTGGCTCCCTGCAGAACGCTTTCTCCGTTTACAGCCTGAATTATGCCGCCCAGAATGGCATAGGCCACGTCCGGGTCAAAAATGACCGAGGCACGCTGAGTTTTGACCGGCTTCGGGTCGAGCATTTCCAGGGCTTTTTGGGCCGCTTTCCGGGCTATTTCAGAGGCAGGCCTGAGGTCATGGTAAAAACGGCGCTGGCAGGACTCATAGCCGGCCGATTTCTGTTCGCCTTTTTCGGCAATTACTCCCACCCCGTAGCCACAGCCGCTGGCTTTATAACTCTTGATTAACCCGTGAGAATTGGCCAGAACTATTTCTTCTTCACTTTCACCGTAACTGGCACCGGCACTTTTGGTAATGCCTTTGACTTGAGTGGCCATTTCTTCCACTTCTTTGGCCAGGCTGATTTTTTTATCCATCGGGATCCGGGTAAGCTGCGGGTCATACAGCCCTTTAACTTCACTGATTCTCGGGTCATCGGGCAAAACGTTATTTTCGTCGGCTGTTACCGCCCGGGCCAGCTCCAGAGCCCGTCTGATGACTTCTTCCAAACCTTCCGGCCGGAAATCATTCACGTAAGCAAAGCCAAGTTTCTTATCTTTAATGACTCTCAGGCCGAGCCCGTAGCTGCTGGCTTCCTGCACACTTTCTATTTCTCCGTTTCTTACTTCCAGGCTTAATTCGCGGCTGCTGACCAAGTAAGCTTCAGCTTCATCAGCACCTTTTTTCCGGCAAATTTTTATCACCTGTTCGGCGATGTTTTTCAGGTCCATTGAGTCCTCCTTTATCCTCTCTGTCTTGTCCCGCCAACCGTAATGCCGCGGATGCGGACGGTTGGCTGGCCGGCCGTTACTTCAGCGGATTGGCCTTTTCCGCAAATACCGGGGCCAAAATCAAGGTCATCACCCACGGCATCTATCCTGGTGATGATGTCCAGACAAGAGCCAATCAGGGTGGCCCCTTTGACCGGGGTGGTCTTTTTGCCATTTTCTATCAGATAGGCTTCACGGCAGGTGAAGTTGAAAACTCCGGTAGTTGGGTCCACACTTCCCCCGCTCAGGCTCTGCACATAAAGCCCGTTCCTGGTCGAGGCAATGATGTCTTCAGCCTTATCTTTGCCCTTTTCGATGAAAGTGTTGGTCATGCGGGGAATGGGATAGTAGCGGAAGCTTTCCCTCCGGCCATTTCCGGTTCTTTCCATCTTTAACTGCTTGGCTGATAGAATGTCAGTCATAAATTTGACCAGCACCCCGTTTTCAATCAGGACATTCCTTTTCATCTGTGTACCTTCGTCATCAAAATCAGTCGTTCCGCGGAAGTTGGGCAGGCTGCCGTCATCCACCATGGTAAAGATGTCAGCGGCCACCTTTTTACCCAGCTTTCCAACGAAGGCTCCGGTTTGTTTGGCGATGTTGTCGGCTTCAAGCGGATGACCGACCGCTTCGTGAACCAGCACGCCTCCCCAGCCATTCTGGATAACCACATCCATTTTCCCGGCAGGCGCTTCCTTGGCTTCAAGCATGGCGATGGATTCGCGCGCCGCTTCTCGGGCAGCCCTTTCCGGCGGAAGCTCATCAAACATCTCCAGTCCCGAATGCCGGCTGAGGCGTTCACGGCCCAGATGAGAAGTATTTTGGCCGACCGCCAGAGTCTGGACGATGAAAAAAATAAGGGGCAGGCTGCTTCTCAGGAGCACCCCTTCGCTCGTGGCGATAATACGTTCCCTGATTTCATCATAATAATTTACCGAGGCCATCTTTATCCTCGGGTCATAACTCAGGGCAGCCTCATGCGCCCTTTGCATTATCTCCATTCTTCTGGCATCGGCCACCTCCTGCAGGGGAATCTTAACCGTAATGTAGGATGGCCTTTTTTCTTCTTTGATATCCACCGGAGTTGCCTTCCGGCCGGAGCTGGCGATGAGCGAGGCCACCTCGGCCGCTCTGAGAATTTTTTCTTCCGAAAGTTCATCAGTGTAGGCGTAGCCAGTTTTATTGCCGTCGATTACCCGGACGCCTGCTCCCTGGACGAGGCCGAAAACCGCACTCTTGAATTTACCTTCTTCCAGGATGATGGTTCGGGCCAGGCGGTTTTCCACGTAGACATCGGCAAAGTCACCTCCCCTTTTCAGAGCGGCGGCCAGAGCTTTCTTAAAGATTTCATCAGCGATGTTCAGCTTCGGCGGCTGCTGTCCGGCAGCCAGCCAGCCTTTGAGGAGCACCGGTGTGGCAGCCAGAGCCAGGCCACCCTGAAAGCTCAGGCTCAGGAATTTTCTCCGGTCGATTGGCTTAATCAGGTCTGAAAATAAGTCTCGCATAAAAAGTCTCCTTGCTTGAGTGCCACTCCTTCGTGGCTTTTATTTTCTTATAACATTGATTCCTGCAAATCAAGTCCTGAAGTTTTTAGCGGCCAGCAAGGAACTGAGCCTGTCTCAACTAACAGAACCACCGCGATAAAGTGAAACTCGGCCTGTCTTCCGCATCTCGAGCTGGCCTTGCCGTACACAAACAAATTTTAGTCCAGTTCAATTTCTTCCAGGTATTCGGGTATGGCCACGGGCCACTTTAAAGAACTTTTCACCTCGGCTGCCAGGTGGGCGATGGCTTCAGTTTCACCATGGACCAGGAACAATTTTCGCGGTGGCTGTCGGAAAAAGCTCAGCCAGTAAAGAAGCTGTTTGCGGTCGGCGTGGGCTGAAAAACCCTGAATCTGGTCAATCGTCGCCCGCACCTGATACATCTGGCCGTAGATGCGCACAGGTGACTGGCCGTCGAGTATCTGGCGGCCGAGCGTTCCTCGAGCCTGGTAGCCAACAAACAGAATGGTTGATTCCGGCCGGCCAATGTTGTTGACCAGGTGCTGCTTGATTCGTCCACCGGTGCACATGCCGGAACCGGCCATGATGATAGCCGGGCCTCTTTCAGACTGGATTTCCTTAGAATCCTCAAAACTCTGGATAAGCTTTAACCCGGGGAAAGCAAAGGGGTTTTGTCCGGAGGCAAACAGCTGGCGGCTTTCCTCATCCAGGTATTTCAGGTAATGGTTGAAAACATTGGTCACACTGACGGCCATAGGACTGTCGAGGAAGACCGGAAGCGCGGGAATTTTCCTGTTCCGGACCAGGAGGTTCAGGTGGTACATAAGCTCCTGCGCCCTCTCTATGGCAAAAGTGGGGATGACCAGGTTTCCGCCTCTTTGATAAACACGCATAACATTTTCCGCCAGCCTCTCCCCCACCTGTTCCGGATGTTCATGGTCGCGGTCACCGTAAGTTGATTCCAGAAAAACGTAATCAGCTTCGGCAAAAGTTTCCGGGTCGCGCACCAGGGGTTTGTTCCATTGTCCGAGGTCTCCGCTGAATAAAATTTTTCTTGATTGTCCGTCATTTTTAATCTGCAGTTCAACCACTGATGAGCCAAGTATATGACCGGCTTCATGAAAAATGACGCTTACCTGGGAACTCAAGTTTATCGGTTGACTGTAATCAACCGGTTCAACCAGCGGCAGGACGCGGTCCACATCAGCCGTGGTGTAAAGGGGAATTTCCGGGTAAGGGCCTCGGCGCCCTTCTTTCTCGTGTCTTTTCTTTTTTATCTGGGCATCTTCTTCCTGCAGCTTGGCCGTATCATACAGCACAATTGGCAGGAGCTCCGCCGTGGGAGGCGTGCACAGAATTTTTCCCCTGAAGCCTTCTTTGACCAGCTTCGGAATAAGGCCGCTGTGGTCCAGGTGGGCATGCGTCAGAAGAAGAAAGTCCAGATTGGTCGGGGGGACAGGAAATGGGTCCCAGTTACGGCCAAGAAACTCTCGCTCCTGGTATAGTCCGCAATCTACCAGGAAATTCGAGCCGTTGGCTTCCAGATGATAACAGGAGCCTGTCACCTGCTGGGCCGCACCCAGAAATCTTACCTTGACCATTTATTTCACCTCGTTAAATTGCTCAACCTGTTTGCTCGTCAGATAATAACAGCCTTCAGCGCTGATAAAAATTATCCTGGTCAGCAGCCTGAACAAGATGTAGGCCTGGCTCAGAAGAATTAACATTATAACACCGCCCCAGTTCTGGTTGGAAAATAATTTCCCAGTCAGAAAGAAAACAAGAGAGCCCAAGAGGTAAACTGCGCCCAGCAGCAAAAACAGCCCCCAGAATTTCCAGAAATGCTTTTTCAGAAAACCGGAAGCGGCCCGCACGGCAGAAATTAATCCACTTTCTTCCTTCACCATGATTATTCTGACCAGGTCAAGGCTCATCCGGAAAATCGTCCAGAGCAAAAGAAAAACAACCAGCCTGAGGTTGGAAGATATGATTACCGGCCATTCGGTCACGGCTTTTTCCGACCATATGTTTAAGGGGCTCACCAGGGCGCGGTAGATAACGAGCAGAACAATAAGAAATGGCAGGAAAGCCAGCCCGCTCAGAAAGAAACGCCAGAAAAAGTGAGTTCCATCCAGCAAAAAGCTTTTCAGGTTGATTCTTTCTTCAGATAATGTGCGGCCAAAAAGTCCGGCATTGAGAAAGGTAAAAAAAATAGCCAGGATGACTCCCATGGTCAAAAGCAGTGAAAGATAAGGAGCAAGAATTTCCTGGTGGTTGAGGAAAATCTCTGCCACATTTAGCTCAAAAGGCATGGCTATCGGCTGGCCCGGGATAAAGTGCCCCAGGCTTTTTCCGACGATAGAAATAAGAGGCATAACTGCCACCAGGGAAATTACAAAAAAGATCAGCCAGAGATAAACTGCCAGGCGAAAGCGTGATTGTCCTTTATGCACCCCGTGCACAAAGCAGCCATATATAGACATCTTACTCTCCTTTCTTTTCAGAGCAGATTGCTCAGGGTGAGCCAGAAATTCTGCATCAGCCAGAGGAGCCCGTGGGATAAAGCCCACAGGCGAGCGGCCGGGCCTTTTTCAGAGTAGGTGTTGTTGGCCAGGTTAGAATCCATCAACCAGATACCCTCGGGGTCTAAAATGGCCTGTTTAATCTGAGCCGGCTTTTCAAATTCAAACCTGGCCCAGCGCCCCTGGCCATCCCATTCTCTCCACTCAACTGAGCCGTCGCTGAAGATAACCTTCAATTTAATTTTTTCTTCCGGGCTTACACTGGCTTCGCCAAAACGACGCACGATGACGGTTGATTCATAAATTTTTTCTTTTTTGGTAGCCTCAGATGCCTCCTGACCATCCTTCGACTTTTTCTGATTTTTGGGCTCACCGGGCAGAGCCGGTTCGAACACCCCGGACCACTTTTCAGGTTTCAGGCGGCTTTCAACTGAGCTTATGCCATAATCAAAATTCTTCGTGCTCCGGAAAAACTCATCGAAAAACCAGGTCAGGTCTTTTCCCGCCACTTCATTTACCACCCGGATAAAATCCTCCGTTTTGGGGTGTTTGAACCGGTATCTCATATGGTAAGTTCTCATTATTCGGGCCCAGGTTTTTTCGCCCAGCAGCCTTTCCAGCGTGTTGAGACAGGTGGAGGCTCGCATGTAGACATTCAGGCTGTAGCTGGCCGAATTGTAAAATTTCCATGAAGGGTTGACGACCGGGTCCAGCTCGGTAATGGTCGAGATAAATAAACGGTCGGTCTGCCAGTCATAGGTGGCCGGAATTTTTAATAACCAGTTGAGCGGCAGTCCGTTGAAGCGAAGTGGCATCTGGCCCGGGCCGTAAGCGACGGCCGCCACTCGCCCGGTAGAGTAGGTGTTTATGCCTTCATCCAGCCAGGCTTCTTCAAATTCATTGTTGGCCACCATCCCGTACCAGTAGCCGTGGCCAAACTCGTGGATGATGACGCCTTCGGGTGAAAGCACCTCTTTCGGGGCCAGAACGGAAGTTCCGGCCGTGAACAGCGTCGGGTACTCCATCCCGCCGCTTCCGGTGCGAAAAGGCGGGTCAACCATCGTGATTGTCCGGTAAGGATAAGGGCCGTACCACAAACCGTAATACTTGAGGGCCGCTTTAAGCGCCCGGAAATGTCGGTCAATTTGCCGTCGATGCTGCTTTTCTATCAGCAGAATCATTTTCACGTCCGGAAGCTTAATTTCCTCAACGGGAATTCCCAGCAGCTCAGACATTTTCTGGTATTCTTCCGGTTTTACTTCTTCCTCACTCCTGAACCAGCGCTCTATTTTTAAAAACCTGGGTGAGGCCGCCCAGGCGAAGTCGTGGATGCCGTCCTGCCGGTAAACGTAAGTTACCTTCCCTTTTACCGGGTCGGGTATTCTGTCGATTTCTTCCCCGCAGGCGCCAACAATGAAGTTCTGCGGAACGGTAATTTTTACCAGGAAGTCAGCGAAGTCGGCATAGAACTCTGAATTAAGGTGGTATTCATGGCAGTTCCAGCCCTTTCCCTCTTCATATACCCCCGGTTTGGGGAACCACTGGGAAACAAAGTATCCGTCGCGGCATACGCCGGTTCTCAGGCCGTTCTGCGGAACTTTTGCCTGGAATTCCAGGTTAATCTCGACTGACTGGCCTGGAGCAAGCGGTTCCGGCAATTCTACTCTCAGGACTGTTTCATCATTTGGATTGGGCGGCTCATCCGGGCTGATGAATGATGCTTTCTCAAGAAGGTCATGCCCGCTGGCTGTGGTCATCGATAAGATTTTTATCCAGCCCCATTTATCTTCTTTCGGGCGATAGCGGCGGAATAGTCTTTCCCTTTTGGCTTCCAGGGCCAAGGTTGATAATTCGTTCTTGAAAGCATTCCAGTAAAGATGAAACTGCAGGTCGGGCACATAATCCTGAGTAAGGTTGGTCCAGGTGACAGTCTCGCGCGCTTTAATCATGTGGGTTTCGGGCAAGAGTTCTGCGGAAATTTGATATTTAACCGGTTTGGCCATCTGCTGGTTGGCCGCCTGGATAGCGGAGTTTAAACTGACCAGGGCGAGAAAAAAGCAGAACCCGAAAAGTAAAAATTTTTTCATGTTTACCCTTTCTTTTTAAGGTTAAAGAAAACATTTAAGATTTACTTTTAAATTTTTTTTATTCATACGTTATTTGGCCGTGAAAAGTTCTTTGAAAGGTAAATTTCTCCGTCCGTTTTTTTGCCAGCTCAGGAAAACCGAACCATTAACCCGCTGAATCCCATTCCCGGGTACCCGCTTTTTCTACCAGCCACTGTTCCCAGGTGGCCCGGCGCGGGAAAAAGATGAACAGGACAATTACTGAAACGCCGAGCAGAATGTAAAAATCCCGCACCAGCCCTCTGAGCAGGAAAAGAATCAGGCCAAACATGGCCGGCAGTTCGCTCATGATGACCAGAACAAGGGAGGTTCGGTGCAGCTTGTTAAGCAGGTCAGCAGGGGTATCACCCGGTTTTTTCTTGAGAAGCAGAGCCTGAAGCAGCCGGGCCAGGATAACACTTAAAGCTGACAGCCCGTAAAATAAATATCGCAGCTTCATGATGACCCGTACATCTTCTATCGGGTAAAGACCGCGGAAAGGAGCCAGCTTGGCTTTCATGAGTTCCACCAGCACGAGGTAGAGAAGCATGGCTCCGAAGACCGCATAACCGACCAGGGCGGAGATGCGATGAGTCCGTTTTATTATTTCCCTGGAATCCATGGAATTTCCTCCTCAGCAGATTATATGGAAATTTCTTTTTTAAGACAATTGAATCAGCAGACCTCTGGCAACCTGAGCTTCCCGATAAAATTTCCTTCGAAAACATCGAGCTATACCTGAAATCGAAGCACGGCATACAGCTTTCATTCATTGTTCCTCATATTATTTTCTCTTCCGGTTTGCTCGTTGCACAGCGAACATCTGAAGACCCACGGCCGGGCGCCCGGACCGGCTGCTGCTGATTATTCAGGGGAAAAGAGATTATCAGGTTGGTAATGCCGGAAGATTTTAATCGCCGGCCAGGCGACCTTCAGGATGAATCGAATGTCAACTTTAAAATTATATCAGCAAACCAACCATCTGATAAAATCTGATGATGCACGGCCAGGGGGTGATTGTTCCGGATGAATGACTCGGGAAAGCCGGTCATTTTTCTCTGCCAGCAATAAAAGGCCTGGCTGGATTCATCCTCAGCTCAGGTAGAGTAACAATCCTTTGAGATAGTCACTCTCCGGGTGGAAGATACTTACCGGATGGTCGAAGGCCATCCGGTGTCGCTGGATTATTCTGGCCTCCCGGCCGGCTTCCAGCGCGGCCTGGAAGATTATTTTTTGAAAAAGTGAAGGCTCAACATAATAGGAACAGGAAAAGGTCAGAAGGAAGCTGCCCGGTTTCATCTTGGACATGGCCAGGGCATTTAACCGCCGGTAGGCTTTGATCGCTCTTTTCAGGTCGGCTTTTTTCTTGGCAAAAGCCGGAGGGTCAAGGATGACCAGCTCATGGTCGAGCGATTTCCTGGCTTCCAGAAAAGTAAACATGTCCTCATTGACCAACTTAAATGATTCTTCAGAAAAGCCGTTCAGGATTAAATTCTCCCTCGCTATTTCCAGAGCTTTTTTTGAGTAATCAACCAGCTCTACCTCCCGGGCTCCACCCTTTAAGGCAGCCAGGGCAAAGCCACCCGTGTAGGAAAAACCATCCAGCACTTTCCGGCCGGATGATAAATGTCTGACCAGTTCTCTCATATGTCTTTGGTCAAGGAAAAAACCAGTTTTTTGAGCCTGGCTCAAAAAAATCTTAAACTTCAGGCCATTTTCCTGCACTTCTACCGGTTCTTCAAGCCGGCCAAAAAGCAGGCCTTCCGCCTCCTCCAGGCCTTCTTCCCTTCTTGCCGGCAAGACTGATTTTTCGTAGATAAACCCGGGGTTTAAAAGAGAGGTCAGTTCACGGACCACTGCCTCTTTTAATTTTTCCATTCCGAGAGTTGAAACCTGAATAACCAGCCCCGGGCCGTATCTGTCAACAATAAGACCGGGCAGATGGTCACTTTCCCCGTTAACCAGCCTGACGGCTTCGGCTGAAGGATAGACTTTTTTCCTCAAATCTATGGCCTGGACCAGGTTTTCTTTCAACGACTGGTAAGGATTGGCCGGCCCGAAACTCAGCAAACGGCCGGCCACCGAACAGCGTCGGTTGAAGTAGCCATGACCGAGGACCTGGCCATCCGCAGAGAGAACCGGGTAGATTTCTCCATCCTGAAAATTGTCAGGATAAGAGGCAATCGCACCGGAAAAAATCCAGTGGTGGCGGTTAAGGACAGATTGCTCTCTGCCTTTCTTCAAAACAATGCCGTCCGATTTTTTTATGTCCTTTGCTTTCAGCATGCTGGTTTATTCTTTGCTTTTTTAAATTTTATTTTTTAATTTTATTGACTTTTATTTTTTAGACATACGCTTCAAGCATCTTGAAAAATCACTTCACCACCATTCTGCCTTAGCTCGGAGTGGGTGTCAATTAACAAATTCTTTTAGCTCAGTAGATGGTATCTAACAAGAGAGCATGAGAGAGCATCATTTGTGTGCCAAATGTCCTTTTGGCGCAGTCCTTTTGCTTGAGTTGGAGAATTATGAAGAAAAGAAACAGGCTCGACAGATGAGCCCGGCTATGATTCATTCCGGCCGCTATCCCCTGCCTTCTCTGCCACTCTTTTGACCGGGTGTTTTGACCGGCTCCGGTGACTTCATTCTGCCGACAATTGCCAGATCGATTCTTTACTGGTAATATAAAACAAATACCGTGATAATTTTTCAGGGAAAGTACCAATATGGAAAACAGGCCCAAGAAATACAGCTTTGACGGGATTAAAATAGCCGATTACCTCTGCCTCAAAACTCCACGACCGATTGAAATTGACGGAAACCTTGATAAGCCGGTCTGGAAAAAAGCGCCCAAATCTTCCCGGTTTGTTGACCTGGTGACCGACCAGCCAGCTTTTTTTGACACCAGGATAGCGGCTCTCTGGGACGAACATTACTTTTATTTAGCCTTCTGGGTGGAAGAACCCGATGTCAGAGCCGAGCTAACCGAAAGGGATTCCTTTATCTGGCTGGAAAATGATGTTGAAGTCTTCATCGCCGGGCCAGACTGCTATTATGAGCTTCAGGTAAATGCCCTGGGCACGATTTATGAGGTTTTTTACATCTGGCAGGATGCACTTCAACCCGGCAGCTTTTTTGACCGGCCGGAATTTAACCTTACCAGAAGAAACGTCGATTTGCTGGCCGGGTTTCAGGACGCCTCTCGCTGCGGCCGGCATCCGAGAGGCAGGCGCTGGGCCTTTATGGACTGGGATTTTCCGGGTTTAAAATGGGCAGTTAAAGTAGATGGCACGCTGAACGATTCTTCTGATGTTGACCGGGGATGGACGGTCGAGCTGGCTTTCCCCTGGTCGGGCATGGAAGTTCTGGCCCAGGGCCGGCCGTTACCGCCTCATGACGGCGATATCTGGCGGATGAGTTTTTCTCGTTTTGAAGCCTTGCAGGCCAACGGCCGAAAAATAGAGCCCTCGATTGGCTGGGCTTTAAACGCTCACGGCGTTTATGATTCTCACCTGCCCGAGCTGTTTTCCCGGGTAATTTTTTCTGAAAAAAAACTGACCTGAAGGAGTTATGATAATTATGAGTTCGGGAAAAATGAAAATAGCGTTCGTTGCTTCGGAAATGACCCCGCTGGCCAAAACGGGAGGTCTGGCCGATGTGGCCGGCGCCCTGCCGAAGTATTTAAGCCGTCAGCCAGAGGTCGAGCTAATAGCTTTTCTGCCGTTTTACCGGGAGGTTAAAAATAAAAACATTAAAGTCGAGCGGGTGGCAGAAAAGAAGATAATTCCGGACTGGCCGGAACCGCAGAAAGAATTTTCAGTCTTTAGTTATCAGGCGGAGGGCTTTAAAATTTTCCTGATAAATAATGACTACTATTTTGATAGGGATTATCTTTACGGCACACCGCAGGGAGACTACCCCGATAACGGTGAGCGTTTCGCCTTTTTCTGCCTGGCCACCCTATCTGTAATGAAGCAATTAAATTTTCAGCCAGACCTCATCCATGCCCACGACTGGCAGGCCGCCATCATGTTTGCTTACTTAAAGCATGGGCCAGCCAGCGATGGCTTTTTCCGGAAGACCGCTTCTCTTTTCACCGTGCATAACCTGGCTTACCAGGGCCTGTTTTCAAAGGATATTCTGAACAGGATTGGTTTGCCCGGACACCTGTTCAACCCGGAAGACCTGGAGTTTTACGGCCAGGTAAATTTCCTGAAAGCCGGTTTGCTGTATGCCACCGCCATCAGCACGGTCAGCCCCACCTACAGCCAGGAAATTCAAACGCCAGAATTTGGCTGCGGGCTGGATGGGGTTTTGCGAAAGAGGTCAGACCGGCTGTTTGGCATTCTCAACGGGATTGATTACCTGGAATGGAATCCCCAAACTGATGCCGCTCTGCCCGTGAACTATTCGGCTGAGGATTGGACGGGGAAAAAGATCTGTCGGGAGGCTTTGCTTGCCCGGTTTAATTTGCCGGCCGAATCTAAGAGGCCGGTGGTCGGGATGGTTTCTCGCCTGGCCGGGCAGAAAGGCTTTGACCTGCTGGTGGAAAGCCTGGAAGAAATTTTTAAAAGAGATGTATTTATGGTTATTCTGGGAACCGGCGAACAAAAAATCCAGAACATGCTGCTGGAATCTCAAAAAAAATACCCCGACCGTTTCGGCTTAAAAATAGCCTTCGATGACCGGCTGGCCCGCCTGATTTATGCGGGCAGCGATTATTTTCTCATTCCATCCAAATATGAACCCTGCGGCCTGACCCAGATGTACAGCCTGAGATATGGAACCATACCGGTTGTTCGCAGCACGGGCGGGTTGAAGGACAGCGTGACGGAATTTAATCCACAAACGCTTTCCGGCAATGGTTTTCGCTTTGACCACTACCGGACCGAGGCCCTGCTTCAGGCCCTTGACCGGGCCCTGTCTTTCTACCTGAAAGAACCCTACTGGTCAGCTTTGAAACGGCAGGCCATGTCCTCGGATTTTTCCTGGGAAAAATCAGCAGCTGAATACCTTAAACTCTACCGGAGAATATTGAGTTTTTAGGGTTCAGGATTCTGAGCCTCAGCTTTTGCTCAGACTTGTATTTTTCAGGTAATCAGCCGCTATTTCAGGCGGTACCGGGTTTATGTAAAAGCCGGTGCCGAGTTCAAAGCCGGCCACCTTGGTCAGAATGGGCATAACTTCCAGATGCCAGTGGTAGTAATTTTCAATACCCGGCCAGGCCTTGTTGGAAACCTGGGGGTTCGGCGAATGATGAAGCACCAAATTGAAAGCCGGGTCAGACAGCTGAACCTTGAGCCGCAACAGTGATTGCTGCAAGGCATCAGCCAGAGCCAGGCAATCTTCGTCAGTAATATCCCGGTAGAAGGCTGAATGCTCGAGCGGAATGATCAGGGTTTCAAACGGAAACCTGGAGGCAAACGGCGCCAGCACGACAAACTTTTTATTCTGAAAGACCAGCCTCTGTCCGCTGTTAATTTCTTCTTTCAGCATGCGGCAGAAGGCACACTCACGGAAATGATTTCGGTAAAGCCGTTCCGCGCCATAAATTTCTTCTTTTATTCGCTTCGGCACGATGGGTGTGGCGATAATCTGAGAATGAGGATGGGAAAGCGAGGCACCCGCCTCTTTTCCCTTGTTCTTAAAAACCTGGACGTACTGATGATGATATTGCTCTTCGATAACTCGAATTCTTTCCCGGTAAATCTTCAGAACTTCTGCCAGGTGAGCCGGCGGCAGGTCAGACATTTCCTGCTGGTGGTTTGGCGTTTCTATGATTACTTCATGCACGCCAACTCCCTCCATCCACTGGAAAATACCGTTGGTTTTCTTGGGCGGGGGCGGTCCCGGCTGCAGAGCGGGGAATTTATTTGGCACCACCCTTATCTCCCAGCCCGGCTGGTCAGCCTGGCTCCCGGGCTGCCGGACAGACATAACTTCCGGGGGCGTTTTGCTTTCATTGCCCGGGCAAAAAGGGCAGAAGGTCAGGCTCTCGGGTCTTGGTTCGGCCCCGGGGGCCGGACGAAAATCATCCGGTCTTTTGCTTCGTTCGGTAGAAATGATGACCCATCGGCCGGTCAGGATATCTTTTCTCAGTTCTGGCATGGGCAACCCTTTCTGATTCCTGATTAAATCAAGACTGGTCCTTGGATTTTTTTTGCAACAGCTCTTTTATCTTGTTTTTAAGTTCATCCAGGGAAGATGATTTAATAACGTAGGCATCCGCCGCCCAGGTCATAAAATCATCTTTATAGCTCTGGTAGGCGGTGTTGATGATGATCGGAATGTCTTTTCTCAGACCCATTACGCTGGCGATGAGCTCAATCCCGTCACGGCCGGGCATGCGAATATCAGTAATAATCAGGTCAAATTTTTCTGTCTTTATTTTTTCCAGAGCTGACTCGGCATCATAGGCTACGGTTACCTCATACCCTTCTCTCTCAAGTTCTTCTTCGTAAAGCAGACTTAAAGCTTTTTCATCTTCCACCAGAAGTATTCTTTTCATGGCGTTTTCTTATCCTCCATTGCTTTGAAATATAACTTGAAAAGAGTTCCCTGTCCGGGCTTGCTCTGCACCTCAATCTTGCCGGCACACATTTCCATTACTCTTTTGACGAACAGCAACCCCAGACCGGTGCCGTTTTCTTTGGTAGAGAAAAACGGGGTGAAGATTTTTTCTCTGGTCTTTTCATCAAGCCCCGGACCTGAATCTTTTACGGTTATTTTCAGCCATTTTTTGTTGGCCGGAAAAGCCCTGACAAAGACGTGCCCGCCGGCCGGAGTGGCGTCAAGCGCATTATCCAGAATGTTGACCATGGCTTCTTCAAAGTAAACCGGGTCGCACAGTATGGCGGGCAATTCTTCAGCCGTACGAAGAACCAATCTTTTATTTTCTGTCTTGGCTTTGAGGTCTGGCCGTTCAATTATAGACAGCAGGATGGGACGAACGTCAATCGGCCTGAGTTCCTTGATGCTGATTTTCAGAAAATGGCTTATCTTAAAAATAATATCTTCCAGGTGCTTGGTTTCCTGCTGAATGATTGACAGGTTTCTCTGACATTTTTCCGGGTCACAGGGTCGGTTGAGCAGCTGGCGGGTAAAGCCACCAATGGTGACGATAGGATTTCTTAACTGATGAGAGATAAAAGCTGCCATTTCACCCAGAGCAGCCATTCTTTCCATTTCCAGCACTTTCTTGTAAAGATGAGTGGTGTAAATATAATTGCCGGCCAGCAGGGCACAGAGACTGGCCAGTTCAATATCCTTGGCAGTAATAGGAGCTTTTGTTATTCCGTTATCCACCACGATTTCGCCCATCACCTCATCCTTGGCTATCAGGGGCAAGCAGAGAAAGGAATCAACGCCCACAAACTCCAGAAAGTTGCGGTCAACCAGCGGTTCATCCTGGGCATTTTCCACCAGGATAATTTCCTGCTGACGGGCGGCCAGGGCCGGAATTTTAACTTCAGGAGCATCTAAATTGTAGTTGAGCAACCTTAACCTGGGCTGCAATGATTCCATCTGCCGCTCGACCAGCTCCCGGTTGTGCTCGACTATTTCAGCATAACCTATGCCAGGGGTAGATAAAATTGACCAGATAGCCTGAGCTTCTTCCGGCGAGCGCGGACCCAACCACATCCGGGCCTGCAGCCTTTCGCCTTCTTTCAAAAAAAGCAGAGCCCGATTAAACCCGACCCCCGTCCCGGAAGTCAGGGCGGTCAGGATGACCAGCAGGTTATCGTCCAGAGAAAAAGGCTGGAAGAAGCTCTGAGCTATGATCGAAAGCAGCACCATCTCTTTGGAGCTTTCAGCCGTAAAACTGGCCGGTTGAAGACCCAGCCGGCGAATCATTCCAACCTCCAGCCTTTAGGAATAGTCCTTATGCCCTGTGGGCTAATTTTAAAGTAAGCCCGGTCGTTTTCCAGCTCGAGGCCGACCGTAAAGCCGGCCGGAATTACCGCCTGTTTATCAATGATTGTCCTGTGGACTCTGGCTTCTTTTCTGATGATGGCACCTTCCATGACAATTGACTCTTTTATCTCCGCCCCGGGTTCAACGGTAACCCCGGGAGAGAGAATTGAATTGACAATCTTGCCGCCCTGGATGTAGCATCCATCCCCGATGATGCTGTTGATTATTTCGCCGCCTTCGAGATAAGTCGGAGGGTACTGCGGTTTATAGGTACGAATTGGCCAGTCAGGGTCGTTCAATTTTATCGGCGGTTTCGGAGAAAGAAAATCCATGTTGGCTTTCCAGTAGGCATCAATCGTGCCGATGTCCTGCCAGTAATCCTGATATACATAAGCATAAACGCGGTGCTGTTTGATTAACTCGGGTATCACGTCCTTGCCGAAGTCATGACTTGATTTGGCATTCCGAGCATCCTTTATCAGCGCCCGGACGAGAACGGGCGTGCTGAATAGATAAACCCCCATGGAAATCAGAGCCTGGTTGCCATCCCAGGGAACGGCGTGAGGCTTCTTGGGTTTCTCGGTAAAATTCACAATGCGCAATTCGTCATCCACTGAAATCACGCCAAAGCGGCTCGCTTCTTCCAGCGGACAGGTGTGAGCCATGATGACTACTTCAGCCTCTTTGTCTAAGAAAAATTTTAAAACGCGGCGGTAATCGGCTTTGTAAACATGGTCTCCCGACAGAATCAGGATGACGTCGGGGTTTTCCTGCTGGATGGTATAGATGTTCTGGAAAACGGCATCGGCCGTTCCCTCGTACCAGTGCTCGCTCACCCGTCCCTGAGCCGGAAGCGAGATAATGTATTCGTTGCCCTCCGGGTGAAAGATGCTCCAACCCTTGAGGATATGTCTTTCGAGAGAAAGCGATTTATACTGGGTGAGCAGGGCAATCTTCCTGAACCCGGAATTCAAGGCATTGGACAGGCTAAAGTCTATGATGCGGTAGCTGCCGGCAAACGGCACAGATGGTTTGGCCCGGTCCTTGGTCAGCGGGTAGAGTCTCTCCCCTTTTCCTCCGCTCAGAATCATGACCAGGATTTTCTTATAAAATGTTTCCATCGGGCAGCTTTATCTCCCTGAAGATTGAATCTTCTTTTTCTATTAATTTTAAAAAATACTCATCTTCCTGAGTCAAATAAGCCCCCTGGGAAACCATCTGAAACAATCTCATGGCCCTTTCATAATGAAGGCTGGCCCGGCTTTCAGCATAATCTCTGGCCGTCATGGTCGAAATGAGAAACGGCCAGTCAGAACTTTCCAGCAGGAATTTTTCCTGAGCCAGAAGCTTAACCAGCCGGGGATCGGTCCGGCCAAGAAGCTCTCTTTCGGACAGCAGGTTCCAGAACAATTCTTCTATCTCGTAAATCCTGGACCATATCCAGGAATTTTCATCGTTGAACCAGATCCAGTGGAAGCCACCTTCTCCCCACGAGCCTTCCGGCAAAGCGACCATGGTGGTCGGCGGTATTTCTTCCAGAGCTTCGGAAGCCTTTATCATTTTTACGGCGGAAGTTTCTGATGAAAGTTTCTTAACCACCCGGTAAAGCCATTCTGGACCTTCAAACCACCAGTGCCCGAACAATTCCGTATCGTAGAGAGAAGTGATTACTCCCTGCTCCCGGTCCTTTAAAATGTCGTTTACCAGCCAGGTAAAATGGCCGGCGTGCTCTTCCGCCCGGTCGAGAGCCAGGTTCGGGTCATAAGGCATCTTATCGGCCAGGTCCGATGAATTAGAAGTGATTTTCCAGTAACGATGACCGCCCGGGAAATGTTTCTTGTGGAATTCTAAATAATGGCCGTCGCCGGGATAACCGGAATGCCGGCTCCAGACTTGCTGGCCGGTCACCTGGTCTCTGGCCAGGAAGCTCACGGCCGAGGGGTGGGCCAGATATGGCTGGTAAAGGTCTTCCGGCCGTATTGGCTGGGATTTGGCCCGAGCCTTGTATTTTTCCCAGAGATACTTTAAGGCCGGAAATTTTTCTAAATAAACCCCTTTGGCTTCTCCACCCTTTAAAAGATGGGCATCCACAAAAAAGTACCTTAAGCCGGCCTGGCCTAAGATTTCATCCACTCCGAAACGCTTATAACTTCGAGCCTGACCGATGGGTCTCGTCCAGATGTACCCCGGCCGATAAGCGCATTCCGGCAGCCAGAAGCCTGCTGGCGGTCGACCAAAATAACGGGTATAAACATGTTTTCCCTGCAGGACCTGCATCCTGATGCTTTCATCCCTGGAAAGCAGCGGAAAATAGCCGTGAGTAGCGGCCGAGGTGATAACCTCGATGGAACCTGAATCCTGCAATTCTCGAAAGGCAGCAATAATGTCCGAATGAAGTTCGTCGATGTAAAAACGGCTTATCTTTTCATACCAATCTCGCCAGAAGAGAGCCAGGGATTCATACTCTTTTTGTCCGACCTGTCGAAAATAGAGATAATCATTAACGGCCGCCTCCAGCTTCATGGTCAGGTAATCAATAAAACCCTGCTTGAATGCCGGTTTGCTTAGCTGTTCTATCAGAACCGGGGTAAAGCTTATGGTCAAGTTTGGCTGATAGCCTTCCCGGCCAAGCCTCTTCAGAACCTGAAGGAGCGGGAGGTAAGTTTCAGCCGCGGCTTCATTCAGCCAGTCCAGTCCGTGGGGCCACGTGCCATGGTTCAAAACATAAGGAATGTGAGAGTGCAGGACTAAACAAAAATATTTATTATTTCTCATCAAATCCTTTCCAAGTTCCCCGTTTTTATTTTTTTTAATTATACCACAGCCGCGGCTGATGACAAATGTAATTCGGCCGGGAGTTTTTTATGGGCCCTTATGAATTGGACCGTTCGCGTAATTTTACGGTTAAAGTGCGCTTGGAGTGTGGTTGTAATTTTAAAGGCCAGACCAGGTGAAAACTTATCCCCTGAGTAATTATTTCGAAGTCTTTTTCTGATTGAGAAACCGTTTTGACCGGGAAATCCCAGACCTCGGCCGCTTCTTCTGCCTGAAGCTCCAGTTTATTATCATGAAAAATGACCTTATTTTTCTCCAGCCGGTATTCGTTTTCAAAAAGCGCCAGGTTCCACTCGGACACAAAAGTTAGGCACAACGGATTTTCTTCCTGATTTTCTATTTCGTACGCAAACTCCAGACCTCTGTCGAGGGGCATGATTTTTTTCCGAAGTCTTATCCGGGCAACTCCCTGACCGGTAATTATTTCCGTGCTTCTCTCTGCCGCCAGGACAAGGCCGTCAAGCGTCACCTCAAAAGCTTTTTCAATAAACGGGCCTGGAGTGCCGGCATAATCACTTTCATAAAAATCACGGGTAAGGCCCTCGGGATAAACTCTTTCCAGGAAGGAAAACCTCTGGTAGTTATCAAACTTTAACCATTTTTTTACTTCTTCAGACAGCGCTCTGGGCAATTCGTGTATGGACTTTCCCTCTCCGGACTCGCCGTGAGAGGTGGAATAAAGGTGGTAGAATTCAACTCTTCTGGTAAGACAGTCGGTCAGGTTGGTTTTACCCGGGAGATAATCCAGCTCTGTAATGGCCGCTCCGCGGTCGGTTTTAAACCACAGGGCAAACGGCTCATGCTGCAGGAAAAATTCCGGGCGGCCGTCCAGGTCAAAGTCTTCTTTTTCCCACCCCGGGCTCAGCTTTAACCTGGACCAGGCGGAGACCAGCTTTTGATAAACTGCCCTTCGCAGATGAGGCAGGTACAGACCGCCAAAAACTCCATGCCAGTAGGCATCGTTGCACTGCGCCTGGTAGAGTTCTCTTCTGGCACTCTCCTCGCCATGCCGGTTAACCTGGCGTGAAACCTGCAGTTGACGGCAGCGAAGATGGTGGCTTTCATAATATTTAAGAGCGAATTCTCGAAATTGCCCCCCGCGGAGGAAGCGTCTGGCTGATGGCGGCAGGCTGGCTTTAAGCTCGATGAAAGATTTTTGCTCTTCTGGCCGGAGCACCCATTCCATCATTTCTTCGTAGGAAGCCGGCGGCAGATAAATTCGGCCGAGTGCCGGCCTGGCTTTCAGATAATCAGAAAAGGACATCATCTGAATGTTTTTCTCTTCCAGAAAAACCAGAAATTTTTCCAGCCATTTTTCCTGATAAACCCAGTGATAGGTTCCGGGCCACAGGCCAAATTTCTCACCGTCATCACCGATGATAGCCGTATCCTGCTCTGATTCAATTATCCTGTTCAGGTAGCTTTCCAGCTCTGGCAGAGTGCGAAAAGGAATGTAATAGCGCAGCGTTTTATCGATCGGGAAAATTTTAAAAGCCAGGCCTTCATCTTCGGTGACATAGTAGCCATGAATACTTTTTGCCCCCGCGTAATGAAAATGCTCTTCATCGAGCAGGGTAAATTCATAACCGGCCCGGCTCAAGAAGGAAGCCAGGTGAGGTTCCCAGACCCTTTCGGCCAGCCACAGTCCTTTAGGCCGAAAGTTGAAATGTTTGAGCAAAAATTCTTCCATGAGGTTAAGCTGGGCTGCCCGGTCAGCTTCCGGTATCTGGGCCAAAACTGGCTCATAAAAAGCACCGCCCAGCAGCTCTATCTGACCGGCTTCCTGCAGGCGACCGATGAGCTCGAGCGCTTCCGGATGATATTTTTCCAGGTATTCCCAGAGGAAGCCTGAAAAATGCAGAGCAAAGCGAAAATGGGGGAAGTTGCTGACCGTTTTTAGAAAAGGCCAGTAGGCCTGCTCGTAGGCCAGGTCAAAAACCGATGAAAAGTTGCCCAGAGGCTGATGGTTGTGAACGGCAAAAAGGAAAACCACCTGTTTCATTTTGCCACCTCTTTTTCCGCTAAGTTTAGATAGGCAGAAAAGAGCTGGTCAAATTCTGGCTCTTCTGTTTCTCCGGCCCACCAGAACCAGTCTGACCCTTCGGCCACCGCCAGATTCCGGGAAAACGGGTGGCGGGCCCGGACTTCGGCCAGCCGTTTCCAGGTTTTAACCTTTTCCGGGTGTCCTACCCATTTGAAAAAGCTGCTCATCCAGGTGCCGGCTGCCAGGTTTAACTTGTTGTAAGGAGGATGAGATTCCAGATAGCTGGATGGAGTTATCGGGATAAATCGGCGGTCATTCTTTAGCTGATCAAAAAGGCGTCGGAGGAAATCCAGCCCGTTATTCCGGTAAGCCCCCCATGGATTTTCTCCGTCAAGGATGACGCAGCAGATGGCCTCTTCAGAACTTTTGCTGGCTTTGCTTTCCAGCCGGCGGAAGAAATCGGCTACGGCCTGGTCAGCCGGCCAGCGGTGGTACTCAAAACCGATGAGGTCAGAAAGCTCGCGGTCGCGGAAGAGCAGGTTCAATTCAGAGCACTCATAAGGTTGATAAAGAAGAAGCGGGTCAGGACGGTGGTCCAAACTCTGCCAGAGCAGGTGCTCATCGGTGAAGGCCAGGTTAAAACCGGCCTGCTTTATTCTCTGACAGGTGGCCGAGCTGACCGCACCTTCCGATGGCCAGACCGCCTGCGGGACAAAGCCAAAAACCTGCTCGAAATATCTGCGGCCTTCCAGCAGGTGCCAGTCTGCATCCTCGGGATGGCTGAAATCGGGAAGCTCGGGCGCTTCATTCCTGGCCAGCCCCAGGTCGATCAGCAGAGGAAGTAGAGGATGATAATACGGAGTAAGAGTCAGCTCCAGGAGTCCTTTGTTCCTCAGTGATAAGAAATAATCGAAGATTTCCTGGAAGATCTTTTGTCTCAGGCCCAGAAGTTCTTCCCGGCTCTTTTTTTCAGGCTCAAGGAGGGGAGAGAAAAAGCCGTTCAGGACTTTTTTCGTCCATAATTCGAAAGACCTTTCCCCCGCCGCCTGGGGAAAAAAACGCTGGAGACGAATTAAGTCGGCTTCTTTAAGCTTTTCCGGCGGCAAAAGCAAGGATTCGAGCACGGCGTCCCTAGCCTTCCCTGAAATGTAATCCTGAATTTGTTCCAGAAGACAGGGTACCAAGTTGATAGCACAGGGAAATTCATGTTCTTCAACCAGTTTGAGCATCTGCCAGTAGTTTTTCGTAGTGTGGTAATTGACCCAGGGCAGAAGGAATTCGCCGGTTTGCGGATGTTTGTAAATTGGCTGGTGGAAATGCCAGATAAAGGTGATGTACATTTAAATTCCTTCCTGAGAAAAATAATAGAGAGTCAGGGCTAAAGCCACCGCTTGAAGTTCAAGCTCACGCGGGTGGACAGCTGAAGGAACATCCAGGGCGGAATGGTGAAAATCAAAATAGCGCTGAGAGTCAGGAACAATCGTTCCCGGGATACTTCCCTGCTCAATCAAGGGGGCGATGTCTACCCCACCGCCTCCGTTTCTTACCCAGTGCAGGCCGAGCTGCAACAGAGCTTTTTCCAGCGGACGAATCTTATCCAGAAGCTCCTGACTCCGGCCGATGGCCAGGCCCACCGGAACCGCCCCGCCCTGGTCCTGCTCTATGGCCACCAGGTGTTTTTCTCCGGCACGATTTTTGGATTGGGCATAGGCCCGGCCGCCTGTGCCGCCAAACTCCTCATCCATGAAGAGCACCGCTCTGAGAGTTCTCTTTGGTGCCAAACCACAGGCTTTCACCAGACGCAGGGCTTCTATCGCCACGGCGCACCCGGCCGCATCGTCGTGCGCTCCCGGACTCAGGTCCCAGCTGTCGAGGTGTCCACCGGCCAGGATTATCTCTTTCGGATAGTCCCGGCCGGTAATTTCTCCTATCACATTATGAGAAACGACCGGTTCAAGCTGCCGGCAGGCGGCTTTCAGGTAAACTTTGAGGTGGGGGTCATCTTTTAACCAGCCGCTTAATTTTTCGGCATCGGCCGTGGCTATGGCCAGAGCCGGTATCCTGGGTAGACCATCTTCATAATGCATGAGGCCGGTATGAGGGTAGTCGTCTATTCTGAATGTGACTGACCTGATGAGGACAGCCCGGGCTCCATACTTGGCGGCGGCTGAAGCCCCCCGGACCCGGTACTGGGCCGCCTGGCCGTAGGCGGCAAACGGGTTGATTGTCTTTCGGTCCATCGGAACGTTGAAAAAAACAATTTTTCCTTTAAGCCGCGGCTCACCCAGTTTTTCAAGTTCGTCGAAAGAATGAACCTCCACCACTTCAGCTTCAAGTCCGCCCCCGGGGGTGGCCAGGCTGTTACCCAGAGCGGTTATCTTAATCGGGCTTTTGCCAAATTTCTGACTTTTTATAAGGCCCGTTTCCTTTTCTCCTCTGACCCAGCGGTTGACGGTCACCGGTTCGGTCCAGACGCAGTCAAAACCGAGTTCTTTCATCAGAGCTACCATTTTTTCGGCGGCCCGCTCGGCCTGCGGGCTTCCGGTCAGACGACCACCGACTGAAGTTAAAAGCTTCAGATAATCATAAGCCTTTTCTTCAACCAGGCCGGTTTTCTTGAAGCTTTCTAACACCTGAATAAGTTCCTGCTCGGGCAGCATATTTTCGTCTGTCCGCTCGGAACCGGCCAGAAGACGGTCGCTTTGAGCAAAAAAACAGATTGTCGGTAATACAAATATAAATAATCGTAACACCGGAATTAAAATTTTATGCTTCTTCATCTTTGGCCTTTACCGCTTTGGACTGGTCTTTATTCTTGAAAAAGAGCCAGAGATTTTGGCCCCTTTTTTCCTTATTTTTATCTCTAAATTTTATCAGACTGTAAACACCTTTAAGCTTCTTTCCGCAGATTAAAATCTCTTTCATATTTTCGTTTTCTGCCAGCAGCCGGTAATGTCCGCGGTCCCATATTTCTACTTTCCCGGCGCCATATTGACCTTCAGGAATGGTGCCTTCAAACTCGGCATAGCTCAGCGGATGGTCTTCCACCTGGACGGCCAGCCTTTTTTCTCCAGGCTGGACAGGAGGTTCTTTCGGCAGAGCGAAGCTCTTTAAGACACCGTCCTGTTCCAGCCTTAAATCGTAGTGCAGATGGCTGGCCCAATGCTTGTGTATAAGATAAACCAGTTTTTTTTCTGACGCGGCTGCTTCTTTATTCACAGACTTTAACTTAAACAGAACAAAATAAACGAATTATCGCGCTTCAGCGGTGCAGGAAACATCTTTCGCAGTCAATTTCTCCCGGACGTCTGGTCACCATCATCACCAGACCGAGTTCGTCGGCTCGGGCAATGACCTCCTGATCCTTCACTGAACCGAGCGGATAGATTATACCCGATATCCCGTTTTGCGCGGCCAGCTCCACCACATCCGGAAAAGGCATGAAGGCATCCGAGGCCATCACGCAGCCGATCGGCCCGTATCCCCGGCGAGAAAGCCTGACGGCATCCTCGGCCGCGTCAATGCGGCTTCTCTGGCCAGAGCCTATACCGTGAATTTTATCTTCCGTGCCGATGACGATGGCATTAGACCTGGTAAAGCAGGCTACCGTCCAGGTCAGAAGCGCGGCTTTCAATTGTGATTCATCCGGTTTCTTTTTGGAGACCACATCAATAAAATCGGGGCTGACGATGCGTGAGTTAAAACGTTTTTGCACCAGCAGCCCGCCGGCCACCCGTTTGAATTCAAGGTCAGCATCCACCGACGGCTCATCCAGGCGGCCACCCATCTTGACCACCCGCAGGACCTTTCGCGTGGCCAAAATTTCCAAAGCGGAAGGGCTAAAATCCGGGGCATAGACCACTTCAATGTTACGAGGGCTCTCCACCAGCAACCTGGCCAGGTCTTCTTCCACCCGGAAGTTAAATACATCGACACTGCCGAAATTGGACAGCGGGTCAGTCTGCCAGGCTTTCTGGAAAGCTTCCATCCCGTTATCCGCCAGAGCCACTCCGCTGGGCATTTCATGCTTGATGATGACGGCCACCGCTTTTCCGGGGAAAATTTCAGTCAGTTTTCTGGCGAGCCGCTGGCCCAAATCCATGTCGCCCACGTTTATATAACTCAGGCCTTTTGTCCCCTCCTGCAAGACCTGCATGGTGGCCATGTTCGGACCGCTGGCTCCTTCTTCCTGGTAAAAAGCAGCCGGATAACCGGGGTTCTCACCGTAGCGCATGGAAATCTTTTTTCTGAACTTCAGCTCGCCGATGTTTAAAGTTTCTGGAAAATCTTCAGAAACCTTAGTCGAATACTGGGTTCGGGCCGTCCGCTGTTCTTTGTTTTCTTTACTGTCCATCCTAACCTTCCTGTCGGTTTATAATTTTAACTTCCTGTATTTCGCTTCCGGTCAACGAGGCGCGCACACAGCAAACGGAAACTCTCAAATCTTTCTTTCCGGGCTGTGGGGCAAGCGAATCATAAACCAGGGTGGCCAGGCGGTCGGCGGTCATCCCTTCAACCTCCAGGCAGATTGGTTCACCCTGGAAAGGCGGCACCGGGTCAACGTTTGCCCCGAAGTAAGTCATAAACCACCATCCCTTGCCCGGAATCAACGGCAGTTCAAAATATTCCTTGATCACGCCGCCAAGTTCGCTGCGCTTGATGAGGCTGGCCACCACTTTAAAACCGCCTTTAAACACCAAGCTGATTCTCGGGGTATAAATGGGGGCATCAGGCTCATATTTCCAGTCCTTTATTCCTCTGGCCATGGCCAGAAGCGGGTCCGAAGTATTAATCATTTCTTTCAGGAGGTCTTCCGTATGCTTGCCGTTAGAAACCACCAGGCCATGAGCTGAATAAAGCATGGCCGGGTAGATAAGCAGGTCCGGGTTGCCTGAAACTATCAGCTGCGGGTCAGTCGGCTCTACCCATAGGCCGCCTTCCTTTTTTACGATGCGTCTGGCCTGGCTGGCCGGGGAACGTCCGGTAATCCCGTACAGGAAGAAAATGTCTTCAGAAGACCTGAACTGCCCGCTGAAGATAAACCTTCCCGGATACTCAAGTGATGAAAGATAACTGGTTATATTCATTTGTTAACTTGATACCATATTAATTGTCCTCAGTCAAGGAAATAGCTCCAGGCTTGTATTTGTTTTAAGTCCTGCTAAAATATGCTTCATTGATAAAGGGGTAAGACAGTTAATGATTACCTGGAAAAAAATGATTTATTTTCTTCCCGCCGCACTTTACTGCGCGCTTATTTTTTTTCTGTCCTCCGGGCCGATCAGTTTCCACCTGAAATTTTTCTACTGGGATAAAGGCTGGCACTGGCTGGAATTCCTGGTGCTCGGACTTCTCTTAGCCTTCGGTTTTTTCCGCCTTCTGGAAAATCGCCCTCCACTGAGCGTTTATCTGACATTCATGACCGGAGCCATCATCGGGATTGGTGATGAAGTGCACCAGCTTTATGTCCCCGGGCGAAACTGCGATTGGAAGGACTGGCTGGCCGACCTGACCGGCGTGGCCGTCGGGCTGGTGGTCTACCTGGTTCTGGAAAAGAAAACAGCAAAAATCAGGCCTAAAAAATAAAACAGCGGTTCGAATAACCAGGGCTAACAATCAAGACATTTTGGGCAATTTTTTCTTCAGCAGGTTAAAAGTTTCTTCCGGTGAAGAGCAGACGGTAAAAAGTTCCAGGTCTTCGGGAGTGATGGCTTTAAAATCAACCAGCGCCTGAAAGTTGAGCACTTTATCCCAGTAATCTTTCCCGTAGAGAATGAGCAGGACTTCTTTCCTGGAGACCTTGCCGGTTTGCAGCAGGGTCAGGATTTCAAAAAATTCATCCAGTGTGCCAAAGCCGCCGGGGAAAGCAATAACAGCCTTGGCTTTATACATCAACCAGAATTTTCTCATAAAAAAGTAGTGGAAAGTGAAGTTTAATTCCGGCGTTATGTAAGGGTTGGGCAGCTGAGGCTGAGGTAACGAAATGTTCATGCCGATGGTTTTTCCTCCGGCCCGCACTGCTCCCCGGTTGGCCGCTTCCATGATACCCGGGCCACCCCCTGTGCAAACCACATATTTTCTGCCCTTGGGTTTTAAGTTCATGGCCCATTTTGTAATCAGGTAAGCCAGTTCTTCCGCTTCCCAGTAGTATTTGTGAAGAATCGAATCCGAACTTCCCGGGCTGGCTTTGGCCGAACCGAGGAAAAGCACCGTGCTTTCCACTTTTAATTTTTCCAGCCTGGCCATCGGCCAGACATATTCGCTCAGGATTCGCAACGTCCTTCCCTCTAAGGATTCAAGAAACTCAAGGTCCCGATAAGGGGATTCAGGCATTTCCAGTTTTTTGGCCTCTGTTTTTTTCATTTTTTCTCCTGTATCATTGCTAACTTAAGTTGTCTTTTTGGTATTTTTGCAATATTTTATTGAAGATGTCAACAAATAAGGCAGGCAGCAGGGCAGAAATGAAAAAAACAGAAGATAGGAAAGCAAAACATAAAACAAAAAGAGCTTGTTTTTTATTCTATTTTTTTTCAGGCATTCTGATTCTGTCGATAATTGTTTTACCTGGCTGTCGGGCCAGGAAACCGGCCCTGTCTCCTGCCCAGGGATACGTGGAAACAGGGCTGGCTTCCTGGTACGGACCCGGGTTCCACGGTCAGAAAACTTCCAGCCTTGAAGTGTACAACATGCACGACCTGACGGCCGCCCACCGAACTCTGCCTTTTGGCACGATGGTTCTGGTGACCAATTTGGAAAACGGACGAACGGTCAATGTGAGAATTAATGACCGCGGTCCTTTTGTCAAAGACCGAATAATTGACCTGTCCTACGCGGCCGCCAGGATGCTGGGCATGGTTGGAAGCGGAACGGCCAGAGTCAGAATTGAGGTTATTGGTTATTCGCCACCGCCTGAAGGCGAATACCTGATTCAGCTTGGTTCATTTATCCAGATGGAGAACGCTCAGCAACTTTATCGAACTCTGAAAAAGGATTTTCCGCAAGTTTTCATTTCACCTTTTCAGCTTAATGACAAAATTTATTATCGCGTCAGAATCAGGGTCAACACTCAAACCGAAGCCAGAAAACTGGCTGAAAAACTGGCCGCCCGAGGCTTCCCGGCTCTTTTGTTGTTTGATTGAAAAGCAAAGGAAAGCAGGAAAAGGTTTCCCGCTAACCGGTAATCAGAACAACTACCTGATGTTCGCCTTCTGGCACCCGGATGTCCACTTCTTCGCCATAGTGTTTACTGTATTCTTTGCCATCAAGCAGGATTCGGGTTTGTTTTTTTTGGTCGAAAAAGATTCTGATTTTGCGATTTTCCAAACTCTTTATTTCGAAGGAAACTTCTTCTGGCGTAAAAAGGAAATGGCGAAAGACAGCCGGCCCGTTCGTCCTTATCAGCTCTTTACCTTCTTCTTTCAGGCTTATTCGAGAAGATGAAATTTCCAGGTCGTAGTGGCGACCGAGTATGGCCAGCCTTCTGAGGGTTCCTTTGGACTCCGGTTTTAACTGACCGAACCTGAAGCCATCCCATGGCGTAACGTCCAAATATTCTTCCAAACCAATCAGAGCAAAAAGCGGTCCCCAGCTCTGGTATCTTTGACCGCCCGCCTCGCCCGTTCGGGAATCAAAGTTTTCCGGGCAGAGCTGGTAATTTTTCCACTGTCTAAGGAACAGCTCTGTGCTCTTTCGGGCAAAATCGGCCGCGATTAAATCGAACCCATAGGCTTTCAATCCTTCGTACACCAGATAGTTGGTGGGCGGCCAGATGGTTCCCCGCCAGTATTGCTGGTCCTGGAAGGCCGGGTCATCGCGGGAAATAGAAGGAATGACAAAATCCCCCCAGAACTCATTCGGGTTGAGCAATTTTTTTACCATCCTTAAGGCTTTTTCCTCATCCGGGATTCTGGCGATAAGCGGAAAAAAGTTAGCCGCCGCTTTTTTGCTGGAAAAACGTCCATCCCAGTGCCGGTCAAAATAAAAACCTTCTTTATCGTTCCAGAGAACCTGATTCATCAATCTCTTGATTTTCTGGTATTCGGCTTCAAATTGCCGGGCTTCATTTTCTTTGTTCAAAAAGTGGGCGATTTGGGCCAAACAATAGGAATCGAGAGCATAAAGGCTATTGAGGTCAACACAATTCAAGTCCATCGTGCCGGTATGTTCATTAAACCCGGCCACATCCCAGTTAGGCAGGTCATCCTGACCGGACTCCCACATCGCCCGTTGTTTTCCGGAAGCGTCTTTTTCCCAGGGAGGGACATCTTTGGCCACCTGGTCGACATCACTTCCCCACTCCAGCAACCCATCAGCATTGCCGTCGCGGCGGAAATGTCCTTCAGGCTTTTTTTCTGTCCAGAAATTGTGCCATTTAACCAGATAAGGATAGGAAAATTCCAGCAACTCCCGGTTGCCGGTTTTCAAAAATAATTTTAGAACGACAAATGAACCCACCGGTGGTTGCGACCGGTCGGGTGTTCCGCCAAACCGGCCACGCCAGTTCGGTATGTTTCCGTTCGGGTATTGAGTCTGAAGAACAGACTTGACCACATCAAAAGCTATTTTTGTGTTCTCGACAGAAATTTCCAGCGCATTAAAAAAGGAGTCCCATTCGAAAATAGTCCAGTGGTCAGGCTGCCCGTCGGGCCGCGGAAATATCCAGCCCCGGCCAGCCGGAGTGTAATAACGATGGTTTCCATTCTGGTAAAGAACCATCCAGAATAGGTTGTTGGTAATAGCTTCAGCCACTCCTTCGTAAAGCCCGCTGACCTGCAACCTTTTCTTGGCATAGGCTTTCTTTTCCTCGTTAAGAATGCCGTTTATCGTCTTGATATTTTTCAGTTCGCCGGTCCGGCTGTTTATTTCCTGAACAGAAGGTCCTGTCGCCGCCACGAAATATAGGTCCTTTTCTTTATTAACTTTAAAGGTCAGGTGGAGCTGCTGACCAACGGTTTCTACTTTTTCCGGCTTAAGACTCAACCAGCACAGGTAGTGCAGATTAGCCTTCGCCTGAGACAGTCCATGAACGCTGCTGGCTTCTCTTAAAAAATCATAGCTGCCCGAGGTATCCCAGGGGAAATAGAAAATTAAAGTGGCTTGTTCTGTGATATCAGGAAAATGGTATTTTCCCACTACCGTTTCCTCTTCCCTCCGGCTCCATTCGACCACCATTTCATATTCGGGCAGAGCAGGTTTAAGAAACACCGGTGTTTCTCTTCCTTTTTTGTAAGGAAGATGGAGGTCAAACTTCATCTGGGCGTAAAGCCCATCCGGAGAGTGTGGACCAACCTGACTGACGAGGTAAAAGAAGTCGTGAAATTCAGCAGATTTGTCCTGCCGGTAGACTTTCGGGCAAAAAGCAAAGGCTGCCCCCTGTTGTGGCACGAGGACCAGACCCGGCCACGCCCTGGGGTCGAGGGCTCCGGCGTAAGATTTTTCCCAGGGATAAAACACCTCACCAGGCAGATGGATTTTTGTGATGGCCAATAAGGAAAAAGCCATTAGAAATAAGACAATACTTTTTATCTGTAAACGTTTCATGAGATAAATTTAGATTATTTTGCCGGTTAAATCAATTAAGCCATATTCAAGGTCGATTTTTATCAATGGAAATGTTGGAGCCAGAGACCGGAGATTAAGATAAAGGCGGAGAAAATGCCTCATCTAACTTTTATTGTTTTAAATGTCGGACCAAATGGTTATAATAATGACAACAACGGTGGAAGGAGGAAATATCATGGACTGGCAGTTTTATTTCAGGTCTCGACAGGGAGAAATGGTGCAGACGTTAAAAAAATTGGTAGAGCTTGAATCCCCTACCCTCGACAAAAAGGCCGTTGATGCCTGTTCGGAATCGGTGGTCAAAGAAATGGCCAGCCTGGGGCTTAAAGTGAAAAGGATGCCGCAAAAAGAGGTCGGAGATTTTTACCTGATTGAGTATTCTCCAGCAGCTAAAGCCGAAGATAAACCAATCCTTCTTCTCGGACATACCGATACAGTCTGGCCGGTTGGCACTCTGGAAAAAATGCCTTTCTACATAGAAGGAGATAAGATATATGGGCCGGGTGCCCTTGACATGAAATCCGGTCTGGTTTCAGCCATCTATGCCCTGAAAGCCATGGCCAGCCTGGGCCTTTCTCCCCGAAGAAAAATATGGTTTTTTCTTAATTCGGCGGAAGAAACAGGACATGAAGAAAGTCACAAAAAGATTTCCGAACTGGCCCGCCGCTGCGGGCTGGTCCTTTGCCTTGAGCCAGGACTGCCCGGAGGGGTGCTAAAAGTGGAAAGAAAAGGACGTTTGGTGGTCAGAATTGATTGCCACGGAAGGTCGGCTCACGCCAGCACGCCGGAGAAAGGCATAAACGCCATAGAAGAGCTAATTTTCCAGTTGAACCAGTTAAAAAAGATAAAGATAAAAGGCCTGACGGCCAACATCGGGCTTATAGGCGGAGGAGAAAAGGCAAATGTGGTTCCTGAGCAAGCCTGGGCGGTGTGCGACTTTCGCTTCTGGCTCAAAGAGGACCTGGCTCGCCTGAAATCTTTTTTAAGAGAACTGAAACCCACTAAAAAAGAAGCGAAGGTGAAAGCTTCGGTTTTGAGTTTGACCCCGCCGATGGAATTCGGACCGGCTTCGCGGGCACTTTTTGAAAAAGCCAAATCCATGGCCAGAGAAATGGGTCTGGAAATTTTCCCGGGAAAAAGCGGCGGTGGTTCAGATGCCTCCATCGCCGCCGGTCTGGGGCTTCCGGCTCTTGATGGCCTCGGGCCTGAAGGTGAAGGCATACACGCCCGGCACGAACACCTGATGCTTCCTTCACTCATCCAGAAAACAGCCCTTCTCACCAGGTTGCTGCTCGAGCTTTAGAGTTGACTTTTTCTGGCAATTAAGATTTACTTGAAATGTAAATATTTTTATAAATAATCAATAAAAAGGAGGAATTCATATGATTAAAAAGTATTATCTTCTGTCACCCGGCCCGACGCCAATCCCGGAAACCGTTTTGTCCGTGGCGGCAGAACCCATCATCCATCACCGTACACCTGAATTCTCCAAAATTTTTATGGAAGTTACCGAAGGCCTCAAGTATGTTTTCCAGACGAAAGAGGATGTCTACATCCTGGCCGCTTCAGGCACCGGCGCCATGGAGACAGCGGTAATCAATACGCTGTCTCCCGGCGACAAGGTTATTACCATCAACGGCGGTAAGTTCGGTGAAAGATGGGGTAACATCTGCCGGGCGTACGGGTTGGACACCAAAGAAATTGTTCTGAACTGGGGAGATGATTTTAGCAAAGAGCAGCTGGCGGAAGAACTGAAGAAAAACCCTGAGGTCAAGGCGGTCTTCACCACCCTTTCGGAAACTTCTACCGGAGCCATTTTTGACATCAAGGGCTTCGGTGAGGTGGTGGCTGAAACAGAAGCCATTCTGGTGGTGGACGGTATTTCTGGTTTGGGAGCCACTCCCTGCCCGATGGACGAATGGAAGATTGACGTGCTGGTTACCGGTTCCCAGAAATCATTCATGATTCCGCCCGGGCTGGCTTACATCGCTTTCAGCCAGAAAGCCTGGAAATTTGTGGAAAAGTCAAAACTGCCGAAATTCTATTTTGACATTAAAAAATACCGCAAAAACCTGGAAAAACAGACCACGCCCTGGACACCGGCTGTTTCTCTAATCATTCAGCAGAAAAAAGCTCTGGAGTTAATCAAGAACATGGGGTTAGAAAACCTGTTGAAGCACCACCAGGTTCTGGGCGAGGCAACCAGAGCCGGAGTCAGGGCACTCGGGCTTGAACTTCTGGCAAAAAGGCCGGGCAACATCCTGACCGCGGTTAAGACCCCAGCCGGTGTGGATGGCAATAAGCTGGTCAAAACGATGCAGGGCAAATATTTGGCTTATATTTCCAACGCTCAGGACCCGCACAAGGGAGAATTTTTCCGCATCGCTCATCTTGGCTACATGGGCGGCTTTGACATCATTACGGCTCTGTCGGCCCTGGAAATGACCCTGCTTGACCTCGGTTACGATAAATTCCAGGCCGGAGCCTCAGTGGCCGCCGCGGAAAAAATACTCAGGGAGGGCTGGCAATGACCAGAATATTGATTGCTGACCATTTGGACCAAGAAGCCATAGACCAGCTCAAAGCTGTTCCCGGTTTTGAAGTTGAAGTTAAAACCGGGCTGAAAGAAGAAGAATTAGCGGCCATCATCCCCGGTTTTGACATCATTGTCGTCAGAAGTGCCACCAAGGTGACCAGGCCGGTGATAGAGGCGGGTAAAAACTTAAAGCTCATCATCCGCGCTGGAATTGGCCTTGATAACATAGACGTGGCGGCCGCCAAGGAAAAAGGTATTGAAGTGGCCAACACGCCAGCGGCCACCTCCATCTCAGTGGCGGAGCACACCCTCGGGCTGATGATCGGAGCCGTCCGTCACCATGGACCGGCTAACCTATCGATGAAGCAGCACAAGTGGGAAAAGAAAGCATTTACCGGCACGGAACTTTACGGGAAAACCCTGGGCATCATTGGCTTCGGCCGCATCGGCCGAGAAGTGGCTAAAAGAGCGCTGGCTTTTGGCATGACCATCCTGGCCTATGATGTGGTGGAAATAAAGTCAGATTTACCCGTCAAACAGGTGCCGCTCGATGAACTGCTAAAACAGGCTGACATCATCACGCTGCATGTGCCGAAAACTCCAAGGCCCATCCTGGGAGAAGCGGAATTTGCCATGATGAAGGATGGAGTGGTGATTGTTAATGTAGCCCGGGGAGGCGTGGTGGACGAAAAAGCCCTGCTGCAAGCCCTTAACTCTGGCAAAGTAAAGGCGGCCGCGCTTGATGTTTTTGAGAAGGAACCGCCAGAAGATTTCTCTCTTATCGACCATCCAAGAGTAACGGCCACGCCGCATCTTGGAGCTTCGGCCGAAGAGGGCCAGAAGAGAGCCGGCCTGGAGGTGGTGCGGATTATAAAAGAGAAATTTTCAGCCTGAGGCTGTTTCCCTAAATAGCGCTGCGGGAATTTAATAAAATTTTAAAGCTCATTCAGGCAGGTCGGAGTTTTTGCCAGGCAATTAAGCAAAAAAAGAGATGATTTATTTTGATAACAATGCGACCACACCGCTCGACCCGGCGGTCATCCAGAAGATGTCCGCCTTTTTAAAAGAGCATTTTGGCAACCCCTCTTCCCTCTACCCAATCGGACAGAAAGTTAAAAACCTGATGACTGAAGCGCGGGAGCTGGTGGCTGAAGCTTTGGGAGCCCATCGCAGTGAAATCATATTCACCGGGTCGGGGACAGAAAGCGATAACCTGGCCATCCTGGGAGTGCTGGAGGCTCAACCAGAGAAGAAGGAATTTATAACATCCGCTGTGGAACATCCGGCTGTGCTGGAAACCGCCCGCTACCTCGAAAAAAAAGGCTACGCAGTTCATTACGTCCCGGTTGATTCAACCGGAATGATTGACCTTGATTTTCTGAGGTCAGTTGTTTCCAGTTCAACGGCCCTTATTTCCATCATGCTGGCCAACAATGAAATTGGCACGGTGCAGCCGGTAGAGGAAGTGGTTAAAATTGCCAGGAATTACGGCGTTCCTGTCCACACTGATGCGGTTCAGGCCTTTGGCAAGATGGAAGTGGATGTCAAAAAGTTGGGAGTTGATTTGCTCACTGTTTCAGCCCACAAAATTTATGGGCCCAAAGGCGTGGGGGCTCTTTACCTCAAAAAAGGCACTCCCTTCCTCCCTGTCCTTCATGGCGGTCACCAGGAATTTGGTTTAAGGCCCGGGACAGAAAACACAGTCGGTATCATCGGTTTTGGCGAGGCCGTAAGAGTTTTGCAGGAAAGGTGGAAAAAAGACCGGGAGCGCCTTGAAAAATTGGCACAAAAACTCAAGGATGGGATAGAAAATCAAATTCCCGGAGTTAAGTTTAACGGTCATCCGGAGAAAAGGATTAAAAGCACGCTTAATTTTTCCTTTGAAGGAGTTGAAGGAGAAGCGCTGCTTCTGGCTCTGGCCACTCAGGAGATATATGTTTCGACCGGCTCGGCCTGCAGCGAAGAAGCGGAGGAACCATCTCATGTGCTGCTGGCCATTGGCCTGTCGCCTGAAGCTGCCAATTCAGCCATTCGTCTCTCTCTTGGACGGTTTAACGAAGAAAAAGATGTGAACACTTTTCTTTCGGTGCTGCCCCTGATCGTCAGCGAGTTAAGGGAAGCCGGATGAGCCATTCAGGCTGATGATAATTATTGGCAATCTGATAAACTCTGGCCGGAAAAAAATTGAAGAAGCCTTTCGGCAAAAAAAGAAGGAAGTCATCAAACAGCTGGCCGAAGCGCAAAAACAAGCGGGATGCTCTTATGTTAATGTTTTTGCCGGCACGATGGGAGAAAAAGAAAAAGAATGCCTGACCTGGGCCATTTCACTTATTCAAGAAAGACTTGAATTGCCAGTTTCTATAAACAGCTCCCGGGCAGATGTTTTATCGGCCGCCTTAAAAATTCATCGCGGACAGGCCGTGCTCAATGCTCTTTCCGGCAAGAAAGAGGAACTGGAAGAGATTCTGCCTTTGATTGCTGAATTTAAACCCAGGGTGGTAATTACCTGCCTCGATGATGACGGTCTCCCCGACCGCCCGGCCAGGGTGGTTGAAATTGCCGATAAAATTTTAAACAGGCTGTTGGGTGTAATGCCCGATTTTTCCACAGAAGATATTTACCTGGAACCGGTCATCAAGCCGCTGGCCCTCTTTCCGGAGGCAGCCAGGCTTTTTCTTGAATCAGTTTTGCTGATGAGGAAAGAGTTCCCCGGTTTTAAAATCATGGCCAACCTGGAGAACATATCCTACGGGCTGCCCAAGAAAAAGTATCTGAACCACGCTTTCCTGTCCAACATCATCGGGCATGGAGTTGAGGTCATCATGGCTGACCCGCTTCAACCAGAATTCTGGCCGGTGGTTATCATCTCTGAATTTATCAACAATCATCCGGGGGCAGCTGATCGGTTTTATCAGTGGGCCAAATCCTCTCCCCGGGATGATTGAATCTTCCGGCTGCCGCCCCTGACGATTTTAATCGGCCGCGGAAGAAGTATTCTTTATCTGCTCTAAGTAAACACTCCTGACTTTCAGAAAAAAATCATGATAAACTGGCGGCCGAAAATCAGGATAGGTCCAGTCCAAGGTCTTTATGCCCTTTCTGGTGAAAAGAAATTCCAGGTGAGCATAGATGCCATCGCGCAGCGGAATGCGGTGGGAAAAATCTTTGGTGGTGGCCATGATCAAAGCCGAAGCTGTAATATAGCCAGGGTCCAGGTTTACCGGTCGGCCCGGTCTGCCCCATTCTTCCTGAATTCTCGCTTCCAGCCGATTAGTCCTGTGCTTTATATCGGGCAGAATCTCGGGCCTGATCAAGCGCTCAAAGCTTAAAAAACATCTTTTAAGATTCGGCCCCATCTCGGGTTCATAATATGAAGAGAAATTAAAAGGAAAGTCAGGGCTGACCAGGTCGACTGGCCCGAATTCATCCACCAGCAACATGCTGGCCCGGTTACGAGCTTCAATATCCGAAAAAATAACCCCGCAGATTAATTTGACCGGCTTAAAATACTTAGCTTGCCCCATATTTTTATCTTTTTTAGATTATACCACATATACTGGTATGAGGAAGAACAGCTTCTCTTTCTGTTATCATTGATTTAAAAAGCTAATCTGATATAATTTTTTCACTATGAAGTGGGTATACATCGAAGATATCGGGCAATACACAGGCGAGGAAGTCGAAATCAGGGGCTGGGTCTACAACAAAAGGTCCAGCGGTAAGGTCCGGTTCCTTCTGATTCGGGACGGCACCGGCCTTCTCCAGGGAACTATTTTTAGCCCCGATAAAGACTTTCCCCTGTTCAAAACCTTCGACGAGCTGACCCAGGAATCATCGGTCATCGTCAGGGGTCGCGTGCGGGAAGACAAAAGAGCTCCCGGTGGATATGAGCTGGAAATAAAAGAGATAGAGGTTATCCAGATAGCTCAGGATTACCCCATCGCCCCCAAGGAACATTCGGTTGCCTTCTTGATGGAACACCGCCATCTCTGGTTAAGGTCACAGAAGCAGCATGCTATATTGCAAATCCGGGCGGAAACAATAAGAGCCATCCGTGATTTCTTCGACGGTCGAGGGTTCCGCCTGATGGACACGCCAATCCTCACGCCGAGCGCCTGTGAAGGCACCACTACCCTGTTTGAGACAACCTATTTTGACCAGAAGGCTTATCTGAGCCAGAGCGGCCAGCTATACAACGAAGCAACGGCCGCCGCTTTTGGCAAAGTATATTGCTTCGGGCCGGCTTTCCGGGCAGAAAAATCCAAAACGAGAAGGCATCTGATTGAATTCTGGATGGTCGAACCAGAAGTGGCCTTCGCCACTCTTGAAGACATCATAGAGCTCGGCCAGGATTTAATCATGTTCATCCTGGAACGAGTGCTGGAAAGAAGAAAACATGACTTTGAAATAATTGAGCGAGATACGGCCCCGCTGGAAAGGATAACCAAACCTTTCCCCCGGCTCACCTATGATGAAGCCGTGAAGCTGCTGCAGGAAAAAGGTTCGGACATTGTTTACGGCGACGATTTTGGCGCGCCAGAAGAAACCCTGCTCTCCGAAATATATGACAGACCGGTCTGCGTAACTCACTTCCCGGCCAAAATTAAAGCCTTTTACATGCAGCCGGACCCTCAAAGGCCTGACCTGGCCCTGGGTGTGGATTTCCTGGCTTCAGAAGGTTATGGTGAAATAATCGGCGGCGGACAGAGAATCCACGACCTTAAACTTCTCGAACAGAGAATTCAGGAATTCAATCTGCCAAGAGAAGCTTATGAATGGTATATCGATTTAAGAAGATATGGCACTTTCCCCCACTCGGGCTTTGGCCTGGGCCTGGAAAGAACCGTAGCCTGGCTGTGTAAGCTTCCCCATATCAGAGAAACCATCCCCTTCCCCAGGCTTCTGTATAAAATTTACCCGTAAAGTTCAGGTTAATGCCAGCAATACTTCTCGTTACCCTCGGTTGTGCCAAAAACCTGGTGGACTCTGAAGTTGTTTTGGCCACCCTGCACGAAAGAGGGTATGATTTCACTGCTGACCCGGAAAAAGCTGACCTGGTCATCATCAATACCTGTGGCTTTATCGCCCCGGCCAGGGAGGAAGCCGAACAAACCATCACCGAGTTTATCAGATGGAAAAAAAGCAGGCCGGGACGCCGCCTGATGGTCATTGGCTGCTATGTCGAGAGATTTGCTGATTACCTCAAGGTCAAATTTCCGGCGGTTGATTACTGGGCAGGAGTGAGAGATTTTGACCGCCTGTGGGCCTTGGTGGAAGGTCAGAAAATCTTCGGAAGAGAAAATACTTTTCTGCTGGACCATAAGACGCCGCGCGCTGTCAGCACGGGTCGAAACTGGGCTTACGTAAAAATCTCAGAAGGCTGCTCCCACGGCTGCCGTTTTTGCAGCATTCCGCTGATTAAAGGTCCCTATCAATCAAGAACCATTAGCTCAGTCTTCCAGGAAGTAAAAAGCCTGGTTAACCTGGGCATTAAAGAAATAAATCTTATTTCTCATGATACGACCTACTTTGGTCGGGACCGGAAGATTAAAAACGGCCTGGTAAAACTACTGGACAAGCTCATTTCTGTCAAAGAGCTGCGCTGGATAAGAATTCTGTACGGTTATCCAGAGGAAGTGACCGATGAACTGCTTGAGATAATGAACGAGGAAAAAATCTGCCGTTATTTTGACCTGCCTTTTCAGCACGCCTCCCCCAGAGTGCTCAGGCTGATGGGTCGGTCGATGGACGGGCGCCGGGCGCTAAAGCTAATAGAAAAAATACGACACAGGGTTCCGGGCGCGGTCATCCGGACTTCATTGATTGTCGGTTTTCCTGGAGAAGGAAGAAGAGAATTTAATGAATTGAAAAGCTTTGTCAGACAGGCTCAGTTCGAACACCTGGGGGTGTTTGCCTATTCTCGCGAAATCGGCACAGAAGCGGCCAAACTGGAAGAAACGGTTTCTGAGGCAGATAAGCAAAAACGCCTCCAGGAAATCATGATGTTGCAGAAAGACATCTCCAGAAAATTTTACCGGGCTTTCGTGGGTTCTGAACTTGAAGTATTGCTGGAAGAGATCGAAGAAAAAAACGGGAAGCTGGTCGGACGAGCACGTGCTCGCTTCCAGGCCCCGGAAGTGGACGGGCAAGTGCTGGTCGATGGCTTGCCTGATTATAAAGACAGATGGCCCGATTTCCTAAAAGTCAAAATTGAAAGGGCCCTCACCTACGACCTCAGGGGCAGGATAATAAATGATTAAACTGGCTAAGATTATCTCCACTTTTTTCGGTATCGGCCTTTTCCCGCTGGCGCCGGGAACAGTGGCCAGCTTGGTAGTGGTAATTTTATACAAGTTTTTCTTCTACCGGCTGACCTGGCCCCTTTATCTTCTGGTTTTTGTCGGCGTCTTTTTCTTGGGTACTTTTACTTCCTCTGTGTACGCCAAATCTCTCAACCTGAAAGATCCGGGGAAAATTGTCATTGATGAAGTGGCCGGTCAGTGGTTGGCTCTTTTTCTTATGGCACCGGATTGGACCTGGTTGGCCGTGTCTTTTGTTCTGTTCAGGTTTTTTGATATCATAAAACCTCTGGGTATCAAAAGATTGGAAAATTTACCCTATGGCTGGGGCATCATGGCCGATGATGTGGGTACCGGTCTGGCGGTTAATGTTGTTCTCCAGCTGGCAAAATTATTCATAAAATGAGGATGAATAAACAGCACCGGCTTTCCGTCGAGTTTATCGCCGTCGGCAGCGAGCTGCTCTCTTCATCTTTTCCCGAAACAAACTCTCTTTTTCTGGCCGAAAAGCTTGAGGAAATTGGTTTAACCTTATCGTTCAAATCTGCCGTTAGCGACCGCCTGTCCGATATTCAGGAAACAATAAACATCGCTAAGAAAAGAAGCCAGATTATTTTTCTCAGCGGCGGGTTGGGCCCAACAGAAGATGACCGGACCAAAGAGGCCCTCGCTCTGGCCGTCAAAAGAAAGCTTGTTTTTCAGCCCGAGATTCTGAAAAAAATCAGAAAAAGGTTTGCCCAGCGCGGCCTTAAAATGCCCGAATCAAACCGAAAGCAAGCCTATGTCATCGAAGGGGCGGAAATTCTGGAAAATCCTCACGGAACGGCTCCAGGGCAGTGGCTCAAAATCGGGAAAAATATTTTTATCCTTTTACCCGGACCTCCAGGCGAATTCAAGCCCATGCTGGAGAACCTGGTCATACCCCGGCTTAAACAAATGAGCCAGCAGAAAATCATCAGGGCTTTCTTTAAAATAACCGGTGCCGGGGAATCCTGGGTAGAAGATAAACTTAAACCTGTCTACAAGATTCTTCCCCCCTTCATAGACCTGACCATCCTGGCCTCGCCCGGAGACATTCAGCTTATTCTCTCATCAAAGATAAACAACGAGGCGGAAGAAAATCTCAAAGCCAAAGAACTGGAAAAGATTAAAAAGAAAATAAGTCACGTCTTGGGGAAAAAAATATATGCTTTTGAGCCAAAAACGCTCGAAGAAGCGGTGGCCGAAAAACTGACAAATTTGAAAAAAACTGTAGCCACGGCCGAATCCTGCTCTGGCGGACTGCTGGCTCATCGCCTGACCAATGTACCCGGCAGTTCCGCTTATTTTAGGCACGGCCTGGTCACCTACAGCAATGAAGCCAAGGTAAGCCTGCTGGGCGTACCGGAAGAGCTAATAAACAAAAAAGGTGCGGTCAGCCGGGAAGTGGCTCAGGCCATGGCCAGAGGTTTGCTCGAGAAAGCTGGCGTGGACCTGGCCGTTTCTACTACCGGTATAGCAGGGCCGGGTGGCGGCAGCAAGAAAAAACCGGTCGGTCTGGTGTATATCGGACTGGCCAGTCAGGATGGTATAAAGGTGGAGAGATGTCGGTTTTCCGGCTCAAGACAACAGATAAAGTTTCAGACCACCCAGAAAGCGCTGGATATGCTCAGGTTAAAATTGATAGAATTAGAAGGAGCAAAAAGGTAATGTCATGAGGTCGTTTATCGCCATTGACCTGGATGAAAATATAAAAAATAGCCTGACCGAGCTGGTTAAAGTGCTAAAACCGGCCGGTCAGAATATAAAATGGGTGGCCAGGGAAAATTTTCATCTGACACTCAAATTTCTGGGCGAAATTAATGAAGCACAGGCGGAAACGGTCAAGCAAAGTCTGATACAGCTGAGTCACAAGCACAGGCCTTTTTCTTTATTATTAAAAGGGACGGGAAGTTTTCCCCCCGGCCAGAGCAGGATGCGCGTAATCTGGGTGGGGATAGAGGCAGAGCCGGAGCTCTTCAACCTGCAGAAGGAATTGGAAGAAGAACTCGAGCGTAAAGGTTTTCCAAGGGAAGAAAGACCTTTTTCTCCTCACCTGACCCTCGGACGGGCCAAGGTACCGGAAAAGCAGGAAAGATTGAAAAAGGAGCTGGAAAAATTTTCAGCCCAAAATTTTGGGCAGATGACCGTTAAAGAAATTATTTTTTTTCAGAGTATCCTGAGGCCTGAAGGCCCAATATACAAACCCATAGATAGATTTGAGCTGGCATGAAAACAGTTGTTTTTTTGCTCGGGGCTTACCTGCTTGGTTCACTGTCTCCAGGCTATTTTCTGGTCAAGTTAAAAGCCAGAAAGGACATCCGGGAAATCGGCAGCGGTTCTACCGGAGCGACCAATGTGCTTCGCTACCAGGGCTGGAAACTGGCCATCCCGGTCATGCTGTTTGACCTTTTTAAGGGTTTTTTACCCGTTTATCTGGCAAATCTTCTTTTTATCGATAAAAGGATGTCGCTTCTGGGATTGCTGGCCGCCGTGGCCGGTCACTGTTTTCCTTTTTACCTGAAATTTAGAGGTGGCAAGGGCGTGGCCACCTCCATCGGCGGGTTTCTCTTCCTGGCCCCGGGTCCAATGCTGGTCTGTTTGACCATAATATTGATCATGCTTTTGATATTCAGGTACGTTTCTCTGGCTACTTTGACCGGTCTGTTTTTATTTCCGTTTCTGGCCTTCTTATTTGGCCGGGACAAATTCATTCTTTTGGGTGGACTCCTGATTTTTATCATCATCGCCTGGAGGCATAAAGAAAATATAAAAAGGTTGCTCCAGGGGCAGGAAAGGAAGTTTGGGGAAAAAATAAATGCTTAAAATCAGCGTCATCGGAGCCGGCAGCTGGGGGTCAGCTTTTGCTTATTATGTGGGTAAGCTGGGCTTCCCAACCAGGTTGTGGGTAAGAGAAGAAGAAGTGTACCTGGGATTGCTGCAAACCAGGATAAACCACATATTCTTGCCCGGGTATGTTTTTCCAGCTACCGTGAACTTCTTCCGAAACCTGGGCGAAGCCATGGACAAAGCAGATTTGATATTTGTAGCCGTCCCTTCTCAATACTGCCGCCATGTTTACACCAGGATGGCCGATTATCTGGAAAAAGGTCAGGTGGTGGTCAGCTTGACCAAGGGGCTGGAACAGAAGACCTTAAAAAGAATGACCGAAGTGATGGAAGAGATTTTCCCGCCGGAAAAAAAGGTCAAACTGGCCGTAATGTCCGGGCCAAGTTTTGCCCGAGAAGTGGCCGCCGGCCACCCCACCGCCCTGGTTCTGGCCTCGCGCGACCTGAATGTGGCCCGAGAAATTCAGCACAACCTTTCCAGTCTTCAGTTGCGGCTTTACACCTCAACCGATGTGGTGGGCGTTGAAATATGCGGGGCCGTTAAAAATGTGATTGCCATTGCCGCTGGCATTTCTGATGGCCTGGGTTATGGAAATAACTCCCGCGCGGCCCTTATTTCACGCGGGCTGGCAGAAATAACACGCTTAGGGCTGGCCCTGGGTGCCAAGAAGGATACTTTTTCCGGGCTGGCCGGGCTCGGTGACCTGGTTCTTACCTGCACCAGTGAAATGAGCCGGAATTATCATGTCGGACTCGAATTAACTCGCGGTAAATCATTGAAACAGATACTGACCGAGATGAAGATGGTGGCCGAAGGTGTCCGCAATACTCTGACGGTCAAGAAATTGGCCAGTCAGAAAAAAATAGAAATGCCGATCTGTTATGAAGTCTACGAAGTACTCTACCATGGTAAGCCGCCTCATAAAGCGCTGGAAGACCTGATGGCCAGAGATTTGAAGGAAGAAAAAATATTCGATTAAATTTTTTTTGCCGGAGGGCTTGATGAAAATAAAAGGACTTTTTTTTCTCCTGATGATTTTCCTGATTCTCAGTCTGACCACTTGCGCTTCAACCCAGCAGAGCAAAATAGAAAAGGCCAGGGAAAATGACCCCACCTACCAGTACAACCTGGGGCTTTTTTACCTGAACAGCAACAATATTGACGAAGCCATAAAGTACCTTAACAAGAGCCTGACTCTTAAGCCTAACAATCATCTGGCCTGGAATGCCCTGGGGCTGGCCTATTCCATGAAGGCCGATTTTGCCTCCTCCATCAAAGCCTTCCAGAAAGCGCTGGAAATAAACCCTCAGTTTACCGAAGCTCATAACAACCTGGGCACCATTTATTTTGAGCTTAAAGAATATGATAAAGCTGAAGCCGAATACCGCCGGGCGCTTTCTGACCCCAACTACAATTCGCGCGAGCTCCCCTACTATAACCTGGCCCGTCTGTATTTCATCCAGGAAAGGTATGAAGAAGCTTTCGAAAACATCCAGAAATCAATTCAGGTGCGCAACCGATTTGCCCTGGCTCATAACCTGCGCGGGCTGATTCTGGAAAAACTCGGCGATAATGAAGAAGCAGAAAACTCTTTTGCCCAGGCGGTAAAAATTGTGCCGGACGACCAGACCTTTCTTTTCAACCTGGCCAGGGCACAGTTTAATAACGGAAAATATAACCTGGCCCGGGAAAATTTTGAAAAGTTGCTGCCAAAATTAACTTCTCAGGAAGACAGAGTGGAAGTCAGGAATTATCTGGACCAAATTAAAAAACTGATAAAAGATTAAGGCTTTACAGCCACCGCGCTGCTCAGGTGCCTTCTTTCCAGCCGGCCAGGTATCTTTTCTGCTCGGATGTCAGGCGGTCGATTTTGATACCCATGGAAGCCAGCTTTAGCCTGGCTATTTCCGTATCTATATCTTCCGGCACCGGATAAACCTCTTTTTTCAACTTTTGACCATTTTCTTTCAGGTAAAGAACGCTTAAGGCCTGGTTGGCAAAGCTCATATCCATCACCAGGGCCGGATGACCTTCGGCCGCTGACAGGTTAATCAGCCGGCCTTCAGCCAGCACGTAAATCCGCTTTCCGTTTTTCAAGGTAAATTCTTCCACGAATTCCCTGACTTTTCTTTTATTAATGCTCATCTGTTCAAGAGCCGGCAGGTCAATCTCCACATTGAAGTGGCCGGAGTTGGCCACAATCGCCCCATCTTTCATCAGTTGAAAATGCGTCCGATTTATGACCTGCTTGTTACCGGTGACCGTGATGAACACATCGCCCCGGCTGGCGGCTTTCTTAAGGGGCATGACTTCATACCCGTCCATGGTTGCTTCCAGGGCTTTTAGATGGTCAACCTCACAAACAATCACTCGGGCTCCTGCCCCTCTGGCTCTGGTGGCCACCCCCTTGCCGCACCACCCGTAGCCGCAGACCACCACGGTCATGCCGGCCAGCAAAATGTTGGTGGAGCGCAGAATACCGTCAATGGTGCTCTGCCCTGTGCCATAACGATTGTCAAAAAGATGTTTGGTCCTGGCTTCATTAACGGCAATTATCGGGTAAGACAGGACCCCAGTCCTGGCCATACTTTTCAGTCTGATGACTCCGGTAGTAGTTTCTTCTGTCCCCCCCAGGATGTTTGGAATTAACTCTCTACGACGAGCGTGGATGGTGGAGACAAGGTCGGCGCCGTCATCCATTGTAATATGTGGACGGTGCGCCAAAGCGCTTTCTATGTGGTTGTAATACGTTTTCTGGTCTTCCCCCTTGATGGCAAAAACCGGAATTTTTTCGTATTTCACCAGGGCGGCGGCCACCTCATCCTGAGTGCTTAACGGGTTGGAAGCGGCCAGACGCACCTCAGCTCCGGCTGCCTTTAAGGCTATCATTAAGTTGGCCGTTTCGCTGGTCACATGAAGGCAGGCTGAAATCCTGATGCCCTTCAGAGGTTTTTCCCTGGAAAATTTCTCTTTTATTTTGGCCAACACTGGCATCGAATTGGCTGCCCAGTCAATCCGCAGCTTACCCGCTTCGGCCAGTTTCAGGTCTCTGATTTCATATTCCATCCCATCCTCTCCTTTTGTTAATTTTTAAGAAAGGTAATTAATTATACTTAAATAATTTTCAATTGTCAGATTTTTTTTGAAAATTTATGCTCAAACCGGAAAATCTGGCCCGACCGGCCAAAAGTCAGGTTTAATTTTTTTAGGAATTATGATATTTTTACGCTGAAGCAATTAAAAAATGAACTTGAGGCCCAGTAAAATCAAGAGCAGACCAACAGGTTTTATCGCGGGAGTGCTGCTCTGGATAATGGCCTCTGCCACCCTCTTGGGTCAGATACCTGGTTATAATCCTCCCAATCAATTCACGCTTAAAAACGGGCTGAAAGTTATCGTTTACGAAGATGATTCCCTGCCAATTGTGTCAGTGGTTTTAGCCTACGCGGTGGGCTCAAAGAATGACCCCGAGAATAAAGCCGGCCTGGCTTTTCTCATGCAACACCTGATGTTTCAGGGCTCGAAAAACGTGAGCACCATGCAGCACATCAATTACATCCAAAACACGGGTGGGGAGCTTAACGCCGCTACCCTGTTTGACAGAACTTTTTTCTACGAGACGGTGCCGGCCAACCAGCTCGGGCTGATTTTCTGGCTTGAATCTGACCGCATGAGCTCTCTTGATATTAATGAAGTTACGGTAAACCGGGTGAAAGAGATGCTCATCAACAACGAAAACCAGAGAAGAATTCAGGAACCATACTCGCGTTATTTTTTCCTGGTGGATGAGATTCTTTTTCCGGACTACAGTTACGGTCATGCCCTGACCGGCTCTTCTGATTCTTTAGACCGGATTACGGTCGAAGATGTCCTAACCTTTTACCGCAGGTATTATGTGCCGAACAATGCTGTGCTGTGCGTCAGTGGCGATGTTAAGACAGCCAGGGTCAGAGAGCTGGCCGCCCGCTATTTTGAAACCTTACCGCGCGGGCCGGAACCTGTCAGTCAGCCGACAGCAGATTTTAGCTCGATTTTCTCCAGCCGGGACCAGATTACCTTTGACCCCTTAATCTCTGTGCCGGCTCTGCAATTTGGCCTAAGGTTTGATGGAGTAAAAAAAGAGGAATATCTTCTGTTTCGTTTACTGGAAAATATCCTGGTCAACGGAAAAAGAAGCCGTCTTTACCACCGGCTGGTTAATAAAGAAAGGCTTGCTTTATTTTTTAACGGTGGCCTGGAAAATCGCGGCGAATACCTCTCACTAAAACTTTTTCTGACGGCCAATAATCAATTAATGATTGATAAAGCCAAAAAGGCCATTGTTGACGAATTTAACCGCCTTAAGACAGAAATGATTTCCGAAAGAGAGCTGGTGAGGGCCAAGACCAAGTATAAAATGGATTATTTTTCCCGCCTGGCTGGAAATAACCTCTCTCGAGCCCTAACTCTGGCTGAATATTACTTGCAGGAAGGAGACTTACCCGATGTTAATCAAGAGCTGACCAGCCTCAAACGGGTCAATTCTTATTCTATCTTGGCCCTGGCCCGCAGGTATTTAAGAGAAGAAAATTACTGTTTCATTTCTATTATGCCAAGGTAAATTAATGAGATTGTTCAGAAGGTCTGGAAAGCGACTGGCCGGATGGCTTTTGCTCGGGCTGCTGCTCCAGTGCCAGTTGCTGGTTTTTCCCCAGGAAAGGTTCAGGAGAAACCCACCCTATCCAGAACCTTTAATGCCCCTTCGTCTCCCTCCGGTGGAGACAGCCGTGCTGGACAATGGTTTAAAACTGGTAACGGTGACCAGACTCAACAGCCCCATTGTTACACTGCAGCTACTAATCCAGGCCGGCGAGTTAGATTCACCGCCCGGGCTCTCTGGTTTGGCCACCGTGACCACCGAGATGATGCTAAAAGGCACTCAGAGCATGAGCGCTTCAGACCTTGAAGAAACGTTAGAAACCCTGGGAATTGAGGTCAACATCGCGGTCAACGCTGATTACACTCTTTTTACCTTTTCTTTCATAGATGAAAATTTCGACCAGGCTCTTAATTTGATAAAGAGTTTCTTTTCCGAGCCAGCCTTCCCCGCTGGAGAACTGCTTAATGTTAAACGAGACCTGTATTACCGCCTGCTTTCCAACAAGAGAGAAATAGAGAAAATTGGCTTTAATTTTTTCTTAAAAAAGCTTCTTTCTCCGGAGCTCCCGAACCCGGGAATCATCGAAGAAGAGAACATCAAAAATATTAGCCAGAAAGATGTCATAAATTTCCATCGTAGTTTTATTCGCCCCAACAACTCAATTATCATCGTCAACGGTCCTTTCGGGCTGAACAACGCCAGTTTGAAAGTTAGCCAGGCTTTCAGCCGCTGGGTCTCCAGGCCGGTGGAAAGACCTGCTGTGCCCAGGATAGAAAACAAGAACTTTGACCGGGTGTGCTTTGTTGATGTTCCGAGCAAAGACTGTGTGATTATTTTCGGAAATACCGTCAGCCCGATCAACGCTGCCGATTATTTCTCTTTAATGGTTATGAACCAGATCGTGGGTGGACTGACCAGCAGCCGCCTGTTTATGAACCTCAGGGAAACCAAAGGGCTGGCCTATTATGCCTTCAGCGATATTTATCATTTCAAAAACAACGGTCTTTTCTGGGTCCGGGCCCGAACCTCACCCGAGGCCGTGGGCGAAGTGTGTCGGGAAATCATGGCCGAATTTAAAAATTTAACTGAATTTCCGCCCGACCCCCTCGAACTGGAAAAAGCCAAGACTTATCTGATAGGCAATTTTCTCCTGCAGCTGCAGAACCCCGACCAGCTCAACCAGCGTCTGGCCCTGCAGAATCTGTATAACCTGCCTGATAATTTCTGGTCAAGATACACAGAGAACATCATGGTGGTGGGGCCAGAAAATGTGCGCGAGGCGGCCAGAAAATATCTTTCTAACAAACCGTTAATCGTCATCGTCGGAAAGTTTAATCCAGAATTTGACTATCTTAAAGAATTCGATAATATTGAAATCTACGACGCCAAAGGTCAGTTTCAATTTAAACTTCAAAAAGGAGAAGCCGGGCATGAAACTGGTGGAATGCGTTCCCAACTTCAGTGAGGGTCGGGACAAAGAAAAAATACAGGCCATAGTGCGGGAAATCGAATCGACACCCGAGGTTCGGCTGCTGGATGTCGACCCGGGTCAGGCCACCAACCGTACGGTGGTTACTTTTATCGGACCCCCTGAAGCGGTTAAAGAAGCGGCTTTTAAAGCTATTAAAAAAGCAGCCGAGCTGATCGACATGCGGCAACACAAAGGAGCCCATCCGCGAATTGGGGCAACTGATGTTTGTCCCTTTGTTCCGGTCAGCGGGGTGACCATGGAAGACTGCGTTCGCCTGGCCCACGAGCTGGGAAAAAGGGTGGCCGAAGAACTTGGCATCCCTGTTTATCTTTATGAAGAAGCCGCCACCCGCCCGGAAAGGAAGAATCTGGCCAACATCAGAGCCGGTGAATATGAAGGCCTGGAAGAAAAATTAAAGGACCCAAACTGGAAACCGGACTACGGACAGCCTGTTTTTAACGCCAGGTCTGGAGCCACCGTCATCGGGGCACGCGAGTTTTTGATTGCCTACAACATTAACCTCAATACCCGCGATAAAAAAATCGCCCAGGAAATTGCTTCTTATCTCAGGGAAAGCGGGCGCCCCAAAAAAGATAAAAACGGTAACATTGTTTACGATAAAAACGGACAGAAAATCATGCTGCCGGGAAAATTTAAAGCGGTCAAAGCCGTCGGCTGGTACATCGATGAATATGGAATTGCCCAGATTTCCATTAACTTTACCAATTATAAAATCACTCCGCCGCATCTGGTTTTTGACGAAGCCTGCCGGCTGGCCGAAAAATTTGGCGTGCGGGTTACCGGCAGTGAACTGGTTGGCTTAATCCCCAAAGAAGCCCTGCTGATGGCAGGAAGATATTACCTGGAAAAACAGGGCAAAAGCGCCGGTGTGCCGGAAAAAGAGTTAATCAGGCTGGCCGTCCGCTCGCTCGGGCTGGGAGATATCGTCCCCTTTGACCCGATGAAAAAAATCATTGAGTACCAGATTCCTCCTGACCCGAAATCATTAATCAGGATGAGAGTTGACGAGTTTGTGGATGAACTGTCGATGGATTCACCGGCTCCCGGGGGCGGAAGTGTGGCCGCCATGTGCGGCAGCCTGTCCGCGGCTCTCTCCTCCATGGTAGCGAACCTGACGGTCGGGAAAAAAGGCTACGAAGAAACTTTTCCGCGGATGAAAGAACTGGCGGTGCGGGCTCAGAAGCTTAAAGATGAACTTCTCCAGGCAGTAGACCTTGATACCAAAGCCTTCAACAGGGTGATGGAGGCTTTCCGTCTGCCCAAAACCACAGAGGACCAGGTCAAGGAACGAGAACGAGCCATAGAAGAAGCCAATAAGGAAGCCACCATGGTTCCTCTGTCTGTTCTGGAAAAGTCATTAGAGCTGGCCGACCTGGCCTATCAGGTTGCCTATTATGGCAATAAAAATTCAGTAAGTGACGCGGGGGTGGCCGGGTTGACGGCCAGGGCCTGCGGGTTAGGGGCCTATTACAACGTCAGGATTAATCTACCCAATATCAAGGACGAAAACTTCAAGAAAAAGACTTTGAACGCGGCTGAAAAATTGAAGAACAAGCTGGAAAGGAAGGCCCGGCAGGTGGAGAAGCTGATGGAAAAATTCCTGCCGGTTAATGGCTAAATCTATTTCGCTTTATTATTAAGACCACCAGAAAAAGCAGTAATGAAACAAAAACAATCATGGCCGCAGCCGGGCTGTCCAGCAAATAAGATAAATAAATGCCAGAAATTACAGAAATAAAGCTCATCAAAGTTGAGAGTTTAAGCGTCTGCCTGAAGTTTTCAGAAAGCTGAAGAGCGGCCGAAGCGGGAATAATCAGGAGGGCCGAAATCAGCAGTATACCAACCAGCTTAAGACCCAGCACTATGGTCATGGCCGTCAGCAGAACCATCAGGCGGTCCAGCTTTTTTACATTGACTCCAGAGACGATGGCCGCTTCCCGGTCAAAAGTCATAAAAATAAGACGGTAATAGTTAAGGCCCAAAGCAATAACCACCACTGCGGCCAGAAAAACGGCAAACCAGGTTTCGGCCGGGCTCACCGCCAGTATGTCGCCGAAGAGAAAACTCATCAATTCCAGGCCAAACCCCCTTTTCAACGACACTAAAAAAATACCCAGAGCCAGGCCGGCACTGCTGATAATGGCCAGGGCAGCGTCTCCATAAAGTTTTCCTTTCTCCTTGATTTCTATGATTAACAGCGCTCCCAGCAAACAAACTGCCAAGGAAACAGCCATCGGCAGAATGTTCAAAATGAAACCAAGGGCCAGGCCGGAAAAAGCCACGTGGGAAAGTCCATGTCCAATCATGGCCTCTTTTCTCAACACCAGAAAGACGCCCAGCAAACCACAAGATAAAGCCAGAAACACGCCGGCCAGCAATGCCCTCTGAAAAATGCCAGACCCCAGAAGTTCAGCCATCCTTGAGAGTTCCTTTTAATGTTTATGAGACACCAAATGGTGTCCGCCCTTCAGGAATTCCTGCACGGCCAGTGAATTACAGAATTCTTCATGCTGGCCATGATAGACTAATTTCTGATTAAGGCAGGCCACCTTGTTAACATGTTTGTTGACGATACCAAAATCGTGCGTGATGAGCATAAGGGTCAGATGGTGGTGTTTGTTTAGATGCCCCAGCAGGTCATAGAATTCTTCCTGAGCATTCAGGTCCACTCCGGTGGTCGGTTCATCCAGGAGCAGAACCTCTGGCTGGGTAACCAGAGCCCGGGCAATCAGCACCCGTTGCTGCTGTCCTCCGGAAAGAGAGTTAATGGGACGGTGGCTGAGCTGTTCCAGGCCAACGGTCGACAGGGCTTCGAGTATTCTCTGTTTCTGATTTGTCTTAAATTTCTTTCTGATGGCCGGATTTGAATTCAAACAGGAAGCAATCAATTCCTCAACAGAAATGGGAAAATTTGGGTCAAAACTGGTGGCTTTTTGCTGTATGTAACCAATTTTGTGCCAATCTCGAAATTTTTCTATCTCCTGACCGAAAAGAAAAACCTGCCCCCTCGCTGGTTTTAACAGGCCAACCATAATCTTTAAAAGGGTTGTTTTACCGGAACCGTTGGGCCCGATGACCGCCAGAAAATCCCCGCGGTAAATGGTCAGATTAACATTTTCCAGAGCAGGCACGGAATCATAGTAGAAAGTAACATTATCAACCCTGAGGATTTCTTCTGCTTCACTCATGATTACCTGTCGTTTCCGGGGCTTCAAGCCCGGCTTTTAATGTTTCTAAATTTTGTTTCATCAGTTGTAAAAAAGTTAGTTTTTTTTGAATTTCTTCGGGTTTAAGATGAACACCGGTTGATAGCGGATACAGCTTCACCCCGGTTTCGCGAGCGATGGCCTGAGCATAGTAAGGTGTAACCGAACTCTCGTAAAAAATGGCTTTGACCTTTTCTTTTTTGATGAGCTCAATGATCTCCTGCATTTTTTTCAATCCGGGGCGCGCTTCAGGGTTGGCTCCGATTAAAGAGTAGAGCTGCAATCCGTACCTTCTGGCCAGATAACCAAAGGCCTGGTGACCGGCGACGATAAAAATTTTTGACCGGCAGCCCCTTAGCTGTTCCTGAAAATCGCCGTCCAGGGTTGAAAGCTCAACTTTGAGTTTTTGGCCGCGTTCGCGGTAATAATCCCCGCCGGCCGGGTCGATATCCGTCAGAGTTTTCACCAGCACCTCAACCAGCTCTTCGTCTGCTTTTAAATCCAGCCACAAATGAGGGTCATGCGGGTCAAGGCTCCCCAACCCTTTCTTTTCCATTTCCTGGTAAAAATAAACCTGTCGGGCAGGCTTCTGGTCGAGTGCTCGGTTGACTTTTTCCAGCCAGGGCTCAAGCAATGGTCCGACGGCCACGACCAGGTCGGCCTGACTTAAGTTAGCAATATCGGAGGGGCGCAGCTGAAAGTCGTGAATTTCTGCTCCGGTCGGAATAAGCTGGAAGACTTTTCCCCTTTCTCCCGCCACTTCCCTGACCAGCTCGGTCAGCGGGAAAATAGTGGTGATTATCCTGACCTTCTGCTGATAAGCGGGTTGCCCGGCCAGGATATTTATCATCATAAGGAAAATAATACTGCCGCGCACCACGAGCTTTAACTTCTTCATCAACTTATTCCTTGAACTTATTTTTCTTTTTAATTATATTATAACAAACAATTCAAATCGGGAAGGTAAAACATGGCCCAGGAAATTACTTCTTTAAAACCGCAGAATCTTTGGAAACATTTTAATGAAATCTTAAAAATACCCCATGGTTCAGGTAACGAAAAAGCTCTGGCCGAACACATCATCAACCTGGCTAAAGCCTGGAACCTGGAATGGCAGAAGGATAAGGTTGGCAATGTGGTGGTGCGCAAGCCGGCCTCTCCCGGACATGAAAACTCACCCGGCGTTGTTCTTCAGGCCCATCTCGATATGGTCTGTGAAAAAAACTCTGATGTCGCTCATGACTTTACCAAGGATCCCATTCAGGCCTATGTGGACGGGGATTGGGTTAAGGCCCGTGGCACCACGCTCGGTGCCGATAATGGAATCGGAGTGGCCGCCTGCCTGGCCGTCCTGGAAGATAAGACCTTAAATCACGGTCCGCTCGAATGTCTTTTCACGGTCGATGAGGAGACCGGCCTGACCGGGGCCTTCAAGCTGAGCAAAAATATGCTGCGCGGCCGTTACCTTCTCAATCTGGACAGCGAAGAAGAAGGGACCTTTACCATCGGCTGCGCCGGTGGAGCTGATTCAGAAATTTCTCTGCCGCTCGAAAGGAAAAAGAAAAAGGCAAAAGAACTCCTGCTGGTTAAAATCAGCGGGCTCAAGGGCGGTCATTCCGGGCTGGATATAAATCTCGGACGGGGAAATGCCCTCAAGTTTCTGGCTCGCCTGCTGATTCAGGCCACGGAAAAATTCAAATTTGAACTGCTAAACTTTAACGGCGGAAGCAAGAGAAACGCCATTCCGAGAGAAGCCGTGGCCATTCTGGCCGTGCCGGCTGACCGGCAAAAGGCTTTTGACCAGTTTATCAAAAAGTCTTTTGAGGCAATTAAATTCGAGTATAAGACAACCGAACCTGACCTCGCTTTGGAGACAAAGAAATCAGAAGAATCAGGCTTCCCCCTGACGGCCGAAGCGCAGGAAAAACTCCTGAACCTTCTTCTGGTCTTACCCCACGGTGTAATTTCCATGCACCCGGAAATTTCCGGGCTGGTTGAAACTTCCACCAACCTGGCCGTGGTTAACACCTCAGAAAAGGAAGCAAAGATAATTTGCAATACCAGAAGTTCAATCCTGTCTGCTTTGGAAGCAGTTCGCCTGTCGGTCAAAGCCGCTGCTAACCTGGCCGGTGCGAAAATCTGGCAACCCGAAGGTTACCCGGCCTGGACCCCCAACCTGAAATCACCCTTGCTTCAGAGGATGGTTGAAATTTACCAACAGCTTTTCCAGAAAGAACCGGAAATAAAAGCCGTTCATGCCGGGCTGGAGTGCGGTATCATCGGGGAAAAATTCCCCGGCCTGGATATGATTTCTTTCGGCCCGACCATCAGGTATCCCCATTCACCGGATGAGCAAGTTAACATCCCTTCGGTGGAAAAATTCTGGCAATTTCTGCTGGAAACACTGGCCAAGCTGGCCTGAAATTTTTATTTAGGCAAGTGATTCAATCAAGATGAAAAGGCGTAAATTTCTGGTGCTATTAGGTTTATTTGCCGCGACCTTTACCAGAGTTTTCGCCTCCGGCAAACAAAGGAGGACAGCCATGAAAAAAGCCATACACACCGATAAGGCACCAAAGGCCATCGGCCCTTATTCTCAGGCGATTGTGGCCAATGGTTTTATCTTCGTTTCCGGCCAGATTCCTCTTGACCCGGAAAAGGGGGAAATCGTCGGCTCCACCATCGAAGAGCAGGCTCACCAGGTATTCAAGAATATCAAAGCCATCCTGGAAGAAGCAGGCTCCTCCCTCGCTGAGGTAGTTAAAGCCACGGTTTACCTGGCTGACCTGAATGATTTTGCGCGGATGAACGCGGTTTATGCCCAATATTTTCCAGAGCCATATCCGGCACGAGCCGCCTTCCAGGTTGCCAGGTTACCGCGCGATGTTAAAATTGAGGTCGAAGTGATAGCCCTGGCACCAGCCGAAGTCAAACCTGAATAAAAATTTTTAAATGAAGGCCGCCGGCGGTGGCCGACGGCGAAGATTTGGGCTATAATATTATCCAAGCAGGAGAGAGCTAAAATGCCCATCTATGAATATATTTGTTTAAAATGCCAGCACAAGTTTGAATATTTACAGCTGCCGGGCAAGGACTCCAAGGTAACCTGCCCGAAATGTCAGAGCGCAGAAGTCAAAAAGTTGATTTCCGCCTTTGGCATCGGCGGAGGCGGCAGCCGCCTGAAAAATTCCGGCGGATGTTCATCCTGCTCTTCCTCCAGCTGTTCCACCTGCCGCTGATTTTCTGCTTGACAATTTCCCACTTGTTTTTATAAATCTATTCTTCTGTTTTAACTTATAAAATCACTGAGAGAAAAAGATGAAGGGCAAAAGCAAACGTCTTTTAAGGATTGGCGTGGACTCGGGCGGCACATTTACCGATGTGGTAATTTCAGACGGCCGAAAGCTGGTGGTCAGGAAAGTTCCATCTACCCCCCATGATCCTTCAGCCGCAGTTTATGAAGCCCTGCTTGACCTGCTCCAGGGCCAGAAGCATATGATTATCCACGGAACAACCGTCGGGACCAATGCTCTGTTGGAAAATAAAGGCGGAAAAGTGGCCCTGCTCACCACCCGCGGGTTTGAGGATGTCTTTTTCATCGGCCGGCAAACCAGAAAAGAACTTTACCGCCTGGAGGCCGAACCAAAAAAGCCTCTCCTATCCCCTTCTCTCTGTTTTGGCCTGACTGAAAGAATTATGGCCGGCGGCCAGGTTGAAATACCGCTGGAGGAAAAAGAGCTGGAAAGAATCATCAAGATTCTGAAAAAAGAGCAGGTTCAGGCCGTGGCGGTTTGTTTTCTTCATTCCTACATCAACCCCAAGCATGAACAGCTGGCCGAGCAGAAATTGGCCGAGGTCGGGCTGACGGTTACCAGTTCTTCCAGCCTGATGCCGGAGTACCGGGAATTTGAACGAACAGCCACTACGGTCATCAATGCCTACCTGATGCCGGTAATGAATGGCTACCTCTGGAAACTCGAGGACCGGCTTCGGGGAACCAACCTAAAAATAATGCAATCAAACGAGGGCTATATTTCGGCCGAAAGAGCGCGCCGGGAACCCATCCGAACAATCCTCTCGGGCCCGGCTGGCGGTGTGCTGGGTGCCTGGTACCTGAGCAAACTTGCCGGGTTTAAAAATGTCATCAGTTTTGATATGGGAGGCACCTCCACCGATGTTTCTCTGATCAGCGGTCAGATTAAGCGCTCGGTGGAAAACCGTATCGGAGATTTTACCATCAGGCTGCCGATGGTTGATGTTCATTCTGTGGGAGCAGGAGGCGGGTCGGTGGTTTACGTTGACCAGGGCGGTTTGCTGAGAGTGGGCCCCCAGAGCGTTGGGGCCTATCCCGGACCGGCCTGCTACGGAAATGATGACCTTCCGGCCGTTACGGATGCCAATGTTGTTCTGGGCCGGCTTGACCCGGACTTTTTTCTGGGCGGCCGGATGAAAATCTACCCGGAAAGAAGCCGGCGCGCGCTGGAAAGAATTGCCAGAAAAATCGGCAGGGGGCTTGTTGAAACAGCACTCGGCGTCATCGATATTGCCAACGCCAACATGGAAAAAGCCATCCGGGTTATTTCAGTAGAAAGAGGCTATGACCCCCGAAATTTTTCTCTTGTTTCCTTCGGTGGAGCTGGCGGGCTGCATGCTGTGCCCATGGCCGAACATCTCAAAATTCCGAGGGTTATCGTCCCCCGTTTAGCCGGCGTACTTTCGGCCTTTGGCCTGCTGATGGCTGATGAAGTGAAGGATTATTCCAAATCATTTATCCAGCTGGCCCAGAAAACTTTACCCGAACAGTTAGAAAGGATGTTTGTTGAGCTCGAAACCAGAGCCCGCCAGGAAATGCTGGATGATGGTTATGCTGAAAAAGTTCTCAGGTTTGAACGTTACCTGGATTTAAGGTACCTGGGTCAGTCCTATGAAATTACTGTACCTTACCGTCCGAATCCTTTTAATCCCTACAGCTATTTGAACGACTTTCACCGTCAGCACCGCCGGCTCTATTCTTACGAGCATTTGAACCGGCCGGTAGAAATCGTCAACCTGCGACTGAAAGCCATAGGGCGGGCCAAGAAAATCAAGCTGGAAAAATTTCCCTTCGCTAACCCTGTCCCGGATAAAGCCCGTTTGAAAGAACAATGGCTTTACCTTAAGGAAGGGAAAGTTCGGGCTGTGGTATATGACCGCGAAAAACTTCTGGCCGGCAACAAGGTGGTCGGACCGGCACTCATCGTGGACGGTCAATCCACCACTTTTTTACCGCCGGGTTATGAAGCTCTGGTTGACTCTTACCTCAATTTAGTCATTGAAAGGGTTAAGGGCCATGATTAAATTTGACCCCATCGAGCTTGAATTATTCAAAAACCTGTTCACTTCTATAACTGAAGAAATGGCCGCCGTGCTGCAGAGGACTTCCCTATCGCCCAACATCAAAGAAAGAAGGGATTTTTCCTGCGCCCTGTTTACCAGGCTGGGCGAGACATTTGCCCAGGGTTCACACATTCCGGTTCATCTGGGAGCGATGCCTCTTTCAGTCCAGGCCGCTCTAAATTCTGTAGATTTTTCACCCGGAGATGTTGTCATCTTAAACGACCCGTACAAAGGTGGCACACACCTGCCGGATATTACCTGCCTTCAACCAATATTTGTGCAGGACAACCTGTGCTTTTTTGTGGCCAACCGAGCTCATCATTCTGACGTGGGAGGTATGACACCCGGTTCCATGCCGCTGGCCACGGAGATTTTCCAGGAAGGAATAATAATTCCACCGTTAAAGATTTATAAAAAGGGTAAATTGAATGAAGAAGCCCTAAAGCTGTTTCTGGCCAACGTCCGAACTCCAGAGGAAAGACGGGGTGACCTGCTGGCCCAGGTGGCGGCCAATATCCGGGGTGCCCGCCGGCTTAACGAAATGATAGAAAAATACGGCCTGGAAAAACTGACCACTTATGCGGAACAGATCCAGAACTATACCGAAGCGGCACTGCGAAATACCATCAAAGCCATTCCAGACGGCCAGTATGAATTTGAAGATTATCTCGATGATGATGGGGTTGGCCGGCAGCCGGTTAAAATCAAGGTCAAAATTACGGTCGACCACGACCAGGTCTGGGTGGATTTCAGCGGTTCTTCTTCTCAAGTTGAAGGGTCGGTCAACGCCAATTTTGCCGTTACCTATTCGGCCGTCCTTTATGTCTTTCGCTCCCTGATTGACCAGGATATTCCTTTTAACACCGGTCTTATGAGACCGATAAAGATAATTGCCCCGGAAGGGTCGGTGGTAAACGCTAACTTCCCTTCGGCCCTGGCCGGCGGAAACGTTGAAACCTCCCAGCGGGTGGTGGATGTTCTGCTGGGCGCTCTGGCCAAAGCCATGCCCGGGAAAATTCCGGCCGCCAGTCAGGGCACGATGAACAACATCGCCTTTGGCGGCTACCATCCGGCCAGGGAAGCTAACTTTGCCTATTACGAAACAATTGGTGGAGGAATGGGCGCTTCGGCCAGGTATGATGGATTGAGTGCCGTTCACTGTCACATGACCAATTCCCTGAACACTCCCATTGAAGCGCTGGAAAATTATCTTCCGGTAAAGATTAATCGTTACGCCATACGAAGAAATTCAGGTGGAGACGGTCAAAAACGCGGAGGGGATGGATTGGTCAGAGAATATCAATTCCTGGTGCCGGTTAATTTGACCATCATTTCCGAGCGAAGACGATTTGCTCCATACGGTCTTAACGGCGGTAGTCCAGGGAAAAAAGGCCGGAATATTTTAATCTCTGGCAAGAAAACTACGGTGCTCGGCTCCAAAGTAAACCTTAAGCTTAAGGCTGGAGACATCCTTCGGATAGAGACTCCGGGAGGTGGAGGATTTGGTTCATCACCGGACTCTGAAATTAGAAAACGAGATTAATTTACTTCCCCTATTTTGCTCGGAATTATAAGGTTTCAATCAACCGTTAAAGTCTTGCTTATGTTGCGCGGCTGGTCCGGGTCAAATCCCAGCTCCTGGCTGACCAGGTAGGCCAGGACCTGCCCGGCTACCGCCGAAAGAAGCGGGCTCGTGTAATAATCATCAGCCGGAATTTCAAAATGGAAATCGGAGTTCATTTTAAAAGACTCGTCGGCTGGACCGATAAGCGCCACCCGGCCATGGCGGCAGGAAATTTCGTTTATATGAGAGACAGACATCCGGACGTCCTGCTTCGTGCTGATAAAAATTACCCAGTCTTCCGGAGAAATCACGGCCAGCGGGCCGTGCTTGAATTCCGAGGAATACATGGCTTCACAAGGAATATAAGTGATTTCCTTGAATTTTAAGGCAGCTTCAAGACAGGCACCGTATGAAATTCCATGGCCGAGAAAATGCAGGTATGTTTTGTTTTTTAGAATTCTGGCCAGAGGGGGAAGTTTCTCCTGCGCCAGGTCGATGGTGGTTTTAATCAGCCCGGGCAGATTTTTCAAGGTCTTATTCGACAGAGGCGATTTCTTTCGTTTTAAACCGGCTATTTTGCTGGCCAGCATCATAAAAACCAGCACCTGGTTCAGGAAAGTCTTGGTGGCCGGAACAGAAATTTCCACTCCGGTCAGAAGCGGAATATGTCTTTTAACCCTTAAATGCAGCGAAGAACCGAGGACGTTAACCAGGGCTATGATTCTTTTCGCCTTATCCTTTTCTAACTTGTTAAGAACGTTTATGACGTCCTTGGTTTCGCCACTCTGAGAGACCAGAATAAACGTATCCCCGGTATTCACCTTTCTGTACAGGTCGTTAAAAGCACCGGCCACCACCGGATATGCTTCCAGACCGGCCAGATGATTAAGATAGTAGCAGCCAATGACACAGGCATTGTAGGACGAGCCGGAGCCAATTAAATAAACGGAGCCGGTATTCTTAAACATCGGAAGAATATCGGCCAGGTTTTCTTTCTTTTCCAGGTAATTTAAAATAGCTTCGGCTCTTTCGGGCTGCTCGTTGATTTCTTTCAGCATGAAATGGGGATACTGACCTTTCTGGGCCTGCTCCACATTGAGGTGGCAATAATAGGGAGCTCTTTTAATCAGACCGCCCCGGTTCAGGTCATGTATTTCGTATCCATGGGCTGAAAACTTTACATACTCTCCATCTTTAATGGTGACGATTTTCCTGGTGAGCGGTATTATGGAAGGCAAGTCAGAAGAACAGCAGATAAACCCCTCTCCAACTCCCAGATAAAGTGAAGAATACTTCTTCACGGCGTACATCCATTCATCACCCGCTCTGGCCAGACAAAAAGCATAGTCGCCCTGAAGCATTCGGTTCGCCTTAACCAGGGCCTGCCCTAAATCTCCCGTGAGTTTATACGCTTCTTCCGCGGCATGAACGCACACTTCACCGTCATTTTCCCCTTTGAACCGATGACCTTTCTGGCTTAAAGACCTGATTAATTCTTTGGTGTTAACGATATTTCCGTTATGAGCGCCGATCAATTCTCCAGAGCAATCATAATGCGGCTGGGCATTTTTTTGACAGGGCGGTCCAAATGTCGCCCACCGCAGCTGAACAATGCCCTTGTAGCCTTTCATTTCTTCAAAATGAAGCTTCCGGTTGACCTCGTCAATCTTCCCGGCCTCTTTTCTCAACTCGGAGGAAGTGCCGGAAAAGGCGGCCATACCCACTGAATCATACCCGCGATAAGTAAGGCGACGCCCGGCTTCCAGAAGAATCTTTCCCAGGTCTTCTCTTTCTTTATCAAAAACTATACCAAATATCCCGCACACCCCTTTTACCTCCGCTTTTTTTAATCTTTTTTTATCTTTTTAATTTTGTTTTTGTCAATCAGAAGTTTTCCCTGGTAAGTGACATAATTTAAAAGAATCATAACTCTTTCCCGGTCGCTCAGCTCCTTGAGGAAAATTCCTTCCAGCCCTTTAAAAGGTCCCTCGACCACCTTGATACAATCGCCGGGATGGGGGTCTTCGCCATATTTCATGATTTCTATCAGGCCGTTCTTTTCTCTCTGCTTAAGACATTCAATTACTTCTTCTTCAATAGGTATTGGACCCAGCCGGTTGGAAATAATTTTTCTCACACCTCTGGTGTAGATAACCATGTGGTACTGCTCCGGATACCTGAATTTCAGGAATAGATAGCCCGGGAAAAAAGGCCTGATTTGTCCTTCCTGCTGGTATTTCGGATGATAGACCGTAAACCTGGCCTGCTGGAAGAGCTTTTCCACCTGGAATTCTTTTTTCGGTTTGGTGTTGATGACATACTATTTAAGCATTTGCCCCTCTTGCTTTTATTCCCAGAATAACCCCGACCGCTAAATTATTTTCAATATCTCAAAACCAAATTTATATGTTAGAAAATAATCTTTTGTTTTAACTGAAAATTTTTTCGATCTCTGAAATTTTCTTGGGAATTTTAGGACCGAGCACTCTGTGGCCGTCTCCGGTAACCAGCACATCGTCTTCCAGCCGCACTCCGCCAAAGCCCAGGTATTTTTCAGCTCGGTCATAATTTATGAAGTCTGTGAACTTTTTCTCCTTTTTCCATTTTTCATAAAGAGCCGGAATAAAATAAATGCCCGGTTCGACCGTCATGACAAAGCCCGGCTGCAGCTTCCTGGCCATACGCAGATAACCCAGGCCAAACTGTTCGCTTCTCCGCACTGTTTCATCATAACCAACGTAATCTTCGCCCAGGTTTTCCATGTCGTGCACATCCAGACCCAGCATGTGACCCAGCCCGTGAGGAAAGAAAAGAGCGTGAGCTCCTTGAGCTACGGCTTCTTCCAGGTTTCCTTTCATCAACCCCAGGTCTTTAAGACCTTCGGCTATGACCCGGGCGGCCAGTAAATGAATCTCTTTAAAGTAAACGCCAGGCTTGATGGCGGAAATTGCTTTTTCCTGGGCGGCCAGGACGATGGAATAAATATCTTTCTGCTGCTGGTTGAATTTTCCGCCCACCGGAACAGAACGGGTAATGTCTGAAGCATAGTGGGCTTCTGACTCGGCTCCGGCATCCATCACCAGGAAGCGCCCCTTTTTTAAAGTATCACCGTATGTTGTTTTATGGAATATTTGCCCGTTGATGGTAATGATAGGAGGGAAAGAGAAGCTCATGCCGTTCGCTCGCAGAACCATTTCCATCAGGGCCAGAACTTCCTGCTCTTTGGCCCCTGGTTTCACTGCCGGAATACCGGCCAGATACATCTCCCTCGTGACTTGCAGGGCCCTTTCAATTTCGGCAATTTCTTTCTCATCCTTCACCGCTCTGAGTGTGACCACAGCCTTTATCAGGTCGACCGAAGAGCTGTTTTTAACCTGGTCCACATCGAGCTTCAGCCATTTGGCCAGCTTGAGTTTAATATCTCCACGGTAAGGTGGCAGAAAATGAATTTGGCGCTTTTGTTTTAAAGCCTTTTCCAGGTAGCCGGCCAGCTGGTTAGAGCCCATGACGTTTTTGACGCCCACTTCCCTGGCTCTTTCCTTGATTTTTCTCTGAGGGCCAACCCAGATAATATCTTCAAGAGTAACATCATCTCCAAAAATTATTTCCTGGTTTTCATCGATATCAATGATGGCATTCAGACCCGGCGAATCCAGGCCAAAAAAGTAAAGGAAGGTGCTGTCCTGTCGGAAGGGATAGCAGTTGGCGGGATAATTCATCGGGGAGTCATCATTTCCCGGAAAAAGGCAAAGACCTGAACCAATCAGACTTTTAAGTCTTTTTCGCCTGGCTTTATAGGTTTCCGCTTTAAACATGTCAGACCTCCGCGTGTTTGATACACACATCTATACCAAATTTTTGGCCTGAAAGCAAAATATTTTTGGCTTTTCAAACAAAAAGGTAAAAGGTGGGGAAAAAAATAATCAAGGTCGATGCCTCTGAGAATGAAAGAATTAGATAGGAAAGAAAAAGGGGATTTGATTGCTATAAAAAAAATGGTAGCGGGGGCTGGATTTGAACCAGCGACCTCCGGGTTATGAGCCCGACGAGCTACCTGACTGCTCTACCCCGCGATCGATTTAGATTATAGCAAAAAATTGATTTTTGTCAAAAAACTCAGGCGGGCCAATCAACAATAAAAAAGCTGGAGCAGGACATAAGCCGAATTCTGTTACTGCCTGAGGCAGCGGCGGTCATTTGTCTTGTCTGCTGATTGCTCAGCAGCTCAAGCGACCTACCCACCCCATCGGACGGGCCATCCTCAAGCGGGGTTAATTTGGTCTTGCTCCGGATGGGGTTTGCCCTGCCTCTGCTGTCACCAGCAGAGCGGTGAGCTCTTACCTCACCTTTTCACCCTTACCTGCTTCCTCAGGAAACAGGCGGTATGTTTTCTGTGGCACTTTCCTCCGGTCGCCCGGAGTCGCGGTTAGCGACCATCCTGCCCTGTGGAGTTCGGACTTTCCTCCCCTTCTTCCTCAGGGGAAGAAGGAGCGACCGCCTCGCCTGCTCCAGCTGTTATTTTTATACCATATTGCTCGAGCTTTTTGTAGAGGTTGCTGCGAGGGGTATCGATTTCCCGGGCCGTCTTCGAGACATTCCAGTTATTCATCTTGAGTTTATAAAGGATGAAATTCTTTTCGGCCTCATCTTTAAATTCTTTCAGCGTTCTGATTTTTCTCAGGTCGGGCAGAAAGACTTCTTTATCCTGGTAAATATAATCTGGCAGGTCCTCAGGCCCGATGATGTCCTTATCGGTCAAAATGAGCAATCTTTCCACTAAATTTTTTAGTTCCCGGACATTCCCCTTCCAGGTATATTTCATCATTAAATCAAGGGCTTCCGGAGAAAATTTTTTGCGCCGGAAGTTGTTTTCTTCCGAAAAAAGAGCACAGAAATAATCAACCAGCAGGGGGATGTCTTCCTTTCTTTCCCGGAGCGGTGGCACGGTAATCGGGACGACATTCAACCTGAAGTACAGGTCTTCTCTGAACCGCCCTTCTTTTATCTCTTTCTTCAAATCTTTGTTGGTGGCAGCAATGACCCGCACGTCAACCTTGTTAACCTTGCTCGAGCCCACTCTCTGCACTTCACCTTCTTCCAGTACTCTCAGCACCTTGGACTGCGTCTTGAGGCTCATGTCCCCGATTTCATCCAGGAAAATGGTTCCACCGTCAGCCAGTTCAAACTTACCCAGCTTTCTTTCGGTGGCGCCGGTAAAGGCCCCTTTCTCATGCCCGAACAGCTCGCTTTCAATGAGTTCTTCAGGGATGGCCGCACAATTTACCTGGACAAAGTTTTCCGAGGCTCTCGGGCTGTGGGCATGAATCGCTCTGGCCACCAGCTCTTTTCCGCTGCCGCTTTCTCCCAGGATAAGCACAGTCGCCGTTGTTGGCGCAATCTTCAGAATTTCCTGCCAGAGGTTTTTCATCAAGGGGTGCTCGCCGACCATCCGGTAACTTTTTTCGGCTTTCTTTTTGGCATCGCGGTAAACATCTTTCAACCTGCGGGCTTCAAGGGCATTTCGGATGGAGAGCAGTACCCGCTCGCGGGACGGCGGCTTTTCCAGAAAGTCAAAGGCACCCAGTTTGGTGGCTTCCACGGCCATCTCAATCGTGCCGTGGCCGGAAATCATGATGACTTCAGGCGGATAGGGCTTTTTCCGGATGTCGGCCAGCAGCTGCAGCCCGTCAAGGTCAGGCAATCTGACGTCGAGCAAAACCAGGTCGATTTCCGGATGCTCATCCAGCACTTCCAGAGCTTTTAACCCGCTTTCGGCTTCATAAAAAATATACCCTTCGTACTCAAGAATCATCTTCAGGGAATGGCGTATGTTGGCCTCATCGTCGACTACCAAGATGCGACTTTTTCTTTCTTTTTTATTCATGATTTAATTTTAGCATAAATCCTGGCCGGGCCATCAGTAAAAAAATCCAACGCCACTTGCTGAAAATAACCGCGTTGATATTCGAATAAATTATAAACTAAAATTATTTAAGAAGGGTTATATCATGAAGGGCCAGCCTGTTCTGAAGTTGTTGCTGGTTTTTATTCTTTTAAAATTCTTCTGCCTGACTTCCCGGACAGCCGTCTGGAGAAGCCCGCTTGATTTTCAGATTGAACCCGGTTCGCAAACCTCTGAACTCAACTTCAGGCTGGAAAATGGCCTGAGGGTGTACTTTCTTCCGACTTCCCGTTATCAGCTCACCTCGGTCGTTCTGGCGGTAAACGCCGGCTCGTCGCTGGAGCCCGAAGGGTTAAACGGTCTGGCTCATCTGCTGGAACATTGCCTGCTGTTTCGCCAGGTCAGCTCCGGCGGAGAACTGCTGTGGCCAAAATTCAGGGAACTCGGTCTGTACCTGAATGCTCATACCGAACTGGAAGCCATGTTTTTTGAAATAAACTTACCACCGGACCTGTTGCCGGAGGCACTATCCCTTCTGAGCGAACTGGTCCTTGATTTTCGAATTAGTGAGGAAGAACTGGAAAAAGAAAAGCAGGTTGTCCTGAAGGAAATAAAAAGCCTGGCCAGGGACCCACAAAGGGTTGGGCTGGCCGCGGTTTATTCTCTGGCTTTTCCTGACTCTTCTTACGGTCGGCCGGTGTTTGGCCTGGAAGAAGACATCAAGCAGGTAACCCCCGGCCAGCTAAAAGATTTTCATGCCCGCTATTTTCGCCCTTCGAATGCTTCCCTGGTCATAATCGGACCGTATGAAGCAGGAAAAATCAAAGATATGGTCCGCAGTAATTTCTCCATCTGGCCGGATAGCAATTCTTTTGAATCAACCTCTTTACCCCCTAATTCTCCGGCTAAGATAAACTTTAATAAAGAAAGCAGACAGGTAGAGCTTCAAATGAGCCTCACGGAAACCTACCTGATGGCCGGTTTTCTGGCACCCGGTTATTCTGACCCGGAACAGCCGCTCCTGGATGTTCTGGTGGAAATCCTGGGATATGGGGTTAATCCGCTTCTCTACTCGGCTTTTTATGGACATCCAGAACTTGTTTCTTCCACTAAAATAAATTATTTCATGCACCGCCAGGCCGGTCTGCTGGTAATAACCATCACCACAAAAAAAGAAAAAGTATCTCAGGTTAAACGGTTGCTCCAGGAATTTTTTGCTCGCCTGCCGGAATATCAATTTTCTCCCTCAGATTATCTGCCGGGGCAACAGGTTTTCATCATAGATTTTTTGCAAGGAGCCAAAAACCGAATCCGGCTGCTGGCCGAGAAAGCCCTGGAAAATCCCTTGAACCTGGCCATGGCTTTAAGCCGCCATCTGCTTTTTTCACCGGAATTTACCAGCAAAAATTATCTTCAGACGGTGGAGAAAATAAAGAGCTCAGGCCTCAGAAAACTGGCCTACCGGTATTTCGGGCAAGGCAAGCCGGTCTGGGTTGTCATCAACCCTGAAGAAAAATGATGGGCATGGTTAGACGAAAAACAAGCATGGTTAAAATCTGCCTCCAGTTCCTGCTGTGCCTTGAGGCGATGTTCCTCAATCTTGCAGCTCAGCCCCTGACCTTTGAAAAACTAAAAACGGCCGGTCTCAACCTTTATTATCAACCCGAACCAGAATCACAGAGCACCACCGTGTTTATCTGTTTTCCGGGAGGCCAGCATCTGGAATCCTCGTTAAAACCGGGCCTGGCCTATCTGACCACCAGACTGATGACAGAAATCCCTGACGAAGACAAGGTCGCTCTGGTGGAAGAAGCCGGTCTGAACCTCAGGGTGGGAGTTGCCCCAGACTTCTCTTTCATCCAGCTTGACAGCCTCAATCATCACCTGGAAAAAGGATTAAAAGTGCTGTCAGACAACCTGCGCCGGCCCATCTTTTCCGGTCTGAGGATTGATGCTTTAAAAAAATTAAGCCTCAGCGAGGAAGGAAAAGAAAGAACCAGGCTGGTTAATTCTGCCCGTCTTTTACTTCTGAGGAAAGCCTGGCCCGGCCTGCCTTATGGAAATTCTATTTTTGGCAGTGAAAAATCTTTAAAGGGCATCAGTAAAAAAGATATAACCGCTTTTCATTCTTTTATCCTGAACCCGGACACTATCTTCTTCTCGATTATTTCTTCCCTGAAAAAAGAAGAAATAGTCAGTCTGGCCGAGAAATATTTCCGCCTGGAAAAAAGACCTGACCGGCCTTCTCCGTCGTCGTGGGCAACTGACTCCAAAGACAGCCCGGCCGAAAATGAATTTGAATATGCCGGGCCTAAAGGAGCGGCCGCCATGGTTGGCTTTGTCCTCGATGGAGACCTGGCTTCCGTTTACCCGGCCGCCTTTGTCCTGGAAAAAATAATCGGAGAAGGGCCCGGCTCCGCCCTCTGGAAACTGCGTCAGGATATGGCTTTTGCTTATAACGTAAACAGTCAGCTTGAAATATTCGGGCAGAAAATTATTCTTCTGGCCTATCTGGAAACCGACCCGGAGCTGGCAGAAACTGCCCTCAACGCCTTGCTGGAAGTGTTCAAAAATCTGGCCGCAAACGGCCTGTCTCCTCACGAAATAGAAAAAGGCAGGCTGCTGGCCGGACAGTCCTTTTTCCGGGAATCATTCCACCGTGATTCCCGGCTTTCCCTGCTGGCCACTTTCTTAACCAACAGCCTGCCTTTAGAGTTCTTTAATTCTTTTGCTGATCAGCTGCTGGCCGTTACTCCTGATTCAGTCAACGAACTGCTCAGATCCTCACTCAAACCGGAGCAGGCCCTGAAGGTCATCATCAGCAAAAATTAACCTTCGGCCAGCTTTTTGTAATATTCAAACCGCTTCCTGGCTTCTTCTGCCGCCTGAGCAAACAGCTTCCTGGCAATATCCGGGTAATCCTGAAGGACTGAACGGTACCTGATTTCATTCTTCAGGAAAGTCTCGTAGTCCAGCTTGGGCTCTTTCGAATCAAGGATGAAGGGGTTCTTACCTTCTCTGGCCAGCATCGGGTTGTAGCGGTAGAGTATCCAGTAGCCGGTGTCCACCGCTAACTTTTCTTCCTGCTGTGATTTGCTCATGTCAATTCCGTGGTTGATGCATGGAGAATAAGCGATGATGAGAGACGGACCATCATAAGCTTCGGCTTCCAGGAAGGCCTTCAGACACTGGTTCATGTTAGCTCCCATGGCCACTGAAGCCACATATACATAGCCGTAGCTCATGGCCATGCGGCCGAGGTCTTTCTTTACGGTCTTCTTACCAGAAGCGGCAAACTTGGCCCGGGAACCGGTTGGTGTGGCCTTGGAAGCCTGACCGCCCGTGTTGGAATAAACTTCTGTATCGAGGACCAGCAGGTTGACATTTCGGTTCATGGCAATCACATGGTCGAGACCGCCGTAGCCGATGTCATAAGCCCAGCCGTCACCGCCGATGCACCAGATGCTCTTGTCAACAAAATAATCCTGCAATTCAGCCATCTTCTGGAGATAGGGCCTGGCGGCATCGTTTCTGGCCAGGGCTTTCGGCAGGAGTTCCTGAATTTTTCTGGCAGCAGCCTTGGCCGCCTCACTCTTGTCATTCCAGAGTTCTTTCATCTTCTGCAGAGCTTCTGTCAGCTCAGGCATCGTGCCGGCAGTTAGGGTGGCTTCCATGGCCGCCCAGAGCTGCCGCCTGATGGTGTCCACCGCCAGCCTCATGCCAAAGCCGTATTCCGCGTTATCTTCGAACAGAGAGTTGGCCCAGGCCGGCCCTCTTCCTTCCTTATTTTTAGCATACGGCGAAACCGGGAAGGTACCTCCGTAGATGGAAGAGCATCCCGTGGCGTTAGCAATGATCATACGGTCACCAAAAAGCTGGGTGGCCAGTTTGACGTAGGGAGTTTCTCCGCATCCGGCGCAGGCGCCGCTGAACTCAAACAGCGGAGTCAGGAACTGAGAACCCTTAACGGTGTCAATCTTAACGCCATCGAGGTAAGAATCGGGCAGACTTTCAAAGAACCTTTCATTCTCATTCTGGCCGGCCGCTCTTTCTTCTTCCAGCGGCACCATGACGAGGGCCTTTTCCTTGGCCGGGCAGCTTTCCACACAGACCCCGCAGCCAACGCAATCTTCAATGTAAACCTGAAGCCTGTATCTCAGGTTTTTGTCGTTCTTGGTGTTAGAAACCAGAGTGTTAAAGGTGGCCGGGGCATTTTTCAAATCATCCGGGTGAATCTGCTTCGGTCTGATGGCCGCGTGCGGACAGACAAAAGCACACTGGTTGCACTGGATGCACTTGTCGGGCAGCCAGCGGGGCACCATTTCGGCAATCCCTCTTTTTTCCAGCTTGGCCGTGTTGGTGGGAATCCGCCCGTCGTATGGCATCTTGGACACCGGAATGGTATTTCCTTTAAAGTGCATGATCGGCTCGATGACGCTCCTGGCAAAATCATCAGCATCTTCCGGAATTAAGCGAGGTACCGGAGCTGATTTGGTGATTTTTTCCGGGATAGGGACTTCTTCCAGCGCTTCCAGCGCCCGGTCCACGGCCGCCATGTTCATCTTGACGATGTCTTCACCTTTCTTGTGGTAAGTTTTGTAGATGGCCTTCTTAATCAGGTCAATGGCCTGTTCCTCGGGCAGAACCCCGGCAATCTTGAAAAAGCAAACCTGCATGATGGTGTTGATTCTGTTTTTCAGGCCAACTTCCTGGGCAATTTTGAAAGCATCGATGTTGTAGACTTTAATTTTCTTTTCAATGATGGTCTTCTGCATGTCTTCGGTCAGGTGTTCGAAGACCTCTTCTTTTTTCCAGGGAGAATTCAGCAAGAAAATTCCGCCTTCTCTGATGCCTTCCAGGATGTCATAGCGACCGATGTAAGCCGGTTTGTGAAGAGCCACAAAATCAACCGTATTCAGCAGGTACTCCGATTTAATGGGATGCCTGCCAAAACGTAAGTGGGAAATGGTAACACCGCCGGATTTCTTGGAATCGTACTCAAAATAGCCCTGGGCATAAAGGTCAGTGTTATCTCCGATGATGGTGATGGAGTTCTTGTTGGCGCCCACCGTGCCGTCGGAACCATAACCCCAGAACTTGCAACGGACAGTACCCTCCGGCTCGGTTTCCAGGACAGGACCCACCGGCAAAGAAAGATGAGTGACATCATCTTCAATACCGACGGTGAACCCGTGGAAGCAGGCACCGTCCAGATGGTCGTAGACAGCCTTGACCATGGCCGGCGTAAATTCTTTGGAAGACAGCCCGTAGCGGCCGCCGATTATCTTGATATCCCGGCCCTTGAGGGCTGAAACCACATCCAGGTAAAGCGGCTCTCCTATGGCGCCGGGTTCTTTCGTGCGGTCCAGGACGGCTATTTTCTTGACGGTCTGGGGCAGAACCCTGTTGAAAGCCTCGACAGAGAATGGCCGGTACAGGCGCACCTTGACCAATCCCACTTTATATCCGTGCTTGTTAAGATAGTTTATCGTTTCTTCTGTCGTTTCGGCACCTGAACCCATGATGACAATCACTTTATCAGCATCTGGAGCGCCGAAATAGTCAAACAGGTGATACTGACGGCCGGTAACTTTAGCTACCTTGTCCATGTATTCCTGTACTATTTCCGGAGTGGCCTGGTAATACTTGTTAACCGTTTCTCTGCCCTGAAAATAGACATCCGGATTCTGGGCACCGACTTTCATCATAGGTCTTTCCGGGTTGAGGGCCCTCTGACGGAAATCCTCCAGGTACTGCGGTTCAAACAGCTCGGCCAGCGTTTCATAAGGAATGATTTCAATTTTCTGCACTTCGCTGGAAGTCCGGAATCCGTCAAAAAAGTGCAAGAAAGGCACTTTACTCTTTAGGGTGGCCAGGTGGCAGACGGTGGCCAGGTCCATGATTTCCTGCACCGACCCGGAACACATCATGGCAAACCCGGTGTTCCGGGCAGACATGACGTCAGAATGGTCGCCGAAGATGGAAAGCGACTGACAGGCCAGCGAGCGGGCAGACACGTGAAATACTGTCGGCAGCATTTCTCCGGCAATCTTGTGCATGTTGGGCAGCATCAGCATCAACCCCTGAGAAGCGGTAAATGTGGTCGTCAAACAGCCGGCACTTAAAGAGCCATGAACCGCTCCGGCCGCTCCGGCCTCTGACTGCATTTCAACCACTTCCACCGTCTGGCCAAAAATATTCTTTCTTCCCTGGGCAGACCATTCGTCGGCCATTTCGCCCATGGTAGAAGACGGAGTAATGGGATAGATGGCCGCCACTTCTGAATAAGCATAGGCCACATGGGTGGCTGCCGTATTACCATCAACTGCTTTAAAGATTTTAGACATCGACACTCTCCTTATTAAATTAAACAATTAATTATATCAAAAATTTTCTGTATTCCTAAATCTAAATTTAAACTTAGCCTTTTATCTCAGTGCGTCCTTCCAGCGCTTTCTTTATGGTCATCTGGTCGGCAAAATCCAGGTCAGCACCTACGGGCAGTCCCATGGCCAGCCTGGTGATACGAACCGGCAAATCCTTCAAAGTCTTGGAAATCAGCACGGCGGTGGCTTCACCTTCAGCCGTCGGGTTGGTGGCGATGATAACCTCTTCGAATTTACCATTTTTCAGCCGGCTGACCAGCTTTTCTAACCTTAACTCATCCGGTCCAATCCCTTTAATCGGCGAGAGAACACCCAGCAGCACATGGTAACGACCCCGGAAAACTCCTGTTTTTTCAATCGAAGCCACGTTAAAAGGTTCTTCCACCACGCACAGTTGCTCATCATTACGCGAGGGGTCAGTGCACAAGGCACAGGGGTCATGGTCGGTAATGTTGTTGCAAACAGAGCAGTAGAAAAGGTTGTTCTTAACTTCATTTATGGCTTTAATCAGATTTTCTGCTTCTTCTTTCGGCAGGCTTAAAAGATAAAAGGCCATCCTCTGGGCAGATTTGAGGCCAACCCCAGGAAATTTCCGCAGCTGCTCTATCAGGTCATGCAGCGGCTTGGCGTATTCAAACATCAAAAGCCTCCATCAAAACAGGCCGGGTATCTTAAGCCCGCCGGCCAGACCTGACATCTTGCTGGAAACTTCGGCATCCACCCGAGAGGCCGCCTCGCGAAAAGCGGCCACAATCAAATCCTGAAGCATTTCCACGTCGTCCCGGTTGACCACTTCCGGGTCAAGCTTAACTTCCAAGCAATTTTTCTGTCCGTCAAGCACGACCGTCACCATACCGCCGCCGCTTGAACCTTCCACCCTCATCTCGGCCAGCTCCCTCTGAAATTTTTCCTGTATTTCCTGAGCAGCCTTCATCATTTTTTGCAGTTCAGCTAAATTTTTCATGCTGTTTCCCTTGATTAAATTTTTAAACACATAAAAACATCTATTTAGCTTTTTTTGTTCCTATCCTCGCCGCCGTTTCGCTTTTTGACCCCTATCACCTGACCCTTAAGAGTTTCCAGCACGGACCGGGCTTTCTCGTCCTGAAGAACGGAGTTGACCTGACCGTTAGAAACGGTCCCGTTCGCTACCCGGCCTGGCCTTTCTTCCGCCCTGGCCGCGGGCTGAACACCGTTGACCGTCGCAGGAGCTGGAGCGATTACCAGCTCCACCTCCCTGGAAGAGATTTCGGCCGCCAGGCGGTTCAGAAAGGGCAGGTCCTTCTCGATTAAGGCGGCAAAATGTTTTTTATCCGAACCGTATATTAATTTTATTTTCTGGTCCCCGACCTCGACCCGGCTGACGATGCGAAAAATTGGAGCCAGCGCCGGTTTTTCCTTAACCAGGCGAGCATACAGCTGGTCCACTACTTCATGGCCGAAGACGGGCAGGCCATTGCGGGTGGCCGGCGGAACATGGTTATCCTGCTTCCGGTATTCCAAAGACTTGGCCGGTTGTTTAACATTCCTGTTTTCTGCCGGTCGGGCAGCATACTCGGCATTTTTTGTGGCAGTTTTCTCCTGCAAATTGGCTTTTAAAACTTCCAGCTCTTCAAGCGTTTTTTCCAATTTCTTAAGATGCGGTAAATAACATAACTTCATCAGCCAGGCTTCCAAGAAAATTCTCGGTTGAGAAGAGTACTTAAGGCCGGCTTCTCCTTCTTGCAGGACCAACAGGTAGCGCAACAGTTCTTCTGCTTTAAGGTCCGCCACCATTTTACGCCAGGCAGCCAGGTCTTCTTCAGGCACCAGCAGAAAATCTTCCGGTTTTTTGGTAATTTTTACCATCAACAGATTCCGGAAAAATTCTATCAGCCCGCTGTAAAAATAACGCAGGTCGTAACCCGCCGCCACCAGGGCTTCCACCTGCTCAAAGACTCGGTCGGTCTGGCCGCCCAAAATGGCTTCGGTCAGGCTGCGAAAAAGATTCCGGTCGATCACACCGAGCACTGTTTCCGCATCCCGGTCGCTGATTTCGCTGCCGGCAAATGAAATCAGCTGGTCAAGCAGGGTCTCGGCATCCCGCAGGCTGCCGTCCGCCGCTTCCGCCACCAGCTTAAGGCTGTAATCGCTAACCTTCAGGCCTTCTTTCTCGGCAATAAATTTCAGATGAGCCATTATTTCCCGAACTGACAGCCTTTTAAAAACAAAATGCTGGCAGCGCGACACAATCGTTCGGGGGACCTTATGAAATTCCGTAGTGGCGAAAATGAAGACCGTCCTGGTGGGCGGTTCTTCCAGGGTCTTTAACAGAGCATTAAAAGCATCGCGGCTTAACTGGTGGACTTCGTCGATGATGATGACCCTGTACCGACTGTGCATCGGTTCATATTGCACGCTTTCCCTCAAGGCTTTAACATCTTCAATGCCCCGGTTGGAAGCACCATCTATTTCGATAAAATCAAGCAATTTCTCCTCATTTATGGCCTGGCACATGAAGCAGACGTTACAGGGTTCGGGAGTGGGGCCTTTTTCACAGTTAAGAGCTTTGGCCAGGATGCGGGCCACGGTCGTTTTACCGACGCCTCTCATGCCTGAAAAGAGGTAAGCATGAGCCACCCGGTTTTCTTTCAGAGAATTCTGCAGGGTTTTCACCACCGCCTCCTGTCCGACCACTTCACTGAAGGTGCGGGGGCGGTATTTCCTGGCCAGGACCAGGTATCCAGACTTATTTTCTTCTTTGGCCGGGTTGGACATTTTTCGCCTGATGGATAAGCTCGATTTAAATCAGTGCTTATCTTACCACAACGAAATAAAAATTCAACCAATATAAAAGTTTAACTTTTTATTTAAGCAGGTGAAAAATTATCGGGTTCAGATTAAAATAAACCACAGCATGAACCAGAGAGAAAAAGGACTCCTGTTGGCCCACCTGGCCGTTTTGCTGTTTGGCTTTCCCGGGGTTATCGGCCGGGCTCTGCCCTTCACTCCGATTCAGCTAACCTGGGCCAGAGTGGTGCTGGCCAGCCTGACTCTGGCGGCTATCCTGAGGATTTCTGACCAAACCCGGACAGCTGTTCGTTCAGCCGACTTATGGCTGCTTTTTTCGGCCGGGTTTCTCCTGGCCTTCCACTGGACGGCCTTTTTCCTGGCGGTTAAAAAAGCCGGCGTGGCCGTCGGGCTTTTTTCCTACTCGACTTTTCCGGTTTTCACGGCCTTTCTCGAACCTTTGCTTTTAAAAACCCGGTTTAGGGCCAGCTATGTCTGGTTGGCCCTAATGACCGTGGCCGGCATATTCCTCATGGTGCCCGAATTCAGGCTGACCAATCGCATTTTTCTGGGCCTGCTCTGGGGCATCTTTTCCGGTTTAAGCTTTTCTCTTCTTTCTGTGTTAAACAAGAAACTTTCCCTGAATTACCAGAGCGTTTTTCTGGCTCTGGTGCAGGATGCTCTGGCTGCCTTACTGCTGCTTCCTTTTCTTTTCTCCCAACCTGCGGCTGGCTTAAGGTTAAGCCTGAAAAACCTGGCTTTGCTTTTCATACTCGGGGTAGTCTGCACGGCCGGAGCTCATACCCTGTTCATTAAAGCCATCAGCTTGACCGAAGCCAGAATTTCAAGCCTGATCAGCGCGCTGGAACCGGTTTACGGTATTCTCTTTGGCTATCTATTCTTGAGAGAAAAACCAGATTTGAAAACGCTGGCCGGTGGCAGCCTGATACTTCTGGCCGTCGTGATGGTATCTTTGGCCAAAAATCAGGAGCTTTCCGAAAAAGAAACCTGAATTTCAGTACTTTTTCCTCAGGTTTTCCTTTTTTACCACCTTGCCTTTTTCTTGTTTTTCTGCCTGCTGTCTTTGGAGCAGAGCTTCCTTTTCTTCTTCATGCTTCTTCCTGAGCTCCTGTAATTTTGCTTCCACCTCTTTCTGTCTTTCCTGAGGAGGCAATGACCTGGTTTCTTCGTCCAGCTTTTTCCTGATGTTCTCCAGCTCGAGCCGCTGGGTTTGCTCCAGCAATTCCGCTTCTTTGCGGTGAATTCTTTCCAGCTCGGCCGCTGACCTGACCTGTTCCTTTTCTATTTTTATTCTGGGCGCGGCTTCTTCTTCGCTCAGCACTGATTTGGGGGCTGCCTGTTCCGGCTTTATCTCCGGCTTGTAAATTTTCATTTCCGAGTAAGAGAGCCGCTCCGGTTCAGGTTGCTTTATTTCTTGAAGCTTAACTTTGGTGACCGGCCGGCGGCTCAGCCTTTCTATTTCATCGGGCGTCAGAGCATCGTTGATGATTATCTTATTTTTAAAAGATATTCGGTCGCGGACAACCGTAAAATTGATGATGGTCAGGTTTCTTTCCGGCGGTATCACCCAGTCGAGAATCCGCGAGGCACTGAACCTTCTGGCTTCAATAAATATCCAGTAATAATGTGGCAGCTCATGCTTTTTCCAGCGCAGCCCGTAGCCTGTGATGAATTCCACTTCTGGAGGTAGCGGTGCCCAGCCAACGTAGATATCCCCGACTCTCCAGATGACCCAGGCCGGTCCCCACACCGTATCCGGGACCCAGAACCAGCCTAACCTGGCTTCCCAGCCCCACCGTCCATAATGGAAGGTAAGCCAGCCCCAGTCAAAATAAGAGAACCAGGTCCAGCCATATTCCGTCCAGACCCAACGACCATAAGTATAGGGCCTCCAGTGCCTGGGAACTCCCCTGGGAACCCACACATATCCGTAACGGTGGTGCCTGACCCAGTAGCCATGGCCAGAAAGGTAGTCAAAAATAAAACTCATGGAAATTACGACCGGAGTTTCTTCCCGGTAAACAGGCTCCACGTTTCTTTCGGTATAAACTGGCCGCCCCCCGGCGTTTTCAGGCAGATAAATCAGGCAGCCGCTCAGTAAAGAGACCATCAAAATTACCGGAATCAATAATGTTTTTTTCATCCTGACCTCCCCTTCCCAGGATGCAAAATTCATACCACGGCCAAAGAAATGGCCGGACCTAATTTTCTCCCTGCCCTGTTCTTAAAACCGCTGAATTTGTCCTTTTTTGCGGACACCAGACTGGCTTCGCTTATGATTTCTCAAGCCTTTTGAAAACTTTTTTAATCTTCTTAAAGGCCCAGTCCAGTTCTCGGTAAGATATCACCAGAGGCGGAGCAAACCTGATGACATGGTCGTGCGTCTCTTTGCAGAGCAGGCCTTCTTTCATCAGTTCTTCGCAGAACCTTCTGGCACCGCCGGCTTCCGGCCAGAGTTCCAACCCGATCAGCAGCCCGCGGCCGCGGACTTCTTTTATATGCCGGCTTTTTAACGTCTTAAGCTTCTCCAGAAAATAGGCTCCTTTTTCCGCGGCGTTTTCTACCAACCGTTCGTCCTGAATAACGCGCAGAGCTTCTCGAGCAACCGCACAGGCCAGAGGATTTCCGCCGAAGGTCGAGCCGTGTTCTCCAGGTTTAAGCACTCCCATAATTTCCTGTGTGGAGAGTACGGCCGAGATAGCGTAACAGCCACCGCCCAGGGACTTCCCGATGACCATCATATCCGGCCTGACACCTTCATACTCACAGGCAAAAAGTTTACCCACACGCCCCAGACCGGTCTGGATTTCATCCGCAATGAACAGAACGTTATTTTTCTCACAGATTTCCTTGGCCTTTTTCAGAAAGCCATCCGGCGGGATGAGAATTCCCGCTTCAGCCTGGATCGGTTCAACCAGGAAAGCCGCTGTGTTCGGCGTGATGGCCGCTTCCAGAGCGGCCGCATCACCAAAGGGAATTATCTTAAAACCCGGCGTAAAAGGTCCAAAGTCTCGCCGGTAAAGCGGCTCGGTGGAAAAGCTGATGATGGTAATGGTCCGGCCATGAAAGTTATTGGCGCAGGCGATGATTTCAGCCTGGTCCTGCGGAATGCCCTTTTTCTGGTAGGCCCATTTGCGGGCAATTTTCAGGGCAGTTTCCACGGCCTCCGCCCCGGAATTCATCGGCAAAACCATGTTAAAGCCGGTCAGGTCACAGAGTTCCTTGGCCAGCATGGGCCACTGGTCGTTGCGAAAAGCTCTGGAAGTCAGGGTGACTTTCTTGGCCTGCTTTTGCAAAGCCTTTACGATGCGCGGGTGACAGTGCCCCTGGTTTACGGCCGAGTAGGCGCTGAGAAAATCAAGGTATTTTTTGCCTTCCACATCCCACATCCAGATGCCGCGGGCTTTGGTAATGACCACATCCAGAGGGTGATAATTGTGGGCTCCGTAAAGGTCTTCAAGCACAATGTAATCTCTGTTTTCCATCAAATTCCTCCCTCAAAGTTAAATGGCGGAGAGGGCGGGATTCGAACCCGCGGTACGCCTTTTGGGCATACACACGCTTTCCAAGCGTGCTCCTTAATCCACTCGGACACCTCTCCGCGTGGCCAGTTCTTTTTTAGATTATCAAAAGACGGTGGTGAAATCAATTTACCTGACAACAATTATTGATATTTTCTGTAGATATTGATGATGTCTTTAAGCAGGGCCGCGGCCGCCCCGCGCGGGTCTGATTTTCCACCAATCACCGAAATCCAGCCCATCGTATCGGTGTAAAAAATGATGCCTTTATTACTGCCGTTGACCCGCGATAAGGGGTGGTTCTGGTCAAGCAGCGCCAGGCCGACTTCTACTTTCCAGGGCGATTCATAATTTTCCCGGTAACATTTGCCGAAAAGTTTTAGAATTTTGCCGAGGCGAAGAGCCTTTTCCACCACTTCTTTATTTATGCCTTTAATTCCTCTGACCGTAACTTCTGACAGTTTAATATCGGTGCCCAGCACCTGGTTGGCAATCAAGACCATCTTGACGGCGGTATCCCAGCCTTCCACATCATAAGAAGGGTCAGGCTCGGCAATTCCTTTGTGCTGGGCTTCTTCCAGGGCCTTTTTGTAGGTCAAACCTTCCGCCATTCTGGTCAGGATATAATTACATGTTCCATTTAGAATCCCTTCAATCGCCAGAATTTCAGCTCCGGCCAGGGAAATCAAGCCCACATCCAGAGTTGGCAGGGCAGCGGCGGTGGCCCCGCTGGCCTTTATCAACAGGTTTTTGCTCAGCGCTAACTCTCGAAGCTCGCCCGATTTTAAAACGAGGGCGCCTTTGCTGGCCGTGACCACATGCCATCCTTTTTCCAGGGAATTTTTGATAACCGTATAGCTTGGCTCTCCCGTCACGATATTGGTCGGAGTACAGTCTACCACCACGCCTTTGTCGAACTCTTCCAAAAGATCATTGAGTGTTATGGCTGAAACCCAATCAGCCAGGTTGTCCAGGTCTTCTGTGGCAAAATAAGCCGGAGATAAAATTTTCTTCGTGCTCGAAAGAAGGATGGTGCCCTTCTTCCTGATTATGCTTCGTAGTTCCAGGTGTAAATCATATTTCCTGCGGCAGTAATCGTACTTCTCTTTGACCAGGTCAAAAAAAGCTCGCCCGACCCGCCCAAAACCAACCAGGATGATGTTTACTTTTTCCATCTACACCTCAGGAGAGAGAGCAGTGGCGGAGAGGGCGGGATTCGAACCCGCGATTCCGGCTTGAAACCGGAATAACGGTTTTCGAGACCGCCGCCATCAACCACTCGGCCACCTCTCCGCTTTTCTGTAATTTACTTTAAGACCGAATTCTTTTCAACCTGCTTTTTTCTTTTTTCTTTAAAAAATCCAGAAATCAGCTCCTGGCATTCCAGCCGGCAGACACCGCTGACAATTTCCGGGCGATGGTTTGACTTCTCCAGGTCAAACTTCAAGGCTGAAACAACCGCCCCGGCTTTTGGGTCCTCAGCTCCATAAACCAGCTTTTTTATTCTGGCCTGGATGATGGCTCCCAGGCACATCGGGCAGGGCTCGACCGTCACATACATCGTCAGGCCGGTTAACCGGTAATTGCCGATTTTCCGGGCGGCTTTTCTAAGAGCGATAATCTCGGCATGGGCGGTCGGGTCACCGGTGCGGATCGGACAGTTGTGTCCTCTGGCCAGCAATCTGGTTCCATCCGTTATGACGGCCCCGACCGGCACCTCCCCTTTTTGAAGAGCCTTTCTGGCCTCGGCCAGAGCCATCTTCATAAATTTCAAATCCAGCTCATCAACCTTTTTTTCGTTTGTTTTTTTGTTCATAGCGGCCAGCTAAAATTTGATTGCTTTTGTCGACCCGATAATTTTGCTTCACCAAACTTTATTTCATACAAAATTAAAAAACCTCCGCTTAAACAACCGAAGCAAGCGGTTAAAAATCAAGGCAGCTCAGGATCTGGTCCCTGAAAGCAAAAAGAGCCGGGGTCCCGCCCGTATGGAAGAAAAGCACCCGGTCGCCGGCAGAAAAATATTTTTTCCGCAAGAGGTCAAGCAGCCCGACCATAGCCTTGCCGGTATAAACCGGGTCAAGCACGAGGCCCTCTTTCTGGAAAACGTGCTGAACGGCAAAAGAAATTTCTCTGGTGACCACCCCGTAGCCGGGCCCCAGATATTCATCTAACAAGATGATATCATCGCCGGTGAGGCTGACCTCGAGACCCAGAAGGTCGATTAATTCACCGGAGATTTTTTCCACTGCTGGATAGAAGTCTTCTTTCCGGTCAGAAACACAAATCCCCAGGACTATGGTTTTAAGGCCGAGTGCTCTGGCACCCACCAGCAAGCCGGCCTGAGTGGCACCTGAACCGGTGGCTACAACAATATAATCGGGCATGTTTTCCGGGCCGAGTTGTCCGGCCAGCTCTAACATAGCCGAAAAGTAGGCCAGGGCTCCCAGAGGTTTATCGAGGTGCCCTCCGGTAGCCGAACCGCCCACGGAAACCAGATAGGGGTCGGGCCATTTCTGCCGGTTTTCCCCAACCAGTTCCCGGAGAACTTTAAAAGCCAGCTCCTGGTCAAGAGACTTACCTTTCACTGGCGATTCTTTAACAATTATCTCTGCCCCCAGCAATTTTTCCAGGAAGACATTTCCGTCACAGGTGAACGGCAAATCGTAGCTTTTAAAGAGCACCAGTACGGGTCTCAGACCAATTTTAATGGCCGCAGCCGCCAATTGAAGGCACCAGTTCGATTGCAGGCTTCCCCAGGTTATTACTGTCTTAAATCCTTTTTCTTTTGCCTCGGCCAGGATGAATTCCAGCTTTCTGGATTTATTGCCACCAAAGGCCAGACCGGTCAGGTCATCTCTTTTCACAAAAATTTTTGGCCCTTTAAATTCATCGGTCAGATTTTCCATCAGGTAAACAGGCGTTGGCAGAAAAGCCAGCCTGACCCGCGGAAACCGGCTCACCAGCTTTTTTAAATCATCAATCCTTTGTTCGTACATTTTACATTCAGAACCTTGAAATTATTTTAATAAAAACCTCAACCGATCAGCGATTAAATTATAATCATTCTAATTTTATAATAATTATAATTTTAATACTCAGGCTTCCTCCACCACCTCCCAGCCGAGTTCGTCAGCCAGCTCATAGACGGCTTTTTTCAGGTCGCCATAAAAAGTGACACGGTGCCAGCCCCATTCACCCCACCAGGTGAACAGCTTTTCCACGTCTCCCACCGGCTCAGCCACCAGCTTGGTGCGGCAGGCTCGGTCATCGAAGGAATTCCCGACCGTCACTGCCTGGTGCATTAAGATTTGCCGTTTCGCCTCATCCATTTCCAGCGAGGTGGTCAGATATCCGGCGGGCATAATCGAGCGGACAGAAGCTCCCTGCCGGTCTTCAGAATGGGTTAGAATTTCCACCGGGTTGACCGGGCCTTCCGGTCCAAACACCCGGTTAGAAGCGACGCAATGAGCATAGATTATCTGGCGTTTTGAAAGGTCGATGACCGGGTCAGAAATGTACCCCGGCCGTCCGCCGGTCATCAGGCTGAAAGTCATCATGGTGACGGCAGACCTGACGTCTGCTTCACAGGCGCCAACCAGGCCCTGGTTGTTCAATTCGTGAAATCCGAGGCAGGGATAGGCATGGATATGCCCACCATAAAAGCCACCAAGACAGTTTACGGTAATGCCCATACCCGAGTATTCTTCCAGGAGCTTTTTCATTCCCAGATACATGGCGGCAGAATTAACCAGCTCGGAAAAACGAACTCCCTGGACCAGGGCAGCTTTTTCCCACCAGCGGCTGGCTATTTCTTCGGCCAGTTTTCGGTCGGCCGACTGCCAGGCTTCATTCAATATGGAGAATGGCAGGTTCAGAATCTGTATGCCGGCCATCTGGCCCGGCTCTCCTCCCCTTTCATCCCGAAATAGCAGCAACTTCGCCTGTGACATTCTGGCCAAAGTTTCTTTTGCTGAAAGCAACTCGAGCCGGTCGGGAAAATAAATGGTCTGGCTGCATCCCGGTGTATTTTTCAGCCTGACCTGCCTGATCAGGTCGGCAAAACCGGAAGCTGAGACGTTCTTATCAATGGCTAAAAAACAGCGCGCCGCTTCCACCAGATGGACCGGGTTGGAAGAAGGCAGAAATCCAAAATTTTCTTTATTCTGTTTTAACAGGCCGGCCGTGTAAACCAGGAAACCACCGCTTCCACCATACTGAAAATCAACATAAAGGACCGGCCGACCGGTCTCCACGGCGGGCTGGACTACCCGGTTCCAGCAATTCAGTTGAAAAACGAGATAGCCATCTACTCCTTTTTGTTTATCTTCCTCTATGATTTTCTGGGTCTCTTCCGGGCCGCTGACCTGGGAAAAGAGAAAATCAATTTCGGGAATTTCCTTCTGCAGGAGGTTTGAGTACGTTTTAATGACCGGCTCGAAGTCAAAGCCTATGTTCGGCCAGTCCGGTCGGTCTTGTCTAAGCCGATGAAGGGCAAAAAATACTCTTATTTTTTTCTGCTTTTTGATATTCCGAGCCGAAAAATCAACCAAGGCAAAGCCGGCGGCACCCGCGGTCAGTGGCTTTAAACAGCTATAACCGGCGGCCAGCAGGGCACATCGCCCGACCTGACCGATAAATTTCCTTCTTCCCTTCTGACAGAAGTTTTTGTGATGTTGCTCGCGTTTCAAATTCTTCTCCTCTGACTGTGTTTTTAAATTTTTCACCTTATTTTTACATTTTATTATCATTTTTCAGCTTCAATTATACCTGAGATGGGTATGAAAAAGTAAAAAGTTTTTTCTGCTCATTCTTGCCGGCTAAAAGCGATTATGAAAGAAGCTGTTCTCCGGCCGAAACTGTGAGATTTTGACCTCCATATTCTTTAACTAATTGATAATAAAATACCTACATTAATCAGCCCCCGCTTCAAATCAACCTATGAGAACAGAGCATTCAGCCTGCCCTTGACACTTTTCTCTCAAAACATTAACATTATGCTTCATGTTACGAGCTGATAACAAAGCAATTAAACGCACCGCCAGCCTTCTGTCTGTCTTTCTTTTTTTTGCCATTTTCCTGGTTAAGCCTCTTCCGGCAGATGAAAAACCCAATCAGCAAAAGCTCGAAGACATAACGGTCATCGAAAAAAATGAAAAAAACAGCCTCGGGTTGACCATTCTCCCCATTTTTTTCTATACCCCCGAAACAAAGCTGGCTTTCGGCGCAGGAAGTTTATTCACCTACCGGTTTGGCCTTTTTTTTAAAAAATCCAGGCCGAGTACTCTGTATCTGGCCGCCATTTACACCCAGATGAAACAGTTCAGTTTTCAGGCCAAACCGGAAATCTATTTAAAAAATAACAGCATCTTCCTGACAGGAAATTTCTTGGCTGAAAGGTTCCCGACTACTTTCTGGGGCATTGGGCCAAACACCACCGAGTCTCAAAAAGAATCCTACACGCCGCAAACTTATTTCATGGAGATTGGCTTCCAGCAAAAAGTTTTGCCGCGATCACCTCTTTACTTTGGTTTTAAATACCACCTGGAAAGAACTCAAATCAGAGAAAAAGAACCGGGGAAATTACTCGACCAGGGACTCGTGCTGGGCAGCAACGGCGGGCTCCTTTCCGGGCCGGGGATAATAATCAATTACGACAGCCGGGATAACATTTTTGCTCCCTCTGACGGTCTTTATTTCCAATTCTTTGGTTTCTGGAATGACCGCACCTTTGGCAGCGACTTTAATTACCTGAGTTTCAAAGCAGACTTAAGGCAGTACATATCTATCGGCCGGGACCAGGTGCTGGCCTGGCAGGCTGTTTTTGATAACTCGGTCGGTGATGTGCCTTTTTATAAAATGCCAAAGGTCGGGGGCGACACTATTCTTCGCGGTTATTACAGCGGTCGTTTCCGCGACCGAAACCTGGCCGCTTTTCAGACTGAATTTCGCTTTCCCATCTGGAAAAAGCTCAGCGGAGTGGTGTTTGGAGCCATGAGCAGTTTGGCCAGCCGCTTTCGCGACCTGAGCTGGGACAACCTGAAGTATGCCGGCGGCTTCGGCCTCAGGTTCAGAATAATACCAAAGGAAAAAGCCAACCTGCGCGTTGATTTTGCTTTTGGGCCGGGCACTTACGGGATTTATTTCAAAGCCGGAGAAGCTTTCTGACTTTTTTATCCCGCCTCTTAAAATATTATTTTTCCTTCTGTGTGGCACAAAAAAATTCGAACTGCCTATTTATTTTTGCGCTGTGGCGGATTCGGCCTTCTTGGGGCTGAAGACCTCCCAGCCGTGATCAATACAGCTGACCGGGCAGACCTTTTCACATTTCAGGCACCTGATACACTGAGAACTGTCAGGGTTTTCATAGATTCTTATGTTTACCGGGCAAACCCGCTGACAGGCATCGCATTTTATACAGGCCTCTAAATCAATCTTCATCCTGAAGGCGCTCACGCGGTTAAACCAGCCCAGAATGGTGCCCAGAGGACAAACGAAGCGGCAGAATGGCCTTTGACTCAAAACCATCAGCACCAGAAATAGCAGAAGAACGGAGAATTTCCAGACAAACAACCAGCCGAGCTGGCTTCTGATGGCCGGGTTTAGAGCAGACAGGATGACACCGGCTTCCAGCGTTCCCGCCGGGCAAACCAATTTGCAGAACCAGGGAGCACCCAGCCCGAGGCTGTCAACCAGAAGAAGTGGAAGCAACAGAACAAAAACAAACAGGAAAACATAACGCAGCCACACCAGCTTCTTCGGCAGTTGAATTTTTGGGCAGGGCACTTTGTAAATAAGTTCCTGCAGCAAACCAAACGGGCAGAGCCAGCCGCAAATCAAACGACCGCCGAGCAGGCCCATCAGTCCGATCGAGCCAACCACATAAAGCCCAAACTTCTTTTGACCGGCAGCCAGGTTATACCTCAACGAACTTAAAGAGTTCTGCAGCGAACCAATCGGACAAGCCCCGACGGCCGCCGGACAAGAATAGCAGTTTAAAGCCGGAACGCACACTCCCTTGGTCCTGACCTGACTGACCTCTCCCCTGACCAGCGACCGGAAGTCGGCGTTTAAGACAACAGCCGATAGTATCTGAACCAGCCGGCGTTTTTTTTCGGTCTTCATCTTCGGCTCCCTGAATTAACCAAGGCCAATGCATTCCAGGCAAACAGTTTTGGCCTTCAACCAAACGTCATTGAATTCACCAGAAGATAGACCGGCTACTATCATAATGATGAACAGCACCAGTAAAAAAATGAACCAAAATTTTCTTTTCTTCATTTTGTTACCTTTTTATTTCATCTCTACCGGAAGCTCCGGCCGGGCGTTCCATTCATTAAAGCTACCGTCATACAGTTTTACTTTCGGGAATTTTAATATGTATTTTAAAGTGAGATAGGTATGGGAAGCCATCAAACCCTGATTGCAGTAAACAATAATCTGGCGGTCAGGAGTGACTCCGAATTCCTTTAAACTGCTCATGAGAAACTCCCGGTCCTTCCAGCTTCCATCACTTTTCAGGAAATAGGACCAGGGCAGGTTGATGGCGCCGGGAATGTGGCCTTTTTTCTTCCAGTTTCCTCTTTCGCCCGAATAAAATTCTGGAGGACGCACGTCCAACACGACAGTTTGTTTATCACGCTTTCTGAGTTCCTCCAGATAAGCCCGGACGCTTTCATCAGGCTTGTTATTTGGCTCGTAGAAGACTTTTTTTATCGCCGGATAATCCTGGGAGACGGGACGTCCTTCCTCCTTCCACCGGTTAAAACCACCTTCCAGGATGCCCCAGCGGTCATGCCGCAGGTAATCAAGAGCCCAGGCCAAGTAAGTGGCCCGATAATTATTAACTTCTGTGTATATGATAACGGTGGTCTTTTTGTCGATACCCAGCTCCTCCAACAAGCGATAGAGAACATCAACCGGCAAAAGTCGGCCAGGCACCCCTCCTTCCGGCCAGCGCAGGGCTGACTCGTCAAGATAAACCGCTCCGGGAAGATGCCCGGCCCAGTACTCTCTGATGTCGGCCCTCATATCAATCAGCCTGATGTCTTTTCCGGACAGGTTTGCCTGAAGCCAGTCCGGGCTGACTATCCTGTTTTCCGCCGTTTGAGCACGGAGCACTGGAAGACACAGGCCTGCTAAAAGCAACCAGGCCAGCATCTTCGTTAAAAACCTTGTCTTTTGGCTTTTGACCTGATAGATGGAAGTCCCGAACATTCTTTTCTCCTCGGTCACATATGAGTTATCATCTTCCCTGCCAGGGGAAACAGGAAATCCTCAGCCTGGCACACCCCGTGGGCACAAGCCGAACATTTTCCGGCGGCTCACTGGAAGCTACCGGGCTGGCCGGCACCTTTCCGACCATTCTTCCTTCTTCTTTCCAGGCGGGCAGCCGGCGCGCTTTTGCTTCCAGCACGATTGGAGCATCTTGAAGCGTAAAAGGCTGGAAAGCCACCGGTTTTCTCTCCTTCAGCCGTATTTCTTTTTCCGGATGCTCTGGGTCAAGAACAAGGGCATAGTTCCAGGGTGAAGCGGGCAGCACTTCCCAGGCCGGCCATTCTTCCGTGCCACCGCATTTTCTCCACTCTTCTCTGATTTCAAGTGAATACCAGAGCGGCCCCCGCCTGACCGAAGCTGCCCGACCTATCTTTTCCCAGAAAACAACTTTTATCGGTGCCGAAAAGGAAAGTTCAACCTGGTCTCCATGTTTCCAGGTTCTTTCGATTTTTACGAAGCCACCCGGCCGGTCATCCGAAAACTGAACGGTACCGTTCAGAACAATCTCCGTTTTTTCGGCCCAGCCCGGAATCCTTAAGTACAGCGGAAAATCTGCCGGTTTTTCTGTGTAAACGGTAAGCCTCACCCGCTCGTCAAACGGATAATCTGTATCTTCAATTATCCTGACTGTTTGACCTTTGCTTCCCACCTTCAAAGAAACCTCAGACGGCGCATACAGAGTGAGAGCCACTCCGTCATCTGAAGTGGCCAGCCAGAGATGTTCGACATAGTAAGGCCAGCCAAAGGCGACGTTGTGCTGGCAGCAGCGGTATTTCCATGGGTCATAACTGAGCAAGGTGCCCGAGTTCTGAAAATCGTGTTCGCCCGAGCTGTCGCAGGAAATTAAATTGGGCGCCGTCAGGTAATGAAGGGCCTTCAGGTCAGGAGTCAGGGCGGCCGGAAGTGAATTACAAGCAATTTCTTCTGCCCGGTCAGCATAAATGCTTTCGCCGGTAATTTTTAACAGACTTTCAAAGCTGTTCATGAATTCAACCATAGTGCAGGTCTCGGCCCCCTGCCTGGGGTCGTTGTAGCCGGGCCTGATGTTTTCATCGGCCGCGAACATTCCCCCGGGCTGCTGCCCGTAATTATCCATTACCAAGCGGTAATTGTTTTCCACCGCCCGCAGCAGCGGCGGGTCCTTTTTTTGCTGGTAATAGACGCCCGGGTACCTGAAGCCCATCGCTATATTGACCCCATGGTAGAAAGAGCTTTCTTCGAAGTTCCGGTCTCTCTCCGGCCTGAGTATCGGCGATTCCCAGTCCGCCGTTCGGCGGTAAATTTTCTCAGCCAGTTCGAGCAGCCACTTTTCTCCCGTGCGGTTGTAAAGCCAGTAGACGCTTTCCAGGTTTTCTCCCCCGCGCAGTTTCTGCCAGCTTCCCGGGAGCAATTTCTCTTCTGGCAGGCCGGCCTGGTAGCGAAAATATTTTTTCATGAACTCGAGCACACGACGGTCGCCAGAATAATCATAGTAACTTTGCAGGCACTGCAGGGCTAACATGTTAGGCCATAAATCATTGCTTTCCCGGTTATCAATCGGGCCAAAATAACCATCAGGCTGCTGACTGCGCAGGATGGCCTCCAACCATTTCCTGGCTTCGGCTATCATTTCCTGGTCTTTCAGAAGGTAGGCCAGGTCGCCGTATCCTTTCAGCCAGTAAGGCATCTCTTCCCAACCCTTACCTTTCAGAGTCAACCAGCCTGAATCCGGACCGAGAAATTTTGAAATTTCTGGCAGCTTTCCGGTCAGCCCGGCCCGCATCAACTGCAGCTGACTGAGCAGCCAGCCCCTGGGTTCGATTCGGCCGACCGGCAGTTTAACCAGAGGGTTAAATACCAGAGGCGGCCTGTTGGCGGTATAAAAGGAATTAGCTCTGCTAGCCGGGGGGTGGTCAACTTTTTCCATGTTAATCACTTTTTCACTCCCGCTGAGGTTGTTTAAAGAAAAAAGCAATAAAAGAGCGACCAGGCAGGCTATTTTTTTATTGCTCATCGTATCCTCATCAGAAATTTCAGCTTTATTTAACCATATTTTACTCAGCTTGACTATAAGTGTGCGACTGGTTTCTTAAAACATTTTTTCAAATAATGAAGACACCGGCCGGCTTTTCAAGTTCAGGATGGGTTCCATTTAAATGGCAATCCACTCCTCTTTGCTTCGCCATTATGGCTTTGGTCAATTCTGTGGGCAAATTTATCTGGGGTGAATCGAGCGAAACAGGTCATGGGTTGATTTGTCCTGAATAAACGGCTTGGCCGTTTCGTAATCTATCAGCCCCTCGCGGAAAAGCTTGACCAGTGATTGGTCGAGGGTCTGCATACCTTCACCCTGAGACATCTGAATCGTCTGGTAAATGCTTTCCACCTTGCCGGAACGTATGTTGTTTTTAACCGCGGCGTTAGCCAGGAGTACCTCGCAGGCCAGCACCCTTCCGGCTTTGTCTTTCCGGGGGAGAAGAACCTGAGAAATGACGGCCAGAAGGTTTGAAGCCAGCATTGTTCGCACCTGAGGCTGCTGGTCAACCGGAAAAACATCCACGATGCGGCTGACCGTCTGAGCCGCGCTGGATGTATGCAACGTGCCAAAAACCAGGTGTCCGGTTTCAGCCGAGGTCAGAGCGATACCGATAGTTTCATAATCGCGCATTTCACCAATTAAAATAACATCCGGGTCCTGGCGCAGCGCGTACTTGAGGGCATTTTTAAAGGACAAAGTATCTCCAAAGGGGCCCACTTCCCGCTGAGTTACGTAGGATTTTTTGGAATTGTGAAGATATTCAATCGGATCTTCAATGGTCAGGATATGGTCGCAGCGCGTGCTGTTGATGGCGTCAATCAGTGCCGCCAGGGTGGTAGATTTTCCGCTGCCGGTTGGGCCGGTCACCAGAATCAAACCTTTTTTGGCTTTAGTCAGTTCTTTAACCGAAGGGGGGAGCCCGAGTTCATCTATGTTCGGGATCCGGTCGGCCAGCGCCCGGGCGGCCAGGGCGACCGTGCCTCGCTGCTTATGGACGTTCATCCGGAAACGCCCGACTCCAGGCAGGCCGTAGGCGAAATCCAGCTCATATCGGGCATCAGGTGAACTTTCAAACAATCTGATCTGCTCTTCCGTCAGCAAGGCATAGATCATCTCCCTGGTCTGCTCGCCGTTCGGCCTTTCAAAGCTCTCGTCCGGAACAAGCTCGCCATGAATCCTGAAGGCCGGATGAAGCCCGGCCACCAAATGTAAATCAGATGCTTTTTTCTCAATCATTTTTTTTAATAAATCATTTATGCTGTACATGGTTCCCTCTTTTTATACAGATTATACAAAATTGGCTCAGGTTTATCTTATGCTTGTTTTTTATATTTTCTCAAATTATGACATCCGAGCCAATCAAATCTGCACTTCATAAACATTTCTCAAGGGGCGCAACTTTATTTCAGGCTTAAAAACCCAGGCGTAAAGATTAACGCTTCTGAAGTAAGGAAAGAAACGGGCCCGGTAAAGAATGCTGGTCGGATAATATTTTCTGTTCCACTCAATCACCCCCACCACCCCGCTTTCGGCCAAATATCTCAAAAGATAATTTATCGCCTGCACCTGCTCGGTCAGAGACAACCCCTCAAAAGCCACATGGTTCAGCCAGGCCCAGCGCTCGACTGTTTGACCGATATGCTGGTGAAGGAAATAATTGAATACAGCGACCGGCTGCCCGTTTTTCCTAAGGAGTCTGGTTTCTGAAACACCCGGTTCAACCAGCTCTCTCAACAATTCCTGCTCGCTTTGCCACACCCGGCTCAGGTCGACAGAGGTGGCATAACGGTTAAGCCAGTCCCTGATGGTTTTAGCTTCTGCGCTTTCCTTTTCAACCGGAACAAGTTCAAATTCCCGAGTTTTTTCGGCCTCTGGCACGCGGTGAGCTCCCCAGAGCTTGATGGCTGCTTTTTCCCATTTCTTCAGCCCTTCAGATTTAACCACCCGGTCGAGGTCGAGAACCCGTCCAAGCACAAACATGCTTTTTAAAAATTGGAGGTTTTCCCCTTCAGCTTTCAATTTCTGTATCAGATTTGATGACCTGTGCCCTTTCTCCAAATAAAGAAGAGCCAGGTCGTAGCCTGCCTTTTCCCTGTTTATTCTGACAGCTTCTTTTATCAGAGCGGTGGCCAGCCCCTGCCTGTTATACTCTTTCCGGCAGACCAGCAGGCAACTGAGAACCGCCCGGCAGGCGTGCCCGCCATAATAAATCCGGCGCGGCAGATTGGCCAGAAAAGCCAGCAGTTCGCCGTTTCTGTAGGCGGCCAGGAAGTGGTTTGGTTCCGGAATGGTCCGCTGCAAGAAGCTGACAAATGCTGGTCGGTAAAGGTTGGGAAAGGAGGCTGCCCCGTATTCTTCGCGCCATGACTGGTGGGCCATGGCTTCCAATTGCTCCAGGTCACCGTTAAATGGTTCTATGGAAATTCTGCTTAAGTTTTTAGTCATGGAGCAGATTTTAAGAAATGCTTGAAAATCTGGCAACTATTTTTTTATTCCAGAAATATAATTTTAGCTTGACGAAAGGCCAAATAACTTATATTAAAATTCAAGAAAATATAACAGGAGAGCTAACACATGAAAGTCAAAAAAAACTATCGGTCGTTTAACCGGTCAGCCTGGTGCTGGTTAATTTTGTTCACCTTTTTATCAGTCACTCCCCTTCTGGCACAAGAAGAAGCTAACCCGTTTTTTACCGGCTTCAAAACTCCATTCGAAGCGCCGCCATTTGACCTCATTAAGAATGAACATTTCCTGCCGGCGGTAAAAAAGGGCGTGGATTTGCAAAAGGCGGAGATTGAAGCCATCATCAACAATCCGCAGCCACCCACTTTCGAAAATACCATCCTGGCCCTTGACCGGAGCGGTCAATTTCTCTCCCGGGTCATGGCTGTCTTTGGTGCTCTGCAGGGAGCCAACAGCTCACCCGAATTGCAGAAAATTGCCGAACAGATTTCTCCCATTACCACCCAGGCACGCTCCAGCATTTACCTCAATGATAAATTGTTCGCCCGGGTGAAAGCTGTCTATGACCAAAAAAACAAACTGAAGCTAAATGCCGAACAGCGTTTTGTCTTGGAAAAAATTTATCAGGATTTCGTCCGCTCGGGAGCCCTGCTCAAAGCAGAAGAAAAAGAAAAGCTGGCCCAAATCGACCGCGAGCTGGCTTTGCTGTCTTTGAAGTTTGGCAACAACGTTCTGCAAGAGACCAACAATTTCAAGCTGGTCATTCAGAACAAAAAGGACCTGGATGGATTGCCTCAGAGCGTAATCGACAGCGCGGCTGAAACCGCCCGGAAGATGGGGCTGGATGGGAAATGGGTTTTTACCACCCAGGTGCCCAGCCTGATCCCTTTCCTGAAATACTCCAATAAAAGAGAGCTGCGCGAAAGGCTTTTCAAGGCTTACATCAGCCGCGGCGACAATTATAACGAATTTGATAACAAGGAAATCATCAAGAAAATTATCCGGTTGAGGACCGAACGAGCAAGGCTGCTCGGCTACCCGACCTTTGCTCATTATGCCATAGAACCCAACATGGCCAGAACACCAGAAAAAGTGGAAGAGTTCCTGCTGCAACTGTGGGGCTATGCCCTCAACCGGGCTCGGATTGAACAGAGCGAAATGCAGCAGATTGCTGATGAAGAAAAAGCCGGAATCAAAATCGAACCCTGGGATTGGTGGTATTATGCGGAAAAGCTCAGGAAGAAAAAATACAACCTGGAAGAGGACGAAATTCGGCCCTACTTTTCCATAGAAAACGTAAAGAACGGCATCTTCACTCTGGCCAACCTGCTTTACGGGCTGAAGTTTGAAAAAAGAACTGACCTGCCCGTCTACCATCCGGAAGTCGAAGTTTATGAAGTTAAGGAAAGTAACGGACAGCATGTCGGGCTGCTCTACCAGGACTTCTTCCCTCGAGCTTCAAAAAGAAGCGGTGCCTGGTCTGGAGCCCTGCGCCGCCAGTCTTATGAAAACGGAAAAAGGGTCGCTCCCATAGCTACCATGGTCTGCAATTTCACCAGGCCAACTGCCAGCACACCGGCCCTCCTTTCTCTGGATGAGGTGGAGACCTGTTTTCACGAATTTGGCCACGCCCTGGCCACCCTGCTGAGCAATGGACATTACAATAACAGATTTGTTCCCAGGGACGGAGTAGAGCTGCCCTCTCAGATTATGGAAAACTGGGCCTTCCAGCCGGAGCTTCTTAAAAAATACGCCCGGCATTACCAGACGGGTGAAGTTATCCCTGACACACTAATCCAAAAAATCAACAACAGCTCTCTGTTCAACCAGGGTTTTGCTTCCACCGAATACCTGGCCGCTTCGCTTCTTGACCTTTACTGGCACAAGACAATTTTCCCGGATGAAATCGATGTGGACCAGTTTGAGCGTGAAACCATGAAAAAACTGGGGCTGGACGTGGCCATCGTCCCGCGTTACCGCAGCACTTACTTTCAGCACATTTTCTCAGGCGGGTATTCGGCCGGATATTATGTTTACATCTGGGCCGAAGTTCTGGACAGCGATGCTTTTGAAGCTTTTAAAGAAAAAAGCCTGTTTGACCGGGCAACCGCCCTGCGGTTCAGGAAAGAAATTCTGGAAAAATACGGCACGGCGGACTTTCTCGGGCAGTACATAAAATTCCGGGGTCGTGAACCAAGGATTGAACCCCTGCTCAAGAAAAGAGGTTTCGTAAACTAAAAACTAAATTTAGACAGGTTTTTACAGTTAAAAAATTTTTAAATAGATAAGAAGAAAAATCAGTTTAGATATGTTTTTGCGCACAGACGTCTGTGCTATAATTAACATCTTTAAAATTGCCCACTTGGCGGGTACAGCAACTTTATGATTAAAGGAGATTCCTTTGGTCGACCATCGTCTTTATAAACATCCCATCTTAGCGGTTGAAGAAAAACCTCTCTTTAAATTCTACTGGCAGGGCCAGGAACTTCTGGCCCGTGAAGGGGAAACTATCGCCTCGGCCCTGTTCGCCAACGGCATCAGGATTTTCAATTACCACCATAAAGATGGAGCTCCTCAGGGCATTTTCTGTGCCAACGGTCAGTGCGCCCAGTGCCTGGTTCTGGCTGATGGTTATCCGGTGAAATCCTGCATGGAGTTAATCAAACCCGGGATGAAAATTGAGCCTGTCCGGGGGCTGCCCGAACTTCCCCGCGTCAACCCGGAAGAGCAGGTTGAGTTTTCGCCAATCAGGGAAGTTGAAACTCAGGTGTTAATAATTGGCGGTGGCCCGGCCGGTCTGTCGGCCGCCATTGAACTGGGCAGCCGCGGAGTTGATTGCCTGCTGGTAGATGACAAGCACCGCTTGGGCGGAAAACTGGTGCTGCAGACTCACCGCTTTTTTGGCTCAATTGAAGCTGTTTTTGCCGGCACTCGAGGTATTGACATCGCCACCAAGCTGGAAAATGAAGTCAGAAAATTTAATTCAGTTAAAATCTGGTTGCAGAGTACGGCTCTGGCTGTCTTCAGCGACCGGAAAGTCGGCCTTCTGAAAGAAGGTCGGGAATACGTTCTGGTCAGGCCGCAGATCATACTGGTAGCATCGGGAGCCAGGGAAAAATCTCTGGCCTTCCCGGGTAACGACCTGCCCGGGGTTTATGGCGCAGGAGCTTTCCAGACGCTGGTCAACCGCGACCTGGTCAAACCAACCCAGAAATTGTTCATCGTGGGCGGCGGAAACGTGGGTTTGATTGCCGGGTACCATGCCCTCCAGGCTGGCATCCAGGTGGTCGGACTGGTGGAAATCTTGCCCGAATGCGGCGGCTATAAGGTGCACAGGGATAAACTGGCCAGGCTCGGTGTCCCGATTATGACTTCCCATACTGTGCTCAGAGCTAACGGCCGGGAAAGTGTCGAGTCAGTGACGGTCGCCCGGGTAGACGAAAAGTTCCAGCCGATAAAAGGAACAGAAAAAACCTTTGCCTGCGACACAATTCTGATTGCCATCGGGCTTGACCCGGTAAATGAATTTTACCTGAAAGCTAAAGAATTTGGCCTGCCCGCTTATGCGGCCGGCGATGCGGAAGAAATTGCCGAGGCTTCGGCCGCCATTTTCTCCGGGAAGATAAGAGGCCTGGAAATTGCCCGCCACCTCGGGGTTTATGCGGGCGAAATACCGGAAGACCTTAACCGAACGGCAGAAATACTCAAGTCCAGGCCGGGAAAAACTTACGGGGAAAAATTCCCGGAAAAGGAAGAAGGTGTTTTCCCGGTTATTCACTGCATTCAGGAAATACCCTGCGACCCCTGCTCGGCTGTCTGTCCGCGCAAATTGATAGAAGTGGACCGCCAGGATATTCGGAAAATTCCGGTTTATTATGATGAAAAAGATGGCAAGGGCTGCACCGGCTGTGAACGATGCGTTGTTTTCTGCCCCGGTCTGGCCATCACGCTGGTTGATTACCGCCAGGACAAGAATTTTCCCGTGGTGACGATTCCCTTTGAATTTTTGAAGGAAACCATCAACCCCGGTGACGAGGTGGAACTGGTCGATATAGAAGGCAATTTACTTGCCCGCTCAAAAGTTATGGCTGTCAAATCCATAAAGGGTAATGACCGAACCATCCTGATAAAAGCGCAAGCGCCGAAAGAGGTGGCCAAGAAGGTGGCCGGCCTGCGCCTGCAAAAAGAAATACCCCCGGTGGAAAGCCTTTATCAGGAAAGAACGCCCGACGAAGCCATTGTCTGCCGTTGCGAGAGGGTCACCGCTGGGGAAATCAGAAAGTTAATCAGAGAAGGAATCAGAGACATAAACGAGATAAAAACCATCACCAGGGCGGGCATGGGACCCTGTGGAGCCAAAACCTGCACTCCCCTTATCCATCGGCTCTTCCGGGAGGAGGGCGTTCCGGAAAGCGAAATAGTCGACCAGCCAAAAAGACCGCTGTTCATCGAGGTACCGCTGGGAGTTTTTGCAGGAATTAAGATAAACCGGAAGGAGGAAGACCATGAACCCGGTCTATGACGTGATTATCATCGGTGCCGGCAGCGTGGGCACTCCAACGGCCATGTTCCTCGCCCAAAAAGGATACAAAGTCCTGGTCATCGACCGTAATCCCAGCCCGGGACAGAGTTCCAACAAGAGAGCCATTGGTGGGCTGAGAGCCACCCATTCCGACCCGGCCAAGATAAGGTTAGGCCTGCGGAGTCTTAAAATCTTTTCCACCTGGAAAGAAACCTATGGGGATGAAATTGAGTGGCATCAGGGCGGGTACTGTTTTGTCGCTTACCGGGAAGAAGAGGAAAGGACGCTTAAAGAAGTCATACCGCTGCAGAAAAGACACGGGCTTAAGATAGATTGGCTGGAAGCCGAGGAATTAAGAAAACTCCTGCCCGACCTGAACCCGAGGGGGCTGAGAGGCGGTACCTTTTCCCCGGAAGACGGGCATGCTTCCCCGCTTTTGGCGGTCGAAGCTTTTTACCGTCAAGCCCGTCTGGCCGGAGCGGAATTCAGGTTTAGGGAAAAAGTGACCGGACTGGAAATTTCTGGTGGAAAAATAAAGGGAGTTAAAACTGACAAAGGCAGTTATGCGGCGGAGGTGGTGATAAATGCGGCCGGCGCCTGGGCGGCAGAAATAGCCCGGATGGCCGGAATGGAAGTTCCGGTTAAGCCGGATTCCCACGAAGCGGCCGTCACCGAGCCGGTCCAGAGATTTTTTGAGCCGATGGTGGTCGACCTCAGGCCAGTCAAAGGCTCGGCCAATTATTATTTTTACCAGCACGCCACCGGCCAGATTATATTCTGCATAACTCCGAGCCCCAGCCTCTGGGGGTTTGATGAACGAGAAACCAGCGAGTTTTTGCCCATGGTTTCCCGAAGGATGATTGAACTCATGCCCAGGTTAAAAAACATCCGCGTGCGCCGCACCTGGCGTGGACTCTACCCGATGACTCCAGACGGCTTTCCAATTGTTGGCTGGTCCAGACAAGTAGAAGGTTTCCTGCTGGCCGTCGGTATGTGCGGCCAGGGGTTCATGTTAGGCCCGGGAGTAGGCGAGCTTTTAACCAGACTGGTCTCCAAACAGCCCGGTCCGGATGATGAAGAAATTCTTTCTTACCTCTCCCCTTACCGAAGCTTTGTCAGCGAAGAAAAATTAAAATAAAAAAGCTCTGGCCAGTCCGGCCAGGCCTCTTAAGAGCTCTGTTAAACCATATTATTTATTCTGGCCTTTCCTTAGAAAAGCCCCCGGCCGCAGGCAAAAATTAACCTCGGTCTGCTTGTTAAAAGTAGTTTTAAAACTCCAGCATTTTATTTATTTTAAATGAATTAGCTAATATACAGCCAGCCTCTAATTTCCATCCAGGCCCGGTTAGCCAAAAAAGAATTTTATAGGCGATTTCTTTTCAAATTGCTTACCAGGCCCGCCACGTCAGGCCGGCTTCCTTTCTCCTGTTTTCAGATTAAATCAAAGCTCAGTTATTAACCTGTCCATCAGCCATAAAGGATTTGAGCAGCATATCCAGAGCAGGCATCAGGGCCACCTGGCACTCCGCCTGGGGCTTTTTCATCTGCTCTGCTTTTTTCAAACCGGCTTCAACCCAGGCCGGATCGGGAGTCTGGCCCCGGAGCTTCAACTCGATGCCCCTGCTCATCAGGTCAACAGTTTCTTCCAGGATTTCGGCCAGCGGCAAAACTTCTAAAAGAACCGGACTGGTTCTGGCCTGGGCTTCAACCTCGTACCTGACCCCTTTCCAGCTGACCAACCGGGCATACAGATAACCGGCTGCTTCAGCACTTGGCTGCTTAAGAAATTTTTCCATCTGCTTTCTGAAATCTCGTGCTTCCAGTGATTCTGGAAAGCAGGCATCAACAAACCTGGTCAGCGGGGCAAGCGAAGTGTACTGACGTCCCTGACTGTGTCGGGCATAGCCCTTGACCGGCTCGCACAGTCTGGCCAGTTTCTTTAACCCGTCAATTTTTTCCGAGCCGGCCAGTCTTCGGAGCATCATTTCCTGGTTTTTAAGATGTTGAACTCCGGTTTCTTCCAGCTGCCGGCTGACGACTTTTAACCTCTCATACATATCATCCACATCCCTGACCTCCGATGGTGACCATAACCTTTCCGCAATGGCAGCCGTTCTTGGCCAGATGCGTGAATCAACAGTTTCCGGAGAAATTAACTCGGCCCACATGGTGGCTTCACCGCCCAGAATGAGCTTTTTCTCATTTTCGGTCAGAGGCGAATCAGGCGGAATCGGGTCGTTTAAATAATGCCGCTCGGCCGTTTCGCAAAGGTCAATGTAATACCCGTTTGATAAAATTCCCTGATAACCTTTCCTGGCACCGTCAACCAGGGCCTGGGTGCCCCGCCAGGACTGGATGACAATGTCCTTGGGCAAACCTGGCTGGTAAATTTCATCCCAACCCACCATCTTTTTGTTGTGTCTGGTGAGTATCTTCAAGATTTCCCGGTTAAAATAGGCCTGCAGGGCATGATTATCAGACAGCCTGTGCTTTTTCATGAAAGCCTGAATCTCCGGGTTTTCTTTCCAGTGAACAGCCTCCACTTCATCTCCTCCAATATGCACATACTGGTCAGGGAAAAGGCGGGCCATTTCTTTAAAGAATTTATCAAAAAACTGGTAGACTTCTGGCCGGGTCGGGTTAAAAACCGGTTTAAAAACGCCAAATCTTCTTTCTATGTTATACGGCCCGGGAGCGCTGGCCAATTCGGGATAGCCAACAAACCAGCTGGTTGAATGACCGGGAATGTCAAATTCAGGCATAACCCTGATGCCCAGGTCAGAGGCCAGGCCGATGACTTCTCTGACCTGTTCTTGCGTGTAGTACATTCCGTCCGAGCCAAGCTGATGTAAAAGGGGAAAAGTTTTGCTTTCCACCCTGAATCCCTGGTCTTCGGAAAGATGCCAGTGCAGGACGTTCAGCTTGACAGCCGCCATGGCCAGGAGGTTCCGCTTGATCACTTCAAGCGGCATAAAATGCCGGCAGGAATCTATCAGCAGCCCACGCCAGGTAAACCTCGGCTTATCTTTGATTTCTACGGCCGGGAAATAATATCCCTGGTCATCCGCACAGAGAAGCTGAAGCAGGGTTTCAAAACCGCGGACTATACCTATATCAGTGGGGGCCATTAACTCAATGCTGTCTGGCTTCACTTCCAGAGTATAAGACTCATCTTCCCCGGGCTGCAGTTTCCCTTTTCTTTCATAACGATAAATTAATTTGGTCTCTTTTTCTATTTTCTGGGAGAGCAAATAATCCTGCTTGAGGAAGAGCCCGGTTCTCCCGCTCAACCTTTGCATGAATCGGACAGCCGCTTTAAAGGCTCGGTCTTCAGGCCTGGACATCCCGCCAACCGAAAAACTTTCGGCCAGCCGGAATTCTCCTTCCTTCCAGGTCAAGCTGGATGGCACCGGCAATAGCGCAGGTTTGACCTTTGCCCCGGAATGGACGGGTGTGGCCGATAACTTAAAGCTTCCACTTCCAAACCAGAGTCCACTAAACAAGAGCAGCAAAATGATTAGAAGAGGCCTGGAGGCAATAGGGTTAAATTTTTTTATCATGGTCCGGCTCCTTAATCTCTCGAATTTTTTAAAAATATCTTTTGCCGCAGCAGCAGTAAATCTTCGCCAGAGCGAAACTCTGCCGCAAATTGAGCCGCGGCCAGCTCTTTACATCTTTTTTACCTGTACAGCGGGTCAGGACTGACTTTAATGCTCCTGCTCATGACCTCCTGACCATTCACCAGAAGGACCGCTTTGTACACACCCGGCTCGACCAGGTTAGCCCCAAAACGGCGCGCGAAGCTCATCTGCTGCCCTTGAGGCTGTCTTTTATTTAAGTTCCAAAAAACTTTTTGCAGACCGGCCGAAAGAGCCCCGTTTAATTCCTGTACTACTTCTCCATCGAGACTCTTTATTTGAAGGGTCACTTTGTTAGCCTGGTTTTTCAGATAGTAATAGATGTTTACCCCAACCGGCGGGTTGGGAGCCACCGCAAACTCTCCATAGGACTGGCCGCGCCGGTCAACCATCTTCCACTGGATGGCTTCCTGCACATCGAACAGGTAGGCATCTTTCTTGAAAACTTCTTCCTTGAATTCTTTAAACGGATAGATATCCGCAATGTAAATGCCCCGGCCATAGGTGGCGATAACCAGGTCCCGGTCTCTTTTCTGGATGGCCAGGTCGTTTATAACCACATCTGGCACCTGAGGACCTGACATCCTCATCCAGTGCTGACCCCGGTCAAACGTGACGAAAAGTCCGTAGTCCGTGGCCAGGTAGAGAACATCCGGGTTCTCCGGGTCTTCTTCCAGGTCATTAACTGGGCAATTCAGGCCGCCCGAAATATCTTCCCAGGTCTGACCCAGGTCTTTCGTCACAAAGACGTAGGTTTTGTCTTCATTATGAGTTCGGTAGCCAGAATAAGCCACATAACAGGTTTTCTCATCATGCTGGCTGGGCACCACCCTGACCACCCAGCGGTCATAGGGAATTAAAGCTCCTTTCAGGCCGGCCCGCGGCTTGCCTTTCTGGTCGTAAAATTTATTGGTTATGTTAATCCAGGTCTGACCAAAGTCAGTGCTTAACTGCAAGTTGCCATCGTCGGTGCCTGCCCAGTAAATACCTGGCTTCTTGGGCGATTCAGCAAAGGTGTAGATGGTAGCATACTGCAGGTTGGTTTTCTTGGACAGGGCAATGCGGTCCGGGTCATGTTTGCTCAGGTCGGGGGAAATGGTTTGCCAGGTACCCGGGTCACCGTGACTTAAAGAACGATGGACGTATTGCGAACAGACAAAAACAATGCCCGGATTATGCGGGGAGAGATAAATCGGGGCATTCCACTGATATCTCTGCGGCTCGGCTCCGGCTGCTTCTTCTTCCGGAGTATTCCTTCGCGCCAATGAAATAGTTTCTGCCGTTTTAAAGTTCATGCGGCTTGAAGCGCCAAACTGGCTTTCCCAGTAAATGTATTCCGGGTTCCACCAGTCGCGCACCACATAAAAACCATCCCCGGACGGCAGGTAAAGCCAATCTGCCGGATAAACGCCGTTGGGATTACGGTTCATCGAAGGGCCGAACCAGCAGCCATTATCCTGGGTGCCGCCCATCACGTTATAAGGTAATTCGTTATCAACGGAGACGTCGTAAAATTGCTGGGCCGGTATGGTTTCTTTCTGAGACCAGTGCAGACCGCCATCCCAGGATTCATCCACTCCGCCGTCGTTGCCGTTCAAGATATGTTTGGAATTTAATGGGTCAATCCAGACCACCCTGGAATCGACGTGGCACTTTTTATCGGCTTCCCAGTTGGCAAACTGGAAGGTTTTGCCGGCATCGCGAGAAATGACTGTTCTGGTTTCAGGAGCAATGAGCACTTTATCGTCGTTTGGGTCAACGACCATTCTTCCATAGTAGCCGGCTTCCACCTGGTTGACCACCTCGCTTCCGCCGCTCATCTTATATTCCGTCATTCTCTTCCAGGTTTCACCCTGGTCTTCCGAGCGGTAAATTACACCTGCCTTCTTCACCGGCTGAGCAGGTTTAAGCGCTCCGGCATAGAGGAGGTCGAGCAGGCAACGATTGAGCGTCTGATAACGTCCCCTGGACTGGTCAAATTCCTTAACCAGGTTATCAGCTTCTTTCAACTTTTCCATAAAGTCTTTCCGGTCTTTGTACAGATTTCTGGCCTTGCTGATAACGGCTGAAGGGTTAACCTTCAATTTAACCAGGAGGTCCGGGTCCTGGGACAGCTCAGCCAGATGGTCAAGAAGATAGGCCTCATCTTTTACTATCCTGGCCTCGAAGGTAATGTTTTCCTGAAATTCTTTTTTAAGGCTCACCTTTTGACGATCTTTTACAGAAAACGAGGACACATCAAACCCCGGCGAATCCATCAGAAAAGCAGAGAGCACCAGCCGGTTCAATTTAAGCCGGTTTTCTTTTTCTCTCTCTGCCTTTTTCAGAATTTTTTCCGTTTCTTCCAGAGCTGATACTGTCTGCTCATCACGGTATATCTTTTTAGCCTCGGCTATCAAACCTTTCCAGTCGACAGCCGCCGATTTTTGCAGGTTGGGGTCCTGGACCAGGTCATTCAGGGCCCGGACCAAATCTTCAACTTTTTCAGCTTTAACCGGCGTAAATTTCACATGCTTTAAAAGAGCCGGGTTAATCTTATAGTCTTTTAGCTTGTTAAAATAAAAACCATCACGGAAAAGTGTTCTCTGGTTGTAAAGATACGCACCCTCTCTTTCATTCAGGCCTAAATTCACTTCTTCATCCAGGCGAAGGTAAACAATTTTGGGGTTCTTGGGATAGATGGCCAGGCCATTCCTTCCTGTTTTCATCTTACCCAGGTCCGGCAACCCCTCGGTCAGCTTTTTCCAGGTTTTACCGCCGTCAGTGGTTTTCCAGAGATAATTACCTTCCTGCCGGTCAAGGAAAGTCCAGGTTCGGCGATAAATTTTATAGCCGGCGGCGATAACTATGTCAGAATTATTCGGGTCCATGACAAAATCGCCCACCACTCTATCTTTAAGGTCCAGAACTCTCTGCCAGGTTTTTCCCCCATCCACCGATTTATACAGGCCTCGCTGGCAGTCCTGGTCAGTATCATCATACAGCTTTCCTTCGGCTGCCACGTAAACGATGTCCGGATTCCTGGAGTCAACTTCTATCTTGTTGATAAAATAACTTTTTTCTAAGCCGATGTGAGTCCAGGTCTTACCGGCATCAGTAGATTTCCAGACCCCGTTACCGTGGTAGGCGGCCCGGCTGTGGATAGGTTCTCCTGTGCCCAGGTAAAGAATGTCCGGGTTCGAAGGGGCTATAGCCAGGTAGCCCATGCTCTGGTTGCCATATTTTTCGAAGATGGGTTCAAAATGTATACCGCCGTCGACCGTCTTCCAAACGCCGCCGGTAGCGGTTAGCACGTAATAGGTCTGGCTCTGGCCTGGCGGTACGGCAAAGTTAGTAATTCGCCCGGAAAAAGGCCAGGGACCGATATGTCTCCAGGAAAATATCTCTAAGTTTTTCGCAGTTAAAGGAATTTTTTCAGAAAATGGTCTGTCCTTTTCCTCACCAGAAGCTGTTTGGCTCACTGCCATCACCTGTAAAAAAACAACCAAAATACCGAGCAACAAGGCGGTTAGGAAAAATTTCCGGGATGACTTGAAAAACATGTCGCCTCCTTCCTAATTTTTTGTTATTTTCAGAAAATAATCTTTTTCTTCTTGGGAGAACCTTTCCACGGCATATCTGACCGTTACTCGAGGCAGAGACCGGCCATTTTTGATTAAAAAATTTTTTAACTCGCCAGGTGCCACTTTGCCAATTTCTCTCAACAGCCAGCCGGCCGCTTTGGCCACCAGCCCATCTTCGGCCGGGGGTTGATTCATGGCTTTAAGGGTCAGCTGTAAAACAAACTTAACCTTGAGCTTCTTTCTCACCGGCTTAATCAAGGCCACCAGACCGGCGCGTTTGAGGTAAACATTATCGGAGCAGCCCCAGGACTTTATCTTTTCTATCATTTTTGGATACCTAAAAAGCAGGGGGGAAATAATCTCCAGAGAAAAAGTATCCAGCAGTGCCCAATTATCCAGGACGCCCGGCCTGAGCCAGTTTTCAAAATATTCCAAAGAATCAGAGCCAAGCTGGTTGACTCTGCAGGATAGCAGGAATAAACCTGCCATCCTGCATTCCAGTTCTTTTTCTTCAAGCAAACTTTTTACCAGTTGAATTAATGCTTCTTCAGATAAAGTCTGACCTATCTCCTGGTTTAACTGACGGCAAAATCTTCTCACCCGAGGCAAACTAACGCCGTAACAGGAAATTGGCTCAGGGAAAAAGCGCTGGGTGCTGATCTGTCGGGCCGGGTCAGCGCTTTCTTTTAAAAAAAATAAAATTTTTTTCTTTATTTTCTTCAGGTCAGTCTGCTCTGACTTTTTCATTTCAACCGGACTAATCCATTCTACTCATTTAATTTCTCTCGGGCAAGACAATATTTGTGTTTCTCAGACCTGTATTTTAAATTTTCCGAAAGCCAGGCCAGAAGTTGCTTTTTTTATTCCTTTGTTTTTTTCAAAGTAGATATACCCAGAGGGACGTAAAGCGGGCAGAACCCCAAAAGACTGGTCACCAGGAAAATAACGGTTATGATGACCAGAATATAGGCCAGCGTTCCGTGCACCACTTTGGCCAGCACCAGAACGGCCATCACCAGAGCGAGCAAAGTCCTGATTGTCCTGTCCAGCGCCCCCATGTTTTTCCTCATGTTTGCCCTCCTTTGTTATTCAAATTTTAATTTTATCTTAATAAAAAAATAAACTTCTTGCCACAAAATTCTTCTGTACACTAAAATTAAAAAAAAGGAAAAGAAATGGAAAAAATAAGAGTTCTTTTCGTCGATGAAGACAACGGCTTCCGCAGCCAGGTGGCCGAAGCCCTGCTCAATCATCTGGGACGGGGTGACTTTGAAGCCGTTAGCGCCGGTTTTGAGGCCGGCCCGCCCTCTCCCCTGGCCGAAAAAATTCTTGAAGAAATGGGCCTCCGCCCGGTGGCCTCCGCCACCAAAAAAGTTTTTGACCTGTACCTGAGGGGAGAACTTTTTGCCTATGTGATTACTCTGTGTGACCCCAAAACAGCCGAGCGCTGTCCGATTTTTCCGGGGGTAACCAGGATGACCAACTGGCCATTCCCCGACCCGGAGAAGTTATCTCTTTCTGAAGAAGCAAAGCTTGACCTGGCCAGAAAAACTCGCGACCAGATAAAAGACCGGCTCGAAATGTTCATACAGAACTTGAGGCCTGGCTCTCAAGATTGATGGCTGGCTTATATTTAATTATTTTTCGAGTTAAAAAGGTCAGCTCTGGCCGCCTCCATCAGCAGGAAAAAGGCCTGCCCTTCCGTGGCCACCCCGGGAGAGGTAAAGAGAGGTGAACCGCAGACGTCTCTCACATAACCTTCATCATCCACTTTACGGTGAACGGCCGCTCTCATTTTTTCGGCCTGGTCCAGGTATATTCGGTCTAACCAGCCTTCCTGGACATTTCTATAAATAGTATAGGCCAGCATCTGGGCCAGGTTGGTTTCCACGAAGGTCTTCGGGTCATCGAGCACATCATGGAATAAGCCATCCGGCCTCTGGTGTTTGAGACAGCCGTCCAGAAGTTCCTTGATACAGCTCATTAATTTTTTTCTTCCTTCTTTCTGTTCGGCCGGCCAGGCCCGCAGCACCCTGGTCATACCCGCCGCCGCCCATCCATTCCCCACACCCCAGAAATCCTTCCTTTCAAACTTTTTCTGGCCGTAATCATAGATATGAGAAAACAGTTTTTTTTCTTTATTCCACAGATATCTCCTGAGCCCTTCCACCTGCTGCCAGGCTTCGCGGTAATAACCCATCACAGCCAGGAATGGCGGGCACATGTACATGGAATCAATCCACAGTTGAGGCTTGTGGTCAACATGAAAAATTACTCCGTCTTCCGTTCTGGGCGCAATTTTTAGAAAATATTCGGCCTGCTTCTTGGCCGCCAGCAGAAGCTGCTGGTCATTCAGCCACTGTCCAGCCGCCAGAACCGCTTCTCCGTTAGCCCCCGGGTCAGTTACTCCATGATTATCGCACACCTGACCGAGACGGCCGTCGTCCCATTGCCTGAGGACCGCTTCCCGGGCCATCATGATGACTAACTTTTTCTCCCCGAGCTCGAGCAGGGCCTGGCTGGCTACCCCCTGTTCCCAGGCCTGACGCTGCATGGTTAGCATGGCCAGTTTAACTTTTTCCACTTTTTCTCTGACCTCATCCGGCAGGCGCGGTGCCTTTGAGGTCACAGGATTCTGGCCCAATACCCCTGTCTTTAAAGCCAGACCACAGCCGGTTAAACAAGTAATAAAATTTCTCCTTTTCATCTCTTGCCCCTTGCTTAAAGTAAAAATTAAATTTCTGCTCGTGCCCTGACCTTTTAATCTTCGTCATAAAAATACCGGGTGCGTTTTTTCGGCTTTTCATTCACCGGGTCAGCATCCATCACCCACATGCCCCGGCCATGAGTGGCGATGACGATCATGTTATCCCGGGGATGAATAATCAGGTCATGAACGTAAACAGAAGGCAGGTTGCCACCCAGAACCTGCCAGCTCTTACCTCTATCCCTGGAAACATAGACACCAAGGTCAGTGCCAACGTAAAGTATATTCTTATCTACCGGGTCTTCCCTGATTACGTTTACCGGGCCAAGCGGCAGGTCATTGGCTATACTCACCCAGGTGTTACCGAAATCCTTGGACATCCAGACATAAGGCGTGAAGTCGTCATCCGCGCGGCCGTGCTGGGTCAGGTAAACGGTGCCCATTTCGTACTGGCTGGCCACAATCCGTGATACCCACTTTTGATAAGGCAAGCCCGCGGTTATCTCTTTCCAGCTCTGGCCGCCATCTCTGGTGACCGACACCCGTCCGTCATCTGTCCCGACGTAAATGAGGCCGTATTTTAACGGTGATTCAGAAATAGCGGTTATGGTATGGTAAGGTATGTCGCCAGCTTCGTCCGGCCGATAATAGGTCAGGTCCGGGCTTATCCTTTCCCAGGTATCTCCCCGGTCGAGCGAACGGAATAAATATTGCATGCCGTGGTAAATGATGTTTGGGTTGTGCGGTGAAATGATAAAATGAGCCAACCACTGGCCACGCAGCTTTGGTTCATCGGGGTAAACGCGAGGAACGATTAACTTTGACCTGTCCGGGCCAGTTTTGCTCAGGTCGGTTCTGGTCAGGTTGCCATAAAAGCCGCATGAATAGACAATGTTCGGGTTGGTCGGGTCGATAGCGTGGTGAGAGCCTTCGCCTCCGGGAGCTCTCTCAAACTCCACCGGCCGGATGCGGTCTCGCCCGCGGCTGAGGTCAACGGCCGCACGGAAGCTGCCGTGGTCCTGCATCGAACCGTACACGTGGAATGGCGTGTCCAGGTCATAGTTGATGTTAAAAAATTGACAGACCGGAAGAGTAAGCCGGGAATTTTTCCAGGTCTGACCGCCATCGTAGGAAATCTCAATTCCGCCGTCGTTTACGTTTACCAAATAATTGGGGTTGTCGGGGTCAATCCACAAACCATGATGGTCAACGTGGTAAACATTCGACAGTTCAACAAAGGTTTTGCCGCCGTCGTTAGAGACGCTGAGCGGCACACCCATGATGTAAACCCTTTCCGGATTGGTCGGGTCAACCCTTATCTGGCCAAAAACCCAACCGTAGGTGCCGGAATGACGTTCAAGGTATTTCTTCATCTGCTCGGTTGCTGGGGCCACCAGACGCCAGGTTTCTCCACCATCGTCTGAACGATAGACGGTTGCCCCCTTTATCAGGCCGGTCGAAGGCAAACCGTAGGCGTCAGCTTTTTCTTCCTCGCTTGGCTGCCTGGCCACCTCATAGTTATCTACCAGTGCATAGAGAACATTCGGGCTGGAAAGACAGATATCCAGGCCGATGCGGCCGCGAAATCTGGGCTCGGGCAAGCCATTATTTATCTGTTTCCAGGTTTTCCCGCCATCAGTTGTTTTCCAGATTCCGCTTCCGGTGTAATGAGGCTCGTTGCGCGGGTCATTCCACTTTTTTCTGATTCTCTGCCACGTTACAGCGTAAAGAACATCCGGGTTCTTCTGGTCCATAACCAGGTCAATGGCGCCGGTCTGTTCATTGACATACAGGATTTTGGCCCAGGTCTTTCCGCCGTCTTCTGTTTTGTAGACGCCGCGCTCGGTGTTATAAGTCCACTCGTGCCCGGAAGCCGCCACATAAACTACATCCGGGTTAGTAGGATGAATGACGATGCGGGCGATCGTATTTGTATCGGTCAGCCCCATGTGCTGCCAGGTTTTACCGCCGTCAGTTGATTTATACACGCCGCAGCCGGCATGAGAACTGCGAAAAATATTCGCCTCTCCTGTGCCAACCCAGATAATGTTGGAGTTCGAAGGGGTGATGGCTATATCACCAATCGAGGTGGAAAGCTCCCGGTCAAAAATTGGTTCCCAGGTTGTTCCTTCGTTAACTGTTTTCCACACGCCGCCGGAAGCCGTGGCCACATAGATGGTATAGTTTTTTCCCTTGGGAGTAACAACCGCCATATCAGTGCAACGGCCGCTGACATTGATCGGCCCGAGGAATTGCCAGGTTAATTGCCTGAAGGGTGAGCTGGCTTTCATCTGCCGGTGCCGCTCAAAGCCTTTTAGCCTGACCTCAGGTGGAGTGTTCTGGATTCTTTCTGGCTTCCTGCTCTTCTGGGAAAAGCCGGGTAACATCAGCCCCGTCACTACCAGGACCAAGGCCATAAAAACATAAAAACTCTTTTTCATCGGTCTCTCCTTCTTTTATGCTTCTTAAGTTTTCTGAAATCTCTTTAACAGACTCAAAGGTTTAAATCAAGGTTTTTCTTCTTCTTTCTCCACCACGATGGTCAGGTTGGAAGCCAGGGCGGCTATGGCGCCGATAGCCGCCCAGACGGGCGCGATGAGTGTGCCGACCACGCCTATGGTCAAAGGAATTTCCATGAAAACCTTCCCCTCTTCCGTCTTGAAGATGATGCGTCGAGCATTGCCCTCCCTGATGATTTCTTTGATTTTCTCTATGATTTCTGAGCCCTTAACTTTGAATTCCTCCACCCTGATTTTTTTCTCGCTCATTATTTTTCTCCTTTTCATTAATAAAATTTTTTATTTTAAAACAAATCAGGAAATAACTTTTTAAGAATAACCTTTGAACCGGGAAGCAAACAATCTTGCTCGACCTCCTGCCATCTGGCATGGGTTATTTTCCAGCCGGTCGACCTTTTGGCCATTTTAAACTCGAACCGGTAAAAAGAGCCTACCAGCCCGATAGTTTTTCTAAGGATTTCCAGCGGACCAGAAGAGAGCAGTACGTCCGCTCTGACTTCGGCCATGGCCTGCTCCGGCACAATTTCAACCTGAAGAAGGTGAATGACAATGCCAGAGTAATGTTTGAAATAGTAATCCAGAAGTTCGGAAGTGGCGCGGACATCTCTGTTCTGAAAATCCTGGTAATCATCATCGAGCACCCGCAGAACCTTATCTTTATCTTTTTTTTCTGCCGCTCTTACGGTATCAGACAGAGCCTTCTGGATGAAGGTCAAATCATCATGGCGCTTGCAGCTTGTAAAGGTCAAGAACAACGGGCAGAACAAGAACACTATCAAAACGAATTTTTTTAACCTCAAAGCCAGTCCGCCCATCAACATTACTGGAGATATTTCATACGATTTTAATGTCCAAACGGCATAATTGCTCAAAAACTTTTTTCATTAAAATTCAGGCCAGCGGGCTTTTCCTACCCGGCTGATACGCCGCCTCCGCCCCCACCGCCTCCCCCTCCTCCGCTAAACCCTCCACCGCTGCCGGATGAATAATGAGCCGCGCTCGTGCTGGCTGAGCTTATCGTTCGGGCAACGTTCTCGATGGAATTAATAATCTGAGTCATAGAATCAAGCTGGGCCGGCCCGCCGGAAGACATCATGGTTAACCCGTACAGCCAGCCGGTGTTGCCGGTTTCATCCTGGGGCAAAATTTTGGGCAGCATTTTAAGTATTTTTTTCGCCTGACCGAAGAGCACGCCAAAGACCAGATACCGGTCCCATAATTTATAGGCTTCAGGCGGCAGTTCCTTAAAATCGGAGAAGTCTCTCAAAAATCTTTCGAGAGCTTTCCAGAGCTCGTTTTCCCGTGCCCAATCCTTTCTCCTTCTTTTGAGGGTCGGAGATAAAAGGGCGGCCATGATTAAAAGAACAGGAGAAAAGGTCAAAACGGCCAGCGGGATGGACACGAGCAAAAAGATCCTGTAGACCTTAACGCTCTTTGGCTCCAGAAAATGTCGGTTCCTGGCCAGGCGGTCAATCTTATCTCTCCACTTCTTAAACCAGGCTTGAAATTCAACCGGGTTCTTTTTCAAATAATCAACGAATTCTTTCAGGCTGACCTGCTGACCCGTTTTTCCTTCCTCATGGCCTTGTATCTCAAAAATTAATTCCAGGACATCCTTTTCAAAATCTTCAAGCTGGCTGTCGGCTGAATAATCCTTCTTCAGCCGGAAAAAAGTCTCGGACTTTATTTTCTCGCCCAAAATCGTCTTTTTAATTACCTTTTCCTCGCGAATTTCCAGATATCCTCTCCTGGCCAGGTCAAAGATGGTAGCCGTTAATGCTACGGGAGTAACCTTCTTCCCTTCCCTGCGCAATACCTGAACGAGGGCTGGCGGAAGAGCGGAAGGTACTTCGCGGTAATACTCGGGCAGGTCATCAAATTTATAATCCCGGCCAAACTTCCGCCAGAAGACAAGGTAAAAAATCAACCACAGGAGCGGACCCACCACCTGCCAAATCAGCCAGACCAGTGTCAGCTTTAATATAATCTGTCGGTTTTTTTCCTGTCTTTCTCTGGCCAGCTTTATCTTCTGGATGGTCTGTCTGACATACTCTGCTTCTTCTTCCTGAATTTTTAATTTGTTATAGCCGTGTGCTGGCCTCCCCCTGACCATTCCTTTAGGCCAGGCGGCTCTTATTTCTACCAGCTGGCGAGGGGGGATGTTTGTGGCTTCAAACCATAAAGTCTGAAGGTCCACCAGCCGGCACTCACCGGAAAGCGGCCCGTGCCCGTAGATTAAAACCTGGTCGGCACTCGGTACCGGTTCCGGCAGATGAACCACCGCCACCACCCGAGCGGTGGGACGGTCAACCTCGCTTCCTATGACCTGCCAGTACAGCTCGCTAACGTCTTCATAATCTAAAATCGCCCCCTGAACTTTATAGCTAAGGTGAAAAGTCCGCTTCTCATTGTGGGCCTGAAACCTCCAGCGTGCCTGAAACCGGCCGTTTTCCTCCGCGGTTTCAACCGGCAGTTCCTGCCCATTTTCATCAGTTACTTTAAAATCCGTTATAGCCACCTTCAGGTCAGGTTGATATCTCCGGGCAGAAAGCGGAATCCAGAGGGAAGCCCAGGAAAACCGGCCGCGGAATTCAAAGGTTAAGAAAGTATCGACCTTTATCGTTCCGTCTTTGTTCACATAATAATCTGCTCTCCACTCCGGGAAATAATAATTTTTTTCTTCCGCTGAGAGAAAAGAGAAAAGAAGTAAAAGAAAAACCAATAAAATAAAGACCGGCCCTTTACGCGACATAATCTTAGGAATGCCTGACATTCTTTTCTCCCCAAAGGATTGGAAGGCAGCAGGCCTCAGTGCGAGGAGACAATCTTTCTTCAACCCGATATCATTTTTCTGTAAACATGTTCCAGAAGATGGATTCTGTTCTGGTCGTCAAGCTCAACAAACTCCAGGCCCATTTCATAAATATCACCTTCTGGCCGGCTTTTGACCCAGCGCACCTCGGCCAGGCCTTTGATGACCCTCTTTTCTCCCGGAAGAGCCACTTCTACCTCAAACCTGGTTTTAACGGAAAAGGGAGAGTCGGTGATGACCTTAATTCCGCCCGGTGAAATGTCTTGAGAAAAAGCATAATAAATTTCGTCCTCACCGCCTTTATCTGACAGAAGTTTCAGTATTACTTTGTTTTCTTCATCCAGCCTTTTTTCTTTTCTTTTTTCCCGCTGGCTCAAGATTTGATACCTCCTCATGCTTTGCTTATTTCTTAACACAAAAGAAAAATTTAAGCAAACAGAATTTTCTTTGACCTTCTTCACCGTAGAAGTTGACAAAATTTCTGTAAAAAAATATTCTGCTTTTAAAAATAAATCTCTTTGAGAAAGGAGTGAACGGATGAGCACAAAGGCCAGATTAGGTGCCATGATGTTCCTGGAATATGCTATCTGGGGCTCCTGGGCCCCGGTTCTTTCTGCTTACCTGCAAAACAATTTGGGTTTCACCGGAAGCCAGCTGGGTATAATTTTTAGTTTGCTCCCGCTGGCCACCATCATCAGCCCTTTTCTTGGAGGCCAGCTGGCTGACCGTTATTTCAACAGTGAAAAAGTTATCGGTGTTTTGCAGATTCTGGGCGGAATTCTGCTGATTGTCACCGCGAGTGTAACTTCTTTTCAGCAAATGATGTGGTTGATGCTGCTGTATTGTCTGGTTTATGCTCCAACCCTGGCCCTGACCAATTCCATCGCTTTTGTCAATCTTAAAAATTCTGAAGAAGAATTCGGTGCCATCCGGGTGTGGGGCACCATCGGCTGGATTGCAGCCGGCTGGATTCTGGCTGGCTGGCGCTGGCTGGCCAAATCCCCCGAGGGAATTGCCATTAAGGGTGATACACTTTTGCTGGCCGGAATTTTTTCGCTCATCATGGGTCTTTATTCATTTAGTTTGCCCCATACTCCGCCCAAGAAAGATGCAGCCAAACCCTGGGCTTTCCTGGAAGCCATTAAGATGCTCAAAGACAAGAATTTTCTGGTATTCGCCATCATTTCCTTTGTGGTGGCCACCGAGTTGCAGTTTTACTACGTCCTGACCTCGCCTTTCCTGACACAGGCTGTCGGGGTGAATCAGAAATCAGTTTCACTGGTGATGACCATTGCCCAAATTGCTGAAATCTTTGTTATGGCCTTTATGCTGAGCTGGGCCCTAAAGAAATTCGGCATGAGGAATACCTTAACCCTGGGCATCCTGGCCTGGCCCATCCGCTACATCATTTTCGTGATCGGTAAACCAAGCTGGCTGGTCATTGCCTCCCTGGCCCTTCATGGTTTCTGCTATGTTTTCTTTTTTACCGCCGCCTACATCTATGTGGACAACATCGCACCCAAGGATATCAGACATTCAGCCCAGAGCCTGATTGCCACCATCATCCTGGGCTTCGGTAATTTTGTTGGCAGCCTCTTCTGCGGCTGGATTCAGGATGTCTTCACCAAAGACGGTGTGGTCAACTGGAGGGGCACTTTTCTCGTGCCGACCGTCTTGACTCTGGTCTGCCTGGTTATTTTTGTGGCCTTCTTCAGGGAAAGCAGGAATCAGACCAGCCCGGAGAAGGCCTGACCGTCGAGCTTGAAAAACATACCGAACAGATTTTTAATAAATAAATGAAAGGAGAACGAACATGCCCAATAAAAAGAAAATTCTCGGCGTGGGTTTCGTTGGCGCAGGGTTCATCACCCGCTTTCACATCCGCTCCTGGGTGGGCGTAAGACAGGCTGACATCCTCGGTATTTATGACCCTGACCAAAAAAGAGCAACCGAAGCAGCCAGCCTGGCCAAAAAGCTGCGGGTGGGCGAACCCAAACTTTTCAAATCAATCACCGATATGGTGGCTGACCCGGAGATAGATGCCATCTGGATCTGTTCACCGAATTACACCCGGATTGCCGTCATGGAAGAAATTGCCGAGGCGGTAATCAAAGGCAAAGGAGAACTTATTGGAGTTACCTGCGAAAAGCCGCTGGGTCGCAATGTTAAAGAAGCCAGAAAAATGTTGCAGCTGGTGCAGAAAGCCAACCTGCTCGATGGTTACCTGGAGAACCAGGTTTTTGCCCCGGCGGTGGTCAGGGGCAAAGAAATAATCTGGGCCCGCGGTGCTTCTCTGTGCGGCCGTCCTTACCTGGCCAGAGCGGCAGAAGAGCACAGCGGACCGCACATGCCCTGGTTCTGGGACGGTGAACTTCAGGGTGGCGGCGTGCTGAATGATATGATGTGTCATTCAGTAGAAGAAGCCCGCTTCATGCTGACACCCCCCGGCGCCAGCCGCGATGAGCTCACCCCGGTTAAAATCACCGCCTATGCTTCGTGTCTGAAATGGCAAATACCGGAATACGTTGAACACCTCAAAAAGATAAGCGGCGGCCGACTCGATTATGCTAACCGGCCGGCCGAGGACTTTGCCCGGTCGGTCATCGAGTATAAAGATAAGCAGGGCCATATTCTGGTGGTGGAAACAACCACCTCCTGGTGCTATGTGGGGGCCGGCCTGCGGCTGACCATGGAACTTCTTGGCCCTGAATACTCGATGCAGGTTAACACGCTGGATTCCGGACTCAAGGTCTTCTTCAGCCGGAAAGTTAAAGGGAAAGCCGGCGAAGATTTAGTGGAAAAACAAAATGCCGAGGTGGGGCTGATGCCGGTGGTCTCGAGCGAAGAGCATGAATATGGCTATACGAACGAGAATCGCCACATGGTGGAATCTTTTCTGGATGGTAAACGGCCTCTGGAAAATTTTAGCGACGGTGTTAACGTCACGGAGCTGCTGATGGCCGCTTACATGAGCATCGAAAAAGATAAAACTCTGCCTTTCCCGCCACCCGGGCTGGAAAATTTTGTTCCGGCGGTGGCCCGCGGCCAGTGGAACCCAAAGAAGAAGTAAAAATCTGTGGCTGAAAGGCAAGTAAATTTTTAGAGCAAATTTTTGAATTAAAATAAGGCTTTCTCCATAAAAAAGGAGGTATAAATGTCTTTTAAAAAGGCCGCCATTTCTTCTTTCTTAATGCTGGCGATGGTTATAACCTTCGCCACCATGCTTTTAGGCCAGGGGCAGCCGCCTAAGGTTATTCCCGATGAAGTAAAAAAAGCTGTAAAAGAAACCGATTATCAGTCAGTCCGCATAAAAAAATTTCCTTTTGCCATGCAGTGCTGGACCTACCGCCGCTACACTTTCTTTGAAGCTCTTGAAAAGACCAAGGCTCTGGGGTTGACTTTTGTCCAGGCCTATCCAGGCCAGAGGCTGGCTAAAGACCTGCCGGCTAACATCGTTTTCCATCACACCATGAGCGATGAGCATATCAAGCTGGTAAAGGAAAAACTCGACCAGCTCGGCCTTAGGGTGGTAGCCTACGGAGTGGTTGACACGGGCCGCACGGAAGAAGCCATGCGTCAGGTTTTTAATTTCGCCCGCAAGCTGGGCATCGAAACTATCGTAACCGAGCCGGCTGATGAAGATTTCCCCATCCTGGACAGGCTGGTTAAAGAGTATGACATTAAAATCGCCATTCACAACCATCCCGAGCCGAGTAAATATGCCCACCCGGCAACCGTGATGAAATTTTTGCCGGAGCTTGACTCGAGGATTGGGGTTTGTGCCGACACCGGCCACTGGATGAGAGGCAACCTTAACCCGGTCGAATGCCTCCGTTACCTGAAAGGTCGAATAATCGATGTTCACCTTAAAGACAGAAGCGGCTTCGGCACAAAGAAGGTTGACGATGTCGCTTTTGGCTCCGGCCAGGCCAACGTGCGAAACATTCTGGCTGAATTGACTCTGCAGGACTATCCCGGTTACCTGACGATTGAATACGAAAATGAAAAGGAAGTCCTCTCCCCGGAACCGGCCATCAAAAAAGGCCTGGAATATGTAAAAAGCATAACTTACTATCAGGATTATGAGCCGCTTCTTTCCCGCTACCGCGGCTTGTATGAAAAGCACGGCTGGAACCATTACGGCCCCGGTTATTTTGAGCTTGACCCGCAAACCGGTATTTTAAAATCCCAGGGAGGCATGGGATTGCTCTGGTACAGCCGAAAAAAATTTAAGGATTTCATCCTGGAGCTCGATTTCAGGTGTTCTAAAAAAGATACCAATTCCGGTATCTTCCTGCGCGTTCCTGAGGTTCCAACCAGCGATGATTACATCTATCATTCGTTTGAAATCCAGATTTACGATGCTGGCGAAGGAATCCACAAGACGGGTGCCGTTTACGATGCTCAGGCCCCGGCCAAAGATGCTTCCAGGCCAACCGGCGAGTGGAACCATTTCAAGATAAGCTTCATCGGCGACCACCTGACGGTGGAATTAAACGGAGAGAAGATAATCGACTGGAAAGCCGAACCGCGCGGCAAGGTTAAAGATTTCGCCCGGGAAGGTTACATCGGTTTACAGAATCACGACAGCCTGTCACCTGTCTATTTCAGGGACATCTATATTAAAGAAATAAAATAAACCATCAACCTCAGAAGCCCGGGGCGATGGTAAACTGCCAGTGCCAGCCTTTAATCGGCCGGTCGAAGGGGTAAACATAATCAAAGCCCAGGACAATGGCTCCAAACAGATTTGTTCTTAACCCGAAACCGGCACTTGAAACTGGTTTTTTGCTGCCTCCAAACCAGGTCGGTTTTTCTCCGGAATACCAGGCTGTTCCGACATCGTAGAAAGCCAGAAATTCAAGCGGCCACACGCCATAAAAACCCTTTCCCAGGCCCAGAACCTTGAAAACGGGAAACCGGAGCTCAACGTTCCCGACCAGCATGCGATTTCCCAGCAACCGGTTAAAATCAAAAGCCTTGGGGTTATTGGTATCAAATTCGGCGTATTCAAAGCTGCCATAATCATATCCTCGTACCAGGGTTTCGTAACCCAGGAATAAGGGCCACAGCCGGCTGTCATCTGAGCCGCCACCGTACCGGCCATAATGTAGCACCCTGAAGGCCAGGGTGAAGGGCCTGACCGGCATGAAATACCTTCGGTAGTCAGCCAAAAATGTAACAAAATTCAAGTCCCCAAAGGTCGGCTGAAGCTGAAGCAGATAACTTTGTCCGATGATGGGAGCGCAGGCGCCAAAAATTGAAGAGTCATAGACCAGAGCAGCAGACACGTAGCCAAATTTGAGGCTGGGCGGGGCGGGCAGGCTAATTTCATAATAATCAATCAACTCATAATAATACGGGTCATAGATGTAACGATACAGGCGGTTGTTAAAATCAACCAGGTTGAAGCCCGCATTAATTTCCAACCTCTGGAAAGTATTAAAAGGATAATAGGCAAAAGTGCTGAACTGATAGTTTATCTGGCGGTTAAGAAGTTCTTCCTCAACGTAAACGGGGTAACCATCAATTGAATCATAATAAGCTCCATAAGAACCGTAAATGTAAGGAACGCGCTGAGCCACCACCCCCCAGTTAATCCGGTTCTTTGAATTCTGGTAGCCGACCAGCGCATAGCTATCGATGAGCTGGGTATTGGTTTGAGCCATGGTGACCACCGTATGGTAACCGAGCATGTCACTCCACAGAGCAGCAATTCCGCCTCCGGCATAAGTCCCGTAACGATCAACACCCACGGCCAGGGTTGGCTGGGTGATCATGTCAAGTGAGAGCTTCGGCTGATAGTTGGTTATCGGAAAATCAGTTTCCTTCGGCAGTCCGAAAAGCGGATTGCGCAACAGCCCGAGCAGCGCCCCTCCGGGTTGCTGGAGAGGTGGCAGCAGGGCCGGAAATCTTTCTCCGAGCTGGGCCAGGGTGGCCTGACCCGACAGCTTGCTTGTATCTTCAACCACGTAAACTGAATAATGTCCGCCCTCGTAAACAGAAAAAACCAGGTTTTTCTTTAGCTGAGAATAAGAGATGGCCGGGCTGAGCTGAGTAATGCCGCCTATGCCTGTAAACAGGTTGGTAACCTGGTAGATTTTATTTTCGTTTAAATCCAGCCGGAACAGGTCTGTTTTTCCCTGATAATCAGACAGGAAGAAAAGAGTGTGGTCATCGGCCCACTGCGGGTTGATGTTTTTGCCTGAAGGAAAGCCGAGTATCCGGGATATTTCACCAGTTTCCACATCAAGCAGTGCCAGTTCATAGTGACCGGGGTCCATCCATTTCAGGTTAGCGCTGAACCTCTCGGTGACAAAGGCGATTTTCCGTCCATCTGGCGACCACACCGGATGAAGGTCGGCGTAGCTATCTCTGGTCATCTGCTTAAGAGTGTTGTTTTCCAGGTCATAAATAAAAATATCAGTCACCCCGCCCAGCATGGCCGAAAAAGCGAGGTATTTACCATCAGGAGACCAGGATGGGTTTATAATTTCTCCCAGCTCCGGAAAAGGTATTTCTTTTTCTATTTTTTCTTTCTCCACGTTGATGACCGAAAGATGAGCTTTTCCTCTGGCAATCGTTCCCAGCACAAACCTTTTGCCATCGGGAGACCAGGAACCGGCTGACCTGATAAATTGAATACTCTCAAAATGCGGGTCAATGGCCGTGGAAGTCAATTTTTTAATGACCCGGCCCGTTTTGACCTCGGCCAGGTATAAATCAACAGAAAATAAATCTCTCGAAGAAAGGAAAGCCACGTACTGACCATCCGGGCTCAATACGGGTGACACGTTGTAAACATTTTCTTCGGTCCCTTTTAGCAAAAGACGACCGTAGCTATCAGGGGGTTCAGTCCTGGAGGCCAGCGGTGCGTAAGCTTCTTCATTAGATTTTTGCCAGTCTTCTGATATCTTTTTCAAGTTAAGGCCAAGCGCCGCCTGCAGGGCAGATTCATAATCATTGCTCCGGGCCAGAAGCTTAAAGATTTTCCCGATCATCTCATCGCCCCAGCGTCCGCCGATGTAAGCCCAGACAGCATGGCCGTAGCGATACGGGAAATATTTGTAGTAATTTTCCAGCTTCTTTATCGACGGCAAATCTTTCCTTTTCCAGGCATCTCTCATCCACATCGATGTCTCCGCGTCAACCGGCCCGATTGACAGATATTCAGCCAGACCTTCCACCAGAAACAGGGGCAGCCTGAGCTCCGCCCCGGTGTATCTGGCCTGGTCAGAGTGTCCCTGGCCAGCTATGTCATACTGAAAAGCATGAACCAGTTCATGCCCGATGACATGCTCCGTTTCGGCCAGTGAAACTCCATAGGGTAAAACGATTCGTCTTTTGAGCGACTCCGTCACGCCGCCCGTTCCCTCACCCATGATTTCCGGGATGACCGTTGTCTGCTGGAATTCAGGGCTGCTCGAATAGAGAATAAGAGGTTGCCTTCCTTTAAGTTCATGGTTAAAAATACGGCTCAGCCTTGAATACCATCTTTCCGCCATCAGGGCGGCTTCCTTTACCACTTCCACATCCTGCTGATAATAATAGATATCAAAGTGCTTGGTCTTCATAATCTTAAAATCAAACTTTCTGTACTGAACTTTATTGCGCCCGAAATACTGAGCTTCCACGAGCAGGCCGGAGGCCAGAAAGACCAAAAGCAGAATAACCAGGACGACCCGAAAACCAATATTTTTTAAAGAGGTCATTTATTTCCTCCTTAATTTCAGGCTTTTTATCTATTATAAACCATATTCCAGAAAAAAGGATGCAACCGGCAAACGGCTATATAATATCATTTTCCCGGCTTAAACAATCAAGCATTTTATGATAGATAAGAAATGTGGTAAAAGTTTCAGAAGTACAGGCGCGAAGCATCCTTAATAAATCCAAAATATTTGACTATTGTTTAAACCCTTACCTTGGCTGTCAGCATGCCTGTCGTTATTGTTATGCTTCGCTTTTTATGAGGCGTTATTCCGGGCATAAAGAACCGTGGGGAGAATTCGTTGACCTCAAAGTCAATGCGCCGGAGCTTCTCCGAAAGCAGCTGTCCCGGGCCCGCCGGGGCACCATCTGGATAGCCTCCGTCTGCGACCCGTACCAGCCGTTAGAACAAAAATTTCTTTTAACCAGAAAATGCCTGAAAGAAATCATAACCGTTCAATTCCCTGTTTTTATCCAGACCAAGTCTGACCTGGTCGTGCGCGACCTAGACCTGCTCGGCGAGCTGAAAGAGCTGGAAATAGGTTTTTCGCTGGCCACCGATAACGACCGAATAGCCGCCCTGTTCGAACCCGGCGCTTCTTCGGTCACCAGGCGGGTTAAAGCGCTGGAGAAAATCAAAGTCAGAAATATCCGAACATTTGTTTTTATCGGCCCGCTTCTTCCCCTGAACCCCTCTCGCCTGATAAACATGGTCAGCGGTTTGGTGGATAAGATTTTCATAGACCGGTTAAACTATGCCGAACAATTTTTTAAATTTTACCTCCAGCACGGGCTGGAAAAATTCTACCAGGAAAGCTATTTCAGGCAGACCGGGGCCGAGCTGGAAGCCCTGGCCAGAGAAAAAGGCATTGAAACAGAAAAGCTGTTCTGAAAATTACCATTTTGAAAAATAGAATTTGATTTTAACTTTTTTATTAAATAAGATTTTCCTGTTATGCAGACACAAATTTTAATCATTTCCTCAGCCATCATCATCGGTTACACACTGGCCAAATGGCGCGGGCTTTCAGTGGAATTGAGTATGTTTGTGGCCGCTTTGGCCGGGGCTCTGGTTGGCAGCTTTTTTAAGACTCCGCCCCTTTCCGAAATACCCCGGCATCTGGTGGAAGGAAGTTTCACTTACCTGGATGTCATCCTGGTTTTTTTCACGGCCACCTTGTTCATCACCATCGTTCAGGAATCAGGCGGAATCAATTTTGCGGTCAGGTCAGCCGTGCTGCATTTCTCCCGCTTTCGTTTTCTGGCTCTATTCCTGCTGATGGTGATTGTGCTGATTCCGGGAGCTCTGACGGGAGCGGGAAGCGTTTCTTTACTGGTAGTGGGAGCCCCGGTAGCCCTCGCTCTAAAGGGATTGGGCGTGGAAGAAGAGAAGGTCCCGGCCATTCTTTTCATCCTGGCCGGTTTGGCCGCGGCGGCACCGCCGGTCAACATCTGGGCCATGGTTCTGTGTGCCGGCACGGCTATCCCCTATGTGGGCTTCGAGTTGCCTCTTGGATTGCCCGTCCTGCTGCTGGGCACTCTAACTATTCTCATTCTGGGAAAAAAGAAAAAAGAATCGTTTGACACCTCAGCCTTTTTAAACCAGATAACCTGCCACCCGAAGATGAACTGGCTGAGGCTTCTTACGCCGTTTGCCGTGTTTTTTGGCCTGGTGGCGGCCTACCGGCTGTGGCCCTTTCGCTTCCCCCTTCTCGGGCTTCCGCTGGAGTTTTTGCTGGCCGCTCTGGTCGCCCTGATTTTAAGCCCGGTCCGGATCAATTTCTGGAATGTGGCCGCTGACACGGTGAGCAAACTGCTCCCTCTGCTGGCCACCATGGTCGTGGTGGGCATGCTCCAGCAGGTAATGTCGGCCAGCGGAGTAAAAGGCCTGATCTCTTATTTTGTGCTTATCATCCCCCTGTGGTTGATGTTTTGTCTCCTGCCGATTATCATTCCCGTATCCGAAGGGGTTCTGACCTACGGCGGCGCAGCCATCATTGGCATTCCCCTGGTCTGGTATCTGAATTCACTCGGTTATCATGCCACCCTGGTCATCTCCGCCCTGAGCCTGCTCTGGCCTCTCGGTGATGGCCTGCCCCCGACCGCTCTGATTGGCCGTTTGAGCCTGATGGTTTCGGGTTATCAGGGGTCTTATTCCAGGTTCATAAAAAATACCTGGCTACCGTGGCTGATTATCACGGCGGTAGCCATGCTGATGCTCATTTTCAACACCAAGCTAAAGTTTCTGGTAATCGGATGAATTTTTTAAAAGGAGAAAGGTCTCATGCTGGCTAAAATCATCATGATTATCTATTACCTGATTTGCCTTTTCTTTATCATCATTACTGTCCGCAACCTCAGCCGCGAGGTCAGCCGAGACCGGGTTATCCTTTATCTGCTGACGTTAATTCCTTTTATCCTCAGGTTATTGAGGTTCAAATAATGGAAAGCACCATGAAGACCGCAGGTTATAAATTTAAAATCCTGGCTTCAGCGCTGGGCTTGCTCCTGGTATTTCTGGGAGGCTGGCCCCTCCTCAAACAGAGAAATTATAAAATGGAAGTCGTCTGCGGCCCGGGAGTGACCGAAGTCAAGAAACTGAGCGATTTTTTCCCGCCGCTTAAAGGCAGCCCCGCCGACACATATGTTTTTATTCTCCAGGGGCATGAACCGGGTGGAAAAGCACTGATCATGGGTAATACTCATGCCAACGAGCCCGAAGGCCTGCTGGCCGTCTGTATCATGCTGGAAAATGCCGTGGTAGAAAAAGGAACCCTTTACCTTATACCCAATTTTAACCGGAGCGCCAGCCTTAACACCAGACCGGGGGAAGGCTATCCGCTCTATTTTTCGGTGTCAACACCCTGGGGGAAGAAAACCTTTCGCCTGGGCAACCGCGATGCCTCGCCTCTTGACCAATGGCCGGACCCGGATGTTTACATCCATTATCCGGAAAAGCAGCTGCTTTCTTACCTGGATATCCGCAACACCAACCGCACCTGGCCCGGTCGAAAGAACGGCCTGCCTATGGAAATGGTGACTTTTGCCGCCATAGAGCTCATGAGAAATAACCGGGTTGACCTGGCCATAGACCTGCACGGAGCCGAAACCATGTTTCCGGTAACCAACTGCATTGTGGCCCCGGAGAAATCCATGCGCATTGCCACCCTGGCCTCACTGACCGTCAAATCGATGGAAGGCTTCGAGAATCATCTCGAAAGTTCACCTGAAAAATTTCGGGGGCTTTCTCACCGTGAAATAGGCGATTACTCCGACACCCTGCCCTTCTTGCTGGAAGCTCCCATCCCCTTTCTGGACCAGCCCACCGGACCGAAGACTGAAAAACTGCTGCTTGACGGAAAAGATGAATTTCTGCTGAGCCTTGCCCGAAAAAACAAACTTTTTGTGCCCTATGACGAGCAGGGCTGGCCACTCGAGAAACGGGTCGGGCAACACCTTTCTGTTTCTCTGGAAATAATCAGACAGTATTCCAGGAAGACGCCGGACCGCGCCCTCATCATAAAAAATGTCCCTCGCTACCGGGAAGTGGTGGAAAAAGGTCTCGGTGCGTTCTTCCATCAACCGAAAGAAGATGAAGGAAATAAGGTTATCAGATTTTAACCGTCTCAGCGGTTGAAGGCCGGGAGGCCCCAGCCGTGGTGATGGCGAAATCCAACAGAGCAAAATGAACCGAACAAAAATTGAAACCGATAGTCAAAAAATTAAGAAAGCAGTCAGAAAAAATGAAAAAGCCATGAGGCTATAAATTATATATAAATCCAATAAAGGGAAAAAAATAAAAGCGTAAGTAAAAGAAAAAAGAAAAATAAAAACAAGGAATTTGAAAATAATTCCTGAACTTTACTGAGGTGTTACGAATATGAAAAAAGTAACATTAATGACGGCTTCGCTGCTGCTGAGCCTGGTTCTGGCCCTTTTTCTTCTTTCAGCCAACCCGGCCGGGACACCGCCAGAAGACCGGACGCTCGCCTCAGAAAACTGCACGGTCATCATGGTCGGGAAAAAGGCTTCAGTCGACGGCTCCACCATGACGACCCATGCGGCAGATTGCGGGATGTGCGACTGGACCTGGCGTTATGTACCGCCGGCTGACCACAAGCCGGGCGAAACCAGAAAGATTTACCGCATCTCTCAGACGAGAACTTGGCCGCCTGAGCAGGGCTTAAAATGGGACCTGGTCAAAAAGGATTTTACCGGCCTGGAAATCCCCGAGGTGCCTCATACCTACGGCTATATGCACGGAGTTTTTGGTTACATGAACGACCAGCAATTAGCCATCGGAGAGTCGACCATCGGCAACCGGCCAAAAATGTCCAATCCAACCCAGACTCCGGCCTTCAACATCACCATGCTGACCCTGCTGGCCATGGAAAGATGCCGTACGGCCCGGGAAGCCATAAAGCTCATGGGTTCGCTGGCTGAAAAGTATGGCTATGGCGGCGAAGACGGGGGCGAAATGCTGGCCGTGGCTGACCCGAATGAAGTCTGGGTGTTTGAAATCATGCCTGTCGGCCCGCTGTGGACGCCGCAAAGCGGAAAACCGGGGGCCGTCTGGTGTGCTCAGCGCGTGCCTGACGACCACGTGAGCGTTTGTCCGAACGAATCTCGCATCGGCGAAATTGACCTTAACAACCCTGATTATTTTATGTTCTCTCCCAACGTCATATCCTACGCGGTGGAGAATGGCTTCTACGACCCGAAAAGCGGCCAGCCCTTCAGCTGGAAAAAAGCTTACTGCCCGGCCGAGGGCAGTGCCAGAGACAACCCGCGAAGAGCCCGGATGTGGCGCTTTTTTGACCTGGTGGCCCCTTCGGCCAAATTTTCACCATCACTGCCGAACATGGATTTCCCCTTTTCCGTCAAACCCGACAGGCCGCTTTCAGTGAAAGATGTTATGAACCTGACCCGGGATAAAGGTTACGGCACATTTTTTGACCCCACCCGCGGCATAAGAGGCGGCCCTTACAAAAACCCAAATTATGACACCACCGCTCGACTGATAAGCGTAAAACAGGTCGAGTATACGACTATCACGCAGTGCCGGGACTGGCTGCCTTCTCCCATTGGCGGAATTGTCTGGCTGGCCTGGGGTCCACAGGATACAGCCTGCTACATGCCCTTTTACGCCGGCATAAAAGAGCTGCCGGCCTCCTTCAGCGTTGGCGACCACTGGGTGTTTAACCGTCAATCAGCCCGCTGGGCTTTTGATTACGTGGATTTCCATACCCAGGTGGCCTATTCGGTGGCCATCGAGGAGGTGAAAAAGGCGCAGGAAAAATGGGAAGACGGGGCCATCCAACAAATCCCGGAAATAGACCGTCAGGCGGCAGAGCTTTACAAAAAGAACCCGAAAAAGGCGGCTGAATTTTTAACGGCTTTCTGTCTCAACAACGCCGAAAATGTGGTTAGAGCCTGGTGGCAGTTAGGAGATGACCTGCTGGTCAAGCTAAACCATCTGAGCTATTACAACACAGAACGCCGAACGGTTGACCGCCGGAAGATGGACACCCCGGAAATCTGGAAAAAAGCAGTTAGAATCATCGATGCTCTGTTCGAATGATATTTATGTAAAATAAAAAAATACGGAGGAAAAAAATGGGCAGACAAAACCTGACGAAATGGCGGTTCAAGCCAGCTTTCTTTTTAACGGCCATGCTCGCGCTGGCCTTAACGCTCGGTTTTCTGATGAGCACCAGAGCGGAAAAGATTGACCCCGGGCTCGAGCTGTCCCGCCCGGCCGACAACTGTACTTCCATCCTGGTCGGTAAACTGGCTTCAACCGATGGTTCGACCATGACCACCCATACCTGTGACTGCGGCCTGTGCGACTGGACCTGGCGCCACGTGCCGGCCGCCAAACACAAACCGGGAGAAAAGCGTAAAATCTATCATATTTCCCAGTTCAAAACCTGGCCACCCACCGAAGGCCTGAAGTGGGATTTGATAAAAAAAGATTTTACCGGCTTGGAAATTCCGGAAGTTCCCTACACCTACGCTTATCATCACGGGATGTTCGGCTACATTAACGAAAAGCAGGTGGCCATCGGTGAATCTACCATAGGCAACGTGCGCAAACTCGACAATCCAACACCCACTCCCGCCTTTGACATCACCATGCTGACCATTATTGCCATGGAAAGGGCCAGCACCGCCAGAGAAGCCATAAAAATCATGGGGGAGCTGGCTGAAAAATATGGATACGGATTCCACGATAACGGAGAAATGCTGGCCGTGGCCGACCCGAATGAAGTCTGGATTTTCGAAATCATGCCGGTCGGGCCACTGTGGACACCGCAGAGCGGCAAGCCGGGGGCCGTCTGGTGCGCTCAGCGGGTGCCTGACGACCAGGTCAGCGTCTGCCCGAACGAATCCAGAATCGGCGAAATAGACTTAAACAACCCGGATTATTTCATGGCCTCACCCAACGTTATTTCCTGCGCGGTGGAAAATGGTCTCTACGACCCGAAAAGCGGTAAACCGTTCAACTGGAAAAAAGCCTATTCTCCGATAAACGAAAGCGCCACCAGTTCGCAGGGGCGCTACCAGAGGTTGTGGAGGTTTTTTAACCTGGTGGCTCCTTCACTCAAGCTTTCGCCCGATACGCCGAACATGGACCTCCCCTTCTCTGTTAAGCCGGACAGAAAGCTCTCCGTGGAAGACGTCATCAACTTCACCAGAGACCGCAGCCTGGGCACGCCGTTTGACCCCACCAAGGGTATCCGCGGCGGGCCTTTTCACAACCCGAACTATTATCGCCAGACCAGAACCATCTGTGACAGCCGGGCCGAATACACGACCGTTACCCAGAGCCGCGGCTGGCTGCCCGACCCGATTGGCGGTCTGGTCTGGATTTCATTCGGTTCCCAGGACACTTCCTGCTACATGCCTTTCTATGCCGGAGTAACTGAACTGCCCGGGTCTTTTTCCGTTGGAGACCACTGGGTGCTGAACCGAGACTCAGCGCGCTGGGCTTTTGATTACGTTGATTTCCACGTGCAGGTCATATATGACCAGGCCATCAAAGATGTCCAGCAGGCCCAGCTGAAATATGAAAAAGCCATCATTGACCAGATACCAGAGATTGACCGGAAAGCACTCGAACTGTATAAGAAAAATCCAAGAGAAGCTCAAAAATTCTTAACCGGTTTCTGTCTGAACAATGCCCAGAATGTAGTCAAAGCCTGGTGGGAGCTGGGCGACCAGCTTTTCGTTAAATACAATCACCTCTATCTGTATGATGTCGAAAAAAGAACCTACCAGAGACGTTTTCCCAATTATCCCGACCTCTGGCAAAAAGCAGTCAAAGCAATTGATGTTCTGGTAGAATCAGGCGATAAAAAATAAGATGGCTGATTAAATAAGGAGGAAAAAATGAAAAAAATTAATGTACTGATTTTTACGGTCTTGTGGGCCGGCCTTTTTGTCTGGCTGTCTGCCCAAACGGTGCCCAAGGCCAGCCTGCCCGTGTTAACCACTTCCGCCGGTCAAAGCCCCGACGTGACCACCGTAAACATCATCCTGGAAGAAGCCGGCCTCGGCTATGATTACTGTGATGTGCCCACGCCGGAAATGATCGCTGACGGAGTCGGCCTGGGAGACCGGGAATCGGGGCCAGGCTTTCATGTGGAAATTAACACCGACCTTAACAAATTCAAAAAGGGCACACCTTACAGGACGGTCATCATGGCCATTGGAGCCAGCCTGAAAGGCATGGGCGCTTCCGGCCTGACGGTAGAGGCAGAGGAAGCCAGGCTGAAAAAAGTTATTGATTACTGCAAGCAAAACAAAATTTTTATCATCGCGGTGCACATCGGAGGTGAATCCAAGCGTGGAGCTCCGGGCAGCGATAACGAAAGAATGATCGAGGCGGTCGCCCCGTATGCTGATTACCTGATCGTGACGAAAGATGGAAATAAGGATGGACGCTTTACGAAAATAGCCAAGCAGAAAAACATACCCCTGTCAGAAGTAGAATATGCTTTGAACATAGTAGATTTATTTAAGCAAGTATTCAATTAAAAGCCTTAAATTAAGACCGAAAAATCTACCGGCTGATAAGAAGCCTAAAAGGAGCGTTATTAACTATTCAAAAAATTTCTAAAGGGAAGTATTAATCGGCTCGATATTCATTTTTTACCCGGGGAGGCTTTAACAGGAAGAACAATATTATCGGCAGCGGCCTGCTCCGGTACCGGCAGGGCTAAATTTTAGTCAGCTGAGCTACAGAAATGGTCACGACAAAATATTGAAGCTTTACCCTTAAACCTCGGCTGATACAAATAATTAAATTTTCTGTAAAAAGGGTCAAGCTTAATTTAGAAGGAGCAAACACTAAACTTTGCAGTTTAAAGCGGTTCAATCTAAAGAGAAGCCTGCAGCTTTTTCTGGGCTTCTTTGTAAAGCTCTTCCGCTTGATGAATCAGGTCGTCAAGCTTGGCTATTAATAACCGACACTTAAGGTTTTCCAGCTTTCGGTTTCCCTTCTTCTGGTCCTCATAATATTTTTGCAGATACTGGTCGAGTTCTTCAGGCCCGAACAGCCTGGGGACGGCCGGGTCTTGCTGAAGAATTTTTTTGATTTCGTCATAATCGACGCTATCTTTTAAAGCCAGCTTTAACTCCCTGGATGTTTCCTCCCTCCATCTGATATACTCGGGCGTGGCGTAAGGCGGGAGAGGGCCCAGCAACTTGCGAGCCTCTTTGAGAACTTCTTCAAAAAAAAGCTTGCCTTCCCGCAGCAGGCTCTTCGCCCGGTAATATTCAGAAGCCGTGGCCGGGGTGTTTTCTTTCAGGTAAGTTTTAAACAGGCTAACTGACTGAGACAGAGCTTCATGGGCCGATTTGACTTTGACTTCAAAATTAAAATCCAAGCCAGGCATCTTTCCCTCCTTCCTTGTCGGTCAGGCAAGTTTAGCATACCAATTTTTCCGGTAAATATCAAAATGTTTCATTTTTTTATGATGGAGGCGGCCACCACGTTAGCTATCTTGCTTCTTATGGAAATTATCTCCCCTTTGTCGTCGGGATGAACCCGGTTGGTTAGAAATATGACGGCCGTCCTGGTTTCCGGGTCAATCCAGACTGACGTGCCTGTATAGCCGGAATGACCGTAGGATTCGTAGCCAAACAAATCACCGCGCACAGTAGCATAATCCGAATCAAGGTCCCAGCCAAAACCGCGTCCGGCAAACTTCAGCCGGGGAAAAATCTCGGTCATGCGCTCCACCGCCAAGGGGCTCAGTATCCTGACTCCCTTGAATTCCCCGCCGTTAAGCATCATCTGGGCGAAGATGGCCAGGTCATCAGCCGTGGAAAAAAGGCCGGCATTCCCGGAAATCCCTCCCTGCAACCGGGCGAGCGGGTCGTGGACCACTCCGCGAAGCGGTTGACCGTTTATAACTTCCGTCGGCACGCACCTTGGCTTAAGGTCAGCTGGCGGGTTAAAACAGGTTGAATTCATGCCCAGCGGCCTGAAAATGTAATCCCGAGAAAAATCAGCCAGGTTCTGACCGCTGACAATTTTTACAATCTGAGCCAGAGTGATGTAGTTCAGGCAGCTGTAAACAAACTTTTCCCCGGGCCGGTATTCTTTTCTCAGCCCGGCAATGTGCTTCACCAGCAGCTCGGTCGGGCACGGGTCACCGTACTTGGCAGCCACTTCCTTTGGGTCGGTATACGGGGGAAGACCGGAGGTATGAGTCAGCAGGTGAAAAAGGCGAGCTTCTTCACCCGGTTTTCCACCTTCTTCAATAAAAGGTTGAAACTCTGGAATGTAAACACGGACCCGGTCCCAGAGCCTGATTTTCCCCTGCTCTACCAAGATCATGATGGAAGTAGCCGTGGCCACCGGTTTGGTAACAGAAGCCAGGTCAAACATCAGGTCAACTTTCATCGGCTGGGGCTCGGGGACTATCTGACTCAAACCATAGGCCTTGCGCCAGACAATTTTTCCGTCCCTCAGGACAAGCAGCACCGCTCCGGGAAAATCGCGCCGGGCTACTGCCTCATTTATCAATTCGTCAACCCGGGCCAGACGTTGCCCATCCATCCCGACTTCTTCCGGCCTGGTTATCGGCAGCCGGCTCTGAGCCTGCCCCCGCGGAGAAAAGATTCCCAGGGTGATAACCAGTACGGTGGTAAAAATTAAAATTGTTTTTATGATTTTGATTCTCACAACCCGCCCCCTATTTTTTCTGACTTTCTGATTTGGTCTGCCAGATTAAACCATCCTGGCGGATGTGCCATTGTCGCCCATCAGGTGAAGAATACACAGCTTCAAACATACTGCCGGTTTTTTCTATGGTGGGCGGATAGTTCCATCCTTTTATTCTTAATTCCTTATCTTTATCCAGCCCCAGGTCAGAAAGCCTGGTGGTAAAGCTTCCCTTTTGGGTGTAATAATTTCTTTCCCGGTAATAGATTTTTCTCAGCGCCCATTTGACCTCCGCCTCCCGGTCTTCATCGCAATATTCCTTGGCTTTTCCAGCTTCCGTGGCGGTGAACTGGACATAGCCCCACATCTCGGGATAATGGATGTTTATCACCCCCTGGGGAGCCCATACCCAGTTATCTTCTGGTAAATCCTGCCCTGAATTCGGGTCCTTTAATTTAACATAGCGGTTTTCTTCCACTCTGGTTCTGTATTCTACCCGAGAAAAATTAATCCGCCACTTATCTCCGGGCTCCGGCTTTTTTTTGAAAGGGGCCGCTTCTTTCAGCACTTCCCAGGGAATGGCTATTTCCACCGACCAACCACGGTCTTTGTCAGCCGGGTTGTTGAGCGTGCCATCAACCCAGACAGCAGTTTTAAGCCCCTGAATGTCCCAGCTGTGGATGGCCGGGCCGCCATCCCGGTACGGTTTTACCAGAAACAGGTCCCACACCGTGTTAAGGGCATTTATCTCCAGTTCATAATAGTTGTGGGTATCACCATCAGGGTCGATAAATACTTCAAAATCGTTATCCAGATATATGATGGAATCACGCGCCGTGAGAGTGGCCCACACCTGTGGCTCCTCAAGTTCTGCTCCTATGTAAAAATAGTTATCATCCCAGAGCATCTTTACTCTCGTCTTATATCTTGGTTTGGGTTTAGCTTTTCCCTCGATGTCCAAAAACTCTTCCGACCAGTAAACTTTTTTCCAGGCCGGCTCATCCAATTTTCCGTCTATGTTAAGCGGCTGGCTGGTCCTAAAGCACATGTAATAACGTTCAACCGGAGAAGCGTTGGGCTCGGGCACAGCGCCCGGGTCAAAAGCATGGGCCAGATTGATTAACAAAAACAAAGCCACCGAGCATCCAAAACGCAGTGTATTTTTTCTGCTCATCAGATTACCTCCAGTTTTTTATTCAATTTTTTAGGCGGAGTCTTCCAGCTCGAACAAGATAATTTTTTGCCCGCTCCAGGACAAAAATTTCTGGAAATCCTCTGTCGTCACGGTAATGGTTGAGGTATTTACGTTGGGGTGAAAATTCAGGCAGGGCAGGGCTAAAAGGTCACGGTCAATTACAACTACCACTTTCTTTTCCCGGTCATTAATCAGGCCAAAGGGTGAAACAGCTCCCGGTTTTAGCCCCAGGAATTTCTCCAGGCGCTCGGGTGAGGCGAAACTCAGCCGGTCTTCATTGAGTTCACGGGTGAGTTTTTTAAGGTCAACTTTTTTATCGGCCGAGACCAGCACCAGATAGTGTCTGTTACCCTTGTAATTTCTTAAAAAAAGATTTTTAACATGACCACCCTTTACTTTCTCCCAGTGGAGGCGGGCTTCCTCTATGCTATAGACTGGCGGGTGTTCAATCCTTTCCCAGCTCAGGTTTAAACCGGTCAGGATATCTAATACTTTTTTTTCTTCATCCGAAATATTTGTGTCCATCGTATGTTATTTTACTCAAAAAAGTAAAACTTTAAAGCTCAAATAATTTGACTTATAATTTAAAGCCTGAAATTTTTTCGGGATTGAAAAACATGACCGATGGCCTGGTATTTTCATCTTTGAGCTTGGGCCGGCTGAGGCTCATTAACCGCTTTGTTCGTTCGGCCACGCATGACTACCTGGCCGATGACCGGACAGGAGAAGTCTCTGAAAAACAGCTGAACCTCTACCGAAAGCTGGCCGAAGGGGAAATTGGGCTGATCATCAGCGGACATGCCTATGTTCATCCTTCTGGCAAAGCCAGCCCCCGTCAATTAGCCGTGGATGACGACAAAAAAATCCACGGGCTCAGGCGACTGGCTTCAGCCGTTCACCAGGCCGGGAGCGGCTCGCTGGTTTTCTTACAATTGGCTCATGCCGGCCGGCAGACAAAACCGGCGCTGACTGGCGGGCAGCCACCGGTAGCACCTTCTGCCGTTTACGACCCGGTTTCCAAGGTTCTTCCGCGTGAACTTACTGGTGAAGAAATCTACCAGGTGATTGACTGGTTCGTAGAAGCGGCCAGTCGGGCGCAGGAAGCAGGTTTTGATGGCATTCAACTCCATGCCGCTCACGGCTATCTGCTGAGCAGCTTCATTTCACCCCATACCAACCGCCGTCAGGATGAGTGGGGCGGAAGCTGGGAAAAAAGGTCCAGAATTCTGAGAGAAATCATTACCCGCATCAAAAAGACCTGCGGCCAGGACTTTCCGGTGATAATCAAACTCAATGCCACTGACCACCTGCCCACGGGCATTTCTCTGGAAGAAGCGGCCAAAATCGCGGTTTCCCTGGAAAAGGCCGGGCTTGATGGCCTGGAAATAAGCGGCGGGATGAACGAAGCCGGGCTGGGCTCGGTCTGGCCCGGCCTGAGAAAAGAAGAAGATGAAGGATATTTTGTGCCAATGGCCTCAGAGATTAAAAAGCAGGTCGGGGTCCCTGTTTCTGGCCTGGGTGGCATAAGAACACTAAGAGTGGCCGAGAGATTTCTGGCGGAAGGTCGGGTAGACCTGATTTCCATGAGCCGGCCTTTTATCAATGACCCGCAGCTGGTAAAGAAATTTAAAAGCGGCCAGCTGGAAAAATCTCCCTGCCAGTCGTGTAACAGGTGTTTTAACCCGCGAGGAATTAGATGTGCCCTCAGCGGCTCAAGCCGGTAGTTTTAAAGCCTTTAATGTAAATAAAATATTTTGGTTGAATTTTATTCTGGTTTCAGCTATTTATAATACTTAAAATACCAATGGCCGATCCCGATATAATTTATAGCTTTTTCAAAAAAAACCAGGCCAGATTTCCCTATCTGAGATATGACCCTGTTCACGGTCAACGCTTTTATCTTAACAGCGGGGCCGGCAGCCTTAACGTCGACAGCTATTACCAGGCTCTCGAGAAAAGCGGTTTTTCACTTTTGCCGATGCCCGGACAGCTAACCGCTCCGGAACAGGAAACAGCCAGCCTGCATCAGCAGGTGCGCCAGCTGGCAGCCGACTTTCTCGGAGCTTTCTCTTCGGAAGAAATCAGTTTTCATTTTTCCACCACGGCGGCCCTTTTTAACCTGGCCTATGCATTAAGGTCTTTGTTTAAACCGGGGAAAAACTGTCTGGTAACAGACCTTGACCACATGGCCAATGTCTCACCCTGGGAAACAGTGGCTTCAGAGAACGGAGCTGAAATTCGTCGGGTAAGGATTGATTCTGATTTTTCAATTTCCAAAGAAGACCTTTTGAAAAAGCTTGACGAGAATACCGTGGTGGTGGCTCTCCCGGCCGCTTCCAATGCGCTGGGCACCATCTTGCCCCTGGCTGATATCATCCAGGAAATCAAGTCCTGCTCGCCGGCTCTGGTGGTAGTGGATGCTGTGCATCTGGCGCCCCATGCTCCGCTCGATGTTCTGGAATCTGGCTGCGATTTCTTGGCTTTTTCCGGATACAAAATCTTCGGCCCGATGCTTGGTGTTCTTTTTTCCCGAAAAGAGCACGAAGGTCTTCTTCACCCCTATCGAGTGGAGACCAACAGGCCAAATGCTCCTTACTTTTTCGAGCAGGGTATGCTGCCCAACCTGGCCCTGGCCGGGTTAAAGGGAGCCCTGGAATATCTGGAACAGCTCGGGCCGCAGTTTTATGGCCCTGGCCAAACGGAAAAAACCAGCCGCCGAAAGAATTTTCGGTTATCTTTGGAACTGATTAAAGCCTACGAGCAGCATCTCACGTTATATTTTCTCGAGCGCTGGAGAAAAGAATATGCCGAAGTTATGAAGATCTACGGACTGACAGATAAGGATAAGGTCGGACGGCGCGTCCCAACTTTTGCCTTTGAACTTAAATCCTTGTCACCGTCCGAGGTTAAAAGGCTTTTCTGGGAGAAAGGAAAGATCATCATCGCCGATGGCCATCACTACTCAGCCGCGGTGGTCAGGCACCTGGGCAAGCAGGCAGTTAACCGGGTGAGCCTGGCTCACTACGATGATTTATCATCCATTGACCTGTTCTTTGAAACGCTGGAGAAAATAATAAAACAAAAATAAAAAAACGCCTTAATAAGGAGTAAAAAATGGCCAAGTTTGAAAACGTAAAATGGGCACCGGGCCAGATGCGTTATTTTCTCTATGACAAATCTTTCACCATGTTCGAAGCCGAAGCCAAGACTTATGCTGCTACCCGCTCCACCTACTATGCCAGTTTCCTCTGCTTTGAGGGCATCAGGTATTTTTGCCGGAAAAATGAAAAAGGAAAACTGGAGCTGGTTTTCGTGAACTGGGATAAAAACCTGGAAAGATTTCAGCGCAGCATGGCCTTCAACCTCAGCCGCGACCAGCAGTCAATCGTCCCCACCAGGGAAGAGCTGGAAGAACTTTTCATCAAAAAATATTTTTCCCATCCGGTCATGCGGCCCTTTCTGGAAGAAATGGCCGAAAAAGGTTCCCAGGGCTATCTGAGGCCGTTTACTCTGGATGAAGAGCACTCGATGGGTGTCACCTTTCCCAATTATCCGGCTATCAGAGCCGTCACCTGCCTTTATACTCAGTATCTGGGCGAACCTTTTGTTGGTGTGGTTATCCCCCATCTTGTTCGGGCTCTCGGGGTTAACGGCACAGGCTGCCTCAAGCTGGGCATAAATTACCTGATGAGCATCAAAGCCATCGACGAAGCAAAAAGGCTGGTGCCCGAGGCGGCGGCCGTTCTCTTCCTGGATGATAAGCCATACCTGCCAATTGAAGAAAGAGAAATTACTGAATGGGATTCTTCCTGCTGTCTTTTTGCCCTGAGTGACGGCACCGTGGTGAAAATACCGGAAAGCAACCTGATCCTGCCTTCGGTAACCATCCAGGGCATGGTGGCTATTCTCCGCCACTTTGGGCTTAAAGTAGAAGAAAGGCCATTCACCTACGGAGAATTGCTCGAAAGAGTCAGAAAGAATGAACTGGTAACGGTGGCCAGCGTGGGTACCGCCGGCATACTTAACCGTTGTGAAAGGCTCGTCCTGGTGGATGAAAAACTGAACCTGATCGGCGAACACCGCCCGGACAAGAATCATTCTCTGTACCAGAAACTTAAAGAAGCGAAGGAATATTACTGGAATGTTTACCGGGGCCTGGCGCCGGCTTTGACGGAACTGAAAATTTTTCGCTACGAAATTGAATAGCTTAACCATCTAAAAAAGATGGCCATTTGCCCGGGCTGAGGAAAAGAAATGGCTCATATTTCTTTTTTAAAAGAACATCCGCCGGCTCTCAAGTACATATTTTTTACCGAAATGTGGGAAAGAGTCGGGTTCTACACCCTGATGGCTATTCTGGTGCTCTACATGGATAACGTGCTGGCCTGGCCAGATAGCAAGAAAGGCGACTGGTACGGGGTTTTTCTCGGGCTGTGTTATTTCTTCCCCCTGGTGGGTGGCTGGTTAGGAGACCGCCTGCTGGGCCGGCTGCTGACAGTAAGAATCGGTGCCATGCTGATGGCCGCAGGCTATGTCGGTTTAGCCCTCTCTTCCCCCACTCAGACCGCTTCTTTCATCATCGGCCTCATGCTTATTGCGGTAGGCACGGGGATTTTTAAAGTCAACATGTCGGTGCTGGTCGGTAATATCTACCAGGGTAAACCCCAGCTCAAGGATGCCGGATTCAACATTTATTACATGGGAGTCAACCTCGGGGCGATGGTTGCTCCTCTGATAGCCACCCTAAACAACGCCGTTTTTCACAGCTATCATCTTTCTTTTTGGGTTTCAGCGGCCGGTTTAATTCTGGCGTTGATTATCTTCCAGGCCGGGAAAAAACAACTTGCCTCAGCTGATGACCTTGTTGAGAGAAAGCTGAGGGAAAAAGCGGAAAAGTTCAGCTCGGCTTCAGCCGGCTCTGAAATTCAGGAAAAACAACTTACAGACCACTCGGCCGAAGAAGATGAGCGCGGTCGTTTGCTGGCTGTGGTTATTCTCATTTCCATCGTTATTCTGTTCTGGGTGGCTTTCTACCAGAATGGCTTTGCCATGACCCTTTTTGCTGACCGGTCAACTATAAAATTAAAATGGCTGAGACCGGAAACTTACCAGTTCTTTGAACCTTTTTTCATCCTTCTGCTCACCCCCCTTCTGCTGAGCTACCTGGGCAATTTGAGAACCAGGGGGAAGGAGCCATCCACCCCGAAAAAAATTTTCCTGGGGATGCTTTTTATGGCCGCGGCCATGTCTATCATGATCATTGCCTGCTGGCGCGGGGGGAATCGCGACCAGAATATCATGAGCCCGATGTGGCTGATTACCAGCTATTTTGTGGTCACCCTGGCCGAGATTCTCATCTCTCCGATGGGCTTATCCTATGTGTCCAAGGTGGCACCGGGAAGAATACGAGGGTTGATGATGGGTGGCTGGTATCTGGCCACCGCCATAGGCAGCTATGGCAGCGGACTTCTGGGCAAACTTTACAGCCGCTTCCCCCACCATCAGTATTTTATGATTTTAACAGCCTTGATGCTCCTGGCGGCCGGGCTGGTGGCTCTGGCCATAAACAGGTTGGAAAAATACGCCGACTGAACCGGCATTTTCATTGATCATATAAATAGATGTCTGAATAAAAAATGGCGGAGGTAATCTGATGAAAACCACCCTGATAAAAGAAAAAACCGCTCAGGCAGTAAAAATACTGCAGGAGACCGGGATAGATTGCTGGATAACTTTTACCAGAGAAAGCGAGATTTGCGGCGACCCGACCCTGGTCTTTCTGGCTCCCTCACATGTTACCTGGCCCTCGGCCTTTATAATCAGTGCGGACGGCCGGAAGAAAGCTATAGTCGGGCTTTATGATAAAAAGGCCATAGAAGAAGTCGGGGCCTACGATTCAGTGGAAGCTTTCGTCACCGGGTTAAAGCAACCTTTGCAGGATTACTTAAAAGAGTTAAATCCGGCCAGGATTGCCATTAATTTTTCCCGCACGAGCGAAATCTGCGACGGATTAACCCATGGCCTTTACCTGACTCTTTACGACTACCTTAAAGAAATTGGCCTGGAAAACCGGCTGGAATCAGCGGAGAAAATCATTTCGGCCCTTCGCGAAAGAAAATCTCCAGCAGAAATTGAAGCCATCCGCCGGGCCATTTCGGCCACGGAGGAAATATTTGAACTGGTTAAAGGCTTTGTTCGGGCGGGAAAAACCGAAAAACAAATTGCTGAATTCATGCTGGCAGAAGTCAGGAAAAGAGGCCTGACCACCGCCTGGGGAGAAAGCACCTGCCCGGCCGTATTCACCGGCCCGGATACCGCCCAGGCCCACTATTCCCCGACGGACAGAAAAGTGGAACCGGGGCACATCCTAAACATGGATTTTGGGGTTAAGGTTGATGGCTACTGTTCGGACATGCAGAGAACTTTTTACGTTATGGACAAAGGAGAGAATAAAGTGCCGGCAGAAGTGGAAAAAGGCTTTGAAACCATCGTCCGGGCGATAGAAGAAGCCAGAAAAGCCATGAAGCCCGGCGTTCGGGGTCTGGACATTGATGCTATCGCCAGGAAGGTGGTCACCGAAGCCGGTTACCAGGAGTTCCCTCACGCTCTCGGGCACCAGGTGGGAAGGTTTGCTCATGACGGCACAGCTTTGCTGGGCCCGGCGTGGGAAAAATATGCTGAAAAACCCTACCAGCGGCTCGAGCCCGGGATGGTTTTTACCCTGGAGCCAAGGCTGACCGTGCCAGGCCGTGGAGTGGTAACCATCGAAGAAATGGTCATAGTAACGGAAAAGGGGGCTGAGTTTCTTTCCACCCCGCAAAAAGAATTGATTATCGTTAGCTGAAGGACGGCGAAAAGTTTCTTCAGGCTATTTTCAGTAATTTCATCCTTTAGAAAACCACCAGTCTGCACTGTCCCAAAAAAATATTTCTTCACATCTAACCTTTTCATATGTTAATCATCAATTTTAATCATAATCACAAATATTTGAGAAGATAATGATCTGGATTTGAAGTTAATTGATTAAATACAAGTTTTCAGCGAAAATAATCAGTTTCAAAAAACATCCCAAATTTTGCTAAATGATTAACCCCTGACATCCGCCGGGGGAATCAGAATTTATTCAGAAAATATTCTTCCAAAAATTCCGGGAGCCTTATCGTGGTGGGAATAAAGTTTAAATAAAGATAATCTTTTATTCGATAAACAGGAAAAGATATAAAATAAAAATTCCTAAAAAAGAACAAATAAAATTAATCTGAAACCACCAATCAATAAGGCAGCCACCCTAAACAAGGATGGCTGCCTTACCATTTTCAGACCGAATGCTCGTTTCTGGCAGCAAATTTTTTTGACGGAAAAGAGCTCTTACATGGTGAACACACCCGGCTTTTTGGCAAACAGCCTGGCTTCGGCTATGTCTTTCAATCCGCAGATAAATCTGGTCAGTCGCTCAAGACCAAAGCCAAAACCGGCTGAAGGATAAAGCCCCCGTTCGGCCAGTTCAAGATAAAGGCGATAAGCTTCGAGGTCTATACCTTTTCTGGTGATTCGGTTTCTGATCCTTTCCGCCTGGTATTCTCGTTCACCACCGGAAAGAGCTTCTCCATAACCTTCGGGATAGATCAAATCCATATCGACCAGCCAGCCAGGGGCCTGCTCGCTTTCACGGTCATAAAACTCACGGACTTCAGCCGGAAAATCCAACACCCAGACCGGCTCTTTGGCTTCCTGAGATAGTTTCAATTCAAAATCTTCGCCGTACCTTTTGACCGCTTCCTGATAGGTTAAGCGAGGAAAGGGAGTTTTAAAATCCGGTAACACCCGGCCCAGTTCGTTCAGCTCCTGTTCCGCTTCTGATTTTATTTTATCCACAACGGCAGAAAACAGCTTTTCGCCCAACCTGATAACGTCTTCTCTGGTCGCTTCTTTGATTTCCAAATCGACCTGAACAAATTCTATCAGGTGACGCCCGCTTAGTTTTCTCTCCTCAGCTTCAATCCGGACGTTGGGTGATAGGCAAAATATCCGGTCAAACATCCTTAAAGCAACCTGCTTGTGAAAAATCATGCTTTTGGTAATCTGGTACTTAAAGCCGTAGCATTCGATTTCTCCCCTTACCCGGTAGTCGGTCAATGGGTCAGTAATCGGCGAAATGATAACGGGCAGAAGCTCATTAAACCCTTCCTGCAACAAAAATTCCCTGATGAGAGAAATAAGTTTAGTTTGCACCGAAACCGCCAATTTTAATTTTGGCGAAGCCAGGCCGGACAAAAAGACCTCCACATCCATTTTTTTATCTCCTTAAATTGAAATTCAAAAAATTAGACAAAGTTAAGTTTTTTAAAAGGTGAGTATGCTCAGGCAGGCCGACACGTCCCCTTAAAAGGGGACGTTATTGTTGTGACCGTTAGACAGGCAGGCTAATTTTTCTTTAAACGGGCAAACAGCTGAATTGACGGTGAGGTGGCATAAGCACCGCTCGTCGCACAGGCTGTAAACTTTAATAACTCGCCTTGTATCCATTTGACAGTTTAAATAGCATAAATAAACACATATGTCAATATTAATGGGCTTCTATCTAATTATATATTTGCCGGCAAAAATAATAGACCTCCCTTTTGAAGCTCGAGGAGAATTATTGTGGGCGGGCCTTGAAGATCAATAAAAATAAATTGCTTTTTTCATAAGCAGAATCAGGTATACAGGCTAATTATTTTTCGATGGTTATTATCAAATCCATCAGCTTAATTAAAAATGAATTGACTCATCTTCAGGTTGGCCGATATGCCCAGTGTGAATTTGAGGTCTGCTTTTTAATATTTAAAACACGGGCAGGGCATTTTATAAAGTATTTTCAGCTTTTTTAACTCTTGTCGCCACTTTTATTTTTTACCAGGCCGCCATTTGAACTTTAAACTATTACCTGTTGATTATCGGCTTGCATTTTAAAAGCCTGCGCCGCTTACTTAAACAGGTTGACATGGCTCAACCAATGTTTTAATTTAGAAATATGGAAAAAACAATTCGCTTTAGCATTTCTCTGGAACAGGAATTATCAAAACAGCTCGACCAGTGGATGAAGAAGAACGGTTATCAGAACCGTTCCGAGGCCATTCGGGACCTTATCCGGGATAAGCTGGTCGAAGAGGAATGGAAGGACGACCAGAAAGAAGTGGTGGCCGTCCTGAGTTTGGTCTATGACCATGAAAGCCGTGAGTTACCAGAAGTTCTGACTTCCATCCAGCATGAACACTATAACCTTATCATGAGCTCAACTCACATTCACCTGGACAAGCACAATTGCCTGGAAGCCATCATCATGAAGGGCAAAGCCGGACAGATCAAGAAAGCGGCCAATAAACTTCTTGCCCTCAGGAGAGTAAAGCACGGGCGGCTGGTGATGTCCACCACCGGCCGGGACATTCCCTGAAGAATCTCAATCAGCAGCAAAGGGCTCTTCTATCGACTGGGCTTCCAGACCGCCAAGCATCCGGGCGCCATTTTCGGTGACCACCATGCAATCTTCTATCCTGATGCCGTATTTGCCTGTAAGATAAATACCGGGTTCATTTGAAAATGTCATGCCCGGTTGTATCTTCAGCGTATTTCCCTGGACCAGGTAAGGATATTCATGACCTTCAAGCCCGATGCCATGGCCCAGGCGATGGCTGAAAAACCTGTACCCCGGTCCATAACCAGCCTCTTCAATAATTTTTCTGGCAGCCCGGTCTACCTCTTCGCAGGTCGCGCCAGGCCGGCAGGCTTTCAGAGCTGCCTTCTGTGCTTTCCGCACAATTTCCCAGATTTTTTTCTGTTCGTCCGTCGGTCGGCCAAAAACTATCGTGCGTGTTACATCAGAGCTGTATCCTTCCACCCTACACCCGCCATCCACCAGGATAACATCCCCCAACGCCAGATTTTTTCTCTGTCTTGAGCCATGAGGAAAAGAAGAGGCCCGGCCAAAAGAGGGGCCGCCTGAACCATTCACCCCGAAACGGGCATGTTCTTCTGATATAAAATTTGCCAGTTCCTGGGGGGACATTCCTTCTCTTATTTTTTTAAACGCTTCCCGGTAGGCAATTTTAGTGATGCGGTTGGCCGCTTCCAGACAGAGAATTTCTTGTTCTGATTTAATGCCCCGGCAACTCTCAGAAATGACACTCCCGTCCACCAGTTCTAAATGGCTGGCTTCTCTTTTTAGCCCGTAGATGATAAACGACCTGGTTGAAGGCTCAAGCGCCAGTCTAGTTTCCCGTCCGTAGTCTTTAACCGTTTTTCCAATCAGAGCGAACGGGGATTCATTTTCTTCCCAAGTTCTGATTTCCTGCTCAGGGGAAATTAATTCACGGGCTCGGTCGAGTTCAAAGGCGGAACAGACCCAGACCGGAGCTTTATCGGGAAATAATAAAAATCCAAACGTCCTTTCACTCCGCCACCAGTTTACACCGGTAAAGTATTGCATGGTCGGGCCCGGTTCTACAAAAAAGGCCGACAGCTTATTTTCTCTGAGCAGTCGCTGAGCTTTGCTCAGTCTCTGGGCATAATCATCGGGACCAAACGGTTTGATTTCTTTAAGCAGTTTTTCCAGTTTTTTGTCTTCGACTATATTTTGACGTGCCTGCCCATCGGCTTTTAGCTTACCAGAACCTGCCAGAACTAACAGACTGGCTGCGCTTCCTTTCAGGAAATTTCTTCTGTTCACCATTTTTTTCTCCTAATTCTTTAATTAAAATACTACATATCTCATTTTTGACGACCCGGTCAAGAAAAACTTTTAGCAGGCAAATTTACTAACATTATTATTTCGTTTATAATCAAAAACCTGATTTTGGAGGAAATAAAAAAGTGGAGAAAGATAAAAATAACCATCTGACCAAAAGGGCTCTGCAATTTATCGTGCTGATGGGCATCGTCAGCCTGTTCAGCGACATGACCTATGAAGGAGCCAGAAGCCTGACCGGTCCTTACCTTGGCCTTCTCGGCGCTTCTGCTTTTGTTGTCGGACTTATCTCTGGCCTGGGCGAATTCATTGGTTATGCTCTTCGCTTGCTGACGGGCATTCTGGCCGACCGCACCAGAAACTACTGGTTGCTAACCTTTGCCGGTTACGGGATTAATCTGCTGGCCGTGCCCCTTCTGGCGCTGGCCGGACGATGGGAACTGGCCGCCGGTCTTATCCTGGCAGAAAGGATAGGCAAAGCTATCCGCAAACCGGCCCGTGACACCATGGTCTCCTACGCGGCCCGCCAGGTGGGGACAGGTTTTGGCTTTGCCGTAGAAGAGCTTCTTGACCAGATTGGGGCCATGCTTGGCCCTTTGTTCTTATCGCTTGTGATTCTTCTGAATAAAAACCTTGGTCCTGTTTCAAGCTACCGACGTGGTTTTGCCTTCCTCCTGCTGCCGGCCCTGGCTGCCCTGGTTGTCCTGAGCCTCAGCCGGTTTAAATTTCCCGCCCCTCAGGACTTTGAAACAAAAAAAGAAGACACCCAACCAGTCCACTTCCCTCGCCCGTTCTGGTTCTATCTCAGCGGGGCGGCACTCCTGGCGGCCGGCTTTGCTGATTTCCCCCTTATCGCCTTTCATTTTCAAAAGCAGCAAATTTTTTCTGGCGCCACCATTCCTCTTCTGTATACTCTGGCCATGGCCATCGATGCTCTCTCGGCTTTAATTTTCGGCCGGCTGTTTGACCGCATCGGGCTTAAAGCCCTGATGATGTCAACTCTGCTTTCAGCTTTTTTTGCCCCCTTTTCTTTTCTTTCGCAGCAAAAAGCTCTTATTCTGGTCGGAGTAAGCCTCTGGGGAATTGGCCTGGGCGCGCTGGAATCTATCCTGAAAGCGGTCGTGGCCGAAATGATACCCGGGGGTCGCCGTGGCACGGCCTACGGCCTGTTCCATTCGATATTTGGCCTGGCCTGGTTTTTGGGCAGTGCCCTGATGGGTCTTCTTTATGAAAAGAAGCTTCTGGCCATGGTGGGTTTTTCTCTCGTGGCGCAGGTAGCGGCCGCCCTTATCTTTTTGTTTGTTTACAAATTAATGCTTAAAGAAAAACAGCCAGATTAAAAACCACGGGCGTATTTGGCCCAGAACTGCTCATAAAGCTCGCGGTATTTTTCCAGGACGGCTCGGGCAAAATCGTTGGTGTACATGGTCAAATACTGGTTTACCGTGAGCGGTTCTTTTTCCGGGGTTTTGCTGTTCATTATTTCCAGAACTTTTTTCTCCACCAGCGGAATTTCGGCCATGGCTTTTTCTTCAAACTCTCTGACCACTTCTTCCATTATCTTCTTGTTCTCACCCCAGCGCAAAACAGCCAAACGGTTAGCCCGCCGAATAATCCAGGCGGCCGAATCTTCCCGGTAACGGTGCTGAGCGCAGACTTCAAAATTTCGGGGCAATTCTGTTACCCCGGCGAAAATCGGAATCCGGGCACTCAGCGCCGGGTTGTCGAAAGCAAACCAGCAGACAGCGCCGACGGCTGGCGGCAGCCAGCCCCTTATCTGGATGACCGTGGCATAGGCACAGGCATTGATGGCAATCGTTCTCTGGGGCTCGATGGTGCCCGGCTTGAGAGTGTTTATCAGGTTGATAAAGTCGCGAGACATCCAGTTGCTGACTATCGGGCTGGGCACGAGCTCATCAGAATTTCGTTTCTTAACCAGTAAATTTTTGCTCATGTCATACTGAGTGCCAGCGTAGGTTTCCCGGTAAAGCCTTAGCACATCCCGCACGGAAACTTTTTTATCCGGTTTTACAGAAAACGGCAGTTCTTCCGCTTCCAGGCTCAGCTTTAAAGAAGGAGCTAACTGGCTGAAGACAAAATATTCTCTTATGGCAAAGGGTTTGCGTCCGCTGTACGCTTTCCAGAACTTGAAGGGTTCTCCTTTCTTGGGGTCCCACCAGCCCATTTCTTCCGCCACCTTAAAAACATTTTCTGAAGCCATAAAATGGTCCGGGTCTTTTAAGTTTATTTCTGAAATTCTGGGTATGTTGGCCGATATCCCGACGTGGTCGTCCGGAATCCGAACGGCCGCCCATACCGCCCCTTTTTCCAGCGGCCCGGCTCCAAATATTTCAAAATGCCAGACTTCTTTGCCGTCGGCAATGGTCAGACATTCGCCGTAATCGCCGTAGCCGTATTCCTTAACCAGCTGTCCGGCCAGTTTGATGGCTTCCCGGGCCGTTCGACAGCGCTCGAGCATAATTCTTTCCAGCTCTTCAATCATAAATGCGCCCTCTGGGTTGTAGAGCTCTTCCCGGCCGCCAATGGTCGTCTCTCCTATGGCCAGCCCATGCTCATTCATGGCCGGATAAGCAGTGTTGAGAAAAGCGAACGTTTCCGGCACATCCGGAATTTCTCCTTTGACCACCAGCCCGCGCAGGTCCTGGGGAGTTTCAGTGTGCAACATTCCTTCATAAAGTTTGGTGGTCGCCTGAGGCCCATTTTTCCTCCTGGGCACGATGTTTACCCACTGCCGGTAGTTCCCGTCGCAGGTATGACAGGTGATGACCGAGCCATCGGCTGAAGCCAGCCGGCCCACCATGATGCTGGTGCACCCAGAACCATCATCAAGGGAGAGCTTGTTTATCTTTTTCTGAGCGGCCGCGGCCGAAAAACCGGCCGACACCATAAAAAACGATAAAACAATTACCAGGAAAAACTTTCTTAAGGGCCAGCGTTGGTCAAATATTCTCATAAGGTCCTCCTTAACTCATAAAATCAATTATCAGCACGGCTTACTGAGCTGTCAACTTATTTCTTTTAATTAATAAAACAAACCAGTTTTTGTAACAGAAAACTTGCTGTTTTCAAAACAGGCTGGCTTTGAGCTAAAATGATGCTTGGGGTTTAACTGATGCGGGTCAGTTTCAATCAGCCAGCTTTTTTGCCCTGGGGAGGATTTTTCGGCCGGGTTCTTCATTCCGAAGTGATGATTCTTCTTGATGAGACACAATTTGCTCGAGGGTTTACATATGTTAATCGTAACCGCCTTAAAGGACCGACCGGAGAAGTAAAAATTACTCTTCCGGTCAGACGAAAAGGCCTCGGATTCCAGACCATCAATCAGCTCCGTCTGTGCCAGCCAGAAAAATGGCGAAAAAATTTTCTTAACCTCCTGCGTCATTTTTATGCTTCCTCACTCTACCTGGATGAAGTCTGCGCGGCCTTCAAAGAAATAGGAGCCCGAGCCGGCGATAACTTTTTAGCCCTGGTTCTGGACACCTGTTCCTGGCTCAAAGAAAAATTCAGCTTGACCACCCCTTTTCTTCTACAATCGCAGCTGCGAATAAAATCGGCCAAGGAACAGCTGCTGATTGACCTGGCCGGGCAGCTTGGAGCAAAGGAGGTCCTGCTACCCTACCTTGCCTTGCGCCATCTTGAACTGAATAAACTCAAAGCGGCCGGTCTTAAGGTCTTCCTGCTTAAGTATCAGCAGGAAGTTTACCCCCAGTTCTGGGGCCCCTTTGAAGACAATCTTTCAGCCCTGGATATCTTTCTGTGTTGCGGCCCGGCCGGAGTAAAAGTAATAGAAAAGAGCTGTCGAATAATCGAAGGTTAAAATAAGTCTGACTTCCATTTTAAGGAAGACAGCTAAAGAGAGCGGGAATCCGTTCCATCGCTAAAAATCAGGTACTCTCTGGTGAGGGCATAAACCGCCTTTTCCACACCGAACATCTGCTCGATCAATGTCTGGATGCGAACTGGCTTCTGGGCATCGAATTTTATAAAAAACAGCAACCTGTCTCCCGCCTGCTTAATTTCAACCTTTTCCCTGAATTCTTCTGGCAAAGAATCTGTGGCCTGTTTAAGCCAGTCCGGGTCAGAGTAATTTTTTTCTGAAAATATCGGGTCTTTTATATCAAGGGAATACACCGCTTCCCTGATATCCTGAAAAATGGGACGGTCGAGCGGCGTGCATTTTTTCAATCCGGTAAATCGTATTCCGGCTGGCAAGCAGGCATTGAGACGGGATAGAAATTCATCACGTTTCAGCTCTTCATACGATTGAAACTCTAGGACTTCAGCCAGGGCCTGTGCTCCCAGCGGCAAAGCCGGGCCGTAAGAAATCAGCATTTTCGGATGATAACCCTGGGAATAGACCATCTTGATTCCGGCTCGCCGGAAAGCTCTTTCGAGCTGGTCAAGCAGGTCATTGTGGGAAATAAACCTGGCCAGTTCTGTTTTCTGATATGCGGCCCGGTAACGTTGAATTTTATCTTTACTTCCGGAAAATGCCGGTTCTGATTGAAAGGATGATTCTGGACGGCCTGGTTCCTGGTCGATTGATAGTTTATACTGAGGCCACAGACAGGCCAGACACTCTCCACAGATTCTTTCCGGACAGCCGGGGGTCAGCCTGCCGGCCGCTGCCGCCTTAAGCTCTTCCAGCAGGTATGATTTTTTAAGGCCGGTCTCAACCAGGTCCCAGGGAAGCGGAGCATCCGGCTCAATGGCCTTTAAATAGGGCTGATAATCTATTCCCACTTTTTCAAAAGCTCTTTCCCAGCAATCAAAGCGGAACATATCCAGCCAGCCGTCGAACCTGGCTCCCAGCGCGTGTGCCTCCCTGAGCACCCGGCCCAGTTTTCGGTCACCGCGAGAAAAGATTGCTTCCAGGATGGAAATTTTTACCGGATGCTCCTTCAACTCGACTTTCTTCCAGCGTCTCAGGTTGCTCTTCAGGTAAGCCTGCTTTTCCAGCAGCATCTTTTCCTCGTTCATGGCCACCCACTGAAAAGGGGTGTGCGGTTTTGGTATGAAAGAAGAGATACTCAAATTGATGGCCGGCGCACTGCCCAGGATTTCTTTTCCCAAATCAATCAACTGACCCAGCAGTTTAATTATAGCCTTAAGGTCATCAGCTTTTTCTCCCGGAAGCCCAATCATAAAATAGAGCTTGAGCAGCCTCCAGCCGTTTTCAAAGGCATAGCGCGCCGCCTCGAGCAGCTCATCATCAGTGATTTTCTTGTTGATGATGGCCCGCAACCTTTCGCTGCCCGCTTCCGGCACCAGAGTAAAGCCGGTCTTCCTGATTTTAACGATGTCTTCCACAATTTTTCTTGATAATTTCCCCGGTCGAAGCGAGGGAAGAGAAACAGAAATTTTATTTTCTTCAAGAAAGGGCAAGATTTTTTCTATCGAACTTTCCAGATGAGTATAATCCCCTATCGACAGGGCATTAAAAGATAAGTCTTCATAACCGGTTTCTTTTAATCCCCTGGCTGAAAAATTAACCGCTTGAGAAAGAGGCCTCTCCCGGTACGGAAAGTAAAGCACGGTGGCCTGGCAGAAGCGGCAATTTTGCGGGCAGCCTCTGGCCACTTCCAACTGCAGCCGGTCGAATACGCTGCGAATGTTGGGAACGAGAACTTTATCGGGAGGAAGGGCCAGGGCCAGCGGAAAAACCACATTTTTTTCTATTTTTGAGGGAAAGCCTGGCTGGGGAACCGGAACCAGAAGGTGGCTTTTGCCGGTTTTCTCAGCCCGATAAAAGCGCGGCGCATAAACTCCCTTCAGGTCAGTAAAGCTTCTGACCAGTTCTTCCCGGTCAGAAACCTGCCTTTTTACCTCCAGATAACGGTTGATGATTTTAAATATAATTTCTTCCCCGTCTCCAAAAACAAAAAGGTCGATAAAATCGGCCATGGGTTCCGGGTTCATGGCGGCCGGGCCGCCGGCTATGACCAGCGGCTGGTCTAAAGTTCTTTCTTCTGACAGAAGGGGAATCTGGCCGAGTTCCAGCATGGTCAGGACGTTGCTGTAGTTCAATTCGTAAAGCAGGGAAAACCCGATGATGTCAAACTCATAAAGCGGTATTTTGTTTTCCAGAGAATAAAGCGGAATATTCCTTCTTCTCAGTTCTTGTTCAAAATCCACCCAGGGGGCATAAACCCTTTCTGCCAGGAGGTCTGGCTTCTGGTTGACCAGATGGTAAAGTATTTTCTGACCCAGGTAGGACATGCCTATCTCATAAACTTCGGGGAAAGCCAGGGCCATTTTAAACCGGACTTTTTCCGGGTCTTTTTTCTGCTCGTTCCATTCTCCGCCGGTGTATCTTCCCGGCTTCTGCACTGCCCGCCACAGCAGTTCGAGCTCTTGTTGGTTAAGCACTCGAGTCATGATTTTCTTTCCTCGTCTTTGTTAGTTTACTCTCTTCTTTTGAGTAGATTATTCGCTAAACTTGCTGTTAAAATAAAACTCAAATAAAAGCAAACCTTCTCATCCTGACGTTTACCACCAGCCCCACCACCAGAAAATTAGCCAGAAGTGATGAACCACCGTAACTTACAAATGGCACCGGTATGCCCGCGATGGGAAACAGCCCGACAATCATCATGATGTTTATCAGGAATTGACCGGCTATTAGCATTCCGGCCAGGAAGCAGATGTACACCCCTGCCCGGTCAGGAGCCACCCAGGCGGTGGAAAAAATTCGGTAAAGAAACAACACATAAATAATGAATAACCCCAGGATTCCGATAAAACCTGTTTCTTCCGCAATAACAGAAATTATGAAGTCGGTATGCCGGGCCGGCAAAAAGCGCAGCTGACTCTGCGTTCCTTTATGATAACCTTTACCTGTCAGACCGCCAGAACCTATGGCAATTTTGGATTGCCTTAAATGATAACCTGCCCCCCGGGGGTCCTGACCCGGAAATAAAAGAGTTTCAACCCTTCTTTTCTGGTAATCTTTCAAACCGTAATTCCAGCCCACATAGCCGGCCAGAATCATGGCCAATAAGAAGATGACCACATATTTTTTCTTCATACCGGCCAGTATGTAAGCCCCCAATAAAATTGGCAGATAAGTTAAAGCGGTGCCCAGGTCGGGTTGAACGGCCGTTAAAATAAACGGAATGCCCACCACCGCCGAGCTGACCAGAAAAACCCTGGTTGACATCAAATCATCCCGGTACTCAGAAAACATCCTGGCCAGCAAAAGAATAATGGCCAGTTTGACTATTTCTGACGGTTGAAATTGATAACTGCCAAATACAAACCAGCTCTTGGTATTGGCCACCAACTTCCCGAACAGGAGCAATACCACCAGCAGCAGGTTTATAAAAATGTAAAAAGCCCAGGAAAAGGTCAGCATAATTTTATAATCAACAAGCAGGGACAGCAACATAACCAGCAGGCTTAACACTAACCAAACCATCTGCCGCCAGACGAATTGTGAGGCGTGGTAATAAATGGCACTGTGAACAAAAATTATTCCGATTAAAGAAATGACCACGGCCAGTCCAATGGTCATTAAATCAATTTCTTTCAGTGCTTTTCTGTCTAACATATTTTTCCCGGTAAAGTTTAAAAATTTCACCGGCCAGGGGGGCAGCCGTCTGGCCTCCCATGCCGCCGAATTCAACCAGCACCGTTACTACCACCTGAGGGTTATATCTGGGGGCAAAGCCGGTAAACCAGGAGTGGGGCTTCTTTATTTCTTCACCCTTCTGGGCTAATTTTTCGGCCGATTCTTTGCTGATGACCTGGGTGGAACCTGTTTTTCCGCAAACATCAAAGCCTGGCTGGTAGGCCCCATGTCCTGTTCCACCGTCGTTTACTGATCGCCACATGCCTTCGATTACCTCATCAAGCACTTCTGGCGGTATTCCTATCCTTTCATGGGAGGAGGAAGCAACATCTGACATTACCAGCCTGGGTACAATTTTCCTTCCACGGTTGGCCACGCAGGCAGTCATGGCCGCAACCTGCAGGGGTGTAACCAGCAGCGGCCCCTGGCCAATAGCCACAGAAATGGTTTCGCCGGGAAACCACTTCTGGCCGAGAACTTTCTTTTTCCACTCGCTCGAAGGAACCAGCCCTTCCTTTTCTCCCGGCATATCGACTCCGGTTTTCCGGCCGAACCCCATCAACCCGGCGTAGCGAGCGATGGTGTCGATGTTCATCCGATAGCCAAGCTGATAAAAATAGACATTGCAGGAATTTTTGATGGCCTCAGCCAAATTCTGCCGGCCATGACCCGGTTTGAACCAGCAAGAAAAATTATTGTTGTATAAATTTATCGACCCGGAACAATAAAAAGAAGTTTCTGGAGTTATTATTCCGCTGCTAAGGGCGGCCAGAGCCATGGTGACCTTAAAAATTGAACCAGGCGAATAAAGCCCTCTGATCACTCTATTCTCCAGTGGCCTTCCCGGGTCGTTGATAATATTCAACCAGTCCTCAGGAGAAAAACGATTGATAAATAAGTTCGGGTCAAAGGAAGGCGAACTGGCCCAGGCCAGACATTCTCCTGTTCTCGGGTCGAGCACCACAATGGCCCCTTCCCGGCCCTGGAGAAGCTCCTCTGCCTTTTTCTGTAAATCGAGATCGATGGATAAAACCAGGTCCTGACCTTTCTGGGGCTCTATTCTTTCCACTTCACCGCGCGAGCGGCCGAGGCTGTCTACCATTTCAATTAATTTTCCTGCTTTTCCGCTTAAAATCTCCTCATACTGCTTTTCCAGACCGGCTTTGCCAACCATCTCTCCCGGAATCCAGGTGCGGTCAGAGTTGGATTTAATTTCCTCGGGAGAGGCTTCCTGCAAATAACCAATAAGATGAGCCGCCAGCTGGTGAAAGGGATAATATCTTTTCGGTTCCACTTCCAGTCTGAGCTCTGGAAATTCTTCCTTTCTGGCCTCCAGCACGGCCACTTCCTCCAGCTTTAGATTGTCCTTGATGATGATTGGTTCATATGCCGGCAGAGACCGGTAGCGCTCAATTCTATTTTTAAGTTCTTCCCGGCTGAGGCCGAGTAAAGAACACAGTTTATCCAGGGTAGCCTCATAATCTTTTACCATATCTCTGATCAGGGACAGCTTGAAGCTGGGAATGTTATCGGCCAGGATTATTTTCTGCCGGTCGAGTATTAACCCGCGGGGGGGAGTCAGGTAAATTTCTCTCAGCCTGTTAGCTTCAGCTAATTTCCAGTACTTTTGATAATCCAAAACCTGAAGTTTCCAGTAATACAAAACTACCAAGATAACTGCACCCAGTATCATATAAAAAGCAATTTTAGACCTTTTTCTAATCACTCCGAGGTCTTCGTATATCCTGGCCATCAGTCAGTTTCTTCCTTGGATTTCAATTTTCTAAACAACCAGACCAGCCCGCTAACCAGAAGAGCCGTGACCACAGTTTGAAGATAGATAAAAGGCTGGGTGTAGAGTATGCTCTTTTTAAAAATTAGAGCATAAAGAGTAATCCAGAGGCTGAGCTGAAAGAGGGCAAAGAAAAAAGAAAAAAGAAATCTTTTGTTGAAGGAGTTGAGGCTCAGCTTCTGACTGAACCAGCCGGCCAGAAAACCGCTGATGGTATAACTGAAACCGGCCAGTCCAAAAACACCGTAAGAAAAAGCATCCTGGATGAGCCCTGCGGCCGTGCCCATCAGCAGCCCGGCCACTTCGCCATAGATTACCGAAGCAAAAAAGACGGCCACGACAAATGGGTTAATCAACATGATTAAGGCCGGGTCGACCGCCCCCAATAAAGAATACAGGATAAAAGCCAGCAGCAGGGTCAACAGAGAAATGAGCCAGTTTTTGAAATTGTTCATGTCCTCTCACTACCTCTCCATGACGCTTTCACCGAGCACGGCCACCAAATCCAGGTCCCTCAGGTCAAAGTATGGTTCTACCTGAATTTTTTTGAACATGCCCCTGTCCGCCGAAACGGAAACAATCCGGCCCACTTTTATCCCGGCCGGAAAAACTTTATCCAGACCGGAGGTTTCTATTTCATCACCCACCGTGCCAAGGTTAGAGGAAGCCATGACGTATTTAATGAAGCATCTTCCCTGACCATCGCCGGTTAAAATGCCCAGCAAACGGTCAGTCACTGAAATCACGGCCACCCCGCTTTCTTCAGAGGTAATCATCACCACCCGAGCTTCATGGGGTAATACCGGCTCTGCCGTCCGGCCTACCAGGTTCCCATGTTTGTCACAAACGGGTAAGTTTTTAACCACCCCGTCCCTGTATCCCAGGTTGATTACAGCTGAACGGTAAAAATTGGCCGTATCATAGCTAACCAGGCGGGCCGGCCTGATCGTCCGGCGAAGTGAAGCCAGACTCTCTTCCAGCTCTTTTTCCGAACGGTAGAAACGAATTTTTCGAGCCAGAAGCTGTTTTTCCTGGTTCAGGAAAAATACTTCTTTCCTTAATTGCTGGTTTTCTTCGCGCAGAAAAGCCAGGTTAGCCATTTCTCTGTAGGTGGATTTTACAAGGTTAACACCAGAGACGACCATTTTTTGCAGCGGCGAAAACAGCTGGAAAGAAATCTTTTCCAGCAAAGTTTGTTTGCTTCCGAGAGGCACCTGGATGGAGATGAGAAGCAAATGAAAAAGTAACAGCAGGCCGGCCAGGAAATACTTATTTTTTACCAGCCGGAACAATGACATCCGTCCTGATTTCTATCCTTCATTCGAGAGATATTTTCCTCAGCAGGTCAAGGTCATCAAGCAACTTCCCCGCTCCCTTAACTACCGAGGTCAAGGGGTCCTCTGTCAGAAAGACAGGAAGCTGAGTTTCTTCCCTGACTCTCTTGTCAAGGTTTTTCAGCAGCGAGCCACCGCCGGTCAGCACGATACCGCGGTCTATGATATCAGCTGAAAGCTCGGGCGGCGTTCTCTCCAGGGCAATTCTTATGGCATTGATGATAGCAGCCACCACCTCTTCGATGGCTTCCCTGATTTCCTGGTCATCCACCACTATCGTGCGGGGAATACCTTCCCGCAGGTCGCGTCCTTTTATTTCCATGGTCAGAGATTCATCCAGAGGATAGGCAGAACCAAGCTCGATCTTAACCTGCTCGGCTGTCCTCTCACCTATCAGCAGATTATATTTTTTCTTCAGGTACTGGATAATGGCCTCATCCATTTCATTGCTGGCCACTCTAATAGAGTGGTTGAAAACCACGCCATTCAGGGAAATCACGGCGATGTCTGTTGTACCACCTCCGATGTCAACAATCATGTTACCGGTTGGCTCGGAAATGGGCAGGTTGGCCCCCACGGCAGCGGCCATTGGCTGTTCCACAATGTAGACTTCAGAAGCCTTAGCTCTTAAAGCCACGTCCTTCACGGCCCGTCTTTCTACCTGGGTAATGCCCGTGGGAATACCGATGACAATTCGTGGCCGGAGCAGAAAACTGCGGTTGTTCATGGCCTGCTTGATAAAATAATCAAGCATCTTCTCCGCAATTTCAAAATCAGCAATAACTCCATCGCGCATCGGCTTGATGGCCACCACGTTGTTTGGCGTTTTGCCCAGCATTTCTTTGGCCCGGCTGCCCACCGCTTCAATTTTGCCTGTTTGCTTGTTAACTACCACAATGGACGGCTCTTGGACAACAATGCCCTTCCCCCTGAGATACACCAGCGTGTTGGCCGTGCCCAGGTCGACCGCTAAATCACAGAATAATCTGTCTTTTACCCACGTCCAGAGGCTCATTCTTTTCCTTTCTCTCAAACATCAATTCATTATCAATTCTTTTTAGCACAAAAAATAACTTATAGCAAATTTTTCTGTCTTGGGCTGCTCTCAAATTTATCTTGACTAAACAGACTGTTTTCTAATATACATAAAGAAAAACTTAATAAAAGGAGACGTCCATGGAGCATAAGCCGTACGTTCCTGACAAAACTGACATGAAAGAATTCACTTTAAGAGCAGTTATCCTCGGGCTGATAATGACCGTCATTCTGGGCGCGGCTAACGCTTATCTGGGGTTAAGAGCGGGCATGACCATTGCCGCCACTTACCCGGCCGCCGTTATTGGCATGGCCCTGCTGAAAATCATGAAGGGCTCCATCCTGGAAGAAAACATTGCCAGAACCGTTGGTTCAATCGGGGAATCAGTGGCCGCAGGTGCCATATTTACCATACCGGCCTTTCTGATTACTGGGGCCTGGACTAAATTTAACACCATTGATGCCTATCTCAAATCCACCGCTCTGATGTTTGTCGGCGGTTTGCTGGGCATTCTGTTCGTAACTTTTCTCAGAAGAATAATGGTCACAGACCCTGAGCTCCCCTTCCCCGAGTCTGTGGCGGCCGCTGAAATTCACAAAGCCGGCCAGAAAGGAAGTGCCGGAGCTAAATTCCTGTTCCAGGCAATGGGAGTCGGAGCCCTGCTGTACAGCCTCGGTGTGATTCAACTGTTTGCCGCTTCGAAAGAATTTGTGATCAGGCTGGGCAAAATTGGCTCCAGTTTTGTCAGGCTGGGCGCTTCCAAGGAGGCCGGAACAGTGGGAACGGGTGGAGTGGTCAGCGTTTCCGGCCCGGGTATATTCCCGGCCTACATTGGAGTTGGCTACATAATAGGACCGAGGCTGGCTTCCCTTAACTTTGCCGGCGGGGTGCTGGCCTGGGGGCTTTTCGCTCCCCTGCTGATGTATTTCCTGGGGCCGCAGCTGGTAGAAAAATTCTACGGTCCGTCTGTGGCCATGGCCGATGTTCCCTGGCCGGAGCTGGTGACCAATGTGTGGAAATTTATCATCAGGCCTATTGCCGTGGGTGGTATGCTGGTCGGGGCAGGTTATACTCTGTTCCGCATGAGGAAAAACCTGGCCACCGGAATTAAACGGTCCATCGGCGATGTTAAAAAGGCGGCTGAAAAAACCGAGGTTACTTCAAGAATAGAAAAAGACCTGAATACCCGCCTGGTGCTCTTCCTGATGGCCATAACTGTCGTCCTGATGGTATTTGTGTATAAAGTATTTTCCGGAAGCTTTGGACCGGCTATTCTGGCTGCCCTGGTGATGGCTATCGCCGGTTTCTTTTTCGCCGCAGTTTCAGGAAACCTGGTCGGCACCATCGGTTCTTCCAACAACCCAATTTCTGGTTTGACCCTTTCCACCCTGATCATTGCCGGGCTTTTGATGGTTTTAATCGGAGCCAGAGGCACCTCGGGCGTGGTGGCTGTCCTGGGAGTGGCTTCCGTAGTTTGCGTTTCATCGGCGGTGGCCGGAGAAATGCTTCAGGACCTCAAGGTTGGACACATCCTCGGCGGCACGCCCTGGAAGATGCAGGTCGGAGACATCATTGGCGTTCTGGTGGCCTCGCTTCTTCTTTATTTTCCCCTGATGATTTTACACGGAGCTTTCACTTTCGGCAGCAAAGACCTGCCGGCGCCGCAGGCCGGCCTGATGGCGGCCATCTCCCAGGGCATAGTCGGCGGCGAAATGGCCTGGCCGTTAGTAATCGTTGGTATGTTTATGGGCTTTGCTCTTATCCTGGTTCAGGTTCGGTCGCCCATGCTGGTAGCCGTCGGCATGTACCTGCCCCTGGAGACCACATTTGCCATATTCATGGGTGGCATGATCAAGGGTCTGCTTGACCGCCTGGTAGCTAAAAAGGGCTTAAACCCGGCCCAGAAAGCCAGGGTAGAAAATGTTGGCGTGCTCCTGGCGGCGGGCCTGATCGCTGGAGAAGCACTGACCGGGCTTATCAGAGCTGCCTGGAAGTTCTTCTTCCTGCAGAATGTGATAAGCAAAGATATACCGATTATTTTCAGCAACCCGAGCTATCTGGGCGGGCTGGTCGTTCTGGTTCTGATCGGCTTCTACCTGATTGCCGTGCCGCTTAAAAACACCGGAGCAGCGGATGAACCGCCACCACCATCAGCTGTAATTTAAGCCCTGGGTTGCAATTATTTTTGACAGCCTCAAAAATTAAGATTTCTCTTATTTGTCAGAAGAGGAGAAGTAGTCTAAAATAATACTGCTATGGCAGTTATGGAAATCATCAAAGTCGGTCATCCAACTCTGGCCCAGAAAGCTCTGCCGGTAGAAAACATAACCGGCGAAATAGTCGAGCTGGCCAGGAATATGGTGGAAACGATGCACAGGGCACCCGGAATAGGGCTGGCTGCCCCGCAGGTCAACGTCAGCCTCAGGCTGATCACGGTCGACCTGTCAGTCGGGGAAAAGCCCGACCAGCTGATAATCATGATAAACCCGGAAGTAGTAGAACAGGAAGGCGAACTGCTGGGCGAAGAAGGCTGCCTGTCTGTCCCGGGTATTTATGAAAACATAACCAGGCCAGCTCGAGTACAGGTGCGAGGTTATGATTTGGACGGCCGGGAGGTAACCATTGAAGCCGAAGACCTTCTGGCAAGAGTCTTCTGCCACGAAATAGACCATCTTGAAGGAAAACTTTTCATTGACCGCCTTTCTCCCTTAAAAAGGCACCTCATTAAAAGCAGGCTAAGGAAAGAGTTGGAGAAAAAGAAAGGCTGACCTCATATGAAAGTAGTTTTTTTCGGCAGTCCGGCCGTCGCCCTTCCGGCGCTAAACGCACTTTTAGCGGCTGGTCATGAAATAAAACTGGTGGTTACTCAGCCTGACAGACCGGCTGGAAGGGGAAAAAAATTAACACCGCCTCCTGTAAAGGTTTTTGCCCTGAACCATCAACTTGAAATAATTCAACCGCAGAAAATACGGCAGGACGAGCAGGCCCTGGAAAAAATAAAGGCTGCCTCACCTGAGGTCAACGTGGTGGTGGCTTACGGGCAGATTATACCGGCTTCTATCATCTACCTTCCTAAATACAAATCACTTAACGTACATTTTTCACTCTTGCCGAAATACCGAGGGGCAGCTCCCGTAGCCTGGGCCATCCTGAATGGTGACCAGTACACGGGCGTGACCATCATGCAGCTGAATGAAAAGATGGATGAAGGCCCAATCCTGGCCAGGGAAATCGTTCCCATCCTTCCCCGAGAAAATACGCAAGAACTGGAAACCAGACTGGCCCATGTGGGAGCCGAACTTCTGGTTAAAACGCTCAGCCAGATTGACTCCATCATTCCCCAGGAACAGGACCAGGCCCAGGCCACCTACGCACCTAAAATTACCAAAGAGCAGGGAAAAATAAACTGGTCTGAGCCGGCAGAAGTCATTGACCGAAAAGTTAGGGCTTTTTACCCCTGGCCTGGAGCTTATACCTTTTTAAACGGCCAGAGGCTGGAAATAATTTCAGGAGTGGCCCTGCCTGGCCTGATGCCCGATTCAAAACCGGGGGAAATAGTCCGGGTAGACAAATCCGGCTTCTATGTCCGCTGCGGCGGGGGCAATCTTTACCTGATAGAAAAGGTCAAGCCCGAAGGCAAGAAAGAAATGACCGCTTATGCCTACAGCCTGGGAAACCGCGTCTTGGCAGGCGCGACCTTTACTTAATAAAAGAGAAAAAAAAGAGCGCGCTGCTGTCCCCGTTTGCTCACTCTTCAATGATATAGTCAATCGGGTTGATGGGCTTGCCGTTCAGATGAACTTCATAATGGAGATGCGGCCCGAGGGCTTTTCCCGTTTTCCCCACATAGCCAATGAGTTGACCCCTTTCTACCTTCTGGCCGGATTTAACCGTATATTTTTGCAGGTGCCAGTATTCGGTAGAAAAACCGTTACCATGGCTAATAATGACAAAATTTCCTTTGTACTTATCAAACCCGACCTGCACCACCACACCGTTGGCCGTGGCCACCACCGGATTATTAATATTGGTAGCTATATCCAGGCCAGTATGCATGGCATTCCGGCCGGTGAAAGGGTCAATCCGGGGGCCAAAAGAGGAGGATACCCAGCCTACCGTTGGCCAAATAGTGGGGGTTGTGGCTAAGGTAGTGTTCTGGTTTTCAAAAAAGTGCAGCACATAGCTCAGGTTTTTTTCCATCGACTCGGCTCTTTGCTTGATGGCTTGAATGGCCCCGGGGGTGATTTCTCTGGTTATCTTACCCGCATCTTTAGCCTCAAACCTGTCCCCTCCGCCGAGCCCCGGTTCACCGGTTATTTTATCAGGCGATTGTATCCCGGCCAGCACGTTAATTTTGCGGACATAGTTTTCCAGGCTGTTTAACGACTCCTTCATTTGGGAAATAGTGACTTCGTAATTGGCCAGCGTTTCTTTCTGCACCTGGAATTCTTTCTGGAGTTCTTTATACTTGGCTTTAGTCATAGTCATCGAGAAATAATCAACCAGAAAATAGGAAAAAAGAACGGCAAAGGTCACTCCGGCGATAATCAGCAATCTGACACTCTTCTGGGGAATGGTTATCGTCCTAAAGTTGGTCTTCCAGTTTGGCACAATGACAATCGATATTAACTTTTTGCTCATTTTCTTTCTCTATGCTTAATTTTTCTTACCTCAGCTCGCTTAAACATTATTTTTGGATTTTACCAGATTCTTTGCTTTCACTCAACCACTTTAAAAACCACGTCATGTTCACGAACGGGCATGTCCACTTTAAAGGCCACCTCTTCCCCTGATTTGGCTTCTTCAACCGGTTTGTGCTCTATCTGCATTGATTCTATCTTCTGGTAAAAATCCGTGCTGTGACCCTTTATATGAACCACATCGCCCACCCTGAATCCTCTTCCACTCACCCTGGCCACACCGACCTGAATCCTGGGGAAATAATGAGTAATACGGCCGACTTCAACCTCCTCCATAGTTTGCCCTCCTTATTTTTTTTGTCTATTTAATACCAAAAAAATTGAAATTTAGCAATTATTTTTTTAGCCCCCGCAGAGGACCGAACCTCCGTTGACGTTTAGAATCTCTCCGATAATATGGGTGGCCAGGTCAGAAACCAGAAAAACAATGGGGCCGGCCACGTCTTCTGGCGGAGGGATTCTTTTTAAGGGAATTGACTGCCGGACTTTTTCTTTGAACTCGGGGTCAGAAAAAACCTCGGTGCACATATCAGTTTCTACCCAGCCGGGGGCCACACAGTTGACCCTTATGTTAAAAGGCGCCAGCTCCACGGCCAGAGATTTGGTCAGGGAAACCAGGGCCCCTTTGCTGGCCGCGTAGTGGGAATGAAAGGCTTCCCCCCGGACGGCCGCCGTCGAAGCAACATTTACTATCCAGCCCTGGCGTTTTTTCTTCATGGCCGGGACTACAGCATTGGTCGCATAATAAACCCCGTCGAGGTTTACGGCCATGGTTTCCCGCCAGACTTCTTCCGGCATATTACCCATCTCTCCGTAAGTCCAGATGCCGGCGTTGTTAACCAGGATGTCTATACTCCCCCATTTATCAAGAACTGACTGCACCATGTTCTCCACATCCTGCCGGCTGGAAATTTCAGCCTTTATGGCCAAAGCCCTTACCCCCTTGCTTTCCGCCAGGTGTTTAACCTCCAGGGCAGCTTTTTCCTGTTTCTGGTAATGAATCACCACATCGGCCCCCGCTTCAGCCAGCATTAGGGCGGTGGCCCGCCCAATTCCTCTGGAGCCTCCCGTAACAAGCGCTGTTTTACCTGAAAGATTGATGACCAAGCTCATCTTATTTACCTCTAACTCAGATGTACTCAAGAGAAAAATCAGCCATCTTATGGAACTCAAGATAACGGTAAATCTGGTCAGCATACGGCAAGATTTTTTCTTTCATTACTTCAAAGTACCGGTTTACTTCAGGCAGCTTTCCTTCAACGGCGGCCAGGGCAGCCAGTTCAGCCGAGCCCAGATAAACTCGAGCATTATCACCCATGCGGTTATCAAAATTCCTGGTGGAGGTGGAAATAACCGTAGCGCCCGGCCGCACCCGAGCCTGGTTACCCATGCAGAGCGAACAGCCCGGAATTTCCACTCTGGCTCCCACGCTGGCAAAAGCGGCAAAAAGCCCCTCTTTCATCAGCTGAGCGTGTTCCATCTTGGTCGGCGGGGTGAGCCAGATGCGGGTCTCAGGATAAGGGGCTTTTTCAAATATTTTCGCCGCGGCTCGAAAATGGCCGATGTTGGTCATGCAGGAGCCGATGAACACTTCGTCAATTTTGTCGCCGGTCACCTCTGACAGAGGTTTAACATCATCGGGGTCGTTGGGACAGGCCAGCAGCGGCTCGCTTATGTCCGCCAGGTCAATTTCCAGCACGGCCGCATATTCGGCATTCGGGTCTCTTTTCAGAAGAACCGGGTTCTTGATCCATTCTTCACAGGCTTTGACCCTTTTCTCCAGCGTGCGGGCATCCTGATAACCTTCTTCTATCATTTTCTTCATCAAGGCTATGTTACTTTTCAGGTACTCCACCACAGTTTCTTCCCTGAGGGAAATAACGCTGGCTGCGGCTGACCTTTCGGCCGAGGCGTCGGTCAATTCATACGCCTGTTCTACGGTCAGGTTTTCCAGCCCTTCAATTTCCAGGATGCGGCCGTTGAAAATGTTCTTCTTGCCTTTTTTGGCCACCGTCAGAAGGCCTTTCTTGATGGCAAAATACGGTATGGCGTTTACCACGTCACGCAGGGTTATCCCTGGCCTGAGTTCTCCGGAAAACCTGACCAGTACCGATTCGGGCATATCCAGCGGCATAAAGCCAAGGGCACCGGCAAAGGCCACCAGACCGGAGCCGGCCGGAAAACTTATACCTATAGGAAAACGGGTGTGGGAATCGCCACCGGTGCCGACCGTATCGGGCAGAATCAGACGGTTAAGCCAGGAATGAATGACTCCGTCGCCGGGCTTGAGGGCCACTCCTTTTCTTTCAATCACAAAAGAGGCCAGGCTGCGGTGCATCTTGACATCTGTCGGCTTGGGATAGGCAGCCGTATGGCAGAAGGACTGCATGAACAAATCGGTCTGAAACTCCAAACAGGCTAATTCTTTTAGCTCGTCAGCCGTCATCGGTCCAGTGGTATCCTGGGAGCCAACCGTCGTCATCTTGGGTTCACAGCTGGTTCCAGGAAGCACCCCCGGCAGCCCGCAGGCCTTCCCCACTATTTTCTGTGCCAGGGTATAACCCTGCCCCGGCCTGGGAACCGGGTTTTCAACCCGGGCAAAAAAGTCCGCCTCCGGCCAGCCCAGCTCTTTCCTGGCTTTGGCCGTCAACTGGCGGCCGATGATTAAATTCAGACGGCCACCGGCCCGGAACTCATCCTTTATGGTTACAGGCTTCCATTCAAACTTAGCCAGAAGCCGGCCATTCTGGTCTTTTATGGTGGCCTGTTCGGTATCGATGATGATAACATCTCCGGTTTTAAGCTGGCTGACCTCAGCCTGAATTGGCAGACCACCTGAATCTTCTGTCGTGTTGAAAAATATCGGAGCAATCAGTCCACCGATTACCACCCCGCCTCTTCTCTTGTTAGGCACGTACGGTATATCCTCACCGATGTGCCACATCAGCGAATTGCAGGCTGATTTTCTGGACGAACCGGTGCCGACCACATCTCCCACGAAGGCTACTTTGTACCCTTCCTCTCTGAATTTTCTTATGATGTCAATCCCGCCCGGGAACCTGGTTTCACCCATTGACAGCGCGTGTAAAGGTATGTCAGGCCGGCTCCAAGCATACTTGGCCGGTGAAAAATCGTCCGTGTTGATTTCGCCGTCCACCTTGAAGACTTTAAGCACTATTTCTTTTGGCAGTTCCGGCCTTGAAAGAAACCACTCACCCCTGGCCCAGGATTCCAGCACGGCCCGGGCCTGGGCGTTATGCCTGGCCAGGCTGACGACTTTATCATACGCTCCGTAAACCAGTATGATTTTTTTAAGCGCCTCGGCTGCCTGTTCGGCCAGCACCGGATGTTCCAGCAATCCCACCAGCGGCTCGACGTTATATCCGCCAATCATCGTGCCCAGCAGGAAAACCGCTCTTTCCGGTGAAATAACTGGAGATTTTTTACGCCCATAGGCTATATCGGCCAGCCAGGCCGCTTTCACCCTGGCTGCCGGGTCGACACCCGGGGAAACTCTCTGCTCGAGCAAATAAACCAGCTCTTCTTCTTTCCCGGCCGGTGGATTTTCCAGCAGCTGACAGAGTTCGGCTGTCTCTTCTGGCGTAAGTGGCAGCGGCGGAATCCCCAGTTTTTTTCTTTCTTCGGCTTTCTGGTAATAAACCTCCAGCATTTTTCCTCTCCTTAAAATCGATTAGCGTTAAGCTTTATGCTTTATGTTTGAAATCAGATTTTTATCTTATTTATTTTGATTTACCTTGTCAAAACAGATTTTTATTCCATATTTTTTTTGTTGAATTAAATTTTAAAAAAAAATAAAATTTAACCTTAACATATCAAAATCAAATTAAAAGGAGGTTCAATGATTGACCGGGTAGCTATCGAAAAAGCCAAGGAGCATTTTGGCCGTCTTCTGGAAGCCCAGGCACAAAGAGTAGAAAGGCTGAAAGCCGCACCCGACTGGATTGATTACACCAAACTCTCACCCATCAAGATTGGCATTCTGCCGGGTGACGGCATCGGCCCCTTTATCGCCGCCGAGGCGGAAAGAGTCTTGCGTCACATGCTGGATGAAGAAATCAAGAAGGGCAAAGTTTACATCAACACCATTGAAGGGCTGACCATCGAAAACCGCGCCGCTCACAACAAAGCCATCCCGGATGACGTGCTGGAAGAAATCAAGAAATACCATGTAACGCTGAAGGGACCCACCACTACCCCGAGAAAAGGCGACCCCTGGCCGAACATCGAAAGCTGCAATGTGGCCATGAGAAAGGAACTCGACCTGTTTGCCAACGTCCGGCCGGTCCGCGTGCCAAAACAGGGAATAGACTGGATATTTTTCAGGGAGAATACGGAAGACCTTTATGCCCTCGGCCCCTACGGTCTGCAAATAGAAGACATAGCCATTGACTTTAAATTAATTACTGCTCCGGGGTCAGACCGCATTTGCCGTATGGCCTTTGATTATGCCAGGAAAAACGGTAAAACCAAGGTCACCTGCGTGACCAAGGCCAACGTGGTCAAAACCACCGACGGGCTGTTCCTGGAAACATTCTACAAAATTGCCAAGGAATATCCGGAAATCCAGGCTGATGACTGGTACATTGACATCATGACGGCCAAACTGGTTGACGAAAAAAGACGGCGCGAATTCCAGGTGCTGGTGCTGCCCAACCTGTATGGCGACATCCTGACCGACGAAGCGGCCGAATTCCAGGGTGGCGTGGGCACCGCCGGCGCTGCTAACATCGGCAAACAGTACGCCATGTTCGAAGCCATTCACGGCTCCGCCCCCAGGATGGTTCAGGAAGGCCGTGCCCAGTATGCCGACCCCTCCAGCATGATCCGGGCGGCAGCCATGCTCATCAACCACATCGGATACCCGGAAAGAGCTAAGAAATTAGAGATGGCCCTCGACATCTGCGGTCAGTACGAGAAGAAACTGGTTATTACCGGACGGCCAACCGGCGCGACCGGCAAAGAATTCACCGATTATCTGATTGACTGGCTGAACAACCCGAAGCTGGAAGAGACCTGGAACAATTACGTAAAAGGCTGAAAATATTTCAGGTTTAAAAATTAATTGTAAGGAGTCTTTCACATGCGTAAGAAGATTGCTTTAATCGGCGGCGGTCAGATTGGCCAGATCCTGGCCATGCTGGCTGCCCAGAAAGAGCTTGGTGACATAGTTATCCTTGATGTCCCTGAGTATGTCAATGTCTGCAAGGGTAAAGCCCTCGACCTGATGGAAATGGCTCCCCACGGCAACTATGATGCCAACATCACGGCCACTTCCGATTACAAGGACATTGAAGGGGCTGATGTGGTCATCGTCACGGCGGGTAAGCCGCGCGAAGCCGGCATGACCAGAGAAGACCTGCTGAACGTAAACATCAAAATCATTACCGAAGTGGCTAACGGTGTAAAGCAGTATGCCCCCAAAGCGTTCTGCATCATCGTCACCAACCCGCTCGACGCGATGGTTTACGTTTTCCACAAAGTAACCGGCTTCCCCAAGAACCAGGTCATCGGTATGGCCGGCACGTTGGATACGGCCCGCTGGAGAGCTTTCATCGCGATGGAGCTTGGCGTCTCCGTGGCTGACGTGGCCGGAACGGTTCTCGGCGGTCACGGACCGGACATGGTTCCCCTGCCGCGTCTGACGACGGTCGGTGGAGTCCCGCTGACGGAAATTGCCACACCTGAACAGATTGAACGGCTGGTTACCAGGACGCGTGAAGCCGGGACAGAAATCGTCAAGCTTTTTGGCAAAGGTTCGGCTTTCTTCAGCCCGGCCTGGAGCGCCATCGTCATCGCCGAATCCTATCTCAAGGACAAGAGGCGTGTGCTTCCCTGCGCTGCTCTATGCGAAGGCGAATATGGAGTGAATGGCCTGTTCATCGGCGTCCCCTGCCTCATCAGCGGCAAAGGCATGGAAAAGATTTTTGAAATCAAGCTGACAGAAGAAGAAAAAGCCCAGTTTGCCAAGACGGTAGCTTCCGTGACCAAGACAGTCTCGGAATGTAAAATCTGAACGGGACAGGCTGAAAGCCAAGAAATTCAAAGAGCAGGGCGCCAAAGCGCCCTGCTCTTTTTTTCCTGCCTGAAAATTATTTGTCTGAATGCCCCTTCTCTCCAATTTCCCAATTCAAAGATTTTTAAAATGCCCACTCCAGAAAACAAAACCTTGCCGGTTCATTTTATACCCGCTCTTTATCCCTCTGGCAGAGTGATAAGAAACCGAAAGCAAAAACGAAGGCACAAGGTCGAAACACTGCCGGGTTTATTGATTTAAACAGCGGGTTTCAATTTTGATAATTATACTTTTCGGGTCGAAAAATCATATAAAAAATAGAGCCTGCCTCAAATAAAGATCAGAGTCTGATGCTGGGCACCCCTGAAAATAATAATGCTGGAATGACAGAACCAATTTAAATAAAATATAGTAACTGTAAAATAAATTTGGACGGCCAGCGTAATTTAAAAAATCCTTAAGCGCAAAATTATTAACCTGGCTGTAAAAAAAAGAAATGCTTATTCATGAATTTCAGGCCAAAAAAATCTTAAAAGAACTGGGGGTTAGAGTGCCCGAAGGGCAGGTGGCCGAAACTCCAGAGGAAGCCAAACAAATTGCTTCCTCGCTCGGTCTTCCGGTGGTGTTAAAAGCCCAAATCTTGGCCGGCGGGCGGGGTAAGGCGGGCGGTATAAAAATAGCTAAAAACGCTGATGAAGTTTGCACCGGGACTGAACAGCTTCTCCGGCGACGCCTCATCACTTCTCAGACCGGACCGGCCGGCAGGCTGGTAAGAAAAATCCTGGTAGAAAGAGCGCAGGAAGTAAAGCGAGAAATTTATTTTGGGCTGAGCCTGGACCGACGCCAGGAAACACTGGTAGCCATGGTCAGCAGTCAGGGCGGTGTGGAAATCGAAGAGCTGGCCATCAACCACCCGGAAGCAATAAAAAAAGAAATTTTCTCTCCAGAAAGTGGTCTACAGGCTTTTCAGAGAAGAAACCTGGGTTACTTTCTGGAACTTCCCCCTGAACCTCTGAAGTCTTTCCTTGATTACTCTGAAAAGCTGGTACGTTTTTTTCTTGACCATGACCTGAAACTTCTGGAAATAAACCCGCTTTTTTTAACGGTCGAAAACCAGCTGGTGGTGGGCGACATAAAGATGGATTTTGATGAATCCGCCGGGCCGCGGCAGCCCAAAATTTTCCAGCTGGAAGATTTATCTGATTTGAGTCCGGAAGAGGTCAGAGCCCGTCAATACCGGCTGAATTATCTGAAGCTTGCCGGAAACATTGGCTGTCTGGTCAACGGGGCCGGCCTGGCCATGGCCACCATGGACATCATCAAATATTTTGGCGGACAGCCGGCCAATTTCCTGGACATCGGTGGCGGAGTAACTGAAGAAGCGGTGGCCCAGGCTTTTGAAATTTTGCTGACCGACCCGGAGGTAACTTCGGCTCTGGTAAACATCTTTGGCGGCATCGTACGCTGCGATCTGGTGGCCAGCGGAATGGTCGTGGCCGCCCAGAAAATTTCCATGACGAAGCCAGTGGTGGTCAGGTTAGAAGGAACGAATGTGGAGCAGGGGAAAAAGATTCTGGCTGAATCGGGTCTGCCCTTTTACTTCGTGCCAGATTTTGAAGAAGCCGCCAGAAAAGCGGTAGAGCTGAGCTCGATAAAAACACGGTGATAAAAAATGAGCATCTTACTTGATGAACAGTCGAGAGTTCTGGTGCAGGGAATAACCGGACAGCAGGCTTCTTTTCATGCCGAGAGAATGCTGGCCTACGGGACGAAAATTGTGGCCGGCGTGACCCCCGGGAAAGGTGGTCAAAAACATTTGGGCCTGCCCGTCTTCAACACCGTGGAACAGGCCGTTAGAGCGGAGCAGCCAGATGTCTCGGTTATTTTTGTGCCTCCTCTGGCGGCGGCCGATGCTCTCATGGAAGCGGCCCAGGCCGGTATAAAACTGATAGTCTGCATCACCGAGGGAATCCCGGTTCACGATATACTGAAAGCCAAAAAGTTTCTGAAAGATAAGGGCGCCAGGCTGCTCGGTCCAAACACACCGGGTATAATCTCACCCGGAAAAAGCAAGGTGGGAATCATGCCGGCTCACATACACCGGCCCGGTCAGGTAGGCATCATCTCCCGTTCCGGCACTCTCACCTATGAAGCCGTCTACCAGTTGACCAACCTCGGGCTCGGCCAGTCAACCGCCATCGGTATCGGTGGAGACCCGATCATCGGGCTGAAATTTGTCGACCTGCTTAAAATGTTCAAAGATGACCCGCAGACCGAAGCGGTGCTGCTCATAGGCGAGATTGGCGGAACGGCCGAGGAAGAGGCGGCCGAATACCTAAAAACTTCCGGCTACCCTAAACCGGTGGCGGCTTACGTAGCCGGGCTGACCGCACCACCGGGGAAAAGGCTGGGACATGCCGGGGCAATCATCGAGGGCCGTCAGGGAACCGCGGCCGAAAAGCTCAGGCTGCTGAAAGAAGCTGGAGTGGAAACAATCGACAATCCCGCCCGGCTGGGCCAGACGGTCAAACAACTCATACGAGCTTAATTTTAACCATGGCTAAAAAAACTTGATATCAACAAGCTTGGATGTTAATTGAATCTTTACTAAACAAAAAAGTTTATTAGGGGGTAAATATGCTAAAGCTTAAAACCTTGATGTTTGAAACGTCATTTATGGCCATGGTGATTATCTTCAGCCTTACGGCCTTAACCCTGTTCGGACTGGCCATTTCCCTGCTGGCGCAGCCGGCTTCTCCGCCGCCCGTTTCCTTAGAAAAAATTAAAGATAACGTTTACCTCATCAAGGGTGGCTCGGGAGCCAATTGTTATTTGATTGTCGGGAAAAAGAGTAACCTCCTGGTTGATGCCAAGATGACCGAAAGTTCTTTCATCAAGATGCTGTCTGAAATCCACAAAATTTCTGACAGGCCTTTATCCTTAATAATTCTCACGCACAGCGACGGCGACCACGTAAACGGATTGGCCGGCCTGTCGGAAGAGGTCAAAATACTGGCTCATCAGAACACCTACCAGGAGATGCTGCCAGCCGTGGAAAGGTCACCCGAGTTAAAAAAGACTTTACCGACGGAAACTTATGAAGGGTCAAAATCGGTAGATTTTGAAGGGACTCGGCTTGAGCTGAAAAATTTTGGCCCGGCTCACACCGGCGGAGATACGGTCATCTTCATCCCGGCCAGCCGGCTGGCCATCGTTGGAGACCTGATGTTTTTTGGCCGGGACCCGCTCATCCACCGGCACAAAAACGGCTCTTTTTATGGCTACCTTAAGACTCTGCAGAACCTGCTCGAGTACAAACCGGCGGTAGAAATATTTCTGTCAGGGCACGCCGAGCCGGCTAACCGCCAGCAGGTAGCAAACCTGATAGACGAATTGAAGCAAAAAGAGATGAAGGTCAGAGAACTGATAAAGCAGGGAAAATCCTTAGAAGAAATTAAAGCTGCCTTCGGCCTGCAACCGTCATCATCCGGGATGACCGGACGCTGGCCATCCCTGGTGGAGGTCATTTACCAGGAAATAAAGGAAAAAGGATAACTTCAATTAATCGATATTATTTTGCCTGGCTTAAAATATTAACTTTTAAGATATTTTATTAAGCAAAGAAAAATAGCATTTTCCTGAGTCAGAATACGTGAGGTGGTTATTTCCGCTATTTTTTGACACGACCCGAATTTAGGCAGGTTAATTCTGAAAGTGACAATCAACCAGCGGAGAAATCTTGAGCCGAATAAATAACGGCTTAAGTTCTCAACTTCAAAACTTTAAATGAGGTCCACAAAATGCCTTTAAATTTACTCCGGCGAAAATTTAACAGGCAGCCTCAGAACTTCATCATCTTTTTCACAACACCCCGATTATCCTAATTTTTCTGGTGTAAACTTTTGACTGGCCCGGCCGACACCAAAATACCAGGCAAAAAGAAGTTGAAAAACTAAAATTCATTGTGAGATTATAAGAAAGAATAATTTAGCCAGGCAATCCTCAAGCAGGAGTCAGACAAATGAACTTCAGGCTAAAAACTTATTTTTTTATCCGTCATTTCCGCCTGAATGCCAAACGATTCTTTTGGGCCATTTTTATTTTAATGATGACCGGTATTTTTATCTCATGCCAGGCGGAAAAAGGCACCGAGCTTTCAATAAAAAAGGAAACCATAACCACCTACCCCTATTCTGACCCGGACCCCATTCCGATATTTGCCAGGTCTTCAATGTGGGGTTCAGGCGCGCGGATTTATCCCTATTTTGTCTTTAACGGGTTTTCTTCCACTTCCAGGCCACAGGACTGGACGGTGGTCAGGCTCAAAAATCGCTATCTTGAAGTATCTGTTCTTCCGGAAATCGGGGGGAAAATCTGGGGAGCCCGAGACCTGCTCACCGGCAGAGATTTTCTTTACACCAATCACGTAATTAAGTTTCGAGAGATAGGCCTGCGCGGACCCTGGACCTCGGGTGGGATTGAGTTCAATTTCGGGGTGATCGGCCATTCACCCGCCACGGCTTCACCTGTTGATTATTTGGTCGAGAAGCAACCTGATGGAACGGTCACCTGCACGGTTGGAAATTATGATTGGCCGTCCCGCACGCGCTGGCGGGTGACCATCAAAGTTTATCCCGATAAAGATTTCTTTGAAACAGAATCTCGCTGGATTAATCCCGGCCCCTATCGACAATCATACTATGCCTGGATGTGTGCTGCCGTGCCGGCAGCCGACGATTTAAAATACATTTTTCCGGGCAAATACCAGATTGGACACGATTACAGCCAGCCACTCCTGCCCTGGCCGGTTGACCGGGAAGGACGGGACCTGTCCTGGTACCGAAACAACGCATTTGGCAGTTCTAAAAGTTATTTTGTCATCGGTTCCTATGATAATTTTTACGGCGGTTACTACCAGAAATCTGATTTCGGCTTCGGACACTGGGCTCTCTACCCTGACCAGCCGGGCAAGAAAATCTGGATCTGGGACCTCAGTCGGGCCGGGGAAATTTGGGTTGACCTGCTGACTGACGCCGACGGTCAGTACACCGAACCACAGGCGGGCCGCCTGCTCAACCAATCTGACCACGGCATTTTTTCACCCGGCACGGCCGACCGCTGGTCAGAACTGTGGTTCCCCTACAGCGGAATTGGCCAGATGTCAGGGGCAACGCCGGAAGTGGTCTTGAGCCTCAACCAGAAAGACCCTCAGAGAATTGAGTTAAACCTTTATGCCCTGCAAAAAATCAGCGGCCCTCTGACCATCAGCCAGGATGATAAAGAGCTGGTCAGCCTGAAACTTAACCTCCAACCAGGTCAAAGGCAAACCATTTTGATAGAAAAAGCCATACCCGGAAAAAATTTAACTGTTCTCCTCGGGAAAAAAATCATTCATCAAACTTCACCCGAAGTCATAGACATAAAGAAGCCCTTTCGCTTTTACATTCCATCAGCAAACACTCCCGAACAGCTCTTCCTGGCCGGTCAGCTAGCTGAAAACCAGCGAGATTATCAGCAGGCTTTAGAAAAATACCAGCAGGTTTTAGATAAAGAACCCGACCATTTACTTACCTTATGCCGGATGTCCGAGCTTTACCACCGGCGGGCTGAATATGAAAAAGCCCTTGAATATGCCCGTAAAGCCGTTGAGCTGTCGATGTACCACCCGGAAGCCAATTATTTTTATGGCCTGGCCGCCCTTAAACTTAACCAGATGACTGAAGCCAAGGAAGCCCTGGGCTGGGCCGCCCGTTCGCCAGCCTATTCGCTGCCCGCCTATCTCCAGCTGGCAAAAATTTCTTTGCTGGAAAAAGACTACCATCTGGCTCAGATATATGCTGAACGAGCGGTCAATTATGACGGACAGAATCCCCTGCCCTATGAGCTTCTGGCCACGATTTACCGAAATCTCGGGGACAGGCAGGCCGCCCGGGAAAGCTGCTTTAAAGCCTTAAGCCATGACCGGCTGGACCACCTGGCTCTTTTTGAGCTTTATCTGCTGCAACCCTCAGCCGAAAACCGGCAAAGATTTCAATCGGCTATCCGCAATGAATTTCCGGAACAGACCTGCCTGGAGCTGGCCCTGCATTACCTGACGATAGGCGAAAAAGACACCGCCCTGAAGCTTTTATCCCTGGCTCCGGCCGGCGCGGAAATTCTGACCTGGCAGGCCTATCTGTCTCAGTATTACGATTCTAAATTTAGTAATACCAAACTGGAGGAGGCCGCCAGCGCTTCGCCCTATCTGGTTTTCCCGTTTCGGGAGGAATCCATCCCGGTTTTTGAATGGGCCAGCCAGCGCCGGCCGGACTGCTGGAAATTCCGTTATTACCTGGGTTTAATTTACTGGCACAAGGGCCGCCTGGCTGAAGCCCGGCGGATGTTCGAAACACTTGACCCGGCCGATTACTATCCGGTTTTTATTGCCAGGGCTTATTTAAGATACGATGAAGCTGAAAACGCCCGGGCTGATTTACAACGTGCCGTTAAACTTTCCCCCGAGTCCTGGCGCACCTGGCATCACCTGATAACCTTCGAACTCAACCACCGGCAAAACCAGCAGGCGCGGCAGCACGGGTTAGAGGCTCTGGAAAAATTTCCTGAAAACATTTTCCTGCAATCAGACCTGGTCAAGGCTTTCCTGGCCAATGAGGACTTCTCCCGGGCGGCAGAATTACTCGATAAAATGCAGGTCCTGCCCTATGAAGGGGCCAGTGAGGTCCATGAACTTTACGTGCGGGCTCACCTTCATCTGGCTCTGGAAAAAATGAAAGAAAAAGACTGGGAGCAAGCCCTTTATGAGATAGCCCTGGCCCGCGATTATCCGGAAAGGCTGGGCACCGGCCGTCCCTTTGCCCCCGACCAGAGGATTCATGATTATCTGGAAGCCCTGTGTTACCAGAAAACCGGCAGGCCGGAGCTGGCCCGTCAGAACCTGCAGGACATTGTCCGATATTCAGAAGAATTTAAAGAGGGCCCTTATGCCTGGTTCCTGGTGCCTGCCTGGCAAAAACTGGGGAAAAAAGAGGAAGCTCAAAAACTTCTCGGCCAGTTAAAGCCTCCGTTTGAGTTCTGGAACGAAATACAAAACATAGAAAAATCTATCTGAAAGACACAGATGAAGAATCTGCCAGAAGACTCTGGCTCATCCGCGGTGAAGAGGACCAGACGAGCAACCTCATTTTGCAGTGGAAGCTGAAGTAAACAGGTTAATCATTAACCTGCTCACCTGCGAGAGCCTTGCTGGCAATAAACAAAATATCCTCGGGCCAGCTTTATCTGAGGTCGGGCCGCAGGGGGCAGTCAGCCCACCTTAAAAAATTATTCTCTTTCACTCTCCCGCAGGAAGCCCAGAAAAACAAAAAACATTAATTAAAAGCAATGCTTCTAATTTTTTATTTGAGTTCGGCCAGTATCACATGATTTCAGCCAAGCTCTCATTTTACTGCCAGTTAATCAGGTTAACTGCGGGTAAGGAAACGGACACCTCCAGTCTGTAAATCGGGAAATAATCATCAACTTCCGGTACCAGCCTGAACTTGAAATAACGAATCAGCCCATATTCAGATTGTGGTTCAAGAAGACAGGGTATTAAATTTGCACCGGGCTGTTCGCAGGGAACAAAGCAATCACCTCTTTTCAGCGGCACTTTCTGTTTTTCCAGCTCAACGGTAATTTTTTCTGGAGCCAGGTAGTCAGCCCGTGCCGGAATCAGCTCTTTAACCCGGTAAAGTCCGGCTTCCACGGTCAGCGCTTTTTCCAGCATGTGGACTATTAATCCGTGGGCCAGGAGAACCTCAACCAGGTCAAACCTCTCTGCCGGAATGATATAACCGGCCGGCCGGCTGACGCTCAGTTCTGACTTAACCAGAGGAAACCAGTTTTTCTCAACCCTTGTTACAACTTTATAATCGGCCGGGCCAGCATACGGTGAAATATCATCGGCCAGTAAATAATCTCCTGCCTTTTTATCTACCTTGAGAATGCCTCTGATGGTTGAAGAAGGCCTTTCAAAAACTTTAAGCACCAGTTCGGGCTGGGCCGGGTCACGGTCATAGCGCATTTTCAGATGGACCGGGTCATTCTCAGCCCTGAGCCTGGCTCTCTTAATAAGGTTGGCTCTCAAGTCACCGACCAGGCGCAACACCTCCTCCGGTCGGGCGGCCACCGTTTCCACCAGAGCTCTCATCCCTTCGTACTGCCACCCGGTACGGAGTTCCAGAGTGGCCAGGTCATGTCGAGAGGCAACCTCCTGGATAAAAGAAAGAGTTTCGTAGATGCCCAGGCTGTTGCGTCCGTCATTGAGGTCAGTCGTGCTGTAGCGCAGCATCATTTCTCCCGACCTCTCAGCCTGAATCCTCGCCCCGGATGAGGTATCCAGGCCGAGCGGCTCGGACACCAGGTATTCAAAATAGGTTATTTTCTTCCTGTCCAGTTTCTTTTCTATTTCCTTCAGGATGACCTGCCGGGAAAAGGACTGAAGCGATTGATGTATGTTCAGGTTGGAAACGCAGCCAACTGAAACCCGGTAGTAATCATCCCCTTTTTCGTGCAGGTCCATGGTCACTTCCGGCCGGTACTGAGCAAAAACACGATGAATGGCGCGGGTGCTTTCCGCCTCCAGCTTGACATGGTCGCGGTTTAGGTCAAGTCCAAGCTCGTTCTGCCGAACATCATAAAAATTTCCGTAGGGGTTAGCCTGAGGAATGATAAGCACGTTCACCTTTTTCAGCAGGGAATTCAATTCACCAACAGCCAGGTCCCTTATCAGCCTTAAAGCCGCTTCTTTGGCTGACTGTTCGTTGCCGTGCTGGGAAGCGATAAACATAATGGTCGGCCTCTGCCGGTTTAATTCTGCCGCTTCCCGCGCCCCTTCTTCGGTCAGTATGGCCAGAAACAGGTCGCGAGCCGGGTAGTTCTCCACCTCCTTTGTCCGGCCGATGAACTTTACTTTTAAGTTCTTGCTTCTGGCTTCCACCACTGACAGGAATTTCACTATGTCCTCGAACTGAGTGTACCTGGTGTATCGGTTTTCTTCAGCGGGCGTCTTCACCACAACAGCAGCCTGAACCGCAGAAAATAACAGCATTAGACCCATGACTGAAACAATAATTTTTCTGCTCATCGGTCACCTCCTTTTTAATTTAATTAAAAAAAATTTTCCTGGCACCGTCCTTCCACTTTTTTAAAATTAAAAAACATCTTTAGACAGCTCAAATTAAATCCGGCCAAATTTAAATTGTCCGACAACCTGCCGCTCACCTGCTTTAATAAGACAGAACCAGAGCCATCTTTTTTTTATTAACACTGCCTGGCAATCAATTTTTCTTTTTCAGCAGCTCCGGGTCAAATTTTATGTTCAGAACCAATTCTTCTCCGTTTCTCAACACCCTGGCCTGGACTTCATCACCCCAGTTATGCTTGGCCATCAGCAGCCGGAATTCATTGATGTCAGAAACGGACTGGCCCTCCACCGCCAGGATTACATCTCCTTTCTGAAAACCAGCCTCCCTGGCCAGGCCTTCAGCGGGATTGGCCGCCACCACCAGGTTGGCCAGCCCTTCCACTTTCTTCAGGTTAAGACTGAAAGCCGGAAAGGCCGGGTATGGTTTTTCTTTGACCCCGTAGAGGTAATTGGCCAGCCCGCGCGATACTTTTACACTTGAATTTTCCGGCACCCGGAGGCCGATGATGGTGGCAAAAGGCTGACGGCTTTTCAGCCAGGCTCTATAATTGAGCCCGAGGTTGTAGAGCATATGGCCTGACCCGGCCAGCACCACCACCCGCCGCCCGGTTGCTTCTGCCGCTCTGACCGCATTGGTACCCATGGTCTCATCCCAGGCCACCTGCGCCCGGTAGAGACCTTCAAACATCGCTTCGAGATTGGCGCCCTTCATCTGGGGTGGAATTTCCTCGGCTTCAAAGATGGTGCGGATCAGCAACCGGTGATCTTCGTGAGTCAGGTCAAGAGGCGGCACAATTTTTTTCTCTTCCTCGGTCAGAGCCTCATAACCCCGCATCCGGATTTTGCTGATTATGCTGCGCGGCGCGTTTAGAGCAAAGATGGGCAATTTTTTCTCTCTGGCAAATTCAAATATCTTGCGGTAATAACCGTAGTTGAAGCTCCAGGTCACATACCATTTAATTTCTCTGAGGAAATTTTCTTCATCCAGCTCGCCCGCCACCCAGCGGTCCAGGACCGGCTGCAGGTCGACCGTGACCTGTTCCAGCCCGATGGCCAGGTTCGGGTCCTGCTGGTAAAGAGCCTGAATTACCCGAAACTGCATCTCATGCATATCCAGGTCGTCATGAGTCTCTCCCACATAAATAAAGCGGGCTCTCTTTATCTCCCTGACCATTCTTTCAAATTGAATCGGCCGGCCTTTACTGGCAGAATAGAGCTTCCCGGCTTCCACCAAAAGGAATTTCCCGCGGTATTCTCTGGGGCCCAGCGGTAAAGTCAGAGATTTATCTCCGGCCTCCTGAGGATAAGTTATGCTTGAAAGGACAAGAAGAAAAAGCACGAGAGAAACTGTCAAATATTTGTTCCTCAGATTGATTCGGTTACTGAGTTTTTTCATTTTGACTCCTTCCTGACCTGACTCTATTTAATTTTTTGCTTGAGTATTCCATATCTATTTACTTAAATATTCAAATTTAATCAACTGATTTCTGGACTGCATTTTTTGGTCGGAAATTATCTTTCAGGAAAACTCTTCTTTTCTCGTTCCTTAATTTCTTCACACGCTAATTCCCGATGATGTACTCTTTATTAAAAAAGTGGAATATCCTTGGCTCATTTGGACTTCCTTCCTCGCCCGGAGATGGAAATAATTATGGCCGGGGCTCAGAACCGGCGCTAAATGGTCAATTTGGTGCCCGCCTAAGCATCAGAAACACATCGATTGGCCAAATTGCTATTTTATCCTTTCTGCCAAGACAGCGATGTGCCCGTTTTGAAACTAATGTTTTATTTCCCTCCCCCAAAAAACTGGCCTGGCCATAATCAATCCGTGGCTTCCGAGGTTGATGAAAGATAAAAGAGGCCGATTTGTTCAACCGGTACGGTCGAGTATGAATCTGTATCAGGAAAATCGACGGAAAGGTTAAGAAAAGTTCAAACTTTGAAAAAGGCAGAAATTAAAAACTTATCTGATATCAGGAAATTCAGTGAGCAGGCTCTGAAGGACAAAGCTGGCCATATTTTCCTGGAATTCAGCCACTCTTTCCGGGCTTTCCTTTTTCTTTTCCCAGGCTTTCATCTGAGTGCCGGTCTTTTCCAGCACCTGATTTTCTATCCTGAACAGCTTGGTCAATACTCCTTCTCCAGCTCCCGCCAGGCAAAATTTACTGAATATAATTGAAAATGAAAATATGCCGACCTTCAGGTTGAGGCCCAAAAAAGCGCTCCGCCGTTATTCTTCCTCTGGCTTGACCCGGCCTTCCTTGATGGCTTCGGCAATTATTTTCTGCTGCAGCTGCGCCGGCACTTCTTCGTAATGGGAAAATTCCATGATGAAAGAACCACGGCCGCCGGTAATGGAGGTCAGAGTGGGCTCAAAGTCAAGCATTTCGGCCATGGGCACCTGAGCTTTTAGAATCCTCATGTTGCCTTTTTGCTCCATACCCTGGACTTTACCCCGGCGTCCGTTCAGGGCACCCATGATATCGCCCATGTATGCTTCCGGCGTGTAGATTTCCACGTTCATGATGGGTTCGAGCAGGGTCGGTTTCGCTTCCTTCATACCCTTCTTAAAGGCCATGGAAGCGGCGATTTTAAAGGCGATATCCGAAGAGTCAACCTCATGATAGGACCCATCGTAAAGAATAACCTTGAAGTCAACCACCGGATAACCGGCCAGGATACCTTTCTTCCTGGCTTCCTGTATTCCCTTTTCAATCGAGGGAATAAAGTTCTTTGGAATGGCGCCGCCAAAAATCTTGTCTTCAAACTCAAAATCTTTGCCGCGCGGCAGCGGTTCCATCTTTATTTTCACGTCACCGTACTGGCCGCGACCGCCGGTCTGCTTCTTGTACTTCCCCTGGACATCAGACCGGCCCTTGATGGTTTCCCGGTAAGGAATCTTGGGCGGCTTCAGCTCGACGTCCACGTTATAGCGTTTCTTCAGTTTCTCGGTGATGATGCGGACGTGCAATTCGCCGTTGCCGGAAATCAGCAGCTGGTTGGTTTCCGGGTCTCTTTCAATCCTGACCGTCGGGTCTTCTTCCGTCACCCGGTGAGTGGCCTGAGAAATCTTGTCCTCGTCAGCTCTCGTTTTGGGTTCTATGGCGAAGGAAATTGATGGCTCAGGGAACTTAATCGGTTCAAACTCGACCTCTGCTCCCTTGGCACACAGCGTATCACCGGTCAGGGTGGCTTTCAACTTGGCCGTAGCGACAATGTCCCCCGCTTTGGCCTGGCCGGCCGGAATCTGTTCTTTGCCCTGAAGAAAGAACAGACCGCCAAGCTTTTCATCCGTGTCCTTTGTGGTATTGGTCACGGTGGCATCCGGCCCGATTTTTCCGGAAAACACCCTCATCAAAGAAATTCTTCCAGTATAGGGATCCGATATTGTCTTGAACACCAGGGCGGCAAACGGTCCCTCGGTGGAAAGCTCCAGCTCACTTTCCTGTCCCTTGATTTTGGCTTTCACTTTACCCCTTTCCAGCGGAGAAGGCATGAAATCCACAATGCCGTCGAGGATCATCTGCGCTCCGATGTTGACCAGAGCGGAAGCGGCAAAAATCGGGAAAATCTGGTGATTAAAAACGCTCTTCTTTAAACCGCCGAGCAATTCCTCGCTGGAAAGCTCGCCCTGTTCAAAATATTTTTCCATCAATTTTTCATCGGTTTCAGCCACCATTTCCACCAGCTGGGTGTACCTGGTTTCCACTTCATCTTTCAATTCGGCCGGCACTTCCGTTTCCTGGAACTTACCGCTTTCGTCCTTTTCGAAAAGGTAGGCTTTTTTCTTGATCAGGTCCACCACACCGGTGAAATTCTTTTCTTCACCTATCGGTATCTGCACCGGAACAGCCTGACGGCCAAAGAACTGCTGTATTTCGTTTACCGTCCGGCTAAAACTGGCGTTTTCCCGGTCGAGCTTGTTTACCACAATCATCCTGGGCAGGCCGAGTTCTTCCATCATTTCCCAGACTTTTTCCGTGCCCACTTCCACACCGGCCACGCCGCAGACCAGCACCAGAGCCGAATCAACCGCTCTCAGGCTGGCTCTGGTATCCCAGAGAAAGCTGCTGTAACCGGGCGTATCGATGATGTTAATCTTGTGGTCTTTCCATTCGACAAAGCAGGGCGCCGAATTTATGGATATTTTTCTTTCAATCTCTTCCGGGTCATAATCAGTAACCGTATTTCCCTTGTCCACCTTGGTCAACCTGGAGGTTACCCCGCCGGCAAAAAGTATGGCGGCGGTAAGAGAGGTCTTACCTGACGAGCCGTGTCCGACAAAAGCAATGTTTCTGAGTTTTTCCGGGCTATAATCCTTCATTCTTGTTCCTCCGGTAATTTGGTTTTTCTCGGGCCAAGAAAAATTTCTTGGATTTAAGCATATATATTAATAAAAAATAGCAATTTACTCAAGGATATGGCCCCATTTTTATTTTAAAAGCCTCTCTTTTTCCAGTATCTTGTTGAGCTCCTCTGGAAGAGGTGATTCAAACTCCATTCGTTCGCCTGAAAGCGGATGGTTGAAGGCAAGTTTCCAGGCATGCAGAAAAAGCCTGGGCCATCGTTTTCTTCCTTTCTCCCCCAGTCCGCCGTACTTTGGGTCGCCGGCGATTGGATGGCCGGTGGCCGACAGATGAACTCTCAGCTGATGGGTACGGCCGGTAACCGGTTTCAGAGCCAAAAAAGTTGTTTCCCTGAACTCTTCCAGCACCTGGTAATGGGTTACGGCCAGCCTGGGCTTTCTGGTTTTAACAGAAATCTTTTCCCGGTGGTGGACGTGCCGGCCAATCGGTAAGTCAATCGTTCCCTTTTTTTCCCTGAACCGCCCCAGGGCGAGCGCCAGGTAAGTTTTACTAACGCTTCGCTCTTCAAACTGTTCCCTGAGAGACAGATAAGCCTGATTGGTCCGTGCCACCACCAGCAGTCCTGAGGTGTCTTTATCCAGCCGGTGGACAATCCCCGGTCTTAAAGGTGAACCGACCATTCTGATTTCGGGGTAGTTCAGCAGCAGACCGTGAACCAGAGTCCCGCGTTTTAACCCGGCCCCTGGATGAACGGCCACTCCTGCCGGTTTATCCACGACAATTATCTGACTGTCTTCAAAAATGACCCGGTACGGCACAGCTTCAGGCACCAGCTCACTTTCTTCCCCCTCTTCCTCCGTCCTGATTTCTATCAGGTCGCCTTTTCTCAGGTTGTAGCTTGGCTTAACAACTTGCCGGTTTACGGTGATTCTGCCCTCTTTTATCGCTTTCTGCCACTGCGCCCGGCTGAATCCTTTTATCTTATCCTTAAGATAGACATCGAGTCTTTGCCCGGCTTCATCCTCAACAATTAACTTTTTCTCAAGCACTTTTTCTCCGTTTAAATATCTGTAACAGCACGATTCCGGCCACCAGGCCAATCAGGCAATAAAGCTGGGGCAGCGACAGGCTGCTCAGGGCACTTTCTCCGTGAATCAGGTAAGTATTTTCGCCGTGGTCACCGCGGAAGTACTCGGTAAAAAAGCGGATTATCGAATAATTGATGATGTAAAAGCTAAACACCTGGCCATCAAATTTTTTCTTTTTTAGAATCAAGAACAGAACAAAAAAGTTGAGAAAATTAAGAGCCGATTCATAAAGCTGAACCGGGTGAAGCGGAACATTCAGCGGAATGCCGGTCAGCTCGTGAGCGTACTCATTTTTAAAGACCACGGCCCACGGCAGGGAGCATTCTCGACCATAGCAGCAGCTGGCCGAAAAGCAACCAATCCGGCCAAAACCATGTCCCAGGGCAATGGCCGGAGCTATGATATCGGCCGTCGGCCAGAGCGGGATTTTTTTCTTTCTGAAATAAATAATCGCAAAAATCACCCCAAAAGTCAGGCCGCCCTGAAAGACCCCCCCGGACTTGGCCAGGTTTAACAATTCAGCCGGCTCAGACACGTAATAAGAAAAATGCCCGACAAAAAGGATAAGCTTGGCTCCTATGAGAGAAACTAAAATAATCCAGAAAGCAGCGTCCAGCAAAACGTTCGTGTCATAGCCTCGCCTTTTAGCCTGAACCATGATAAACCACAGAGCAGCCAGCAGACCGAGGGCCATCATTACCCCGTAAGTGTGAACGGTAATTGGCCCAATCTTAAACAGCACCGGTAACATCCCTGGCTCCTTTCAGCATAATAAAAACCAGGATAAGCGTTCCGACTGTAATACAGCTATCAGCCACGTTGAAAAAAGGCCAGTGAAACTTGCTCACGTAGAAATCAAGAAAATCTATGACATAGCCCCGAAAGATCCGATCCAGCAGATTACCCATGGCCCCGCTTATGATCAGAGCAAAAGACACTTTCATCCAGCTGAGCTCCAGCGGCGTTTTAATAAAATAATAAACCACCACGGTAAAAGCCACCAGCGCACCCAGGTTGAGGAAAACCAGGGCCAGCGGTTTATCCGTGTTTCCCAGAAAACCAAAAATGGCTCCTCGATTGTGCACATGGGTCAGGTTAAAAAAACCGGGGATAACCGTTTTTGTCTCGTACAGAGAAATGTGCCTGTCAACCAGGTATTTGGTTAGCTGGTCTAAGGCCAGCCAGAATAAAATAAAAACATAGTAGAACAGCTTTTTCTTACTCATTCTTTCCGGCTTCCCTCAACACCTGACTGCATCTGGCACACAGCTGAGGATACTCAGAGTCCTGCCCGACCGAGGTGGAGAAATTCCAGCATCTTTCACACTTCTGCCCATCAGCTTTTTCAACTGTAACTTGAAGTTCTCCTTCTGTGGCTGGTTCTACCTGGATGGCCGAGACGATAAACAGGGCCGGCAAGTCATTTTTAAATTCAGCCAGCAGGTCATAAACTTCTTCAGGAGCCCTGAACTTGAGTTTGGCCTCCAGTGAGTTGCCGATCAGCTTGATTTCCCTGGCTTTTTCCATCTCTTTTTGAACCTTTTCTCTAACTTCCAGAAGCCTGTCCACTTTCTTCATCATTTCCTCAGACAGCCACGGTTTTTCTTCACCGGGGAAATCCGTCAGATGAACAGATTCTTCTTTACCCTGATAAGCCGGCATGGCTTCCCAGGCTTCATCGGACGTAAAAGGCAGGATGGGGGCCATCATTTTAAGCGTATCCCGGAGAACCAGGAAAATGGCCGTCTGGCCAGACCTTCTTTCCATTGAGCCGGCGCCGGAACAGTACATCCGGTCCTTGATGACATCCAGGTAAAAGGCGCTCAAATCAACCGTGAAGAAATTGTAAAGTGAGTGAAACACGATGTGGAATTCATACTCATCATAGGCTTCAATCACCCTGTTTCTCAGTTGCCGGTTTTTCTCCAGTATCCAGCGGTCCAGCCAGAGCATGCTTTCCGGCGGCACCAAATCATGGTCAGGGTTAAAATCATAAAGGTTCCCCAGCAAGAAACGCCAGGTATTCCTTATTTTGCGGTAGGCTTCGACCAGCCTCTGAAGTATTTCCTGACCAAACCGGGCATCTTCCTTGTAATTGAGCATGGCCACCCACAGCCTGAGGATTTCGGCTCCGTGTTGAGAGATGATCTCGTTCGGTTCTATGTAATTTCCCAGCGATTTGGACATCGCCCGACCCTGTTCATCCAGCACAAATCCGTGGGTCAAACAGGATTTATACGGGCTGCCATTTTTGGCTCCCACCCCGATGACCAGCGAGCTGTTAAACCAGCCGCGGTACTGGTCGTGGCCTTCCACATAAATATCCGCCGGCCAGGGAAGGTCAGGCCTTTTTCCCAGGATGCTGTGGCTGGCACCTGATTCAAACCAGACATCAAGGATGTTGTTTTCCTTCCTAAAATTCTGACCGCCGCAAACCGGGCATTTTTCTCCCGTGGGCAAAAGCTCAGCTGCCGGTTTCTCAAACCAGGCATTTGAACCTTCTTTTTCAAAGATATCGGCCACATGGCGGGTAATCCGGCCATCAGCCAGAATGTTCCCGCAATCTTCGCAGTAAAAGGCCGGGATGGGAACTCCCCAGGACCTCTGTCTGGATATGCACCAGTCCGGCCGGGCTTCCATCATGTTGGCAATTCTTTCTTCTCCCCAGTAAGGAATCCAGCGGATTTTCTTGATCTCTTCCAGCGTCCTTTTCCGCAGGTCATTTTTATCCATGGAAATAAACCACTGTTCGGTGGCCCGGAAAATTACGGGTTGTTTGCAGCGCCAGCAATGGGGGTAAGAATGGCTGATTTCGCTGGCCTTGAGCAGCGTTCCATCCTTCTTCATATCTTCAATGATGACCGGGTTGGCTTCAAAAACATTCATCTTGCCATACCGTTCAACCTGAGGCAAAAATTTTCCTTCCTCGTCCACCGGGGTGTAAATATCAAGCCCGTAGACCGTGCCGGTCAGGTAATCATCATAACCGTGCCCTGGAGCGGTGTGCACACAACCCGTACCGTCATCAAGAGTAACGTAATCTGCCAGGACGAGAACCGACTCCCGGTCGATAAAAGGATGCCGGGCTTTAAGCCCTTCCAGTTCCTTTCCTGAGAAAACCACTAATTCTTTATACTCACCCCAGCCCAGCTCTTCCGCCACGACCGGCAGCAGCCTCCTGGCCAGGATAAAAACTTCCTGACCGGCTTCGGCTGCCACATATTCATACTCCGGGTGAAAGGCGATGGCCAGGTTGGCCGGCAGCGTCCAGGGAGTGGTCGTCCAGATGATGATGGAAACTTTCTTTCCCTTTAAAACCGGGAATCTCTCAGACAGGTCAGAGAGCATCGGGAACTTCACATAAATTGAAGGTGATTTTTTTTCTCTGTATTCAATTTCAGCTTCAGCCAGGGCTGTCTGGCAATGCAGACACCAGTGAACCGGCCTTTTTCCTTTGTAAACATTGCCCGAATCAAAAAAGGCAGCCAGGAACCTCAAGATGTCTGCTTCGTACTCCGGGTTCATCGTCAGGTAAGGTTTCTGCCACTCACCAAAAACTCCCAAGCGCACGAATTCATCTCTCTGAATATCGATAAATTTGAGGGCATACCTGCGACATTCTTCCCTTTTTTCGATGACTGAAATCTGCTTCTTCCTATCCCCGAGCAGCTGGTCCACCCTGATTTCAATCGGCAGGCCATGACAGTCCCAGCCGGGGATATAAGGAGACAGGTAACCCCTCATGGTCTTCGATTTGACGATAAAATCCTTGAGGATTTTATTCAGAGCCGTGCCCAGGTGGATGTGGCCATTTGCGTAAGGCGGGCCGTCATGCAGGACAAATGTGGGATGCCCCTGGCGTCTTTCCTGAATTTTCTGGTAAAGGTTAATTTTATCCCATTTTTTGATTATCTCCGGCTCCTTTTGAGCCAGCTGGGCTTTCATGGCAAAGCTCGTTTGAGGAAGGTTCAGGGTCTTTTTCAGGTCATTCTTGTCAGCCATGGATAAACTCCACCATAAATTAAAAATTTGTTTTATTATAAAACACCTCAGGCTAAACTGCCATACCTGAGGGGGTGATTGTCGTAAATTTTTAAAATAACCTGTTTAGAATAAACTCAATCTTTCCGGTAATGAGCACCACGGCTTTCTGGGTTGGACAGGGCGGCATAGGTAATCATCAGAGCCACATGGATTCCATGCCTTAAATCAACCAGCTGGGGGTCCATCGGAGCTTCTTTGTAAAAACGGTCAATTCTGTGTTTCAGGTATTCGAGGTCAGCCCTGGCTCTTTCCAGCCGGCGGGCCGTGCGAACGATTCCGGCATAATTCCACATGGTGCTTCTGATGGTCGCCCAGTCCTGATGAATCAGGGCCGGGTCAATCTCTTCTCCATCAGTCGGGTAATACCAGGGATGAATCTCTTCCGGGTTGCAGGCCAGGGCCGGGCTGAACCTATCAGCAATGTCTTTCACCGCCCTTCTTCCCCAGACCAGCCCTTCCAGGAGTGAGGTTGAAGCCAAACGATTTGCCCCGTGAACACCCGTGCAGGCCACCTCGCCCACCGCATAAAGCCCGGAAAGAGAGGAACGGCCCCAGGTATCAACCAGTACGCCTCCGCAGCAAAAATGAGCCGCCGGAACAACCGGTATCGGCTGTTTCGTGATGTCAATTCCGTATTGCAGGCAAGTTTTGTATATGTGAGGAAATCTCTTTTTTATGTTTAGTTTGACATAATTAGCCACATCCAGCAATACATACTCCGAATTGCTGTTAACCATTTCCTGGTAGATCGCCCTGGTAACCTCGTCTCTGGGCGCCAGGTCCCGCAGCGGGCTGTATTTTTCCATAAAAGTCTGGCCATCTCTGGTTTTAAGCCTGGCCCCCTCCCCCCTTACAGATTCAGATATCAGAAAACTATCGGCCTCGCGATGGTAAAGAGCCGTCGGATGAAACTGGATGTATTCCATGTTGACGATGCGTGCCCCGGCTCTCAGGGCCATGGCATAACCTGAACCAACCGCTGTTTTCGGGTTGGAGGTGAACTTAAAGACCGCTCCACATCCGCCAGTCGCCAGAATGGTATAAGGGGCAATGAATTTTTTAATCTTCCGGGTGTGGTTGTCCAGAACATAGGCTCCCAAACAGCGCGGTGGCTGATAATAGTGCAAAGGATTTTTCGAGTGATGTGGTATGGTCAGCAGGTCGACCGCTGTATGGTCAAAAAAGAAATGGATGTTGGGAAGTTCAGACAATTTGCGGTAAAAAGCCTGACTGATGGTCTGACCGGTGGCATCAGCCACATGCAGGATGCGGCGGCGCGAATGTCCGCCTTCCAGCGCATAATCGAGTTTATCGGGTGCGGTGCGCGCAAAAGGTATTTTCAGTTCATCAATCAAAATTTCATCGACCGCTTTTTTCCCCTCTCTGACCAGCACCTCCACCGCTTCCGGGTTGTTTATACCATCGCCGGCCCGCATGATATCTTCATACAGCAGTTCAGGTTGGTCATCCTCACCAAAAGAAACAATGCCGCCCTGGGCCCAGTACGTGTTAGAACCTTCGGGGCCAGAAGATTTAACGACGACGTTAACCTCAAACCCCTGGCGGGCTGCTTCCAGGGCAGCCGTCGCGCCGGCAATTCCGAGACCGATAATCAAAATGTCTGAATAAAATTCTTCGTCTCTGGTTATCTGAGCCATTCTTTTGCTTCACAAAAATTCAAGGGAAATATCTGCTGATTTAAATGAGTGAGTTAAAGCTCCTACCGAAATGTAATCCACTCCGGTTTCAGCCAGGCTTCTGACGTTATCTAAACGGACCTTGCCCGATATTTCCAAAGGAACCCGGCCAGAAACCAGCTCTACCGAAGCTTTGATCTGGGGCAAATCCATGTTGTCGAGCATGATCCAATCCGCCCCATTTTCCAGGGCTTCTCTGACTTCCTCGATGGAAGTTGTTTCTACTTCGATTTTAATTCCCGTTAAACCTTTTCTCTCTATGTAAGCCCGAGCTTTCTTTAAGGCCGGTCCGATGCCACCGGCCGCCCTGATGTGATTATCCTTGATGAGCATCATTTCGGACAGGTTAAGTCGATGGTTTTTCCCGCCGCCCATCCTGACCGCATATTTTTCCAGGAACCTCCAGCCCGGGGTAGTTTTCCGTGTATCCAGGATACTGGCCTTGGTGCCTGCCACCGCCCGGACAAATTCTCCGGTGAAGGTGGCCACCCCGCTCAGGCGCTGCAAGAAATTGAGCGCCGTGCGTTCGGCTTTCAAAAGAGCTGAAGCCTGACCGCCAATTTCAGCCAGCACCTGTCCGGGTTTGAACTCCTGACCGTCTTCCATTTTCTTTATGAAGTTAACCCGGCTGTCTACCTTTTCAAAAACCCTCTGAGCCACATCCAGACCGGCCAGGATACCGGTCTGCTTGGCCAGCAAGACGGCCGAGGCTAAACTGCCTTCTTCGATTATGGCTTCCGTGGTGATGTCACCGCCAGGCAGGTCTTCTTGCAGAGCCAGGTCTATCAGATGGTCAATTTTATCCAGATGAACTAATAGTTCCGGTCTCATCAGGTCGATTATATGGGTTTACCTTTTGCAGGTCAACCAGGTTCTCAAATCAAATGACGACGTGTCAGAAATTATTATTGGCCACCAGGACAGCATTTTTTTCGAAATTAATACGGCAGAACCGCTTTTCGCCTTCAGTCTGCTCTGACTCTCACGGGCTTATAAAAGTGGGCAGAACCACGGCCGTCGGTGCTTAAACCTCAGCCGCTGGCTTCTGTCCAAAGCGGTTCAGGTGAACCACGCTTTCAAGTCTTCTCTTGGGCACGTGCAAAGTGCCGGATTCATCTTTCCAGTATCTAACCGAACCGGCAAAATCTTCGACAACCGGGCTCTCATCAGGATATCCCAGGGCGATAACCGAATCTATGCGATATTTATCTGGCACAGAGAGTATGGCCCGGACACTTTCCCGGTCGACGGAAATTAACCAGCAGCTGCCCAGGCCCTGGGCTAAAGCGGCCAGGATGATGTTTTCGGCGGCCGCCCCCACATCATATTCATAGCCCTTATCACGAACTTCAGTGTTAACCAGAATGACCACATAAGCTGTCGGCTCGTGTCCGGGTCTGGGGTCACCGGCCGGCGAAATGTAAGCCGCCCACCTGAGGCAGGAAAAAATTTTCTTTCTTACCTCTGGGTCCTTGACCAGCACAAATTCCAGAGGTTGCAGGTTAGCGGCAGATGGCGCCAGCCGTCCCGCATCCGCTAATTTTAACAGCACCCGGTCGGGAATTTCTTCTGGCTTAAATTGCCGGATGGTTCTCCTCTTTTTTATTAATTCCAGAAATTCCTGCATGGCTTTTCCTCCCGTTAAATTAATCAGGCTCGCGCTGGCTCCGGAGCCTTAAGATTAAAAGCCAGGTTAGCCAGTATTAGCAGCATACCGGCCACCAGGTACATTTTTTTCAGGCCAACCAGTTCGATAATCCATCCATAAAAAATTGAACCAAACCCCATGCCCACATCAAAGAGTGAATTGTACAAACCAATAGCCAGGCCCTTGTTTTCCTGGCCCATAAAATCTATCAGATAGGTGCTCAGGGCAGGAAAAATCAACCCCTGCCCGAACCCGCCGATGAACCCCGACAGCAGCATAATAGGAAAACTTTTCATCGAGGCAATGATAAAAAGGTTCAGGCCAATCACCAGGGCCGAGATGAATACCACTTTTTTTCGCCCGTATTCATCTGACAGCCCGCCCAGCTTGAAGCGGGACAGAATGGCGGCGGCCGAGAAAATCACAAAAAAAGGGCCAACGCGGCCCAGGTTCAGCGATTTTACCAGCAAAGGGATAAAATAAATTACCGCCCCGCGCACTGAACCGTGAAAAACGGGCATAAAACCTATTATCAGCAGAACGAAGAAAGAATAATTTTTCCAGCGCTGTGTTACCTGCCCGGACGGCGAACTGCTTCCTCGGTCTTCACGGGGAAGCTCTCGGGCAATTATTATCAACACCAGAGAAAGCAAAAGAAAAAAAACACAGGCATTGAACAGGCCAGAAAAACCAAAATGCAGGATTATCTCCTCACCGAGTGACGGACCGACCGCGTTGGCAATCAACCCCGCCACCCCGACGATGCCGATTGACCTGGCCATGCTTTGAACCGGAGCCAGGTCAGTGCACATGGCAATGGTGGCCGTCATGCTTATGCCCCAGCCAATCCCGGTTAAAGCGCGCAGCAAAACCGGAAATACCCCGGCATCTATCACCAGGTGAAACAGCGGCACGGAAGCCAAAAGGACAAGCAGCCCGCCGATGGCTATTTTCTTGCCGCTTTTCTGGTCTATCAGCGGCCCAAAAAAGGGTCTAACCATGATGGCCGTCAGACTGTGGATGCCCATGATTAAACCGACCTGACTTTCACGGGGAGAAAATTGCTTAAAAAAAAGCGGCAGAAGGAAAAGAAGGCTAATAGACAGATAAAGAAAAAAATAAGCCAGCAACCCAAGGATAAAGTCCCGCGTCCAGAGCCTGCTCCGGTCATTTTGTCCGTTCATACTTCTTATTTTTTTCCGTTCCTGAAAAGCATTATTTTTTCTTAAAGCTTATAAATAACTCAGTTTGGTTGATTTGTAAACAAATAAGGTGCTGGCTGTAGGGGGTTAGGGGAAAATTAAGGGGATGATTGAAAGAGGGTATCACCGAACTCTGCCCAGCCAGCGCAACAGAGTTCGCTTATATTTTAGCAATTTCAAGACGGATATCAAGAAAATTAAAATCTGGCAATTCAACCCGAAAGTTGTCCTTAAAGCTAAATTCCAGGCTGGTTTGTTGACAACTCGAAACACCTGTGTTAGAAATTTCAAAAAAACTTCCACCTGAAGGAAGGGTCAGGAGAAGAAAAACATGGTAGCATTAAGCCAAAATACTATAAAAAAAACTGTTAAAAATGTGCTCTTTATACTTCTGGGCTCAGCCGTGATGGGCCTCGGCTATTCTCTTTTCCTTATCCCCTTTCACCTGGTGCCCGGCGGAGTTTCGGGCATCTCTATCATACTGAATTACCTTTTCAAATGGCCGGTTGGCCTGGTTACCATAGCGTTGAACATCCCGATTTTTCTGCTGAGCTTCAAATTCCTCGGGAAAAATTATGTGATTAACACATTAATCGGGATGGGCACCTCTTCCCTGTTTATAGATTTCTTCCATGAAGTCTTAAAATTGCCCCGCGGAACAGAAAATCCGCTCCTGGCCGCCATCTACGGGGGCCTGCTGCTCGGACTCGGCCTTGGACTGGTTTTTAAAGGTGAAGCTTCTACTGGCGGCTCTGACGTCATTGGACTTATCCTCAACAGGTATACGGGCGTTTCAGTTGGCATAGGTATTATGCTGACTGATTTCTTCATCATTTCCGCCTCCGGCCTGGTTTTTAAAAACCTGGAAGCGCCCCTCTACGGCTACATTGTGCTGTTCATTTCTTCCAAAGTCATCGACCTGGTGCTGGAAGGCTGGAGTTTCTCCAAGCTGGTCATCATCACTTCCTCCAAGACAGAAGAAATAACGGATTTTATCCTGAACAGGCTCGACCGCAGCGGGAGTGCTTTAAAATCCAGGTCGCTTTATTTGAACAAAGAAGGTGAAATCATCATCACCGTTATTCATCGTAAACAACTGCCCGAACTCAAATCTTTCATCAAGAAAGTGGACCCCAAAGCCTTTGTTATCATTAACGATACATACGAGGTGCTGGGTAAAGGCTTTAAACCCATACATTCCAGTTAAATTATCTTCAAAAAATTTCCTGAAAAAATTTATTTGTCTGTCCTTTTCTTCTGTGCTAAACATATTAACTTAACAAGAAGCCGGACTGAGTTCAGGGGCTTAAGAGGAGGCAAAATTAACATGTTTGAACAGACTTTCATGGATTTTTTGCTCGAACATCAGGAAAGGCACGGCCGCACCTATCATTTTTTGATTCTGATGAACTCCATCTTAAACGCGGCCAAGAGAATCCAGCATTATTACCTGACCGGTGCGCTTAAAGGATACCTGAGTCTGACCGGGCAGATAAATGTTCAGGGCGAAAGCTGCCTGAGGCTCGATGAGATGGCCAACGAAGTGGTAAAACATTACCTGCGGCGCTCGGGCCGGGTAATTCAGGCGGTGAGTGAAGAAGAAAAAGACATCATTTCCATGAACCCGGAAGGCCGGTATTTTGTCTATTATGACCCCCTGGATGGCTCTTCTAACATTCCGCACAACCTGCCGGTTGGCTTCCTTTTTGGCATCGCCAAAAGAAACCTGGCCGGCCCGGAAGATTACCATCTGCGAGCCGGGCAGGAGTTTATTGCCGCCGGCATGTTCGTTATTCCCACCGGCACCTTTACCATTGCTCTGAAGGAGGCCGGGTGCTGGCGCTTTCACATTGATGAAACCATGAACTACGTCAAGCCGACCCGTCTCCAGCTTCCTGATGACCGCAAAACCTGGGAGCTATCATACAACGTGGCTCACCGGGAATACTATCGTCGGGAAATTTCTGACTGGCTTTTAAGAAATGAAAAAAAGTATCAGTTTCGTTATCTGGGGGCTCTGGCTGGCGATTTTCATCGTTTGCTGACCAACGGCGGTTTATTCCTTTACCCGGCCATTGTTAACCATCCTGACCCGAAAAAAAATTACCCTGAAGGCAAATTAAGGTTGATGTATGAGGCAGCCGTGGTCAGCTTTATGTGCCGGGAAGCCGGCGGTCTGGCCATCAATGAACAGGGACATTCGATACTGGAGATAGTTCCGACTCACCATCATCAGCGCACCACTCTGCTGGTTGGCTCCAGGGAACTGGTTGAAGACATAGCGGCTTTTCTGTCAGGCCGTGCCGACTAAATTCTTAATTTCTTGATTTCTTTTAAGATGGATATGAATTTCTCATCATCACCGCCGGTGTAGGCTGCATCCAGTTGACTCAGCCACCGGGCCAGTACCCAGGCCTGCTCGGAGCTCAGCCCCTGAGTGATGCTTCCTGGTTTTCGGACCAGCCCGGGGTAAAGGTCTCCGTAAAGTCCACCCGACAGGCTCGCCTCACCCGATTGAAAAAGCTTCTGGTTGACAAGAGAAAAATAATGGTCGCGCAGGCTGATAAATTGAAGAAGGCAGCCCACTTCCAGCAGATATTGCTTGTCGCTTCCGGTAGAAGATTGAAGGGTAACTCTGAATTCTTCCGGCATGGAGAAAGGCAAAACCTCAGTCATGGCCTGGATTAATCTTTCAAACCGCTGGCGCGCCGCCGGGACAACCTCTTCGGTATAAAACTTTGACAGAGCATCAAAGTCAAAAGGCAATTTTTTCACCTGACGGTTGTGACCTTCAACCACCAGAACTGGTCTGACGCTGCTGGCCAGGTAAATTTCCTCACGGTCAAAATAGCCGTCATCATCCGTGTCAAAATACCTGATTTCCCCAACCTTGGGCAATCCGGCCACATAGCCAATCGGCCACCAGCCGCTCTTCGCCCGGAAAAGATGGATTTTCCGGTCAAGCTCACTGTAATAAAACTCGGGCCAGAGGCCGAGCTTTTCGGCCACTTCCCTTCTGACATTCCATTTCTCCACGTCCGGGCTGCTGGTGGGGGCTTTAAACCTTTCCCAGCTCCAGCCCAGGCCCTGCTCTTCCTTCACCATTAATGACAGGACTCTGTCTGAAATCGGCAGGTGGTTTTCTTTCCAGCTAAAAAATACATCCTGTACTTTGAATTCTTTAATTTTTTTATCCACCTCGGCCGGCGAAATGGCCGGTATCTCCTGAGGCGGCCTCCTCAGCGGGAAAAAATTCTTGAATTCTTCAAGGTCGTATTTCATCTCTCCGCTGATGATCAGCCCCAGGTCGTAGTGATAGGGATTTTCGGCCGAGTTGCCCCGGTCGAGGTCCAGGCTGAATTCAAGGCTGCCCACCTCCGGCCAGATCAACATCGGGGCAGCCGCGGCAGCATTCTCGTTAACCAGGGATTTTGGCTCGGGCCTTGTTTGCAGGTTAACCCTTATTAATTTTTCACTCAAACCGTCGCCATCCAGGTCTAAACTGGCCAGGGGATAAATCGTTTCCGGGACCCAGCCAAGCCTTAGCGGGTCATAACGGTGAAAGTAATAAGCCTTGTTGCCGGAAAGATTGAATTCAAGGCCGGCCGCAAGCAGGTCAGAAGGCTCATGACATTTTATCATCTCCCCCAGGCCATCATAGTCAAAGGCCGACCAGCACTTGGCCAGCTGCCCGCGGTCAAAAAATCTTACCTCCATGAAATCTGCCTGACCGTCCTTATTTTCGTCAGCGTAATCAACCATAACCTCCACTTTCCCGTCACGGTAAAAATCATACACGTAGCAGTCGTCATGAAAGTCCCCGCCTTTGACCACGCTTCCGTCTTCATCATCATCTATGATCCACATAAGTACTTCCAGCTTCTGGCCGTTCGCATCATTGATTTCAGAAATTTTGACCAGCATGTTTTCCTGCTCAGCCTTTCCTTCTTTCAGCAGCAGCTGTTCGCCAACTTTAAGCTCGGCCGCCTTTTTCCACCAGCTCTTGTTTTTCAGGCTGGTCATCTGTCCTTTAGGCGTCAGAGCGGTTTGTTTCATCCACCAGGGGCCCCGGCTTTCTTCACCCGGTTTGAGAGGTTTAAGCTGACTCTTTTCAGCCGTCAATGTGGCTGACAGCCAGAGAACAAATAAAAGGCCCAGCACCCCCGGCCAGCTTTTGGCAGATATTTTTTTCGCCGTCATTTTATTATTCCGGTCCTTCAACCTGAAACTTTTTTTATGCTATTTTATTAATCCATCAATGTCAATAAAACCTATCTACCTGAGGCGTTTTATCAGCCCAAAAAAATTGTTATAATCCAGGAGAGGTGCGGTGATGAGTAAAGTTAACCTGAAAGAATTATTCTCACTGAAAATTAAGCCTCAATTTGACCCAGATTTCCTGCCGATGGGGCTTTTCCTCGAATGGTACCGGGCCCACGGTTCGGCCCGAACAGAAAAAATCCGCATCGCGGTTGAGAGAGAAAATCAGCTTGTTTCGGTCTGGGAAGATTTCATCTTACCCGTTGAGGCCGGCACTCTGCCGCTGACCTGGCTTTACACAGAAAGGATAATTAAATTCCTGCTCTGGCAGAAAGGCGGCTGGAAAATATATTTCCAGGGACCTGAGCAGATTTTCCGGCTGCTCCAGGAAGCCTACTCCCCTTCCGGTCAAAGACAGTTTGATGTCAATCTGATGAGCACTGTTTATGAAAAACCTTTTACTGTATGCCATGTCGCAGAAAAAGAATTCCCTTCTTCCAGAGAAAATCAACTTAAGCTCGGCGGCCACCTGGATGGCTGTCGGCTGGGTTTCGACCTCGGAGCTTCAGATTACAAGATAGCCGCTCTCAAAGATGGAGAAGTAGTCTACAGCGAGGAAATCCCCTGGCAGCCTCAAGACAAAAGTGACCCGAGCTATCATTATCAACACCTGCAGTCAGGCCTGAAAAAGGCTGCCTCGTATTTACCGAAAGTGGAAGCTATCGGCGGCAGTGCGGCTGGCATTTACATCAACAACCAGGTTCGGATTGCCTCGCTTTTCCGCGGTGTGCCGCGTGAAGTTTTTGAAAAAAAAGTCAAAAACATGTTCATCGAGATGCAAAAAGAATGGCAGGTACCCTTTGAGGTGCTTAACGACGGCGAAGTTACCGCCCTGGCTGGCTACCTGAGCCTGAACAGTCCGGGCGTGCTGGGAGTGGCCATGGGGTCAAGCGAAGCCGGCGGTTATCTGAACCTCTCCGGTCATCTGCCCGGCTGGCTGGATGAGCTGGCTTTCGCCCCGGTTGACCTTAACCCGGCAGCGGCCGTTGATGAATGGTCCGGCGACCTGGGAGTCGGTGCCATGTATTTTTCTCAGCAGGCGGTCAACAAGTTAGCCTTGGCCGCCGGCTTCACCTTTCCGGAAGAGAAAAAATTACCCGACCGTCTTAAAGAAATCCAGGCTCTGGCCGAAAAAGGAGATGACCGGGCCCGGCAAATCTTTCGAGATATCGGCATCTATTTAGGATATACGGCTCACCTTTATTCACTTTTCTATGATTACCGGGACCTGATGATCCTCGGCCGGGTGACTTCTGGCCTCGGCGGCGAACTGATCAAACAAGAAGCAGAAAGAGTCCTGGCGGCGGAATTTCCTGACCTCTACCGGCAAATTAAAATCCAGCTGACAGACGAAAAAATCCGCCGGGTCGGCCAGGCGGTGGCGGCCGCTACCTTGCCTGAAATTAAAAAGTAATAAACTTGATTAATACTCCTTTTGATTCCATATAACCCTGATAAAAGGAGATAAAAATGGAAATCATCATCCAGCCTGACAGCGAAAAAGCCAGTCTGCTGGCCGCCCGGTTAATAAAAAAGTTAATTCAGGAAAAATCTCAACCGGTCATAGGTTTTGCCACGGGCAACACTCCTCTTTTGCTCTACAAAAACCTGGTCCGCCTTCACCGGGAAGAAGGCCTGGATTTCAGCCGGGTCATAGCCTTCAACCTCGATGAATACGTTGGTCTGTCCCCTGACCACCCCGCTTCTTTCCATCACTACATGTGGAAAAATCTGTTCAGCCAGGTAAACATCAGGCCAGAAAATGTGCACATTCCTGATGGGTTGGCCCCGGACATTCCAGCTTACTGCGAGCAATATGAACAAGAAATAAAAGCCGCCGGCGGGCTTGACCTTCAGATTCTGGGCATCGGCACGGACGGGCACATCGGGTTCAATGAGCCTTCTTCTTCCCTGGCTTCGCGTACCAGAATAAAAACCCTGACCGACCAGACGCGCAAAGATAACGCCGTGTTTTTCGGCGGGGAAGAAAACGTCCCCTTTCACGCCATCACCATGGGCATTGGCACCATTCTCGAGGCCAGAACCTGCCTGCTTCTGGCTTTCGGCAAGAAAAAAGCCAGGGCGATAGCCATGGCGGTTGAAGGCCCGGTGACCAGCATGGTGCCTGCCTCGGCCCTGCAGCTTCATCCGAGAGCTATTTTCCTTCTCGACCGCGATGCGGCTTCCGAACTGAAACACGTTGATTATTACCAGTGGGTTTACGAGCACAAACCGGACTGGCAGAAAATATAATCAGTCATATTTCTGTCACACAATTGCTTTTGACTTGTTTTTCGCCCTTGTGGTATAAAAACTCAACTGAATTATTCCGGTAAAAAAGGATAAAGGATTGGAAGATGCACCTGACAACGCTTGACTGGTTAATTGTAGTTATTTCGATAACTATTTGTTTTATTCCGCCGGTCGTGCTCAGCCGCCGAGCCGGCAAAAACACCGCAGAATTCTTCACTTCCGGGCGGGCCGCACCCTGGTGGCTCATCGGCATCTCCATGGTGGCCACCACTTTCAGCACGGATACTCCCAACCTGGTGACCAACATCGTGCGCAACAACGGCGTGGCCGGCAACTGGGCCTGGTGGGCTTTCCTGCTGACGGGCATGATGACGGTTTTCTTCTTCGCCCGTCTCTGGAGAAGGTCTCAGGTGCTGACTGACCTGGAATTTTACGAGCTTCGCTACTCGGGAAAGCCAGCTTCTTTTGTCCGCGGCTTTCGGGCTGTTTACCTGGGATTATTTTTTAACTGCGTGATCATGGCTTCGGTTAACCTGGCGGCCGCTAAAATTGCCAACGTCATCCTGGGCTGGCCGATGTCCCGAACTCTCCTAATCTGCAGCATTATCAACATAATATTCGCCGCGACGGCCGGACTGTGGGGTGTTCTGGTGGTGGACCTCATCCAGTTCGGCATTGCCATGACGGGAGCCTTTTCGGCCGCTGTCTTCGCCCTGAAACAGCCAGAAGTTGGCGGTCTTTCCGGTCTGTTCCATAAACTTGACCCCAAGGTTCTTGGCTTCCTGCCAGATTTCGGCAACTGGACTGTTGCTCTGTCGGTCTTCATCATTCCGGTTTTTATCCAGTGGTGGTCAGTCTGGTACCCGGGAGCCGAACCGGGCGGCGGAAGCTACATCGCCCAGAGGATGCTGGCCGCCAAGAGTGAAAAAGACGCTCTGGCCGGCACGCTTTTCTTTAACTTTGCCCATTATGCTTTAAGACCATGGCCCTGGATTTTAGTTGCTCTGTGCTCATTTATCATCTACCCCAACCTTTCTGACATACAGAAAGCTTTTCCCAACGTTGACCCGCGGTTGATAAATCATGACATGGCTTATCCCGCTATGCTCAAGTTTTTGCCGGTTGGTTTCCTGGGGTTGATGGTGGCCGGCATGCTGGCCGCCTATGTCTCCACGCTGGTAACACACCTGAACTGGGGCAGCTCCTACCTTATCCATGATTTGTACCGTCGCTTCATAAAACCCGGTCAGGATGAAAAACATTATGTGGCGGCCGGAAGGGTGATGACCGTCGTTCTGATGATACTGGCCAGTTTGCTGACTTTTGTCCTGGAATCGGCCAAGGCCAGCTTTGACCTGATGCTGTCCATTGGTGCCGGTACGGGGCTGATTTATCTGCTGCGCTGGTTCTGGTGGCGCATCAATGCCTGGTCAGAAATTGCCGCCATGGCCAGCTCTTTTAGCGTGGCCGTCTATTTCTTCATCCGCGGGAAGACCGGCCACCCCACCCCGCAGCATATTTCCTTGCTCGTAACGATTGCTTTTACCACTGTGGTCTGGTTAGCCGTGACCTATTTAACGAAGCCCGTCGAAAAAGAAAAACTGATTTCTTTTTACCGACTGGTAAGGCCGGCCGGCCCGGGCTGGAAAAAAATAAGAGAAGAAGCCGCTCTGGGTCCCTCTCCTGACAGCCTGACCATGTCCCTTCTGGGTTGGGTTTCCGGCTGCCTGTTTGTTTACTCAGCCCTGTTCGGAGCCGGTGCTTTTATTTATGGCCGAATTTCACTCGGCATCTTCTGGAGTGTCCTGCTGATAATAAGCGGCGTCATCCTGGTGAAAATCATCAGCCAGATCTGGAGCGGAAGCCAGGCACCGGCAAACGGCTGAGTTCGGCCTGGCTTAAATTTAGCCGGAGGATAAGAGCATGTATGCCATCGGCCTTGACTCTGGAACCCAGGGTACAAAAGCTCTGGTGGTAGAGATAGATACGGGAAAGGTCCTCGGCTGGGGATACGGTCGGCATCAAATGGTGGAAGGCCTGAAACCTGGCGAATCAGAGCAACATCCGGAAACCTGGCTCAGGGCGATGGATGAAGCCATGTCCACTGCTCTGAAAGAAGCAAAGATAAGCCCGGCCGAGGTGGTTTGTCTGGGAATATCCGGACAGCAGCATGGTTTTGTCCCGGTCGATAAGAATTTCCAACCAATTCGGCCCGCCAAACTCTGGAACGATACTTCCACCGTGGCTGAAACAGAAGAAATTCTTTCCGCGCTCGGCGGGAAAAAAGCATTCATCGAAAAATTAGGCCTCAGCCTGGCACCCGGCTACACCGCTTCCAAGATTCTGTGGCTGAAAAAGAATGAACCGGAAAATTATGCCCGGCTGGCTTATGTGCTTCTTCCTCACAATTACCTTAATCTTTATTTCACCGGCCGACCGCACATGGAATATGGAGATGCCTCGGGCACCGGTCTGATGGAGATAAGGAAAAGAACCTGGCACGAAGAAGTAATCAAGGTCATAGACCCGCAGCTTGTAGAAAAATTACCGCCGCTTTCTCATCCGGCAGAACCGGTCGGCTGGATAAAATCGCGGGTGGCCGAAAAGTATGGTTTTTCTCGCCTGCTCGTTTCCAGCGGTGGCGGAGATAACATGATGGCCGCCATAGGAACTGGTAATGTCAGCGACGGCACCTGCACGGTTAGCCTGGGCACATCCGGCACAATTTTTTCCTACTCTTCCGAGCCTTTTCTTGACCCCGAAGGAGAGATAGCTGCTTTCTGCGACAGCACGGGCGGCTGGCTTCCGCTGCTCTGCACGATGAACGTCACCAACACGACCGAGCAACTTAAGAACCTGCTCGGGTTGGACAACCAGGCACTGGAAAAAATGGTTGAGAGCTCCACCCCCGGAGCGAGAGGTTTGCTCTTCTTGCCATTTATAAATGGGGAAAGAGTGCCGGTCTTGCCGGAGGCTTCGGGAGTTTTCTTTGGACTCACCCATCATAATTTCACTCGAGCCGACCTGGCTCGGGCCGTTATGGAAGGAACCATCCTCAACCTGGGCTATGGCTTTTCCCGGATGAAAGCCCTCGGCCTGAAACCAAAGGAATTAAGAGCGACCGGCGGCGGAGCCAGAAGCCAGGTGTGGTTGCAGATTCTTTCAGACGTCCTCAACCTTCCGGTGATTACACTGGCTCAGCCTGAATCGGCAGCCTACGGAGCAGCCATTCAGTCCATCTGGTGCTACCTTAACGAAAAAGGTGAGAACGTAAAAATAACCGAGCTGACCTCCAGGTTCGTGGTAAAAGGTGACCTGGCCGCCACGCCGGACAGTTCTCGGGCCGCTCTGTACCAGGAAATACAAGAACGGTTTAACTCACTGTGGTCAACACTTAAAGAAGAATTTTCCACCCACCGAAAATTCATCCGGGAAAAATTTTAAACATTGGAACGCGGCGGTCAGTGTTTGTGCAAATCTTTATGCATAATCCTTCTGGCCAGAAGCAACCGGTTGTCGGAAGAAAGAGAAGCCAGCTGCTGCTGGAGATTTTCGTCATTTTCCCGGTTGAGCATGTTGGCCACGTAATCTATGATGCTGGGCGGGAAGACTTCATCCCTCTCGTATAAATTCCGCTTTTTGAGCAAGATTCTGGCTGAAGCCTGACAGCTGCCTGGCAAATCTTCCAGCTTTTGAAGAAGATTCGGGTCAGCAAAAATGTTGCCGCTCACATAAAGCTTGCCGGCTAACTCCAAAGCTTCCTGTCCGGCAACGCCGGCCGTGTTTTTATTCAAAGCCCAGTCTGCCGCCATAAGAATTCCGGCCAGCATCAAGTGGACCAGGGCGCTGCCATCAGCCGTCCTTATCTCAACCGTCTGCTTTCCTTCTTCTCGGGCATAAAGCTCTGTTTCCTGCCGGTTAACCAGTCGAGCCAGGTCGCTCAGCCTGGACCAGCCAAGAGGCACTCGGATCATGGCACTGCGGTTAAGGTCGCTCCAGCAGATTTTGGTTGGCGCTTCCTGGTGAGGCACCAGCCTTAAGTAAGAAGCAGCCACAGTATTGCCAAAGGCTGTCAGCGAATCAGCGTACCGGCACAGCCCGCCGATGAGTTTCCTGGCTTCTTCGCTCAGCTGACCGTCGGGGGTGGTCATCACGTTCCTGCCTTCTCTCTTTAATTCCAGGTGAAAATGAAGACCGCTTCCGGCCACACCCTCTTCAATTTTGGGGGTGAAAGTGGCCACCATCCCGTGACGGTAAGCCACGTTCCTGATGAGCCATTTAGCCAGCACCAGGTGGTCTGCCGCATCTTCCACCGGCTCGGGCAGAAATTCTATTTCCAATTGTTCGGCCATTTTGCCATGAATTTCTTCCTTTTCGCTTTCCACTCTTTCAACAAAACCAACTTCGCTGTGGGCGTATTTGACCGCACCGGTAATCTGAGAAACCAGCCTGACCATCTCATCGAGCACCGGCCCGCTTTTCAGGAAGGGCGATGAAGCATGGTAACCGCGCTGCCGGGATAGCTGGTAAACGGGTTTTTCCTGGTCGCTTAAAAGATAAAATTCAAGCTCACCAAGGGTGTAAAGCTCCAGGCCGGAGTGCTCAGAAAAGTGCTGCCGGGCTCGGGCCAGAATATTATCGAGAGTAAAATTAACCGGCTGTCCGTCTTTGCCCAGAAAACGGCACATAAAATCGAGGCTTTTATTGTTAAACGGGTTGAGGAAGGCAGAACGGTAAACCGGAACCACATACAGGTCAGAAAGCCCGGCATCCACCAGTCCCCTGTACAGAGAAGAACCGTCCACCCTCTCACCTTCAGCCAGGATGCTCTCGGCCTGCCCCCGGCTGGTCACCGGTATTTTCAGGTCCTTAATCTGTCCGTCAAGGCCGAGGTAATGAAAGGTGATCATTTCAATTTGCTGCTGCTCAATTAGCCTTAAGAAATCCTGTCTCTGAAAATCTTCCTTTTCTTTATCCAGCATAAGAGAAATGGGATTGGCCAAAGAGAATCTCTTTCTTTCTTCCATCTGTTTCTCCCTCAAATCATTCTTTAAAAAAGAGTTATAATTTTACCCGAAACCCGGAGCTCCGGGCAAGGATTAATGAGCCCGAGCCGTTTAATAAATTAAATAGTTTTTCCTCAGCTGCTCAAATTCCTTCAGCCCGCTTTCCAGTTCCCGGACAATTTGATCTGGTGAGGTGCCGGACTGCAGGGCCAGCCGGATTTCGGAATTGCCCATAATTTTATCGAAATACTCGGGATAGAAAGAGAATTTATCGGGGTAAAGGTCCATGATTTTTTTTATGATCCAGAGAGAAGTCAAAAACGGCCTGAACCGCTGCCGGTCAACCACATGCAGCTGACATCCCCCGCACAGCTGCCCCTGGTATTTGGAAAAAACCGGAGTAAACCAGGTCTCCCGGAAAATAACACCGGGCAGGTTTAGTCCGTTCAGCTGGCGGGTGAGCTCAAAGCCGTCTATCCAGGGTGCACCAAACAGCTCGAAGGGCCTGGTCGTGCCGCGCCCTTCTGATACGTTGGTGCCCTCCAGGTAAACCTGTCCCGGATAAACCGTGGCGGTCTCAAGAGTGGGCATGTTGGGAGAAGGCATAACCCAGGGCAGGCCGGTCTGGTCGAACCACATGTTCCTCTTCCAGCCTTCCATCGGAATAACGGTCAGCCTGGCTTTTTTCTTCAGAAATCGGTCGTTGAACAGTCGAGCCAGTTCGCCGACGGTCAACCCGTGGCGCTGCGGGATAGGATAAAGCCCGACAAATGAGCTAAATTCGGGATACTTCAAGATTGCCCCTTCCATAATTTCCCCTGAAATGGGGTTCGGCCGGTCAAGAACGATAAAATCTATGCCCAGTTCAGCGCAGACTTCCATGGCGTAAGCCATGGTTGCTATATAGGTGTAAACTCTGGTGCCAACGTCCTGGATGTCGAAGACCATGACCTCAACTTCCTGAACCATGTTTTTCTCCGGAATTTTACCTGAATGCTGGGTATCAAAAGAACGCATGTATTCGTCTATATTCTTGAACATACCCGGAACCGGGCGGAAAGTCTGGCCGTACAGGCTGAAAACCGGCAGGCCGAATTTATCATCATAATAAAAAGGTACGTATTCTCCGGCCTGAGCATTACCCCTTACGCCGTGCTCGGGCCCGTAGAGGGACACCAGATTTATTTTCGGGTTTTGTTTGAACAGCCAGGCGGTGCTCTCCAGCCGTCGGTTAACACCGGAAGGGTTGGTTATCAGCCCAACTTTTTTCCCGGCCACCAGGTCAAGATGTTTTTCCAGGAAAACTTCCACGCCCGGTTTAACGACCGCTCCCTCCTGAGGCTTCTCGCCGGCCGGCCTTGAACAACAGCCAAGAACAGCCAGAGAAATCAGCAGAAAAACAAGAAGGGCAGCCGAGGTTAGCTTTTTCGTTTTTAATAGCCTGAAAGAAGAAGTCAGACTTCCTTGCTCACGGAGAATCATCATTTTAAGCTCACCGCCTCTGAATTTTAATTTTTCCGGCTATCAATAATCTTTTATCAAAATTGATAACCGAAATCATTATATGGCAATTTTAGCTTCTAAAGGAAATATTTTCGCAGGTCCCGGCGGCAGGAAAATTTTAGCCGTGGAGGCTGTAAAAGCAAAACCTCAGCGTTGATTGATATTGATTTAAAATGGTCTGCTCCCTTCTGCGATATTATCCAAAAAGGCTCAGCCCTGGCTTGATATAAAGGGAAAGGCCGAATAAAATCATAAGAGCAACCTGTATGATTTATTTGAGTTAAAGGAAATTGATTATGAACAAAAAAGGAAAAACCATTTCGAGCCTGATTTTGCTGTTAATTTTTATCCTGGTCAGCACGGGCCTTATCTCCTGCCGTGCGGAAAAACATTTTCTGAAAGACCCTGAATATCGGGAAACAGTCCATCGCCAGTACTTAAAGCGCGTTGAATTAGCTCGAGGCCGGGCCAGCGAGCTTTTTTCAGTCATGAATGAGAAACTTTCTACCGAAGAGCGTGAAGCCCTGGAATTCCTCTACGCCTTTATGCCCCTGAGTGACCTGGCCAACCTGGATGGCCGGTATTTTCTCAACCAGGTCAGATGGGCTTTTCGGGCCAGGGATTATTTCAGCTGGGGGAAAGACATCCCGGAAGATATTTTCAGACATTTTGTCCTTCCCTACCGGGTAAACAACGAAAACCCCGATGAAGCCCGCGACGTGTTCTTCAATGAACTAAAAGACCGAATCAGGAACCTGAGCCTGTATCAGGCTGCTCTTGAAGTCAATCACTGGTGTCATGAAAAGGTCACCTACCGGCCGACAGATGAGCGAACCTCCGCTCCTTTGGCCACCGTCAGGACTGCTTTTGGCCGTTGCGGCGAAGAATCTACTTTCACCGTGGCGGCTCTGCGGGCGGTCGGCATTCCGGCCCGCCAGGTTTACACACCAAGATGGGCTCATACCGATGATAACCATGCCTGGGTGGAGGTCTGGGTTGATGGCCGCTGGTATTATCTTGGAGCCTGCGAACCCGAGCCTGAACTGAACATGGCCTGGTTCACCGGGCCGGCAAAAAGAGCCATGCTTGTTCATACGACGGTTTTCGGCCAGTACACCGGCCCGGAAGAAACTATCCTGAAAACAGACCTTTTCACCAGGATAAACCAGCTGCCGATTTACGCCCCGACGGCTGTCCTGAAAGTTGAAGTGGTAGATGAAAACGGTAAACCACAGCCCGGGGTAAACGTCGATTTCTGCATCTATAACTATGCTGAATTTTATCCGGCGGTTACCCGGCAAACAGATGAACACGGCCAGGCTTCCCTCTTAACCGGGCTGGGAGATATGTACGTTCAGGCTTACCGCGACAACCTTTTCGCCTGGGCTAAAGTGTCAGTGGGAACCACGGATAAAGTGACCTTGATTCTTAAACCCGCCGATTTTAAGGAGGAAACCGTTGACCTGGATATCATCCCGCCGGTCGCCCGAAGCGTTGAGCAGGCAGATAAAGCAAAATCCGAAGAAAACCTGAGGCGTCTGAGGCAGGAAGATGAAATCAGGAATCGCTACGAAGCTACCTTTATCAAGCAGGAACAGGCAGAAAATTTCGCCCGCCAGAAGAATCTGCCGGTCGACCTGACCTGGAAATACCTGCAGCTCAGCCGGGGCAACTGGCCAGAAATAATGGAATTTTTGAAAGCCCTGAAGCCTGAGGAAATAAAACTGGGCCTGGGTCTTCTGGGTACTATAACGGAAAAAGACCTGCGCGATACCCCGGCCAGTTATTTGTTGCATCACCTGAGAAACGCCCCGCCCAGGCCTGAAAACCTTGATGAACAAACTTATGTGCAGTATGTCCTATCCCCGCGCCTCGGCCGCGAACTGATAACCCCCTGGCGAGCTTTCATAAATAAATACTTCAATGAAAAACAGAAGGCTGAATTTATCGACCGGCCAGAAAAAATCGTCAGCTGGATTGAGTCGAACATTGTTCTCGACCAGACAGAAAATTATTACAATGTTCCGCTCTTTCCGGAAGGAGCTTTGAAACTCGGCCGGGCTGACCTTTATTCCCAAAAAATCCTGTTTTTGGCCGTGGCCAGAACGCTGGGTATTCCCTCTCGCCTTGACCGGACGACCGGCCGGGTAAACTATTTTAAAGACGGAAACTGGAAAGAAATACTCTTTCAGCCTGATAAAGAAGAAAAGCAATTACAGGAAAATTTGGAAAAAGCACGTCTGCGTCTGGTTTATCAACCTGTCCCCGGAATTAAATTACCTGTTTATTACACCCATTTCACCCTGGCCCGCTTTCGCCAGGGTAAATACCAGACGCTCGACTATGAAAATCACCCGGCCATGGCTCATTTCCCGGCAGAAGTGGAAGCTGACGCCGGGCATTACCTGCTGATCACCGGAAACAGACAGCCTGATGGAAGCGTTCTCAGCCGGCTGTACTTTTTCAACCTTCAGCCAAACAAGACCCGGGAAGTGAAGTTCACGCTGCGCACACAAACTCAGCCACCAAACGTTATCGGGCACCTGGCTCTCAGCGGAAAAACATACAACCTGAAACAGAAAAAAATCTCAGACCTGGGGCAGCTTTCTAAAGGCCGCAGCTCGATAGTCATGCTGCTCGACCTGGACCAGGAGCCGACCAAGCATCTTTTAAACGAAATCCAGCAGCTAAAGGAACAATTCAAAGAGTGTCCGGCTGAAATCCTGGCCGTGGTCGCCAAGGACAGGTTGCCCGCCGGCTTTCAGGCAGAAAGCTTTCAGGGACTGCCGGAGAATGCCTGGTTACTTTACGATGAACATGATGAGGTAAAAAATCTCATAGCGAGCAGCCTGAGAACCTCAATTTCCGGCCTTCCCGTCGTTATGGCTGTTAACAGGAATAACGAGGTTATTTTTATGTCCGAAGGCTACCGCATCGGCACAGCCGAACAGCTGGTCAAACTTTTCCGCTGGCTGAGATGAGCAGATGAAAAATGAACTGGACCTGGAGAAAATAACCGATTTCCTGAAAGAACGGTTAAAACAGGAAAAGCCCGGCCGGACGGCACAGCTCAAAATGTGCCCGCAACCACCACCCCAGCTCAACCTTCAACCAGAAAACCAGGGCGACTGCCTGAAGGCGGCCGTGCTGCTCCTGCTCTACCCCAAAAATAACAGACCTCATCTTGTTTTCATCAGGCGCAGCCATTTAGTCCAACACCATCAAAATCAGATTTCCTTCCCCGGCGGGCAGCAGGAAGATGACGAATCCATAGAACAAACCGCCCTGCGAGAAACAGAAGAAGAACTGGGCCTGCGCCAGGCCGGGATTACCATCCTCGGCCAGTTGACCCCGCTGTATGTTTCGGCCAGCAATTACCTTATCCATCCGGTGGTGGCCAGCCTCCGGCAAACTCCCCATTTTTATGCTCAACCGGATGAAGTAGCTGAAATAATTGAGGTACCGCTCGAGCATCTGTTAAAAGAAGAAAATCTAAAAAAAGAAATCTGGACCCTGCGCGATCGTGTGGCTTTGGTGCCATTCTACCATTTTCATGACCACAAAATCTGGGGAGCCACGGCCATGATTCTGTCTGAATTCTTGAGCCTGTTAAAAGAATTTATCAGTCTGACAAATAATTAAACATGAAGAAAATAAAGCCAGGTGATATGTCCTTCGGCGGGAAACGTAATATTAAAATCCGGCCTGACCATAGCGGTGAAAATAACAAAAAAATCTGTTCAGTCAACTGATTTTTTTGCTAAAAAATGAAGCCCAGAATAATAATCCGTCAGTCTCAAAAACCGATAAAAATTAAGGCTGGCCAAAGCCCCTCAAGAAGGTCTTTAATTCCGTTCGGGTTATCTTAAAATAATTCAAGAAGAAATGAAGATTATATTAAGGTTTTTCCAATTAATTAAACGGAAGGCCAAAAATTATACATAAAGTGTTTTTAGGAGGTTAACCATGCCCCTGGTGGAAATTCATTTACTCGAAGGACGAACCAAGGAACAGAAAAAGGCCATGCTGGAAGCAGTCACCCAGGCCATTCATCAGACACTTGGAGCTCCCCTGGAAACTATCCGAGTATGGATTCAGGAAATACCCAAAGATGAATTCATGTCGGCCGGCCTGCTGGCTTCAGAAAGAGAAAAGAAAAATAAATAAAAGCTCAAACAGAAATTAGCGATCGTAAAGGCAGAGGGAGGGCCCCCTGGCCCTCCCCTTTACCTATTAACTCAATAATTCTGAGCGGTCAATAATTTTTCTAAGCCCTACTTCAACCTCAATAAACCACGTAGAAAGTCAAAGCAAAGGTCCTCGGCGGAGCGTAAGAAGTGGGCATCATGTAGGTCGGCTGGTCGCCCCGCACATCGATTCTCAAAGCAGTCTGGGTGTTGAACACGTTCATCATCCTGGCTTCAATCATGCTCCTCACCCGACCCCGGACCGGAATCTCGTACGTAATTTGCAAATCGCAGTTAACCCAGGTTTTCAGTCGGTGAGAACCAGCTTTTTCGAGATAACGATAATAATTACCGTAATAATCAAGCCCTCTGGTTTCCCAGGGAGCTCCACTCTGCACCCTCAGATAACCGCCAAGGGTAAATCTCTTGACAAATTCCCAGGTGCCGAACAATTTTAACACATGAGTTCTGTCACCCAGCATGATACCTTCGCGGTTGGGGTCGCTGAGGTAAAGACCGGGTGCATCTTCAATGTAAGAGGAAGAATAAAAGAGGGCAGTTCCCGGAGCATAATCCAGGTCCCAGTTCCCGCTCAGCCGGCTGAGCGTGTAGGAAAAGTTCAGCGACCAGCGGTCAGCATACTGTCTCTTCAATTCAAAGGTCAGCGCTTTGTAAATTCTTTTGGCTTTACCGGTGTAGAAATCGTCAAACCCGGTCTGAGGAATTTTGGCCTGCAGGTCTTCCGGCAGGCTGGCCCAGCTAATCAGCTGGCCATCCAGATTGCCGTAAACATAGCTCGAAGGAGAAGTATCACGGTAGCGAGTCGGAAAATCTTCAATGACGTGCTTGACGTAACGGTAATCACCCCAGATTTCCATGCTCCAGCGTTTATTCAGGGGGCGGCTGTAGCCGGCCACGAATTCATCCGTATAGGTGGGCTTGATGGTGGGCAGAATGATTTTACCGGTCTCATTGGCCTGCACTACCTGGGCCAGGATAGAACCATCTGTTCTGGAAATGTAGGCGTCCGTTCGGAAAATCCGCACCGGAGCGGCCGCTCTGGCTAAAGACCGGTTATCCATGTTATTGTAGCGACCGAAGCTGGCGAATATCTTATCTCCGACTTTCAGGCTGGGCGTAAAGGTAAAACCAAGCCGGGGCTGGATTTCCTTATCAAAGTTAAAGGTCAGGAAACGATATTTCTGGTCAGTCTTGCTTATAAATTCATCGCGGTTGGCCAGCACTCCAAGGGTCAGGGTAAACCTTTCCCCGATGGTAATGTTGTCCTGGAAGAAAATTCCGTAGGTTCGGCCGTAAGAATCCTGGGGCGGTTGCTGCGAATAATAGCGAGCACGAAAAGCAGGCTGGCCGGCATAAGTGGTGGTGATGATGCTGCCCCAGCCGTTGGCCAGCCTCTCCAGATGTTCACCGCCGCTATCATAGCTGAAGCCCAGCTTGATCACGTGTGAATGACGAGCAAAGTCAAGATATTTGGTAAAAACAGCTTTAAATTCGTCGCGGAAGAAATTCTGGGTGTTGTACTCCGAGGCCGCTCCCACATACTGACCGGTGGTGGTAGCTCCGCCGCCGATGTAACCGGTGGCCGTCCGGAAATAACCCATCGTCCATGGCTCCAAATAATTAAATGGTGTGGGCAGATAACCGAGTTCCACAATCGGCACGCTTTTATAATTCTCGTTCACGTGGTCGTACTTCACTTCGAGCAGCGTTGACTGGGTAATGGTCCACACCCAGGAAGCATAGATTATTCTGGAGAGCCCATTTCCGTTCACGGCTACCGTCGGGTAATCATTAACCCCTATGCCGGCATTCTTATCAGTAAAATCATTGTTGCGGAAGCTGACCGAAAACAGATGAGCACGCCACGGATTGGCGGTTAGCTTGACAAAAAATTCGCTGGCCGTGCTCTTGGCGTCCGGTACCGGCCCCAAATTGTTAATTCGACCGGTTGTCTTCGAATAGGGCAAATTGGCCGAGACATACCACCAGAGCTTATTTTTTATAACCGGTCCGCCCAAACCAATCGAAGGCGCATACCTGTCGTATTTGGTCATCAAATTCGGGTCGTGGCTCTTCCAGGTAAAATCTGATGGTTCAAACACAAAGCGGAAGCTGCCGGACAGAGTGTTTGAACCGGACTTGGTAATGGCGTTGGTCACCATGCCGGCCGCCCGGCCAAATTCAGCACTGATACCGCCTCTCTTTATGTTCACTTCCTGTATGTCCATTTCTGAGAAATTAGCTCCGAGGAAGCCATAAAACGGGTTGGTAATGTTGGAACCATCATAAAGGTAGACATTATCCTGTTTGTTGCCGCCGGCATTTGGCGCAAAGTCCCGGTTGTCAGCCACACCAGGAGCTAACTGCACCAGTGAAGAATATGAACGGCCAAGAGGCAACCTCTGCACCACTTCTGAAACCCAGTTGGAAGCCACTTCTGTGGATTTTATGTCTACCATGGGCGTGGCCGCGATGACCGTTACTTCTTCCTGCAGTCGGCCGACCGGCTTCATGATGGCATTAACAAACGTCTGACGGTCAACGGCCACGATGACTTCAGCCGTGAAATCAATCATATCCGGATGTGTGACCACCAGCGTGTACTTTCCCGGCGGAAGCGCCTGGAAAAAAAATCCCCCATCCTTCCCGGTGATGAATTCCCTGCCCAGAGGCAAAGGCTGGCCGGAAATGATGACCGTTGCTCCTTCTATCACTTTTCCGTCTTCACTCTTGACCACACCCCGCACCGATCCTCTTTCCTGGGCCATGGCCAGAGAAGCTGATAAAAGGAGCAGAACCACAACGGACAGAATTTTGAGCTTTTTTATCATAAAAATTACCTCCTTTCCAAACAGGGGCCTTAATCTTCCTTCAACTATCTAATCACCGGTTTTTATTTAATTACTTTAGAAACTGCTTGTCAAATAATTTGGTCATAAAAAAAGGCCTGCCTTTATGAAAAAGGCAGGCCTTCAATTATCTTATCCTGCTATAGTTTTACATCAGAAGGAAAAACGGAAGCCCAATCTCATCGACCAGGGAGCAAATCTGGTGGACCACCAGCCAAATGCCGGATGCGGGTCTCCGTCAGTCTGGACCCAGGTTCGATAATTCTGAGCTAAGGTGCCGTCAAGAATTTCTTCATCATCAGCCCAGATGGCCGTTCGGTTAAGGTCTGTGATTTTGCTCTGAATGGTCTTGGTGTTGGTAAAGTTATTTATCTGCAGGTTAACAGCCATGTTATATTTTTGTGCCAGCTTCAACGTGTATTCAACAAACAGGTCAGCCCACACCGTGAAAGGCAAACGACCAAGGTCAGCTCTATTTTCCGGATAGATGTAACGGTTATTCATGTACAGCCTGGTCGTTAGGGGCAGACCGCTCCGGCCATAGGCTGTGATACCGACTGTTAAACCAAATGGAAAAACATAGGAACCATAAGCTTTAATGTAATGGGTGCGGTCATGTGGTAACGGTCCCTTCAGAACATTTCCATAAACATCATAGGCCATGAACCAGTCATCGTAATAAAGAGTAACGTTCGGAGCATTACGCCCATCCTCATCGGCGCTGCTCAGACCGGAGTAATTGCCCTGCACCCGGCTTAAAGTATAGTTTATGCCGCCCTGCCAGTTGTCGCTGAACCTCTTCTCCAGTGAGATATTCAGGCCGTAATAATCTCTTTTTGCCTTTGGTACCGGCCAGTACTCATCGGCAAATTTCCCACCCTGAGAAACCGGACGGGAATAACCAAAACCGGGGTTGGTAATGTAAAAGATTTCCTGCAGGGTATTCGAGCCGGTAACCGGATCATAAACCCATTCGAGCGCTCCGACGTCTTCAATCGTTCGAATCAGATGCTTGTGCACCAGACGGACCGAAAGGGACAAATTCTCCATCAGCTTCTTTTCCGCCCCGAAGGACAGCTCACTCTGACAGGCGGGTTTCAGGTCCGGGTCAACCCGGTCAAAAGAAGGAGGCAGAAAGTCAAGCGTTCCGGCGTAGGTGTTGTTGTATTCCTGGCTGGCCCGGTCATTCAGCAGACCGCTGGCTGCAATCTTCGTCCAATCCGGGTCCTTCAGAGCATAATAATCTCTTTTATGCTTCCAGCCGCCAAAGCTAAGAACCGCAATGTAGAGTTTCATCACATCGTAATAAATGCCATAACTGCCGAAGATTTTAAGGTTCGAATCACCAAAGACGTCGTAGACCACTCCTATCCTGGGCGCGATTTTATCTCCAAAACCGAAATTGACGGGCTTCTTTATGTTGGCATAGGCCGGATCATCGGTAAAAGATGGAATGTATTCACTTTCCGCTCTGACCCCAAAATTTACCGTTAACCTATTTTTTATGGTCCAGGAATCCTGCAGATAAACCGCCCAGTTGTTGCTCCGGGCATTCCAAACCCCGCCGTACGGTGAAGTCCAGCTGCTGCGGATGTAATAGTAACCGTACTTACCGTAATAAGGGCTGTCCTGGGGAGCCCCGACCCCCACCGGAAATCCGAGCCCGTTGTAGGTTCTGTTCCAGTAGAGATAAACTCTTGGATAGGGCGAATAATCCAGCACATCTTCATGCAGCTGAATGTACTGGAGGCCGGCTTTCCAGGCATGCTCGCCCATGAAGCTGAGGTAATAAGTCACATCGAGGTTAGAGCTTATTTTTTCATACATCCTTCTCTTGGTTTCCAGATAAATCGGCGAGCTGCTCCAGTAAGCATAGTGCAGCAGGCTGGGGTTAGCCTGGAAGAAGGGGTCGCTCTGAAATACATAATTCGAGGTATAAAAATAATAGGTGGTACCGGCCGGTGGTTTAATCTGCTGGTTGGTGGTGTTCTGGCGATGCCAGCCAGCTCGCAGGTTTATTAACAGGTTGTTGCTGGCCGTGTAATCAGCGTTGAAAGAAGTAGAGTAATCGGGATAATCATACCCTTCTTTGTACCATTCATAAGTGGAAGAGGAAGTTCCGCCTATGTCAGGAATGGCCCCGCGATACTTATAAAAATTGTTCACAAAGCTGGCCGACACCCGCAGCCCTCTCATCGGAGCGGCCGTCAGCTTAAAAGAACCGTTGTAATAGTAGTTTTTGTTGACGAACTGGTAAAATGGACCCTGCCTCTGATTGAAATCCCTCAGACCGACTGTCTGGCTGTAAATCGGATTGAAAGAACCGAAGAACCAGAGCCTGTCTTTTATGAAATAACCGCCCAGGCTAAAGGCACCTTCCAGGCGGTAGTAGGGGTCTCTCTTCTTCCCTCCGTCAAAATAAAGGTCGTCTTCATTGACATATTCATAAAGGTCGACATCATACGGGTTCTGCCTTAAGAAGTCCCGTGCCTTCCCCTGCATCCAGAGCTTGTTGTTTTCATAAAAGCCAATCAAATCGGCATGAAAAGTATTTCCGCCTGACCGGGTAATGACGTTAACCACTCCGCCCATCGACCCGCCGAATTCCGCATTATAACCTGAAGCCACTACCTTCACCTCATCGATTAGTTCCAGCACCACATTCTGGGCTCTCACTCCAACATGGATGCTGGTTACGTCCGTACCGTCGACATGCCAGACGTTTTCCGCGCCGGAAGCGCCATCCATCGAGAAACCTCCGACCTTGCTTTCATAATTGACTCCGGGAACGGTACTGATCAAAGAATCGAATGACCGACCGCGAGGCAAGGTCATAAACGTTTCCTTGCTCATCACCTGCCCTTTAACCGTGCTCTTGACATCGATTAAAGGAGCCAGACCGACCACCGTGACTTCTTCCTCCACCGCTGCCGGTTCAAGAGTGACATTAAGCACCAGCGTCTGGGAAAGTTCCAGGTAGATGTTTTTTCTGACCAGTTTCTTAAACCCGGGCAGCGTGAAGGTGATTTCATACTCACCCGAAGGCAAAGCCATTAAGCGATAAACCCCGCTGGCATCGGTGACCGTGGTCGCTTTTCCCACAAGCTTCGGGCTGGAAGCTTCCACGTTAACTCCAGGCAGCGGATTGCCCTGGTCATCGACCACCCGTCCTGTAATCTTTCCTTCAGGCATAATCTGAGGCAGGAGCGGGCTTATGACCAGGAATAAAAGACTGAGAAAAATTGCTAATTTTTTTAATTCTTTCATTCCTTTACCTCCTTGTCCCAATCCCCTAAACCATGACTTTAATAAATATTTAAGCTCATTTACTCTGTCATTCCACCTCCTTTCTGGATTTATGAATCATGGAGAGATATTCACCATTTCGGGAGTTTCCACTCTAATAATTTTATAAATCCTCTTCAAGTTTTCAGTCAAGAATTTAATTTAAAAAGCTCACCGGATTATTAACAATTCAACCCGCGCCGTTTCTTAGGATTATAAATTAATTCTGACGGTTAAAATGAATGGTACATCTGAATATTCATCTTGAAGCTGTTCACATCCTAAAATAGAATACTATTTGGACTGACCGTTGGAGCAATGAACATGGATAGGCTGGAATACCAGAAACCGCAGCTTCTGCCAGAGGAAGTAAAAAGTCTGGCCGGAGAAAAATATCGCCTGAAAGTTAAAAGGATAAGGCCGCTTCCTGGAGACCGGTCGCAAAATTTCCTGGTGGAAGCTGAAAGCGGGGCTAAATTTACAATAAAGATTTCCTCGAATTTTGACCGGCCGGAGGAGCTTGATTTTGAAAACCAGGTCATGCTTTTGCTGGGCAAAAAGCTTCCGGAATACAACTTCCCCAGGCCCCTGCCTGACCTTGAGGGCCGGCTGATTTCTTCCTACCGAAAAGGTAAAAATACATTTTATCAGGTCAGGCTTTTTGCCTATCTTGAAGGAATTTATCTGGCAGATTTAAAACAAATTCCGCTGAACTTGTGGAGAGAGGCGGGTGACCTGCTGGGCCGAATCGATGTTATTTTAAAAGGCTATTACCATCCCGGACAAAAAAGATTGCTTCCCTGGGATATAAAAAACGTACTGTGGTCAAAAGACAGGCTAAACCACGTCAGTGACCCGGCCCTTAAACGCCAGCTTGATTACTGTCTGCTGCAGTATGAGACAAAGGTGATGCCTGTGGCCCACCGGCTCAGACATCAGGTTATTTATGGTGATGCCAACGAACACAATTTTTTGCTCAGCACGGCTGAACCAGAACAAGCCAGGATAACAGGACTGCTCGATTTTGGCGATATGACAGAATCCTTCATGGTGAATGAAGCGGCCGTTGCCCTGACCTATGCCCTTATGCTTCAGCCCGCAGAAGAGGTAGCCGCAGAAATCATCTCCGCCTACCATAAAAAAAATCCGCTTCGGCCAGAGGAACTGGACCTGCTTTTCTATCTTATCCTGGGCCGGATAACCATCAGCCTGACCATGTCAGCCTGGCGCAGAAGAGTTGAACCGGAAAATTCCTACATGACCATCTCTGAAAGTCCCGGGCGCGGTCTGCTGGAATTTTTGCTGAGCGAGAACCCGGAAAAATGGAGAAAATTATTTTATGATGCCTGCCGCTTAAAATTTAAAAATTGTTATCTGCCGGCGGATATAGTTCTGTCTGCCCGAAAAGCTCACCTGAGCCATGCGCTGAGCCTTTCTTACGTAAAGCCCCTGCACTTAATTCAGGGTTGCGGGCCCTATCTGTTTGAAGCCGACGGGCGTACTTTCCTTGACTGCGTAAATAACGTCTGTCATCTGGGCCACGCTCATCCGGCTGTCGTCAGAGCGGTCAGCCGGCAGATGGCTCTTCTGAACACCAACACCAGATATCTGTACGACCAGCTCGTTCTCTACGCAGAAAAGCTTCTTTCCCGCTTTCCCAAAAAATTCCGGTTTGTTTTTCTGGTCAATTCTGGAAGCGAAGCCAACGACCTGGCTCTGCGCCTGGCCAGGAATTATACCGGCGGGACAGAACTGCTGGTGATAGACGGAGCCTATCATGGAAACCTTACTTCCCTGATAGAAATAAGCCCCTATAAATTTGATGGCCCGGGGGGAAAAGGGGCTCCATCTTTTGTCCATAAAATTCCAACCCCAGACCCTTACCGCGGGAAATATCGCGAAAACAACATCCACGCCGCCAGGAAATATGCTGATGAAGTAATCCAAATAATTTCTCACCTTCAGGCTGAGAAGAAAAAGCTGGTCGGACTTATCGCCGAATCGATGATGGGCTGTGCCGGTCAGGTGATTTTCCCCCCTGAATTTTTAAAGATGGCTTTTGAGGCGGTCAAAGCGGCCGGTGGTGTTTGTATTGCCGACGAAGTCCAGGTGGGTTTTGGGCGGCCCGGAAAATTTTTCTGGTGCTATGAATCACAGGGAGCTCTGCCCGACATCGTCACTCTGGGCAAACCCATCGGCAATGGACATCCGATTGGCGCGGTAGTTACCACAGAAGAAATAGCCAGAGCTTTTGAAACCGGCATGGAATACTTCAACACTTTTGGCGGCAACCCGGTCAGTTGTGCGGCCGGCCTGGCCGTGCTGCAGGCCATCGAGGAGGAAAACCTGCAAGAAAATGCCCGGGTAGTTGGAGATTATTTTTTGAAAGAGCTCAGGAAACTCCAGAAAAGACACTTGCTGATTGGCGATGTGCGCGGGCTTGGTCTGTTCATCGGAGTGGAGCTGGTAAAAGACAGAAAAACAAAAGATCCGGCCACCGCCGAAGCGCGTGAAGTCATAGAAAGAATGAAAAATAAAGGCATACTGTTGAGCACTGATGGCCCCTTCCGCAATGTGCTGAAAATTAAGCCTCCGCTGGTTTTCAGCCGCAGCAATGTTGACCGGGTAATTGAAGCCCTGGATGAAGTGCTGCGGGCCTATGACTGATAAGATAAGACTCAATGGCTTTTAAATGATGAAATTAGATTGAAAGGTATTCTGGCCGCGATATTACTGCCATCATTGCCTTTAAGCTATAATTAATCTTAAGGTAAGGGGAATATTCATCCTGAGACTGAAACAAATACATATTTAGCAGTAACCTTTATTGAGGCTCAAGGTTACCCGATGATTTATCGCCCGGAGCGCACAGAAATGCGTAATTCACTTCCTTCTTTGGCCTGGATAAAGGTAAGTGTCAAATGGAAACCGGCCGTTTTAGATATTTAATGAGCTAAGCCCATTAATAATATTAAACCCATATTAACATGTTTTAAATATTTCATTTTGAAGAAAATCATAAAACATATGAGGGAAATAATCCGATTTTCAATGATAACAGGCAGGAGCGCCTTAAAATCAGGGGAAAAAGAAAAGTGCCGGAGGAGGGAGTCGAACCCACACCCGAAGTGATTCGGACTGGATTTTGAGTCCAGCGCGTCTGCCAATTCCGCCACTCCGGCACCGTTTTGGACTTTAAAACTATAAAGAAATTGAAGATTTTTTTCAAGGTTTCAGGCTGAAAATTACTGACCGCCTCAGTACAGTTTTCTGGCAGAGATTGATTTCCGGCAGAAGCTATTTGCCAATTGTCATCTGGTCTGCTATAAATTTGCCGTGGCCACGGATAAAAGAAGAGAAAAAATCATTTCGGTACTTTCCAAAAGACAACCCGACCTGCGGGTCGTGCTGGAGGAGGTCATCATCGCCCACAACGCCAGCGCGGTAGCTCGCACCTGCGAAGCGGTGGGCGTGCTCAACCTGCACATCATTTCTCCCGAGCCAGAAAAAGTTGTCTTTAACGAAGCCATCACCACGCGAGCAGAAAAATGGCTTAACCTTCATTTTCACCGAACGACGGCGGAATGCCTGACCAGTTTAAAAGCTCAGGGGTATAAAATTGCCGTGACCGCTCTTTCAGGAGAAACCATCCCATACCACCAGGTTGATTACTGCCAGCCGATTGCCATAGTGTTTGGCAATGAAGCCGAAGGGGTTTCGGAAGAAGCGGTCAGGTTAGCTGATTATTGTATTCGCATTCCGATGGTCGGTATGGTGCAGAGCCTCAACCTGTCCGTTTCGGTCGGGATCATTCTTTACGAAGCCTACCGCCAGCGGCAGGCAAAGGGATTCTATTCCTCCCCCCGGCTGAGCCAGGAGGAATTTGACCGGCTTCTATCACTCTGGCTCAGCAACCCCAAACAGCGAAAACCGTTTTCCCAGGAAAAATGAAAGGCTGGTGCCAGCATTCGCGCCCCCGGCCGGAAAATTGTTTGGAGGTCATTTCCTGGACATTAATTAAAATTCGAAACGGCCAGTATATAAAAAAAAGGGGCGGAGCCGGAACTCCGCCCGAGAATGGAGCAGGTTCTCAGATTCGGCGTATGCTGCCAAAGAAATATTCCGGCAGGGCTTCTGACATTTTTTTCGCCTGAAGTTCAGACTGCAGTCTGATATTTTTTTCCATTTCTTCCCAGAAACTGGCCTGGACGGCTCTGGCCACTTCTAATTTCTCTTTCAACTCTTTTTCCAGCTCGATAAATTTTTCCTGCGCCTGTTTGTTGTATTCTTCCATTTCTTCAGAAAACTTCTCAACCTTCGGCCATAATTCCCTATTTTCTTCGGCTACCTCCACTTCGAGTTTGACCTTTTTCCTGTCTCTTATGACTTCCAAAGCAATTTTCTCGCCTTTTTTCTTGCGCTGAATGAGGTCGGTCAGCTCTTCCAGCTTCTGGGTTCTCTTTCCGTCAGCAGAAATTATTACGTCGCCAACCTTAAGGCCCGCTTTTTCGGCCGGGCTGCCGGGGTTTACCCTGGCCACTAACAAGCCCTGACCCTCCGGCACGCCAAAATACTTTGACAGCTCCGGATTAAGCTGTTCTAAGTAAACGCCAATGTAGCGGTAATCTTCTACCCCGAATTCAAAACTGAATTTTTCCAGTCTGGGAAATTCCGGAATTTCGGGCAAGGCCGGCCGTTTAGGAAAATTGCGGAAGATTTCCGGAAACCTGAGTTCAAGTTCTCTCCTGGCTTCTTCTTCAGGCACGGCCCCCAGCTTGACTCTTATCTCCTGCGTCTTTCCATCTCTCTCGATGACCAGGCTTACTTCTTTACCGGGCTGCGTTTTACGGATTTCATTTACCAGCTGGTCTGTAGATTTAATTTCTTTCCCATTAAATTTAAGAATTCGGTCGCCCTCTTTGAGCCTGGCCAGCTCGGCCGGGCTGCTTTCCTCCACCTGAGTAATGACCACGCGCCCCTGTCTGTCTTCCGCGATGGAAACACCCAGCCAGCCTCTGTCCACTCGCCCTTTAGATTTAATTTCTTTAAAAACTTCGAGCACGGTTTCCACCGGCACGGCTAAGGCCATACCTGAAGAACGCGCTTCTGCCCGGCTGTAAACATAACCGGTGCCGGTAGCTTCCCTGTCCCTGAACTGAAAAACGACCGGGCTGTCCTCAGCATAAACACCGCGCAGCAGGCCAATCATCTGCCCCTTTTCGTTTAGCACTGGACCGCCGCTCATTCCGGGCGTCGTCCAGAGATTCAGCCTTAACCGGTCTTCGGCTATTGAACTGACAATTCCCTGCGTTACGGTAATACCGGAATCCGGCAAAATACCCAGGGCACAAATCCAGTCCCCCGGTTCCAGCTTCTCACTCGAACCCAGGGCTATTTCCGGTAATCTCTTATCTTTAACCTGAAGGATGGCAATCCTGGTCTCCGGGTCAAAGCCCAGAAAATCGGCCTCATAGGCTGTTCCCTTCCGGTCAATAACCATGAGTTTTTCCTTTCTGGGCGATATGAGAGCCGTGGTGGCCACATATCCTTCCTTGTCTATGACCACGCCGGTAGCCACCCGCCTGAGGCCGTCTCGTACCTCCACCCGCACGACAGAAGGAGACACTTTCTTCACTATTTCGCTGACCTCTCTATCTGGAGCTAAGGGAGAAGCAGCAGCCGAAAAGGCAGCCGCGCTCAGAATCAGGCCAAGAAAAATGGTTATCAGCCTGCGGTAATGGTTTAAATTCCGTTTCATCGGTTAATACCTCCTCAATACTTGATTTGTTGAACCCAGTTATCCGAAACCTGCTCCAGTATAAAAATGGCCTGTGGCTCCTCATAGGCAGTTTTGATTTCCTTGTTCAGGTTCACAGGTTCTATGATAAACCTGTCCTCAGCCTTCGGCTGGCCGGTTGAAGCAACCTCGGCCGGACGGGAACCCCACTTAAACAAAGGCTGGAAAGCCAGCTGAACAACCACCAGCAATAAAATTGCAAAAGAGAGCCCCCATTCCAACCGCCTGAGCCAGAGCTTCTGCCGTTTTTTCAGCCTCAGCCGCGACAGAACCGCCTGTTCGAAACCGGGCGGAGCGCTGACTCTTTCCAGTCGGTTTAAATATTTTTCATATTCCATGCTCTGTCTCCATCTATCTATAATTCAAAATCGGTATCTTTAGTTTCACATTCACGGCCGCCTCCGCGATTTTTTATTTCCCGTCCTTCTTCCAGCCATTTCCTGATGTATTCCCGCCCCCGGCTTATTCTTGCTTTCACCGTGCCCAGCGGCAACTTCAGCATCCCGGCAATTTCTTGCTGGGAAAAACCCTCCACATCTTTCAGGATGAGCGGTATCCTGTACCTGGGATGCAGCCTGTTGAGGGCCGCCCGTACGTTACGCATGAGGGCCGGGTCGTTGTGGTCAACAGAATAACTGCCCGAGGAATAAGCATTGCTCACCTCCTCCAGGGGCAGGGCCGCCCGGTTTTTCATCCGTTTTTTTTCCGTCCTGGCCAGGTTAGCCGCGATAGAAAAAATCCAGGCGGAAACCGGAGCAATCGGCCGGTATCGTTTTGCCTTAAAATAGACCCGCAAAAACGTCTCCTGTGACAGGTCAACCGCCACCTGATAATCTCCTGTTAGCTGGTAAAGGAAATTCACAATCCGGTCTTTGTAGATACCCATCAGCTGGGCGAAGGCTTGCTCGTCGCCTTCCTTTATTAACTCCATTAAGGCCTGCTCGTCCATTCTCTTTCCCTATAACTGCCCTGGTTCGGTTAACGTTGCATATTTTTACCTGATTATATAATATAGCTAATCATAAAAACTCCCAAACACGGGCGGGAATGGTCCGGGCCGGGTTCTTCTCTCTGGTTACGCATCTGATTACGGAACTTTTCGGGCTGAATTTTCGTCTATCAAGGTGAAGTGCGTGGAAGTGAAAGAAATCATAACCAAATGCCTAAAAGGAGACGCCGGAGCGTGGAAAATGTTAGTTGACCTCTATGCTAAAAAGATTTACAACCTGGCCTACCAGTTTTCTGGCAGGCCGCAGGAAGCTGAAGACCTCACCCAGGATATCTTCCTCAAGCTTTACAATTCTCTTGGCAAATACGATTTCGAAAAGGATTTTTCAGCCTGGTTCCTGACGCTGGCCAGAAATTACCTGATAGATGAATACCGGCATCACCGTCAGGAAAAATCCCTGCGCGATGAAGTGGATGAGCTCACCCTCTCCGCCCCGGCCGCGGACAGCCCGGAAAATCAGTACCTGGCAGGCGAAAAGTCCGAGCTCATCCGGCAGGCGCTGCTGGAGCTTTCTCCCGAGTTAAGAACGGTCCTGATTTTGCGGGAATTAGAGGGCTTCAGCTATGAAGAAATTGCCGAAAAACTCGGCTTGCCACTGGGAACAGTTAAAAGCCGGGTCAACCGTGCCCGTCTGCAGATAGCAGAGGTCATAATGAAAAAGACCGGAGGGAAAATATGAACTGCTTATCATACAGAAAATTATTCAGCGCTTATCTTGAGGGAGAACTCCCTCCGGAACAAAAACAGCTGCTTGAGGCCCATCTGGCCGCCTGCTCCGAATGCACTCGGCTGCTGGACCTGATGAGAAAGCTCACCTGTGAACTGCAGCAGATGCCAGAACTGGAACCGCCGGCCGAGCTCGTATCCAGGCTTTACCGCCTGCCTGAGACGGCCGCCGCCGGTCAGAAAAAGCCAAAAACAGCTTTCGGCTGGAAATTCTGGCTCAATCCGAGCTGGCAGCCCGTGCTGGCCAGTTTGACCGTCCTGCTGGTGGCTCTGTCCTTTATCTTTTTTACCACCCCCGGTAAGTCGGTCCAAAAGGCAGTGGCTTTTGAACTCCACCGGGGTTACAGCCAGGCGCAGAAGTTAATGGTCAGGACGGGCTTAATTAAAGACAGGCTGGACGGCTACCGGCAAAACTTTTTGGCTTCCTTAGAAACGAAAAACATCGTTAAATCAGAATAAAAGGAGAAAAAAATGGAGGAAAAAATTAAGATTGAACCCAAAAAATCAACCAAATCGCCGGCCCTGGCCGCTATCCTGTCCTTCTTTCCGGGCGTTGGTTCCATGTACAACGGGCTATTTCTGAAAGGTATCATACAGCTGATCATCTTTGCTGGCCTGATTGAAGCTCAGAGCCACGGCGGAGGCCAGCCCTTTCTCGGCATTCTGCTCGCCGGTTACATTTTCTACGCCATCTTCGACGCGGCTCACGACGCCCAGAAAATCAATGCCGGATTGCAGACGGCCGAAACCCAGGACGGCACAACGGTAAAGGTGGAAGCAGAGGTTGAAATTGAAAAACCTTCCGGCTCGATTTCCTGGGGCCTTATACTGATCGGCCTGGGTATAATTTTCCTGCTGGCCAACTTCGAGGTCATCAGCTATGACTCTCTCGTTAAATTCTGGCCGTTAGCCGTGTTGCTACTCGGTCTGAAGCTTATCATCGACCACTTTGCTTCTAAAAAATCTTAAGGAGGACAATATGTCTAAAAGAAATAAAGCAAACCTGGTTTGGGGAACCATTCTCACGGTAATCGGACTGCTTTTTCTGCTGGAAAACGTTGGAGTTGATGCCTGGGAAATAATTTTCAAGCTCTGGCCCCTGATCCTTATTTTCTGGGGAGCTTCCAAACTTTACTACGGACTTAAAGAAAAATCGGCCGCCGAGAAAAAAGCAGAAAGTCAGGTTGAAGTCCTGCCTGGAGATAAAACAAATGAAAGTTAAGGAAGTCATCCTGCTCATTCTTATTGTCCTGCTGGGTGTCAGCTTTCATTATCTTCAAGATTTCCGAGTTTCAGCAGAGGACTGGAATCTGGGTGTTTTGAAAGGTCATCCCTACCTCTACCAGGAGGACCTGAAGATAGAGCCGGCCGCCGCGGTCGAGCTTCTCAACGCTTACGGGCAAGTCGAGGTGGAGGGGGCAGAAGTACCTGAAATCTCGGTCACCATGGAGAAAAAAATCTGGGCCCGGAATGAAGAAGAAGCAAAAAAAATTGCCGACCAGCTTAAAATTCTAACCACCAAATCCGCCGGCCAGTGGTTAATTTCCAGCAACCGGGAGACCTTCAGGAAAAAGTCCTTTGAAACCAGCTTTCGGTTAACCGTGCCGGCCGAAACAGCGGTTAAAATTAAAAATTCTTACGGGCTGGTAAGGGTCTCGAAGGTCAAGGAGGTCGAGGTAGAAAACAAACATGACAAAGTTGATATCTTTGAGATTGCCGGTCCGGCTAAAGTGACCAGTGCTTTTGATGATATTTCCCTCATGGATATTGCCGGTTCCTGTCAGGTGGAAACCAAGCACGCTTCCCTGCTTCTCAGTCGAATCGCCGGCCCGGTAACAATCAACTGCGCCCATGAGCAGGTGGAACTCTTTGACCTGAGAAACTCCCTGAGACTGGAATCACGGCATTCAAAAATTAAGGGTGTTAAAATTGTCGGCCCGGCTGAAATCTCCGGTTCTTATGAACTCATCTCTATCACTGAATCAACCGGTCCCCTAACCATAACAGGTCACCATTCTCCCGTGACCGTTGATAATTTAAAAGGCGACCTTAAAATAGAAAACATTTACGAACCGGTCAGATTGTCGGACATAGAAGGAAACATCACAATCGAGGGAAAAAGCCTGCCCGTCACCGGAAATAATATTCATGCGGATAAAATTTTAATCAAATCTTCTTACGAAGACATCCGGCTGGAAAATTTCACCGGTGAGCTTCAGCTGGAATTGGAGCACGGCACGGTCTTTCTGGCGCCGGCCAGACTGGCCCATCCAATAGAAGTGGCCGGCCGGTATACAGACATTAAGTTTCTGTGGCCTTCGGCCGAGACCTGCCCCTTCGAGGCAGAAACCAGAGGCGGAGATGTTAAATGGAGCCTTTCCCGCCCCTACGCTGAGAAGAAAACCAACGGCACGACGGTCATCAGGGCCTTTTTGAATGGAGATGAAAAACCACTGATAAGATTAAAAACTACCTACGGAACAATCCAGGTGTCTGACAGGTTTTAAAAACCGCAGGATACAATCTGTTTTTAAATTTAACTGAACTTAAAGTCAAAGCAGCTTTTCTCCCAGAGATTATCGTTTTTGTCCTTTACTCTGGTTCGCGAAAAAAACTCTCAGGAATGTTTAAACTTATAATTGTTGAGGCGATAACCCAGCACACCGCTTATTTTGATGTTCAGGTAGGAAATAAGGTTGGTTAAATCTTTCTTGTATTTGGTCACATACCGGACAAATTCGGTTTCTTTCTTAAAACGGAGCAGGTTTTCAAACTCATCCACCTCATCGCGCAGTTCAATCAGGTAATGAGTTATTTCCCGGTACTGGCTCTTGATCTCAATCAGTTCCTTGCCGGACATTTTTTCAACTTCTGGATAAGGTGGCAGAGATTGCAAGATGAGCAGGCTCTCGGTGTAAGCCTCATTGACCGATTCCTTGATTTCCTGGAAAAAAGACCGGTAAGCCATCGGCTCTTTCAGCCTGGCTTCAGCTTTGTCCAGCAGCCGCTCGTACTGGTCTTTGACGGAAATGATCAGGTCTTTAACTCCCCAGTACTTTCTTTTAAAATTGAACAGGTCGATAAAATCGCGTCCGATGTAAATTTTATCCTTGTAGTTAGACAGCAGCTCCTTGGGCTCATGAGTATAAAACTTGATTTCGTACTTGCGGCCATCACTGCCGTTTTCTCTTAACCTGGCCAGGACCAGGTAATTGTTCTGCTCGATAAAATAACTGCTCATGTCCAGGATGACGGAATAAACGGCCAGGTTCTGGATGATGTATTCCTTGAGATAATTAAGCAGGCTCTCTTTCTTGTTCAGAAAATCTATGACGTGATCGGTGGGCACGGTATTCAGGACTGAGTAAGAGGGTGAAATAAGGTAAAGAGCGGGCCCCGAGCCGAGCTCTAAATGCAAATTCTTCATCACATTCTGGTGCAAGTCATCATACAGCATGGGCTGCAGAGGAGGAAGCGAATTCAGTTCAATTTTAGACAGTTCTTCAATTTCGTTCATGTGCGGCCTCCTTCCTTCAACCGCAAGATTAGATTTAATGTTAACATCCGCCGCCTAAAAAATCAAACCGAGCTCTGGCTCAACCCGGTCAAAGGTCCACTGCCGGTTAGCATATTTCCTGTTTTCTATCTGCTCAATTACAAATAATTCTTCCGGAGTTAAATGAAGTTCTTCCGCCTGAAAGTTAAAATATTTTTTAAAACCTTCGACGATAAACCTGGCCCCTTCTTCATAGGCCACCGGCCGCCCCAGCTCATCGCTCAAAGAAGTAATGCGCTCCTGCCGGGAAGCATCCAGGTCGGGTGAAATGGCGGCCAGCAATTCCAGCTCCTTAACCAGCGGAATGGAGCCGTGTTGAATAAAGCTGTGGCCGGTTCTTTTCTGAGCACTGCCGATGATTTTTTTCCCGTTAACTTCCACTTCGTTTCGAGCCGGGTAAGCAAAGCAGGGTAAATGGCTCCGGGCATAAGCCGAAGAGGTAGATGCGGCCAGCCCGGCCTTTATGCCCATCAGCTCCAGCCCCTTGAGCAGAGCTTCTGAAATCAGGCGATAGGAGCCTTCCAGCGTGCTGCTAAAGGTTCCGGCATCAGATGAGGCCACCGAATATGTTATCTCAAGGTGATGGAGGACCATCTTACCACCGGTCATTCTCCTGACTATCTCCACTCCCCTTTTTTCGCATTCTTCAAGTTTCAGGGCGCGGGTAATTTCCTGGCCGGCCCCCAGGGAAGCCGTGGGCCGGTTCCAGGTATATATCCTTAGGAAAGTAAACTCGCCTTTCTGGGCCCGTCTGAACAGATATTCATCCACGGCCATGTTCCAGGACCCGCGGCCCGGGGTTGTTTCCAGCAGGACATACCAGGGACTCATGTCGGCTCAACCATCCTTTTTTGAAGCAAAATAAAAAAGAGCGGGCAACGGGATTCGAACCCGCAACTCCGAGCTTGGGAAGCTCGCACTCTACCGTTGAGTTATGCCCGCTCGCTCCTGTAGAGAGCACCAACTTTTTAATAAATCTTTTAACCTTCAGTCAATGTGATTTTATCAAATCACTTAACCTTGTCAACTGGGAAGCCCGGGTGAGTAAGGTCAGAATGCTAAACCAAGGTTTAACTAACCGGTTGACTGGCCGCACAAATAAAATATAATCTCTAAAGGCAGGAGATAACAAATGGGCCCAGAAGAAAAGAAAACAGCGGTTGAAGTTTCGCCGGCCAGAAATCTTGGCCGACTGAGTTCTAACTTAAACTTTGAAGGTAACATAAAAGGCAGCGATGATCTGGAAATAGCCGGTTCCTTCTCCGGAAACATAGACCTTCCCCTTCATGACCTGACCATCCAGCGTTCGGGCCGGGTAAAAGCCGAAGCGGTAAAGGTCAAGAATCTTTTCCTGCACGGGCAGCTCGAAGCCAGGGTAAATGCGGAGCGCGTTTTTATAAGCGAAACCGGTAATTTTTCGGGCGAAATCTTAGCCTGTAAAATCTCCGTCCAGAACGGGGCCAGGTTCAAGGGCAGCATTAAAATCACCAAAGATTATCAACCATAAGAACATCGCCCGGCACGTCTTTTTCTGACCCTTCTCTGCTATAATTAAAAATGCAAAGTTGAAGAAAAATGGACAGGTTCATCTTACATTCCGAATTCCAGCCGAGGGGCGACCAGGTCCAGGCTATTGAAAAATTGACCGAAGGCGTGCTGGCCGGACATCGGCACCAGGTTTTACTGGGAGTCACGGGTTCCGGCAAAACCTTCACCATGGCGAACATCATTGCCCGGCTGAACCGGCCGGTCCTGGTCATCAGTCCCAACAAGACGCTGGCCGCCCAGCTTTACCAGGAATTCAAGCGCTTTTTCCCGCACAATGCGGTGGAATATTTTGTCAGCTACTATGATTACTACCAGCCGGAAGCTTATATTCCGGCTACCAACACCTACATTGCCAAGGAAGCAACCATTAATGAAGAAATAGACCGCCTGCGTCTGGCGGCCACCAACGCCCTTTTTTCCCGCCGGGACGTCATCATCGTGGCTTCGGTTTCCTGCATCTACGGCATCGGTGCCCCGGAAACTTACTATTCGCAGAGCTTCCCCCTGGAAGTGGGCCAGCCCGTCACCCGAAAGCAACTGCTGGACCGGATGGTCAGCATCCAGTATGTGCGGTCAGACGACGACCTCAGGCGCGGAACTTTTCGGGTGCGGGGTGACATCATCGACATTTTCCCATCTTACGAAGATTTCTGCTACCGCTTAGAAATAGAAGATGGCCGGTTGAGGGAAATTGCCCTTTTTGATGCTCTGCTCGGTCAGAAGCTGCAGCAGCTCGGGCGAGTGGTCATTTACCCGCGCACTTTCTTTTCCACTCCCAGAGATATTCTGGAAGAAGCCATCGCCGGCATCGAACAGGAGCTCAAAAAGCAGGTCGAATTTTTCATTTCCCAGGGAAAATATGTTGAAGCCCAGCGCTTAGAAGAAAGAACCCTCTACGACCTTGAACTCCTGCGGGAATTTGGCTATTGCCCGGGAATTGAAAACTACTCACTCTACCTGAGCCGGCGAAAGCCCGGGCAGCCACCTTACACCCTGCTTGACTACTTTCCTGACGATTTTCTTACCATCATCGATGAATCTCATGTGGCCGTGCCCCAGATTGGCGGGATGTACCACGGAGACCGCTCCCGCAAACTGACCCTGATTGAACACGGTTTTCGTCTGCCTTCGGCCCTCGATAACCGGCCGCTGAATTTTCGCGAATTTGAAGAAAGAGTCGGACAGGTGATTTATGTTTCCGCCACACCCGGTCCTTACGAACTCAAAAAAGCCGGGAGCCGGGTAGTGGAGCAAATTATCCGGCCGACCGGGCTGGTTGACCCGGAAGTCGAAGTTCGGCCGGTGCGGGGTCAGGTTGATGACCTGATGAAAGAAATCCAGGAAAGGGCCAAGAAGAATGAAAGGACCCTGATTACCACTCTGACGAAGAAAATGGCTGAGGACCTCACCCGCTATTACCACGAGCTTGGCCTGCGTGTTCGATATCTGCATTCTGATATCGAGACTCTGGAAAGGGTGAAAATCCTGCGCGACCTCAGGAAAGGAAAATTTGATGCCCTGGTCGGCATTAACCTGCTGCGCGAGGGGCTCGACCTGCCTGAAGTGTCGCTGGTTGCCATACTCGACGCCGATAAAGAAGGCTTCCTTCGTTCAACCTCGAGCCTTATTCAGACTTTTGGCCGGGCGGCCCGCCACGTTTCGGGCAAGGTTATCATGTACGCCGACACCATCACCGAGTCGATGCGCCAGGCAATGGAAGAAACCAACCGCCGTCGCCAGCTGCAGATGAAATACAACCAGGAACACGGCATCACCCCGCAATCGATTCAGAAAAACATCGACGAGGTGCTCACCAGCGTCTACGAGAGGGATTACCTGGACTACACCAGACTGGCAGAAGAAAAGGAAATTTATCTCTCCCCTGAAAAACGCCAGAAGCGGATAGAAGAGCTCGAACGGCTGATGAAAGAAGCCGCCCGCAATTTAGAATTTGAAAAGGCAGCTCAGTACCGCGACGAACTGAACCGGCTCAAAAAGAGAGAGCTCGAGCTGATGGGCTGAGGACCGAGCGGGCAGATTTCAGTCAGACAGAAAATCTGCCCGCTTTCGGTCAAAAGCAGTATAATAAATCCGGTCTCAAGACCGGCCAGAACAGGGCCAGACAGAAGCTATGGACATTACCAGGCTGAAAGAAAAGATAAAGAAATTCCCGAGCAAGCCCGGCATATACTTTTTTAAAAATGCTTCGGGGGAAGTGATTTACATCGGAAAAGCCCGTTCGCTCAAAGACCGGGTCAAGAGCTATTTCCTGCCCAACCCTGACTTCAAAGTTCAGAATATCCTGAGCGAGACGGCCGATATAGATTACCTTCTGGTAAGCTCGGAGAAAGAAGCCAGCTTCATCGAAAACAATTACATCCAGTTTTACCAGCCGAAATTCAACCTCAGGCTCAAAGATGATAAAAGCTTTCCCTTTTTAAAGTTAACCGTGAATGAAGAATATCCGGGCCTGTACCTCAGCCGCCGGGTCGAAGACGACAGAGCTCGATATTTTGGCCCGTTCAGCCCGGCCGAGGAAGCTCGCCACCTGATCTCGCTCATTACCCGCTCTTTCCGGTTGCGCACCTGTGAAAATACCGTCTTCCGGAGCAGGAAGCGTCCCTGTCTGGAGTATGACCTCAAGCTTTGCAGTGCACCCTGCCTCGGATATGTCTCGAAAGAAGATTATAGGTCAGAGGTGGAAAAGGCAGTGATGCTGCTCGAAGGCCGGAAAAGCGAACTTATCGAACAGTTGCAGCTTAAGATGGAAAAAGCGGCCGAAGCCTTAAAGTTTGAAGAAGCCGCCCACTGGCGAGATGTGATAAGAGCCCTTGAAGGTCTAAAGGAAATCCAGCGGGTTATTTCCACCAGAAAAGAAAACCTGGATATCGTCGGCTATGCCCGGATGGCCGGGCTAATCAGCTTTTTTATCTTTCACATGAGGGAAGGCCGCATCCGCTCTTCCAGCGGCCGTTTGCTGAATAACAGCCAGTCAGAAGATGCGGGCGACCTGCTGGTGGAGACTCTCGGTGAGTTTTACCGCGCTCATGAACTTCCGGAAAACCTGCTTCTCCCCTTTACCTTAACCGCCGGGCAGGAAAATCGATTGTGTGAACTTTTAAATATTCGTAACATCAAGACGAAAGTTCATTACCCGACCAGCCGGAAAAAACAATGGCTCCTCGAACTGGCCAACCAGAATGCCCGGCTCATGCTGGAAAAACAGGAAGACGGGGGCCCTCTGGCCGAGCTGAGCCAGGTTTTAAAGCTCAAAAAATGGCCGCATCATATCGAAGGTATCGACATCTCCAACACCGGCGGTCAGGAAGCCGTTGGTTCCCTGGTTGTTTTCCGCGACGGGCAGCCTGATAAATCAGCCTACAGGAAATACAAAATTAAAACGGTAAGCGGGCCTGATGATTTTGCCTCTATCAGAGAAGTGCTGACTCGCCGTCTCCGCCGGTTGCTGGAAGAAAAAAAACCGCTGCCCGACCTGATTTTTGTCGACGGAGGCAAAGGTCAGTTAAGCGCCGCCAGAGAAGTACTGGAAGAGCTTGGCCTTCTGGACATCGATTTGTGTTCCCTGGCCAAAAAAGAAGAAATCTTATTCTCACCGGCCCATCCGGAAGGGCTGAGGCTCGACCCCGCCTCACCCGCTTTAAAGCTAATTCAGCAAGTTCGGGACGAAGCGCACCGCTTCGCTATCACTTTCCACCGGCAACGCCGCCAGAAAAAAACTTTTTCCTCTGAGTTAGACCGCCTGCCGGGCGTCGGGCCGGTCAGGAAGAAAAAACTTCTTGCCGCATTCCACAACCTGGAGAGAATTAAAAATGCTACCGTCGAAGAACTGGCCCGGGTGGTGGGAGAAAAAACTGCCTCGGCCATTAAAAGCTACTTCAGTCAAAACCGAGCCTGAGCTAAATTCTCAAACCATCGGCAGCTGCTGTCCGGCCCCAGACTGATTTCAGAAAATCAAGGCGGCCAGGCGCACCATCAGGCTGACCGCGGTGGCCACACTCAAGTTGAGCAAAACCGACACAAAAGCCACCTTCTTACCCATTTCCTTCCAGATGGTGGCCAGGGTGGAAAGACAGGGGATGAAGAAACTGACAAACACCACAAAAGTCAGCAGCTGGGTCCGGCTGATGACCGAAAGCAGACTGCCATAGCTGACGCCCAGTGCCTGAAACATCATCAGCAGGGACAGTTCTTTTCTTAGAAAGCCGAACACCAGAGTTACGCCCAGACTGTCCGGCAAGCCCAGCAGGCCGCTTACATAAGGAGACAGCCAGGCGTTCAGCAGACGGTCAAACCCTATAAAACTCAGCAGGCTGAGCAGCACGCTTCCGGCGATAAGAATCGGCCAGGCAAAGCGCACAAACTCGGCCAGGTTAAAATAAGTCTTTTTCAGAATGTTTCTGAATGATGGCCACCTGAGGCTCGGGATTTCCAGGATAAGTCCGGGTGAGGAATACTTAAAAACACGGCTCAGCACGGCACTTAAAACGGCTATGACCAATAAATTAAAGGCATAAAAACCAAGTGCCCACCAGGGACCAAGCAGAAACGCCACCAGGGCCAGGATGATGGTCGTGCGGGCAGCACAGGGAATAAACGGGATCAGCAAAACTGTAATCAGCCGGTCGCGGCGCGATTCCAAAATTCTGGTGGCCATGAGGGCCGGCACGTTGCAGCCGAATCCCAGGATGAAAAGCGGCACAGATTTCCCGTGAAGACCGAGGTAATGCATAAAGGTATCGAGAAGGAAAGCCGCCCTGGCTAAGTAGCCAGAATCTTCCAGCAAGCCCATCAGCAAAAGCAGCGGGATAAAATAAGGAAAGACGATGGCTATTCCCCCGCCTATACCCTGGACCAGGCCGGAGAGCAGTTCAGCCGCCAAGGTAGGTCCGAACCGGTTTTCGATGGCCAGCCGGATGGCTTCCCATGGTTTAAGCAGCCAGGTTTCAAGCGGGCTGCCGACTTTAAATATCAAATAAAACATACCGGCCAGGACCAGAACGAGGAAAAACAACCCGAACACCGGATGCATGATCAGGTTATCAAGCTTTTCCACCGCCCGGACCCGGGCATGGCGTACCCGACAGCAGTCTTCAAAGATTTTTAAGGCCAGGTGATGACGTTCAGCCGCCACCACTTCATAGGCCGGGGACTGTCTCAAAGCAGATATTTCCTGGCGGATTCGGTCAAGCTTACTTTTAAACTCCGGGTTGTTTTCCAGGAAAAACTTATCGACGGCCAGGGTTTCCGATTCGATGGCTTTTATGGCCGTAAACCTCTTATTGGCCACTATCGGGAAATCTTCCGGCAAACTGTCAGCCAGCTCGCTAATTCTTCTTTCAACCTCAGCAGAAAATTTTATGGCCTCTGGCTTAAATTTTTCACTCAGAACTTTCTCGACGCTGTTCATCAACTCTGTTGTACCAAGGCCACGGATGGCAATTGATTTGATGACCGGCAGGCCGAGCTTTCTCTGAAGCTCCTGGACATCTATGGTCATGCCCTTTTTCTCGGCCAGGTCCATCATGTTGAGGACGACAATCATCGGGTATTCGAGTTCCAACAATTCCACCGTCAATTCCAGGCTCCGACACAGAAGCGAAGCGTCCACCACATTCACGATCAGGTCCGGTTTTTCCTTAAAAACGTGGGTCAGCACCACTTTTTCCTGTGGTTCATGCGGCGTCAAAGAATAGGTGCCGGGCAGGTCCACTACATTGTAAACCCGGCCTTTCCACAGGACTTCGCTGTGGGCATGGGTCACGGTCGTGCCCGGGAAATTTGAGGTCTGGGCTTTAAAGCCGGCGATAGAGTTAAACAGAGTGCTTTTGCCGCAGTTCGGCTGACCGACAAAAACAATGACCGGGGCGTTATCCTTCATCTTTACTGACCGGCTCGACGAAAATTTTTTGGGCTATGCCCCGCCCGAGGGCCACCCTGGTCTCCGTGGTCAGGTTCCTTATGAGCAGCGGCCCTCTCATCGGTGCTTCACCATCCAGGATGACCCGGTCGCCGCGATGAAAGCCCAGGGCCAGCAACCGGCGGTGCAAACCGGGCCCGCCTTTTATTTCGACAATCCTGAACACTTCGCCCTGCGGAACTTCGGCCAGAGAGCATCTCTCACCGGCATTTAGCAGGGCAAAATTTTTCTCCTCTCTTTTATGAAACATTTTTGCTCTTTCTACTGAGATTTATTTTTAAGATTCATTATATTCTTTTTAGGATAAAATTTTTAGCCTCCCCTGATTAATTTTTGGCTAATCTAAATTTTGGGCTGCGCTGATGAAACTACAAAGAACAGACGGGCTGGTCCAAGGTTAAATGGTTAATGAACAAAATACTCAAAAAAAATTATTTCACGAAAAAAGACCAGACGTTATTAAGCTTGCCATGCCTGACTCCAGACCATAATTCAGCAGGCACCGGTAACGATTTTTTCTTCAATCCCCTGTAAAACTCAGGAACGAACTGATTTTTTTAGCTTCCTTTTATTATTCGAAAAAATACTTTCCACATAATTAAAAAAATCAGTGGCAAACTCAGGTTCTGACTTTAATATTCAGCGCGAGGAAAGGTTTTCAGACTTACAAATTCTCTTTTTTTTAAATTAAACTCTTTTAGAAAAATAACTCCGGCCAAGGCTTCAATTTCCTGGCCTGTTTTGAGATAATAATTGCCGTAGGAGGTTTACATGAAGAGGTTTCATCATACCCGCATTAAGTCTTTTCTCATTTTGCTCGCCTTCATCTGGTTGCTGTTGCCCTTGTCAGCCGATGAAGGCATGTGGCCTTATAACCTTGTTCCGAAGGATTATATCGCCAAAAAATACAAGTTCAGGGTAACCGATGAATGGCTTGACCACTTGAGGCTGGCCTCCGTTCGTTTTGGCGGCGCTTCCGCTTCTTTTGTTTCCCCGGACGGGCTGGTGCTGACCAACCACCATGTGGGGCGCGGAGCCATCCAGAACCTGTCCACCGCGGAAAAGAACCTGATAAAAACTGGTTTTTATGCCAGAACCCGGGAAGAAGAATTAAAATGTCCTGGCGTGGAACTGTGGGTTTTACAAGAAATTGAAGACGTGACCGATAAGGTTCTATCCTCCGAAAAACCCGGCATGACCGCTCAGGAAGTGCTGGCTGCCCGGCAAAAAGTCATCTCTGACATTCAGAGAGAAGCCGGTGCCAAGTCGGGGCTTCGCTGTCAGGTAGTTTCACTTTACTCTGGCAGTATGTACCATCTTTATAAGTATAAAGTTTACAACGATGTCCGGCTGGTTTTTGCCCCGGAAGAAGATGTGGCCTTTTTCGGCGGTGACCCGGACAACTTTACCTATCCGCGCTATGACCTGGATATTTCGATCTTCCGCGTTTATGAAAACGGACAGCCGCTTAAAACACAGCATTACCTGAAATGGTCAACCACCCCGCTCAAAGAAGGCGACCTGGTATTTTGTTCTGGCAATCCCGGCTCAACCGGGCGTCTTCTAACCTATGACCAGCTCCTTTTCCTGCGCGACGTGAGCTATCCTTTTACCATTGCCAACCTGAAAAGAAGGCAGGCCCTGCTTCATGAATATGCTAACAAGGGACCGGAACAGGCCAGAATAGCCAGCAACACTCTTTTCGGCATTGAAAACAGCCTTAAAGCCACGATCGGTTATCAATCCGGGTTGCTTGATAAAGAGCTGATGGCCAAGAAGCTGGCTGAAGAGCAGAAAATTCGTCAGGCGGTGGCCGCCAATCCCGAGTTAGCCAAGGAATACGGCCAGGCCTGGGAGGAAATAGCTCAGGCTCAAAAAGAATACGCCTCTTTCTTCAAGGAGTACCAGTTATTTGAAAGAGGCAATGCTTTCGACACGGTCTACTTCAACATAGCTCGCTCGATAGTCAGAATGGCGGGTGAAAGAGACCAGCAATCCCCGGAAATGGTTGCTGCCCGGAGAGCCATGGGCACCCGCGGTCCGATTAATGATGAGTTTGAAATCTTCAAGCTGGCCGATTCGCTGAGGTATCTCCAAAAAGAATTGCCCGACCTGCAGGAAACCAAATGGCTCCTGGGTTGCAAATCTCCGGAAGAAGTGGCCAGAGAATTAATTACTGGCACCAGATTAAAAGACCCGGAATTCAGGAATAAATTACTGGAAGGTGGACGGGAAGCAGTTTATCAGTGTCAGGACCCGATGATTAAACTGGCCCTCCTGGTAGAACCCCTCTCCCAGGCGCTCAGAGAAAGGTATGAAAAGAAGGTTCAGGCAGTAGAGGTCAAGAACGGAACTCTGGTGGCCAGAGCTATTTTCAAGCTCAAAGGTACTTCCTTCCCGCCTGATGCTACCGGAACGCTCCGCTTGAGTTTTGGTGTGGTCAAGGGCTATGTGGAAAACGGCAAAAAGATTCCTTTCCAGACCACCTTTGCCGGCCTTTACGCTAAGGCCAAGGAAAAGAACAACCAGGCTCCCTGGTTCCTGCCTGAAATTTGGTACAAGAAAAAGCCAGCCCTCAACTTGAATAAACCGCTCAATTTTGTGGCCACCATAGATTCCATCGGCGGCAATTCCGGTTCTCCGGTCGTTAACAGGAAGGGCGAACTGGTTGGTGTTCTTTTCGACGGAAACATTCAGTCGTTGCCCACCAGGTTTGTTTATGAAGAAAAAGTTTCTCGTTCGGTCATGGTCAGCGGTGAGGGAATCATCGAAGCTCTGCTGAAAGTTTATGACGCTAAACCCCTGGTGGATGAATTACTCGGCAGACACTGAGCTTAATTCGGGCCGGAGGTGGAGACATCTCCGGCCCATTTTTATTTTAAAAATATTTTTAATCGTATTTGGGTAAGAATTTATCCGATGAAAACTCAATGGAGCATTAGAGGATGAAAAGCTGGACTGAATATCTATGGTTTCAAACCGAGCACCGGCAGCAGCTCATAAACATCACCGACCGGGTGCAGGAAGCCGTTCGCAAGAGCGGCATCAGGGAAGGACTGTGCCTGGTTAACGCCATGCACATTACGGCCAGCGTTTTCATTAACGATGACGAGAGTGGACTGCACCAGGATTTCTTCCAGTGGCTGGAGAAGCTGGCTCCCCACTCCCCCGGTTCTTACCGCCACAACCTGACCGGCGAAACCAACGCCGATGCCCACCTGAAAAGGACCGTCATGGGCCGCGAAGTGGTGGTGGCCGTAACCAACGGGAAGCTGGACCTCGGTCCCTGGGAACAGATTTTTTACGGGGAATTTGACGGGCAACGCCGCAAGCGGGTCCTGATTAAAATCATCGGCGAATAGACCCCGATTAAGTTTTTCTCAGGCTTATCCCTGACGGGAAAGAAGGCAGCCGCAGTGACCTAATTATTGAAATAAATCTTTTTCCTGCCAGATTATTTCCAATCTTTTTCTTGAAGCAACTTGCCTTCTCGAATAAAATAAATTTAAGAAATGGGATAGGGATCCATGCTGGCCGGATATCTGCACAGGAAGGGGTTCCTGATAGCAGATACTCTCACCTTCATAAGGGGGCTGCTTGCCCTCTACCTGGCATACATCCTCTGGCAAGGAAGGGATGTTTTTAATACATTTATGACCATAATTTTCGCAGCCTGGTTAAGCGATTGTCTGGATGGCTTTTTCGCCCGGAAAAGCTATCGTCCGGGTTATCTGGCCGAGCTCGACGGCTGGGTTGATTGGGCCATCTACATCATTAGCCTTCTATACGGAACGCTGCTCGGCCATTATTCCTGGACTTTCTTCACCGGCTTTGTAGGCCTTAATATCCTGGCTTTCTGGATGAGCAAATCAATTTATGTTAACCAGGCTTTTCATTTCCTTTACATCCTGCTCGGTTTCAGGACGGTCTGGCTGGAATCAATTTTCTGGCGAAGGTTTTTTCTGCTGTGGGTGGCCGGGGTCATCTTTTTCAAGCGCAGGAGGCTGCTGGTTCAAATCCGCGAATTTCTTTCCGGCTGGGACTATCTTCTGCGCGGCAAATCAACCCGGGCCGACCGGGGCTGAAAATTTTCCCCGGGGTGCTATCACCTGCTTTGTTTTAGCCGACCGATTTTCTTCGTTATTTAGCGCTGGCAGATGGCTGGCCGTAAAAATAATTTCCGTCCTGAATGGATGTCTTTCCTTAAACCCAAACAGTTCAATGGTAATTCGGGGAAGGCCGTTGCAATTGTTATTTAATCAATTAGATCATTTAATCACACCAGCTTGACCTGCTTCAGGCCGCTTTCATCGCGTTGAGTTAAAAATTCTGGCTCGAGCCGGTCTACCTGACCACCAGGCGGCTGAGAGGATAGACATATGCCTGCAGAAAAACCAGCAGGGCCACCAGGGCAGCCAGAAGCAGGCTGTGCCAGAAAACATAGCGCAGGATGCGACCTTCGTGACCGTACCAGCGAGTGGCCGTGCTGGCCACCACAATGCTCTGGGCATCGACCATCTTGCCCATGACCCCGCCCGAGCTGTTAGCCGCGGCCATCAGCACCGGGCTCAGGCCGAGCTGCTGGGCAGTTATTTTCTGGAGACTGCCAAAAAGCACATTGGACGAAGTATCGGAGCCGGTCAGGGCCACGCCCAGCCAGCCCAGCATCGTTCCGAAGAAGGGATAAAGAGCCCCGGTCCTGGCAAAAGCCAGCCCCAGGGTGGCATCCATTCCAGAATATCTGGTGACATAGCCAAGAGCCAGCATGGCCGAAACGGTCAGGAGGGAAAACCTCACCCGCCGGAGCGTCTTCCAGTAAACTTGGAACATTCTTTTCAGGTTAAATCTCATCATCAGGCCGCTGATGATGGCCGCCGCCAGAATTCCCGTTCCGGTAAAAGAAAGAAAATTAAAGCGAAATACCGCCGCTTCGGCCGCCGGTTCTGGGCTGACCGGGGGCATTCTCAAAACCTGCTGATGGAGCCCTGGAATAGCCATCGAGGGGGAGAAAATTGCATCCAGAAGTTTTTTAAACCGGGGAACTCCCCAGACAAAGATGACCAGGCTCAGGATAAGCCAGGGGCCGGCCGCCGTGAGAAGGGCTTTTTTGTCCATATTTCCCGAACTGGTCCTGGCTTCTTCAAAGCCTTCAGGTGAATAAATTTTTTGAGGCTGCCAGAACCTGAATAGAATGATTAGGGCTGTTATAGAAATTAGGGACGAGACCACCCCGGCCAGCCAGGGGCCATGCAGGTTGGCGATAATGGCCTGCGGGACGGCAAAAGCCAGCCCGGCCGTCAGGGCAGCCGGCCAGACTTCCTTCATTCTTCTGAAACCGCAAAAAACCACCAGCAGCCAGAAGGGCACCAGGACGGAGAAAAACGGAAGCTGCCGGCCGACCATGGCACTCAATTTGAGCAAATCCAGGCCGGTGACGGCCGCCAGGGCGACAATCGGCGTGCCCAGCGCCCCATAAGCCACCGGAGCGGTGTTGGCGATGAGTGACAGCCCGGAAGCCTGAAGCGGCGGAAAGCCCAGCCCGATCAGCAGGGCCGCCGTGATGGCTACCGGGGTACCAAAACCGGCCGCACTCTCAAAAAAGGCTCCGAAGGCAAAGGCAATCAGTAACAGCTGCAGACGCCGGTCTGAAGTAAGGCCGGCCATGTTTTCCCGCAAAACCTGGATAGCTCCTTTATCCAGGCAGAGTTCGTAAAGGAAGATAGCATTCAGAATTATCCAGCCGATGGGAAAAAGCCCGTAGGCAGCTCCAAATCCGGTGGCCAAAAGAGCCTTTTCGACGGGCATTCTGAATACGAGAACAGAAATCAGGACAGAAACGGTGAGCCCAGCCAGGGCCGCCAGGTGGGCTTTTAACTTCAGGAAGGCCAGGCTACCGAGCAGGACCACAATCGGCAAAGCGGCCAGCAGAGTTGACAACCAGAATGCGTTTAAAGGGTCATAAGCCTGAGCCCACGGCACTTCAATCTACCTTCACGGAATTATGAAAACCTTTTTATGAACTTTTGAGGCTTTTGTCAACTTTTCTCTTTTGTCAGCCTGTCTGCTCCTCTCTCACCGGCAACCAAAGACCTGCCCCTCGGTCTGGCTTTCCGATTCAGGTGGCAATTGCCTGTCAGGTTTACTGGCTAAAAGAGGCCAGAGTTTCAGGCGGCTGAATTTGATTTGTCAGTTTTCCTTCACCGATTTCAAGTTTATTTTTCTTTCATAACAGCCCCGGGAAAAAATCAGCCGAATAGCTGAGGCCGATTGTTCAAAATAAGATGGTGTGCCAACCATACCTTTTGGTCATGTTTGGGGAAAAATTTTATTTAAAAACCACCGCAGGCCGGAAAAATGTCGTCATGAGGCAAGGCAAGTAAATATGCAAGAGTGCATTTATGAATGAAGAAAAGAATCTATCGGTAGCTTTCGTTTTACTCGCCAGTCTGAAGCCCGGGCCTGACCACATTCAAGGCTGCTTTCGGGTCAGCCCGGTCAAAAACAAACCATCAGGTGCTTTTCTTATTGCGTTGGCTGTTGCTCCTTCTTCTCCTGCCTGGCCTTCTTCCTTTCAGATAGCAGGGCGACCATCAAACCGGCCACAAACCCGGCCGCGGCGGTAATCAGCAGAAGCAGAATGTGCGGCATCTCCACCGTGGCTAACAGAAATCGGGTCTTAACCGGCTCGCGATTCTGAATGATGATGACAGTCAGAAGTATAACGGCGATTATCAAAACAACCAGCCAGGTTGTTCTCATTTTGCCCTCCCTGCTCTGAATTTTATAATCATTTAACGGTTCGTGGCAAATCTACCTTATATCCCCCGCCGTCCGGGCGCGACCTCATTGTCTTATTGACCACAGGCCGCCTGTATCCATGTTTATTCCTATTTATTCCTACCAAATTCTTTGCGAAAGAGTCAATCCGGGCCTTACCGGGAAATTCATAGGCTTCAGGTTTTCTCAAGTCCTTTTTTAAGTTATGATGATGGCGATGCCTGAAGCAGTAGAGCCAAAGCAAACTCTGCCAGCCAAGCACGGCCTCAGCTTGATTTCTGCTACAGCTATCAGCATCGGGGCGACAGTCGGGGCCGGTATCTTCGCTGTGACCGGGGTGGCGGCCGGGCTGGCCGGTTCAGCCCTGCTGATTTCTCTGTTGCTGGCGTCCATAGCCACCACCTTTACCGCCCTCAGCTTTATTCAGCTCATTGCCTGGAAACCCGCCGAAGGCAGCATTTATTTCTATGCCAGGCAGTTGATTTCCCCCTTTTGCGGCTTTCTGGTGGGCTGGATGTGGATAGTTTCTAACCTTTTTTCCGGGGCGGTGGTTGCTCTGAGTTTTGCCCACTATTTTGTTGAGCTAACTGGATTATCCGGGTTGAGCGTAAATTTGATGGCGGCCATCCTGATAATTGTTTTTACTGTAATCAATACGATCGGCGTAGAAGAATCCGCCGCGGTGAATAACCTTCTGGTAAGTCTCAAGCTTGGAATCCTCCTGGTATTTTTCCTGGTCGGAGTATTCTTCATTCGGCCTGAGAATTTCAAGCCTTGGCGAATGTCCCCTTCCGGGATATTCCTTGGCGCCGCCGTTATCTTTTTTGCCTTCCAGGGCTTCGCCCGGGTAGCAGTAATAGCGGAAGAAGTAAAAAACCCAAGCCACAACGTTCCGCTGGCCATCATCATTTCCTTAGCCGTATCTACAGGCGTTTACTTCCTGGTCACCTTTGTGGCCATTGGCCTCGTCGGAGCTCCAAAACTCAGTCATTCTGGCGCACCTCTTTCCCTGGCCATCAGGCAGACCGGCCTGCGCTGGACAGGGCCGCTGGTGGCGGCGGGCGGTCTGTTAGCGACGGCCAGTGTTCTGCTGACCGGTATTCTCGGCGTTTCCCGCATGCTGCTGGCCATGGCCAGAGAAAAAGACCTGCCCGGTTTTTTACAACATATTCACCCGCGATTTAAAACTCCGGCCAGGGGCGTCTGGGCATCCGGTCTGATGATGGCTATCCTGGCCTACTTTTTTGACCTGGCTCGAGTTGTCTCGGTAAGCTCCTTCTCGCTCCTTTTCTATTACTCTCTGGCAAACATCAGCTCTCTGCGACTGGAGAAAAAAAATAAAAAATACTCAGACCTCATTCCTCTTACAGGCCTGATTCTGTGCTTATCCATAGGTCTTTCTCTCCTAAGTTCCAGAATTTCTGTCTTGATTATCGGTTTTACTTCTTTGGCCGTGGGAAGCCTAATCTATTGTTTAAAAACCAGATTTCGCTGAAGGGAGAATCCCGCCGTCCGATGAGCCGCGGCAATTGACTTTAGCCTGTCTTTCTGTTAAAAATTAGTAAATGTGGAAATGGCTTCTAACTAAAATCTTCGGGACCAAGAACGAACGGGACCTGAAAAAACTCCAGCCCTATGTTGCGGCCATAAACGCCCTTGAGCCGCAAATCCAGCAACTGACTGACGCCCAGCTCCAGGCCAAAACTGCCGAATTCAAGGAAAAACTGCGCCAGGGAGCCACTCTTGATGACATCCTGGTAGAAGCTTTTGCCGTCGTCCGGGAAGTTGCCCGCCGCACCGTTCGGATGCGCCACTTTGACGTTCAGCTGATGGGCGGCATTGTTCTGCACCAGGGTAAAATCGCCGAAATGAAAACCGGTGAAGGCAAGACCCTGGTAGCCACCCTGCCGGCCTACCTCAATGCTCTGGAGGGCAGGGGCGTCCACATCGTTACTGTGAACGACTACCTGGCCAAACGCGACGCCGAATGGATGGGTCCCATCTACAAGTTCCTCGGCCTGAGCGTTGGCGTCATCCAGCATGATATGAGAGATGCCGAGCGGAAAAAGGCTTACGCGGCCGACATAACCTACGGCACGAATAACGAATTTGGTTTCGATTACCTGCGCGATAACATGAAATTCCGCCTCGAAGACCTCGTCCAGCGCGAATTCAATTACGCCATTGTGGACGAGGTGGACAGCATCCTGATTGACGAGGCCCGGACCCCGCTCATCATCTCCGGACCAACCCAGGAATCAACCCAGCTTTATTATAAAGTTGATAAATTTGTACGCCGGCTGCAAAAGGATAAACACTTCACTCTGGATGAAAAGACCCGAACCGTTGCCCTGAACGAAAACGGTGTGGCGGAAGCCGAGAAGTATTTTGGTGTCCCCAACCTTTATGACCTCAATTACATGGACCTGGTTCACGCCATCAACCAGTCACTTAAAGCCCACTTCCTGTTCAAGCGCGATGTCGATTACATGGTTAAGGATGGGCAGGTCATCATCGTGGATGAATTTACCGGAAGGCTGATGCCCGGCCGCCGCTACAGCGACGGCCTGCACCAGGCCTTAGAAGCCAAAGAAGGAGTCAAGGTCGAAGAAGAATACCAGACGCTGGCTTCCATTACCTTCCAGAATTACTTCCGTATGTACAAAAAGCTGGCCGGCATGACCGGTACGGCCGCCACCGAAGCTGCCGAATTCATGCACATCTACAAGCTGGACGTGGTAGAAATTCCGACCAACAAACCCCTCCGGCGAATTGAATATCCCGACGTCATCTACCGGACGGCTCGTGAAAAATGGAATGCCGTGGTGGAAGAAATCATCGAACTGAATAAAATCGGACGTCCCGTGCTGGTCGGCACCATCTCGATTGAAAAATCGGAAAAACTCAGTGAAATGCTCAGGAAAAAGGGCATCAGGCATGTGGTGCTTAACGCCAAATACCATGAGCTGGAAGCCCAGATCATTGCCCAGGCTGGCCGGATTGGCGCGGTGACCATCGCCACCAACATGGCGGGCCGCGGCGTGGACATTCTCCTGGGCGGAAATCCGGATTTTCTGGCCAAGGAAGCCCTGAAAAAAGCCGGGATTGACCCGGCTCAGGCCACCCCCGAACAGTTCCAGAAAGCCTACGAAGAAGCCCTTAAAATAACCCAGGAAGAGCACGAAAAAGTTGTCGCTCTGGGTGGACTTCATATCATCGGCACGGAGCGCCACGAATCAAGGCGTATTGATAACCAGTTACGCGGCCGGGCCGGGCGCCAGGGAGACCCGGGTTCTTCGCGTTTTTACCTCTCCCTGGAAGATGACCTGATGCGCATCTTCGGCTCGGACCGGCTGTCCGGTCTGATGGCCAGAATCGGCATGGCCGAAGGTGTGCCCATCCAGCATCCGATGGTTACCAGGGCGATCGAGCGGGCGCAGAAACAGGTTGAAGCTCAGAATTTCTCCATCAGAAAACACCTGCTCGAGTATGACGACGTTATGAACAAGCAGCGGGAAACAATTTACCGTCAGCGTCGAGAAATACTCGAGGGCAAGGACCTGCGCGACTACTTTCTCAACCTGTTCGATTCCCTGATAGAATGGTACCTCGACCAGTATGCCAACAAAGAGAAACACCCTGACGAATGGGACCGCGAAGCGCTGCAGCAGGCGCTGCACGCTCAATTTTCTATTGACCTGAACCAGCTCAAAATCAATTGGGATGAAATAACTTATGAGGAATTATTCACCGCCCTGTCCAGCCACATCCGAGAAGTTTACGAACAGAAAGAAAAATTACTCGGCCCGGAGAGGATGAGAGAGTTTGAGCGGCTGATTCTCCTGCAGGTTATTGATTCTCGCTGGAAGGACCACTTGCTGGAAATGGATTACCTTAAGGAAGGAATTGGACTTCGCGGCTACGGTCAGCGCGACCCGCTCATCGAGTACAAGAAGGAAAGCTACGAAATGTTCCAGCAGATGCTCGACCGCATCGAAGAAGACGCGGTTCGCTACCTGTTCCTGATTCAGCCGGTGGTGGAAGCTGAAATGCCAAAACGCAGAGAGCAACCCGTTTATTACCAGAGGCCACAGCAATCAGCCGCGGCCGCCGGCGGCACTTACCTCAGGCAGGCCCGCCCAATTATTCCGGGCAAAAAGAAAAAACACTGAGCAAAAGAGGAGGATAAATATGTTAGAGGAAAAATTAAAAGAAGGTTTAACCTTTGATGATGTGCTTATCCTCCCGGCCAAGTCCGATGTGCTGCCGACCGAAGCAGATGTCTCAACCTGGTTAACCAGGAATATCCAGATAAAAATCCCCATTTTGAGCGCCGCCATGGACACCGTGACCACCTCGCGCATGGCCATCTGCCTGGCCCAGCAGGGCGGGATAGGTATCATCCATCGCAACATGTCAATAGAAGCGCAGGCTGAAGAAGTGGACAAGGTTAAAAGACATGAAAGCGGGATGATTGTCGAACCGATCACCCTGCGGCCGAGCGATAAGATTCACCAGGCGCTCGAGCTGATGAAAAAGTACAGGATCTCCGGCCTGCCAGTTACTGATGAAAATAACAAACTGGTCGGTATTCTGACCAACCGCGACATCAGGTTTGAAAGTCGCCTGGACATTCCGGTCTCAGAAGTTATGACCAAAGAGCTGGTAACCGTGCCCGTCGGCACTCCGCTCGATGAGGCGGAAAAACTCTTTCACAAGCACAAAGTCGAAAAAATTCTGATTGTTGATGAAAATTACCATCTTAAAGGTTTAATCACCTATAAAGACATCCTTAAGCGAATCCAGTATCCGCTGGCTTCCAAGGATAAGCTGGGCCGGTTGAGAGTCGGCGCGGCGGTCGGTGTTGGAGCAGAAGTGATGGACCGGGTGGCCGCCCTGGTCAAGGCTGGCTGCGATGTCATCGTGGTGGATACGGCTCACGGACATTCTCAGCGCGTGCTCGACACGGTGAAAAAAATCAGGCAGGCCTACCCGGAAATTGACCTTATTGCCGGAAACATTGCCACGGCTGAGGCGGCCGAAGACCTGATAAAGCTGGGTGTTGATGCAGTTAAAGTTGGCATCGGACCGGGCTCCATCTGTACCACCAGAGTAATTGCCGGCATAGGGGTTCCTCAGATTACAGCCATTGCCGATGTTTACAAAGTCACCAGCAAGCACAACATACCGTTGATTGCTGACGGAGGAATTAAATATTCCGGAGACATAACGAAAGCGATCGCCGCCGGTGCTTCCTCGGTTATGCTGGGCAATCTGTTAGCCGGCACCGATGAATCGCCGGGCGAGGTAGTCATCTACCAGGGTCGGGCCTACAAAACTTACCGCGGGATGGGCTCGATTGAAGCCATGAAAGAAGGGAGCCGGGACAGATATTTCCAGGATTCTGTTACGGAAACCACCAAGCTGGTGCCGGAAGGCATAGAAGGGCGGGTGCCGTATAAAGGCAGCGCCGTATCTATCATCCAGATGCTGGTGGGCGGACTTAAGGCCGGTATGGGCTATGCCGGCTGCCGCACGGTGGAAGAGCTGCAGAAAAAAGCCCGGTTTATCAAAATCAGCACGGCGGCCCTGCGCGAAAGCCACGTGCACGATGTCATCATCACGAAAGAAGCGCCTAATTACCACCTGGAATGATGTGCCGAACAGCTGCCCCCCCTGGTCTAATTCAAACATAAAGCTGCCGTTAAGATGCTTCGGACCAACAATTAATTTGTTTATTGATTAACTTTGAAGAACTCTTCTGGCCTCTTCCCCGAAAAGTTACTTTTTCAGGCTATTGCTTGATAAAAGCAAGAATCTTAATTTGCTTCTTGCGCAGAGATAACCGTCTTGAGCAAGATAAAAAAGACCTTCTGTCATTTATGCGGGAAAAGCAAGAAAATATCAGGCTGCTTTTAGAGCTAAGAACTGATTGGCCTTTTGTCCATAGGGTTGAACCCAGAAATAATCGAGCCTGGCCTCAATTAGCCGTTGAGCTTCAGCTTCCGGGACGTCGAGGTTATTATATTAGCCGCCGAAGGAATGCGACTAAAAGATATAGATGATTTCTTATAAATAGCCATCAGCTCTTTGTCATCTTTATACGATTGTTTTCATCGAGCAGCACCACGCGCGGCCTGTGAAATTCAGCCTGCTCATCGGTCAGGCTGCAGTAGGAAGTGATGATGATGATATCACCTTCTTTTGCTTTGTGAGCTGCCGCGCCGTAAACGCCAATCTGACCGGAACCGGGTTTTTCTTTAATCAGGTAAGTGGAAAACCTCTCCCCGTTAGTTACATTGTAAACTTCAACCCGCTCAAATTCCCTCAAGCCGGCCGCGTTCATCAACTCTTCATCTATGCCCAGACTTCCCTCGTAATCAAGGTGGCTGTGGGTAACCCGTGCCCGGTGAATTTTTGATTTAAGGTAAGATACGATCATTTTTCTATCCCTCCCGCAATTATCCTCAGATTATCTATCAACCTGGTTCGGCCAATAAAAACAGCCAGAGCAATCAGCGTGTTTTCCCGCACCTGCTCGAGAGGTTCCAGAGTTTTCAGGTCAACTACTTCGACGTAATCAACCCTGGCCAGCGGTTCCTGCTGAATTAATTCCAGCATTCTCCGCTTAATTAGCTCGGCAGACCTTTCTCCCTTATTTATAAGTTCAGCCGCCAGGTCCAAACTGCGGTTGAGGACCAGAGCGGCTTTTCTTTCTTCAGGACTCAGGTAAGTATTCCTCGAGCTGAGGGCCAAACCATCGTGGTCTCTCACCAGAGGCAGAGGTGTTATTTTAACCGGCACGTTTAAATCTTCCACCATTTTCTGGAGAATGATAACCTGCTGAGCATCCTTCCAGCCGAAGAAAGCTTCGTCTGGTTGAACGATGTTAAAAAGCTTCAGGACGACAGTGCAAACTCCCCGGAAATGTCCGGGCCGCGAGCGGCCGCACAGCCGGTCCTGGAGGTCTTTTACCTCGACGAAAGTTTTGTATCCTTCCGGATACATGACTTCGACCGACGGGTAAAAAAGCAGGTCAACCCCTTCCCGGCTCAGCAATTTCTGATCTCGCTCCAGGTCCCTGGGATAAACCTGATAATCCTCGTTCGGCCCGAACTGAGTCGGGTTAACGAAGATAGAAACAACCGTCCGGTCTGTCCTTTTTTTTGACTCCCGGACCAGACTCAGGTGTCCTTCGTGCAGATAGCCCATGGTTGGCACAAATCCGATTTTTAATCCGCTCTTTTTCCAGCCGAGAATTTTTTCTCTTACCTGCTCAACTGACGTTATTATTTCCATTTTTTCTCTCTATTCTTTTTCTTCCGTTTCTTGATTTTTGTGCTCTTGCTGCTTTTGAGCTCCTCCAACCCCAATAATTACACCCGGTCTTCCCTGAACCAAATTATCTTTTAGCGGGCTTCCTGTTTTCTTTAATCTCCCGCATTATCTTGTTCTTAACCTTCTTAACCAGCGCAGCTTTTTCCGGCTTTAAATGATAGCAGTGCCGGTCTTCCGGGTAAAGTCCCTGGCGAACCTCCAGCAGGTACTGTTCCGCAGCCTGGCTTATCTGCTGGCCCAGCTCGGCATACTTTTTGACAAACCGCGGAAGATAACCGCTGGTCAGGCCGAGCAGGTCGTTAATCACCAGCACCTGACCATCGCAGTCGGGACCGGCTCCTATGCCAATGGTCGGTATTCTGAGGGCAGAAGTTATTTCCCGCGCTAACTCAGCTGGAATTGATTCCAGCACAACGGCAAAAGCTCCGGCTTTTTCCAGGGCTAAAGCCCCGCGGAAAATAGCCTCTGCTTTTTCTTCCTCTGTCCCCTGAACTTTAAACCCGCCAAGGTGCCTGACTGACTGGGGCGTAAGACCGACATGGCCCATGACCGGAATCTCAGCCTCAACCAGTGCTTCCACCAGCTCGACACGCTGGGGTGAGGCTCCTTCAAGTTTTACTCCATCAGCCCCGGCTTCTTTGATAAACCGGGCGGCGTTGGCCACCGTATCTTTAAGCGAAAGATGAAAAGAAAGATAGGGCATGTCGCCAATGACCATAGCCCTTTTTCGGGCCCGAACAACCGCCTTTGTGTGATGGATCATCTCGTCCATGGTTACCGGCAGAGTATTTTCATAACCCAGGACGACCATGCCCAGAGAATCACCCACCAGAAGAATATCGACCCCGGCCTCATCCAGAATCTTGGCTACCGGGTAATCGTAGGCGGTCAGCACTGTAATTTTCTGTTTTTGTTTTTTAAGTTCATGCAGATAGCAGACCGTTACCCTTTCGGTTTGGGCTTGAGCCATGATGTCTCCTTTCTTTCTCCCCTGCCCGGCCCGGGCTCGGGGTAAAGCAACTATTTTTACAAAGGCTGGCTCTGAGTCTCAGGGGGACCGGCCACCTCTGAGCTCGCTTCTAATTTTATCACTTTTTTACTTATTTTGCTTTAAAACTCTTCGGCACATAAAAAAGTGTGCCCCGGCTCATCTGTTTTATCTGTTCGATAATGTCCCACACCTGCTCGTCCTGAGAAAAATCCAGCTCGTCGGCTTTGATGACCAGCAGGGGCGTTGATTTGTAATTAAAAAAGAAATAGTCATATGCTTCAACTAAATCTTCGAGGTATTTCTCGGAGATATTCTTTTCTACCGCATCCCCTTCTTTTTCAATTCTTCTTAAAAGCGTCTTGAGAGAAATCTGCAGGTAAATAACCAGGTCAGGCCGCGGCACTCTTTCAGCCAGAATGCCGTATATTCTTTCATAAACCATGAGCTCATCATCTGTCAGCGTCTGGTAGGCGTAGATTTTATCCTTTTCAAAAAGATAATCGCAGATGACCCGGTCAACAAACAGGTCGCGCTGGACCAGCCTTGACTGCTGATGGTACCGGTTAGCCAAAAAAATCAGCTGGGCCAGAAAAGCCGCGCCTTCTTTCTCGTTATAAAAATCTTTTAAATAGGGATTTGCTGTTTGGTCCAGCACCAACTGGCCGCCAATCTTCTGGCTTAAAAGATGTGCCAGGAGAGTTTTCCTTGATTTGAAGACACCTTCAATGGCGATGTGTCGAAAACTGACTTCTCCGGCTATTTTCATCTTCTGTGTCTGCAACTCCTCAGGATTTGGGCTCCCGAACAGGAGACGGCGGAATCACCAGCCAGGAAATAAGGTAAAAAAGGGTCATCGGCAGCAGGGCGGTTAACAGGGCCGCACCGACAAAGATCAGCCGCATGAGGGAAACATCCAGGTCAAAATATTCCGCCAGGCCGGCGCAAACACCTCCCAGCATTTTCTGCTGAGTTGACCTGTACAATTTCTTGGCCATTTTTCCCTCTCCATTTCCATTTTTTATTTTACTCAAAAAAAAGCCCTTTACAATATTAAATAATTATCTCAGCCGAAAATAAAAACATTCGCTTTCCGGGCCATTCGGGGGAAAGATGAAAGGGAAATTATTCCGATATGACATAAAAAATTAACCGGTGGAAAAAAATTCAAACTCAATCCGGCAAAAAATATTTCTTCGGACCTATCCGGCCAAACAGAGTGCTGTTTTGGTTGACTAAAAATCGGGATTATGTTATCCGTAATGTCTAATATTAATTGGGAGGTAGAAACATGCATGGCTGGACTGGAAATATCTTAAGAATTGACCTGACAAACCGCACTCATAAGGTTGAACATTTTGGCGAAGAATTTGCCCACAAGTGGGTTGGCGGACGCGGTTTTGCCCTGAAGATACTCTGGGACGAATTGAAGCCCGGCATTGACCCGCTGGGGCCGGAGAATAAACTGATTGTCACGGTGGGGCCGATTGCCGGCATTCCGGCGCCCAACACCGGAAAAACGGTGGTGGCCGCCAAGTCTCCATTAACCGGCGGTTACGGAGACGGAAACCTCGGTACAAGAGTGACCGAGCAGATGAGGAAAGCCGGTTATGACATCATCATCATTGAAGGCCAATCAGAGAAACCGGTTTACCTGTACATAGAAGATGACAGAATCGAGTATCTTTCGGCCGAAGAAATCTGGGGCAAAGGCACCTACGAGGCTCAGAACTGGCTTTACAAGAAATACGGAAAAGGTGCAGGCATCCTGCTGATCGGCCAGGGTGGCGAAAACCTCAACCTCTACTCAATGATCCGAAGCCTGGAAGGTCGGGCCGGCGGCCGGCCGGGCATCGGTGCGGTCATGGGTTCGAAAAAGCTTAAAGCCATAGTCATTAAAGGTTCCAAACCAATTCCGGTGGCTGACCCGGAAGGGATGAAAAAACTCGGGCTGGAAGATTTGAGAAAAGTTGGCGAAATAGACAAGAAGACCGGCTGGTCCATCCAGGGAACCACCGGCGTGCTGGCCTGGTGCAACGAAGTGGCTGCCCTGCCGGTGCACAACATGAGAAAGACCCATCATCCTGATGCCTGGAAAATAGACGGGGAAAGGCTAAACAATGCCCGGGTGGCAACCTACGGCTGCCCCAACTGCACGATGCGCTGCGGTATTACCGTTCTCGACCATGAGGGAAGGGAATCGGAACTCGATTACGAAAACATCGGGATGCTGGGCAGCAACCTGGACATCTTCGAACTTGACCAGGTCGCTTCTCTCAACTACCTGTGCGATGATTACGGGCTCGACACCATCTCAGCCGGTGCCGTTCTGGCCTTTTATGCTGACGCTATTGAACAGGGTGCCATTAAAGGAGATTTTCGTTTTGGCGATGCGGAAATGGCCAAAAAACTGCTTGGCCTGGCGGCCACCAGGCAGGGTGAAGTGGGCAACCTGCTGGCCGACGGCACGCTCAGAATGGCCAGGAAAATCGGTCACGGTTCCGAGGCTTACGCCATGCAGGTCAAGGGATTGGAAATTTCCGCCTATAACTGCAAATTCATCCCCGGCATGGCTCTGGCTTTTGGCACAAGCCCGATCGGCGCTCACCACAAAGAGAGCTGGGTCATTACCTTTGAACTGAAGCAATCACAGCGAGACTCCTACGGCCCGGAAAAAGCGGCCAAAGTTATCGAGCTGCAGAGAATCCGCGGCGGGCTGTTTGAATTTATTGTGGCCTGTCGCTTCCCCTGGATTGAGCTTGGCTGGCCGGTGGAAAACTATGCTATCTACTTCAATAAAGTGACGGGCCTCAACTGGACGGTGGATGATTTCTGGAAAGTAGCCGACCGCATCTATGCTCTGATGAAATTCTTCTGGGTTAGAGAATTTCCCGATTGGGACAGAACAAAAGATTACCCGCCAGCCATCTGGTTTGACCCGAGCAACGCCGACACCGATGGCCCGATTGCCGGAAAAGTCCTCGACCTTGACAAATACAACCAGCTGCTGGACCACTATTATGAACAGAGAGGCTGGGATAAGCGCGGCATACCGACCAGGAAAACAGCCGAGGCGCTGGACCTCAAAGATGAAGCGGCCGAAGTGGAAAAATACACCAAGCTTGAATAGAAGAGTTTCTCTTAAAAAGAGCAGAAAAACATCTAAAATTCAAAAATTACAGAAAGTGCTGGTTGCCCCGCGCTTGAGTAATTACCATTTGATTATCATGGTGGCCGGCCAAACGACCTGGTTTCCTGACAGTTGTTTAACCGAAACACTTTCTCTGTCATTCGCCGTGAAACCGGCCACTTTTGCCTGAGGCAAAATTGATGAAAATTGACGAACAGCGCAGTCTGAGGTTCAGGTAAAATGACGATTTTAGTAGCAAAAAAGTGGTATAATTAAAAAGCAAAGATAAGTTAAAGCTAAAAAACAATAAACAGAGTGTGGAATTAGCTTTTTTTACTCAAGGGAGAACAGGATGAGCAAAAAGAATATTACGGTTACCATAAAGCTAATCGGGCCGCTTATCAATCAGGCTGGCTTTTCGGAAAAAACAGTTGATATACCGGAAGGGGCCACCGTGGAAAGTTTGCTGGCTGCTCTGCCGCTTGACCCCAATCGTCCGAAAATCATAACCAGAAACGGACAGGCAGTAGCCTCAGGTGCAGAACTCAAGGATGGTGACCGTATCGCCATCTCCCCTATCTATTCAGGCGGCTGAGGTCGCGGTTCAGCCAATTTCCAGACCGGCAGGACATAAATTTCAATAATACCGAGCATTTTTTGAGGAGAAAATGCTCTTTAACTGTTTAAAAAATATCTTAACAGCACTTTCAATCAAGCCCTGATATAAAACTGAAACGGGAGGAAGTTTTGGATGAGCCCCTGGCAAGAGACAAATAAGAAAATGCCAAAACCAGTTTTGATTGGCGGACAATTCCGGGAAGCCTGCTACCGGGAGACTTTTCAGGCCTATAATCCGGCCACCGGGGAAGCTCTGCCGGATACTTATCCGGTCTCTGACTGGACTGATTTGGAAAGGGCTCTGGAAGAGAGTGAGCGGGTACGGTTTGAAATTGCCGCCTGTGGGCCTGAAAAAATAGCCACTTTCTTTGACCTCTACGCTGACCTTCTCGAAAAAAACCGGGAGTCAATTGTCCAGCAGGCCGCCTTGGAAACAGCTCTGCCCGTAGAGCCTCGCTTAAATTCCACCGAATTTCCCCGCATGATAAATCAGCTCAGGCAAGCCGCGGAAGCCTGCCGGGAAAGAAGCTGGATGCAGGCCACCATTGATACCAGGTTAAACATCAGGTCAAAATACGGCCCGCTGGGCGGAACGGTGGTAGTTTTCAGCCCCAATAATTTTCCCTTAGCTTTTAACTCCGTGGCTGGCAGCGATTTCATCAGCGCGCTGGCCTGCGGCAACCCGGTCATCTGTAAAGCTCACCCCAGCCATCCGGGAACGACCCGTCTGATGAGTGAACTTCTGTTTGAAGCGCTGGAAAAATCCGGTTTGCCCACGGCGGCTGTGCAGATGCTCTATCACTTCAAAAACGAGGATGGCCTGAAGTTGGTCAGCCATCCTTATGTAGCCGCTGTTGCCTTCACTGGAAGCAAAAAATCAGGGCTCGCTTTGAAAGAGGCAGCAGAAAGGGCGGGGAAGTTGTTTTACGGAGAAATGAGCAGCATCAACCCGGTATTTTTCCTGCCGGGAATTCTCAAGGAAAAAGCTTCTTTGCTGGCCGCCGAGCTTTTCTCTTCCTGCTCGCTTGGCGCCGGTCAATTCTGCACTAAGCCGGGAATGGTGGTTTTCCTGAATGATCAGGCGGGAAAAATATTTCTTGAGGAATTAAAGAATGTTTTTTCAAATCAAGAAACAGGGTACCTGTTGTCACAGGTGGTGCTGGAAAATCTCAGGGCGGCTGTGGCCAACCTTAGAGAAGCCGGCGCCGCCCTGCTGGCTGGTGGCCATCCCCTTCCCCCTCCGGGTTTCAGGTTTGAGCCAACTTTATTCTCCCTGCCGGCGGCAAAATTCCTGCAAAAACCGGATATCTTTCAAACCGAAGCATTTGGCACTCTGACGCTGGCCGTTCTGGCTGAAAACCAGGAAGAAATGCTTGAGGTGGCCAGGCGGTTAGAAGGTAATCTGACCTGTTCCGTTTACTCGAGCCAGTCCGCCCAGGATGAAACCATCTACAGACATCTCGAGCCATTGCTCCGGGTAAAATGTGGCCGTTTGCTTAACGATAAGATGCCAACCGGTGTAGCGGTCTCACCGGCCATGCATCACGGCGGACCCTTTCCGGCTACGGGACACCCTGGGTTTACTTCAGTTGGTATACCGGCGGCTTTCCTGCGCTTTGCCGCACGCCACTGTTATGACAACGTGAGAGAAGACCGGTTGCCCGAAGAACTAAGGGCCAAAAACCCGAATGGTCGCATGTGGCGCCTGGTTGATGGCCGCTGGACCCAGTCAGATCTGTAACCTGTTGAGCTTGCCCAATCCGCCATCAAAATTACAATTAATCCGGCCTAATGTCTTAATTTTCCCATGGTAAAGCTGCTTTAATCTCTGGATGGGGCTTCGATGGTTAATCGGAATCAGGCTGCTTCAAGGTTAGAAATAGGCCAGGAATCATCCTGGTGGGTATGGAAAGAATCTTAGTTTCTCATCCGTCCTGTTTTAATTCTGCCCCCTCACCAGCACCGGGGGCGAGAAGCCAAATCCACCGGGAGAACAGACCGACCAGAATAACAGATAATTAATTGGTGCGGTTAGTCTTTAATTCCAAACCACAAGTGAGGCCTGAAACTTCCTAACGATACAGGCAGAGGTAGGAAGCGTCAGCCGGAATTTTGAGCTGGAATTTCTGGTTGGGCGGTACTTCAAAGCTATCGCCAGCCTTGAATTCTTTCCATTCGCTGCTGCCGGGCAATTTAACCACCATCTTTCCGGTGATAACGGTCATTATTTCTTTGGTCGAGGTCCCGAATTCATATTGGCCGGCAGCCATAACGCCGATGGTGGCCGGACCGCCCTCCGCGGTGAAGGCTATGGATTTAACCTTTCCCTCAAAATATTCATTGACCTTGAACAATTTTTACCTCCTGACTTTTCTCTTTTATACCTGTTTTCCCTTGCCAATTTCAAGTTTAAAATTATTAAATTAGGACCTACAGTTTCATTCATATAACTCAGGAGTTAGAAAGCGAGGTGAGCCCCAGAAGACATGAACGGAATTGTGGTCAAAGCCGGGTTCCGGTTTAAGCTCTGAGGAGCAAGCTTCAAGAAAATTTGTTGCCGGTCAAGCTCGCCTCTTATAAAGCAGCTCGATGACCAGGTTGGCCTGCATATTGGCCACAATGCCGACCCGCGGGGCCATCGGACTCACCTTATCGGTCGGCTCGCTTTCTTCATCCCCGCAGAGGTAAAGCCGGCCCAGCTTCCTCGTCCTGAGCTTGTTATTTTTACCAAAGCCTGACAGCCCGGAAGCGGCCACTATCGGCCGGTCCGGAAAGAGACTCAGCCAGGTATTTATCAGCATGCTCTTTTCGCTGGCCAGGTCAAAGGCTTCCACCAGAACGTGCACCTCTCCAAATAACCTGGCGATATTTTTGGGCGTGACACGTGTATAATGGACCTCATATTCGGAAAAAGGATTCATCTTTTTGAGGTTTTCCAGCAGTGCTTCGACCTTGGGCTTTCCTATCTGGTCTATGAAATATTGCTGCCGGTTGAGGTTGGAAGGGAACACCCGGTCATGGTCGGCAATGATCAACTTGCCCACACCCGCCCTGGCCAAAGCGACAGCGACGTTCGACCCCAGACCTCCGGCCCCAGCAATTCCGACCACTGCACTTCTCAGAACAGGCAGCAGCTGCGGGTCGTGCCGGGAAAAGAATTCTTTTTCCAGCTCTTCCAGGCTCAATTCTCCGAATTTTATCTCCCTACGGCTTTTTCCGACCTTCTTTTCTTTCTTCTTCATTTTTTCCCCCGTTTCGCACTTCAATGATCAGGCTATTCGGGTTATCTGGCACACCCTTTAAAGCCCTGACGATACCTTTTATGGTTTCCGCCACTAAATTTTGCAAGAAGGCGTTCAGCGGAACAACCTGACCGTCGACCTTTAACTTCACCCTTGGCTCCATTGGCTCAAGGACGGTCAGCAAAAATTCAGCCAGTTTCTGAACATCCTCCGCCATAAAAAAAGGATAAGGTGAGGAAAAAGGTTCATCTGAAACAATGGCGATTAAATCGTCCGGTGGATTAATCAGGTTATGGTCATCGGAGCCGGACACCCGGAGAATTTTTTTAAAAGCGCTTTCTCTTTTACCCCCTTCTATCAGAAGAAAATCCACTTCAGCAAACTTGTTTAGGGCGATTTCCAGCAAGCTATCGGTGCTTTTTTTCTTTTTTATCAAAAATAATTTTTCATCGGTGAGCACGGCCGCGGCCTCGGCCCCAGCCTTTATAAATTGCCAGGAATCCTTGCCCTCGACATCGAGCTCAATTTCATGACTGGCTTTTTTCAGCACTCCACACCTGAGGCCTCTTTTGTTCAATTCTTCCACCAGGGCGGTAATCAACCTGGTTTTACCCGTGTCTGAAGCTCCGATGATGGCTACTGCTTTCATTTTACCTCCTCAGATTGGGCGTGGTTTCGAATATGTTCAGATTGCTGACAGTCAGATATTTTTTGCCGCAGAATTTCCACTGCATGACCGAGGGCCGGGGCCACCACCTCTAAGTTTTCCAGAGCACCGCGAACACTTCCAGGAAGATTAATAATCAGAGTTCTTTTTTTGATTCCGCACACGGCCCGGCTGAGCATGGCCATCGGAGTTTTTTTCAGGCTTTCGGCCCGCATGGCTTCAGCCAGCCCCGGAACTTCTTTCTCCAGGACAGCTCGTGTGGCCTCGGGGGTTACATCACGCGGGGAAACGCCCGTTCCGCCGGTGGTCAGGATTATTTCCGGGGCATTCGGAGAATCGCACAACTCGGTCAGGGTTTCTTTGATCTTTTCCATATCGTCGGGTATGACTAGCGTTTTGACTACCTGAGCTCCCTTATGTTCCAGATACTCCTTCAGGGCGGGACCGCTCCGGTCTTCTCTTTCCCCTCGCGCGGAACGGTCTGACACCGTGACGATAGCAAAACTCAACCCTTTAATCTCATGTTCTGAGCCGGACATTTATCCTGTCTCCTGCTTTTATTTTACCGCCTTTGACCACTCTGGCAAAAATGCCTTCCTTGGGCATTACACAGTGGCCAACCTGCTGAAAAATGGCACAGCCCGTATGGCAAGTCTTGCCTATCTGAGTTACTTCAAGAATTACTCCCTGGCCCACTTCAAGAATTGTTCCAATCGGCAGAGATGGCAAATCCAGATAGCTCGTGGTAATGTTTTCAGCAAAATCACCGGGTGAAACATCCACTCCCATTTCTTTCATCTTCTGGATGCTTTCGAGCGCCAGAAGGCTCACCTGCCTCAAGCCAGGTCCGGCATGGGCATCACCTTCCAGGCCATAATCTTCACGGAGATAACCTTCGGCCTGCGGTTTCTTTTTGACTCCTTTTTTTTCACTGACATTTACAGAAATTACCAGACCGGACTTATAGTTCTTTTCTTCACCAGTGTTCTCGTTTTTGTTCGTTTTCATCTCCATCGTTTGAACTTCCTAACCTCCTGTTATTTCTTTTTGCTCTTAATTTTATATCTTTAAGCTTCACTTAAATTTTACTATGGGATACTCTGCCAATTTAGACTTCAGCCTTTGCTACGCCTGTCTTTCTTCCCACCGAAATTCCCCGCTTTTGCCACCACTTTTCGCAAGAAGGTGGATATCGCTGATAACGATTCTCTTATCAAAAGCTTTGCACATATCGTAAATCGTCAGACAGGCTACGGCCACCGCGGTGAGGGCTTCCATCTCTACCCCAGTGCGGTCGACCGCTTTAACCACGCTTTTTACCTCAACCAGATTTTCCTCTGCTTTGGGGACAACTTCAACCCTAACCGAGGTCAGACGCAGTGGGTGGCACAGCGGAATTAGCTCTGAAGTTTTTTTCGCCGCCTGGATTCCGGCCAGCTGGGCCGCCGTCAGCACATCACCCTTCGGCAGGCTGTTTTCAAGAAGCTTCTTCATCACCTCGGTGCTTACTCTGACTTCTCCCCTGGCTTCAGCCATCCTTAAGGTCTCAGACTTCTCGCCCACTTCAACCATCTTCAGCTGGCTAACTGACTTTTGGCTTTCGCCAGACAGCCCATCCGAAGTTGCTTTATTTTTTATATTTTGCCCGGCGCCCCGAGGCGGTTTTTCTTTTTTCTTTGCTTTTCCTTTTATTCCCTTATTTCCATATTTATTTTTCATCTCTGCTCCTTTCATTATGATTTAAACCTCAAATTTTCTCTTCGCCGATACATTCTAATATGTTTTTTTAGCAATTTACCATCGCCTTCTTGCTTGCCAAAATTCTTACTCTTTCAGTCGTCATAGCCTCTTCGCCACTTCTGCTTCTACAGTTGCTCTTGCCTGTTCGCCCGGTTTCACCCTGCCACCAGCTCTCACTCCTTCACTTCTTCGCAGTTTTCAAGCCGCCGCTCTGAAAACTTTATGGCCAGCAGAACATAAAATATGGAACTTACAGCCCGAAACATTCATCGCTGCCTTTACCTTCTCTCTAAATCTATAACCCACTCTTAAAATCACCCCTCTGCTATCCTCCTATCCGGCGCAGGCCATTTCTTTTGACCTGTCCATGATTTTCTATCCAGCTGGCCGGTTTTTTTGCCAGAGCGGATTTTATTAGCTGCAATACTTCCGTATCTGTGGCGCCACCTCGAAGCGGCCCCTTGAGGTCTGTTATCTCGTTAGAAAACAGACAGGTCTGAAGTTTTCCGTCAGCGGACAGACGCAGCCGGTTGCAGGAACGGCAGAAATGGTCGCTGTAAGGCAGGATAAAGCCAAAACTTCCTTTCATGCCTTTCAGGCGGTAATAGTTCCGGGCCGGCCCCGAACCGGCGACCGCCACGGGCTCAAGCTTATATTTTTGAGCCAACTGTTCATAAATTTTTTTCCCGGAAACAAAATAGCCATCCACCGGAGAAAATTCCATCAGCTCGATAAACCTGACATGCACCGGAAGCTCATAAGCCAGCCCGATAAAGTCATCAATCTCATCATTGATGCCCTTGAGCAACACAACGTTAATTTTGACCGGCTCAAAGCCCATGTCGACCGCCCTAAATATGGCTTTGAGCACGTCTTCCAGCTTATCAAAACCGGTTATTTTTTTAAATTTCTCCGGCTGCAAGGAATCAAGCGAGATGTTAAGCCTTTTTAGGCCAGCGGCCTTTAGCTTTTCTAAGTAATCAAGCAGAAGGACTCCATTGGTGGTCAGCGATAGGTCGCAGACTCCCTCAAGGGAATTTATTTCCCGCACGAGGTTTTCAACCCCTTTTCTTACGAGCGGTTCTCCCCCGGTCAGGCGAAAACGATCAATGCCTGACTGGAGAGCCAGACGAACCAGCCGCAGGATTTCTTCATAAGTCAGAATTTCCTCATGCGAAATAAATGAAAAATCTTGCACTCCGCGACAATAAAAACAGCGCAGGTTGCAGCGGTCGGTAACCGAAATTCTCATGTAGTTTATCTTACGCTCAAACCTGTCTTTCATTTATTCCTGCCTTTTCCTGACATATGAATAATTTTTCATATATTAATCGGTAGCTACCATTCCATCAGGTGGACCCTGACCTTAGTGCCTTCTGGCAGAAAATCTGCTTCAGCCGGGATGAGAGCCAGGCCGTCCGTCTGGGCCAGGCTGGAAATCATCCCCGACTCCTGTTTACTCAGCGGGGTGGCCAGCCAGATATTTTCAGCCCGCTCAAGCTTCACCCGGACAAAATTCAGCCGGCCTTTTTTCTTCCTGTAAGGCGCCGTCAGGACAGCCTCCACTTCCTGCGACCAGAAATTATCAAGACCACAGCACTTGCGGATAAATGGCCGCACATATTCTGCAAAAGAAATCATAACCGCCCCCGGGTTTCCTGGCAGCCCAAAAATCCAGACAGACTTTCTCCCCTTTTTAAGTTCATAAAAGGCCAGGGGCTTAGCCGGTTTCTGAGCCACCTTCCAGAAAATTTCCCGCGCCCCAACCCTGGCCGCGGCTGCTTTTACCAGGTCATAATCGCCAACCGAAACTCCTCCCGAGGTGATGATGATGTCCGCCCGGCTGGCAGCTGTTTTTAAAGCTCTGACCATGGCACTCAGGTCATCTCTCACCAACCTGAGGCTTAAAAGCTCAGCCCCGCTGGTTTTAATCAGCGCCCGGAGAATGGTCGAGTTGGAATCATAAATTTTCCCCGGCTTTAACCTTTCTCCTGGTTGGCAGAGCTCGTTTCCGCTTATTAGCACCGCCGCCTTTGGCCGCCTGAAAACCTTAACTTTATCAAACCCGCAGGCAGCCAGAAGGCCTAAGTGAGGAGGCCTGAGCACTGTTCCCTTTTCAATTATCACGGCCTTCTCAGCCACATCCTCGCCTGCTTCTCGGACATTTTCACCCGGGCGAAACTGCCTTTTTAAAATAACATGGCCGCCATCCTCTTGCGCCTCTTCCAGCGGTACCACTGCATCGGCTCCAGCAGGCACCGGCGCCCCCGTCATGACTTTAACTGCCTGCCCCCGTACGAGCTTTTTTCTAAAATATTCACCAGCCGGCTGTTCGGCCAGTAGCTTTAATCTAACTAACTGACCATCGCTCGCCGCAGCCGTATCTTCACTTCTTACGGCATAACCATCTACCGCTGAATTTCGAAAAGGCGGCACGGCTATTTTTGAACGCACCTCGTCAGCCGCCACGCAGCCGATTGCTTCTTCCAGCGGAACTTTTTCTTCGCCCAGGACCTGAGCTTTTTCTACCACCAGGTTTCGTGCCTTTTCGTATGAAATCATGGTCTTACTCCCTTTCTTCAGTGTTATTTTCTGCCTTCCAGGGCCAGGTCGTCAGAGCGGAAGCCTTGATTCCGGCCCAGATTTTCTTTCCCACCCCAAGCTCGAGCTCTGCGGCCGAACTTCTGGCAACAAAAGCTTTAATCCTGAACCCACACTCAAGATAAACCAGCACCATCCGGTCAAGCGGCCGCAGCTCAGTGACCTCGGCCAGAAACCAGTTCCTGACGCTGGTTGAAGGTTGCTGCCTGGCCAGAATGACCTCTTCCGGTCTGAAAGTCAAAACGACTTTTTCTCCCCGCTTCTGCTGGCCAAAAGCAAATATTTTTTGCCCGTGCGCGGCCACTTCCAGAAGACCGCCTTCTGAATCAACCACCCATCCCTCAACCAGAGTCTCATGGCCCATCAGGCTGGAAATTTCTGGCGTGGCCGGTCTGGTGGAAATTTCTTCTGGCGTCCCCGTCTGAACTATCCGACCGTTGAGCATGACCGCCATCCTGTCACCAAGATAAGCCGCTTCCTGCCGCACATGAGTTACCAAGATGGTAGTTATTCCAGTTGTTCTTCTCAGGCGGTAAAAATCAGCCATCAGCCGGTCTTTGTGCTGCACATCAAGCCCGTTAAACGGCTCATCCAGCAGCAAAACTTCTGGCTCAAGAATGAAAGCCCGGGCCAGATGAACACGTTGCCTTTCACCGCCTGACAGTTCTTCCGGCAGCCGGTCGAGCAGAGCTTCCATCTGAAAGGCAGCCGCTATCTTCTCGAGCCTTTCCTGTTGTTTTTCCCGGTCAAACTTTCTAAATTTAAGACCAAGCAACAAATTATCGCGCACTGTTCCTTTAAAAAAGACCGGCTTCTGCAGCAAATAGACAATTTTCTTACGGAACTCAGCCGAGCCCTTCAGTCCAACTTTTTGCCCCTGAAAATAAACTTCCCCGGAATCAGCCGGCTGAAGGAATGATATCAGCCGCAGAAAAGTGCTTTTGCCGGCACCATTCGGCCCGAAAAGAACCAGACATTCTCCTGACCTCAAATCAAAACAGGGCACATCCACTATGAGCCGCCGGCCGCTGGCCAATTTAAGGTTTTTTACTTCCAGTGCTGGCCTTTCCACCGGCTAACTCCTTTCTGCTGAAGAGAAGTCAGAAACCAGTTGACGGCAAAACTCAGAGCCAAAAGAATTAAGGCTAAGTAAATAGCAGAACGGAAATTTCCCATCCTGGTTTCCTGGACAATCGCCGTGGTCAGCACCCTGGTATAACCTTTGAGGTTTCCCCCGACCATCATCACCGCCCCCACCTCAGAAATAACCCCGCCGAAAGCAGCGATAATCGCTGCTAATTGTCCCATCCTCGATTCTTTAAGCAACACCATAACCACCTGCAATTGGTTGGCCCCCAGAGCTCTCGCCTGGAGAAGCACTTCCGGGTCAACCTGTTCAAAGGCAGCCAAGGAAAGTCCGACAATCAAAGGGAGCGCAATGATGAACTGGGCCACAACCATAGCCGTGGGCGTATACATCATCTGTAAGAAGCCCAGCGGGCCTGTTCGCCAGAAAAGAATAGCCACAAACAGGCCAACCACCACCGGCGGAAGCCCCATCCCGGTGTTAACCAGAGCTATTGTTAGCTTTTTACCCGGGAATTGTTTTAAATAAAGCAGCACGGCTGCCGGTAAGCCGATGACCAGGGCGAGAGCGGCGGCCGAACCGGAAACAACTAAGCTCAGCCAGGTTATTTCCAGGATTTCTTTTAGGGGCAATTTTTGTTCTCTCCTTTTTCCTTTCCTGATTTTTCTGCTATCTATTCTCCTTTATCCTCGGCCCTTTCCAGCCGAAGAGCGGTAAAAATTGATTTATCTTCAGGACCTTTTCGGCCGAATTCAGAAATCATCTTCTGGGCTTTCTCTGAAATGAGAAAATTAACCAGGGCTTCAGCCCCGGCGGTATTAATTTTGCCTGACAGATTCTTTATGGTAATGACAGAATAAATATTACTGTATTTGGCATCATGCGTTAGAACTTCAAGTTTTAATTTAGAGCCAAACTTTTTAAAAGTCGGAAAATCGGTCAGAATGTAAGCCTGTTTTTCCGAAGCAAGCAGAAGGCTTTCTCCCATTCCCTGACCGGTTTGAAGATACCAGTCGCCAGAAGGATTAATTCCCGCACTGTCCCAGATTTTCATCTCCAAATGATGGGTGCCAGATTTATCTGCCCGGCTGACAAAAGGACACCTGGCCGAGGCAATTCGGCTAAAAGCTTCCACAAAGGATTTCCCGCGAATGTTGGCTTCATCTGCCGCCGGGCCGGCGATGACCATCTCACTGAGCATGAATTCCTCGCGTCTCGAACCAAACCCCTCCTGCATAAATTTGGCTTCAAGGTCAGGAGCATGAACCAGCAGAACATCAGCCACCTGGCGTCTCCCCATCTCCAGAGCCTCTCCGGTGCCTACGGCGATGACTTTGACTTTAAGCCCAGATTCTTTTTCAAATACCGGTATCAGCGCATCCAGCAGCCCGCTGTCCTGCAAGCTGGTAGTGGTGGCCACAACCAGTTCTCCTCCGAGATTTTTTGTGGACGCGGCTTTCTCACGGCTGCTTTCCTCCCCTGGCTTTTTTCTGTGATTTACTCGACTGCTTATCCACCACAGGGAAAAAAACATCAGCACTAACAGTAAAACAAAAAATATTTTTCTTTTCCTGGTTTCATGTTGAAAGGTCATCACTAATCTTTCTTCTTTATTCATTTTTTATTGCTTTCATTTAAATCTTTTAAGAATTTCTGCCCCATGTCAGTCTCAAATTGCTTGTTAATTCGTTACAGTAAAAACTGTTGCTCAATTCTCTCGCCCTGCTCTTGGACCTTGACCTGATCTGGTTTACTTTCATTCTTCTTTTCATCGTTTAATTCTCCAGCCTGTTTTATTACCATAAGCTAATCATTATCAGGCTTATCTTCAGTCCATCAGGCCTTTTTTGTCTCTCTTTTTTAAATTAACATCAACAATATCTGTCCCTTTTTTCTTTCGTTCCCATCTTCTCTTCCAAAGTCCATTTTTTTTCTTTTAGAGCCTTGACTTTCATTTTTTCAAGCCGTCTATATCGATAACAAAAAAGGGCATGCCTTCCACTCGGAAAGCATGCCCTGAGAATTCATCCTTTACTCCTTTCCTGAGCGGGAGGCAGTGGCCGTTTCCAGCCACACCCTGTCGGCCGGCGTCCATACCTTCCAGGCTCCAGGTCCGCCGGCTCGGAGCGTAATTAAATTTCAAAGACCGGATTGATTTTAAGATATTTTTATACTTTTATTTTGTTATCCGGTCAAGTCCCGGGTGGTTCCTCAACTACAAGTGTCGTAGTACGAAGCTAAGGTTTTATCCAAGCATTCTCTCATGTTCTATCTAAATAAGTCCAAATTCACTTTTTCTCCCGCAACCAGGACATCTTCTCGTCCCACTCTTTTATCAATTTTTCTTTTTTCTCCAGGCTATCAAGGTAGAGCCGGAGGTTGATTATCTCGTCGCGAATAGCCAGGCCCAGCAGACGGATGGCTTCGGGACGGCCAGTTTTTAAATCTTCACCCAGAACCTCATTAACAAAACCTGCCATCTCGCGGTTTATGATGGGCACCAGGATGCCATCGGGGTCGGGTCCGGCCGTCATTTTTATGATCCCCAGAAGCCTCTGGTAACGGACAAAAAACTGCCCGTCAACTTGATTCTGTTCCCTGGCCTGCCGGGCCTCAGCCATCAGGCTTTTGAGCAATTGATTTATTCGCTCCTGGTCCCACTTTCCAGATTGGCTGGCTTCATAAAAAATCTGGCTCAGAGAATCCAGAAGGGCATAACCGCCCTTACTCGGTGTTGTCTGCTGTCCCATAACGGCCGTGTCGAAAATTGCGAGAAGAAAGAAAAATAAAATTACCACCAACACACCCCTGGTCTTTTTTGCCATAAAACACCTCCTTTTAATCAGGCATTCATTCAATTATCAAAGTATATCCTGCAGAAATGAAAGCAGAATAAAAAGAAATGAAATTTCATCCGCGACAATCCCCTCGTCCTATTATCATATTCCTGTCCCGAAAATTTCAATAGACTTAAATTCAGCCTCAGGTTAAAATCTAAATGCCTCAAAAAATGGCCGCAGGATAACAGCCGGACCGATGAAAACTAAAATTGCCCCGTATTGGTATTTCATAATTATCTTGCCTGCCTTATTAACTCTTTTGACTTCTGCCGCCTGCTCGAAAGGAGAACAGCCCATGCTTAAGGACGACAGCCTCAAGTTGCCGGAAACCATAGTTGGCTGGAAGCTGGACGGGCCGCCCCAAATAATCACCAAAGAGAATATTTTTGATTACATGGACGGCGGGGGCGAGCTCTACCTGGCCTATAAGTTCAACAGGCTTCTCGTCTGGCGTTATCGGGCTGAAAAAGAAAGTGAAGAGGAAATCCTGGTGGAAGTCTACCAGATGCAGCTTCCGGATGAGGCTTACGGTCTGCTGTCTCTGGACTGGACAGGAGAACCGGTTGCGCTGAATCCGGAAGTCCAGCCCGCAGCCGAAAGCCCCGTCTCTCCATCCTACACTGCCTTGTATGGTGAAGGTCTGCTGCGGGCCCGGGTGGATAACCTTTACCTCCGGATACTGGCCCCCCGAGATTCTCTGGAGATTAAGGAGATAATCCTGAAATTAGGGAAAATCATAGCCGGCCAGACACCTCACCCATCGCCTTCATGGCCAGAAATCCTCAAACTTATTCAGCCCGCCTCGGACAGCGGCTGGAAGATAAAAAAGGACAGGACAAGTTACTTCCATTCTTATCTGGTTCTGAACTCGCTCTTTTACCTGAGTCATGAAAACCTGCTGCGCTTGAGCCCCGCCTGCCAGGCCATCTATACAGAATGGGTAAATAATAACTCTGAAACCAAAAAATCAGCCCGGCTGATTATCATTGAATACCCGGATACCGAACTGCCTCGCCTGGCCCTAACTGATTTCTTAAGGGCTTATTTTCCAGAAAATTCAGAAATGGCCGGAGAAGCTCAATCTATAAAACCGAATAAAGCCGTCCGGGCTGAGGACGGCTGGCTGGGTTGGAAACTCTCTGAGCGTTACCTGGCCCTGGTTTTTGAAGTTCCAGATGAAAACTCGGTGAAAGAGCTGCTCGGGCAAACAGCCTTCTGACCGGCTTGCTTTAATTCAGTTTTTCGGTGAAAATAAAAAAGAATAAAAAAAGGAGGGGAATATGAGAGAGGGAAAAAGGTCTATAACCCGTCGGGATTTTATCAGAGGAACGGTCAGCACTACCTTGGGCTTCAGTTTACTTAAGCCGGAGTGGTTGAAAAAATCCATCTCTGAAACTCAGCAGAACAGAAGCGGCAAGAGTCTGGTCATTCTGGTACGCGACCAGAATGTCTTGGATGATGAACTTAAAGTCAACAAGCAGGTGCTGGCCGCCATGGTCGAGCGCCTGCTGCTGGAATTATCCGGGAAAAAAGATATCAAACAGGCCTGGCTTTCCTTCATCAGCCCGAAAGATGTGGTCGGGCTGGTGCCCACCCCGATGATGAACCCCACTCACCAGGAACTTCTCGAATTGATAAAAGAATCGTTGATGGCCGTGGGCCTGCCCGAAGCCAACATTCGCCAGGCTCAGGGCCGGAACGTCGACCTGGCTTCCATCACGGCGCTTATTTCACTTCCTGGGCTAAAAGCTCACTGGCTGACAGGCATCGGCACGGTTATAAAAAACTACATTCTTTTTTCCGGCGCTCCCAGAAATTATCACTATGAAGACAGCGCCAAGCTGGGGGAAATCTGGCACCTGCCTCAGGTTAAGGGCAAGACCAGGCTGATAATTGTTGATGCCCTGCGCCCGGTCTGCGACAAGGGACCACAGTTTGACCCGCGCTACCGCTGGCCGTACAAGGGGCTTCTGGGCGGCACCGACCCGGTGGCCCTGGATGCCGTCGGCTTGAAGATTATCCAGGCCAAAAGGGACGAGCTGCGCGGCGAACCCTGGCCCATCTCTCCCCCGCCCATCTGTATAGAGGCGGCTGACACGGTTTACAAACTGGGCCACAGCAAGCTGGAAAATATCGAATTAAAGAAGATTGGCTGGGACAAAGATATTCTGGTTTGAGACACTCTGGCTCAAGAACGAGGCGAGCAAAAACAGCCGTCAGGAAAAATTGACAAGCCGGAAAAATCAGCAGGAAAAAATCTTTCTGCTTTCCTGCTTTCGGTCCTATCAGCCGCCTTTGTCCTTCTAAGAACAGGCAGTGTAGAAAATTCTAACAAAATTATTCAGGCCAGCCCCAGGTCCTGGTCAATTCCCTGCATGGCTTCCAGACAGATGGACAGAAACTCGTCGAGGCTGAGTCCCAGATTACTGCATTTTTCGATTTCTTCCCGCCGGGCACCTCTGGCAAAATGTTTTTCCTTGTAGCGTCTCTTTAAAAAATCCAAATCCACGGCCTTAAGTTTCTTTTCTGGATGCATCAGGGTGGCGGCAATTATCAGGCCGGTAGTCGGGTCAGCCGCATAAATCGACCAATCCATCGCGCTTTCACACGGAACTCGCCCGGCATGCGCCTGAATGGCCCGGATAACTTCAGCCGGAAGGCTGTATTTCTCAAGGATTTTAACCGTTTCCGTGGTATGAAGTTCCGGGTTCTTCTCGGTCAGCTCATAATCCAGGTCATGCAGAAGGCCGGCCAGCCCCCATGTCTGTTCATTTCCGCCGAGCCTCCTGGCGAGGGCCTTCATGCAGGCCTCCACCGCCAGACAGTGTTTAACCAGGTTTTTGTTATGCAGATGTTGCCTGACTAATTCCAGAGCTTCGGCTCTATCCATTAATCTTCTCCTTTTCTCCTTCGGATTTTTCGGTTTTTAAAACTATATTATACTCAAGTTTAATTTTCTTGCTATTTTTCTTATCAAACACCCGGACCGAAATTTCATATATTCCCGGCCTGACCGGAAACCAGGTCCAGATATTTTTGCGGGAAGGTCGGCGGACCATTTTCTCTTTTCCATCCTGGTCTTTTAGATAAAATTCATACCACGGTCGTTCAAAACCGGCTGACTGAACGGTGAAGACCACCTTCTGCCCGATCGTTTGAGGTGGTTGGACTGAGGCCACTATCCTGACCTGCGGTTCCCGGCGATAAGCCTGCACCAGACTCTGGTCATTAAGATAATCGTAGCTTGAGACAAAAATCAGGTCATCAGAGACAGCCGGACCGGCAGATATCTCAAAGGGAATATGAGTTAAAGAAGTCCTTCCACCGGATTTCGGGTCAATCCCCACTAACAGCCGGTCAGAACAGGCCACTACCAGTTCATCCGTCATGACGACCGGCCTGGAAAATATTCTGCCGGGCACGGTCTGCCAGCCGAGCATCTCTCCATTTTTTATGTTCAATCGAAGGACCAGTCCGCCCGAAGTAAAAACATAAAGGTTTTTGCCCACCGATTGGAGATATTCTGGCCGCTGACTGCCGACTTTTACCTGCCATCTAATTTTTCTCTCACTCACCCTATAATTTATAACCCGCCCGTCCTCCGTCCCAACTATCAGGCTGTCACGGTCAGCTGAAATTACCGAAGATACTCTATGGCCAATATCAATCAGGCAGAGAACTTTTCCGAGTTTTTTGCTCAGCAACAGAAGACGGCCGGAAGCCAGAGTAACCAATATCTCTTCCGGCAAGGAAAGAAGTTCACCAACTGCCGGTTCGGTTATTTCATATTTCCAGATAGTCTGCCCTGCGGTCAGAGAAAAGGCTTCGACTGAGTTTTCCCCGGGCAAAAACAGGAATTGGCCATCTGCTACCGGCCTCTGACGAATCTGGTCGCCGGGCTGAATTCTCCAAACCACCTGCCCTGATTGATCGATGGCTGAAACCCGGTGTTTTCCGGCCAGCCAGAAAAAACGTCCATCAGAAAAAGGCGGGAAAGAAAGGTCATGGTCAATTGACAATGGTGTGAAATTTTTTGTTTCATCCATCCGGCCGATAAAAATACGGCCATCATCAGCAGCGAGGAGTATGGTCTTTCCCATAACCTCGAGGGCAGTGATCTGAGCAGGGATTTTTGAGGACCAGACCTGGGACAGGGCCAGCTGAAAAAATTCATCAGGCTGTTTTTCTCCGGTTTTGCTCATATTCCCGTCCGGCCCGGGTTCGGCCACCTTTAACCTCTGGTCGAACTGCTTTGAGGGCCCGGGCGTATCTGCGGGATTCTTTTCGCCCGGCCTTTCACGGGAGCCATCCTCGACCCGGCCGAACCACTCCGTCAGATTAACAAATCTGTAGCCGAGAGCGGTCAGCATGTCTATCAGTTCATCGAGATGTTCATAAAATTTGTCTTTTCTCTCCGGAGCGGTGCCAAGGTGGATGAGCATGATGCAACCGTTCAGGCCGCTGGCCTGCTTTTTCTCGTAGTCAAGCACCGCCCTGAGAATCGCCTCCGAAAAAACATAATTCTTCATTTCGGGCGTGGTGTAATCGGCGGCCGTCATAATTCCAGGAGTGGGATTGACCAGAACGAGTCCGGCTTCAGCCGCCCAGCGAGCAATTTCTTCGTTATACCATTCATAGGGCGGCATGAAGTAAGGAGCCTCTTCCCGCGCCAGACCGTATTCTTTTAAAGCGGCGTAATTTTTCTCCAGGTCAGAAATGAATTCCTGCCGGCTGACCAGGGTTTTTTCTCTTTCTTCCCAGGAGCAATAAAGCAGATGTCCATCGGAATGAGGCCCCAGATAATGTCCTTCTTCAATTATCCGTCTCACCAGCAGGCGGTGGTTCTGATTACGAAGAAATTTTCCGGTCAGGAAAAAGGCGGCTTTGATGTTTCTTTTTTTCAGCGTTTCCAGAATTCGGAAGCCACCCTCGCCATAGGTATCGGCGGTAAAGGTCAGGGCAATTTCTTTGCTGCTCTCCGGCCCACGAACTATCGCCCCCTGAACCAGACTGAACTTCTTGTCCGGCGCGGGGAAACTGGCCACAAGCGGGCAGAAAAACATGCCCAGAAATAACCAGCCGATGGCTGTCAGAGAAAACCTGTTCCTGATGGCCGTCATAAAAAACCGGTCCGTACCTGTTAAGTTTTTAGTTGAAATGATTTTATTTTAACGGCGAAAAATCTGCAAATTAAGATACAACCTGAATACACAGCTTTACTAACCGACCAGATATTGTTATCATCTTTCTGTCATGATTAACTACCTCTTGCTCTACCAGATCAGAAAACTGGTTAAAAAAATCTTAAAAGAAAAAATTGATGACGGAGAAATCGCCACCACGCCGCGTTCCTGCCTCGGCTGTCTGGCCGATGAGCTGAGCTGGGAAATTTATTATCTACTAAAAGAGCGGGAAGAAAAGAAAAAAAACCGGGGGAAAAATCTGGCAGAAGAGGATCCGGACAGTCATTCCTGAACTGGCCTGACAAAAAAATTTTTTTAATTGAACATTTTCCTCAGGTTTTACCAGAGAGCAGGCTGTCATAAATTAAATTTTTTAAACTGAGCGGCTCGGGAGAAAAAGACCGGCAGATAACCGGCTTCTAATCTTTTATTTGACCCAAATAAAAAATTCCAAAAACCTTCCTTCAGGTGTGTGATTTCGATATCAGTCTGACTTTTTTTCAGCTTTTTCCTGCTTTATTTTCTCTTTAAGGGCATTCCACCATTCGATTCTTTTTCTGATTTCTTTCTCAAAACCAAGGGGACCTGGCTGGTAATAGCGTCGTCCTTTAAGTCTTTCCGGGAAAGTCTCCATGTCGGTGGTGGATAAGGGATGGTCATGGGCATACTGGTAATCCTGACCGTAGCCGATTTCCTTCATCAGCGGGGTTACCGGATTCCTGATATGGAGGGGCACCGGCTCGTGAGGGCTTTCCTCCACCTCTTTCATAACCTGGTTAAAGGCTGCATAAATCCTGTTGCTCTTGGGGGCTGAAGCCAGGTAGACCACCGCTTCTGCCAGAGCCAGTTCTCCTTCAGGAGAGCCCAGGAAGTCATAAGCTTCCTTGGCCTGAAGAGCTATGGCCAGAGCCTGCGGGTCAGCCAGCCCGATATCCTCGGTGGCAAACCTGACCAGCCTCCTGGCTATGTAAAGCGGGTCCTCACCGGCGTAGAGCATCCTGGCCAGCCAGTAAAGTGAAGCATCCACATCAGAATTTCGCAGGCTCTTGTGCAGGGCGGAAATCAGGTTGAAATGTTCCTCTCCGCTTTTATCGTAAAGAAGCATTCTTTTCTGCAGAGCTTCTTCGACTTCGGCCACGGTAATTTCCGGGCCCCTGGTCAGGCTGGCGGCAATTTCCAGGGCGTTAAGAATGCGCCGGGCATCCCCGTTCGACTGGTCGAGCAGGAGTTTCAGGGCATCCTCTCTCAGAGTGAGGCGCATTTTGCCCAAGCCGTTTACTTCATCGGTCAGAGCATCGCTTATTATTTTTCTCAGGGCCGGCTCATCCAGCGGCTTGAGCACCAGCACTTTGGTTCGGGAAAGAAGCGGGGCGATGACCTCAAAAGATGGATTCTCCGTGGTCGAGCCAAACAGAATGATATCTCCTTTTTCTACATAAGGCAGAAAGGCAGCCTGCTGGGCCTTGTTGAACCGATGAATCTCGTCTATGAAAATTACCAGCGGCTTGCCGTAGAGTTTCTTCTGCTGCTCGGCCTGGGCCATGACCTCTTTGATTTCCTTTATGCTTGAAAGAACCGCGCTGAAAAACATCCAGGGCAGGTCAAAATGCCTGGCCAGCATCAGGCCGAGTGTCGTTTTGCCCGAGCCGGGGGGCCCCCAAAAAATGATGGACACCAGACGTCCCGACTCAATCAGCTGGCTGAGAATTTTGCCCGGCCCGAGCAGATGCTCCTGCCCGTAAAAACGGTCAAAGGTCTGGGGCCTCAGGCGTTCAGCCAAGGGCACATGCGAAGAATCTTGTTTTGGCTCTTTCCTCATGGTTTTAAAACCGGCCGGTTTCTATTTTATTATATTATTTAATTTCTGATTTTTATAGAGATGAAAGTTCAAAAGAGCTCAAACCTGAATTTAATTTTCATTTTGGCCCAATAGACATCTTTGGGCGCAGAACCAAATTTAACAGTCATGAAATAAAACCAAAAAGCCTGAAGCACTGTCCTTTAAACTCCGGCCTGCTTGCTTTTGCTGTATCTTCATATTCCCTTAAGTTAAAAATTAAGCCCGCAGAAGACCCAAGCCAACTCGAAAAAAGCGCTCTGGGTAAAAAGCTAAAAGAAAAACGCCCGATTCAACTCAACTAACTGATTACTAATCCGAAACGGCTATAATCGGGTAGTTTCCATTATTTCAATGAAGGTTCATAAAATTATACTCTTACGGTCAGAATTTATCTGAGCAGCTATTCGGTATGATTATTCGCTGGATGATTCAGGCCGGGACCAAAAAATATATCAACCCACTCAACTTTTTGTTATATTATAATTTTAATTAGTAAGCTTGGCATAACTTTTATGGCAACTTTCAAATTGAGCCCGAAAGGAGTTATTCAATGAAATTGTACGGAAGCCGGTTCGGGAAAATATTGCTCACCCTGGTGAGTTCTCTCTTCATGGCTATTATGCTTTTTACGCCGCCGGCTGAAGCCGGCCCAAAGGGCTACCTGTTCATTATTGGCGGCGGCGACCGGCCAGAAAGCATGATGAAAAGGTTTGTGGATATGGCCAGCCGGGTCAACAGCGGAAGAATCGTCGTTCTGACGATGGCCAGCGCCACACCCGATGAAACAGGCCGAAACCTGGTGGAAGAGTTTAAAAACCTGGGAGCCAGAGAGGTCGTCTATTACAATTTCACGCGGGCGGAAGCCGAAAAATACCCCAATGCCCGGTTGCTGGCGGAAAGCGGCGGTATCTTCTTTTCCGGCGGTGTCCAGACCAGAATCACTGAAGCTATTCTCGACACCCCCATCCATCAGATGATCAAGCAGCTTTACGAACAGGGAGCGGTCATCGCCGGCACAAGCGCCGGTGCGGCCGTTATGAGTGAACTGATGATCACGGGCGATGAAATGCGTAAGCCGGAAGAAGGTCATGAGTTTGAAACCATTGAATCGGGAAATGTCATTTTAAGCCGCGGGCTGGGGCTGATTAAAACGGCCATCATCGACCAGCATTTTGCCACCCGGAAAAGGCACAATCGATTGATCAGCGTGGTGGCCGGACACCCGGAGCTGGTCGGCGTTGGCATTGATGAATCAACCGCCATCATTGTCAACCCGGACCAGACCTTTGTGGTTATTGGGGAAAAGAACGTCATTGTTTATGACCCGAGCAAAGCCCAGGTTAACATACGGAACGACCGGGCCATTTCTGTACGGGGCCTGATAATGCATGTTCTTCTCGACGGAGAAAGATATGACCTTAAGAAAAAACGTCCCCTTTAGCCAATTCTGCCCGGTTAGCTGAATATTTTGTTTTGGCGGAGTTACTGAATTGAAGAATCCTTGACGGTAAACAAGTTAAATGTTAATGTTTTGCTGAAGCTGGCTTATGACTGAAACCAAAAAAAACTCAGACCTTCGTTCGATTATAAACAAAAAGCTCATTTTTACGGCCGAAGAGGTCTGCCGCTTAATTAAAATCACGCCGGAAACTCTGAAAACCTGGGAGACGGAATTTCCCCTGTTCTTTGCCGGTCAAACCGCCTCAGGCAAAACTATTTACCGCCAAAAGGATGTGCTCATCATCCTGCGCATAAAGGAACTTCTGGAAGAAAAATCTCTGACCAATGCCGGAATCAAGCGCCGGATTGAAGAAGAATTTGGCTTTAAAACTGATAAAATTCCGCCCGAAAGGCTTCATTCCACCCTCAGCCAAATCAAGGAAGAATTGCAGGAAATTCTTCGGGTGCTTGAAAAAAAGCCCAAAAAAGGCTAAATTTATTAATCTGAAATCGGGACGTGGCGCAGCCTGGTAGCGCACATGCTTGGGGTGCATGGGGTCAGCGGTTCAAATCCGCTCGTCCCGATTTTTTATTTTTATCTTTCTTTTTTTTTCTCAGCTATTGGAATCTTCTGCCTTAAGCTGATTTAAACACCGCACCGCTTTTCCCGCCTTTGTGTCAGGCTCAATTAGCTAAATTTTGGTGAGCCTATTAAATCAATTCTATTACATGGTGCTGATTTTGAGTAGACTGTAAAGGCCACAATAACGGGTCACGGCGGTCAGGACGAGAATTACTCCGATAATAATCAGTATCCAGCGCCACACTTTGCCCGTCTTGACCTTTAGCACGGGAGTCAGATGAATGAAAATCCAGCCGACAATCAAGCGGATGATGGCGTCAGCCAGTCCAACGTTCATCTCTTGCCCTCCTTCCAAATTTTTTCTGCTTACAGATTATTCAATAATCAAGATATCGTCAAATAGAAAAATTTGCAAGCAGTCAAAACAGCGGCGCCTGGCTGGGTTATTAAATTCCCCTTTTTGCGCGTTGACGCCCGGCCATTCCTTCTTCCCGGGAATGACCGCCGGGCAGCCCGGCTCAATAATAGAAATTTTGCTCTCTTTGGTTTATAATAACAGGAAATTTTTTCGGCAAAAAGATTACATCATGGCCATAAAAAAGAATCGAAAGATACCGCTTTTTCTTCTGACTAACGATGACGGGTATAATTCTCCGGGAATTACCAGCCTGGCCGAAGAATTAAAAAAACTCGGGCAGGTCTACATCGTGGCACCGGACCGGGAAAGAAGTTCCATTTCCATGGCATTAACCCTGCGCCGCCCGTTGAGAGCACAAAAATTTTCTCACCGGGTCTACGCCGTGGATGGCACGCCGGCAGATTGTGTTTATATCGGGCTGAGGCATATACTGCCCCGAAAACCGGACCTGCTGATTTCTGGCATGAACCTGGGGGCTAACCTCGGCTGCCAGGATGTGGCTTACTCTGGCACAGTGGCTGCCGCTCTTCAGGGCACTTTCATGGGACTGCCCTCGATTGCCGTTTCTCTGATAGGCCGCAAAACGGCCAGCGGCAAAGAGTATGACTTTGCTGAAGCAGCTTCCCTGGTTCGAGCCATGGTGGAAATACTGCTCAAGAAAAAACTTCCCCCGAAAACCTATCTCAACATCAACCTCCCCCCTTTTCCTGTTCGAGGCGTCAAGATAACCAGGCTGGGAGAAAAACGATACAGCCCAGAGCTTATCAAAAAGAAAGACCCCCGGGGCCAAACCTACTTCTGGATTGGAGTTGGTCATCCTAAGGGCATCGGTCCATCTGACTCGGATGTCAAAGTGGTGGACAAAGGCTGGGTTTCCATCACACCGATGCACATCGACCGCACCAATCATCAACTTCTGAACCACCAGCTCCTTACCCAGCTTGAAAATATTTTAAACGGATTTAAGAAAAGAAGTAAAAAAGGGTAAACAAACGAAGATAACATTTAATATGAAAAGGAAGGACTGGCCCCTCTTTTGGTTAAACAAGAGAGTCAGGCCGGCCGGCATAACCTTTATAGAACTTTCAATTCTCTGAATAAAGATAAAAAAATATAAAATTAATTTTTGATCAAAAGCTAAGAGGGCGCTGCTGATTCGAGTTCAAAAAACTCTGTTGGTCATTGTAATCATTATTACTCATCTTAATCTCTCGTGTTTTTTGCCAAAAACGCGAATATGTCATACCGCCAGCTTATTTCTTAATTTAATATCTCAGCCAGCCCCCTGCTTTTCCTGCCGATGGGTTTTTCTTTCTCTCAAGTATCCGACAAATGCTGGCACCACAGAAATGACAATGATGGCCAGGATGACCAGAGAAAAATTGTTTTTCACCAGCGGAATGTTGCCAAAAAAATAACCGCCAAAAAGGAAAAGAGCCACCCAGAGCAGACTGCCGCCAGCCGAAAAAACCAGGAATTTCCAGTAGGTCATACGGCCGATACCGGCCACGAACGGGGCAAAGGTTCGGATAAAAGGCAGGAACCGGGCGATGACGATGGTCTTACCGCCATGCTTCTCGAAAAAACGATGCGTTTTTTCCAGGTAGTTTTTGTTCAAAAAGCGGGAATTTTCCTTCCTAAAAATTTCGGGGCCCACTCTGCGTCCAATCAGGTAGTTGGTTATGTTCCCCAGAAAGGCGGCCAGAGACAGAAGAAAAAAAAGGCTGATTACATCAAGCTGGCCCAGGGCTGCTACCGCCCCGACGGCGAAAAGCAGAGAATCACCGGGGAAAAACGGCGTTACCACAAAGCCTGTTTCAGCAAAAATAACAAAAAAAAGCAGGAGATAAGTCCATAAACCAAATTGCCGGATAACATCACCGATATACCGGTCAAGGTGGATGGCAATTTCAAACAGCTTGAAAATAAACTTCATTTAAATAAACCTGTACTTTGCCTTATATACGGAAAATTATTATTTCAGGTTCCAGAAGCTTTACTATACCTGTTTTGCCCCGGCCTGACAAGTTATTTAATCAGCCGCGGCCTGAGGATGCGACCCTCTGGTTTCGTGCGGCTACAGCCCCAGAAAACGGCAAATTACCAGGCGATAAATCTTAAGGCATTTCTGATATAATTTTTTTGACGGAAATCCTGGATTAAAAGCCATGGAAAAAGAATTCCTGATAAACCGAAAGCTGGAAGCCATCGACCGGGCTTTAACCGCCCTTTCTCCGCTTGAAGCCCGCTGCACCCTGTGCCCGAGGAATTGCCGGGTAGACCGAACCTCCGGACAGGTGGGTCTGTGTCAGATGGGAAACCAGGCCCGTGTGTCAGTTGGCCTGCTTCATTATGGAGAAGAACCCGTGCTGAGCGGGCGAGGGACGCCGGCTGGAACACGCGGCTCCGGCACGATATTTTTTACGGGCTGCAACCTGAAGTGTCTTTTTTGTCAGAACTACCAGCTGAGCTGGCTGAACGAAGGGGAACTTAAGAGCGACCAGCAGCTGGCTGACTTAATGCTTTACCTGCAGGAGGCGGGTGCTCTGAACATAAATTTTGTTTCACCAACCCACGTCGTCTTGCCCATCCTGCGGGCGCTTAAAATTGCCTACCGCCAGGGGCTGACTGCTCCGCTCGTCTGGAATTCAAATGGCTATGAATCCGTGGAAGTTATCGAGCACCTGAGGGGTATCATCGACATCTATCTTCCCGATTTGAAGTATGTTTCCCCCGAGCTTTCAAAAAAATATTCTGCTGCTCCTGATTATTTCGAACAGGCCCGCCTGGCCCTGCAAGAAATGTACTGCCAGCAACCGGACCTCATACTGGATGAGCGAGACATCGCCCAGAAAGGATTGATTATCAGGCATCTGGTTCTTCCCGGGCACACTGATGATTCTATCAGAGTGCTGGAATGGATAGCCGAAAACCTCTCCACTTCGGTTGGCCTGAGTTTAATGAGCCAGTATCATCCCTGTTATAAAGCGCCGGCTGAACTGAGAAGAGAAATTACGGCGGAAGAGTACCGAACGGTAATGAAGCGGGCCATAGAGCTCGGTTTTGAGAATCTTTTTCTCCAGCCTGAACCTTTTGAAACAGACGAGCACCTGGTGCCGGATTTCAGGCGAAAAAACCCCTTCCGCTGGAAATAACCTGAACCCTCCTGATAAATTTCCATCATCTGAAAAAGACCCAGACGCAAATTTGCAGAATTCTTCATGGGAAGAATTTCCTTTAAGAGATTTTGTCCAAACGATATTTAACAGGTCACTGTCGTCCTGGAAAGAATGCCTGGCTTATAATTTATTCCTCAGCCGCTTGATGTTCTTGATTTTATAAATCTCTGATAAAAAAGGGGAAATCAGAATGATTTCCCCTTTAATTTCAAATTAATTTTCTTTTTGCCGCAAAAAAATCGAGCTCTGTTCTGGCCTGGTATTTCCGTTATTCGTAAACCAGGATTTCCACCCTTCTGTTCTGAGCGCGGCCTTCTTTCGTCTTGTTGTCAGCTATCGGGCTGGAGCTGCCCAAACTCACTGCGGCCATGCGGTGGAGCGGAATATGGTAGGTTTTGTACAGGTACATCATCACCGCCTCGGCCCTCTTCTGTCCCAGGGCCAGATTGACCTCTTCCGGACCAACATTATCCGTATGTCCCTGGATTTCAATGTAGACTCCTTTGTTCTCCTGGATAAGCTTCTGCACGAAATTGTCAATGGCCGCTTTGGCCTGGGGAGTCAATTCAGCACTGTTGAAGGCAAATTTTGCTTCATTGCTGGTCAGAGTGGCTTTCATCACCAGGTTACCACGGATTAAAGTTTTAACTTCTTCAATCTTTCCATCAACCTGCTTGAACTGAGAATCATGCTGTTTGATCAGTTCCCCGATTGTGGCCAGCTTTTCATCATGCTCTTTAATTCTCTTCTGAGCTTCTTCCACCTCCGTGGAAATGCTGGAAACTTTCTTATCCACCGAGGCGATTTCCGTGTTCACATACTTCTTCGTAGCACAGCCCCAGTTGAGTGTCAGAAAGCCGGCCAGGACCAAAATGCCTGCCAACACAAGAAGACTTTTTTTCATTTTGTCCTCCTTTCTTGTGTTTTTAATTCCTCTTTCCCTATTTTTAGCTTTGTTTATATTATAAATCTTTCTAAAACAAATTTCACGTTTCTTATAGCTCTTTTTTTATCTGGTTTGTTTAATGTTTTTATTCTTTTCTCAGCAAAAAATCAATAACCCTGCCGGGTACGGAGGCGGAAATGTCCCCTGGTGGTGGTAACCTTTATTTTCCGGTAGCGGTCGTCATCCCGGTAGGAAGTATAACCTATCACATATTGATGGCTCTGTTCTTTTTTAATCTCGTAAAAAGCCGAAAGCAGCCCCTCCATGCTGTCAAGGAAAAAAGCCCTGCCGCCCGTCGCTTCGGCAAAAAGATTCAGGGTATAAACTATGCTCTGCAGGCTAAGCCCGGCCTTTCTTTTATGCTGAGCCAGTATTTCCTCAGCCCGGGGGATCTTGTAACCAATGACATAAATAGGAACTTCAACCCGGCGAGCTATCTCCAGCGCCTGCTCCGGCGTGGTTACGCTGTCGTTTTCGATACCATCGGTTATCAGGATCAAAGCTCTTTTTTCATTCTTAGCCCGGATGGCATACTGGGGTGAGGTGGCAACCGCATCGTTCAAAGCTGTCTTGCCATAGGCTTTTTCGCTCTCCAAAGCCTTCAGGAAATCACCACGGTCAAGAGAATGACGAGCCGCCACTTCTACTTCGCCGTCAGCAAAAACCAGAAGGGCCAGCTCATCTTGAGGGCTGATAATTTCCTTGGCCAGCAGGCGCAGGGCCTGCCTCGCTTCTTCAAATTTGTTTTCCAGAGCCATGCTGCCGCTGACATCGAGCAGCACGGTAAAACTGACCGGCGCTTTTTCGTCATGCTGGAAATAGGTTATTTCCTTTTTCTCGTTATTTTCATAGACCGCAAAATCATCTTTTTGCAGGTCGTTGATGTACCTGCCCTTTCGGTCCTGCACCGTCACCGCCAGCGTTACGGCGTTTACCGTCACATTATAAGCGGCTTTGGGGGGTTGAGCTTCTTTCTTTTGCTGTCCTTCCAGCAGAAGAAAATTGCCCGCCCAAAGCAAAAAAAACAGCCATCCGCCAGCCAAAAGTCTGAGCCATTTGTCTTGCCTGAACATCTTAAACAAAGTTACCGATCAGAAAACACGTCACAAACCACCTGCTTTTTTAAGGATAACACAGGTTCTGTTGATTAACAATGCAGGACGGCCTGACCTGAAGTGTATCTCGTCTGGCGCAAAAAAGGCTTTTTAAACTATTTGACTCCACACCGGCAGTCAGGTCAATTATTTTAGAGTTTCGGGGTGATGCCGCACCTGCTCGGCTTTAACCATATAAATGACATCTTCCGCAATGTTGGTAGCATGGTCGCATATTCTTTCCAGATGCCTGGCCACCAGCAGCAGGGCCACAGCTCGCGGCGCGGTGGAAGGGTCTTTGCTCAAATAATCATTTATGAGCTCGCTCTGGACTAAATTCCTGAGCTCGTCAGCTTCGTTATCGCGCAGAATCACCGATTTGGCCAGCTCGGTGTCCTTGCTGACAAAGGAATTTATGGCATCTCTCACCATGTTCTGGGCCAGGGTGGCCAGCTTGGGGATGTCAATCAAAGGTTTGAGCAAAGGCTGGTCGGCAATTTCCAGCACTCTCTGGGCGATATCCACGGCCAGGTCAGCAATTCTTTCCAGGTCGGTGGCGATTTTCATGCACATGACAATAAACCTTAAATCTGCGGCCGCCGGCTGGTAAAGGGCAATCAGGCTCAGGCACTTTTCTTCTATTTCCAGGTCCATTTGGTCAATGGTGTCATCATAATCTATGACTTCCCGAGCTCTGACTTTGTTCAGTTCCCTCAGGGCCCTTATGGAATTTCCTATGGATTCCTCCACTTCGCCGCTCATCTGGAGTATTTTCTTGTTGAGCTCCAGCAGCTCCTCATCAAAATACCTGGTCATGGTCGCCTCCTTGGCCGCTTTTTTATCAACCATCCAGGCTTAACCAAAGCGGCCGGTTATGTAATCTTCTGTTCTTTTATCCCGGGGGCTGGTAAAAATCTGGTTGGTTTCACCAAATTCAACCAGTTCGCCCAGCAGAAAATAACCCGTATAATCAGAGACGCGCGCCGCCTGCTGCATGTTGTGCGTGACGATGATTATAGTATAGTTTTCTCTTAGTTCGCGCATCAAATCTTCAATCCGAGCCGTGGCCACCGGGTCAAGGGCGGAACACGGTTCATCCATCAATACCACTTCTGGCTGGACAGCCAGCAACCGCGCAATACACAGCCGCTGCTGCTGCTCACCGGTGAGTTTAAGAGCGCTTTCCTGCAGCCTGTCTTTTAATTCCTCCCACAGGTTAACCGCTTTCAGGCTCCAGTACAGGCGTTCTTCCAGAAACACCCGGTCGGTAAGACCGTGAACCCTCAGGCCATAAGTTATGTTATCGGCAATGCTCAAGGGAAAGGGGTTTGGACGCTGAAAAACCATGCCTATCCGGCGCCTGAGCTCGAGCAGGTCCGTATCCGGGTCGAAAATATTCCGGCCGTCAAACCAGATTTCCCCTTCTGCCCTGGCTCCTTCTATCAGGTCATTCATCCGGTTCAGCGTTCGCAAAAAAGTTGATTTACCGCAGCCGGAAGGGCCAATCAGGGCGGTAATCCGCCTGGCTTTTATTTCCAGGTTGATATTTTTCAGGGCCTGAAATTTCCCGTAATAGAAATTCAGGTTCCTGATTTCAATGATGTTTCCTGCCGTCAGCCCGTTCATTTCTTACATCTCAATCCGGCTTATTTTCTACCTTTTCTTTGTTAAAATTCAATCTCTTTTTTGGTTAAAATTTCATAAACAAAAATTATTCCGTGATTCACCTCTTCTTGCCTCTCGATTTCTGCTTCAGAATCTTCGCCATTCCAAATGACTTTCACATCTCACCATGTTCATGTTCGGTCTTTTTTATTTTTTCTTTTCCTTTAATGTTCATGGCCATCTCAGCCAAACCGGCCTTCAAGGTAATCTTCCGTCCTCTTGTCCCTTGGCCTGGTAAAAATCACCGGCGTGTCATCAATTTCCACCAGCTCGCCCATCAGGAAAAAAGCCGTGCGGTCAGCCACCCGAGCCGCCTGTTTGGTGTTATTGGTCACCAGAATAATCGTGTAACTGGACTTCAGCAGGCGCAGCGAATCCTCAATTTTCATGGTCGAGATGGGGTCCAGGCCGGAAGTTGGCTCATCCAGAAGGATATAATCCGGTTTAAGCGCCAGCACCCGGGCAATACACAGCCTCTGCTGCTGACCGCCGGATAGTTTCAAGGCACTGGTCTGAAGCCGGTCCTTTACTTCAGCCCACAGACCGGCCTTTTCCAGAGAATCTTCAACCACCTGATCCAGCTCCCGCCGGTCATTTTTTCCAAGCAGCCGCACCCCGTAGACCACGTTTTCGTAGATACTCATGGGCAGAGGAACCGGCGTGGCAAAAACAATACCCAGTTTTCGGCGAAGAGCCACCACGTCCACACCGGGCCCGTAAATGTCTTGTCCGTCCACCATGATTTTGCCCTCGACCCGGCTGCCCGGAATCAGGTCATTCAGGCGGTTGAGGCAGGTCAGGAAGGTTGATTTGCCGCTTTTGGCCGGCCCGATGATGCCCAGAATCTCATTCCGGTAGACCTGCAGGTTTATATTCTTAAGGCTCTGCTGCCGGCCATAATAATGGTTCAGGTTGTCAACCTTAATAGCCACTTCTTTCATCGCCAGACCATTTTTCGCCTAAGATTTCTTTTTTATGTATTTATCCATCAGATAATAGGTCAAAAGGTTAATGAACAAAATCGAGATGACCAGGACAGCCGCCGTGCCATAGGCTTTCGGCATCGACACCCCTTCTTTGGCCAGGATGTAGAAATGAACGGCCATGGTCCTGGAAGAGGAAAAAATCGAGGTGGGCACTCTCAGAGCTGAACCGGCGGTGAAAATTACCGCGGCGGTTTCGCCGATGCTCCGGCCGATGCTCAGAATAATGCCCGTCATGATGCCAGGTATAGCGGACGGCAAAACCACCCTGGTTATGGCCTGCCAGCGGGTGGAGCCCAGAGAAAAGCTGACCAGCCGGTAGGTCTGAGGTACCGCTTTGATTGCCTCCTCGCTCGTCCTGATGATTGTTGGAAGAATCATAAAAGCCAGGGTCAGCCCGCCGCTCAGAACCGACCAGCCAAACTTAAGTTTGTTGACGAAAAGGATGAAGCCGAAGAGACCGAAAATAATGGACGGAATGCCGGCCAGACATTCAGCCCCAAACCTGATAATCCTGGTCACCCGGCCTTCCAGCGTGTATTCCGTGAGGTAAATAGCCGTGCCAACGCCAAGCGGCGTGGCCACCAGGATGGCAATAAAGGTCAGAAAAGCCGTGGCCAGGATGGTCGAGAATATTCCGCCCTCACGCCCCATGTCGGCCGGGTTTTGGGTCAAAAATTTTAAGCTGAGCTGGGGCAGGCCATTTTTCAAAATCACGGTTAAGATAAAAATTAAAACAATGATGGCCACTGAAGTGAAAAAATATAGCAGATACTGAATAACTTTTTGTTCCGTTCTGGGGTTAAGCCTCAGCTTTCTCACCGCCCGCTCCCCTTCTTTCCCTGCCTGCTGGAAGTTATATTGGCTATCGTGTTGAGAATCATGATGATGACAAACAAAACCACGCCGGTGGCAAACAGAGCCTCGCGATGTTCCCCGCCGGCGTAAGCCATTTCGAGCGCAATGTTAGAAGTAAGCGTCCTGACGGGCGCCAGGAGAGAGCCCGGGATGTCGGCGGCATTTCCGGCTACCATGATGACGGCCATCGTCTCCCCTATGGCCCGCCCCATGCCCAGGATGATGGCCGCAATAATTCCAGAGCGAGCGGCCGGCAGGACCACCATCTTGACTGTCTGCCATTTAGTCGCGCCAAGGGCAATCGAGCCCTCGCGGTAGGAATCGGGCACAGCGCGGATGGAATCAATGGTGATGCTGATGACCGTGGGTAAAATCATGATGCCCAGGATAACCGAGGCGGCCAGGACGGAAAGCCCGGGACCGCCAAACCTTTCTCTGATAAAGGGCACCAGAAACATCAGCCCTATAAACCCGTAAACTACGGATGGAATGCCGGCCAAAAGCTCAATCACCGGCTTTAAAAACCTGGCCAGCCTCCGGCTGGAAAACTCGGTCAGAAAAATGGCGCTGGCCAGGCCAAGCGGCACTCCAATAATCAGCGCGCCAATGGTTACCATCAGCGAGCCGATAATCATCGGCAAAAGGCCAAAACTTTTCTCCGACGGGTACCAGTCCTGCCCCAGAAGAAAATGCCTAAACCCGTACTTGAACATGACGGGCAGGCCCTGTTCGAAGATAAAAAGGGTGATGATGGCCAGGATAGAAACAGCTGAGAGCGCTATCATCAGCAGGCCCAGCCTGATGAGCCTGTCGCTCTTCTCGAGTTTGCCGGTAGTCTTGCCTTCACTCATTTTTTCTGCTCTCAGGTTACCTTTCTGACTGCAATCAATCCTTCTTTGGGCAGCATGGCTTGAATCTCATCCGACAGGACAAATTCTATAAACTCCCTGGCCAGGCCGGTTGGCTCTTCCCTGGTCAAGAAAAGGAATGGCCGTACCAGCCGGTATTTTTTTCCCAGGATGTTTTCTTCGCTCGGACGCACTCCGTTTAGAGAAATAGCTTTTACCCGGTCGTTGACCAGCCCGAGAGAGATAAAGCCAATGGCATTGGGGTCACGGCTGACAATTTCGCGCACCGTGCCGTTTGAGTCCTGGACGATGGCCTTTTTGCTAATCCGGGTCTTGCCCATGACCATTTCCTGAAAAGCTCCCCTGGTGCCCGAGCCTTCTTCCCTGACCACCACCGTTATGGCTTTATCCCAACCGTTGAGTGTCTTCCAGTTGGTAATTTCTCCGGAAAAGATGCTTTTCACTTGTTCAATGGATAAATTTTCCACCGGGTTTTCGGGATGAACAATTATGGCCAGCCCGTCCCGGGCCACTTCTATCTCGTGCAGGTCTTTTTCATCTTCCTTAAGCTCCCTGGAAGACATGCCAATGTGCGCCGCACCGGTTCTGACGGCCATGATGCCGGCGCTCGACCCGCCGCCCTGGACGTTGACCACCAGGCCGGGCCTTTTTTCCATAAAAAGCTCCGCCCATTTATCGGCAAAGGGCTGCACGCTGGTTGAGCCGGCCACGATTATTTCTGTCGTGTTGGATTTTTTAGACAGACAGGAAGATGCAAACAGCAGGAGCAAAATGGTCAGGAGACAGGCTGTGGAAAAGCGCAGAGGAAAGGGCTTTTTGAAGCTAACTCTGGGAGCTGAAAAACCGAGCTTTAAAAATTGTTTAAAATGTCCGCCAAGAAAATTTGAAGCCAACCGGATCAGTTCAAGTGTGGAACTTGGTGAAATTTTTTTAAAGCAAAAATATGAACGGCGAGAAAAATACCCCGGCCACGGTTGGGAAAAACAGCTTAATTGATTAATTTGACCGAATGAAAAACGGAAATTCATGTTCCGGAAAATCGACAGCTTCTTTCTTAAATCCGGGCCTTTGTTCATTCGGCATCCCTTACAACTTTTTACACGGTTAGGGAGCTAAAAGCTTTCTCCGGGGTTTTAAGGTTTAATTATACTGATTATCATGAAAAATAAAAGTGCCGGATAACAGAAAAGAAATGCCTCAGGTGACTTTATTAAACTGGATGAACCCCCTAACAGACCTGGCCGGTTGAGCTCCACCTGCGGTCTTTGACATGCGGCTGAAGCCAAATCCTTGTCAGTAATAGCACCGGCTCTGAAATTTACCAAGCCCCTGAGCGCCTTCAGAAGGGCAAAAGGATTCGATAATTAAATGCGGGAATGACCACTGCGGGCCGGGTCTGAAGTCTGTTTAGTTAACTGTGGCTCCCGGGGCAAAATTCATTGTGAATTATTATGGTCACCGCCGGGCACAGCCATTAAAATTATCAGGCTCATAACCGAATTGAAGCAAGGGCAAATAGCCTTGTTTAAAAGCCGGCACGCCTCCGGTTATTCGGATGATGGCCCGTTCAGGATGAGAGCTTCTCTATTTCCTGCAACCGGCGCTCAAAGGCTTCCTGCTTTTCCTCATATTCCATGTAAACTTGAGTGTATTCTTCGTAGAGTGAATCAAGGCTTTTGCGGCTGGCATCAAGTTCCCGGGAAAGTTTCACCACATCCTGCCCGCGACCATCAACCGATGCTTCTATAATCTGCTGGGTTAACTGATTTATTCTCTGCTCAAGCTCTTCTATGCTGGTTTCAAGGCTCATTACTCTTTCTTCAAGAGGCCTGAGCACTCGTGATTTTTCGATGATTACTTCCGAGCGAAGTTTGCGGAGTTCCCTGGGGGAAAGCTTGAACTTAAAACCATCTCCGTTACTGAAATTTCCAGGGTAAAGGCCACCGCTGACCTCTGGCTTTTTGCCCGCTTCTTCCGGCTTGCTTTCTGAAAGCTTTTTTTGCCTGTCCTGCTCGTCTTTCTCTTCCTGCCAGCCAACTCTTTTGAGAAAAGTTTCGTAATCACCCTCAAAGACTGTAACTTCCTGGCCCTGGAAGACAATCAGGCGCTCGGCCAGGGCCCGCAGGAACATTTCGTTATGGGTAACCATGACCACCGCCCCGTCAAAATTGTCGAGAGCGGCCAGCAGGGCATCGCAGGATTCAAGGTCGAGGTGGTTGGTTGGCTCATCAAGGAGAAGTAGGTTAACCGGCGTGGCTAAAATTTTTCCCAGGAGCACCCGGCTCTTTTCCCCTCCCGAGAGAACCTTTATGGGCTTCAGGGCTTCATCGCCTTCAAACAGCAGCGTGCCGGCAATCTGTCGAACTCGGGCAGGTTCAAGCTGCGGATTGGCCGAGCCTATTTCCTCCAGCACGGTGTTTTCGCTGTTCATGTCCTCGGCATAACTCTGTTCATAATAGCCCACGGAAACTGATTTCGGGTAGGTTATCTCGCCAGCCTGTGGTCTTATCACTCCGGCCATGAGCTTTAAAAGTGTGGTCTTCCCGCGTCCGTTGGGTCCGATGACCATCACCCGGTCCCGGGCTCCGATGTGGATGGTGAAATTCTTGATCAGCGGTTTGTCTGGCCGGTAACCGAAGGTTACGTTATCGAGGCTCAGAGCGTATTTATGATGGAACGGTTTTTCCAGAAAGGCAAACTCCATGTTCTTGATTTTCTCCAGCCTTTCCCTTTTTTCCATCTTCTCCAGGTATTTGAGGCGCGACTGGACAAGGCCGGCCAGGCGGGCCTTGGCCCTGAAGCGGTTTATGAAAATTTCCATTTCTTTTCGCTTTCGTTCGTCATTTACCCTGGTCTTTTCGTAGATTTCTTCTTCCAGGGCAATTTGGTCATAGTACTTTTCGGTGTTACCTTCAATCTTTCGAACTTTCCGGCGGTGAAGCCCGAGGATGTGAGTGGCCACCCGGTCCATAAAACTTCGGTCGTGGGTGATGAGCATGAGCTCTCCTGGCCAGCTCAGAAGAAATTTTTCCAGCCAGCGAATCGAAGTGATGTCCAAATAGTTGTTGGGCTCATCCAAAAGAAGAAGGTCATAATCAGAAAGAAGCAGGCGCGCCAAGTTGAGCCTCACCTGGTAACCGCCGGAAAGCTGGCGTGGATTCTTCTGGAAATCCTCTTCGGTAAAGCCCAGCCCGAGCAGGACTTTTTCCACCCTCCACAGCTGGTCTTTTCCCTCGTCATGAAGGGCGCGGCTGGCCTCTTCCAGCACGGTGGATTTTTGGAAGTCAGGCTCCTGCGCAAGATAACCGATACGGTAATTTTTGGGAACAATGACCCGGCCTTCATCGGGTTCTTCCAGACCGGCGATGATGCGGAAAAGAGTGGACTTGCCGTGACCATTCTTTCCCACCAGCCCCACCCTTTCTCCGCGGTTTATTTTGAAACTGATCTTTTCAAACAACACCTGGCTGGCAAAGCTCTTTGATAAATCTTCAACGGCTATCATGACCTATGCTTTTCTCCACTCGGTTAAGATTGGCTCACCTGCCTGAACTTTTGTCGAACTGTCAGGCTACAGGCGGTCGATATACTGTTCAGCCAAAATTGAATTAACCAAATTAATCAAGCACCGCTACTGCAAGAAAAACCCAATATTAATAGCTTTCTCTCACCGATAAATAAATTAGATTTAATGATACCATTTTTTTGACCATTTTTCAGCCGCCAGAAGTCTTTCTGAAAAAGCTGGAATTCTGGAAGTAATCAATGTTACGGGAAGGCGGAATAAATAAAATTACCCCCCAGCTACGGGTGTGGCAGTCTTAAGCAAACGTTCTTTTTAGGCATTCTTTCAAATTTTGCTGACGATAATTTCTCTTCAGGGAAGATAAGATTTTTAAACATGTTTTATCGGTGCCTCATTTTTATGTAAGAAAAAAAATAAGGCCCAATTATTTTGCCAGCCATTGTTTATTACAAAAAAAGTTTCTATCTAATTGATAATACGATATGTGCGCCAGGCCAGAACCAATTAACAAACCACCATTTTGTCTGAACAGCCATAATCTTATTGACTGAACAAAAATATTTATCGATAATATCAAAAATCTGATATTTGGAGCGGGCGGAATGGCCCTTGAAATTTTAGTCATAGACGACGATAAAGTTACTTCCTCCATGCTGAAAAAGCTTCTGAGCGACCGGGGCTTCAAGGTTCACACAGCCTTTGACGGCGAAAGTGGCCTGCAAATGGTAAAAGAGCTGAAGCCGGCCGCGGTCATCTGCGATATGCTTTTGCCTAAAATCCATGGTGCCGACATCTGCCAGAAAATCAAGACCACACCAGAATTAAAACATATTAAAGTCATCATGATCACGGCCATTTACAAAGAAGTTCTGTTCAGAGCGGAAGCCAGGCAGTGGGGTGCTGACCTTTTCCTGGAGAAACCGATAAACAGCCAGGAGCTGTTAAGCTGGCTTGAAAGAAATTTGGCCAGGCAAGAACCACCGGCACGGCCGAAAGCAGGAAAAATTAAGATTGAAACTGTAGATGTTGATGAAGTTTTGGCCAATCTTAAAGATCTGCTGGATAAATAAATTAAACCAGATATTATCTTACATCATGTGGCGGTTGCCGACCTCAGTTTAATCTTTTCTCTTTTTTATCTTTATCATCTCAATAAACTGATGATGAGCATTTTTGCCTGCCCTTCTTTCACAGACTGCTGCCGCTTCCCGGTTGGTAATTGTAAAATGAGGAGTCCGGCTCGGACAACGGAAGAACGAATCAAATTTCTTGATTTTCTCTGTAATGTTCTTCCTGGTTATGCCGCCGGTCAGGCTGAGTAATAAAAACCGGGGTCCGGATGTTACCTCCGAACCCCGGCCTTCTGGCACAATTTTTTCTGCTGGAAATTTTCGCTTCTTCTAACCTCTACCTTATCTTTAATTTATCTTTTATACAGCCTTTCAGCTTTCTCACGATTCTTCTCTGCTTCTATCTTCACCTTTTTGTCTCTTTTCTTAAACTTCTTCTTTTAATTTTTTCCCTGAAGCAATCCTTTTTATTTATGCTCCTTTTTATTTTTGCTCCTCCTCACACTCTCCGCGGCACAAGCCCATTTCCTTGATCAGGTGGTGAGCACCAGAGAATTTTTCAGTGATGAACAGCACGTAACGAATATCCACGCTGATCGAGCGCTGCCATTCCGGAATGATGTAATAATCACCGATGACGCTTTCATAGGTCATGTCGAAGATGATGCCCACCTGCTCGCCCTTAGCATTGAGCGTCGGAGAGCCAGAATTGCCACCGGTGACGTTGGTCGTGTTGAGGAAGCAGGCCGGAACATCCTTTAGAATCGGGTCCTCAAACCGGCCAAAATCCCGATTTTTGTAAAGTTCTTTTAGCTTGTCCGGAACGTGGAAAGGAAATACTCCGGTGTCTTTTTCCATCACGCCGGTCAGGGTGGTTATTGGCTTGTAGATGACGGCATCGCGCGGGCTGTAGCCCTCGACCAGGCCATAGGTGAAACGAATCGTGCTGTTGGCATCCGGCGCCAGTTTACCTTCTTTCATTTCCAGCAGGGCCGCCTCATAAACCTTCTTGAGGTCAGCTCTTTCCTGCGCCCAGGCTTTGCTTTCCTCGCGGACCACTTTGAGTTCTTTTTCCAGTTCGGCCGCCAGGTTGATGAACGGGTCGTTGAGTTTCATCAGCTCGGCCGGTTTCATCTCCAAAAGCTCAAGCCGTTTCTTGGGGTCACCGAGAATGGTGTTTTTATAAAGGTTGTCCACATATTCGTCGATGGCTTTATCCGACTTCTGGGCCAGCAGCGTCCGGAAGGCCGCCGGAATTCTGTCGGCCGGCAGGTTCATCATCTTCTTGAGCTGGTGCTTGAAAAATTCGCGGTCGGTGTTGAAGACATAGCCGCGCTCGGCCAGCTGAATTCTCTGTTTGATGTAAGGCAGGTTGCGGTCCTGGTAGGAAGCCTCGCGGTCCTTGTCAGGTTTCTGGCGCTCCAGCACGGTCCGATAAATGGTATAAGCCTGGGAAAGCACGGTTGAACCGAAATAGGGGCTGATGATGTTGCTCAGCAGCTCATTCTTGGTGGCATAAGTTTCATAGCGCTTCATGTAATCCGCCATCTGGTCCAGAACCCGACCGTATTTTTTCTGGCGCTCGGGTGAAGCGTTGACCCAGGCCATAAGCTCTTTTTCCTGCTCCTTTTTCCTGGTGATTAGGTCAACTTTCTTCATGCCTTCCACTTTGCCCTGCATGTTCTTGAGGGAGTTGTAAAGCCCCTTCAGCATGGAGGCATAGCGGATTTCAGTTTCCTTGTCGCCCTTGCTGGCCGCCTCAATGAAATTAATGATATCCTGGAACTCGGCGATGCGCTTCACCATGGCATTGAAATCATACTCAATTTCCACGGCCAGGTTGTTGCGGTAGGTGCGGCCGGGATAGCCCATGACAAAGGTGAAGTCACCTTCCTTTACCCCATCCGTGGAAATCTTCAGCCAGACTTTCGGCTTGTAAGGAACGTTTTCCGGGCTGTAATCGACTCCGACTCCGTCTTTCGAGACATAGGCGCGCAGGAAGGAAAAGTCGCAGGTATGGCGGGGCCACATCCAGTTATCAGTTTCGCCGCCATAATTGCCGAGGTCCTGCGGTGGAGCGTAGACTAGGCGTACGTCCTTTATCCTTTTGAAGCGATAAAGGTAGTACTGATTGCCGCTGTACATGGCGACCACGTTGGCCCGAATGTCGGGGCCGGTCCTTTCCGCTTCATCCACGATTTCCTTGATGGCTTTCTCGATGGCTTCGTACCTTTGGGCCGGAGTCATTTTGGGCTTGATTTTGGAGAGAACCCGGGCGGTCACTTCTTCATAGCCGAGCAAGATGTCAGCCGTGTAACCCTGAGCCGGGATTTCCTGCTCGCGGGTCATGGCCAGGAATCCATCCGTTATGTAATCGTGTTCTTTACTGGAAGCCCGCTGGATGGCACCAAAAGCCACGTGGTGGTTGGTCAGAATGAGCCCCTCCGGGCTGACAAACTCGCCGGTCCCGCCACCCAGGTTGACCACGGCACTCATCAGGCCGGTGCCATCTTTCTTGTAAAGCTCATCCGGGTTCATCTTGAGGCCGAGCTGCTGCAGGTTGAGCATGCGCATCTGGTGCGGCATCCACATGCCCTCGTCGGCCCGAACAACAAACGGCCCCAGCAGCAACCCAATCAGTAAAATCCCGATAATTACTTTAACCTTATACCTCATACCAACCTCCTGAAATATTTTCGTTAAGGAGTAAAATAATACATTAAAAAATTATCTTTATTTCCAATCACATAAGATAGGCCGTAGATACGAGATAATATTCTATTACAGGCTTTAATGCAAATTGAAAAATCATTTAATTGCCGGCTGCTCAAATGCAACCCTATGGCCTTTAAATCAAGTTATATATTTGAAATAATATCAATAAATAGAAAATTCTGGGCTAACTGAAGAAATAAGCAAAGGAAAGAGGAAACCATGGCTAAAAATCATTGTTCTAAGCTTGGTTTTATGAAGCATTTAGTTCTATCCTATAAGCGTATGGTCACTAATAAATTACTGTTTCTTTTATTCCTTTTAACCTATGGGTTGGTCTTTCCTTCCTGGTTATCAGCGACCTGTCCAGCGCTCCAGGCTAAGAATAAAAGAGATGTGACCAAAGAAAGTATCAAGTTTCCAGCAACAGCCACTGCCCAGAAGGCCGAGATGTTCTGGAAGGCATTTAAGGCAGAAGACCGGGCCACGCTGGAGGCCTTTTTCCAGCAGGTTCTGCCCGAGGAAAAGCTGCGGGAAATGTCAGCAGCCGACCGGGCCCAGCGCCTCCTTGGACTAAGGCAGCAGCTGGGTGGTGAACTTCAGGTGCTGCGGGTGCTGACCCCTGGCCCGGACGAGATTTCCATCATCATCTCGAACGACAAAAAAAACCTTTTCCGTCTGACCCTGGCCTTTGAAAAACAAAGCCGCGGCGGCCTGCAACTGAAAAGGCTGGCGGTGGACGAAGCCGGACTAGAAGACCTGGCCCCTCCCCTTCCGGCCATGAGCCTGGAACAGGCTTTGCAAAATATTCAAGAAGAATTAGAAAAGGCAGCTCAAGAAGACCGATTTTCGGGAGTTGTGCTAATAGCCAGGGATTCCCAGCCAATATTTTTTAAGGCCTATGGCTTTGCCAGCAAGGAATTCGCCGTGCCGAACCAGCGCGATACCAAGTTCAATCTCGGGTCAATCAACAAAATCTTCACCAAAATAGCCATTGCCAGGCTGGCCCAGGAAGGCCGGCTGAGCCTGGATGACAAACTCGGCCGGTTTTTGCCTGATTACCCCAACACCGAAGCCCGGGAAAAAGTGACCATCCGGCACCTGGTGAACATGACTTCGGGTATCAGTGATTTCTTCGGGCCCGAATTTGAAGCTACGCCAAAGGACCTTCTCAGGCATAACCGGGATTATCTGAAGCTTTTTGCCTCCAAGCCGCTCGCCTTTGAGCCCGGTACGAGGCAGATGTATTCCAACGGCGGCTACGTGGTTCTGGGTGAGATAATAAGCGCCGTCTCTGGCCTGGATTATTACGATTATGTCAGGAAAAATATTTTCGAGCCGGCCGGCATGAAAGATTCGGACTGGTTCGAGGCAGATGCCGTCGTGCCCAACCTGGCTGAAGGATACACAAAAAGGGCAGAAGAACCAGAAGATACGGCAGGAGCATTAAAAAACAAGGACAAATCTGATAAACCGTCAACCATAAGTCCAGAAGCAGAAATTAGACCAGAGAACAAGAATCAACCGGGAAAACCTGTGATGAAGACTGCAATCCAAATGGAAAAAGGCCCCATTCATAATTATGTAAATCCTTCAATTAATTTAAATGATATGCCAAACAAATCTCAGACTATAAATAGTATGTCCGCAGCAGATAACCAAAGCAGCCAAAACTCGGAATCTGGAGCCCAGTCTCAAAATTTTAATGCATCGACCTGGCGCAAGAACATCTACACCAGGCCGGCCCGCGGCAGTGCCGCCGGCGGTGGCTACTCCACGGCCGAAGACCTGCTGCGCTTTATTCGGGCTCTTTACGAATGCCGTCTGCTGGATGAGCGCTGGACCAACTGGGTCTTCACCGGAGTTGAACCCGAGGCACGAACTCAAGGTGAGAAAGAACCAGGAAACTCTCTCAATATAAACGAAAATAATTCAGGCCAGAAGAGTACAAGCAAGGCGTTGGCAAATGGCAGCCCGAACATTACAGGGCAGAAAGAGAACTGCAATAACTATGAACCGGAGTTTACAAGACAGGTCCAGGAAGGCAGTCCAGATATTTCTGTCACGAATCTGGCTAATATGGCCCGCCGTGATACAGAAAGCCAGAGTTCCGGATATTCAGATTCAACAATTCATCCTGATGGCCAGTTTGCTCCCCCAACTAAACCAGACTTTCTCCAAAACGAAGGCAAGCGTAATTTACCAAAACCAACTATAGACCGGAGATTCTGGAATCTGGGGATTGCCGGCGGGGCTCCTGGAATCAACGCCGTGCTGGAATTTGAAGGCCAGACCGGATTCACCATCATTGTGCTGGCCAACTATGACCCGCCGGCCGCCGTGCAGATTGGGCGAATGGTCCGCCGGTATCTTGAAGCGGTAAAAAAATAAGAATCTCTTAACCTGCTCGAAATAAGGATTTTAGGAATTTTTAGGAATTTTAGGAATAACCGTTTTGCCGGGCGCGCCAGCTGATGAGCCAGGTTTTTGCCTGCAGCTTGCTTCCAAAACAAACTGACCTTCTGGCCACGAACTTAAATCCAGATGGATTCGCCGCCCTTCCCTTTCAGCAATTTTATGGCAGGTTTGTTCCCCCAAAGTCTCTCGTTTCAATTTCATTTTTTGATAGATTCAATTCAGGCTGGCCACCCCATTTAATCTCTTTCAACCCTTTTATATTCACTTTTACCCTGGCCTCGACGAAAAACCAGATTCAATGATAACCATTCTGCTGCTGGGCATACCGGGGAAAAGAATCAACATCAGGTTTGTTTTCTGCCGCAGACATGCCATAACTCCGATAAAATGCTAAAATAGCCATGAATCATTAGGAGCATGAAGATATGAACAAAAATAAAAAAATCCTGGTCCTGTTTTGCGGCGGAACCATAGTCATGGAAGAAAAGGGCGATGGCTCACTCTCCGTGCCGGATAATAAGGACTCGGCCATAGCCATGCTTTGCAACGTTGAACCGCGCCTTTCAACTATCGCCGATTACGACATTGAATTTATCGCCAATATCGACAGCACCAACATCACGCCTGACGATTGGGACCGGATGCTCCACAAAATTAAAGAAAAATACCAGCAGTACGACGGATTTGTCATCACTCATGGCACCGACACCATGGCCTACACGGCGGCCGCTCTCAGCCTGGCCATCAGCGGTCTGGGTAAACCCGTGATTTTAACCGGAAGTCAGATCCCGGCCAGTAAAATCGAGACCGATGCCCGTCTGAACCTGGTTAACGCTTTCCGGGTAGCAACCATGGATGTTTCCGGGGTTTTCATCGTCTTTGACCAGCGTATCATCCTTGGCTCAAAAGCCACCAAGTCATCAGAATCAAGCCTTGATGCCTTCCAGACGGTTAACGGAGAAGATGCCGGAGAAATTTCCATTGAAATAAAAATAAAACCCTGGGTAAAAAAAAGGATAAACCGGCCTCACCAGGTAGAAATTTATCCAGGCTTTGAGCCGGACATTTTTGTCTACACCATAACGCCGGGTTGCGACCCGGGCGACCTGGAGTTTCTCCTGCACAATGAAAAAATCAAAGGTATCATCCTCAGGGCTTACGGGACGGGTAACATTCCATACGGCTTTGAAAATTTCTTCAAAAAAGCAAAAACAAGAAAGTTGCCGGTGGTGGTCACCTCTCAGTGCCTCCACGGTAAAACACTCATGCCGCTTTATGATGTCGGACGCAAAGCGCTGGAGCTTGGCGCCATTGAAGGTCATGAACAGAGCTTAGAAAACCTGGCCGTGAAATTGATGTGGGCCCTGCGCCACCAGCCTGACCGAATCGAAGAAGTAATTAACCGAAGGTATGAATAAAAGAAAAGCGAAACTCCATCCTTTATTGAACTTTGAGCCAAAACTCAATATATTGTGCTGATGGACGAAGACAAAATACCGGAAACAACAGAAATGTAATAACTTTGTCCGCCGCTTCCCTGCCAGCTCAGAAAGTTAAAAGAATCGCCGGCCCGCATCTTGTAAACCGGAATGATGGTGAAAGTTAAGGGTGTTGAGGGAAAACACATCTCGGGCATATGATTTGCCAGTAAAAAGTAAGCAGCACCTGCGCCAACCAAAGAGGCTGTTCCATCAGCTTCCACCAGGAGTGCCGTAGCTTCATCAACTCCTATGCCTTTTGCTTCCGAAGCCCAGCCATCTTTTATTATCCGTGCCAAAAAAACCAGCAATCGACCCATTCTGTTCCTGGTGACAAAATGGCTATCAGTTATGGTTCTCTGCAATAACGGCAAATTTAGAAAATCCTTATCCAGCGTTATGGAATAATGGTAGGGATCAGCCAAAGCTTCGGGCGAATAAACTGTCCCCCTGTAGGCTGCATAGATAAACTGACCCAAGACTGACAGGCCCGCGCTGGTACCACCGACCACCGCTCCTCGGCTTATTGCATAATTAATAGCTGCCTGAAGCTGTGTCCCCTTCCAGAAACGCAAATAATCAGACTGATCTCCACCGGCTATGAAAATAGCTTCTGCATTTTTTACCTTGTCCACGACGAACTGGTCGGAAGCCCCCTTGATGCTGTACACAACCAGCGTTTCTACTGAATCTACTTCACCAAGATTATATATATAAGAATTGTAAGCACCTGTCCCGCTGCTTCTCAAGACCACAAAATCCCCTCCGCGGGCTTTTCTTACCATCCATCGAAAGGCATCATCTACATCAGCACCTCCTCCCATTAAAACATATCCCGAGGTGACCGCAGTCTTGGCATTATCCTGATTCCCGACAAAATAATAAGCATAGCCGGCATCTTCCGGAGGCGTCGGCCCGGTGGGCGATGACTTTTTGCAGGCAGAAAACAACAAGAAAACGGTCAACAAGAGCACCTTTACAGCAAAAATGAGCTTCTGAAAAGATTTCATATTTGCGCCTCTAAATAGCCTTTACAATTAAAAAACTTTCTGAAGATATTTTTTGATCTTATTGTTTTATTATTCTCATTTTAAGTTAATAGCAATAATAATTTGGCACAGCGATTGGCTTTTTTTCAAGCAAAAATCATTGATTTTATTCTTATTGAAAACAAGTTTAATTTTTAAGGTCAAAAAAAAGAAATTTTAAAGTCCTTTGGCCTTTTGATATAAATTATTCTCAAACCGATTTTCAGCCGGAATTGAGACAGAAATAATTAAAAAGGCCTGGGCCAAACTGAATGACGTTAAATAGATTGGACCGGGTCGCAACTTACTTATCTTACCAAGAATTTCAAATTCCAAACCATAAATAATTAATCTATTCAGCCTCAGCCTTCTACGCGTCCTTTTTTTATCAATGGCAAAAGGGAGAGTAAGCCAAACGTACTAAACAAGTGATGCTGCTTCGAACAACGAAAAGCATAAGGTTAAAAAAGATGAGATTAAAGGATTCTGATTTTGCCTGTCTCTTCTGCCACACTCAAGGAAGTTTTAACAGTTCCCGTCCGCTTCATCTGTGCCTAAAATAACGAATCGAAATAGACTCAAAGAGCGGGTAGCATTAAAGTTATGTTTTTTTATAAATGTTACGATGCTCTACACTCACCTTTTTATGGCGACAAAACTTTTTAACATTTTCATGGCAAAAAATCGGAAAATTATATTGTGTCCCGAATTTAGAAGGGGCCCCACTTCATCAGGACAGGCGGAATAAGGGCCAGCAGGCTGAAGACCATCAGGATGAGCATCAGCGGGAGAAACCATTTGGCCCATTTTTCCCAGGGAATCCTGGCCACACCCAGTACCCCCATGGTTACGGCGGAAGTGGGAAGAATCGGGTTGATAACTTCACACAGTTGAAAAGCCAGAACCGCCGTCTGACGTGTTATCCCCACTAAATCACTCAAGGGAGCAATTATCGGCATGGTCAGAGCGGCCTGGGCCGTGCCTGAATGCACAAAGAAATTGATTACCGCCTGCACCAGGAAAATTATCTGAGCCGTCAGGATAGAAGGCACGGCGGAAATCAACCCGGCCGCGCCCTGAAGCATCGTATCCAACACCGCAGCTTCCTTCAGGATAATCAGCACGGCCCGCCCCCCGGAAATTATCAACGAGACATTCATCATGTCCTTGGCTCCATCGACGAAATTTTTAGCCATTTCGGAGGGTTTCATCCGGGACAGAAATCCTGATACCAGCCCGATGCCCAAGAAAAGCGCGGCTATTTCTTCCATGTACCAGTTCTTGGCCAGAATGCCGTAGATTAGAAGACCCACTCCGCCAAACAGACATAAAATGATTAATTTCTGAGAAGTTCCCCATTCGAGCTTCTGAGCTGAATTTTCCTGGTGAAAGATCCGCTCCCGGTCAAGCTCGTAGACCGGGCTAAGCTGCGGGTTTTTCCTGACTTTCTCGGCATATATCATCACAAAAGCTATGGCAATAACGGTGGCTATTACCCAGAGTATCAGCCGGTAGCCAAGCCCTGAGTAAAGGGGCAAATCAGCAAAGCCCTGGGCAATACCCACCGTAAATGGATTAAAAAAAGCAGCCGAAAAGCCGACCGCCGAACCGATAAATGGAATGGCTACGCCGACGACCGAATCATAACCCATCGAAATGGCAAAGGGAATAAAAATCAGGACAAACGGAATTGATTCTTCGGCCATGCCGTAGACGCTTCCGGCCAGAGAAAAGATGACCATCAACACCGGAATGACCAGAATTCTGAGCTTTGGATTCCGTCCGAAAAAATCCGCCAGCCGGTGAATACCAGCATCGATTGCGCCGCTTTTGGTTAAAATGCCAAAAGTGCCGCCAAATATAAAAATCAAAATGATGATCAGCGAAGCATCCTGAAACCCACGAATCGGCGCAATCAGCAGCCACTCCGGTCCAAGCCACCTTTTTTCAACCTGGTGGTAAGTACCAGGCACGGTGATTAACCTGGTTTTACCCTGAACTGTTTTCTCCGCGCGGTTAAATTCGCCTGAAGGTAGAGCCAGTGCCAGCAGGTAAACCAGAATTACCAGCAAATAGATCAGTACTAGCGTATGCGGCAGCCGGACACTCCCTTTCTTCGTGCTCTGCATGACTTTCTCCTTAAACGACTCCAATTTTACCTCACTGCGAGTGAAATAAAAAAGGGGTTAAAAAAGAGTTTGTTCCATACGGAAAGGGCATTATGATTTCCTGGAAAATGGGCTAAAATAAGAGTGAGCCATAAAATGATAGGTAGAAAGGCGAGAAAATTTATTAAAATCAAGGTGGTCCTTATCACTCTGCTTTTACTTTTTCCCCTCGCCTGCCGTCTGATGGCCGAAACACCTTCCATACAGGAACAGAAGAAATCTGCTCAAACCACAGATTGGCTTTCTCCGAACCTGCAGCCTGTTCCGGAAGCCCGTGTTGAAATCACCATCGCGGGGAAATCAAAGAGCATTCAAACAGATGAATACGGAGTTTTCGGGATTGAAATAAGCGACCCGGAAAAATTTTTCGGAACAGAAAAATTCCTGAAGGTTAAACTTCTGGTCACCACTTTTCCCCCGCTGCCTAAGAATTATACCGATTTCTTGATGACCGTGGAGATAAACCGCGAGGAAGGGCCTCTTTATGCCCTGGCCATCGTCTACGACCGTAACAATGACACCCTGCTCCCTGTAAAATTAAGGGCTGATTTAATCCTTATTTCGCCGCCAGCCGGAGCCATGCTTAATAAAAGCCAGCCTCTCCTCAACAGAAGCGGTTCACCAAAACAGATTGCCGTTTTTTAAGCTTTCTCGGACGTGAACTCGAATTTTTCTCTTACCGGTGGAAGCTCTCGCCGATAAATTTCAGGCCGTCCAGGATGCCGGTGCGCCAGTAGTTCCAGGTGTGGCCGCCGTCCCGGACGCGGAACTCGTGAGGGAGTTTCCGGTCGCGCATGGCTACATGCAGGGCAGCATTTCCTTTGTACAGAAAATCATCATCCCCGCAATCAATATAAAACCTCACTGCCTTGATTTTCTCGACCGGCAGAGTCTTCACCAGGTCCAGCGGATTATAGCTTCGGAAATGCGCCGTCAGGCGGTCCTTGCCCTTTAAGCCCGGCCCGAATAGCGGGGCAAAAATTCTCTCATAGACTTTTTCTTCGGTAGCGATAACTTCTTCATCGGTCCAGACGGCAGCGCTAAAAGCGGCTGCCGCGGCAAACATTTCCGGGTGGCGCAAAGCATAAATCAGCGTGCCCCAGCCGCCCATGCTCAGCCCGGCAATCCCTCGGAACTCTTTTTCCGGACGCGTGCGATAATTGGCATCAATATAGGGTATAAATTCCTTGAAGAAAAAGTCTTCATAACGCACTTTGTTCTGATAATCATTGATGTACCAGCTCACTCCGCCATCGGGCATAACGATGATCATCGGCGGAATCTGCCGCTCGGCAATTCCACGGTCAGCGGTCAGATTAATTTCGCCAAACTGCAACCAGCCGGTGTCATTATCGGTATAACCATGGAGCAAGTAAACTACCGGATAGCGGCGGGTAGAGGTTTGGTAATCTGGCGGCAGATAAATCGTATAACGCACATCTTTCCCCAGTATCTTGCTCGGGACGGTTAAACCTTCCAACACCTGGCCTGAAGGCACCTGCGACCAGACTGCCGACCCGGCCACCGAGATGGTAAAAAGCAAGAAGAATAATCGACCAGCGAATGACCTGAACCAGGAAAATCTCATCTTTTTAATACTCCTTCCCTTGTTAATATTTATTTTTTAATATTCTATTTCCGTCGGGCTTTGCCTTCAATATTAAAATAAACCCAAATAAGCATCCACTTTTCGGCTGAACCCAACCTCCGCACCTGTCCCGACTCTTCCGGCAAAGAAGGGCAAACTTCTGAATAATGCCAGGCAGGTCGCAAATTAGAGTGCGCCGAAAATACCCGGGTTATATTTGCCGGTAATATTTGCCTCGCTAATCAAACTGGCCATTTGTTATCCATCCGGGGCCGGAAGACCGCCTGATTATTTCGCCCGTTTAAAATCAACTGGTATAATACAGGAAGAAAAAACAAAAAAGAGAAACAAGCTCACAGGATGAAAAGATACTTATTATCTTTTTCCGCCAGGAAACGCGGGGAAACCCGTGGCCTTTTCGACCCGACCAAAATAATATTTCTCAGGGAGGAAATCACCCATGATTGAAAAATCTTACAGTTTTGCCGGAAGCGAGTCCAGGCTGGTTGAAAAAATCATTGACGATGAAAATGTAGCCATTAACCATGTTATACTGGCTCAAGGCGATTCTGTGCCCGAACATTATTCCAATTCTAATGTCTACCTGATAATTATCAGCGGCACTATGTCCCTGAAACTTGGTGAGCAAGAAGTACGGCCGTACCGGGCCGGCACTATCGTCCAGGTGCCCTACAACGTTAAAATGAACATCAGAAATGACCATCTCTCTTTGCTGGAATTTTTTGTGGTCAAGGCACCCAGCCCGAGACATTTTTCTGCCGGCTGACGGCTGGACATCTCGGGCAAGATAATTTATAATTGAAATCCTTCGGGAAGTAGCGCAGCCTGGTTTAGCGCACAGCGTTCGGGACGCTGGGGTCGGGGGTTCGAATCCCCCCTTCCCGATTTTCTTTTTTCCATTGGTTGCCTGAATTCCTCTGTTACCCATCTTACTTATTTAAATGCGGTTCTTTATATCCAGCCATATCAGCTCTTAATATTTTTTTTTAAAACACCTGTTCTAATTTTCTTCCTGGAATCATTGCTAAATTTCACTACCAGGCGGTCGGACATTGTCCCTTTTCTCCGGGGCGGAATATTTGATTTTCCATCTGAGGCAGGAGAGCCATCTTTCATCTGGCGGCTCTTCCCAGGCTTTTTTATTTTAGAAAAGCAGCCATCATACCGACTGCCGACTGGCCAGGTTAAAACCAGAGAATCTGGCCAGCCACAATATGCCTGAGATTCTACTTTTGATAGATGAAGTCTCCCCGCTCTGTTTTTTATTTTTTCTTTTGTTTGCGGCCAGGAAATTTAGTATATTTGTAAAGCAATCATTTTTCTCATTGATAGAGAAGGGATAATGATTTATACCTGAAGGAGGGGATTTTAAAGATGCGAAAAGAAATTTCAGGCATTATTATCGAATGCGTCAAAGGGAATATAGCCGCTCAACCGGATGTGACCGCCGTGGTCAATGCGGCCAACGCCTGGCTGAGGCCCGGAGGTGGTGTGGCCGGTGCCATTCACCAGGCCGCCGGCCCGGGCTTAGCCAAAGAATGCGAACCTCTGGCCCCCATTGAACCGGGACAGGCCGTCATCACCGGCGGGCACAACCTGCCCAACAAATACGTTATCCATACTCTTGGCCCGGTTTACGGCGTAGACAAACCTGAAGATGAACTGCTGGCCAGCTGTTACCGGAACTGCCTGAAGCTGGCTGAAGAACATGAGATAGATTCCATTGCCTTCCCGGCCATCTCCACCGGCGTTTTCCGCTATCCCCTGGAAAAAGCCACCGAGGTTGCCCTGAAAACTGTGCTTGGCCTTCTCCCCACCCTCAAACATATTAAAAAAATTCGGTTTGTCCTGTTCAGCGAATCAGACCTTCTGGTGTATGAGGCTGAACTTGAACGGCTGACAGCCGCAAAATCATAAATCAAATACGCCTGATCTCTTTCTGCCGGGTCAAGTGTCAGACTCGCTCTGCCGCGCAAAGATGTCTTATTACTGGCTCGGAAACCCCGGTGAGCCACTTAATAACAATTATTATTCCTACCCGGCTGTCCCAAACTGCTTTTAATTTTTGTTTTGCCGTTTTAAACAGAAAGAAAAATCAAATGCTGACCTGAACGGACTTCGTGAGGCACAGGTTTTATTTCTATTGTTTTAAAATTAAGTTAGCTGCCTGCTTAATTGAAATAAGCCCATCCAAGGCGTATAATAAATGCCAATTTTAGTCGCACGATGGAACAGGAAATCAACGGAACTTCAGAACAGCTGTTAGCCCGCATTCTTTCTCTTCACAAAAAGTTTTCCTGGAAGCAAACTTTCTATGCCCTGAAATACCCGAATTACCGGCTGTGGTTCATCGGGCAACTCATCTCGGTCTTGGGCTCGTGGATGCAGATGACAGCTCAATCCTTCCTGGTGTACGAGCTGACCCATTCACCGGCTTATCTGGGCTATGTGGGTTTTGCCGCCGGTCTGCCCACCTGGATTTTTATGCTTTACGGCGGTGTGGTAGCAGACCGTATCCCTCGGAGGAAAATTCTTATCATCACCCAAAGCCTGCTGATGGTGCTGGCTTTTGTCCTGGCCCTGATGGTTTTTTTAAAAATTATTCAGCCCTGGCATATTGTTATCCTGGCCTTCCTGACCGGTACCGTTAATGCTTTTGACGCCCCGGCCAGACAGGCTTTCGTCCTGGAAATGATTGAACCCGATGCCCTAACCAACGCCATCGCCCTCAATTCAGCCATGTTTAACACCGCCCAGGCTCTCGGCCCGGCCGCCGGCGGGCTGATCTATGCCAGCCTGGGACCGGCCTGGTGTTTTACCATAAACGGCCTGAGCTTTATCGCAGTTATTGTGGCTCTGGCCCTGATGAACCTGAAGCCTTTTGAACCGAGAGTGACAGAGAATTCTGTTCTGGAAGACCTGAAGGAAGGCATCGGGTATGTGGTTCACCACCGGGTAATACGCCTGCTGATCCTAACCGTGGCCGTTACCACCCTTTTCGGTCGGGCTTTCATCACGCTGCTCCCGGCCTGGGCCGTCCAGGTGCTGCACGGTGATGCCCGGACCAATGGTTTCCTGCAGACGGCTGCCGGGGCGGGAGCACTTCTGGGCTCCCTGTTCATTGCTTCTTTCAGTCACCAGTTTTCCAGGGGAAAATTGCTGGCCCTGGGCACTCTTACTTTTCCGGTCGTTGTCACCATCTTTGCATTTTCCAAATTCCTGCCTGTTTCTTTGTTTTTGCTGTTTCTGTCTGGCCTGGCCACCATCATGATTTATAACCTGTGTAATGCCCTGGTGCAAATCCAGACCCCGGAAGATATGCGCGGGCGGGTTATGAGTATTTATTCCTTTGTTTTCTTTGGCTTCATGCCTTTTGCCGCCCTGTGGATTGGCCAGGCGGCCAGCCTGCTCGGTGAAAGAATCCCCGTGCTGGTTTCTTCGGGTATCTTCCTGGTTTATGCCGTCATCATCACCTTCTACGACGGCCGGGTGAGAGCATTAAGATAATCAGTTTTTTGTTCATTCAGTTCGGACGGCCAGACCGTCCTGAGATTTCAAATTCCCTTTATGATACCTCTACCCAAACCTAAGGGAAAACCTGTATAGGCCATCTTTTTCTCTCCACCGTTGGCTAAATAATTTATCCTGTCTATCTTGAGCTTATGCTGAAAATGGAAATACGGCAGTCGCTCTGAAATCTTTTATCCGAAGTCTTTACGCCTTCTGCCTCAATAATCTTTGACCTCAATCAGTTCATATTCCTGACAGCCCAGCCCGATTTTTTCACCGTAAGACAGCTGGACCGACCAATCGATGTTATACCCCGCCCGAAACGGGTCACGTCCGGCCTGCCTGTTAACCAGGTCAATCGAAGCCCGGTCAATGGCCACCGGGTCGAACGAGGCCAGAATGCCCACATCTTCCACAATGGCACTCTGGTTTTTGGCCATGCAGTCGCAATCCTTCGTCACCTGCATGATGAAGTTAAGAAAGCATATCTTCTCGCCGAAATGGTTTTTGACTGAAAGAGCATACTCGGCCATTTTCTCCTGAAGTCTTCTGGAATCTTCATCCCATTTCATCTTGACCGCACCATACTTGCAGACCACCAGGCATTCCCCGCAGCCGATGCACTTCTCGTCATCAATGGCAACATGGCCGTTCAGCTGAACAATAGCCTCGGCCGGGCAGTATTTAAGGCAGACGCCGCAGTTTCGGCACTTTTTGGCATCCACTCGAGGATGAACCACCGAGTGCTGGTCAAGTTTTCCGGCCCTTGAAGCACAGCCCATCCCCAGGTTTTTGATGGCCGCCCCTACCCCGCTCTGCACATGACCGGTAACATGAGTCAGGCAAACCATGGCCTCTGACATCAAAAAAGCGCTGGCAATTCGGGAGGACTTAATCCTCTGACCGTCAACTTTAACCTCCGTTTTCTCGCGGCCAACCAGCCCGTCGGCGATGATTACCGGCACTCTGACCACATCCGGGGTAAAGCCGTGTTCCCAGGCTAAACGGATGTGGTCCACCGAGTTGGACCTGTTGCCCACGTAAAGGGTGTTGCTGTCGGAAAGAAAAGCCCGCGGACTGCGTTTTAGCACCTCATCGATGATTCCGGTTATCCAGCGCGGCCTGATATGCCCGGTGTTTCCTTTTTCTCCGAAATGAATTTTCAGGGCCACAAAATCCTCGGGCTCGATTCTTTCATTAAACCCGAGCGCCAGATAAACAGCCCGAGCCTTACTGGCTATTACCTCGGCTGCTTCTTCTCTATTAGCTCTGATAAAATAAACTTTGCTTTTCATCGGACAACCTCATTCTGGTTTAATTGTTTCAGATTATAACAAAACTTGGATAAAAATTAACCGGATCTCTTATCTGACCAGCAGAGACCTGACCGTTTCCACCCCGTCTCCGAGGGAAAATTCATACCCCAGCTGCAGGAGCGTCTTTTCTATGGCATCAAAGGCAAAAATGACATCTTCTCTGGTTAAATTCCCCATGTGGCCGAAGCGGAAAACCTGGCCGGCCGTTGGCCCGAGCCCGCCGGCCACCACTACCCCATTGTCGTAAAGAGCCTTCCTGAAAGCGGCATCGTCCAGCCCTTCAGGATATTTGATAACCGAAAGGGTCGAGGCCAAACACGTCTCATCAGTATAGGTGGAAAAACCAAGCGAACGCAGACCGCTTCTGATGGCCGCGGCCAAACGTTCATGCCGCTCAAACCTTTTCTCCAGACCCTCTTCCAGCACAATCCTGGTGGCTTCGGCAAAAGCTCTGATTTCGTTGACACAGGGAGTCGAGAAATATCGATTAGGATTTTCCATTACTGGCAGCCAGCGCATGATATCGGCATAGTAAGCTTTTACCCGGCTCAACTTCTTTCTTTTTTCCATCGCTCTCTGAGAAAATACATCAATGGCCAGGCCCGGAGGGGCACCGAGGCATTTCTGAGCGGCAGTAAGAATGACATCAATTCCCCAATCATCCATTCTCTCTTCAATCCCGCCGGTAGCGCAGACTCCGTCCACTACCACGAGAGCTTCTGGCTGGTGCATCCTTACCGTCTCGGCGTATTCTCTCACCGGAGCACAGGCACCGGTCGCCGTATCGACATGTGTGCAGACCACCACTCCATATTTGTGTTTTTTTAATTCAGCGGCCAGCTCTTCTGCCGTTACTATCCTTCCCCACTGACTCTGCATCAGGTAATACTCCAGTCCAAAGGCCTGACAAATTTCTGCCATCCGCTGCCCGAAGTATCCTTGAGAAATAACCAGCACTTTTTCTTTTTCCTCAACCAGGTTGAGCAGGGCTATTTCCATGGCGAGCGTTCCGGCTCCCGAAATGATGAAGGGTTGGCCGCTTTTGGAAAAGACAATTTTCTTCATGTTATCCAGCGCCTGCCTCATGTCTCGGTCCATTTCCGGGCTGATGTGAGAGACCGTCGGCAGAGCCAGCACATCCAGGATGCGGTCGACTACCGGGCTTGGCCCGGGAATTAATAAAAGCTTCTTATTCATGATTATCCCCTCGTCTCTCAGTTTTCAGTTCATTTTTATATTTTTCTTTAATTTTCAAACAAAATCAAATGGTTTATCCTGGTCGAAAAAGGCAAATTTCCTGGCAGGTAAACTATCTCTGTCTGATGAGCATCATATTTTGGCTTTCAGAGATTTTTAAAAAAAATAAAAAATAAATAAAGAAGAAGATAAAAAAGATAATATTTTTCAATAAACAGATTTCCCCTGCAGCTGATTTAAAAAAAGACCGCGGCGGACATCCACCGCCCCAGCTCGTTGAGACGGTGGTGTGAGCAAAAACTGAATCCGCGCCCATCGATAATTAGCCAAAACAATAATTAGCTACGACCACTCAGCTTTAACCATCTGCAGTTATTATTTTTATAAACAGCCAAAGCAATGGCGGACAGGCCTTTTTTTAAATTCTTTTTGCAACCAGGGAAAAAGCTCCATATAATAATTTTCGGTTCAACTATATGATTATGTCATGAGAAGAAGTCTCACTTAATAAGGAGTAAGTTATGCGCAGAAAAAAAACCGGCTTTAAATCTTTAACCCTCAGCCTGGTACTGATTATAGCCGTTTTTGGTATTTTCCAGATTGCCTGCCAGGCCAAAACCGAAATCAGAGCCGACCTGGCCATCAAGGGGAAAATTTTTACCGGCCTGGACGACAGACCTTTTGTGGAAGCCCTGGCCATTTCCGGAGATAAAATTCTGGCCACCGGCCGTTTTAAAGAAATAAAAAAATTTATCGGAAAAAACACCAAAATCATTGACCTGCAAGAAGGTCTGGCCATTCCTGGCTTAATCGATGCCCACACTCACTTTTCTTCTGGCGGTCGGTCGCTTATAGAGCTGAGCTTTCGCGGGGTTAATTCGGTGGAAAAAATCCAGCGAATGATCGCGGAAAAAATCAAAGAATTACCGCCGGGCACGCCAGTCTTCGGGCGAGAATACGACCACACCCTTTTCCCTGGCCAGGCCTGGCCGAGTAAAGAAGACCTGGACAGAGTTGCCCCGAACAACCCGGTGGTCATAAGGAGGGTGGACGGGCATTCCGTCTGGGTTAATTCCTTGGCCCTGAAGCTTTCCGGCATTGACCGAAAGACTCGAGCCCCTTTTGGCGGTGAAATCGTCAAAGACCCGAAAACTGGCGAACCAACCGGCATTCTAAAGGAAGCAGCTATGAGCCTGATTAAAGTCAAACCGACCATTTCCAGCACGCCGGAAGAAGACATCCTCAGGGCGTTAGAACACGCTCGCCAGCTCGGGCTGACCGGAGTCCACGCCGATGTCGGGCTGCGAGAACTCCCTATCTACCAGAAACTCAAAAATGAAGGCAAACTCACCCTGAGAGTTTATGCCTGGCTGCCCATAGAAGAGATGGATGAATGCCTGAAAAGGGGCATAAAAACCCGTGACGGAGATGAGTATTTAAAAATTGGTTTTTTAAAGGCTTTTATCGACGGGACCCTCGGCTCCGGCACCGCCTTGATGTTTGAACCTTTTTCCGATGACCCGAGTAAATCCGGCCTGGCCCAATACCCCGAGGAAGAATTCTACCGGCTGATAGAAAAAGCCTACGCCAACGGGTATCAGGTTGGCGTTCATGCCATCGGCGATAAGGGTGTCAACTGGGTTTTAAATGCTGTGGAAAGAGCAATCAACAAGTACGGTCAGAAAAATCTGCGTTATCGCATCGAGCATGCCCAGATCATAAAACCGGAAGATTTCCCCCGGTTTAAAACTCTTGGCGTCATCGCTTCCATGCAGCCGACTCACTGTACGACGGATATGCGTTTCTGTGAAAAAAGAGTCGGGCCGGAAAGGTCAAAATATGCTTACGCCTGGAGAACTCTGCTGGACAACGGCGCCATCCTGGCTTTTGGCTCGGACTGGCCGGTCGAACCGCTCGACCCGCGGCGCGGCCTTTACTCCGCGGTTACCAGGAAGAACATCGAATTTGATTTTCCCGAGGGCGGCTGGTTTCCGGAGCAAAAGCTGTCTCTGGCTGAAGCCATCAAGTACTTTACCTGGGGGGCCGCCTACGCTTCCTTTGAAGAAAACCTCAAGGGCACCCTGGAGCCGGGCAAGCTGGCTGACCTGACTGTCTTCAGTCGGGACCTGTTCTCAGTTGACCCGAAAGAGATACTGACCACGCCCGTGGCTTACACAATCGTTGGCGGAAAGATTGTCTACGAACACAAAGAGAAAAATTAGAGCAGATTAAGGCTCGGAGGAGCTCAGTTCTTTTAGCTTGGCTTTAATTTCTTCAAAAGAGTTGACCACCTTAGCCTTCCCCAGACTGGTGGGTGTCATGCTGCTTTTCAGGATGAAAACCTGCTCGATGCCAGCCCGGGCGGCCGCCTGGACATCGTAGTTAGTATCTCCAATCACCACTGTTTCCTCGGCGGTAACTCCGAACCTCTTCATGACTTCCTGGAATGGCTCGCCGGCCGGTTTGTAAAGACCGGTTTCTCGCGTGAGGACCAAATCAAAACTTAAGTTGAATTTTTTTAGCAGGTATTCTGTATTCTCGCGGTTGTTATTGGTCACCAGAGCAGTTTTCCGGCCCTGCTCCCTCAGCTCCTCCAAGAACTCCCCAATACCCGGCTTGAGCCTGGCCAGCCTTGTTTGTTCCTTTTCAAATTCTTCCAGCACGGCATACTTCCGGCTTTTTTCCGGCTCGGGCAGGCTATCCAGGTAGGATAAAATCGAACCACCTTCCACGCCCAAAGACTTCTTTATCAAAGGCCAGTCATAGTTGTTCTCAACCACCGTTCCGTCGAGGTCAAAGATAACAAGCTTGACAGCCATCTTCTTAATGATACGTTCAATGGCCGATAAATTCAACAAACTGAAAAATCATCTCGGGATTTGACTATTTCTGTGATTTTTATATAAATTATTAAGAAACAAAAATACGAAGGGAGGTCATTCATGGGCAAGTATCTGGCCATAGTGCTTGGAATCATCGCTATGATTGCCGGCCTTTATCTGGTAATTTTTGTCTGGTGGAGAGAATTCTATGAACTGGTTTTTGGGTTCATTCCGCCCATACTTTTCTTCGGCGGTCTGATTGCCGTCATCGCCGGCATTTCCAGCATTAAAGACGCTATCAGACAGAAAAAACTTGAAGCCGAAGCCTCGGCTCTTCAGGAAGAGCAAAAAACTGAAGAGCAGAAAGAAGAGACCAAGACTGAATAAAGAAAAATTAATTAACATAGATATCTTAAACCGGGCTGCCTGTTTTAGAAAGTGAACTTCATCTTAAACGTCTGGCTGAAGTTTTTCCTGCTGTTCTTTGCCCAATTTAACGGGTCACTGGAAAACGCTTTTTTACAGAATGAGGCGCAGCAGCTGGTGGCCCTGCTGCCATCCTCCGCGCCGGTGATGATTTCACTGCCCGAACCGCTGAGCTTTTCAGATTGCTATTCACCGGACCAGGCGCGCGCCGTAGTAGACAAAATATTTAATGAAGCCCGCACGCAGGAATTCTTTATCGACCAGCCCAACCCGCTGGTCTGTAATGAGCGGGGTGCTATTATCTCGGCTCGCTGGTCTTTTGTCTCAGAAAACAACAGCAAAAAATATGTTCTCAGGCTGTATTTTTTTATTTCTTTGGAGGCACCTCAGAAGCCGGGAAAAATAAGGGCCCTGATCAAAGAAATCAGAGCAGAAAGGCAGTAGATGAAATTATTTACAAACTGGCGGAGAGGAGAAAGCGGCCGGGCCAGGCTGTGCTGTGGCCTGGCTTCTGCCCTCCTGCTCCTGGCCGCTGTCTTCTTCCTCCTGCACTCGTGGCTGCTCAAAAAATATGCCACCGCCACTGAAGACCAGGTCCGGTTAGAGCTGAGAAACAGGGCTTCAGACATCCGCCGGGAATTTTCTGAAGTTCTGCAGCAAAACTTGAATAATCTGACCGCGGCCGGAAAAGAAATTGGCCCGGCGGCTGACCGGCAGGTTTTTTATCTTCTAAAAAAGATTAGGCTAAACTCTGAAGTGGATGGCCTGGCCTGGCTCGACCAGGACTTTAAACTGCTGCTCTGGGTGGGAAAGGTGGCCGACCTTGAGCCCCATGCGCCGGTCTGGAAGCAAAATGCAGATTCCATCTTTTCTGAAAGCTTCCTGTTCCGCGACCATGCCTCTTATTATCTAGTTTGCCTGAAAAAAATCCGTCAGGACAGAATTCTGGCCAGCTTTAAACTCCTGGCTTTCAGACCGCAGTTTCAATCTTCCTACCTTAAAGAATTTCAGCTTCTGCCGGCCGCGGCCAGAGCCGGAGCAGATATCAATTTCTGGGAATACACGGCTGACGTGCAATCGCTGGAAAACCTGTTTTCCCGGCACCGGGATGAGTATTTCAGCCCGCAGAGAGAAGAGCGAGAAAGCCGGAGCCTGTACTTTCCGCTGCGGAATGAAAAAGGAAGAATCCTGGCCACCGTTACTCTAAATTCCATTCAGCTCTGGGGGAAAAAAGCGGATTCATTTCAGCGCCTGAAGCTTCTCTTTTTACTGTGTTTGGCTCTGGCTCTATTTTTTTTGATGGAAGCTGCCTTCCAGAGCGCGTTAAGAAACAGTAAACCCGGCAGGATAATTCTGGCCGTGCTGTGCTTCGCTGGCCTGGTCATAATCAGGGTAATCTTAATTTTTATGAGCGAAATAAAACCCCTTGTCGGGCTTAAGATATTCTCGCCCGAAGTGGCCGCCTTTTTCAGCTCAACAAAACTCTTCAAATCTCCAACAGATATATTCTTAACCGTCTTTCTGGTCGCCGTATTTTTTTACCGGCTCAGGAAAATTTTCCCGCCGCCTGCTGCTGCTCAACCGACCAAAGAAACCGGCCGTCTTGAAAAAATTTCTAATGGGCTGGTTAAAGTCTTCCTGACTTCGCTGGTCAGCGCTTTTTCCTTTATGGCCGTGGCCGGCCTCACCGCTGAAACGGTGGCCAACAGCAATCTTAACCTGACGAGTTTTAGCTTCAGTTTTTCCGCGCTCATCCTTTATCTGAGCCTTTTTTTCCTCTCCCTGACGGTCGTTTACTATATAATCGAACCACTGGTAACCGGCTGTTTTTTGCTTTCTTCTCGCTTCCTGGTTAATTATCTGATTTATCTGGCCGGCGGACTTCCTTTTTACCTGCTGCTGACTACAAAATTTTATTCACCGCCCGGGATGGTTTTCCAGCTTCTGCTATGGGCAATAATTCCGCTGGTTATGACCCGCATAAAGCCCGGCCTCTCCCTTTACCTTTGCCTGCTATTTCTGATGAGCTTCCTGCAGTTTTACATCATTCAAACCGAAACGGTGAATAAAACACAACAGCTGACGGAAAATGTTCTGGCTCATCAGGTTATCTCCCAGAAATCGTGGGCGGAGATGGCTCTCAAACAATCCTGGGCTGAGTTGCAGAAAAAAACCCGGGAAATAGCAGGATTCTTGCAAAAGCCGGAAGACCGAAATTTTGCCCGCTATCTCTGGGACAGAACGATAATCTCCCGCTTTAACTGGAATTCCTGCCTGTACCTTCAGGACGCAGAAAAAAAAGTCGTCTCTTCTTTTTCGCTGAATCTGCCGCTTTTCCCCGAACAGACCGACCACCTGCCCTTTAGTCCGACCGTTGATTTTCAGGAATTCTTCCTTGAAATAATGGGAAGGGAGAAGCATTTTCTGGTCGGATATCAGGATTTTGGGAGTCCCCAGGCCCCGGCCGGCCGGCTGGTCGTCTGGTTAAGCCTTGACCCCGAATTATTACCATTCTATCATTCGGCCAACCCCTACTTTGAGCTGTTACGCCTTAATACTCTGCCTTCTCTGCAACACTTTCCGGTGGACCTGATCGTCTATAGCCCAAAGGGGCAAATCCTTCATAACACCTCTGGCCTGTATTTACCCTATCCGGGAATTAATCCTGAGAAAAATGGTTCAGACCTGTCTGGAAAATGGCTGAACCTAAAATCTAAAGGCGGACTTCTTCGTGGATATGCCCTGCTTCTTGATGACGGAAATACCTACATTTTCTTCTACCGAGCAGCCTCGATTCGAACTTTAATCACGACCTTTTTTAAGGTCTTTTTCCTTTACCTTGTATTTTTCTCCGTCTATTTGTTTTTGCACCTGATTAAGACAAAATCGTGGCTTAAATTAGCTCGAACCTTTTCCGCTCGGGTCTATATAGCCTTCTTCGCCGCCACTCTTGTTCCGCTTTTTCTGTTCATCTTCTTCACCCAGAATATGGTCCAGAAGATTTTTTCCGACCGCTTTGTGCAGGAAGCCACCAGCCGGGCTTATTTTGCCAGGAGCATTCTGGATGATTTCATCAGCCTGCAAGAGCAGTCAACCAACCGCAGTCCGGAAATCTCTCAGGACCTGGTCTTGTGGATAAGCAATACTCTAAACAACGACGTTAACCTTTATAAAAACGGCCGTTATCTTTCCTCCAGCCGGGCCGAATTTTTTGAAACCGGCATCATGCCGCAGCTCCTTGACGGGGAAACCTATTACCGGTTAACCTATCTCAACGAGCCTTTGACGGTAAACCGTCGAACGATCGGCGCTTTCTCCTACCAAACGCTGACCATCCCCTTCCACTACCAGGAAGATACCTACTTTCTTTCGCTGCCATTCCCGCTGGAACGTCAGGAGATATCTCAAACGATGAAGGAAGTGGTGGAATTCATACTGTTCAGCTCCTTTTTCCTGATGCTGCTCATTGCTCTTTTTGCCAGAACTATCAAGAGGATGATTATCGTGCCCATCGACAAGTTAATCTGGGCCACGCGTGAAGTCAGCCTGGGCCGGCTCGATGTGCGGGTGGAACATGAGGCGCAGGATGAACTTCAACACTTGGTCGATGGCTTCAACTCCATGGTCGACAGCCTTAAGGCTCACGAGAAGGAACTGGCCGAAATGAGCCAGAAGCTGGCCTGGACAGAGATGGCCAGAAAAGTGGCTCATGAGATAAAAAATCCCCTTACCCCAATTCAGTTATCGGCCGAGCATATACTCCGGGTTTACAAAGATAACCATCCTGAGTTCGGTCGCATCCTGCAAGAATCGATATCCTACATCATTTCCGAGGTGGAAAATCTGCGCCGTATTGCTCAGGATTTCATGGCTCTGGCACGGGAAGCTGGCGAGGGGAAAGAAGCGGTCGACCTCAGCTCGGTAATAGAGACGCTTCTGGCTCCCTTCATCAACACTCTCAAGGATAAAATAACCTTTTCTGTGGTCAAAGAAGGGAAAAACTTTTTGGTCTTCGGCTCAACCGGCAAGATAAAAGTGGCCATCCGCAATGTGCTCATCAATGCCATCGAAGCCATAAAAGAAAAGGGCCGGGTAGAGATTTTCTTAAAAGAAAAGCCTTCGGAAATCGAGCTGGAAATAAAAGACAGCGGGGTGGGCATCCCGCCCGAAATAATCGAAAGAATTTTCGAGCCCTATTTTTCCACCAAGACGGGCGGGACCGGTCTGGGGCTGGCCATCTGCCGTAAAATTTTAGAAGAACATGAGGGACGCATACTGGTGGAAAGTCAGCCCGGTCAGGGAACAAAGGTTACTATGGTCTTTCCCAAATTAAAAGATGACCAGCATTGAAACGTGTAATAAAGCATCAGCCTGAAAATGAGCTGCATCCGGTTAAAGAGCCAAAGAGGTAGAAGTGAAGGCCGGTTTGTGGCAAAATAAATAAGCCTGAAAATGAGGCCGGGGTTTAGAAAAAGCAGTTAATAAAAGCAAGAAAGAGAGCATAAAATGAAAAAACTGGTTACCTATTACAGCCTTACCGGTAATACCAGGCAGGTGGCCGAGGCCATCTACGAAGTTCTGCCAGAACCCAAAACTATCAAACCCCTCAAGGAAGTTCAGGACGTAAACGATTTCGACCTGATTTTTATCGGTTTTCCCGTCCATTCTCACAGCCTTCCTTTCCCGGTTGAAAATTTTTTAAAAAGCCTTCCTTCCGGGAAAAAAATCGCCCTTTTCATGACCCATGGCTCCATCCCGGGCACCCGGCTTTCCCTGGAAGCTATGGAGCAGGCCCTCGTGCTGAGCGGGAAAAACAAAGTCCTCGGCACTTTTAGCTGCCGGGGAAAAGTCTCGCCTCAGGCGCTGGAAGTTCTCGGGAAATCACCGGAACATGAGCTCTGGACAGAGATGGCGGTAACCGCCACCTCTCATCCGGACCGCCATGATTTAGAAGACGCCAGGACTTTTGCCAGGCTTATACTGAGCGAAGCCAACCAATAATCCATAATCGCCGGGATTTCAGCCGGGTTAATTTATTTTTGCTTTTATATCTGACGGGGCCAAAAGCCCGGGCAAGGGACTGGGCAAAAACGAAACAAAAGGCAGGTGGGAAAAAGCTTCTGACATTTATTCTGAATTGGGTAAATGGCCATTAGATTTTCTCCGTTTAAAAATCGCCTCGCCGACACTGACCTGCCTCAAGAGCAAATCCATATCGTATGTTCCTTAAAAAATTCATCTGTGATATTTAACGATGAAAAATAAATTTTTATGATTTTCTGCCTCTTCCATCACCTCAGACAAAATCCTGCGGCCGGGGCCAATTATTCCAGGTGTTTAAATCGTTCAAAACCAGAAACCCCGATTATTTCCAGCTTTTCACCGGTCTGTTTTTCCACCCGGTCCAGCAAGATATTCAGGCCCAGAGTATCACTCGAGATATGGCCGGCCACGATGACGTTCAGGCTGGCTTTTTTGGCTTTCTCCAGGGCCTCCTCGCTGAAATGCATGCCCACCAGGGTGCTGATTCCGGCGGCGGCCTGCTTTTCATAAATATCCCTGGAGCCTTCGGTGCCTCCGGTCATGTCCACATAAATTCTACCGGCCCGGCTTTTTTCTGAGCCGGCCAGTATTTTCGGCCCGAGGCCCTGCTGTTTGGCTTTCTGGTATTCGGGCAACCCTTCCAGGATTTCCATCACGTCGGCCAGCCGTTCCGGTTTTTTCTGTTCGAATAAATCAGTCAGATAGCGCGCCACACAGTTATCCGCTGGCGTGTGCAGGCAGATGAGCGGCAGGTTAAGAAGCCTGGCCACATCGACCGTCCGGTTGTGGTTTACCGGTAACAGCCGTCTTTCGACTTCTTTTATCCTTTTTTCCATCAACTGTTCGGCCACGCTGGGCGTAACCCCGGCCGCTATCAGGAGGTCAACCTGCAATTCCATCACTTCTGACAGCTGGGCCAGCGCCCGGCCCTCGGGATGATGAGCTATCACCAGGTCAACCGGCCGTCCCAGGTCTCGGTTGAGCAGATAAGCCAGCAAAATTTCCCCCACTTCCATGTCAATGCCGACGATGGCCGTTTTTATTTCTTTTTCCGGGTCGCCGGTGAGCAGGCGGCTGTCAGCGTAAGGGTTAAAAAGCCGGTCGAGGTCAAAATACTCTTTCTCTTTATCGGTCATTTTTTCGTATTTTTTCTTTTCCTCTTCCAGAAGTTTCTTGACCTCTTCCTCACCCCTTAAGTCCGCTTTTATTCCGATGTCAATTGCCTGACGATAAAAATCTTTAAGCTTCATGATTCCTCCTTTTGGGAAAAAGTCCAAATCATAAAATTCAAGAGCGGTTTGGCTCAACCAGTAAAGTTTAAAATATTTTTCCTGAATTGTCTAAATTAAGCAGCTTTACTTTCTTCGGAGCAAGACAAGTTTTATTGACATAATTTAACCGTTGGGCTAAATTCTATCTGTGCTCGGCCGACTTATTTTACTCGCTATAATTTTTTACCTCATCTATCAGGTGGTCAGATTTTTTCAATCACTGGGTGAAGCCGTTTCGAAACCCGATAATCCAGGTTCAAAAGCGGAAAAGAAAAGGGTCATGGTCAAGGATGAAGTCTGCAACACCTACATCCCGGAAGATGAAGCCATTAAGCATCAGGACGGCGGCAAAGTTTTATATTTTTGTTCTGAAGAATGCCGCCAAAAATACTTGAATTCTGCCCGCCGCCAGGGATGATGGGCATCCCTAAAACCTGATGGAAAAATCCACGAACTCTCCCTGATAGTCTTCCCAGGTGATGTCCACTTCTTCCACGCGGGCCAGTCTGGGACCTTTTTTAAGTTCGGACAGAAACTGCTCCAGGGCTTCTCGCTCTCCTTCGGCCACTACCTCAACCCGCCCATCATACAAATTTCTTACCCAGCCGGTGACCCCGAGCATATTGGCCACGTGCTGAGCGAAAAAACGGAAAGCCACCCCCTGCACTCGACCTGAAATAAAAGCGTGAAATCGCGCTTTCATGTAAAAAATTTTATCATAAACCGGGAAATTAAGTTAAAATAACAGCATGAAAAAAGCTCTGCTGACGGTGGCCGGGTTCGACCCGAGCGGCGGTGCCGGACTGACTCTCGATTTGAAGGTTTTTGGCCACCTCGGGTTTCACGGGTTGGCCATACCCACCTCTTTGACCGTGCAGAACTCTTATCGCGTCTACCGGCAGATTCCTCTTCCAGCCGCTTTTGTGCTGGATGCCTACCGAAAGCTCAAGCTGGACTTCAAGCTGTCAGGAATTAAAATTGGCCTGCTCGGCAGTTATCGTCTTCTCCCGGCACTGGAAAAAATAGTGGAAGAAAACAGGAAAATTCCCGTGGTGGTCGACCCGGTGTTTCGTGCCAGCTCCGGCTGCTGGTTTTTCGAAAAAAAGCATCTCAAGCAGTTCCTTAAAATCATAAAAGGACGGATTTCGCTGCTTACCCCCAACCTGCCGGAAGCCTCTCTTATCACAGGAGAAAAGATACTCAGCCTGCAGCAGATGAAAGAGGCCGCCAGAAAAATTTTTAACCTGTTAGAAGTGCCCTGCCTGGTCAAAGGAGGTCATCTTCCCGGCCAGTCATATGTGACTGACGTTTTGTTCGACGGCCAGGAATTCACCACAATCAGGAAGAAAAAACTTGCGGCCGATGTTCACGGAACAGGTTGCTTTCTCTCCTCAGCCATTCTTGGCTACTTGGCCGGCGGCCAGAGTCTGCCTTCTGCCTGCCAGAATGCCTCACGCCTGATAGACCAGAAATTAAAACATCCGCTTAAAATCAGCAAAAGAGCTTTGCTGCAAGTTTAGCCGATAAGCAAAAAATAATCCTTTAAAGAACCGGTCTAAAGCGACGGTGGCCGCCGCCATAACCTTTGAGCCCGAGCCATAACTAAAGGCCCTCGATTCTGCCGAGTTTGAGATATCATTATTTTGTGTCCGCCTTTTAGTTTTTCCCACCGCCCGGTGGAAAGGCAGACAAAATGTTGCCTAAAATGACCTGACCTTGCTTTTTAAAGTGACCTCCAGGAAGCGGGCCAGGCCACCTAAGCTACTCCTGGTTCAGGCGAAATTCCAGCTATCGGGCACTCCGTTGATTTCGCTGCCGCCCAAACTCTCAACCGTGTTCTTATTAATCCGCCATCCCGACAAAAATAAACAGATTTTTAAAACCAGCGTCATCAATAAAAATCATCTGTCGGAGCCTGCTGTCATTTTCAAGCCCAGCATCCCTGGCCCGGGTTAAGCCTGTTATCGAAGTTTAATCTGACTGCCAGATTCAGTCCCGGCACAAGGCTGATGGTTAACCGCAGATCAGATATAATTTTCCTTTGCCGATCGAAAATATCTTAGTATTTATATAAGAATTATAGGATTATTTCCCGGCCGGCCGCAATTTCTCTGTTTTTTCCCTGACCTCCTCCACGGCCGCTTCCGAAAAGCTCAGCGGATGGTAAAGGTTATTCAAATAAAGAGGAATCTGGTCGCGATAATGCGAGCTCAGAAAATGACCGCTTTGCCCGGAAGTTAGCACACTGAGAGAGGCATCCAGGTCAGAAAGGTCTATGAGCAGCCGGCAAGATGGCCCGCCCGTTGTTTTCCAGCCGCCATTCCCAAAGCTGGCTCTGACCGTCGAGCTATCCCCCACCATCGGATAACTGCCGCAGTTGAAAAACGACAGGAACCATTTCTGCCCAAGCAAATGCCGGTAGTCCAGTCGATGCATCCTCGACCAGTCCCATTTCTGCTGGTCCGGGCCAAATAGTTTCTCAAGTTCTTCCGTCGCCAGCAGCAAAGCTTTCTCCATGAGCAGGTCGCGGTTTTCTTTCTCGGGTGTGTTTTTCAGGTCAAACCAGTCCGCATCAGGCCAGTCGAGCAGACGGTCAAGCCCGGCATTTTTTGCTCTGAAATAGTTGACCGCCCGGTCGTAAAGAGGCCCCAGGTCGTCTTTAAAAGTCAGTTCTTCCAGTTTTTTCATAAAAACTTCATAAACAGCCGGCGCCAATCCTTCCTTTATTTCGCCCGACCACTGGACAAGAATTTTTCTGAATTCTTCCGCCCTCTGGTTTTTAAATTTCAAACCTTCAAGTATCTTCTTCACTCGCCCGGCTCTTCTGGACACCACGTCATTCTGGATGGCAATCATCTTTTCCACCGTAAAAGCCGAGCCGGCCTGCAAAAGCTCTTCAATGCGGTCCTTTCGGTAAGAGGCCAGCCAGTCGTAGCTGATATACTGTTTAAAGTCAGCCGGCAAAATATTATTGTTAGCCGTTATGATATAGCCGCAGCCCGGGTTAAACTGATTCGGTTTTTCTTCTTCTTTTAAAAATCCGTCCCACCTGGCCTCGTCTTTCCAGCCCGGAAAAGGATAGGGGCCAATTTCTTTCGGACGCCGCGGAATTTTCCCCGTCAGATAATAACCGATATTTCCTTCAGCATCGGCGTAGACAAAGTTCTGGGAAGGGCAGTCGAACTGGCCGGCCCCCTGGCAAAATTCTTCCCAGTTCCGGGCGTGGTTAATCCGGTAAAGGCCGTAAACCGTGCGGTCGCCATCATAAATCGGCCAGCGCAGGGAAACTATCTGAGAGCTTTTGAGAATTTTCTCCCCGAGCACCGGCCCCTCTTCTGTCCAGCGCACGAGGTAGTCAAACGGTTGTTTTTCTCCCCTGACCCTGAGCTGGTATTTTTTTACGGCAAACTGCTTCCATACTCCCTGCCTTAAATATGAATGGCCGCTGTCATCAATTTTTTCCAGAAAGAGATCCTGGACATCCGCGTAAGAATTGGTCACGCCCCAGGCGATATTTTCATTATGCCCGATTACCACCAGGGGCACTCCCGGGAGTGTCATGCCGGCCGCTTTGAACCCGGGGCATTCAAGCGCCATTTCCAGCCAGATGGGCGGCACGGTTATCGAAAGATGGGGGTCGTTGGCCAGTATTGGCCGCCCGGAAGCTGTCAGCTTTCCGGACACCACCCAGTTGTTAGAACCGGCCATGATTTCCGGCCGCACAAAGCTCAATTCCAAAATTTCCATCCTGGCCTCGGGCTCGGGCAGAAAATCAATTTCCGGCTCCATGATCTCCAGCGCTTTCGAGCCAAACCGGTTGACCAGCTCGCCTCGGATAATTTCTGATTCAAAATCAGCCGACAGCCCGAGCGCCAGAAGATATTTGATCGAAAGCGTGTCTTCTACCCGCCAGGGTTCAGGCCGATACCTCAACACCAGAAATTCAGGTGGCCAGCCCCACTTTATCTTCCCCAGGTAAGTATTTACTCCCCGGGCATAGCAGCCGAGAAGCTCTTTCATTTTTTCGTCGAGTTTTTCATAATCACTGGCTATCGCTTCACGAAAACCCAGGTTTATAACCCGCAAATCCATATCGAGCGCCTGTTTTCCCAGGATTTCTGACAGGCGGCCCTGAGCTAACCGGCGGAACAGCTCCATCTGCCAGAATCTTTCCCTGGCCTGAACATAGCCGGCAGCGAAAAACAGGTCCTTTTCATCTTCAGCCTTAAGGTGAGGTACTCCCCATCTATCCCAGGTAACCGATACCTCACTCTGCAGGCCCGGCAGTTCCTGAGCGGCTTTCCTGGCCGGAAGAGATATGCGGAAAAGGAGCCAGACCCCCACGGCTAAACCAAGGATTAAAAAAAGCAGCGCCAGGAAGATGGTTTTTAAAAAGATTTTTCCCCTCATCCGATACTCCTTAACCTTGAGCTCGACGCCCCTTCTTCTTTCGCCGTGGTCCTGATAATACCGTCAGCCTGCTTCAACATGGCCCGCGGCCAGATTATCCCCTGCTTTTTGCTGGCTTCTTCGTTAATGTAAAACAGAATTTTATCCGGGTACTGAAAGGGTATCAGGGCCGGCGACTCACCATTTTTTATTCGAACAACCAGCTCGGCCGTCTTTTTCCCTATCTCGGCAAACCCAAAGCCCATCGAGGCGCAGGCACCCAGCTCGGCTCCCAGGGCAAAAGCGGCAAACAGAGGAATACGGTTTTCTTCGGCCAGGCGAGCCAGCTGGTCAAAGTTAGCGTTGATGGTATTGTCAGATACCGGGAAAATTACTTCTGCCTGATGCTGCATCACGTACTGAAAAGCCTGAACCAGGTCGGCCGCCTCATCAATGGGGCTGTTAATAAGCGTGAGGCCGAGCTCATCTGCCGCCTCGGTCATCAACTCCAGGTAATACTGCGAATTAACTTCAGAAGGCGTCCAGACTGTGCCTATTTTTTTTACACCCGGCTTAACCTGCCTGATAACGGTCAGGACCTGCTTGACAGGGGCGGTTGAGCACACCCCGGTAAGGCGAGGTTCATGGTCCACAGCCGTCCGGCCCGCCCGCACAAGATAAGGATTGGCCACCGAGGAAAATACTACAGGGGTTTTTTCCGTGGCAATCATGACCGCCTGTAAAGCAGGGGTGGAGACGGGCACCAGAATTTGGGCCTTTTCTGCCAGCTTCCGGGCGAGCTGGGGCAGTATGGACAGCTGACCGTGAGCTCTTTCAGTCAATATTTCAAATTTTTGCCCAGTTTCCTTCTGGTATCTATCCAGGGTTGAAACAAAAGCTTTAAAGACTTCATCAGAGGTAGGAGAGTCAAAAGCTATGAGCACTCCCACCGCATAACTCCCATCATTGTTCTCAGGCCGGCCCGCGTTCCCGTTTTCTTCCAATTTCTTGTTTCGGCAGCCGCCGGCCATCGTAAAAATTAAAGTCAGGACGAAAAATAAATAAAAAAACCTGCGCCTGTTGTGTGGGTTAATGTGTCTTTTCATATGCTTACATCCCGGCTTAGGGGATTCTCTCACCGCTAACAATGGATTGCCACAAATCATCCTGAATATTACCCCCGCTGACCACAGCCACCAGATGGCGGCCGGTAAAAAGCTCCGGTTTTGCAATTAAAGCTGCCAGGGAAAGCGCACCCGCGCCTTCCACCTTTTCTCCGTGATAACGATACAGCCACCTGACCGCCCGGGCCAGCTCATCTTCTGTAACCGTTACCACTCTATCAACATATTTCTTTATTAAGTCAAAAGTAATTGCCCCCTCTTCCAGCCCGCCGGCCACGGCGTCGGCCAGAGTAGGTTTTTCAGGAAAACCATTGCTGAGCTGGCCCTTCTCCAGGGAATGTTTTATGAAGGCAGAGTTTTCCGGTTCAACGCCGGTAATTTTTATTCCGGGCTTTTTTTCTTTAAGATAAACAGCTATACCAGAAATCAGCCCTCCACCGCCAACTGGCACCACCACTTCCTCCACTTCAGGAAGGGCAGAAAGAATCTCCAGCCCGCAGGTCCCCTGCCCGGCTATCACCTGTTCGTCATTGTAAGGCGAGACGAAAACTTTTCTGGCTCTGGCGGCCACCTGGCGGGCCAGGGCCTCAGCTTTCTCGCACGGGCCATCAACCACGGTCAGGGTAGCGCCGCTTGTCTGAAGCTTCCGACGTTTGACCTCTGAAATGCTCTCCGGCACAAACAGGGAAAGAGATAACCTTTCTTTCTGGCAGATGCAGGCCGTGGCCAAACCATGATTTCCTGTTGAGGCCGCAATTACGCCTCGCTCCCGACAATCATCAAGGTTGGCCAAGATTTTATTGGCCGCCCCCCTTATTTTGAAAGAACCTGTCGGTTGATGATTTTCCCACTTTAAATAAAGCCTGGTTTTCAGCCGGGCTGATATTTCCGGCGAAAAGTCTAACTCGGTTTCCAACACAACCGATTGTATCCTTTCTCTGGCTTTCTCTATTTCTCTGGCACTCAGGTTAAACATCTTTTGTCCTTTTAATGCTGGCTGTTTTGTTTTTTCCAAACCTTATCCGGATTTTTTTATTCTGAATTGCCATTTTGCTTCTTTATGTCTACTTTCCAATCTGCTCTGTTATTTCCAGACACCTTCACCCCGCTTTTTGTTAGCTTTAACTGGCCTTATTTTTGATAACTCCTGAAATCCCAAACCCCGGTCTCATTTTTTTCTGGTAGCGGTCTTCATTTTTATTCATCGGGCTTAATTTCCTTATAACACAAGCCAGCAATTTGACTCAAGCCTTATATTACCCTATAGTTTAATTCTAAATTTAATAACAGGCTTATGAATATGAAAAATAGTGCTCGTGCCTCAAAAAAGTCAAAGGCTCAGGATTTCAAGGGCTTAATCCAGGTTTATACCGGTGATGGAAAAGGCAAGACAACCGCTGCCCTGGGACTGGCTTTAAGGGCCGCCGGATATAATCTGAGAACCTACATCGGCCAGTTCCTCAAGGGCCAGCACTACGGAGAGCTGGACTCTGTAAAAATGCTTTCTCCTCTGGTCACCATTGAGCAATTTGGCCGGAAAAAATTTATCAAAGTGACTGAAGGTTTCGAAGAACAGGACCAAAAGTTAGCCGAGCAGGGCCTGAAAAAGTGTCTGAAAGCCATGCTCGGCGGGCAGTATGACATAGTGATTCTTGATGAGATTAACGTGGCCATGTACTTTGGGTTGGTCAAGGAAGAAGATGTTCTCAAATTCCTCGACCGGAAGCCCGACACGGTAGAAGTTATTCTGACCGGCAGGTATGCCCCGGCTTCCATCATCGAAAGGGCTGACCTGGTGACGGAAATGGTAAACCGCAAGCACTATTATGACCGGGGCGTTCAGGGCCGTAAAGGAATCGAGAAATAAGTTTTGGCCGAAAAAACTTTTATTTCCGGCTAAAATGAATTATCTTTATGCTCTCAGGTTGAGATAACCACAATGAAAGTCACCCGGGAAAGATTTCAGCAGCTGGCGCAGGAAACTCTGGCTAAACTGCCAAAGAAATTTGTCCGTCAGATAAAAAACGTCGCCATTCTGGTGGAAGATTATCCGCCGCCAGGACAGCCCTTGCTCGGGCTGTATCACGGGGTGCCGCTCAACCATCGCGGTTCTTATTACGGCAACGTTCCACCGGATGTCATTGTGTTATATCAGAGGCCGATTGAAAGCCTCTGTGAGGATGAACAGCAGCTGCGGGAAAAAATCGAAGAGGTGCTGCTGCACGAGATAGGTCATTATTTCGGGATGGATGAAAAAACCTTAAGGGAAATCGAAGCCTACAGAATGGCCAAGAAAAAAGGCCTTAAAATTAAAACGAATAAAAAATTATCCTAAAATTAAAAAGCTTGATAATTTCGACAAATCATGGAGGAATAAAGAAATGGAAAAAAGATTCAAAGGAATATTTGCTGCTCTGACAACTCCTTTTGTTAACGGGCAGATAGCACCGGAAAAACTAATGGATAATATTGAAAAATTCAACCGCACCGGCCTGGCCGGCTACATCATCCTGGGCTCTACCGGGGAAGCGCCGTTCGTGAATGATGAGGAAGCAGAAATCCTGGTCAGAGAAGCCCGAAGGGCAGCCAGTCCTGAAAAAATAATAATCGCCGGCACGGGGCGCGATTCAGCCGAATGGACTGTCAAATTAACCAACCGCCTGGCCGAGGCTGGTGCGCAGGCCGCTCTGATTAAACCGCCTTATTATTACAAAAGCCGTATGAATTATGAAGCTCTCAAGGCTTATTATTTGGAAGTGGCCGACCGGGTAAAGATTCCAGTTATTTTGTACAACATTCCGCAAAATACCCAGGTCTGGCTGCCGCTCGAGCTGGTGGTCGAGCTGTCAAAACATCAGAATATCATCGGACTTAAGGAAAGCGGCGGCAGTTTAGCTTATCTCAGTGAAGTCACAAGCAAAGTCTCGGCTGATTTCCATTATTTTACCGGTTCGGCCAGCATCCTTTATTCTGCGCTGGATATGGGAGCCTGCGGCGCCATCCTGGCTTTGGCCAACGTCGCTCCTGAGCATTGCGTCAAACTGTATGAGCTTTTTATGGCGGGCAAAAGAGAAGAAGCCAAATCGCTTCAGTACAAATTAATCCCGCTCAACCGGGCGCTGACTGAAACTTACGGCATTCCGGCCATCAAGTACGTTCTTGACCGGCTGGGTTTCTACGGCGGCCCCTGCCGCACTCCTCTTCTGCCGCTCGAAAGCAGGGCTCAACTTGAATTAAATAACCTTTTAAAAGAATTAAACCTGCTGAAATAAACTGCTCACCAATTCCCGCCGGAATAATTAAGCACAACGAAATAAAAAAACCAGTGACCTGACAAATGTTAACATCAGAAATCTTTTATCCTTCATCATTTATTTCCTTCCCCAATTTATTCATATGATTTATTCAACCTGTTTACAGACCTTAACCAAGATTCGAATGATGGTCTCAAAATATTTTTAATTAATTCTCTCGTTTGACTTAAAAGAGTCATATTTAGCAGGATTTGTCCCATTTCTTATCTGCCTCATTATCTCTTTTTACAATCTCCACTTTTGTCTCCTGCCCAGACCCAATTTTTGACCCAATTTTAACTATCAGAAAGCCGCTATTTTTAGCCACTCATCAGCCATTTTGAGAAGGTCATTTAATGACCTCTTTATAAATGGTATGACTTTCCCTTATTTTAGCAGGAGCGCTGTTTGCTCCTCTTATGGCTTCATCAATATTACAGCGCTAAAAGCAGCTCCAAATGCACCACTTATCATCAGGCCGCCGGCAGGAAATGTTTTGCCGGTGTTGAGTCACTCAGACTGGCGATAATAAACGAAGAAAAAGCGAAGGATTTCATCAAAATTTTCATCATCAAGCGCGAAACTCATCAATTATTATAACCGGGAAAGAATTTTATAAACCCGGCAGCCTTCCTCGGATGAAAAATAGACCAGATACCTGTTGTCCAGCCAGAGACGGGCACTCAGCGGGTCAAAACTTAAAGGAATCAGCCAGGATGAACGTAGCTGTCCATCCTGCCCAAAACAATCAAGGCGGGGTTGTCCGTCGCGGAAATAGTTGCTGATAATCGCCAGTCCATAGGGCAGTGGGAAAATATCACGGATGGCATAGGGAGCTGCTATCTTCTTAAAACTGTTGAACTCTTTGCTGGCATATTCCGGTTCTGGCGCTTCGAATTTCCAGGTTGTTATTTCTCTTCCCTTCAGGTCAAAAAAACTAATTGCATACTGGCTGCCAGAAGAGGCTACCAGCTCATCCTTAAAAATAGCAAAAGCCGGCTCAGAAAGAGCAATGAGGCCTCCCCCGGCCATTTCCTTACCATCAGCAGAATAAGCTTTCGTCCGGATAACTGATAAAGGCATCTTTAACAACCTGGCCGGTTCTTTTCCCTCCTGCCAGCTTATCACCTCATTCTCCAGCAGCCCCTTTTCAGTTGCGCTCCGGATGACAATGAAATAAACATCACCTGAGCAACCAAGTATTCTAAGAGCAGTGAACGGCAATTTTGAAACTCGCTGTATTTTTCCTTGAAAATCATATTCAATGATGGAATTGCGGGAGTCAACGATTATTATCCGATCTCCGTCAACCAAAATATCTCGCACCATCTGGTATTCTCCCGGCCCCTCGCCGAATGAACCAATGGTTTTTATGTTCTGTCTGTCAAGTGAGAAAGACATCAGGCGCCTCAGTCTGGCATCAAAAAAAACGAATTCGTTCTTTGAGTCTATCATTCCTACACAGGGCAGGGCCACATCACTTCTCCTGGATAAATCCAGAAGGAGTTCAAGCTGCAGTTTCTTAAGGGAATTGATTGCGAGTAGCTTTGCCGGCTGCGGGGCAATTAAGGTACTATTTAAAATTACTTCCCTGCTTCTCGAAAAATAAATATGGCCGCCAGAAAATAGCCTGATAACCAGGCTTAAATTCATAAGACCTAAAAGCAAAATAAAAAACAGAACTTTAATTTTTTTCATGGCCAATCTCCCAATTTTACATTTGCTGACTCCAATCTTTTAGTTACAGGATTTATTATGCTCATCGTCTCCGTTCTATTAAAAACTTATGATATATCTCGGGTGAAAAAATGGCTGGTTAAAACTAAATTAATTGAACGCCTCAAAAACATTAATATTTCCTTTATCAGACGGCATGGAAAAGTTCGGTGACTGAAGGTTCAGGATTGTCCTCATAAATCAGCGACTGCTTCGGGTAGAAATAGATCTTGTGATAAATCCAGAGGCCCGCAAAAAGCAGGAAGAAAACCGCCAGGAAGATGAGTAAACGTACCGTACCAGACAGAATATCTTCCTCCAGCCAGCGAGGGATAAAAATGTAAGCCAGAAAAGACAGCAGATACACCAGCCACAAATAATGTATCTGACTCTTTCCGGGAAGATAGGAACAGGCAAAGGGGAATTTGCCCTGCCGGAAGAAAAGTATTTCCATCAGCAGGACGGCAAAAACAAGGTCATAAAGGCAGTGAAAGCCAGACTTTCTCCAGCCCCAGAGGAAAGAATAAAAAACAAAAAGTGAAAGATAAAGCGGCAGAAGGTAAAAAAGGAAAACGCTTTTTCTGAAGGCCGAAAAATAGGGCCATTTCTCAGAGCCTTCGCTTGCCATAAAAACCCAGTTAGCGGACCAGTTGACCGGCAGACTGCTGGCCTCCTTAATTCCAGCAAGCAAAAAGAAATTCAAAACTAAAGGCAGCGACAGCATGTTCCCTGATTGATACTTCCAGAAATATTTTCCTGTGGCCGCCAGCATGATCATGGTAATACCGAGGCCTACCCCCAGGTAGGACATAATTCTGTTACGATGCATTCGACTCCGACTAAAAACACCATGATAAAACCAGAAGACTGCTCTTTCTACCTGGTTTCTCAGTATGGTCAGGTTTAAGAAAGGTTCAAATATTTTCCTCAGAAGCGACGGCCGCCGGTGCTTTTTTCCCTCGGGCGAGATTTTTCTCAGATACCGGCTGTAAGAAATAAGAGTAATAAAAAAGTAGGCCGCTATTACGATGGTCAGCGCCAGAAAGGCTCTGTCAGCCAGCTTCCTAAAAAATACTTCCCTGCTGCCCATCAAAACCCGGTAAAGCCCGGTAAACCAGAGCGGTGGGAAATTCATCATAAAATTGGTTGGATTTTCTTTGAGGGCCTGAATACTGGTGAATTTGTCCTGAATCCACCTGGCGTCTATCACAAAAAAGTAGATTATAAAGATGTGGGCGACAATCAGTCCAAAGCGGATTATTTCTGACAACCGCTGGAATATTTTGGCCCTGAGCAAAATGTTGAACAAGCCAAACAACAGAGCCAGGGCGAAGAATATGAAACTTGCGGCCGCCAGCATCACCACCAGATGAACCAGCAGAAGCACGGCTGCAGAAATTAAGCCATATCCTCTTGATTGCCCGAGATACATGGCGAATACTATGGAGGAAAGAGAATTTATGCCAACCGCAAACATCCCTATAAACATTATTAAACTGATAAATTTGGCCGAAAAGACCATTAAAGGCCTCACCGGCAGCGGACCAAGGTTAGAATAATCCTGACGGTCCAAGAAAATTACTTCCCATTCAAAAAGCGTAATAAGCCCGACAAGCAGCATAATTAGGGTGGTAAAAAAGGCAGTTTCTACCCAGGCCGTGCCGCGTTCGGGAACAAGCAGGTAAACAAAAAGCAGGGAATCTGCGATGTAGGCCGGGAAGATGGACAGAATGGCAATCAGGCCGATGATTTTCTGAATCATCTGTTCTTCGAAAAATACCGTTTCGTTGAGGAAAAGGCGCTTGAAAAAATGCTTGACGAGAATGAGCCGCGGCCGAAAAGCCTTTTCTAATTTTCTCACCAATTCCATTTTTATTTTTTCTGATTATTTTATGGGCCTTTTTGATTTTTGTTCTTTATTCATCCTGGCTTTCTTTAATTTTTATCGATAATTTTTACTTCCCTCTTCGCATCAAGGTGACCAACTCTGAAGCCAGAGCTCCAGGGTCTTCATGCTTTACTAACTGGCTGAAAATTTCTTCGAGTGAAGGCACCTTCATCAATTGCCGCAGATTCTCCACCGAATCATCAGCCTGCACCCGACCCTGATAAAGAATAATCACCCGGCTGGCTACTTTTTCCACTATCTCGAGAATATGGGATGAGTAAATGATAATTTTTCCTTCGGCCGAAAGCCTTCGGACTAGTTCCCTGACCACCAGAGCGGTAGTAACATCCAGACCGGAAAGCGGTTCGTCCAGGAGCAGGACTTCAGGGTCATGAAGAAGAGCGGCTGAAATCAGAACTTTCTGCACCATTCCCTTGGAAAAGGAAGCGATCTCAGAATACATGTCAGCCACCAGACCAAAAATTTCCATAAAGCCCTTGATTTTACTCTTTAGGGCCGATTCTTTAATTCTGCGGAGTCTGCCCACCAGCAGCAGATAATCATAGGCGCTCATATGGGAATAAATAGCCGGTTCTTCCGGCACATAACCGAGCCGCTCCTTGAACCAGACCAGGTTCTTCCAGACATTGCGGCCGCCGTAGAAAATTTCGCCGGCAGTTGGTTCCAAAAGCCCGGCTATCATTTTGATAGTAGTGGACTTACCGGCGCCATTTGGACCGAGATAACCAACCGCCTCTCCCGGCCTCACCGTGAAGCTGACCTTATCTACCGCCTTGAGATATCCATATTTTTTGGTAATTGATTTTAGCTCTAACATCTTTTTAGGTGAGATTCCCCATCCGCCCTAAGAATAATATCAGAAAACCCCAAAAAAGAAGTTTTAAGTTAAAATGACCTGTTTTTAACCTCATCTTCTCAGCCCCTTCCTTTGATTATTTCTATTTTAAATTAAAAAGCAATAAATTGAAATATAGAAATAGCGGACTAAAATCTTTTTTTATCAGGTCACCTGAAGAATAATACGCCCCTGCTGAACACTTAGTTTAGAAAAATTAGAAATTCCCGAAGAAATCAGGGACAGAGCCAAATTGCTTGAGCTTTTCTTCATACCTCCAAGATACCCGGATGGCTTTGACGCCGGAAAACCGGCCGATTATTCTTCCGAAAAACAGGCCAAGGAGGCTATAGATGCGGCAGACAGCCTCATCCGGTTCGTCGAAAGCTATCTGGCTGAATAGGAAAATTTTACTGGAAAAATTAAGAGAAGTATCTGAAGAAGCCCGGAAAGCCTTCCCGGAAATAAAAGAAATCAGACTCATCGGCTCCTTAGCCCGAAAGGAAGAAACCGGCCTGAGTGATGTTGACCTGTTTATTATCTCTGAAACAAAGGAAACTAATCCTCTGGAAAGGATTAAACCCTATTTTTATTTTTTCGCTGACCGGATTAACATAGCCATTAATATAATAGTGGCCAGCCCAGAGGAAATATCCAATTTTATTAAAATGCTTGAACCAAGCATTATCTTAGCTTGAAAAATCTTTCCGTCCTTCTTCTAATTTCGACCAGAGTAAGGTTCAGTTTTTGTGAACAAAATTGCGTTTAATATCCATAAAAAGGATAATCTTAAAACCCCACTTATAAACTTCGCAGGGAGTTTTTTTAGAATAAAAAATATCCCCTGCCACTCCAAAATCACCCAAACAAATTACCGGAATTTTTGAATTGAATGGCTTTCATTTTGCTTAAATAAATCAAATCGTTTAATTAAATCAAAACAAAAAAGCGCAGCCGTGCACCCTGCTTCGACTGCTCGTCCCCTGCGGGCTTCGCTTCCCGAAAGCTCAGGCCAGGCTGGCTGCCACACAAGAACCTGACCGTTACCGTTGCTACCTTCCGGTCCTGGCGGGGTTGGCGGCCGGCTCTTTGCGCAGGGCCCGAACCTTCATCGCTCCGAAAAGCGAACCTGGCCAGAAGACTGACAGCCTCGGCCGGGAATTCAGCCCCACTGGAGCGGGTTGTGGGTACAGGGCACCGCTAGTTCCCCGCTTAGCACGGCTGCCTTAAAATTATACCACATCCCGTCAAATTCTAAGCCTGAGAAAGATAAATAAAGTTTTCTTCAGGTCAGCTGTTAACCCCCTGATGATTTAGCCTGCTGATTTAATTTCCCTTGACTCAAGAGCATTAATGCCGGGCTGATTCTCTTAAGCCTTATATTTTTATTTTTTAAACCTTTAATCTGCATGATATATGATTTTCTCTCAGCCGATGAAAACGTCCGGTTTTCTTCGTCATTGAATTGTTTTACGTAATTATTTTTTGCCAGTTTAAAAAAAAGCTGGCCGGAATTTCTTCCGGCCAGCCGACAAAAGATGCAGCTATAAATTTTTAAATTCCGTGCTGTTACAGACCTTCCGGATAAAAAAGGGCATTAAGCAGGAATTTGTAGGTGCCATGGCTCTGGGCGCGATGCTGAGCCCTGATGCCGATAAGGGCGATATGCCCCTTCTTCAACTTAACGTCCACCACGGCCGCCTTACGGGCCAGGTAATCCTCGCCGAGCAACCAGCCGCTCAGCAGGATGTTGTCTTCCGGGTAATAGGCCACCACTTTTCTGTCCCAGTCAACCGGCGGCGTCCAGGTTTCAAAGGCCAAACTGCCTGAAAATACAGCCGCTGTTTCTTCATCGAAGCCATAGCCCAGCGGTGTGGTATTTTCCACTTTAAGGCGCAGAATTGAGGTGGGGCAGAAAAATTTTGTCCGGTCAACTCCGCTCAGAGCATTCCTGGCCGGCGCTCCAAGCTCTCTGGTGGCCAGTTCACTGGCCTGATTCAGCGTTATGAGCATTCCGCCTTCTTCCACAAAGGCTTTTAGGGCATCAATTCCTTCTTTCTCGATACCACCTTCGTATTCCGGTGGCGTGCTACCTGCCCGGAAAAAGCGGGCAAATTCGGATTGCTGCCCCGGACGCCCGGACTTTATGATGTCCACATTCTCGCTGGCAAAAATGATAACATCAAATTTCGACCTGAGATTCACCTTTTTCCCGGCCTCGCTCTTACTGTCTTTGGCCACCTTTTTCTCACCTTGACTATCTTTTGCTGCTTTGAAATCACTGTTATGAAGTATCGTGTAGCTGATCCCCAGGTCATCCAGCATATAACGAGTCCAGCCTTCATCCATGTTTCCACGCCAGGATTGATAGATGGCCAGGCGCGGAAATTTTACAACAGCCAAGTCAAGGCCGCTGACTTCTGGCAGGCCGGCCAGCGGGACGGGCCACTTGGCCAGAAGGCTCTCGAGCGTTTTCCTGGTGTCGGCCGAGTTTTTGAAGATAAAAGTTCCGGCCGGCCACGCACCTTCGGCAGTTTTAAACTCCGCCCTTGCCCTCCAGCCCTGGGCCTTATTTTTCAGCAGACCAAAAGCCACCGCATAAGAGGCATTCACCCTTGGGTCGAGAGCCACGTAGGCCGAATCAGGAACCACAGCTTTTGGATACTCGACTTTCTCCACCTTAACCAGCGGAACTTCAAAAGGCTTATTAATCTGGTCACATCTGACGCCCATCTGCAGGGGCAGAGTCCAAGCTGCATTGTCATAAGGTGGAATGGGAGGGCCCCCGGGATACTGCCTCAGGTCGGGATATTTCTGCCTTTCCAGCAGGGCCCAGGCATAGGCCTTGTATGGCTGAGCCAGCAGGACAACAAAGGAACCCGCCGGATAGTATTTTCCGTCGGCCACAAAATCCCTGGTTGCCTGATGAACCTCGACCCCGCCAAACTGCAGGATTTCTACCATCCTCAGGGCGGTGAGCCGGTCAGCCTGCTCCTTCGGGATGACAAAAGCAAACGGCTGATTCTTTTCGCGGTTTTCTATGCTCTGCTTCGACATCAGGTAAGAATTGAACAGAAAATCCTCACGGTACAGCCAGGCTGTTTTTACCAGGCTCTTTGAGAGCACCAGCTCATAGTCGACAATATCCCTCAGCCTCCACCAGCCGCCCGGCCAGGGGTCAAGATAATCCATCCGTTTTTCATAGTAATCACGAGCCAGCTCAGTCGGCTCGATGTAAATCGGTGAGGCCAGGTTGACGGAAGCGGCCTCGCTCAGCAGGCCAACCGTGTTGTGCAGCCAGGAAGTATCATCGCAGGCCCCTATCCACCAGGCGGTGTAGCTCCGTCCGTTGACTATCCCTTTATAACCGAGTTTTTGCAGGTCGTAGGCCATGTTGGCACCGCACAGATTCACCCCGCGCCACAGCATGGGCAGAATGTTAGGAAGCGGGGGGTCCATAAAAGGAGGAATGAACAGACGAGCCGCATTTGACCCCTGTTGGTGTTCATCAATGTGAATCTGTGGAAACCAGTCATGGTAAAGAACCCTGGTCACCGCTCTCGTCTCGGCCAGGTTGAACATGAAAAAATCGCGGTTGTTATCATGACCGGCATAAGGATGATACAGCCAGGGCAGGTTGCTCCCTTCATACTTGGTGCCGACATATTTTCTGTACCATTCGACCACCATCTGATGACCGTCGGGGTTGATGGTTGGCACCAAAAGCACGATGACATCTTTTAAAGCCGCTTTAACATCAAAAAAGGCTTTCCCGGTTACCAAATCATAGGCCAATTCCATGGACATCTGAGAGGCAGCAATTTCAGTTGAATGCAAGCTGCAGGTAATCAACAAAATGGTTTTCCCCTCTCTGGCTAACTGCCTGGCCTGTTCAGGGGTGAGGTCACGAGCCATCTTTAACTTTCTGGCTATATCCCGGTAGCGGCCGAGTTCTTTCATGTTTTCTTCATCCGTGATAACGGCCATGATCATATCTTTCCCGAGCGTTGTTTTCCCTATGTTTACCAGTTTGAGTTTGGGAGATTCCTTAGCCAGCAATTCAAAATAGGCTTTTATCTGGTTGTAATCAGCCAGCTTGCGGTCCTCACCTACCCGATGGCCAAGAAATTTATCGGGCGGAGTTTGGGCCAAAGCCAGGTAGCTTAAGACGAACAGAAGACCGATAACCGAGATAATTTTTTTTATTCTGTTCACCTGACACCTCCTTCTTTTATCTTTAAAGCTCCACTCTTTTTCTAATGATTTTTCTTATTTATCATTCTGAAATATTTTAGTCAACATTCTGTATTTCTGGTAAAAAATTTACAGCCTGGTCAAAAAGACAATTTTAATATTTGAAACCGAAGGGAAAAAATGTGTCAGGGAAAAAGCAAAAAACTTTTTTGTTTGATGGGAAAAATATTTCCTGAATTAGCCGGAACTCAGCAGATAAACAAAGATGTTTCATAAAGCCATTTCGATGGCTGGAGAATAGGAAAAATGCTAATCCCGAGATTGCCGGATGAGAATCATTCGCAGCAACTGGATGGCCGCCATGGCGGTAGCGGCCACATAAGTCATAGCCGCCGCACCGAGCACTTTTCTGGCTCCTTCGAGCTCAGAACCGTTTAGAAAACCCCTTTCCTTCAGGATGGCCAGGGCGCGACGTGAAGCATCAAACTCGACCGGCAGGGTTATGACCGTAAAAAACACGGCCGCGCTAAAAAGCAGGATGCCCACATCCATCAGAACCCGGGCGCTGCTGCGGCTGAAAATCAGGCCAATAAAAAACAACGGGAAGGCCAGATTAGAGCCAAGGCTGGCGATGGGATAAAAAGCATTCCGCAGGACCAAAAAAGCATACCCCCGGGCATGCTGAATGGCATGGCCGGCTTCATGAGCGGCCACTCCCAGGGCGGCGATGGAAGGGCTGTTATAAACACTCTCAGACAACCTGAGCACTTTTTTTCTCGGGTCATAATGGTCAGTCAGGTGTCCGGGAATCATTTCCACCCGAACGTCACTGGCCGGGCTGTATCTTAAAATCTCAGACACAGCTTCGGCCGCGGTCAGCCTCGAAGAGGAGACCACCTGGCTGTATTTAAGGTAGGTTGATTTCACCTTGCTTTGAGCATAAAGGGCAAAGATGAGAGCCGGAATCAACAGCAGGTAAGTATAATCAAAAAAGAACATCTTTTAACCTCCTTGCTGTTTTATTTTAGCTTAAAAGAACAGAGCGGTAAATAGCAGATAAACTAAATCAATGAATATGAATAAGTTAGGTTGGCTAAAAATCCATTTAAGAGGCTTCTAACTTTAAGGTTCTCCCCCGAATTGGACTTGTTATTTTAAAATTAAATTAATGCTTGCAATTTAGTAAGCGCCGTTGCCACCGGTTGTTGCCGAAATCTGGAATCCTGAATATTAAAAGTTCAGGCCAGGCCTGAGTTTGAAAAACCCGCCTAAGATTGGAGAACCTTAACCGCCCGTTCGATGTTAGAGACATCCATTATGACCGAAACCGTCTCTCCGTTACGGCTGAGAGTTCCGTAGCAGTATTCGATGTTTATTCCCTCATCTCCAATCTTGGTTGCCACTTCGGCCAGCGCCCCGGGTTTGTTCTCCAGGTGAATCAAAAGCACATCACGAAGCTCGGTGGTGTAGTTCAGCTTGTTCAGAAGCTTGACCGCTTTGTTCAGGTTTTTGACATAGATTTTGGCCGTATCCTGGAAAACGCCGATGGCCTCCACGTTGATTTCGTTTTCCGCCAGCTGACTTAGCAATTCCCCCAGCACGGATGGTTTGTTCTCCAGGATGACAAAAATTTCGGTGATTCTTTCAAAAGTCATACCCTCACCCCCTAATTCATCTTTCTCCCGGAAATTTAATCTGCGATTAATAATTAGCTTATTCGCCTGTTTTTTGCAAACAAATTTTTTTTATGCCCGGCGGCCATTGGCCGAGAATAGCCTTTCTGCCTTTCCTTCGCTTTCTTTAATATTTTTGCCACAAAAAGATTAAGCCCGCCCCGAATTCTTCTGAAGCCTGACATCTTGATGGCCGGATTATGGCCTGAATGATGAATAGTTCAAGCCCAGAGAACCCCAAAAAAACAAAGGTAAATAAATCGCTTTATGACTTCCCGGATATTCAGTTTAATCCTGACCGCCCGGTATTTTTACCAGAGTTTTCCCGGGTTCAGAATGCCCAGGGGGTCAAGAGCCTGTTTTATTTTTTTCATCAGTTCAATCTGACCCGCTTCCAGGGAAAGCGGCAGGTAATTCTTCTTATAGAGCCCGATGCCGTGTTCTCCCGAAATCACCCCTCCCCGACTGGCCGCATCGGCAAAAAGTTCCAGCTTGGCCGCTTCCAGTTTATCCTTTATTTCCTCGTAAGCTACCGGAATCATTTCTCCGTTTTCATAGCGCGCCTTCATTAAATGGGTATGAATGTTCCCATCGCCGGCATGACCGAAGGCCGGAAGCCAGATTTGGTATTTCTGGGCCACTTCCTGAACCTTTCTCATGTGCCCGGGAATTTCGGAACGGGGCACACAGATATCCAGAATGTCGACCGTTTCCTTCTTGATGGCTTCATAGATTTCCGAACGAATCTTCAACACCTCATCCTGCTTCGCCTTGGTATCGGCCACAAACACATCAATGGCCCCGTGTTCCAGAACAACATCAGCTATCTGGTCGGTCAACCGCCCCAGGTCATCCTCGGATGGAGAATCAACGATGACCATCAGGTGCACCTCACCCTGATGAGAGGGCCAGCTCAGGTTAAGATGTTTTTCGGTCAGCTGTATTACATCCAGCCCGACAAACTCCACCGCCATGGGCACAATGCCCTTCTCAAAAATCAGCGGCACATTATCTATGGCCTGCTCGATGCTGTTAAAGGGAATGACCATCGTCCGCAAAAAAGTTGGCCTGGTCATAACCTGAACAATCGCCCGGGTGATTACGCCGAGTGTGCCTTCCGACCCGATGAACAGATGGAGCAGATTATAACCCGTGGAATTTTTTATCAGCTTGCCGCCCGGGTGAATAACCTGACCATCGGCCAGGACCACCTCCAGCCCTCGAATATAATTTCTAATTACCCCGTACTTGACCGCCCGGCTGCCGCCCGCGTTGGTGGCAATCATTCCGCCAAACATGGCTCCCTCATCGCCCGGATGCGGCGGAAAATAAAAGCCATCCCTTTCCACCGCCTGGATGAATTCTCCCAGGGTGAGCCCGGCTTCTACCACGGCCATCTGGTTCTTGCGGTCAAGCTCCAAAAATCGGTTCATCCTCTGTAAAGAAAGCACAATTCCTCCGTAAACCGGCACACAGCCGCCGGCCAGCCCTGTCCCCCCGCCCCGGGGCGTAACCGGCACTTTTCTTTCGGCGGCTAACCTCAGCAGGTCGGAGACCTCTTCGGTGCTTCCCGGCCTGACCACCACCTCTGGCCGGCAGCTTGACAGCTGACTGACGTATTCATCATAGGCGTACCCGCCGATTTCTTCCTGGCAGGTTAAGACATTATTCTCTCCGACAATGGCTATTAATTTTTTAATCAGTTCTTCATCAATTCTGTTAAACATGGTGACTGTTTCCCTTTTCTTTAAAATTTTTAGGATTCAGCTGATTATTATATCCAAAAAAGAATTTTGAGCGAAAGACATCCGTGCCAGGCAATCAGAAAAAAACATCGGGATGGCAAAAAACACTTTCGCCCTCTCACCTCGCTCAGACTTTGAGCAAACAATTATCTTGAGAAATAATCAAAACAACACAGCCTCTGCCCGGTTCAAATCAGCGACCTGACCGCCTTTTCAATGGCCGCCGCATCTATGCCATACCTGGCCAGTAATTCTTCCGGTTTGCCCGAGCGCGGAAGCTCTCTTATGCACAGATGCTTCCAGGATTTTTTCTCCGGCAGAACCAGGGCGACGGCTGTGCCCAGCCCGCCCTGCTCAAAATGGTCTTCAACCACGACGACGCGCCCGCCGGTTTCGGACGCCGACCTGATGATGGTTTCAGCATCAAGTGGTTTAACGGAGTAAGCATCTACCACCCGAATGTAAATTCCATCTTTTTTCAGCTTCTCGTAGGCTTTCAAAGCTTCATGGACGGTTATACCCGCCCCGACCACCGTTACGACATCCTGCTCGCTCTTACGCAGGATTTTTGCCCCGCCAACCGGGAATTCTTCTTCGGCCCGGTACAGAATGGGAGTGGCCGGCCTGGTTGTCCTGATGTAAACCATTCCTTTGTGACGCGCCGCTTCTTTTAGGCATTTCTCTGCCGAGACGGCATCCGACGGATAAAAGACAACACAATCCGGGATGGGCAGAAACATGGCTAAATCTTCCAGCCCCATCTGCGAAGGCCCATCCTCCCCGATGCTTACCCCAACATGAGAGCCACAGAATTTAACATTAGAGAACGAGTAGGCGGCCATGCGAATCTGGTCGTGAGCCCTGGTCAGGAAGGCGGCAAAAGTGGCCACGAAAGGCAAAAATCCTTTTGCGGCCAGTCCCATGGCCATACCCACCATATTCTGTTCAGCAATGTAGGACTGGAAAGAGCGGCCGGGAAAAGAGGCAAAAAATCTGTCGGCATAAGTTGAGTTTTTCACGTCACCATCAATGACGACCACTTTTTCATTGACCCGGCCCAGCTTTTCGAGAGCCAGGCCGTAAGCCAAGCGGGTGGCCGTTTTTTCCTTATATTCCGGCAAGCCGAAATCAAAAGATTCTTTCCACCTGGGCAGACGGGCCTTTTCGCGGGACCGAACGTATTTTTTAGCCTCGACTTCAGGCATCGGGCCCAGCTCGGCCAGTGCTTTTTCCAGCTCTTCCGGCTTCAAGGGCTTTCCATGCCAGCCATTCTTATCTTCAATGAAAGAAACTCCTTTGCCTTTTATCGTTCTGGCGAGGATAACCTTGGGGGCCTGTCCTTTTCGGGCCAGGGTTAAAGCTTCCAGAATTTTTTCAATTTTATGTCCGTCAATTTCAAAAACATCCCAGCCAAAAGCTTTAAATTTTCGGGCATAAGCTTTTATGTCATGCTGATGCATGGTTGGGTCAGATTGCCCCAGCCGGTTGACATCAACCACCGCCACCAGGTTGCCCAGTTTATACTCGCGGGCGGCGTTGGCCGCTTCCCAGACCGCTCCCTCGGCACATTCTCCATCCCCCATCAGGACAAACGTCCGGGCTTTAACTCCGGCCAGCCTCTGGGCAAGAGCCAGGCCAACTCCGACCGACAGGCCCTGTCCGAGAGAGCCGGTGGCGGCTTTAACCCAGGGCATCCTTGGCGTGGGATGACCTTCCAGGTCGCTGGTAATCTTGCGGAGGTCGAGAAGAGATTCCTGCGGGATCAGGCCGGCCTCGGCATAGGCCGCCCAGAGAATCGGAGCGGCATGCCCCTTGGAGAGAACGAATTCATCGTTTTCCCAGGCAAAGGGGTCCTTCGGATTAAAACGCATCTCGTGGAAGAATAAACAGGCCATGATTTCGGCTGACGAAAGACAGGTGGTAGGATGACCGGAACCGGCCGCCGTGGTCATTCTTAAAGAATGAATTCTAAGACGCTTGGCAATCTTTTCTAAGACGGAAATTGAGGCCATGTGTTAACTCCTGGAAAAAAATTAGTGATTATTATATTACCTAACCCACCCTGGCTCAAGAGAAATTAAACGGGAATGGGCAAAAATCTAAAAAATATTTCTGTAATTGTTCCCGCCAGACTATTCACCCATGCGGGCCAGGAGCCCTTTTGCCCTGACTGATTTGAACATCCGGAAAAAGAACAAAAGCGACAGGGTAAGATAAATAAGGTTTAAGATAAAAGCCATGCCCAGCTGTTCCAGGGATATTCCCTGGCGGAAGATAACCGACCTCATGCCTTCAAACACGTAAGAAGCCGGTATAAACATGGCCAGTTTTTGCAGAAATTTTGGCAGCACCGAAACCGGATAGAAAACGGCGGAAATCGGCTGAAACAGGAAAGCCACGCCCCAGGCCAGCACCTCCGCCTGCTGCCCGAACCTCAAAATCAGAGCGGTGGTCAGAATGCCGATAGCCCAGCCAAGAACTACCAGGTTGAGCATGAAAGGCAGCAGAGAAATTCCCAGAACAAAAAGGTTAAATGAATAGAGAACCCAGGCCAGCAGAGAACTTATCAGGAAGACCACCACCACTTTGAATACGGAAACCAGCATCATCGACATCAGGTATTCTCCAATGGTCAGGGGACTGACAAAAAGGTTAAGAAAATTTCGGGCCCAGACTTCTTCCAGAAAAGAAACAGAAATTCCCTGCTGAGACCTGAACAGGATATCCCACAGGATAAGAGCTCCCAGGAAGATTCCAAGGAAATTGGGAGTATTTTTGCCTTCAGCCGAAAGCCGGCTTATATAAATGCTAACAAAACCCCAGACCAGCAAATCCAAAAGGGGCCAGTAAAATATTTCAACCAAGCGGGTAACGCTGTGTCGGTAAAGGTAGATATGCCTCAGAAACATGGCCGAGATACGGTGCCATTTCATGGTCTCACCTCCCTGGCCACTTTCAGGAAGACATCTTCCAGGTCTTCACCGCGGAAACGGGCGATTAATTCTTCCGGTGTTCCTCTGGCAATGATTTCTCCGTGGTGCAGGAAAAGCAGTCGGTCAGAAATTTCTTCCATTTCCTGCATATTATGTGAAGTATACAGGATAGCCATTTTCCTGGTTCTTTTGACTTCCAGCAGGTATTTCCTGGTGCGGTCGGCAATGTCGGGGTCAAGGCTGGCCGTCGGTTCGTCGAGGAGAAGAATCTCCGGGTCGTTGACAAAGGCTTTGGCCAGATTGAGCCGGGTCATCTGACCTGAGGAAAGGGTCCTGACCGGCCGGTCAGCCACCTCCCCGAGCTCAAACTGCTCGATTAACAGGTTAACCTTGCTTCTGGCCTGTTTAACACCATAAAGCCTGGCAAAAACAAGAAGTGATTCCCTGAGCGTCAGAGAATAAGGCATGGCCACATAAGTAGAAGAAAAATTCATCCGGTTTAAAATTTTCTCTCTTTCTCGGGCTTTTTCTGGATTGAGACCAAAAATCCGAATCGTGCCGGAAGATGGAGAGGTCAACCCCAGGAGCATATGAATTATGGTCGTCTTGCCGGCTCCGTTTGGCCCGAGCAAACCGAGAATTTCTCCCGGATAAAGTTCAAAAGAAACATTTTTTACTGCCTGAAAAGAATTATATGATTTCGATAGATTAATTACTTGAAGTAAAGGCACGGCTGCTGCACACATCTTACTGACCTCCCGCTCGGAAGCTAAGAAACCGGGAATTTGGTTTTAAGTATATCAAAATAGTAGGGATATGTCCACTCCATAAGCCAGGCTAAAGCCGCTAAATAAATTTCCCGCTTTAACAATCATAAAACACGGATGAAAAATTAAACCGTCAGGCAAAAGCTCATCAGTTCAAACAAAGATTAGAATTTTACATCTGGCAGGAATATCTTTTTGTAAGTGGCCAGGGCATAGCTGTCGGTCATGCCCGCTATAAAATCAGCCACCCTTCTTTCAAGCGAATCGCCCCGCGGGTAATCTTTAACTACGCCTTCCGGGTGTTGCTTCAGATATTCAAACAATTCCTTGATGACTTTTCTGGTTTTATTCAGGTCCTCACGCGCCACCGGGTTAAAATAAACCTTCTCATAAAGAAACTCTCGCAAGTCAATAAGCGCCTGATAAATCTTGGGGCTCATGGCGATTCTTTCCAGCCCTGTTTTCAGGCTGCTTTCCACCACGTCCATGACCAGGCGGTCTATCCGGGTAGCATGAAGTTTTCCCAAAACATCTATGATTCGACCCGGTATCTGTTCTTCTTTTATAATTCCGGCCCTCAGAGCATCATCCAGGTCATGGTTGACGTAGGCTATGACATCAGACACTCGGACAATCTGACCCTCCAGCGTGTCTGGCATGTCTTCCGGGTCATCATCTATTATCTGACCGCGTCCTTTAGAATGTTTAACGATGCCGTCGCGGACCTCATAGGTCAGGTTGAGACCTTTCCCATCGTATTCCAGTTTATCAACCACCCGCAGGCTCTGCTCATAGTGGCGAAAGCCGTCGGGCAGCAGCTCGTCCAGCGCTTCCTCACCGGCATGACCGAAAGGTGTGTGTCCGAGGTCATGCCCGAGGGCAATGGCTTCCGTCAGGTCTTCATTCAGACGCAGAGCCCGAGCTATGGTTCGGGCAATCTGAGATACTTCGAGCGTATGGGTCAAACGGGTGCGGTAATGGTCACCGAACGGTGACAGAAAAACCTGAGTTTTATGTTTAAGCCGCCTGAACGACTTGCAATGGATGATGCGGTCGCGGTCGCGCTGGAAAGCCGTGCGTATCGCATGCGGTGATTCAGGCCTGAGCCTGCCCCTGGAATTTATACTCAGGCACGCTTTGGGAGAGAGAAGCTGTTTTTCAGCCTGTTCAATCTGCTCTCTGATGTTAATCATTAATTTTCCCCACTGATTTTTTTATTTTTTATTTTACTTTATTTCAGCAAATTGATTAAGTCTTTCCTAAAAACCTGACGGCCGGCTCAACACATTCTGGTTGAGTCGCGTCCGAGCTTTAAGTATAATTCAAAAGCGAAATCGGCAGGAAGGCCATGAAGACAGAGCTTGACTTTATCAAAGAAAATGTCCGGCAGCTGCTGGCCGAGCTTCCACCGGGGGTTGAGCTGGTGGCCGCGGCCAAGCAGCAAACGCCAGAAAAAATTCTGGCCGCCATAGAAGCGGGAGTTAAAATCATCGGTGAAAATTATGTCCAGGAAGCGGTGGCCGCTTTTCAGGCCATAGGCCGAAGGGTGGAGTGGTCGTTCATCGGGCACCTGCAAAAAAATAAGGTTAAAAAAGCGGTGGAAATATTCGATATGATTGAAACGGTCGACTCGGTTGAGCTGGCCGAAGAAATAAACCGCCGGTCGGCGGCCGCCGGCAAGGTCATGCCCGTCTTGATTGAAGTCAATTCCGGCCGGGAACTGCAGAAATTCGGCGTTTTTCCAGAAAAAGTTGAAGAACTGGCCCGGGCGATATGTCAGCTCCCTAACCTTAAACTTTGCGGTTTGATGACCATGGGGCCGTTTGAGGGAGACCCGGAAGAATCAAGACCATATTTCAGAGAGACGAGGAAGATTTTTGATTACCTGAAAGGGCTTAACCTCACGGGTGCAGAAATCCGGGTTCTTTCCATGGGCATGACCAATTCTTACCGTGTGGCCATCGAGGAAGGGGCTAACCGGGTCAGGATTGGAACCAGGATTTTTGGCCCCCGCCGGTAAACTAATTTTTAAGGAAGGGTTTAATGAAGAACAGATGGTTTGTCGTGCTTGGCGCGCTGATTATTCAGGTCAGCCTGGGTGCGGTTTATATCTGGAGTGTCTTCCAGACACCTCTTCTCACCCATTTTCCTTCCTGGAAGGAAAGCCACGTCACCTGGCCGGCGCAAGTCATCCTGGCCTGCTTTGCTCTGGCCGTCATCGTGGCCGGGCGTATCCAGGATAAGATAGGGCCGAGACCGGTGGCCATCACGGGCGGGCTGCTGCTTGGATTAGGTTTAATTCTGGCCAGGTTCACCGCTAACTTCCCGCCTTCAACCGCCCTCGTCTGGTTAATCTTAACTTACTCGGTCCTCGGCGGCCTGGGCATCGGCGCCGCTTATGTCTGCCCCATTGCCACCTGTGTTAAATGGTTTCCGGATAAAAGAGGGCTGATAACAGGTCTGGCCGTGGCCGGCTTTGGTGCGGGAGCTTTCTTCTTCGCTCCGCTGGCCAAAGCTCTGATCAGCGGCGGGCCTTATCAGCTGCTGGGGAAAAATATTTTTTCTCTCCCGCAGGTCGGGCTGTTTAACACTTTCCTGGTTTTAGGCATCATTTTCCTGTTCACCATTACGGGCGGAGCCTTATTTTTAAAAAACCCGGACCCGGGCTACCGGCCGGCCGGCTGGAACCCGCCGGTGAAGAAAGAAAATGAACCGCAGCTTAAAGTGGACTTTACTCCCAGAGAAATGCTCGGCACCTGGCAGTTTAAACTGCTGTGGGCTGTTTATCTCTCCGGTTGCGCCGCCGGACTTTTGGTCATCATGAAGGCTTCCCCCATCTGGCAATCCTTTGCTCTGACAAACCTGACTTCGGGACTGGATTCTTCTGGCTTCAACCAAATTGCTACGGCCGGAGCGCTGGCTGTTTCTATCCTGGCCATTTTTAATTCCCTGGGCCGTATCATCTGGGGGAAAATATCGGATGGGGCCGGAAGGAAAAATACCCTGATGGCCATGTTCCTGATCTGCGGGGTGACCATGCTCTTCCTGAATCAGATGAAAGAATACCATCTTTTCCTGGTTGGCATCTCGCTCATCGGTCTGTGCTTCGGCGGCTTTCTGGCGGTTTTCCCCGCCGTGACGGCCGATTATTTTGGGACGAAACATTACGGAGCAAATTACGGCTGGATGTTTACCGCTTACGGTGCGGGCGGGCTGCTCGGACCTTACCTGGCGGCCGCCCTGATGAAGACAGGGGCTATCGTCAGGATTAAGAGTTTTAGACCGGGTGAAGAAGGAACGGTCAAAACTCTTACCATCGGTGATTACCGGCTGGCTTTTATCGTGGCCGGTTTATTATGCCTTATTTCTGCCGTCGCTCTTATTCTTCTTAAAAAACCAGAGATAAAAAAGGAAGGTCAGGCCGGTTAACTTTCGGCTGAAAAAATGTTTTTTCTTCGGTTTTCAAATTTTAAAGCTCTTCGTCCGTCACAGAACCAGAGCCGGCCATAGAATCTGCGGCGGGCTCGGAATTTTCTTCTGGCGGAGAGTAATCTTCATCAACCTCATTTTCCCCGGCTTCTTCTCTTTCCTTGGCTTTTTCCGCCTCTTCTACTGCCTGTTCTAATTCCTGGTCAAATTCCGGCCCGAGTTCTTCACCCATTTCCCGGCCAAATTTTTTCATCCAGCGGGCCACACTGGCCGGGTCGTTTTCATCCAGCTCGCCCAGGTTTGAAGGGTCAGCCAGCCTTTCAAGCCGGCTTTCTTCAGAACGAAGAACGGCCACCCGCGACACCAGGCGCACCAAACGCCTGCTTCCGCAGTGCCGGCAGACAGGCTCAAAGGGCGAATTTATCGAAAGCAGAAGAAAGGAACTCTGGCGGCCGCAATCTTGGCAGCGGTATTCGTAAATCGGCATTTTCCTGCCCCCTGTTTTTCTAACATTTTTGAACATCTATAAATTTAGCATATTTTTGAAATTTACAGAAAGCCACGGCGCAGGTCTGCCCGGCTTTCCTTAAACGGCCATCCGATATTCTTTGCTGCACAAAAGGAAATAATAACTGCCGCGGATAAAACCCGTGGCTAAGAAACTAATCGATAACCTGTTCATTCCTGATAATTTTAATGAGAAAGGAAACTATTGTTTGGCGGTTTTAGCAACAGCAGACAGACAGGCAGGGCAGTTTTTGTGTTTTAGAATATTGCTTTCTCCGGTTTTTCCCAAAAAACTTACACTTCTTTTATCAGGGTTAATAGTTAGTGAAAGCTGGCCTGGCTTGCTCTTCATACCAGACAAAATTTTTTCGGACCGGCGGTAAATTTCAGCCCAGGTTTCTCTAAGTTTCCTCCCAAACCTTGCTGGCAGATTATAAAGCCCGCTTCCCAGCCGCCTTTTTTTTACAGATTTCTTAGCCCGGCTGAAATTAAGCTAAATTTGAAACTGTGCCGGCAAACGTCTATTTTTCTATGGCCGCTTTCTGCTGATTCACCTTAAAGAAATAAGCCGGGTCAAACTTCGGCTGACGGTCAAAGGTATAAAGCCCGTTCACTTCCTGTTCAATGTCGTAAAGCTGGGTATAGCAGAAGCCAGCAATTTTGGGGTTAAAGAGCAAAGCTTCCGTCAGCCCCCTGTACCGTTCGAGAAACTCTTCGGCCGTGCGCGGTCTTTCACCGTAACCCCAGGCTTTCTCGTCCTTCTGACCGGGGTTCCACCATATGCCGCCGTACTCGCTGACAAAATAAGGCTGCCCCCTGTAAGGTGTATTTTTTTTAGGGTCACCGTTGGCAAATGCCCTGGGCGGCGTTTCCAGCAGGCCATCATAGACCGCCTTAAACTTCTGCACGTTCTGTTCGTAATTATGAGAATCATAAACATCGGGAATGACCACATGATAGCCGCCGGAAGCATCTATCACCAGGCGGGTCGGGTCGAGCTTTTTGGTCAGGCTGAAAATTCTTTCCATAACTCCCGGAAACTCTTCTCCCCACTGCTCGTTGAACGGACACCAGCCAATTACCGAGGGATGGTTGAAATCCCTGAGGACGGCTTTTTCCCACTCTCGCTGAAAGATGAGCAGCGACTCCGGGCGACTCAGGTCGAGCCCCCAGTCGGCAAACTCACCCCAGACCAGGTAACCGAGTTTATCAGCCCAGTAGAGGAAACGCCGCTCAAAAACCCGCTGATGCAGTCGAGCCCCATCAAAGCCACAGGCCAGAGAAAGTTCTATATCCCGGCGCAATGCTTCATCGCTCGGCGCGGTGTAAATGCCATCAGGATAGAAGCCCTGGTCCAGAACGGTTCGCAGAAAAAGCGGCCGGTTGTTAAAGTAGATTTTTTCTCCCCTGGCTTCTATTTTGCGCAGGCCAAAATAACCCTGCACCCGGTCCAGGGATTGTTCCTTTCCCTTCTTTAACTCCAGGGTGAAATCATAGAGGTATGGTTTTCTGATTTCCCAGAGCTTCGGGCGGTCAATTTTAACTTCAAATGAAGTAATCGTTCCGGCTTTTTTTCTTTCTTGAAAGATGACCTTACCGCCGTCCTTAACTTCCAGCTCGAGAGTGTCCTCCGGGGTAGCCCTGGTCAGCTTCACCATCAGGACGGCCTGCCCGTTATCAACATCCGGATAAACGCGGTACTCCTCGATATGAGCAGAAGGCACCGGCTCAAGCCAGACTGTCTGCCAGAGGCCGGTGGTCCGACGGTAAAGACAGCTGTAGGAATGATACCTCTTGCTCTGCTTGCCTGATGGTTGAAGATTGCTTCTCAGATAATCCTGGCACCTGACCACCAGAAGGTTTTCCGGGCGATGGCAAAAATCAGTTATGTCAAAAGAAAAAGGCGTATAGCCACCGGAGTTTTCCCCCACTTTATTTCCGTTAACCCAGACGGTCGTCTTGTAATCCGCCGCTTCGAAATTCAGCAGGATTCTCTTTCCTTTCCACTTTTCCGGAATCCTGATAACTTTTTTGTACCAGACGGCCGGCATGAAATCCAGGTAGCCAACTCCGGACAGCGAACTCTCGGGGGCAAAAGGAACAAGAATCTTTCGGTCAAAACCCTGACCTTCCGGCAGGCCCCGCTCTTCACCCGAATCAGACAGGTCAAGAGCAAAGTCCCACTCGCCGTTGAGATTCAGCCATTCTGCCCGGACAAAATCCGGTCTGGGATATTCCGGCCTGGGAATGCCCTCACCGGTTGCTTGAGCCACAGCTTCTTCATTCGCTCGGTTAACAAGGTTTTTGTTCTTAACTTCGGTTAAGCCTGCTGCCCCAACAACCTGCGCCGACCACAGGGTGAGAGAAATTACCACCCCGGCCACCATAAGCCGGAGCCAATTCAGTCTATTTAATTGGCAATATTTCATTGACCATCCTCCATAATTCTGGCCTTTTATCTTCCGCATTTTAAAATAAACTTCAGAAAAAATCATGTCAAAAAATTTTTCCCGCTTTACTTTTAACTGCAAGCTTTATTTATGAAAATTCCCAATATTTTGGCGACCTGTTCGGCTTTGAGCTCAACCTGCTGATTCAATGGCCACCGTTGGCCAAGCGCTCTCCGGGCGTTTACAGAGAAAATGAAGAAAATTAAGGTTTTAACGAACAGACCAATTGAAGTTTAATTTCCCTGAATTCGGGCTGAAGTGCAGCGACCTGCCTGTCCGGTTAATTTATTCCGGTTAATTTACCATGAAGAAATATTTCAGTTGGGAACTCGCCTCTTTCCGCCGCCCGGAGCTCTGACCGGTTTTAAAAGCAGCCGGCAAAAACCGGTTGAACGGCAAGTTACATCAATTCACCTGGCTCGAGAAGCCACCAGGGTAATCTGAAACTTAGTCCTGGCCCGTTTAACCTCAAAGCCCCGTTCCAGCAAGAATTTTTCCACCTGGTCGAGTCCCACCGGCGCCACTTCATGCTCATCTCCTTCCAGGCGGTGAACTTCAGCCATCATGGCCAGACCTTCCGGGCTGAAATCACTGATCACGAGTTTGCCATCCGGTTTTAACACTCTGATGAGTTCACTTATTACCCGGAAAGGGCGCTCCAGGTGGTGCAGCATGTTGACCGAAAAAACCACATCAAACGTGGCCTGCGGAAAAGAAAGCTTCTCGCCGTTTTCTCTGACCAGTTCTACCCGGTCGGAGAGACCGTTTCTCTCCAGGTTTTCTCTGGCCAGGCGAAGCTGCTCTTCAGAATAATCAAAACTCACCAGTTTGTATCCGAGCCTGGCCAGACTGACCGCGAAATGCCCCTTGCCGGTTCCGGCCTCCAGGATTAAACCAGAAAAGGGTTCAGCCGCTTTAATAACAGCCAATCTCTCGGCCTGTATGTCATAGCCAAAGGAAGCATAGATTTTTTTCTGTTTTTCCAGATGTTCCAGCTCCTCGTTAATGTTCTTGCCGGCCTCAGATGATTTATTTATTTCCGCTCCCGTGTCCTTTACCCGCACCTCGGGTCTTTTTTCATCCGGCATGCTTTCCTCCTTGATTTTAATTCATCTTGACTGTCTATTGTATATTACAACCACCGACGATTTTTAACAAAGCAAAAGTTTTGCTGACGCGAAAAAATCACAGGCCTTAAAACCAGCCATATTTATCAATATTACGACCCGACCCGAATTCAAGAGAAGAACCGGGAAGAAATTATATTGTCGGGCTGAATTTCGGTTACTGACCGTGTCCAAAATCAGGATGAGACAGCCAAAGCGCGGGCACCTTTTTTCCGCAACTTTAAATAAAATTTTTCATAGATAATTTTCTTAAACAGCCCTCTTAGACTTCAACTGAAAAGCCAATCTCCTCGCTTCTTTTTTGGCCCCGTCTGCCGTTAGAAATTATTCCATGAGGTACTCGCCGCCAGCCATTCCCGGCATTTTCTCCGAGCCTGACCATAAGTTTATCCCATCTCGGGCCTCAACCCGGCCTGGCCGGCTTTATTTGACACGGTTCAATAAATATTTTAAAGTAAATTGGTTAGAAGGGCATGATTGATCAAAATTCCCTGTCAGCAAAAACAAAAAAGAAAATTCTACTGGTGGAAGATGAATCCCTGATCGCTCTGATGGAATCGGAGCTGCTGGAAAGTGGCGGTTATGAGGTTATTACTGCCCTAACCGGCGAAAAAGCGCTGGAAATCTTCGAACAGGACCGGTCGATAGACCTCGTTTTGATGGATATAGACCTCGGACGAGGAATGGACGGAGCGGAAACGGCCAGAAGAATGCTGGCCTTGCGGGATGTCCCGGTGGTTTTTATCTCCAGTCATACCGAACCTGAAATCCTCTCCCGAACCGAAGCCATCACCTCCTACGGATACATAGTGAAGGGCTCGAGCGAAACTGCCATTTTCGCCTCCCTGAACATGGCTTTTCGGCTGCATGCTGCCCATCAAGAGCTGCTCAGGAAGACCAGAGAGCTTGAGGACCTGGCCGATAATCTGAGCGATGCCGTCAAGAAATTGATGGAAGCTCAAAAAGAATTGCTCGCCCGGGAGAAAAAACTAAAAGAAACCACCGAACACCTGGAAGCCACTTTGAATTCTCTGCCCGATATTTTGTTCGAATTTGACGAAAAGGGAACTTACCTTGACATCAGGGCCCCTAACCCGGGGCTCCTGCTGAAACCAGCCGAAGAACTTCTGGGCCACAACATCTCGGAGTTAATGCCAGAAGAAGTCAATGCCGTCTGGATGTCGGCCCTGAAAGAAGCGGCGGACAAGGGAATTGCGGAAGTAAATTATTCTCTTGAACTGCCATCCGGAACTCACTATTTTGAAGCTACCGTGGCCAGAAAAGGAGAAAATCGCCCCGGACACAATGTCTTTATTGCCCTGGTCCGCGACATAACTGACCGGATTGAAGCCCAGCTGGCCCAGCAGGAAACCGAAATACGGTTTCAACGTCTTTTCCAGTCTATGGCCGAAGGCGTGGCCATCCATCGTTTTCTTTTTGATGAGCATAACCGGCCGGTGGACTACGAAATCATCGACGTCAACCCGGCCTATACCAGGCATACGGGAATACCTAAAGAAAAGGCCAGGGGTAAGAAGGCCTCCGAACTTTATGGGACAGGAGAGGCACCCTTCATAAATGAATATTCCAAAACCCTGACTTCGGGCCAGTCCATTTCTTTTGAATCCTACTTTGCCCCGCTGGAAAGATATTTCAAAATAACAGCTTTTTCTATCGGTGAAAACCTTTTCGCCACGGTGTTCGAAGACATAACTGAAGACAAAAAAGCGGAAATCGCTCTGAAGGAACGGGAAGAACGTTACCGTTTGATATTCCAAAATGCTCCCCTGGGCATTCTGCAATTTGACGAGCAGGGCGTTATCACTGATTGCAATGAAGCTTTAATCAGAATAATAGGATCCAGCCGGGAAGCGCTCATCGGTTTCAACATGCTGGAAAGAGTAAAAGATGAAAAGATTATAGCCGCCATCAAAGAAGCTCTGGCCGGCCGGATTGGCTATTATGAAGGTATATACCACTCTGTCACGGCCAACAAGGCCACTCCGGCTCGAGGGTTTTTTGCCGGTATTTTTGACCGGAAAGGAAAATTCATCAGCGGGATTGGAACTTTTGAAGATTTCAGCGAAAGATTCCAGTTTGAACAGGCACTGAGCCAGTCCGAAGCCCTGCTGGAAGCCACGTTCGAAAGCTCTGTTCACTCGTTTATTTTCCTGGACACAGAGGGCCGGGTGCAAAAATTTAACCGGATAGCCAACCAGAGGATGTCCGATATTTTAGGATTAGAATTGAAGCCTGGAGAAAAAATGGTTGATTTGCTGCCGGAAATATTCAGAGCCTCGTTTTCCACCAACCTGCAAAAAGTTTTGCAGGGTGAAACAGTTCGAGTAGAAAGGGAAATTCCGGTAAAGGACGGCCGCCAGACTGTCTGGTATGAGTTTTATCTTAATCCGGTTTATTCCAAGGAAAGAGTTTTGCTCGGCCTCTTCATGCAAGCCGAGGACATCACCGAAATTAAAAGAACCGAACAATCTTTAAAACAAAGCGAAGAAAGATTCCGCCTGATCTTCGAGCACAGCGGTGTGGTGATGTTTTTCCTGGACCCGGAAACCGGGCAAATTCTTGACGCCAACTACAAAGCGGCAGAATTCTATGGCTACTCCCGAGAGCAGCTCAAGACCATGAATATCATGAATATCAATATGTTAACGGCCGAAGAAATCCGTCAGAGGATGGCTGAAGCCAGGGACAGGAAGCAAAATTATTTCATCTTCCCCCACCGTCTGGCTTCAGGAGAAATCAGGGAGGTGGAAGTCCATTCCTATCCTGTCCGGTTTGGAGAAAAGCGCTTCTTGCTGTCAATTATTCTGGATATCACCGACCGTTTAAAAGCGGAACGGGCCCTCAAAAAAACTCTGGAAGAAAAGCAGGCCATTCTCCGGGAACTCCAGCATCGGGTGAAGAACACCTTTGCTCTGATTAATTCTCTGGTCAACCTTGAAATAAGTCAGATTAAAGATAAAGAAAAACGCCGGCCGCTGGAAATCGTTAAAAACAGGTTGCTGACTATCTCCAGGGTCTACGACCTCCTGGTACCGAGCGAAAGATACCAGGAAATTAATCTCGACCGTTTTATCAGAGATATTACCCATTTAATAGTCAACGCTTATTCATCCGCTACCACCAGAGTGGAGCTATCCATGGAACTTCAGCCGTTAACCCTTGACGTCAAACGGGCCATACCGCTCGGTTTGATAATCACCGAAATTCTGACCAACGCTTTAAAACACGCTTTTACCGGGCGTGAAAAAGGGAACATCTGGATCAAACTGCAAACGATAGACCGGGAATTAATAATAGAGATGGCAGATGATGGTGTTGGCTTCTCCAACATCTCCACTGAAGGAACGACTTCTCTTGGTATGGAAATAATTCGCGGCCTGGCTGACCAGCTCGATGCTCGCCTGGAGATAACCAGCCGCCCGCAACAGGGAACCAGATATTTAATAAGCCTGTCAGTCAGCCCCAATTCTGATCATTAAGCTTTAAGCTTTCTTCTTATTTCAGCTGAGGTTCTCAGGATTTCTAACCAATTCAAACAATTCTTCCCGGCTAAAATTACACCGTTCAGCCAGCCAAGGCCGGGCAAATGTTTTGTCGGCCAGGATTTTTGTGGCCAAGATGGAGACAAACAGAGGAAAATCGCCCGACTCCAAAAAGCTTAATTTCCCGGGCAAGAAAATAAAATAATTTATTATGTTAATTTTACAGCTGGCTGTTGAGGTATTTCCTCATGAACCTGACCGCCCGGTCACAATTTCTGAACACCGGCACTCCGTTTTTCTCCAGGTAATCGCAGAGCGCGTCATACAGCCGGCCGGCATCTATGTTGACGACAAATGGTTTCTCAGCCGTCTTAAAAATCCGGATCAGCCGGCCGGCCAGGCTGTCTTCAGCGTAAATATTCTCGCCATGGACTTCCCCCGGCGGCAAAGTCTGCAGAGAGGCGGTCATTGGCACGCAAGAAATGACCGCTCCATCCACCTGCTCGTCTTCCAGCAGGGCCTGCACACAGCCACAAAAAGTGGCATCATCGGCCATCGGAGTAACATCGAGCGGGTTGTGCACATCCTGCAAACGGTCTATGCCCAGCGGCTGAAGCACTTTAAGGATTCGCTCTACCGTTCCGGGCCCTAATTGGGGCAGGACCAGGCTACCCTCCTCACCCTTCAGGTTATCAGCCATAATCACCGATTCGAAACCGGCGTTGGACATCAGGCCAACCCGCCGGCCGCCAATCTTTTTACCTTCCAGAAGAATCAACGCTTTGATGAAATTTTCAAAGTCCTCGATGGTCTCGGCCACCATCACGCCGGCTTCGAGCAGCAGGCTTCTGGCCACCGCATAATCTCCGGCTACCGAGGCGGTGTGGCTGGCCGTGGCCTGGCGACCTTCCGGGCTGCGTCCTGACTTGTAAACCACCACCTTTTTTCCGGCCTTAACCGCTTCTTTGGCCTCCCGGTAAAACCTCCAGCCATCACCCGGTTTAAAACCTTCGATGTAAGCGGCAATTATCCTGACCTCGGGTCTGTCCTTGAGATAACTCAGGTAATCGCCCACGGTTAAATCAAGCTGGTTGCCCACAGAAATGGCATAGACGGGCTCAAACCTGTCCTGGGTGCTCATCCTTGACAGCATGAAGGCACCGCTCTGGCTGACTATGGCCAGCCCGGCCGAAATTCCTTCCGGCCGTCTGAACTTATATTCCGGGATAAACGTGCTGTCATAACGGCCCGGCACAGAAATTATTCCCAGGCAATTGCCGCCGTTTATAACCGGTGCCAGGCGGCCATTTTTTCTCCGGTCGGTCAGTAAATTTCGGATATCGTCCTCAACGCTTTTCGTCCCGGATTTTTCGCCCAGCCCGCCGGCAATGATGATCACCGAATGAGCCTTTTCTTTTTCCACCAGTTCCTTCATCACCGGATAAACCTGCTCAGCCCCCAGGGTCGATATGAACAGGTCAACAGCCTGAGGTAAATCAGCCACCGAAGGATAGCAGCGGCAGCCTTCAATGGCCTCCAGCCCGGGTTTTACGACAAAGATATTTTCCCGGTCAAAGCCGTTCTTGATGATATTATTGAGGATGATGTGCCCGACATTCATCTTTTCGGACACGCCAATTATTCCAATACTTTTTGGCTCAAGTATTTTCTGAATCGCCTCCCGTGATTTGGGCTCCGCCGGCATTTTGTTTCTGGAAAATCTGGCCAGACCGTCCAGAGGAACCAGCCTGCCCTTTCTGATGACCAGCGGGTTAACCTCGAGCTCCTCTACCGTGAAGGGAATGCGCATTTTAAAGGGAGAAAAATCCTGCCCTATCTGCTGGAAGGTCCTTACCGCGCGAACCAGCTCCGCTTCTTTTACCAGGGGTGGCCGGCCGCGAAATTCTCGGGCCACCTTGCCAAAAACGGCCAGAGGCTCAAAGCATTTTTTAAGCTTTTTCTCCTCCGCTTCATCCACCGGCAGAATGGCCAGGTTGTGTCCTTCTTTAAGATGAATATTCAGATATTCAACATCGAGACCGCCAGCTCCCAAAGTGACCACCGGGCCAAAATCCTTCGATACCCTCAACCCGAGCAGCAACTCCGAACCAAAACCGGCCTGTTCAAATTTGACCAGCTCCACCACCAGAAAGCCCTTTATCGACTCGCTCACTTCCTCTGGCCTTGTTTTACCCCCGGAATGACGGCTGAACCTCTGCGGGATTTCTTTTTCCATTTTCTTTATGGCCGTCTTAACCTCACCCACTTTAGACCTGACCACCGCCACGCCGCCGACGTCAGATTTGTGTAAAATCAGGGGTGAAACAACTTTGACCACCACTTTCTCACTGCCCAGCTTGCCCAGCATTTCAGCCGTGGGATAAAGCCCCTTTTTTATAAAGATGTACCTGGGCAGGTCAAAGCCATAGGACTTAAGCAGGCTGTAAACTTCAGGCTCGAGCAAAAAATTACGGCCTTCTTTTTCAGCCGAGCTAAATATTTTGCTTACCTTTGCTGTACGGTTAGATTTCATCTTTCCCCTCTCCATGCCTGACATAAGTTTAATAGGCAGCTGTGTTATTTTCTTCCACCGGCCGCTTCTTGCCGGCCGAGGGCAAAGGCTTTAAGATTGGTCTCAACCACCTGCTCCCCGCGCTTTTCAAACAGCACCCGGATGTATTTTTTTAGATTGTCTTCTGAGAGCGGCAGGAAAACGGAAGCCGCTCCGAGCATGACCATGTTCTGAGCTTTAACGCTTCCGGCTTCCCGGGCCAGTTTTTCCGAGTCAATCAGGACGTGCACCGGAACCTGGCGTATTGCTCTGAATACTTCCTCCAGGTCGGGATAATCCGGAATATTTTTATACGGAGTAGAACTTGAAACCACCGCGCCCTGCGGCTTTAAATATTCAAAATAACGAAGAGTTTCCAACGGCTCCACGCTCAAGATCATGTCGGCCTGGCCAAGCGGAATCAGGTCGCTGTAAATATGGCCGTCAGATATCCTCAGGTGCGACTGGACGGCCCCGCCCCGCTGCGACATGCCGTGGACCTCAGCCTGCTTGAAAAAAAGCCCCTGTTCCAGAGCTGCATTATCGATGACAAAGGCAATGGACAGGATGCCCTGCCCACCCACACCGGCCAGAATGATGTCGTACTTCATGCTCAGCTCCTTTTCTTATCGCCAAGAATCTGGATGCATTCCCGGCGGGCAATGATAACGGAAAGCCCGTGGTAAGCCAGCTCATCTCTGATGATACCGACATTTTCCTGGTGATGCTTGGGCAAAGGAATAATCACCCTGGTATGTTCCGGGCTGACGCCCACCCCGGCCACGAGGCGGTCGAGAGCTTCACCGGTGCCGAAGCTCGGCTGCGCACCGGTCATGGCCACCGTCGAGTTATCGAGGATGATGACCGTCATGTCGGTGTTGTAATGAGCGGCATCAAGAAGCGGAGTAATGCCGGAATGAGCAAAGGTCGAATCTCCGATGACGGCCACCGAAGGATACACACCGGCTTCTGCCCCGCCCTTGGCCATGGAGACCGAAGCCCCCATGCAAACGCAGGTCTGGATTGCGCTGTAGGGCGGCAAAGCTCCAAGAGTATAACAGCCTATGTCGGAAAAGACGACTGCCCCGGTGAAATCCTTCAAAGCTTCCTTAAGCGCCCTGAAAGTGTCAGCGTGCGGGCAGCCAACACACAGTTGCGGCGGCCGGCCGGCCAGCTTCAGTTTTTCCACCTTAAGCCCCGGTTCCACCGCGAGACCCAAGGCGGCGGCCACCAGGTCGGGAGTGAGTTCACCCGAGGCGGGTAAAGTTCCATCCATCTTGCCGCGAATTTTTTTACCCGGGATACCGGTCACCCCTCTGACAAACCTCTCCACGAAGGGATAGCCCTCTTCGATGATTAATATTTCCTCTACCTGGTCAATCAGCTGGAGAAGCTTTTTCTCAGGAAAAGGATAGGTCGATATTTTCAGGTATGATGGCGCTTCCGGCAGGCGCCCGGCTATCTCTTTAAAATAATTGTAAGCAATACCCGTCACCACCACTCCGAGCTTTTTATTTTCCCGGTTCAAGCTCAGCTGGTTGAATCGAGTTTCCTCGGCATAATCCCTGAGTTCTTTTTGCCGGTCAAGAAGTAGCTTAAAACGCCGGCGGGCGTTGCTCGGCAGAAGCGTCCAATCCTGCCAGCTACCGTAAGAGCCGCCCCTGTTCTGTTCTCTCGGTGCCCTGACCTCCACGGAAGACCGACTGTGGGCCAGCCGGGTGACCAGCCTGATGAGCACAGGAATGTTAAATTTCTCAGACAGGTCAAAGGCTTCTCTGGTCATGTCGTAAGCTTCCTGGTGTCCGGTCGGCTCAAGGCAAAGAATACGGGCAAAATCCGCGTAGTAACGGCTGTCCTGCTCATCCTGAGAAGAATGCATGCCCGGGTCATCGGCCGCCACCACGACCAGCCCGCCGTTGGCTCCGGTTATGGCCGAATTGATAAACGGGTCAGCCGCCACGTTTAACCCCACATGTTTGAAAGAAACCATGGCTCTCTTGCCGGCGAAAGAAACCCCCAGCGCCTCTTCGCAAGCCACCTTTTCGTTGACACACCAGCGGGCCACAAATTTCTGGCCGTTCCCGGAAATTTTTATCAAATACTCCATGATTTCTGAGGACGGTGTGCCCGGATAAGAATAGGCGGCGCTCAGCCCGGCGTGCACGGCCGCCAGAGCGACCGCTTCATCTCCCAAAAGTACCATCTTGTTCATGTGTTAATCCTTTGGTGTTGTCAGGTTTAACGGAATGTTTAATTTAGTCTTTAGCATACAATTTAAGGCCGGAAAGTGTCAAGGAAAACTTAAAATTAATCTTTACTATTCCTATAAAATTATGTTAAATTACAGGTGGCTTTAGTTTTTCTGCTAAATTCACTTTAGGAGAGGCCGATGTTTAGAATTTCAACCAAGGGCCGCTACGGGACAAGATTGATGCTCAACCTGGCCATGCACTACCGTGACCAGAATCCGGCTCGCTCCCTCAAGGAGGTGGCGGAAGAGGAAGGAATTTCCATCAGGTACCTGGAACAGATCATCATCCCCCTGCGCACCAACCGGCTGGTCAAGAGCGTGCGCGGCGCCGGCGGTGGCTATACCCTATCCCGCCCCCCGGCTCAGGTGAAGCTGAGCGAAGTCCTGCAGGCGGCTGAAGGAAACTGCTGCCTGACCGAGTGCGTGGAAGACAAGACGGTCTGCCCCCGATCCCCCTACTGCGCGGCCCGTGAAATATGGCAGGAAGGCACAAGAATTATGAAGCAGTACTTCGACTCCATCACCTTACAGGACCTGGTCAAGCTGGCTGAAAAAAAGAGCAAAAAACGCCCCGCTTCTCAAAAATAAATCAGGTGGCCGGGATTTAGTTTTATGAAATTCCTTGCTTCTTTAAAACTGACTATTGCCTTAATTTTAATTCTCATCCTGCTGTCCGTGCTGGGAACTCTGCTTCCCCAGAATGAGAAACCTTCCTTCTACCAGCAACACTATCTGGGAAAGGCCAGGCTGATTCTCTCTCTGGGCCTCGACCATCTTTACCGCTCTCCCCTTTTTCTGTCCGTTTCTTTTCTTTTCCTCCTGAACCTGGTCGCCTGTTCCGGCCAAAATTTCCTGGCCAAGGTTCGAAGGCTTCGGGCTGAAAACAAAGAGCTTAATCCTCTTTCACCGGAAGACCTTTTACTGACCGAAAAGCTCAATCAAGCCAGTCTGATACCTGATGACCTGGTTAGCCTGCTGAGAAAGAAATCTTTCCGGGTAAAGACCAAAAGACTGGATAAAAAAACCTTTATTTACGCTCGCAAGGGCCTGGCCGGATATTTTGGCCCGGAAATAGTCCATGCGGCCTTGCTCCTCATTATCCTGGGAGGTCTGGGTTCTGCCCTGTTCGGCTACCGTCTTCCTCTGGTTCTTTCAGAAGGAGAACAGGCCGAGCTGGAAGGCAAAAACCTGACCCTCAAACTCGACAGGTTCAGCACTGAATTTTATCCCGACGGCTCGGTGCGTGACTGGAAAAGTCAGGTGACTGTCTTGGAAAACGGTCAGGTTAAAAAATCGGGAATCATAGAAGTCAACAGGCCCCTGAGCTATAAGGGATTAAATTTTTACCAGATGAGCTACGGCTACGACTGGGATAGAACCCGGTTGAAGATTCAAATCAACCTCGGTCAGGAATTAATTTCTGCTGAATTAAACACCGGAGAAAGCAAGCCTGTCGGCCAGGACGTTGAACTTAAAGCCCTGAATTTTGTGCCCGATTTTCAGGTTGATAACTACGGCCGGGTTTTCAGCCGCTCGGCCGAGCCCAACAACCCGGCGGTGCTCCTTGAGCTTAACCAGGGCAAACAGGTTGTTTTCTCAGGCTGGGTTTTTTATCTTCACCCCGATTATGCCCGCTTCCACCGAAAGACGGGTGAGGACCTCAAAATAAAACTGGAATCTTTCAGCGCACCCGAGTTTTCCGTCATCGAAGCGGTGAGCGACCCGGCCAGCAACCTGGTGTGGTTCGGCTGTCTCTTGCTGGCGGTCGGGCTGTTCATCTCTTTCTACTTCCCGTTCCGTGAGCTAATCATCACCCTGGATGCTGAAGGGCATTACCGCGCTCTGGCCATAGCCAGAAAATCGCGGGACAGGTTCTCTGCCGAGGTTTCCGACCTGGCCCGGCAACTGGTTAAAGAAAAAAGCAGGAGAAAATAAACAATGAACGAATTCAGCTGGATGCTTCTCGCTTTTCTGGTTTATTTTCTGGTAACCTTTTTTAACTTCATGATATACTTTTTTCAGAAAAAAAACCTGAAAAAAGCCGCCTACTTCCTCGCCTTGAGCGGCCTGATCTTCCATTCAGCATCTCTTCTTCTGCGGACCTTTCACAGCGGCCATGCCCCTTTCACCAGCATGTACGAATCAGTCAGCTTTCTGGCCTGGGCTTCTGTTCTGGTCTTAATCATCTTTGAGAGAAAATTCGGCCTGGAAAAAGCCGGCCCTCTGCTCTGGTTGATGGTCATAGCTCTCATGGCGCTGGCTTCTTCGCCTTCCCTTCCGAAAGACATCACTCCTCTTGTGCCGGCGCTTCAGAGTTACTGGCTGTGGCTGCATGTGTCGGTAACTATCCTGGGCGAGGCGTTTCTGGCGGTGGCTTTTGTGGCCAGCTTGCTTTACCTGTTAGCCGGACGGGATGATTCCGAAGAAAGCAAAATCAAGATGGAAAAGTATGACCGGCTGGCTTATCGGGCAGTGGCCGTAGGCTTCCCGCTGTTTACCCTGGGAGCGATGATTTTTGGCATGATCTGGGCAAGTCGGGCCTGGGGCCGCTACTGGGGGTGGGACCCCAAGGAAGTCTGGTCGCTAATTACCTGGCTGTTCTATGCTCTCTATCTTCATACACGTCTGGTGATGGGCTGGAAAGGAAAAAAATCTGCCATCGTGGCCATCATCGGATTTCTGTCAGCGCTTTTTACCTTCTTCGGCGTCAATTACCTTTTAAAAGGGCTGCACAGCTACGTCTGAAACATCTCAGCCTTTGATTGTTCTTTCGGCCGCCTCGACCGTGTTCAGCAGCAGCATGGTCACGGTCATCGGGCCGACACCGCCCGGCACCGGGGTGATGGCCTCAGCTTTTTCTTTGATGGCCTCAAAATCGCAATCTCCCACCAGCCTGAATCCCTTTGGCGAAGCCGGGTCAGCTACCCGGTTGACACCGACATCAATGACCACACATCCTTCTCTAACCATCTCGGCCGTAATGGCCCTTGGAGCCCCCATGGCGGCCACCAGAATATCGGCCTGCAGGGTGAACTTTTTCAGGTCAGGCGTTCCCGTATGGCAGACAGTCACCGTGGCGTTGGCTCCGGGCTTTTTCTGGATGAGCAGGGCGGCCAGCGGTTTGCCGACAATGTTGCTCCGGCCGCAGATTACCACGTGCTTTCCTTCCGGGCTGTAACCGCTTCTGACCAGCATCTGCTGCACGCCGTAAGGGGTGCACGGCAACGGGCAGGGTTCTCCCCGGAGGAGCTTCCCCACATTCACCGGATGAAAACCATCGACATCCTTTTCCGGAGATATAAAATTTATGACCTTATCCGGATTAACCCATTTGGGTAGCGGCAGCTGCACCAGCACGCCGTGAAACCTCGGGTCGCGGTTTAAACGGTCAACCGTCTTTAAAATTTCTTCTTCGGATGATTCGGCCGGCAGCCGAACCGTCTCTTCGAACATGCCAATTTCTTCGGCCCCCTTGGCTTTGGCCGTCACGTAAGATACAGAAGCCGGGTCTTCTCCCACCAGCACGACGCCCAGGCCCGGAGTTACACCTTTTTCTTTAAGCCTGGCTACCCTTTCCTTTAATTCTTCCCTGATGGAAGAAGCCACTTCTTTTCCGGAAATTATTTTGGCCGGCATGACTCTCCTCTCTTCAAAATATTTTTATGTTAAAATTAACCGAACTTTTAATCTGCGTCAACTTTTTTGTACATTCTGCCAAAATTAAAAATCAAGATAACTCTTTTTCCAGTATGAGAGTTTCCTGACCATCCACTACTATTATTGCGTCTTTTTTCTGTTTGGCTCTCAGCAAAGCCCTGTCCGCCAGGGAGTAACAATGGTTAAAGTCCTTAATTTCAGGCCCAAATACAACACAGCCGACCGAAAAGCTAACCCTGATACCGCTGCTTAAGCTGAGAGAAGCAAAATCATCTTTCAGTTTGGCAAATATGCCCACCAGGTCTTCAGGCGACTTCAGTTCCGGGAAAAAGAAGCCAAACTCATCTCCACCAAGGCGACCGATTAAATCGGATGAACGCAACTTGCGAGAAATAGCCTGACCGAGAAATTTAAGGATTTCATCGCCCAGCACATGCCCGTAGCGGTCGTTTATATTCTTAAATCCATCCAGGTCCAGAAAACAGAAAGCAGAGCTCTGCTCCGACCGGTCTGTTTTTTCAATCCAAAATCTGACTTCTTCAACGAAAAAAGACCTGTTTAACAAGCCGGTTAAGGAGTCTTTTTCGGCCATCTTTTTCAAAGATACGTTGTGCAGATAACTGTCCCGATTTAATTTCTCCAGCGTATAGGCGACGGTCATCCCGATGATGTTGGCCGAGATGAGGAAAAAATTGTTGTTGACAAAAACGGGAGCGGGTAGCGGGTTTATAAAAAGGCTAATTATCTCAAAGCCAATGATGATGAGCAGGAAATTTATGCTGGCCAGGACAAACCTCAGACCGATAAAAGTATAATTAAAAATCAGCACCAGCATAAGACCCTGTGAATACAGATACTGTGACGGTGGAGAAATCAGGCTGAGCATGGCCAGTATTCCACCGCCGCCAGCCAAAATCAAAGCGGAAGCTGCTATCTGATAAAATCGATAAAACCCGGGAATGAAAGACATGACAAAAATGGCCAGCAAAACCGGGTCAACTATACCAAATCTGATGAGCCAAATTTTTTTCCACAAACTGCCTACGATTACTGAATCCAGCACGGCGAAAATGCTGTAGAGAAAAAGCCCCAGGGCCAGGGCCACTCGAAATTTCTTCAGGTTTCGGCCATGATAGTCTTCCAGAAACTTCTCTTCCAGTTCTCTGTTCTGGAAGCTCAGGGTAAATAAATTGTAAGGAGCTTTCATAACACCTCAACATACATATTTTTTGCTGTTTATTTTAGCACAAGTACTTATCCAAGACACATATTACAGACTATTTTCTCGGAATGTCACCGTTTTAAGAAGAATGGATGAAGGTGGTAAGTCCGGTGAATAAAAGCCGTGGCCAAATTATTGGTAAAAATACAGATAAAGACCTTTTTGATAAAAAAAATTTTTCACCGCGGGCGGCCCGGGAAGAAATTTGTGAGCTAGGTCTTTAGAAAGGCAATCTACTCTTTCTTATTCTTAACACCGAATGAGAATTTTTAAAATTAAGGGGCTAAAGACTCTTTCTCTTTAAGCGTAAGGAATTTGTAACCACCGAGACAGAGCTGAAAGCCATGGCCAGGGAAGCCAGCATCGGGTTAAGCTGAATTCTAAAAAAGGGATAAAGCACCCCGGCCGCTACCGGTATAGCTACCAGGTTGTAGAAGAAAGCCCAGAAAAGATTTTGTTTGATCGTCCTGATAGTCTGGCGACTCAATCTCAGGGCTTTAACCACCCGGTTTAAATCTTCCCCAAGCAGGGTCACATCCGCTGTCTCTACCGCCACGTCCGTGCCAGAACTCAGAGCCAAACCGACATCCGCCTGAGCCAGCGCCGGGGCATCATTGATTCCGTCGCCCACCATGGCTACTATTTTCCCCTCCGCCTGAAATTTTTTAATAATTTCCAGTTTTTCTGCCGGCACAAGAGAGGAGAAAACTTTCTCCACTCCTGCCTGCCGGCCCAGGGCTTCGGCCGTTTTCTGGTTATCTCCGGTCAGCAGCACTGTTTCCAAACCCATTTCCTTCAGCTGTCCAACGACTGATGGGGCTTCTTCCTTTAGCCTGTCAGAAACGGCCATCAGACCGATTACCCGGTTCCTGCCGGTTGAGGCCACAAGCAGCACTGTCTTCCCCTGGTTTTCCAGTTCTGTCACCTGGCTCAGCCTCATCTCATCCAGAACCAGGCCGTTTGTTTCCATGAACCGCAGGTTGCCCAACAATATTTCTTCACCGTTAACCCTGGCTTTTAAACCGAGCCCCTCAAAGGCTTGGAACTCTTCGGGCTCGCTGATCTCTATTTTTTCTTCCCCGGCTTTTTTCAGGACGGCTTCAGCCAGCGGATGTTCTGAACCCTTTTCTGCGCTGGCCGCCAGGCGGAGTAATTCGGTTTTACTCAGTTCGGAAAAAGAAATGAGGTCTGTAACCTCTGGCCGGCCATGAGTTAAAGTCCCCGTCTTATCAAAACAAATTAGGTTCACCCTTCCGGCCGTTTCCAGCGCTTCCCCATTCCTGATCAGAATGCCGTTTTCAGCCGCTTTTCCAGAGCCCACCACAATAGCCGTGGGCGTGGCCAACCCGAGAGCACAGGGGCAGGCCACAATCAGGACGGAAACAAAGCTCAGCAGAGCCCTGGTCAAAGTCGGCTGAGGGCCGAACTTAAGCCACACCAAAAAGGTTGCTGTGGCCACTGCCATAACGACCGGCACAAAGAATCCGGCCAGCCTGTCGGCCAGCCTCTGGACCGGAGCTTTGGAAGCCTGGGCTTCCTGCACCACTCTGATTATCTGAGACAGCATGGTCTGGCGGCCGACCCTGGTTGCTCTGAACTTAAAATATCCGGTTCGGTTGACCGTCCCGCCGATGACCGAATCACCAGGTTTCTTAAAAACCGGAAGGCTCTCTCCCGTTATCAAAGATTCATCGACCGAGCTCTGTCCTTCCAGCACCAGGCCATCGACCGGAATTTTTTCTCCCGGCCTGACCACTACCGTTTCACCCTCTTCTACCTGATCCACCGGCACTTCTATTTCCTGGCCCTGTCTTATGACGGTTGCTTTTTTCGCCTGAAGATGAATCAGCTTTTGGATAGAAGCGAGAGTCCGTCTTTTGGCCCTGGCCTCCAGGTATCGTCCAAACAGCACCAGAACGATGATGACGGCGGAAGTATCAAAGTAAATCGCCGGGGCGACGCCGGCCCTTATAAAAAGGCCGGGTAAAAAAGTGACAGCGGTGGAATAAAAATAAGCCGAGAGCGTGCCCACCGAAACGAGCGTGTTCATGTCGGTCGCCCGGTGGAGCAGGGCTTTCCAGGCCCGACGCAGGAAATCTCGGCCGACATAAAACTGGACAATGGTGGTCATGGCAAACAACACATAGTGGTTCGACAGCCAGCCCGGCACCCAGGGAATAAGTTCTCTCATGTTTCCCAGAAAAATTAGAACCGCCAGAAAGCCGCCCAACCAAAGTTTCCGCTTAAGAGTCAGCAGCTCGCTGACAGTCTGTTTGTCCAGCGGTGATTCTTCCGTTTCCGGCGTTAATTCTTCCACCACCTGATAGCCCAGGTCTTCAATCGTTTTCTTGATCAGTGCCTCTGTTATTTCCCCTGGTATGAACTCCACCGAGACGCGCGAGGTGGCCAGGTTGGCCGTGGCTTTCACCACGCCCTTTTGACGGAGAAGTCCATTTTCAATCCGACTGACGCACGAAGCGCAGTGCATGCCGGAGACCGGCCAGTCAATCTTTTCCAAAGCGGCCCGATAACCGAGCCGGTTAATCCGGTCAACCAGGTCTTTCTGGCTTACCTGACCGGGGTCATAGACGACCCGGGCCTGGCCGGTGGCATAGCTCACGCTGGCTTCATCCACCCCCTCGGTTTCAGCCAGCACCTCTTCTATCTTCAGGGCGCAGTTAGCACAGGACATACCTTCCACCGGGATGAGAATTTCCTGCTTTCCGCCCTCATCCGGCGCCAGGTCTTGAATTTCGTCTTTAGAATCTTTATCTGGACTGCCTTTTTTCATTTTTTTTCTCCCGCTTTGCATTATATACTTAACCGCCAATTATGACAATTCCTATATATTTAATAGGATTTGATAACACTGATTGAGACAAACAACCATCCGTCTCGGGGCTATAATTCATATTTTCTTGCTCACCTTCCCCAGCGGCCAGAACCTTTCCCCGCCTTTCAGACAGACCCGGTATAGAATTGACTTTTTTCAGGCCGTATTTTCCAGTCTGCCCGTGTTTTAACAATCTTCAGAGGCTGAAATGATGGCTGACCTGATATTCAGCCCGGCCGATATCAGCCTAAATTGCTTATTATTAAGGGTTTTGTTAATCAGCCTTTTTCTCCATTAATTGCAGGTTCAAACAACATTCCTGTTTGCTTGCTAAATTCAAATATGCTAAAATTTTTACGCATTCAACCTAAGGAGAAAGCGCATGTCTGGACATTCTAAATGGCATTCTATTAAACATAAGAAAGCCGCGGTAGACGCCAAGAGAGGCAAGCTGTTTACCAAGCTCATCAGAGAAATCAGCGTGGCGGCCCGGCAGGGCGGCGGCGACCCGGAGAAAAATCCTCGTCTAAGAAAGGCCATCGCTGACGCCAAAGCGGTGAACATGCCGGCTGATAACATAAAAAGAGCCATCATGAAGGGGACGGGGCAGATAGAAGGCGCCTCTTATGAAGAAGTGGTTTACGAAGGCTACGGCCCCGGCGGGGTGGCCATTTACATCACGGCCCTCACCGATAACAAAAACCGCACGGTAGCCGAGCTGCGGCATATTTTCTCCAAATTTGGCGGCCGCATGGGCGAGTCCGGCTGCGTGGCCTGGATGTTCAAAAGGCAGGGTTACATAGACGTGGAAAAATCCAAAGTCGATGAGGAAAAGCTTCTGGAAATTGCTCTGAACGCCGGTGCCGATGATGTGCGAGACGACGGCAGCAATTTTGAAATTATAACCTCGCCGGAAAACTACGAAGCCGTGCTCGAAGCCCTCAAACAGAACAACATAGAAATTTCCGCTTCCAACGTTGGTTACCTGCCGCAGAACTACGTGAAACTTGAAGGGAAACAGGCCGAACAGTGCCTGAAGCTTATCGAAGAGCTGGAAGACCACGACGACGTGCAGACCGTCTCGGCCAATTTTGACATTGACGAAGAAGAAATTGCCAAATATTCCGCCGCCAGCTAATTTAGAAATGGCCTGATAAATGCGGGTTCTCGGGATTGACCCCAGCCTTAAATCTACAGGGTTTGGCATCATCGACAGCCAGGGGGCGGGTCTGCGAGCCATTGTTTACGGAATCATCAAAACGAGCGAAAGTCAGCCTTTCCCCCAGCGGCTGAACGAAATCCGGCTGGAGCTGGAAAAAATCATTTCTAACTATTACCCTGATGAGGTGGCCATCGAAAACCCTTTCTACGCCAGAAACGTGCGCACGGCTATTTCTCTTGGACAGGTCCGGGGGGCCGTGCTGGTGGCCGTGGCTTCCAGCCAAAAGCCGCTTTTTGAATACTCAGCCCTGGAAATAAAGAAAGCCGTAACCGGTTACGGCCAGGCGGAAAAAGACCAGGTGCAGAGGATGGTTAAAATTTTGCTCAACCTGGAGGACGAGCGCATGCCGCTTGATGCCTCCGATGCCCTGGCGGCGGCCATCTGTCACACCAACCTGAGGGGATGGCACCGGACGCTTCCCGAGCAGGAAGGGGAAAAAAGATGATAGGTTACCTCAAAGGAAAAATCTGGCATAAAAGCCCGGGCGAGGTTATCATCGACACGGGCGGAGTTGGCTACAGCGTGCTCATCCCTCTTTCTACCTACTTCAAACTGGGCGAGCCGGGGGCTGAGGTGGAACTTCATGTGTACACCCACCTGACCGAAAACGCCCTGCAGCTTTTTGGCTTCCACTCGCTGGAAGAAAAAAACCTTTTCCTCAAACTGATTAACATCTCGGGAATCGGTCCAAAGCTGGCTCTCAACATTCTTTCAGGCATCGAGCCAAAAGAACTGGAAGAGGCGGTGACCGCCACCAACGTTTCTCGCCTGTCTCTTATCCCGGGCATCGGGAAAAAAACAGCCCTGCGCATCATCATGGAGCTGGCCGACAAGCTGGAGAAAAAAGAAAGGGTTCTCTCAAAAAGAGAGAACAGGGAGAGAGAAGACCTGGTCTCGGCGCTGGTTAACCTGGGCTTCAAGCGCAAAGAGTCCGAACAGGTGGTTGACCTGACCATCTCCAGCCTGGGGCCGCAGGCCGGGTTTGACTTGCTGCTCCGGGAATGTTTGAAAAAGATGTCCCGGTTATGATGAGATATGATGTTAGGTAAAGGTTAGAAAATATGCCTGCCATACTGACGCCGGTCAAAACAAAAGACGACCTTCTTTTCGAAGACAGCCTGAGACCGCAGAAATTTGAGGATTTTATCGGGCAGGACACCATTAAAAACAACCTGAAGATTTTTATCGAAGCGGCCCGACGCCGTAACGAGCACCTGGACCACGTGTTGCTTTACGGGCCGCCGGGTCTGGGCAAGACCAGCCTGGCCTATCTGATAGCCAGGGAACTCGGCGTGGGCATCAAGCCCACTTCGGGCCCGGTTATCGAGAAAGCCGGTGACCTGTCGGCCATTCTGACCAGCCTTCAGGAGAAAGAAATCCTGTTCATCGACGAAATTCACCGCCTGCACCCATCGCTGGAAGAAATTCTCTATTCGGCCATGGAAGATTTCAGCCTCGATGTCATCATCGGCCAGGGACCGGGCGCTCGAAGCCACAAACTGAAGATAAAAAAGTTCACTCTGGTGGGCGCCACCACCCGGGCCGGCAAGATTACCGCTCCGCTGCGCAGCCGGTTTGGCATAGTCCATCGACTTGATTATTACCAGGAAGAAGACCTAAAAAAAATCATCCTGCGTTCGGCCAAGATTCTCGGCGTTAAGGTCAGAGAAGACGGAGCGGAAGAAATTGCCCGACGTTCGCGCGGCACCCCCAGAATTGCCAACCGCCTCCTGCGCCGGGTGCGGGATTTTGCCGAAGTCAAGGGCGACGGAGTAATTGACGGTAGGATTGCCCGTCAGGCCCTCGACCAGATGGAAGTTGATGCCCTGGGGCTTGACGACGTCGACCGGAAAATCCTTTACACCATCATGGAAAATTTTCATGGCGGTCCAGTGGGTATAAACACCATTGCGGCCGCCATTGATGAAGAAAAGGAGACGATAGAAAGCATCTACGAACCTTACCTCATGAGGCTCGGGTTCTTGGAAAGGACTCTGCGCGGCCGAAAGCTAACAGAAAAAGCTTACCGCCATCTCGGCTTTACCCCACCTGACCCCGGCCAGAAAAAACTTTTCTGAATTATCTGCAAGATGGAAGCCAGGCTAAATCTGTCCGATTATGATTTTGAACTGCCGGCCGAATTGATTGCCCAGCAACCGCTGCCCAACCGGGACGAATCAAGGTTGATGGTCGTCGACCGGAAGACGGGCCGCATCGAGCACCGGGTGTTTAAAGAAATACCGCAATTCTTCGGGCCGGAAGACGTCCTCGTGCTCAACGATACCCGGGTTATTCCGGCCCGGGCCTGGGCTTACCCTGAAGGCGAGCCTGAAAAATATGTTGAGTTTCTTTTTGTCAGAGAACTGACACCTGGCCGTTGGGAAGTTCTCTGCCGGCCGGCCAGGAAAGTTAAGCCGGGCCAGACCTTTATTTTTGACCGGGATTTAAAAGGACTTGTGCTGGATAAAGGCTGGTTGGGACACCGGGTGCTTGAATTTAACACACCAGAGGTTAAAGAAAAACTGTGGGAGATCGGTGCGCCTCCCCTCCCCCCTTACATCAAGAGAAAAAAAGATGACCCCCGGCTCAGAACACTCGACCGCGAGCGATACCAGACTGTTTTTGCCAGAAAAGATGGGTCAATTGCCGCCCCGACCGCCGGCCTGCATTTTACACCGGCCACCCTCGAAGAAATAAGAAAAAAGGGAACAACCATCTGCTATGTAACTCTTAACGTCGGCGAAGCCACCTTTCAGCCGGTCAGGGTAGAAAAAGTTACCGAGCACAAGATGCTGCCAGAAAATTTTTTCATATCTGAAGAGACAGCCGAGATTTTAAACCTGGCCAGGTCCCGGGGACGAAAGATAACCGCCGTGGGCACCACCGTGGTGCGCACGCTGGAAAGCGCTTTTGACCGGGGGCAAATTCGAGCCGGCAGCGGTTCCACTACCCTGTTTATTTACCCTGGATACAGCTTCAAAGTGATTGACCGGCTGCTGACCAATTTCCACCTGCCGCGTTCCACTCTGCTCATGCTGGTCAGCACTTTTGCCGGCTACGATTTGACCAGACGGGCTTACCACATCGCCGTGCAGGAACGCTACCGCTTTTTCTCGTACGGGGATTGCATGCTGATTCTTTGATTTTCCTCTTCGCACGACAAAATTTCAGTCGAGGCGGCGGCGAAAGCGCGAAATGCTCAGAAAGTTTAAAGCCAGCCCCAGGGCCAGAAGGATTAATCCCTCATCCAGCAGGGCTTCCGGCCCGACTCCCTTCAAAAATAATCCGCGCAGAATCACCAGGTAATAACGGAGCGGGACAAGACAGGTTAGCCATTGAAAAATGCGGGGCATATTTTCCACGGGGAAAACAAAACCTGAAAGCAGAATCATCGGCATCATGAAGAAAAATGCGGTCAGCATTGCCTGCTGGGGCGTCCTGGCGATGGTCGAGATAAAAAGCCCCAGGCCAAGAGTGTTCAGCATGTAGACCGCGCTTAACAGTAAAAACAGTAAGAAATCGCCCCTGAGTGGAATTTTAAACCAGAAATAGATTATTCCCATGATCAAGAAAACATCCACCAACCCGATTAAGAAAAAAGGCAGCATCTTGCCGGCAATGACCTCAACCGGGCGAAGGGGGGTAACGATCAGCTGCTCCATCGTGCCCGCGTCTGATTCTCTGACAACAGCCATGGCGGTGAGCAAAACCGTCAGGACCATGACGAGCAGGCCGAATATTCCCGGCAGAAAAAATTTTCGGCTGGCAAAGTCCGGGTTGAAAAAGGCCCTCGGTTCAGGCTGAATCATGACCGGATTTAAACCCGGGCCCAAATTTTCTATTTTTCTCAAAATTATCTTCTGGTTATACTGGCGAGTTATCATATCCAGGTAATTAAGGGTTATGCTGGCCGTCTGGCTGTCAGTGCCGTCAAGCAGGGCCTGAACAGCCGTTTCCCGGCCGGCTGCCAGGTCAGCTTCAAAGCCACGTGGTATCACCAGGACAACCGCCGCTCTCCCCCGGTCAAGATAGGAACCCGCCTCCGGGAGAGAATCGGCCCTCCCCGCTTCGACAAAATAACCAGAATTGACAACGGCCGCCACCACCTGGCGGCTGGCTTCTGAATGGTCCAGGTCGACCACCGCGGCGGGTACATTTCGCACATCAAGGTTTACGGCATAACCAAGGATTAAAAGCTGAAGAACCGGGGCGACAATCACCACCGGAAGAAGACGGCGGTCTCTTCTCAGCTGAATCAACTCCTTTTTGACCAGAGCCAATATTTTTTTCATCTGAACAGACTCTTTTTTAGCTTGACCATACTCAGAAAAGTGATAACCAGGCCGTAAACGGTCATCAAAATCATCTCTCGATAAAAGGCGGCGAGCCCCACTCCTTTAAGGATGATGGCCCTGAGACATACCAGGAAATACCTGGCCGGGATGAGGTAAGAAACAGCCTGGATGACCGGCGGCATGTTGCGCAGGGGAAAAACAAATCCGGACAGGATAAAAGTCGGAAGCAGAGTTGAAATACCGGACAGAAGAAAAGCCACTAACTGGGAGCCGGCCACAGTAGAAATTAACAGCCCCTGGCTCAGGCCGCAGAACAAAAATACGACCACCACCAGAAAGAGCAGCAGGTAATTGCCCCTCACGGACACCCCAAAAAGTATCCGGCCGGCCAGCAGCAGCAGCCCGGACCCGACCAGCGAAAGAACAAGATAAGGAATTATTTTCCCGGCTACCAGCTCGAACGGCCTAAGCGGTGAGAGAAGAAGCTGGTCCATGGTCTTCTTTTCTATTTCCCGGACAATGGTCAATGAAGTGGCCAGCACGATGATGACCATCAGGACAAAAGCCATTAACCCCGGCACCAAAAATTTCGAGCTCTTAAGTTCCGGGTTGTACCAGACCCGGCTTCTGAGCTCAAACGGCCAGCTTATTTTACCCAGACCGGAACGCTCAAGAAGTTCAAGATTAAGCCGGGCAGAATACTGCATCAGCATGTTGCTCAGGTAGCCAAGGCCGGTCTGGGCCGGAGTGGGGTTTGTGCCGTCAACCAGCACCTGCACGGAAGTCTTCCGCCCGGCCTTCAGGTCCCGCTCAAAATTGACCGGGATGACCAGAGCTATTTTTATTTTTTCCCGGTCGAAAAGCCGGTCGATTTCAGACTCCCTGCTTAACTGATATTTGAGGTCAAAATATTCACCCGCCGTTATCCTTGAGACCAGCTCCCGGCTGCTCTGACTGCCGTCGAGGTCAACCACGGCCAGGCTCAGGTGCCTGACATCAAAGTTCAGGGCGTAACCGTAAAGCACCAGCATAAAAACCGGTAAAAAGAGCAGAAGAATTAGGCTGAGAGGGTCACGTTTAATGTGAAGCAGCTCCTTCTTAACCACATGTTTTATCCTGAGTGAAGCCATCAGCCTAATCCCTTTTGCTTTCTTTTTCTATCTGATGGATAAAGACATCCTCCAGCGTGGGGACAATCAGCCGGACAGAGAAACTGAGGTTTAATTCTTTTAATTTACTCAGTATCTTCTCCTGATTATCTTTATCGGTCAGAATGTGCAACTTCGTGCCAAAAAGAGAAAGCCCCCGCACTTCCGGCCAGGTTTTAAGCCTTTCATAAAGTTCCAGCGGCCGTTCGCCGGTTAATTCGAGTAAATTTCCTGGGAAGTAATTTTTTTTCATTTCCCAGGGGCTGCCGCTGGCAATTATCCGGCCGGCATGAATAAGGCTGATTTCATGGCAGTATTCAGCCTCATCAAGATAATGAGTGGTGACCAGGATGGCCCGGCCTTCTTCGGCCAGCTCATAAATCAATTTCCAGAACTCCCTCCTGGAAATCGGGTCCACTCCCCCGGTAGGCTCATCCAGAAAGATGATTCGCGGGTCGTGCAGAATGGCGCAGCCCAGAGCGAGCTTTTGTTTCCAGCCCGAGGGCATTTTCCCGGACAGTTTATTTTCCATTCCCCTCAGCCCGAGGCGGTCCTTGACCAGCTCCATCCTGTCACGCAATTTATACCCGTTTAAGCCATACACCCGGCCGAAAAATTCGAGGTTTTCCTCGACGGTCAAATCCTGGTAGAGAGAAAACTTCTGAGACATATAGCCGATAATCTTCTTGATTTTATCGGCCTCGGTCAGGACATCATAACCGGCCACCCTGGCCCAGCCGGCACTCGGCCGCATCAGGCCGCAGAGCATCCTGATAGTAGTCGATTTTCCTGCTCCGTTTGCCCCCAGGAAGCCAAATATGCGGCCATAATTAATGCTCAGAGAGATATGGTCAACCGCTGTAAAATTGCCGAACTTTTTGGTCAGGCCTCTGGCCTCAATGGCTGCGCTGTTCAAGGCTGGCCTCCGCTTTTTTTATCAGAAAAATAAAAACATCTTCCAGCGCGGGAGAAACCTCTTCCAGCTTCTCCACTTTAACTCCCATTTTCGCCAGTAAACTTAAAATTTCCTCTAATTGAGTTTCAGGAGGAACCACCAGATGCAGCCGGTCGCCAAAGAGCTGGACATCCAGAAAATCTGGCAGCAATCTCAGCTTTTTAAACCACAGCTGGCTGTCCGGGCCAGTCAGTTCAACAACGCGTGCTCTGAACTGCTTTTTAAGATTTTCCGGTTTATCAAAAGCCAGAATTTTACCTCTGTGTATCAAGACGACCCGACTGGCTCTTTCGGCTTCATCAAGGTAGGGAGTGGACATCAAGATGGCTTTTCCCTGAAGCTGCAGGTTAAAAAGAATCTGCCAGAAGTCGCGGCGGGAGACCGGGTCAACGCCGGTGGTTGGTTCATCCAGCAAAAGCAGGTCGGGCTGATGAACCAGAGTACAGGCTAAAGCCAGTTTCTGCTTCATACCGCCCGAGAGCTGACCGGCCAGCCGGTGGCGGAAAGGAGTCATCCTGGTAAACTCCAGAAGAGAATTTATAAGGGGCAGGTTTTTGCCCTGACCGTACAGGCCGGCCAAGAAAATGAGGTTCTCTTCCACCGATAAATCTTCATACAGGCTGAATCCCTGGGAAAGATATCCGAGTCTGGCTCTTTCTTTTGAGCTCAATTTTTTTACCCGCCGGCCGAAAAGTTCTACCTCTCCCCCGTCAGCTTTCTCCAGACCGCAGATTATTCTTATAAGCGTGGTTTTCCCCGCTCCATCGGGCCCGACCAGGCAGACAAACTCCCCGCTTTTTATCTCCAGGCTAACGCCTGAGAGAGCCTTAACTTCATCAAAGGCCTTGGACAGGTTTTCTATTTTCAAAACTGTTTCTGGCATGGGAATCAAAAGATTTTAAGCCTGGCTTCGGCCGGCAGTCCCGGCTTTAACCGGCCATCCGGGTTGCGAATTTCAATCTTTACTCGGAAAACCAGTTTGACCCGGTCTTCTTTAGTCTGGACATTTTTCGGGGTGAATTCGGCTTCCGGCGAAATATAGATTACTCGGCCTTCAAAATGCTGGCCGGGGAAACTGTCGATGGTTATTTCAGCCTTCTGGCCAAGCCGAATTTTCCCCACCTCTACTTCAGACAGATAAACCCACAGGTAAACCGGGTCGAGTTTGGAGACAGTGACCAGAGCAGACGATGGGTTGACCAACTCCCCCGGTTCGACAATTCTGGAGGTAACTGTCCCCTCCACCGGGCAGATCACCCGGCAATCTTCGATGTTTTTCCGGAGCAATTCCACGGCCGCTTCAGCCTGAGACACCCGCGCTTCAGCCGCCTTAATTTCTTCGGGCCTGGCCAGCTTTTTGAGTTTTTTAAGCATCTCTTGAGCCTGGCGGTATTGAGCTTCACTCAGCGCGAGACGGTTTTCCGCCTCTTCCAGCTGCCGGCGAGTGATGCTCCCTTTTTCGTACAAATTTCTGTACCGGTCAGCATCAACCCGGCTCTGCTTCAGGCTTATTTCGGCCTGCTTCAGCTGCTGTTCGGCCTGCTCAATTTCTTCCGACCTGGCGCCCTGTTTCAGCAGAGCCAGCTGCGCTTGCGCCTGTTTAAGGCCGGCCTCCGCCTGTTTCAGCTGCACGTCCAGGTAATCATGCTCAAGTTCGACCAGCAGGTCACCCGGTTTTACCGGCTGACCTTCTTCAACCAGGACTCTTAACACCCGGCCGCTGACTCTCGGGCTGATGCGGGAGGTTCTCGCCTCAATGGTGCCCGTGGCCGTGAGATAATTATCGCCTGACTCCTGACGGCAGGACTGAAAGGAAGACAGAAAAATGACCAGCAAAAGCACAGAGCCTGCTGCAGTTGATATTTTTATTCCGGCAAAATGTCTGGTTGGCCGTTTTTTCATTTCTGTCATCCTTCGTTATTTTTCTATTTTTTTATTTCTTTTCTCCCCTTTTGTCCGGGGAATTTCCTGATCTTTGAGGAAGATGCCAAAAAATAAAATTCTCATCATGGATTCAAGAAGTTGAGACGGCGCATAATCATTCTTGACCAGCCAGTCCGGATTAACAAACTCCTGAGCCAGAAAATAGAATATTTCCAGGAAAAGCCTGGCATCCAGGTCAGAACGTATTTCCCCTTTTTTGACTCCTTCCCGCACGAGACCGCAAAAAACGGGGAAGATTTTTTCCCGGCGAAAGGTCTCGATTTCCTGCCAGATTTCCGGCAGCCTGAACCTGATATCCTTCAGCAATTCCCGGCTGATGGAAGACATGGTCTGCCCGAGCGAAGTAAAAAAAGACATCAGTTTTTCCCGACAGCTCAGCTTGCAGTCAGCCCTGAGCCGTTCAAGCTCGGCCAGCATGGACTCTCTGACTTCCTTCAGCACTTCACGCAATAATGATTCTTTATCGGGGAAATAGCGATAAATGGTGGCCTTGCTTATCCCAAGGTCTTCGGCCAGTTCATCCATGCTGACCCGGCTGAATCCATGGCGGAAAAATAATTCCCGGCTCCTGACCAGCAGGCGCTGACGCAGCGGGTCCCCGGTTGAGGAAACTTTAGATACTAATTTCGTTTTCATAGTTTTATGATAGAAATAATGGCCGTTACTGTCAAGTTTTATTATTCAGCCGAATTTAAAACAGACCCGGCCATAATTAAATTCAAATTCAAGATGATGAAATGAAGGCCGGGTAGAAAAAGATAAATTATGATTCAGCCCGGGGTAAAATGATTCCCGGCCCGCAGGAAGGCCGGAATCATACTTATAGCCTCTCAGGCCGGGTATGGTCGGCTCATCGGGGACTTATCGGGGGCCGGTCGCTCGGGCCACCTTCCAGGCCAAGAAAGAAAAGCCAAAAGGAGCGGGCCGACCTTCAGCCTTCCACGATGCCCAGGGGCGGAGTGGTTTTCCAGCGCCCGCGGGTAAAATCCGGAAAATCAACCGGTTTAGACCGGCTGGCCACGGATTTTTCGCTGAGGGCAGAGACCACGCTCCAGGCGGCCGCATCGTAAACATTCATGTCGGTGGGCGAGCCGGTGCGCAGGCATTCCACCAAACGGTAATCCTCAATGTAATCCATGCCGCCGTGACCGCGGCCTTCGCCTTTCTGGCTGAGTTTTTTCCACAGCGGGTGTTCAAACTCTTCTGCGTATTTTTCAATGTCTTCCCACTGATGCTGCGGGCTGCGGCCTTCCACATAAATCCGGTCCGGCCATTTCTGTAAAATGCCCCGCGTTCCTTGGATCAGATGAATGCGAGAATAAGGCCGCGGCAGGTTGGTATCATGGATCAGGATGATGGTCTTACCATTCTTGGTCTTAATCAACGAAGTGTTCACATCTCCCAGGGCAAATTTTTCCCTGGCCTGGGGTGAATCAGGGCCAAATTTTTCCCGGGCATAAAGTTGCAGCCCGCGCGATGGCGAACTCATCGAAACCAGATAATCAAAGGCATCGCCGCGGTTGATGTTCATGCACTGAGCCACCGGTCCCAGGCCATGGGTCGGATAGAGGTTGCCGTTTCTTTTCCAGGAATGCTGCCGACGCCACAGCCCCTCCCCTTCGCTGGAAAACTTGACCTCCCGCAAATCGTGCAGGTAACCGGCTTCGGCATGAAGTATCTCGCCCAGCAACCCGCGCCTGACCATGTTAAGGCTCATGAGCTCTATCCGGTCATAACAGCAGTTTTCCATCATCACGCAATGCTTTTTGTATTTTTCTGCCGTTTCCACCAGCTCCCAGCATTCTTCAAGCGTGATGGCCGCCGGCACTTCCGTGGCGGCGTGCTTGCCGTTTTTCATGGCGGCGACGCACACCGGCACATGCCATTCCCAGGGCGTGGCGGTAAACACCAGGTCGAGGTCTTCCTCCTCGCACATTCTCTTAAAATCCCAGGGCCCTCGAGAATATCCCTTCGGCCTGGGAAACCCGGCCTGCTCTACCCATTTCTGAGCCCTGGCCACCTTTTCTTCCACGATATCGCAAATCGCCCTGATTTCTACTCCAGGTATGTTCAAGAAATTTTGCACGTGAACCGAGCCCATACCGCCGACACCCACAAAGCCGACCCTGACCACCTCGATCGGCTTGCAGGCAAAAAGAGGGCCGTAATCATCGGCCGGTTTTTTCTCGGCCGAAAGCATTTCCTTACCAGATATTACCAGGCCGGCTGCGCCGACCAGGCCAAGCTTTAGAAAATCACGCCGGCTTTGTTTGTTCATGGCTTCCGGTTGTTCTTTGCGGTTCATAGATTCCTCCTTGCTTGCTATTTTCTTTTATTTCCATTCAAACTGGTAGCCAAGCCCGGCCTGAAAACTCAAGCCGCCCAGGTTGGGCTGCGCCCCGTAGAGCGCCGGTGAGTTATAACTGCTCGCTATGTTTTCGGCGGCCACTCTGGCCAGCAGCACCACGTTCTTCACCACCTTAAAATTAACTCCCGCTTCATAACGCAGGTGAAATTTCGTTTCTCTCTGTGCCAGGTCAACTTCCGACCATTTCTCCCTGATAAAAGAAAGCACTCCGCCGACGGCCGCACAGGCCTCAAAGCTTCCCTTTACGATTCGCCATTTAAAACACACGGGTACAGACCGCCTGGAAAATTCCAGCTTAAACATCTGGTCCGGTTCTCCGGAGAGAACCAGGGCCTGCCCTTTACCGGAAAGGTAAACCAATCCTACTGCGACACCAAAGCTTTTTCCAAGGAAAGTCTCAAGCTCGATGTTCATCACCGGCAAGGTGCCGTACATTGTACGGAAATTTTCCTGGCTGAAAGAAAAAATGCCAGCCGAAATCAGCAATCTGCTGCTTGTGGGCCCTGACCATCCCTGACCGAGCAGGAGGAAAAGCAGTGTCATAAACAACAGACCTTTCCCCATCACCCGCCTTTCTTCTCTTTTTCTGGGCTGTTCCATTTTTCTGTGTCCTTTTCCCCGACAACAGCATTCAGGATTTAATTTCGCCTCCCGGCGGCCGAGCTGCCCGTAAACCACAGTCCGGCCTTCTGAAAATACACCACGCCGGGAGCCACCGCCAGCTCTTTGGACATATTGCTTTCCTGTCCGAGGGCATCAACCGCTGTGACCACGTAGTAAAAGGGCAGTTCGGTGGGCAAGAGCAGGTCGTCAAACTCAGTCTTGCTCAGCGGCTGGTTGTTCAGCTTTTCATAGCCGGTATGGCTGAAATGGCTGCGGTAAACGTTGTATCCGGCTGCGCCGGAAACAGGGCCCCATTTCAGTTTGACCTTTTTTATGTAATTAAAAATGGAAGCGTAGGTGGTAAGGCTAAGAGTAATACCCGGAGGGGTAGAAAGCCGTCCCGGCCTTAACAGTTGAGCGACCTCGGAAGCACAGACCACTGTTCCCCGGGTTGCCCCAAGATAAAAATCAAAGTTCAAAGTGTCAACCGTATCGGTCGTCTGGTGATAATAAGGATTGTTAACATCCTGGTCCTCGATGGCGCAAACCGCTGATATTCCCCTGTCCCAGAAAGAAGCATGGTCCGAGTAGACAAATGACGGTGCGACAAACTTTCGCGCCGGAATCAAGCCATAAGTTATCGTGCTGTCTACCGCATGTTCGGCCAGCCAGCCGGAAGTTTCATTGGTAATGATATCCAGGTCTTCAGGCAGAGCATCGGCATAGGCAATCATATCCAGGTTAATCACGGCCATGACCTTATCCCGGCTTGCTTCACCGGTTGAAGCATAATAATCGCTTCCCACCAGCCCAACTTCTTCGGCCGTAAAAGCCACCAGCCTGATGGTAAAGTCATGCGGCCGATTTTTCAGCACTCTGGCCGCTTCCATCACGGCGGCCGTGCCCGAGGCATTGTCGTCGGCCCCCGGGGCCTGACTCCAGCGAGCATCAGAAATTGAATCGTAATGAGCACAAACAATGACCACCTGTTCCGGATAAGTCTGCCCCGGAATATCCACCACCACATTTTTCAGTTGCGCCCCGCTGTAGGTAAATTCATGAAAACGCGGCTGTAACCCGAGACCGCTGAAATAATTAAAAATATAATCTGCGGCCAGCTGGCAATTTGGGGTGTAAACATACCTGGTGCCAAAATTTTGCAGGCTGGTAACCATAGCTCTCAGGTTATCCGTCGAAATTTCTGAAGCTATCTGCTGGAACGCCTCTTCAATCTTGAGAGTTTTTATGGCACCGGAGACCGGCTGAGGGAAAATTACCGGCCGGCCCTGCCGGCTCAGCGGTTTCCACCGGACAGTCAAAGGAAATTTTCCGTCAGCTTTTTCCTCTGAAATCAAAAGGCAGTTCTGACCTTCAAGGCGAATTAACCTGGCAAACGAGGACAGCTGCCGATACTCTTCAACATTTATTATCCGGGCCAAGTAATAGAACCTGTTCGGATTGAAGGTGGTCAGGAAATGAAACCGAAAGCCCTGACGCCGCAATAAAGATGCTTCCTCACGTTCGACCAGCGCCAGATAAAAAGAGTCCATCTCCTGCAGGACCGTCAGGTTCAGCGCGGACAGAACTCTTTCCAGGTGGGGCTGACCTTTTTCTATTTTCACCAGCAGCGGAACGGCCCCCGCTTCGGCCCCGTTGTTTGAAAAGACGGTCAGGGCCAGCAGGATCAATAAAGAGACTGATAATCTTTTCCGCATGCTTTTAAAATATAAAATTATCATATCTGAGTTCAAGCGCTTAATTTAGAATTTATCTTCTAAATTTTCGTCTTAAAATCTTGACAAGCAGGGCTTACTTGCTTAAAATCCATTCTGATGTTTAAAACAGTTTTTTTTAACATCCATCCCGCTTTAAACATCAACTTCTCTTGTTCCCTCCTTTCTTGGTTCTGGTGGGCGGCTTAGTCCGCCCGTAGTCTTTTACCGCCATTTTTTACTGCTCAAACCATAATCTATTTATCTAAAAAACAAAAAAAATAAGGAGGTTTATAAATGGACAGGTATATTTTTAGAAACCCTTACCACCTTCCAACCCATTTTTACAACTTGAAGGCCGACCTTCAGGAACTGCCCCCGCCGCCACTAAACCCGATAACCAGGTCTCCTCTTGACCCGAAAGACCTGGAAGTCATTTTTCCCAAATCATTCATCGCCCAGGAAATATCCACTGAAAAATTTATCCCCATCCCGGCTGAAGTGCTCGAAGCTTACAGCGTGTACCGGCCGACTCCTCTTATCTATGCTTCTAAACTGATGGACTATCTCGACACACCGGCCAGGATTTTTTACAAGTACGAAGGCGTCAGTCCGACCGGCAGCCACAAGACCAACACCGCCCTGATGCAGGCTTATTTGGCCAAGCAGGACGGGGTAACTGCGCTTTCTACGGAAACCGGAGCCGGACAATGGGGTTCAGCCCTATCCTACGCTGGCCTGAAATTTGGATTGAACATTCAGGTCTACATGGTGAGAGCCAGCTTCCGACAAAAACCGGGCCGCCGCATCATGATGGAAATATTTGGCGGACAGGTCATGGAAAGCCCCAGCCCCACTACGGAAGCGGGGCGAAAATACTATTCTGAAAACCCGGACCACCCGGGCAGCCTGGGCATCGCCATTTCGGAAGCGGTTGAAATAGCGGCCAAAAATCCTGAGGTAAAATACTCGCTCGGCTCCGTGCTGGATGCTGTGCTGCTTCACCAGAGCATCATCGGGCTTGAAGCAGAAAAACAGCTGCAGGAGCTCGGTCTGCTTCCGGACGTGGTGATCGGCTGTGTGGGCGGCGGGTCAAATTTTGCCGGCCTAAGCTTTCCTTTCGTCCGCAAGAACCTTAAAGAAAAAACTAACATCAGGTTCCTGGCGGTTGAACCGGAAGCCTGCCCTTCCATAACAAAAGGTCAGCTCGGTTATGACCACGGGGACAGCGTCGGGCTGACTCCCCTGCTGTTCATGCATTCCCTGGGCAAAGACTTCATACCTCCGGCCATACATGCCGGCGGGCTTCGCTACCATGGAATGGCTCCTCTGGTCAGCCACCTGGTTAAAAAAGGAATTGTGCAGGCCAGGGCCTATTCTCAGAAGGCCATCTTTGAAGCAGCCCGTCTGTTTCTGAAAACTGAAGGCATACTTCCCGCCCCCGAATCAGCGCATGCCATCGCCGCCGTGATTGACGAAGCCCTGGAAGCCAAAAAGGCCAACCGGTCGGTCAACATACTGTTCAACCTGTCAGGGCACGGCTTTTTCGACATTGCTGCCTATGACCCGCGGAACACACACCACGGTCAATAACGAAAGCGGGAAATGGCGGTTCTCCCGTCCTGGAATTTAAAAAATGAGAAATCCTTGGCAGAAAAAAGTTGAGGGGAAAGGAACTCCTTTCCCCTCAGTTCTTTTTGACTTTCAGTATTTAATATTTCTGTTTTTCAGCTCCAGCCTGACTTTTTCTATGGTCTTTCTAATTTCCCCCAAATAATCACCGGCGCAGAGCTGAATTGATTTCCTGAGACCATATTCTGCTATTTTAATTGCCTGCTCGACCGGCACGTCAATTCCGGCAGCCTGTTTGACAAAGGCTACCCCAATCTCGGCCAGGGATTCAGCCAGGCCCTTCACGGCTCTAAATTCGGGCTGCATCAAGACGGCCCCGTACTGAATCATCGACCGGCGGAAGAGCGCCTCGTTCTCCCTGATGGCCTGGTTGTAATCTGGATTATTCAGGGCAATGATTAATAGATTCTGAAAACTTCTATCTCTGATGACCGCCGCGGCAATTATATCCTCTCCTATCCTGGGGTCAACCTTTTTTATAATCAGGTCCCCGGCTGCTTCCACCAGGTTATGGCAAAGTTCAAGCCGCAGACGAAAGTGTTCGGGATTGCTGTTATAAAGCCCCAAAGACTCAAAGAAACTGTTCATGGTTGGGTCAGAGTTCAGGGCCTGAGCTTTTATTATCACGTAACCGGGCTCAATTTCTCCGGGGACTTGAATAAAATCAGCCGGAGGCACAACGGTCTGTGCCTGGTGATGTGCCGTGAAGTCTGCTCCCCAAACATCATTGTGAGTGACAAAACCGAAAGCCAGAGATTTCTGGTAGTTACGGTAAGTGGCTTTTTCCCAGACCGACATAAACCTTTCATCACCAGGAACTCCGTGGGTAAAAGCCCGAAGCGTCGGGTCCTGGGAAAGGGCAAAATTGTAATTAAAGAGGTCAGGGGCCAGGCCGCCATACATTTCCTGGAAATTCAGCGTAAAATAAAATCGCCCCACTTTTTTGGTGATAAAGGCATGGGTGGCCGAGCCCCACGGGAAACCGTGGGAAACAAGGACCAAACATAACACCAGACCAAGCACTAACCTTTTAATTTCCTTTTAATTTCCTTACTCATTCCTCCGCCTCCTTTACAGAAAGCTTATTTCAATCAAATTAGACAGCTAAGAAATTAAATGCTTGGAAAAATTAATAAAAATTTTAAAGTAAATTTGAGATATCCCCCCTGGCCGGCGGTCAGAAATTTTTATTTTTCCTTCCTCTGGCCAGGCAGAAAAAATCCATATTGAACTCATTGAATTTCTGCTTACCTTCTTTTCTCAAAAAGATAAAATCGGGAATAAACAGCCGGGCAGGTCAGACTTCTTCCATCCTGACTGTAAAATGCCTGAGGTAAGGGCTTTCCCTGACTATTCTCAGGCCCCTGACCTTATCCCGGTTCCGGTAAAGCTCTATGATTGACTCTGCCACGTACTCCAGGTGAGCGCTGGTATACACTCTTCTGGGAATGGCCAGCCTGACCAGCTCCAGTTTGGGAAAAACTTCCTGGCCGGTTTTTTTATTCTTTTTCGCAAACATCACCCCGCCTATTTCCACCGCCCTGATGCCGGCTTCCCGGTAAAGAGCCACCGTTAAAGCCCAGCCCGGATACTGATGGCGGGGAATATGGGGTAAAAACCGGTCAGCCAGCAGGTAGACCGCATGACCGCCTACCGGCTTAAAAATCGGCACGCCGGCTTCATCAAGAAGCTGACCGAGGTAAGCCACCTGCTTTATGCGGTATTCGAGGTAATCTTCTTCCAGGACCTCTTCCAGACCGCGGGCCATGGCTTCCAGGTCGCGTCCGGCCAGCCCGCCGTAGGTCGGGAATCCCTCGCTGATAATCAGCAGGTTCTTGAGCTTTTCTGCCAGCAAATCATCATCCAGAGCGACGAAACCGCCGATGTTAACCAGGGCATCTTTCTTGGCACTCATGGTGGCACCCTGGCCGTAAGAAAAAATTTCCTGGGCTATTTCCAGCACCGACTTTTTATCATAGCCTCTTTCCCTTTTCTTTATAAAGTAGGCGTTCTCGGCGAAGCGACAGGCATCAAAGAAAAGGGGAATGCGGTGTTGTTTGCAGACCTGGCTCACTTCTTTTATGTTTCGCAGTGAAACCGGCTGTCCCCCACCGCTGTTGTTGGTGATGGTGAGCATGACTAAAGGAATCCGGTCGCGCCCTTTCTTTTCGATAAATTTCTTCAGTTTATCCACATCCATATTTCCCTTGAAGGGGTGGTCGGAATCAGGATGGTAAGCCTCATCAATCACCAGGTCCACCGCTTCCGCTCCTCGGACCTCAATGTTTGCCCTGGTGGTATCAAAATGGATGTTGTTGGGCACATAATCTCCCTTTTTCAACAGGCTTTCGAACAGAATTCTTTCCGCCGCCCGGCCCTGGTGAGTGGGAATGACGTGTTTAAAACAAAAAATGTTGCGCACCGTCTCCTGCAGTCGGAAAAAGTTCCTGGCTCCGGCGTATGATTCGTCTCCGACCATCAGCCCGGCCCACTGATTATCACTCATGGCTGAGGTTCCGGAGTCGGTCAGCAGGTCGATAAAAACTTTTTCGGCCGGGATGTTGAAAACATTAAAGCCGGCCTGCTTGAGGATTTCTTCTCTCTCTTTCCTGGTGGTGAACTTAATTCTCTCGACGGTTTTAATCCGAAAAGGCTCTACCGGTGGTATGATTTTTTTCATGACTGCTCCCCTGAACTCAGAAAATTTTTAAGAAAGAATTTTAATCCAATTCGGGTCAAAAATAAACAACCTTCCTGAAAGTTTGATAACGTTCGATGAGGTCAACCTGAGAAGCTCTCAGCAGTCCGGCCAAGCCAAAATCTTCTATCGCCAGGGAAGCCACTAAATTACCATACACGGCCGCCTTGCGAACTTCTCGCTGGTTGAATTTTCCGCGGCTGTCCAGATAGCCGAGGAAAGCCCCGGCGAAGGAATCCCCTGCACCCGTCGGGTCAACCACCTTCTCGCAGGGATGAGCCACCACGCTGAAAACAAAATTTTTTCCAAAGACCAGCGCCCCGTGTTCGCCTTTTTTTACAATGATCACCTGCGGCCCCGAGTTTTTCAAAATGAACCCGGCTTTAACCAAATTATATTCCCGGGCAATCAGCCGGCATTCTTCGTCGTTAACAAAAAGTATGTCCACCGTCTGGATGGCTTCCAGGAGGGCTTCCGGTTTATTCTCTATCCAGTAACGGATGGTATCCATGGCCAGCAGAGGTTTCTTTTTCATCTGCTCAAGGACCCGGGGATGAACATCCGGGTCCAGGTTGGATAAAAACAGGATGTCGGCCGTGCGGAATTTTTCTGGCAATTCTGGTCGATAATCAGCCATGACGTTCATCTCAGTTTTCAGAGTGGTCCTGAGGTTGATGTCCTGACCGTAAACTCCATGCCAGTGAAAAGTTTTACCCGCCTTTATTTTTAAACCGCTGAGGTCTACGCCCTTTTCTTTAAGCACAGACATCATCGAGCGAGGAAAATCGCGACCCACCACGGAAACCAGGCCGGGCCTGGTAAAAAAGCTGGCGGCCAGGGCGGCATAGGTGGCTGAACCGCCGACGATTCTTTCTTTTTTCCCGGCCGGCGTCTCAATAGTATCGAAGGCCACTGAACCTATGATGACCAGGCTCAAAACTCTCCTCCCGGTTATAACGGATTATTTGAGATATTTCCCGATAATCGGCTTTAATTTTTCTACGGTTTCAGGATTTCTGGCTTCCGGACTGGTCACCATGGCATTTTGCAGGGCCTGCCGGCAAGGGCAGGCCAGGTCTTCTATCTTCTTTATGTCAGCCACAGCTTTTTTTATGATCGCCCGGGCACTGGCAATATTGGCCTGAAGGTTGGCCAGCACCAGCTCGACGCTGACCGTTTCTTCACCCTCTTTCCAGACATCATAATCGGTAACCAGATTCATCGTTACATAGCATATTTCCGCCTCTCTGGACAGCCTGGCTTCCGTGGCGGCCGTCATGCCAATGACCTCGGCTCCCCACTGGCGGTAAACTCTGGATTCCGCTTTCGTCGAAAATGCCGGCCCTTCTATACAGACATATGTTCCACCCGGCCAGACCCTCAGACCAAGCTCCCTGGCCACCTCGTAAACGTGCCTGGAAAGAACCGGACAAACCGGCTGAGCCAGGCTGATATGGGCCACCAATCCCTGACCAAAAAAGGTGTTGGGCCGTCGAGTACGGTCAATAAACTGGTCGGCCAGGACAATATCCCTCGGCCGGATTTCTTCTTTAAGAGAACCAACCGAATTGACAGAGATTATTTTTTCCACTCCCAGAAGTTTAAACCCGAAGATGTTGGCCCGGTAATTCACCTCTGCCGGCAGCAGACGGTGCCCGCGCCCGTGGCGGCTGAGAAAGGCGACCCTTACACCTTCGAGCTCTCCCAGCACATAAGAATCTGACGGCTGACCGAAAGGCGTGTCCAGTTTAATTTCCTGGATGTTTTTTAAGCCGTCAATTTGGTAAAGACCGGTTCCCCCAAGAATCCCGACCGTCGCCTGAGGATAAACATCCTGTTTCATTTTTCACCTCTTGAAGTAAATCATATATATTTAAAAGTACGGTTAGTCAAGCTTAAAATGGCGGCAAAAAAGTTTGCCAATAAAAGAAAAAGATAAGTCGAATGCCGCCGGTATAACGCTTTTTTTGATTTTTTGCCAGGAAACTATTATTCTTTTAAGTAAATAAATTGAGGAAAGATACACAGGACATGAAGTACGTTTATTTTGATTGCTTTTCGGGAGCCAGCGGAGACATGATTCTTGGCGCCCTGCTGTCTCTCGGAGCAGATGAAAAGGAATTTCTGACAGCCATTGAGTCTCTCAAGCTGAAAGTAAAAATCAGGATAACCCCTGACCAATCGAACGGGTTATCCGGACTGCGGGTAAAAGTGGAAACACCGAAAGATTCGCCAGCCCGGACCTTTAAAGAAGTAAGAAAAATAATTGAAAACGCTAAGCTCCGGGCCGGAGTTAAAGAGAAAGCCCTTTTGGTATTTAAAAGGCTGTTTGCGGCTGAGGCTAAGGTTCACGGCCAAACCTTAGAAAAGGTTCACCTGCACGAGGCAGCGGCCGACGATGCCCTGGTTGATGTGGTGGGCAGTTGCTGGCTTCTCGACCGGCTTGAGGTTGGTTCGGTCTATTTTTCACCGGTTAACACCGGCCAGGGGTTCGTTCAGACCGAACACGGTCTTCTTCCCGTGCCGCCGCCCGCCGTGACTGAATTGATGACCGGATTTACCATTTACCATACGGAAGAAAAAACCGAGCTGCTGACCCCAACCGGAGCGGCCATCCTGACTTCGCTTGGCCGACAGCTGACGGACAGGACACACCTGAAGTATGAAAAAGTTGGTTACGGACTCGGCCAGAAAAAACTGAAAACTCAGCCGAATGCCCTTCGGGTCTTTTACGGAGAAGAAAAAGAAAGATTCATCTCCGCGCCGGTAACGGTTATCGAGGCTAACCTGGACGACTCTTCTCCCCAGATCCTCGGGCATTTCCTGAACCGGGCTCTGGAGCTCGGTGCGCTGGAAGCCTTCATTACTCCCGTCGTGATGAAAAAAAACAGGCCGGGGCACAAATTGACCTTGCTGGCCGAGGCTGATAAAATAGACAACCTGGTTGAAGCTGTTTTCAGCGAGACGTCCACTATTGGTCTCCGCTTCTTCCCGGTAGAAAGACAAATTTTAAAACGTGAAATCAGAGAAATAAAAATAGAAAGCATACCGGTCAGGGTAAAAGTTTCATTCATGGGCCAGAAAACGATGAACATTCAGCCGGAGTATGAAGATTGCCTTAAAGCTGCCAGGAAGCTGGGCTGGCCGGTCAAAAAAATCATGGCTCTGGCGGTCGAGAAATCCAATAAATGGTGGGGAAAATGACCAGGAAAAAGAATTTAATCCGAAAAATGGACCTGGGAAAAATAGAAAAAGGTGTCCGGCTGCTGCTTGAAGGCATCGGCGAAGACCCGGAAAGACCCGGCCTTAAAGGCACCCCCGGACGCGTGGCCAGGATGATGGAAGACATCCTGGGCGGAACACTCATCAACCCGGCTGATGACCTGGAAGTTTTCCAGGATGAGCGACACGATGAAATGGTTCTCATCAGAAACATCCCTCTATACTCGGTCTGTGAACATCATCTGCTGCCCTTTGCCGGCGTGGCTCATGTGGCATACATACCGAAAGAAGGAAGGATAATCGGGCTGAGCAAAATCGCCAGGCTGGTTGATACCCTGGCCCGAAGGCTTCAGGTGCAAGAAAGACTGACCAAACAAATTGCCGATACCCTGAACGAAGCCCTCAACCCGCTGGGGGTTATGGTGGTCATTGAAGCCGAGCACCTTTGCATGTCAATGCGCGGCATAAAGAAACCAAAGGCCATTACCGTGACCTCAGCGGTTCGCGGTTCATTCCGAAATAACCCGGCAACCCGGGCTGAAGCCATGATGTTGATAAAAGGAGGCTATCCAGGTGGTCGAGAAATCTAAAAAAACTTTCTACGTTACAACTCCCATTTATTATGTCAATGATGTTCCTCACATAGGCCACGCTTACACCACAATCATCGCCGACGCTCTGGCCCGCTACCACCGGCTGAAAGGTCTTGATGTTTTCTTCCTGACCGGAACAGATGAACATGGCCAGAAAATAGAAAAAACCGCGGCGGAAAAGGGCATGACTCCCAAAGAACTGGCTGACCGGGTGGTGGTCCGGTTCAAGGACCTGTGGCAGCACCTGAACATCTCCTACGATTATTTCATCAGAACGACTGAACATTTTCACGAAGCCGGCGTGCAAAAAATATTCCTGAAACTCCTGGAAAAGGGCGATATCTACAAAGGCACCTACCAGGGCTGGTACTGCGTGTCCGAAGAAAATTTTCTATCAGAAGATGTGCCGCTGGAACCGGAAGGCTACAAAATCTGCCCGGACTGCGGGAGGAAGGCTATCCTGATTGAGGAAGAAAGTTATTTCTTCCGGTTATCTGCCTACCAGCAGCCACTTTTAGAATTTTATCAGCAAAACCCGCAGTTTGTGCGGCCCCAGACCAGGATGAACGAGGTGGTCAGTTTCGTCAAACAGGGGCTTAAAGACCTCAGCATTACCAGGACGACAGTCAAATGGGGCATTCCGGTTCCCGGAGACCCCAGGCACACCATCTACGTCTGGTTTGATGCCCTGCATAACTACCTGACGGGCATCGGCTATGACTGGAACCTGGAACTTTTTCAGAAATTCTGGCCGGCAGATGTGCACCTGATTGGAAAGGACATCTTAAGGTTTCATGCCATTTTCTGGCCGGCTTTCCTGATGGCCGCCGGTTTTCCGCTCCCCAGGACAGTCTACGGCCACGGCTGGTGGTTGAAAGATGAAACCAAGATGTCCAAGTCAAAGGGCAACGTGCTTGACCCGTACCTTATCCTGGAAAAAGTTGGAGCTGACCCCCTGCGCTATTTCCTGCTTCGCGAGATACCCATCGGGCAGGACGGAAATTTTTCCCATGAAGGTTTTGTCCAGCGCATCAACTCCGACCTGGCCAATGATCTGGGTAACCTGGTGCAGAGGACGTTAACCATGGTCTTTAACTATTTCCAGGGCAAAATAGACCGCCCGGGAGAAGAGCAGGAAGAAGACCGAAGGCTGGCCGGCCAGTTTGAAGAAACCAGGCAAAAGGTCATTGAATTCTATGAAGATTACGCGCTGAACCGGGCGCTGGAAGAAATCTGGGTCTATCTGAACATCATCAATAAATACCTGGCTGACCATGAACCCTGGAAGCTGGCCAAGGTGGCGGAAGCCAGAGACAGACTGGCCCGAGTGCTTTACCAGGCACTGTGCGCCATAAAAGCCACCAGTTACCTGCTCTATCCGGTAATGCCAGAAACGGTGCAGAAAATCTGGAACATGCTGGGTCTGAAGCAAAAACCGGAGCAAATTCTGCTTAACCAGTTGAATTTTTACGATTTTCAAACCGAGCAGCCAATCCAAAAGCCAGAAGCCCTTTTCCCCAGGGTTGACCTCAAAGAGTTTATCGGCGAGCTGGAAAAGCAAAAACCGGCTGATAAACAGGAGCCAAAACCGGAGGTAAAAAAGATGGAATACATAACTTATGATGAATTCAAAAAAATGGACCTGCGGGTAGCAAAGGTTTTAACGGCCGAACGCGTCCCCGGCACCAACAAACTTTTAAAACTGCAGATTGACCTGGGAACAGAGCAGCGCCAGATCATCGCCGGGGTGGCTGAATCCTATGCCCCGGAAGAAATGGTGGGAAAAGAATTTATTGTCATCGCCAACCTGCAACCGGCAGTCATCCGCGGCATCGAATCGCAGGGAATGCTGCTGGCGGCCGAAGTGGAGGGCAAAGCCATCATTCCATTTTTTGACCGTGAAGTGCCGCCCGGGACAAAAGTTAAGTAAGCATCCACCTTCCGGCCAGCCTTAAAGAAAAAGCGGGTCTTATTCTTCCCTAAAAGAATCTTTATCTGAAAGTTAGAATATAAGGCTCGGTTTTATTTCTCATTCTTTCCGAACCAAATAAAATTAAATTTCTTTGCTCCCCCAGAGTTAATTAAGAAATTCGCTCAATACCTTTCCAGTATTTCAAAAATTTTGTTGAGCGGTATAACCCCTTCCCTGAGACATCTCGGAGGAGAGACAGTCAAATCCAGGATAGTTGAAGGCTGACCTCCGGGAGTACTGCCACCATCGATTAAAATATCAACTTTCTCAGCAAAGAGCTCAAAAACCTGCTCGAAGTTCGATAACGGTGGCTCCCCAGTCAGGTTGGCGCTGGTCGAAACGAGAAGCGTTCCTGCTTCTCTGACAAGCTGCCGGAGCCAAATCAGTGGTGGCACCCTAACAGCAATGGTTTCGCCAGGCCCCAGAGCTGCGGCCGGAAGCTTTTCAGCCTCAGCTTTCAGCACCAGGGTTAACGGCCCGGGCCAGAATCTTTCAGCCAGAACTAAAGCCAAATCCGGAATTCCTGTCACGAACTGCATGACCATTTCCAGGTCGGAGGCAATAAAAGGCAGCGGCTGCGAAGGATTCCGGCCTTTTATGGTATAAATTTTACCCAGGGCAATTTCAGAGCTGGCCAGGCCACCCAGGCCATAAAAAGTTTCTGTCGGATAAACTATTATCCCGTTATTTTTCAAAACCTTAAGAGCGAGAGCCAAATCTTCTTTTCCCATTTGGCCATCCACAATCTTTATTATTTCAGCCATCTTGACCTCCGGCCCAAACACAGCTTAACCAAAACAACCACAACCATCAAGAGCAAAGAAAGGACAGCTGTCATCTAAAATAAACACCCGTCACGACAGGCTCGGGATAATTTCTGTTAGTTAATCTGGCACGTAGTTTGCTATAATGGGAAGTGAGGAGGATATGACATGAAAAAGATAATTCCCGTACTGCTGGCCGTCCTGTTTCTGTTCACGGCCACCGCTTCAGCTGGCATCTTTACCTTTCGTTACGGCTATTACGTTCCCCGGATGAGCGGCGGTCCCGACAGCCTGTGGAATATCGAATTTGACAACATGAGCTTTCGCAAATCAGATTTCCAGGGGGGAATGCTTGGCTTTGGCTATGAATACTTTATCAACAGAAACCTCAGCCTGATGCTGTCTCTGGACCTTTACAGCCGGAACAGGGGCGGCTATTACCGCGATTGGGCCATGTATTCTTTTGACAGCCAGGAATTTGCTTTCCCGGCAAGCTATTTCCCTGAAGGAGACATGATTATCCACAGCTTTGAAGTTTCCCAGACTCCGTTCCAGCTGTCCTTAAAGTTCACGCCCCTCGGCCGGCGAGTGCGTTTTGTTCCTTACTTTGGCGGTGGAGTTAGCCTTTATCTCTGGTCGGTCCGCATTCATGGAAGAATGATAGATTTTTCTGACCCTTATATCTACGATGACCCGGACCTCGGGCCAATCGAAGTATATCCGATAAACTATGTTATCAGCGATGAAAACAACCGGCTGTCCATTGGTTATCACGGGTTTGCCGGAGTCATGCTGCCCATCGGTTACCGGATGACCCTGGACCTGGGAGTCAGGTACAATTTTCTCAAGGTTGATTTCCGGGATGCCTTTGAAGGCTTCGAAAAATTCGACCTGAGCGGATATGTTCTGACCATCGGGCTGAATTACTGGTTCTAAAACAGCAGCCCAAGACTGATTCATAAGCCACTGCGGGAAAGGTCAGGCTCGAAAAAGAGCCTGACCTTTTTTTCTGCCCATCCGACATTCTCGTGGCGAAAAATGAGAGATGATGAATCATCAGCGGCAAATTCTTATTTCGCCGGTCAGATATGTTTATGACGGAAGGAGAAATATCAATAAGAGACAAAAATTTCACAAAAGCTTGCCGCTAAAAAATTATCTCAGCTGTTTTTTAATATTTCCACGAGAATAAAGCTTCTCCGAATCTGCCCGTTAAAAACCGGGGGACGACCTTATGTTTTATATTTTTCTTTGAGCATGGAATAATATTCAGCTTCCGCTATCTTTCCTCTTTTTTGAAACCCTTTGACCAGCACTTCACATTTTTTCTGTATTTCAGCTTTAATTAGCCCGGCCTGTTCCGCGCTCGGGTTACTCTGCAGAGCCTTTTCCAGGGCGTGTATCCTCCATCTGTCCATTCCCCAGTATTTCCGGGAAAGCTGGTCAGGGTGTCCTCCCCTTTTAATGATTAGAGGTGTGGGAATGAAATGATAAGGATAACGAAGAGCAATTCTCAACCCGAGGTCATAATCTTCGCACGCCGGCAGTGATTCATCAAAGTTGCCAATTTCCGCAAAAAGTTTTCTTCGAAAAAGAGCGGAAGAAAGGCTCAGCAGACAAAGAGGCAAGACTTTATCCAGCACCCAGCCAGAATATTTTTGGTGCTTTCTGGCCTGATTTACCCGGCGACCGTGTCTGACCCAGATTTCTTCTGTCAGGCAGAACATGGCCTCAGGAAAGGCTTTGAGATAGCTCATCTGAACCTGAATCTTGTCTTTCAGCCAGAGGTCATCTGAATCCAGAAAGCCGATAAACTCACCCCGGGCGGTGGCCAGACCCAGGTTGCGCGCCGCGCTGACTCCCCGATTATCTGTGCGCAGGTACTTAACCCTTTGGTCGCCGAGATATTTTTCCACCACTTCCTGAGTTCTATCAGTCGAGCCGTCATCTATGATGATCAGCTCCCACTCCTGCGGATTTTTTTGAAAATAAGTTTGAGCCAGGATTGAGTCAATGGCTTCACTCAGGAAAGAAGCTCGATTATAGGTGACGATGACGGCCGAAACCATTGGTTTCTTGCTAACGTATGAATTGCTTTGCTACCGTCGCGACTTTTTCCAGCTCGAAACTGAGCACACCCCAGGCTGAATCAGCCGTGAGTTGCGCTTTCCACCTGAACTCCGGCTTTTCCTTCTCCAGTTCTTCCCGCAGCTCCCGCCCCTGTTCAAAAAAATCCAGCATCAGCGGAATCTGAAAGGTTTTTTCCTGCCCGATATTGAGCGTCTTGTCGCCGGCTATTTTCCCGCGGAATATGACCTGGCCGGCCAGGCTAAGTTCCAGACTCAAGTCCTGAATGAGCACTTCGTAAGGATTATCATTCACCAGAGAAAAAACGAACTGGAAGTCAGCTCCGCCCAGGGTCAAATCCTTTATTTGCAGGGGATAAAACCGGACTTCCGGCAGCTTAAAAATGGGAAAGGACATTTTCCACTCGAAGGGCACTTTTTCCACCTTCTTTTTTTCACCGACCAAAAACATCTCGCCAGCAACCGTGCAGGAAGCCTGCTTTTGCCCTTCGGTCAGGTAAGGTTTAAGGTATTGATAGCTCAGCCTGACCGGAAAATTGAGAACAGTCTTTTCTCCCGGCTTAATTTCCAGCCTTTCATTTTCCAGCGAGACATTCTGGGTGAAATATTCTTTCTGGTTAACCTGAACCCGGTACCGGTAAGAAGAAACAAAATACAAACGTTCAGACCTGTTTTCAACTTTGGCCAGAAAAGATAATACCAGTCCCTCAGGCGTGATTTCTCTGATTTTCTGCTCCAGCAGGCTTACTTCCAAATCTTTACCGGCGGCCTGGGCCAATGGCCCAGACAAGGCGAAGACAGAAGAAAAAAGGAAGAAAACCACCGACAGCTTCAGCCAACTCTTACTATAACACGTGTGCATCAAACCTCTCTCCATTATTGAAGCTGAATTTAGCAACTGATTTAAAGAAATAATTATACAGGATAAACAAAAATTTTGCTGGATATGAGAAGAAAATCGTTATATTAATATAAGAAAATTAAAACGAGCAGGAGGAAAGATGAAGAGTATGACAGCCAGCCTTAAATATTTAGCTTTTACCCTGGCCATGCTGTTAGTTCTGCCCGGTTTTCTGCTTCTCGGCCAGGAAAAAACGCGGGAGCTTTCGCCCTGGTCCATCGATGACGTCATCAACCAGGAAAGAGCTCAGGATTTTCAGATTTCACCTGATGGCACCAGGGTGGTCTGGGTTAAGAACACGCCCGATAAAGAAAAAGATGGACGCACTTCACATCTTTTTTTAACTTACCTGAAAGATAAGCCAGAAACCATTCAGCTCACTCGGGGGAAATCATCTGAGAACCGGCCACGGTGGTCTCCATCCGGTGAGCGAATAGCTTTCCTCAGCAGCCGCAAAGAGGGAGAGGAAGAAGGAAGTAAATCGGAAGAATCCGGCGCCCAGATCTGGCTGCTGGACCTCAAGGGTGGCGAACCATGGAAAGTGACCAGCCTGGAATTCGGCGTCATCAGCTATGACTGGGTTGATGATGACCACATTCTGGTGCTGGCCAGAGAACCGCGAACCTGGCTGGAAATCAAAAACAAAGAAAGAAAGGATGATTCCGTTGTTTACGAAGACCAGGAACACATGATACCGCAGCGTCTTTTTCTCTACTGCCTGAAAGAGAAAAAATGGCATCGACTGACCGAAAACAAAGACCAGATTACCAATTTTTATCTGTCCCCGGATAAAAAGATGGTCATCACCCGGAATAACCAGAGCCTGAGTTATGAAGTTGATAAAAAGGTCAAACCCAGGTTTTTCCTGGTGAAGCTAACTGACCGCTCGAGCGAAGAATTGTTCAAAGACCCCTTTTTCAAGCCAACCGACCTGCACTGGGACTGGAACAGCCAGGGTTTTTACTTCGCCGTACTCAGAACATCAGACCCGGTTAACGAAACGGCCGGGGCCGAATTTCTCTACTACTATGACCTTAAGTCCGGACAGTACCGGGAAATCGACCTCAAATGGGAATGGGGGTTGATGGGGCAGGGCTTTCTCGTGCGGGAAGACGGGTTTGTGGCCTGGCTGGCCAACGGAGCCGTGCCGAAGTGGAGAAGATATTTTCGCCGGGGAAATGGTTTTGAATTTGCCGAACTGGAAGGACAGCATTATCCGCATGTCTTCAGCTTAACGGGTCGGGAAAATTGCCAGAAAGTCATCTATGCCCACTCCACCGCTTCGCTTCCGGAGCAATGGTTCTGGGCCACGCTCGATGGTCAGAGACTGACCGGTGAAAAGCAACTTTTCGAGCTTAACCCGCATCTTAAAAATAAAAAAATGGCCAAAACAGAGGTTATCAGGTGGAAGGGAGCCTTAGAGGAAGAAATTGAAGGCATCCTTTACTACCCGCCTGATTATCAACCCGGAAAAAAATACCCGCTTTTTCTTAACATCCACGGTGGCCCGACCGGCATTGACCTGGATTCTTTTGAAGCTTCTTATGCCTATTATCCACACCTTTTAGCCCAGAAAGGTTGTTTTGTCCTTATGCCCAACTACCACGGTTCTGTCGGCTACGGGCAGAAATTTGTCGAATCGATAAAAGGACACTACTACGATTACCCGATAGAAGACATGCTCAAAGGGATTGATTATTTGGTCAGCAAAAATCTGGTTAACCCTGACCAGCTGGGTACCATGGGCTGGTCAAACGGTGGTATTCTGAGCATCGCCCTTTCAGTCTGGACCAACCGGTTTAAAGTGGCCGGCATCGGAGCGGCTGACGTGGATTGGTTCAGCGATTACGGCACATGTGCTTTTGGTGTAAGCTTTGATAATTATTATTTTCTTGGAGCCCCCTGGGACAGGCCAGACTATTACCTGCAGATATCCCCCCTGTTTCATTTCAAAAATATGAAGGTACCGACCATTATCTTCCATGGCACCGAGGATACCAATGTTCCGTTCGGTCAGGGCATGGAACACTACCGGGCGCTTCAACAAATCGGCCAGGCCCCGGTGCGCTTCATCATTTTCCCCGGTGAACCGCACGGGCTCCGCAAGCTGAGCCATCAGCGGCGCAAAATGGAAGAAGAGCTGGCCTGGTTCGACAAACACTTTTTCCGCACCTTCAACCCGGTCAACGAGGCCCTTAAAGAAGGCTCGCCGCTGGACCTGGCCCTCAAGGCCCAAAGCTTCAGCCGCGTCGGTCTGAACTACGGAAAAATGGTGAAAGGCAAGCTGATTCCTGAAACCGTCAGCTGGGAAGGGGTGGAAGTTGGCCGTTTCGAAGTCACCCGAGCCCAGTGGCAGGCCTTTGACCCGAATTATAAATTCGAACCCGGCACAGAAAATTATCCGGTAAGCGGCATCTCTTTTGAACAGGCTCAGAAATACGTTAAGTGGCTCAGTCAGCTGACCGGCGAAAATTACCGTCTGTCAACGGCTGAAGAAATGCGCCGGCTGCTGGCACTGGCCAGGGGTCCGGAAAACACCATCGAATACTGGGCCGGATACAAAGTCAACCATGATGATTATAAATTACTGCTTGAAATTGTGGCCAGGCTGAAAAATAAGCCGGCCCTACTTCTCCCGGTGGATTATTTCCCGCCGGCCGGGGAGGCCCTGGTCTACGGGCTTGGCGGCAACGTAGCGGAATGGACCTTAAACAGCCAGGGTAAAGGCCAGGTTCAGGGGTACTCTGCCATCCAGAGAGCCGACGCCCAGGAAGCCTATGTCGCCCCGGCGCCAGAATATGTTGGCCTGAGGGTCTTCAAACAGCCCAAAAAATAAGTAAAATACTTTAGATGAAGAAACTGCAGGCGGACTTTAAACACCGAAAGCTGTTCGTGCAGCTTTTTGGGCCGGATGTTTATGCGGTGGGCGGGTTTGTTCGTGACCGCCTGCGCAACCTGCCCTCAGAAGAAGTCGACATCCTAATTCAGGGCCACCCGCTGGAAGAAATCGTGGAAAAACTCAAACAGCACGGCAAAGTTGACCTGGTGGGCAAGAGCTTCGGGGTTATTAAATTCACGGTTGACGGTCGAACCTATGATGTTGCCCTTCCCCGCCGTGATGAACCGGTTCCCCCGGCCGATTCACCACAAAGAGGCCACAAAGATTTCCTCGTTCAGGCCGACCCTTATCTGCCTTTGGAAAAAGACCTGGAACGCCGGGACTTTCGCTGCAACAGTATCGCCCTCAGACTTTCGGACTGGACCCTGATTGACCCGTTTTCTGGCTATGAAGACATAAAAAACAAAATTATCCGCATGACGAACCCCCGGGCTTTCCCCGACGACCCCCTGCGAGTGGTCAGGGCTGCCCGCTTTGCCTCCGTGCTGGAATTCAGCATTGACCCGGAAATCTACCTGGCCGCCAAGGAAGTTGACCTGACCGGGTTGAGTGTCGAAAGAGTTAACGAAGAACTTTTCAAGATACTTCTTCTTTCGCGCCGTCCATCCCGGGGGCTGCAAGAAATGCTCCGGTTGAACGCCCTGAAACAGCTTTTCCCGGAACTCTACCGCTGCAGCCTGTCCATCCAGGATGCCGTTTTTCATCCTGAAAAAGACGAGCAGGGCCACCACACGGTGTGGGCTCACACCATCCTGACGGTTGACCAGGCCAAAGCTCTGGCTGAGATACACCGGCTCGAACCGCCCAAAAAGCTGGCTCTGCTGCTCTCTGCTCTTTACCACGACGTGGGAAAACCGGCTACCGCCAGCTGGGAATATAAAAAAAATCGGCTGGTCATTACCAACAACGGTCATGATTTATTAAGCGAGAAGCTGACCAAGAAAGCCTTTAACCGGCAGAAGATCTTTTCCTGGAACGGCTACAACCTGCGGGCCATGGTTCCGCTGCTCATCAGGCATCATCACCGCGCCTCAGAAATCTGGCAGAACCGAAAAGTGGTCACCAGAAAGGCTTTTAACCGTCTGGCCGCCGGGGTTAAAGGCGAGATTGAACTGCTGATTTACCTTGATGCGGCTGACCGGGCCGGGCGCAAGCAGAAACTGGTCAGCGGGCTTGACCGCCAGGCTGTCTGGTTGCTAAAAAAATTTGAAGAGTTGAAGGTCAACCGGGAAACCATCAAGCCCTTAATCATGGGCCGGGATTTAATAAAACTCGGGGTAGAGCCCGGGCCGGAAATGGGCAAAATCCTGAAAAAACTCTACCAGTGGCAGCTGGATAATTTGTTCGATAACCGGGCTGACGGCCTGAGGTTAGCCAGAAAACTGATTGAGGAAAAGAAAAAATGAAAGTGCTGGTCACAGGTGGGGCCGGTTATATCGGCTCCCATACGGTAAAAGATTTGTTGAATCACAATTATGAAGTGGTAATTGTCGATAATTTCAGCTCGGGACGCCGCGAGCTGGTCTGTGGCGGTGAAGTCATCCAGGCCGACCTCCGAAACCACGATGAACTGGAAACTGTTTTTAAAGAGCACCGGGTGGAAGCCGTGCTTCATTTTGCCGCCCTCATTCAGGTGGGCGAATCATACGAGAATCCGCAAAAGTATTATCTCCATAACCTGATCACCAGCCTGAACCTGCTGGAAATCATGCTTCGCCATGGGGTAAAAAAGTTTATTTTCTCTTCGAGTGCAGCGGTCTACGGCGCTCCGCAGCAGATTCCGATTGAAGAAGACCATCCCCTGAACCCGGCCAACCCCTACGGCATGACCAAATTCATGGTCGAAAAAATACTGGCCGACTACAGCCGGGCCTACGGCCTGAAGTATGTCTCTTTGCGGTATTTTAACGCCGCCGGAGCGGACCCTGAAGGTCGGCTGGGCGAAATGCATTCGCCCGAAACTCATTTGATACCGAACATTCTCCTCCACCTTCTCGGGAAAAACCCTGATTTTCAGGTTTTTGGCCATGATTTTCCGACGCCGGACGGAACAGCCATCAGAGACTACATCCACGTCACCGACCTGGCCCGGGCTCATGTGCTGGCTTTAGAAAGACTGCTGGCCGGAGCTGAAAGCCAGGTTTTAAACCTCGGCTCAAACCGCGGCTATTCGGTATTAGAAGTCATCAGGACAGCTGAAAAAGTGACCGGTCAAAAGGTCAACCTGAAGTTTGGCCCGAGGCGCCTGGGCGATGTCCCGATTTTGCTGGCTTCCAGCCGCCGGGCGGAAGAGTGGCTGGGCTGGGAAAGAAAATTTTCGGAACTGGAAACTATTATCAAAACTGCCTGGCAGTGGCACCTGAAACATTAAAATCTGCCGGCGGTTATCAATTGCGGAAACGGCGGCCGCCAACCACGACCACCGGCCAGGCCGCTTGATTAGCCTGGAATTTGATGTTATAAACTTTGACATAAGAGAGTGTGACTGATGAGAAAAGTTCAACAGCTTCTTTTGTTACTGTCGCTTGCATTTATCATTATATTTTACAGCCTGAGCTGCACCACAGCTTCCAAAAAAAACCTCAACCCGCCCGCCCCATCTGCTCCGCCGCCGAGCCCAAAAATTGAAACTGTTGACCGGAAAACAAATGTTACTGAAGCAGAAATCATACGGGCGGAGTCTTCCTTACCGGCCAGAGAACTCCAGGAAAAATCAAATGAAGAAGACATCCAGGAAAACGGTAATTCGGCAGATGAAGTGTACGCGCTTTACCAGGAAGCTCAGGCAGCCATGGAAAAAGGAAATATGGATGAAGCGCTGCAGCTTCTTGACAAAGCCTACGCTGCCCTTTTAAAAATAGAAGCTCCCGGCGATTCTCCCCTTTCCCAGGAAAAATACGATTTAAGGATTCTCCTGGCTCAGAAAATTCAGCAGGTTTATGCCTTCCGTCTTCCACCGCCCGGTTCAAACCACAAAACCATACCACTGGTGGAAAACAGCTGGGTGCAGGCTGAGATAAAATCATTCCAGACGGTGGAAAGAAAGTTCTTCGAAGAAGCTTACCGTCGCTCCGGGCTATACCGCCCGATGATCCTGGAAGAGCTGCGCCGGGCCGGATTGCCGGAAGAGCTTTCCTGGCTGCCCCTTATTGAAAGTGGCTACAAAGCGAGAGCCTTATCTCGAGCCAGAGCGCTTGGCCTGTGGCAATTCATAGCCTCCACCGGTTATCGTTACGGTCTTAAGAGAGACAAGTACGTAGATGAAAGAATGGACCCCGTCAAATCCACTCAGGCGGCCATTAAATATTTAACTGAACTTCACGATTTCTTCGGAGACTGGAGCACAGCCATTGCCGCCTATAATTGCGGTGAAATAAGGGTTCAGAACGTTATAAGAGCCCAAAAAATAGATTACCTGGACAACTTTTGGGACCTGTTCACCAATCTGCCTTACGAAACGGCTCGCTATGTTCCCCGTTTCATTGCCACTTTGCTGATAATTGAAAATCCGGAGAAATACGGATTTTCCCTGCCCGAACCAGAACCGGCTCTCAACTTCGAAACCGTCCGGATTAACAAGCCAGTAAAATTATCGGTTATAGCCAGCAAGCTCAGTCTGAACCCCGACCTCCTGGTGCAATTAAACCCTGAATTGAGACACGATTCCACCCCCAATTATGAATATGAACTCAAAGTTCCCGCTGGCTTTGGAGACCTGACGCTGGCCTGTTTAAATGAACTGCCCAGCTGGACACCGCCTGATGTGGTCTATGGCTGGCACACCGTGAAAAAGGGCGAAACCCTTGGAGCCATCGCCAGGCGTTACCGAACATCTGTCCAGGCTATTGTTCGGCTGAATAGGCTGAAAAGTGCCACTCTAATCTACCCTGGTCAGAGGCTGAGGATTCCGGGGAAAGGCCAGGGGCTGGAGCCCGGCGAAGGGGATGACCCCATAACACCAGCCAGGCAAACCGATGCTTCTGCCGGCCTGATAAACTATACGGTCAAACCCGGAGATTCGCTTTATCAGATTGCCAGGACTTTCGGGGTCAGCGTGGAAAAGATTAAAAAGGACAACGGACTTGACAGCGACCTCCTCAGTGTCGGACAAAAATTAATCATCAAGAAAAATTAAATTTGAACTCCAAAATGAAACTAATCCAGGATATAAATATTGCCTGAACAGGCCAGAAAGGAGGGGGTATGTCCAGAAAACTTTGCATAACGGTTTTACTCACCGGCCTGGTGCTGGGTTTGTGGCAACAATTATTTCCGGTCAGTCAAGACCAAAAATTGAGCATCCTGGAGCGGAATTTCCGGAACCAGCTGCAGGCCATCAGCGAAAATACAGACGGCGTACTGGGTCTGGCCATTAAGGATTTAAACACCGGGCAGGCTTTTTTTCTGAACGAAAGAGAAATCTTCCCCCAGGCCAGTTCGATAAAAATTACCATCCTGCTCGAGGTCCTAAAACAGGCCGAAGAAGGGCGATTGCGGCTTGATGAATTTCTCGAGCTCAAGCCTGAAGTTAAAGTCGGTGGGGGACCGATTCTCTGCTATCTTGGAAATCCTTCCCTGAAACTTTCCATAAGGGACCTGTGTGTTTTAATGGTCGTTCTTTCAGATAACACGGCCACCAACATGCTGATTGACAGAGTCGGGATGAAAGCGATAAACGACCGGCTGGCCTCTCTTGGCCTGACCCAGACCAGGCTTAAAAGGAAAATGATGGACCTGACGGCCGCCGCCGAGGGTCGAGAAAACATTTCCACTCCGCTGGAGATGATGACTTTACTTGAAAAAATCTGGAAACAGAACGCCTTGAGTGAGCCCTACAGAAAGGAATTTTTTGAAATTTTATCCTTGCCGAAAGACAGCCCTCTGCAGCAGGCTGTCCCTGAAGGGATTGTGGTGGCCGATAAGCCAGGAGAGCTCGAAGCCGTGCGCTGCGATTCAGGCCTGGTCCTGCTTAAAAAGCATCCTTATTTAATCTGTGTCATGACTACTTACCTTTCTCTTCAAACCGACGGCAACGCTCTCATCAGGAAAATCGGCCAGTTAGCCTTCAGGCATTTTGACCGTCTGGAAAGGTCAAGCGAGTATGGGCGGATTATTTCAGAAAAATGACCGCTGGCTAAATAATCATCAAATATAAAGAACCTCAAACAGCAGCCATGGCAACATTCAACAGGTCAGGAAAAATAAAAAAGCCACCCAGGAAAATAGGCTAATGCCCGCCTTAAAAAATAATCTAAGTCTCTAAAATTTTAAGGTAATGACCGTTGCTTACCAATCCGGGATGGTCGGTTCGACTCCAAGGCCGGGGGCCTCGGGCAGGACCCATCGGTCTTTTTCCAGCTTCAGTCCTTTAAACGGGTCATTATCAACCAGCAAATTCCCATCCAGGTCGGCGTAATCGAAAAGAGGGGTTAAAGCGGCCGCGGCGGCAATGGCCAGGGAACTTTCAATCATGCAGCCAATCATCAGCTTCAGGTCAAAAGCCCGGGCGACGGCCACCAGTCGAAGTGCTTCCTGCAGGCCACCGCATTTCATAAGTTTTACGTTTATGCCGTGAAAAGCTGAAGCCAGAGCCGGAACGTCATGAATTTTATGAACACTCTCGTCAGCTATGATGGGAATTTTGACCCTTTCTTTCAACCAGCGATAATCATCCAGGTTGGCCGCCGGCAGCGGTTGTTCCACAAACTCCACACCCCGGTCGGCCAGCCAGTTAATCATCTCCAAGGCCTCTTCCTTAGTTTTCCAGCCTTCGTTGGCATCAACCCGCAGCGGACGGTCTGTAACCTCTCTTATGCCTTCTATAATTTTTTTGTCATCTTTTAAACCGACTTTGATTTTAAGAACCTGAAAATCTTTTGCCTGCTGGGCCGTTCTTTGCATGACCGGGATTTCATCTATGCCAATGGAAAAGGTCGTGGATAAAGTCCTGTTCCGGTCAAGCCCGAGAAATTTATAAAGCGGGACCTTTAAAGACTTGCAAACCCAATCGAGGATAGCCATGTCCAAAGCGGCCTTGGCTGCATTCTCCCCTTTGGTCAGCTGGTCCAGCTCGCGCCAGCGGTCCTGATAATTCCACAGGTCTTTTTCCAGAATGGGCAGGGCTTTCTGGATGAATTCCCGGTTGCTTTCCGCGCTTTCCTGGTAACGGGGAATCGGAGCGGCTTCTCCATAAGCGACAATCCCATCCTTTTCCAGCCTGACCAGAACATTCCGCCTGGTGGTCCAGGTGCCGCGCGACAGAGTCCAGGCCTGGCGAAGATGGAGTTCATAAATCTGGGTGCTGACTTTTACCTTCCCTCTTTTAACCTGTTCTTTCGGGTAAGAAATGAGGAGACGCGGTTCGACTGCTGAAGCCGCCACCAATCCACCGGTCAGAGCCAAAAAATCTTTTCTTTTCATATTTTTTCTCCGTCTGACATTACAAAAATAATTTATACTTTTTCCCCGTTTTTATATAATTTGGGTTCAGGTAATTATTATACCGGAGGAAAAACCATGAAAAAAGAAATTTTTAGCTGGCTTTTAGCTATGATAATTATTTTTTCAGGGTTATCTGCCTTGGCTCAGGAAACGCCAAAATTTGGAGTTATTATTAACTCGGTTGAAAATATGTACTCCAAACCGGACTCAACCGTTGATGTGGTCAGCCAGGCTTTACTGGGGACGACGGTTAAAATCCTCAAAGCGGAAAAAGATAAAAACAACAATACCTGGTATTTCATCGAAACACCCGACACCTACCAGGGTTGGGTTGAGGGCCGGTCCATCAGAAGCTACCGGGAAAAAGAAAAATTCTATGCTTCTGAAGGTCAGGTCATCGAGATTACCAGCCTGATGGCTTTTATCTACGCCAGCCCCGATGTCACCAAGCAAAAGCCGATTCTCATGGCTCCTATCTCCACCGTGCTGGAACTCGGTCAATATCAGGAGCGCTGGGGAGAAGTCACGCTGCCCTGCGGTCGCAAGGGATACATCCAGGTAGGAGACGGGCAGGTCAAGCAGGCTCCCTTTAAAAGGCCCAGGTTATCGCCCGAGAAAATGGTCGAGCTGGCCAAGCGGTTTTTAGGTCTCCCCTATCTGTGGGGCGGAACCAGCCCGCTCGGCCTTGATTGTTCTGGCTTTGCTCAGCTGATTTACAGGCTGAGCGGCCTTGAAATACTGCGCGATGCCGACATTCAATTCACCAGCTCCGGTCTGCTTGAAGTGCCTAAGGGACAGGAAAAAGCGGGCGACCTGGTCTTTTTCGGCCGTCCGAACCGTATAACTCACGTGGGTATGATGATCAACGAAAAAGAATTCATCCATGCCACCACCCACGACAAGCCTGTGGTCCAGATTTCTAACCTCTACGATGAATACTGGCAGAAACTCTACCAGGGTTGCCGGCGCCCCCCGGCTGAAAAATAGAAAGCAAAATTTACCGCTGAGATTACCGGCGCGGTTCTTTCTGAAAGCCGCAGGGCTCCGGGCGAAAAAAATAGTTCTTTAATTTGTTGATGTTTGTTTACCTATCAATTCAGGTCAATACCTGGGGAAAATAATGAGCAATCATAAATCTAACTGACTGGAGAACACGTCTTGAATAAATCTTTCTGGCTGGGATTAATTGGAAGCCACGAGAAGGTTTAAAATTCTAAAAAAAGGTTTTAGATTCAAAAATTTCGTATATATCAGTAACAAAAAATGATTTCTGAAGATAGAGATTTTTTTATACCAATAAAAAAGGCTTCTGCCGGATGGCAGAAGCCCAATATCTTCATTAAACTGATATTTATTTGGCTTCTTTTTCTTTGCCCTTCTCTTTTTTCTTGGCTTTCTTCTTGTATTCAGCGCCCAGAAGTTCCAGCATGGCCATCTGCGCTCCATCACCCGAGCGAAGCCCCAGTTTCACGATGCGGGTATAACCTCCGGGTCTTTCCTTGTACCTTGGCCCGAGCTCATCAAATAGCTTTTGAACCACCGATTCCTTAATTATGTAAGCCAGAGCCTGGCGTCTGGCAGCCAGGGTTCCCCTCTTTCCCAAAGTGATCATTTTTTCGGCCACCGGCCTGGCCGCCTTGGCCTTGGCCAGAGTGGTCTGAATTCTTTCTTTTTCCAGAAGTGAGGTCACCAAATTCCTCAGCAAAGCCCGGCGATGGGCAGTATTTCTCCTTAATTGATAGCGTTTGACCTGGTGTCTCATGCTTCAAGCTCCTTATCAGTCTTGCTCTGTTTTATGGCGGCTTGAACCTGCTCTATCAATTTAGGATGCAGTTCAAGGTTTAAGCCAAGTCCCAGATTGTTAAGGGTTTCTTTTATTTCCATCAAGGATTTACGGCCAAAGTTCTTGGTGCGAAGCAATTCTTCTTCTGTTTTCTGCACCAGTTCATATACATAGGTCACTCCGGCCGCCCGCAGGCAGTTGTTGGCCCGGACAGAGAGCTCCAGGTGGTCTATGGTATTGGCCAGTACTTCTACTTTATCCAGGTAGGGTATTTCTTTCTTCGGGATGATATCTTCTTTTTCTACCGGTTCATCCACGATATTCAAGAAAATGCTCAGGTGGTCTCTCATAAGCTTGGCCGCCTGAGAAAGCGCATCGGTCGGGCGGATAGCGCCATTGGTCCAGATTTCCAGGGTGAGGCTTTCATAATCTATCCTCTTGCCCACGCGAGCCGGTTCAACCGTGTAATTAACCTTGAGTATCGGAGAATGAGAAGAATCCAAAGGAATAAAATCGACGCTCAGGTCGCTGTCCAGGTTCTGGTCAGCGGTGATATAACCGCGGTTGTTCTTAACCACCATTTCCATTTCCAGCTTGCCGTCGGCATCAAGGGTAGCAATATGAATGTTCGGGTCGAGGACTTCCACATCAGAGTCGTGGACGATATCTCCAGACTTAACCTCGGCCGGACCGACCACTTTTAAGGTCATCCTTTTCGGCTCGTTTACCTTGAGCTTGAGCGGAATGGTCTTCAGGTTAAGGATGATATGAGTCACATCTTCTACCACTCCGGGAATGGTTGAAAATTCATGCAGCACCCCGGAAATTCTAACGGCCGTAATGGCCGCGCCGGGAATAGAAGAAAGCAGTATTCTTCTGAGGGAATTACCTATGGTTATGCCGTACCCGCGCTCAAACGGCTGCGCCTGAAACCGACCATAAGTATTGGTTAAAGTTTCGTAATCGCATTCTAAATATCTTGGTCTTTGGAAACCAAGTTCGGCCATGGTTCCTCCTTTTAAGGAAGGCAATTAATACCTTGCATCCTTCCCTTTTATTTTGAATAAAGCTCAACCACCAGGTGCTCTTCCACCGGGATGGTGATATCCTGTCTGGTCGGCATCGAGGCTACCCGACCCTGCAGGTTGTCCCAGTCCACCTGCAGCCAGCCGGGCACTGTCCTGTTCTTGTTGGCTTCTACCACAGCCCGGAAGTTTTCATTCTGAGCCGTCCTTTCCCTGAAGCTAATTACATCACCCTCTTTCACCAGGTAAGAAGGTATGGTCACCTTGCGGTCGTTTACCTTAACGTGACCGTGAGTAATCATCTGACGGGCATGCGAGCGGGAAAGAGCAAAACCCATCATGTAGACCACGTTATCCAGCCTTCTCTCCAGCATGACCAGCAAGTTTTCACCCGTCACGCCTTTCTGCTGTTCGGCCTTCTTAAAAAACAGCCGGAACTGCCTTTCCGACATGCAGTAATACCTTTTCAGTTTCTGCTTTTCCCGCAGCTGCAAGGCATATCCCAGGACTCTCTTTCTCATACGGCCGTGCTGGCCGGGAGCAAAGGGACGCCTTTCGAGAGGGCATTTATCGGTAAGACATTTATTACCCTTCAGAAAAAGCTTTGTCCTTTCTGTTCTGCATAACCGACAATCTGGTTTTTGATATCTGGCCATGTCTTCTCTCCTTTAAACCTTAGACCCTTCTCCTTCTTCTCACCCGGCAACCGTTGTGCGGAATCGGAGTCACGTCGCGGATGGATTTAATTTCCAGTCCGGCCGCCTGCAGGGCTCTGATGGATGACTCTCGCCCGGCACCCGGACCTTTGACCCGAACATCAACATAGCGCACTCCATATTCCTTGGCTTTATTGGCTGCTTCTTTGGCTGCCAGCTGAGCGGCAAAGGGTGTTCCTTTTCTGGCTCCCTTGAAACCTGACGTGCCAGAACTGGCCCAGCAGATGGTGTTTCCCTGCTGGTCGGTAATGGTTATAATCGTATTGTTAAAGGTGGATTGAATATGGGCCACCCCGTAAGTTACTTCCTTTTTAACTTTTTTCTTTTTGGTCTTGGCTTTGGGCATTTCACTTCTCCCTTACTTAAGCTTTCTTTTCTTTCAATTTCTTGATGGTGTGACCGCGAGGCCCTTTTCTGGTTCGGGCGTTGGTCCTGGTTCTCTGACCGCGAACCGGCAGATTTCTTTTGTGCCTCATCCCGCGGTAGCAACCGATGTCGATCAGCCGCTTGATGTTCATGGCCACTTCTTTCCGCAGATCACCCTCGATCTTTTCCCGCTTCTCTATAATCTGACGGATTTTGTTAACCTCGTCCTCGGTCAGCTCTTTAACCTTTTTGTTCTTGTCGATCTTGGCTTCTTCCAGAATCTTGTTGGCCTTCGACCGACCAATCCCGTAAATGTAAGTTAACCCGATTTCAATCCTTTTTTCAGGTGGTAGTGTAATACCTGCTATTCTTGCCATGGTCTCCTCTTTTATCCTTGTCTTTGTTTATGTTTGGGGTTTGAGCAGATGACTCTGACGACCCCTTTCCTCCGGACTATTTTACAGTTCCGGCAGATTTTCTTGGCTGATGCTCTGACCTTCATCTTACACCTCACTTGAACCTGTAAGTGATTCGCCCTTTGGTCAAATCATAAGGCGATATCTCCACCAGCACCCTATCTCCGGGCAGGATACGAATAAAATTCTTTCTCATCCGGCCGGAGATATGAGCCAGAATTACGTGCTTGTTAGCCAGCTCCACTTTGAACATGGCATTGGGGAGGGTTTCCAGCACGACTCCCTCGATTTCAAAAACATCCTGCTTAGGCATTGACCGTACTCCCGGACATTGCTTCTGCTTTTCCTAAACCGTTAAGTGAAAGAATCTCCACTCCGTTTTCGGTCAAAGCAACCGTGTGTTCATAGTGAGCCGAAAGACTTCTGTCCTGAGTAACCGCCGTCCAGCCATCAGACAGCACTTCCACTTCCCAGCTGCCCGCGGCAATCATCGGTTCTATAGCCAGGGTTATACCCTTTTTCAGCCTCGGCCCGTGCCCAGGAAGTCCAAAATTCGGCACCTGCGGTTCCTCATGGAGGTTTCTGCCTATTCCGTGGCCAACAAAGGCTCGGATGACCGAAAAACCATTTTTCTCCACTTCTTCCTGGATGGCAGCCGAGATGTCCGACAGCCTGTTTCCTTCCCTCATCTGTTCCAGACCGCGAAAGAAAGATTTTTCTGCCACTTCAATCAACTTCCGGGCCGTTTCCGAAACCTCACCTACCGGCACAGTAATGGCCGCATCTCCGTAAAATCCTTCATAGACGACGCCAAAATCCAGGCTGACTATATCTCCTTCCTTCAGTTCCCTTTCTGAAGGTATACCGTGCACTATTTCTTCATTAACCGAAACACACAGGGAAGCCGGATACCCATGATAGCCTTTGAAAGCCGGGCGCGCTCCCAGCTCTCTGGCTCTGGCCTCGGCATAGGCATCAAGTTCTCTGGTTTTCAATCCTGGTCTAACCATATTCTTTAACTCTGACAGAATGGTAGCCACAATCTGACTGCTCCGGCGCATCACCGCTATCTCTGTTTCCGATTTGTAGATGATCATGCGTCCTTTTGAACTCCCTGTGTTTCGACCAACCTCTGGTCAATGACAGAACTTATTACCCTGAATATCTCTTCGACCGAATTCTGCCCGTCAATCTGAAAGAGCACCTTTTTATTATTATAGTAATCTACTAACGGCTTAATTGTCTCCAGATAAACCTTAAACCTTTCTCTTATTACTTCAGGTTTATCGTCCTCACGAACCACTAAAGGAGAACCGCAAACGTCACAAACCCCGTCAACCTTGGGTTTGTTATTATTTATATTATACACAGCTCCGCACTGAAGGCAAATCCTACGGCCGGCCAAGCGCCTCAGTATTTCTTCCTCGGTAACTACAATCTCAAAAACTGTTTCCACTCTCTTATTTTCTATTCCTTCCAGCAGGAGTGCCTGGTTTAAATTTCGGGGAAAGCCGTCCAGCACATATCCTTTCTGGCAATCGTTGGCCGAAATTCTCTTTCTGACCATTTCCACCACCACTTCGTCGCTTACCAGCAATCCGGCTTTCATGATGCCGGCCACTTTCTCCCCGAGTTCGCTGCCTTCCTGCACTTCCTTACGGAGCAGGTCGCCGGTGGAAATTTTGGGAAACCCGTACTTCTTCTGTATCAAGTCAGCCTGAGTTCCCTTGCCGCTGCCGGCCGGCCCCAGAAGAATAATCCTCATCCTCTTCTCCCGCGCAAACGACCGCTCTTCAGAAAGCCGTCATAATGTCTCATCACCAGTTGAGCCTCAATCTGCTGCAATGTATCCATGGCCACGCCCACCACAATCAAGATAGAAGTTCCACCAAAGTAGAAGTCCACGTTTAAACCCTGAGTAAACCACTTTGGCAGGTTGGCTTCCAGGGCTGGCCCGATCCAGGGCAGCGCTCCCACTTTAAAGCCGGTAGTCAGAAACTCGGGCAGGATGGCGATAGCTGCCAGATAAATAGCCCCGACCAGGGTTATCCTGCTCAGCACTTCATCTATGTAATCAGCGGTATTTTTACCAGGCCTGATGCCGGGTATAAAACCGCCATACTTGCGCAGGTTATCAGCCACATCATTCGGGTTGAAAATAATAGAAACGTAAAAGTAGGTGAAGAAAATGATGGCCACCACGTAAAGCAGGTTATACAGGGGCATGCCCATACCAAACTGTCTGGCTATCGTCTGAAAGATAGGGGCCTTGGACAGGCTGGCCAGAGTGGCCGGAATGGTAATTATCGAGGCGGCAAAAATTATCGGGATAACGCCGCCCGTGTTAACACGCAACGGCAGGTGGGTGCTCTGGCCACCATAAACTTTCCGACCAATCACCCTCTTGGCATAGGAAATGGGAATGCGCCTCTGTCCACGTTCGATGAAAATGATAAAAGCAATCACGGCCAGCATCATGATAATCAGAAATATAATCTTCAGAGCATCAATCGACCCGGTCTTCAGGCCGGTTATCAGGCTGTTTATCCCCCGCGGCAAACCGACCACAATGCCTGCAAAAATGATCAGCGAAATCCCGTTTCCTATACCCCTTTCGGAAATCTGCTCACCGAGCCACATGATGAACGTCGTGCCGGTGGTCAGAGTCAGCATGGTCAGGAGCTTAAAACCCCATCCGGGGTTGGGCACAACTCTGGCTCCTGTCGGGCTGGTCAGGTTTTCCAGAAAGATAGCGATGCCGAAAGACTGGATTAAGCAAATAACCAGGGTCCCGTACCTTGTGTACTGAGTAATCTTCTTCCGCCCCAGCTCCCCTTCCTTGGACAACCTTTCTAAGTAGGGCCAGACCACGGTCAACAATTGCAGGATAATCGAAGCACTGATGTACGGCATAATGCCCAGGGCAAAGATGGACATCCTGGACATGGCCCTTCCGGAAAACAGGTCGTAAAAACCCAGGATTGAGCCGCGCTGCGTCTGCCAGAACTCGGCCAGGGCCGTAGCACTGACTCCCGGGTTCGGAATCTGAGCCCCAATCCGGTAAACGGCCAGCAGAAGAAGGGTGAAAATCACCCTCTTCCTGAGGTCAGGAATGCTAAAAATGTTACGTATGCTGTCTAACATTATTCCTTCCCGATCACTATAGCTTTTCCGCCGCTTTCCTCAATCTTCTTCATGGCTGATTGAGAAAAAGCATGAGCCTTGATGGTCTTGGGAGAAGTCAGCTGACCTTTTCCCAAAACTTTTACCAATTCCTCTTCTTTATGGATCAGACGATATTCCACCATCTCCTTCGGGCCTATTTCCTGGACTGGCAGCTTGTCCAGCCGGTCCAGGTTAACCTCGGAGTATTCCACTCTGAACTTGTTGTTAAACCCTCTTTTTGGCAGACGCCGGTGCAAGGGCATCTGTCCGCCTTCAAAGCCCCATTTTCTTTTGTAACCGGCACCCGCCAGCTGGCCTTTGTGGCCGCGGCCGGCTGTTTTTCCCAAGCCGGAACCGGGGCCCCGGCCTCTTCTCTTATCTGATTTCTTGGCACCTTCGGCTGGTTTTAATTTGCTGAGGTTCATGGCTTTTCAATCTCCTCTACTTTGAGCAAATGAGAAATCTTCCGGACCATCCCCCTGATTTCAGGACAGTCTTTTCTGATTACTTCAGAATTTAATTTCCTGAGCCCCAAACCATAAGCTACCAGGCGATGCTTCTGGGGATGCCCGATCAGACTGCGGACAAGCTTTATTTTCAGGTATTTTTCCTTGCTCATTTTAGCCTCACTCTATTACTTGGATTGTTCGCTTTCTTTGCCTCTAACCTTTTTTACTTCTTCCGGGCTTTTTAATTTCTTAAGGGCATCAATGGTAGCATGAGCCACGGTAATCGGGTTATTGCTTCTGATGGACTTGGTCAGTATATCTTTTACTCCGCCAAGCTGGAGAATTACCCGCACCGCACCGCCGGCGATCACTCCCGTTCCTCTTGAAGCTGGCCTCAGGACGACTATTCCGGCATCTGATTCACCTTTAACGCGATGAGGAATGGTGGTGCCTACGATGGGAAACTCGATCATGTTCTTCTTCGCATCTTCCACTGCCTTGGCGATGGCCTGGGGAACTTCTCTGGCTTTACCCAGCCCTATACCCACTTTTCCTTTCTCATTACCAACAGCCACCAGCGCGGAGAAACTCAGGTTCTTACCGCCCTTAACAACTTTGGTAACTCTTCTGATGGAAATTACCTGGTCTTTGAGCTCAAGCTCTGAGCTGATAACTTCGTCCAGCTTTTCGAAATCTTCGTGTTCCACGCTAATTCCTCCTTAATCGGTTAAAAGGAAATGCCTTCTGCCCTCAGGGCCTCAGCTAATACTTTTACCCGACCATGGTAAGGATACATACCACGGTCAAAAACAATGGCCTGGATGTTCTTTTCTTTAAGCCTTTTAGCCAGAATGGAACCCAGCAACTGGCAGGCTTCTTTGTTCTTGGTGTTCTTCGCCTTCTCCCTGAAATCTTTTTCCAGAGTGGAAGCAGAAGTAATAACCCGCCCAGAAAGGTCATCAATAACCTGCGCATAAACATAGCGATTAGATTTGACCACCAGGACTCTGGGTCTTTCCGGCGTTCCCTTAATTTTCTTTCTAATCCTGGCTCTAATTCTTTTTTTTCTGAGTTTTTTGATTTCAGCTTTTGACTTAAGCACCGGCCACCCCCGCTTTTCTTTCTTTCTTGATGAGAACTTCGCCAACCAGCCTGATACCCTTCTGCTTGTATGGGTCGGGCCTGCGGAACCTCTTGATGGTATCTGCTACCTGTCCAACCTTCTGCTTGTCAATTCCCTTTACTGTCAGAAGGGTGGGCTTCTCGGCGATTATTTCGATTCCTTCTGGAATTTCATAAATGATGGGTCTGGAATACCCGACATTTAGCTCCAGTTTGTTTTTTTCTACTTTTGCCCGGTAACCCACTCCGGTAATTTCCAGCTGCTTGGTATAGCCCTGAGTGACGCCTATGACGGCATTGTTTGCCAGAGCTCGACACAGCCCGTGGAACTGTCTGGTCTTCTGTTCTTCGTTAGCCCTTTTCAAGATGAGCTGATTCCCTTCCAGAACGGCCGAAATGCCTTCATAAAGTGGAGAGGTCAATTTTCCCAGTTTCCCTTCAAATTCGATCTTATCGGGATGAATGGTCACCTTTACACCCGGCGGTATCAAAATCGGTTTCTTGCCAACTCTCGACATGTTCCTACCTCACCTAACCAAATTACCAGATTTCACACAGGACTTCGCCGCCCAGCCCGAGCTCTTCACACTGCTTGCCCGTCAGGATCCCCTTAGAGGTAGAGATAATGACTACTCCCAGCCCGTCGAGCACCCTGGGCACGTTGTCTTTGGTGCAGTAAATGCGGCAACCCGGCTTGCTTATTCGGCGAAGCCCGGTGATAGCACTCTGGTTATCATCCGTATATTTCAGAGTAATGCTTAGAATACCCTGTTTATTGTCTTCAATAACCTTGTAATTCCGTATGTAGCCTTCCTCTTTTAAAATACGAGCTATCTCCACCTTGAGCCTCGAAGAAGGAATGTTTACTTCCTTTTTCTTAGCTCTTATGGCGTTTCTTATTCTTGTTAGCATATCGGCAATTGGGTCTGTCAAGCTCATGACTCTTTCCTTTCGAAGAAATTTACCAGGAAGCCTTTATAATTCCCGGAATTTCTCCCTTAAGGGCTAATTCTCTCAAGCACAGACGGCAGAGGTCGAATTTCCGGTAATAACCTCTCGGCCGCCCGCAGATGCGGCACCGGTTGCGATGCCGGATGCCATACTTTGGCTTTCTCTGGTCTTTAACCATCTTAGCTATCGTTGCCATCTTTACTATCCTTTCATCAAGACTCGCGGAAAGGCATGCCCAGCTTTTTGAGCAGGGCATACGCTTCCTTGTCGTTCCTGGCGGTGGTCACTATCGTGATGTTCAGACCACGCGGTCTCTCCACCTTGGTATAGTCTATTTCCGGAAAGACCAGCTGGTCCTTCATGCCGAGGGTATAATTGCCGCGCCCATCGAAGGCATGGGGTGAAACTCCCCGGAAATCTCGGACACGGGGCAGCACAATGTTAACCAGCCGGTCAAAGAATTCGTACATCCTCTTCCTTCTGAGCGTCACATAGCAGGCAATCGGCTGACCTTTTCTCAGCTTGAAGGCAGAAATTGATTTCTTCGCTCTGCCCACCGCCGGATACTGGCCGGTAATCTGAGCCAGCTCAACCTTGGCCGTATCCAGAAGTTTTATGTTCTGGATGGCATCGCCCACTCCCATGTTGATGACAATTTTCTCCAGGCGAGGAACAGCCATCGGGTTGTCAATGCCCAGTTCCTCTTGGAGTTCCTTTATTATTTCTTTTTTGTATTTTTCTAACAACCGACTCATCTTTTAACCTCTCATGCCTTTTCCAGGTTAGCCTGACATCTGGCACAGATTCTGATTTTGGTTCCGTCTTCCAGGATTTTATGTCTGAACCTGACTCCACGGCCGCAGTCGTTGCAGTAAAGCATTACCTTGGATACATGGATCGGGGCTTCCTTTTCCATGATTCCGCCCTGCACATTTTGACTGCGGTCAGGCCTGACAAATACCTTGACCATGTTTATCCTTTCCACCAGCACCCTGTTCTTCTCTGGAATAACTTTCAAAATTTTCCCGGTTTTACCCCGGTCTTTTCCGCTGCGTACCACGACGATATCGTTTTTCTTGAAGGGGAAATTGGCCATCACAGCACCTCCGGAGCGAGCGATATTATCTTCATGAATTTCTTCTCTCTCAGTTCCCGGCCAACTGGTCCGAACACGCGGGTTCCCACCGGTTCGCCGTTCTTGTCTATGATCACGGCCGCGTTATCGTCAAACCTGATGTAAGAGCCGTCTTTTCTTCGGACTTCCTTTCTTGTCCTGACTATCACCGCTCTGACCACTTTACCTTTCTGAATCTTGCTGTCCGGGTCCGCTTCCTTGACCGAGGCCGAGATAACATCGCCGATAGAAGCCACTCTGCCCACTCCGCCGCCCAGAGGAGTAATGGCCATAATCTTCCGGGCGCCAGAGTTATCCGCCACTTTGAGCATAGTTCTCATCTGGATCATGATAGTTCACCCTCATTCTCAGTTTCTATCTCTCTGGAAGCTAAACCGATGATTTCAACCACCCGCCATCTTTTAAGCTTGCTGATGGGCCTGGTTTCCACAATCCGGACCACGTCACCGACCTTGCACTTATCGTGTTCGTCATGCACCAGGAAGGCCTTCCTTCTTTTGACCGTCTTTTTGTACAGCGGGTGTCTTTCCAGCCTTTCCACCAGAACCTTCACGGTTTTGGCCGAATTCTTGGCCACCACCGTGCCTACCTTGGTTGTTATCCTTTTTTCGCGTTTAGCTTCCATCTTTTATTCCGTCCCTTTTTTCTGAATTTCATTCAATATTGTTTTAATCCTGGCGATATCTCTTCTGATGTTCCGCATTTTCATCGGGTTGTCCAGCTGGCCCAGGGATTTCTGAAAGCGCAGTTTAAACAACTGGTCCCTGAGTTCCAGCTCTTTCTGTTTCAATTCATCTACTGAAAGCTCTCTCAATTCCTTGATCTTCATTTTAGCTCCCTATGCTCTCTTGAAATGAATCTAGTTTTGATCGGCAGTTTATGAGCTGCCAGACGCATAGCTTCCTGAGCTACTTCGTAATCCACACCTTCCACTTCAAAAATAATCCGGCCCGGTTTAATCACATCCACCCAAAACTCCGGGTCGCCTTTGCCGCGTCCCATTCTTGTTTCCGTCGGTTTCTTGGTCACAGGTTTCCAGGGAAAAACTCTTACCCACATCTTGCCGCGCTTCTTCAGGAAGCGGGTTATGGTCACACGCCCGGCTTCAATCTGCCTGGCTGTCAACCAGCAAGGCTCAAGCGCCTGCAACCCGTATTCACCGAAAGCCAGCTCTGCTCCACGCAAAGCCTTTCCCTTCATACGCCCGCGCTGCTGCTTGCGGTATTTAACCTTTTTCGGCATCAACATGGTCAAATCTCCTCAGCTTCAATGATTTGAGAAGTGACTTTTGGTTTATCAACATCACCCCGGTATATCCAGACCTTAATTCCGATCTGGCCATACGTGGTGAAAGCTTCAGTAAAGGCATAATCAATATCTGCCCGCAGGGTCTGCAACGGCAGCTGGCCCTTGAGATACCATTCTGTCCGGGCGATTTCCACGCCGCCCAGACGGCCAGAACACATAACCTTAATGCCTTTGGCTCCCATCTTCAGCGCCATTTCCACGGCTCTTCTCATTGCCCGACGGTAGGCAATTCTTTTCTCCAGCTGGGTCTTGATACCATCAGCCACCAGGGGAGCATTCAACTCTGGTTTTTCCACTTCCCGGATATCTACGTAGACTTCGCGCCTGGCAATGCCTTCAAGCATGGTCTTCAGGTTTTCAATCTCCTTCCCGCCGCGGCCGATGATGATGCCAGGTCTCGCGGTGTGGATGATGACCCGAACCTTCGGCCCCACTCTTTCCACGTCAACGCTGGCGATACCGGCGTGGGCATACTTTTCCCGAACCGCCTTCTTCATCTGCAAATCTTCATGGAACAGCCGGGCATAATCCTTGCCCTTAGCAAACCAGCGAGATGTCCATTGCTTGTTGAAACCTAAACGAAAACCTATTGGATGTGTCTTCTGTCCCACGTTTAACTCCCTTTCTTTTCGTCTAAGTAAATTTTTACATGACTCATTCTTTTTAATACCCGGTAGGCTCGACCCATTGGTGCCGGCCTGATCCTTTTCATGGCTGGTCCCTGGTCAATCTGGATTTTGGCAATGTACAGGTTGTCCACATCAACATTCGGTGATTTCTGCTGCGCGTTGGCAATAGCCGAACGCAAAACTTTCTCCAGAATAGCGCTAATCTTTTTCTTCTCATTAAATTTTAAGATGGTCAGCGCTTCTCCCACCAACCTGTTCCTGATCAGGTCCGCCACCAGACGGCCCTTTTGCGGGCTCATCCGCACGTAGCGAGCCACAGCTTTTGCGAGATATTTTTCTTTTTCCATGGTCACTTACCCACTTTAAGTTGTCGGGCGGTCTTGGAAGTATGTCCCTTAAAGGTCCTGGTCGGTGCAAACTCTCCCAGCTTATGACCAACCATCTGCTCGGTCACAAAAACAGGAATGAATTTGCGGCCGTTATGCACACCAAAGGTCAGTCCAACCATTTCCGGGACAATGGTCGAGCGCCGCGACCAGGTCTTGATTACCTGACGCTTTTCCTTCATCGACAGTGCTTCCTGCACCTTTTTCATTAATTTAGGATCAACATAAGGACCTTTACGCAAAGACCTGCCCATAGTTATTTACTCCTTCTTCTAATGATGAAAGCTTGAGTTCTTTTGTTTCTTCTGGTCTTGTAACCCTTGGTCGGGATACCTTCGGGGCTGACCGGATGACGTCCACCCTTGGTCCTTCCTTCACCGCCGCCGTGCGGATGGTCTATCGGGTTCATAGCCGTACCGCGGACATGCGGTCTGATACCCAGCCAGCGCGTCCTTCCTGCTTTGCCAATGCTGATATTCTGATGGTCAAGATTGCTGAGCTGACCGACCGTCGCCCGGCAGTCCAGGTGAACCTTACGGATTTCAGACGAGGGAAGGCGGAGCTGGGCATAATCGCCTTCTTTACCGAGGATCTGCACACCGGCTCCCGCCGCTCTGGCCAGCTGGCCGCCCTTGCCTATCTTCAGCTCAACGTTGTGAACAATGGTACCAACCGGTATGTACCTCAACGGCATGGCATTGCCGGGAAGGATATCAACCTGGCTGTTAGAAGAAATTATGGTATCCCCAACCTTCAGGTTAAGCGGCGTCAAAATATACCGTCTTTCACCGTCGGCATACTTGATCAGAGAAATAAAAGCTGAACGGTTCGGGTCGTATTCGATCGTTTCCACCACACCCGGGATATCAATTTTATCCCTTTTGAAATCGATGATGCGGTACATTCTCTTGTGTCCGCCACCACGATGTCTGACCGACAGATGCCCTTTGTTATTCCGACCGCCACTTTTTGGCAGAGGGACAAGCAACGGTTTATAGGGTTTATCCGTGGTTATTTCTTCAAAAGTCAGACCTGTCCGGTGACGTAAGCCTGGAGTAACTGGTTTGTAAATTTTGATACCCATGGTTACACTGCCTCAAAATATTCAATCATTTTTTCGCCTTCTCTAAGCTTAACGTAAGCTTTTTTCCGGTCCTTGGTTCGTCCGATGCTGCGACCCAATCTTTTTACTTTCCCCCGGAGGTTGACAATGGTCACCCGTTCCACTTTTGTTTTGAACAGCTGCTCGACCGCGTTCTTCACTTCAATCTTGTTGGCATCGGGAGAAATTTCAAAACAAACAATCCGGTCTGAATCCTTTAATCTGGTGCTCTTTTCCGTAATCAGCGGCCTGAGTATGATGTCTCTCGGGTCTTTCATTTGAGTCTCTCCACTAAAGAATTAAAGGCACGCTGGCTGAAGATTACATATCTGTATTTCAGCACATCGTAAACGTTGAGCTGCGCCTCATCCACAGCCTTAGCCTGCGGCAAATTCCTGACTGAGCGGAAAAGGTTTTCATTTTCACGGCTATCAACAATCAGTGCTGAATCTATGTTAAAGTTTTTCAACCAGTTAGCAGCTTCCTTGGTTTTCGGTTGAGCAATGTTTATGTTATCAATAACCATGACCAGATTTTCCGCCAGTTTGGCCGTCAGGGCTGACTTGAGGGCATTTTTCCTGGCCTTTTTGGGAATGGCATAGCTGTAATCTCTCGGCTTGGGGCCAAAGACGGTGCCGCCATGCCTCCACAGCGGTGACCTTATACTTCCGGCCCTGGCCCGGCCGGTTCCCTTCTGCCTCCAGGGTTTCCGCCCGCCGCCGCTTACCTCGCCTCTGGTCTTGGTGCAGGCCGTACCCTGTCTTTGATTGGCCAGGTAATTAACCACCGCTTCGTAAATCAGGTGATCGTTCACCGGATAAGAAAACACATCATCCGGCAGGCTCAATTCCTGAACCGGCTTACCGCTTTGGTCTAAAACTTGTACTTTCATGGCACACTCTCTCTACTCATGAGCTCTTTTTAAACGAACCCTTTTTTATCAGGACAATACCGCCGTTGGCTCCGGGGACAGCTCCCTTGACCAGCAACAGATGATTTTCTTTGTCAACCTGAACAACTTTGAGGTTACGAACTGTAACCCGGTCGCCCCCCATACGGCCGCCCATCCTCATTCCTTTGATAACTCTCGAGGGAAAGGATGAAGCGCCGATAGAACCCGGTGCCCGGTGGAACATCGAACCGTGAGCGGCATCACCGCCAGCAAACCCGTGTCTTTTTACCACTCCCTGAAAACCTTTTCCCTTGCTAATGCCAACCACATGAACCTTTTCGCCAACTTCGAATATGTCCACCAAAACCTGGTCGCCTTCCTTCAGTTCTACCGGACCTTGATACTTTACTTCTCGCAGGACTTTAAGAACCGGGCTTCCGGATTTCTTAAAATGTCCCTGCTCAGGCTTGTTGGGATGTTTTTTGGGTTTTTCTTCCACCAACCCAAGCTGCAAAGCTTCATAACCGTCTTTATCCTTTGTCTTCTTCTGGATAACAGTGCATGGCCCAGCTTTAATCACAGTCACGGGAATAACATTCCCTTCCTCATCAAATATCTGGGTCATACCTATCTTTTTCCCGATGATACCTTCCACCATGGTCATTCTCCTGCACCAAAGGCTTTGATCTCAACATCAATTCCGGCCGGCAAATCGAGCTTCTGGAGTTCTTCAATGGTTTCGTTGCTGTACTCACTGATGTCAATCAGCCTTTTATGGATTCTCATCTCAAAATGTTCTCTCGACCTTTTATCAACATGCGGGGAACGAAGAACGCAGAACCTCTGAATCTTGGTCGGAAGAGGAATCGGACCTGAAACCTTAGCTCCGGTTCTTTTCGCTTTGATAACGATATCTTTAACTGATTGATCCAATAATCTGTGGTCGAATGATTGAAGTTTAATTCTTATCTTTTCCATGTTCGTTCCTCGTTCTCCATTTTTTACATTTCCCTTACTCTAAAATTTCGGTAACGGTACCGGCTCCGACCGTCCGTCCACCTTCTCTGATGGCGAACCGCAGACCTTTCTCCATGGCCACCGTCGTGATCAGCTCCACTTCTACGTTCGCATTATCTCCAGGCATCACCATCTCCACCCCGGCCGGTAACTTGACCGTTCCGGTCACGTCCGTCGTCCGAAAATAAAACTGCGGCCGGTAACCGGTGAAAAACGGCGTGTGCCGCCCGCCTTCTTCCTTCGTCAGCGCATATATCTGCGCCCTGAACTTCTTGTGCGGCGTGATCGAACCAGGCTTCGCCAGTACCTGCCCCCTCTCTACCTCATCCTTACCTATTCCCCTCAGCAGGCAACCTATGTTGTCTCCAGCCTGCCCCTGGTCCAGAATCTTCCGGAACATCTCCACACCTGTCACCACCGTCTTCTTCGTCTCTCCAAATCCCACTATCTCCACTTCATCTCCTACCTTAACTATCCCCCTCTCTACCCTGCCTGTCACCACCGTCCCACGCCCAGTTATCGAAAATACGTCCTCTATGCTCATCAAAAATGGCTTGTCTATCTCTCGCACCGGCTCCGGTATAAACTCGTCCAGCGCCTTCATCAACTCCCAGATCGGCTTGCCTCCCTCTCCCTCAGGATCCGCCAGCGCCTTCGTCGCACTACCACGAATTATCGGCGTCTTGTCCCCAGGAAATTCATACTTGTTCAGTAAATCCCTTACCTCCAGCTCCACCAAGTCCAGTATCTCCGGATCATCCACCAGGTCCACCTTGTTGATAAACACCACTATCGCCGGCACGTCCACCTGCCGCGCCAACAATATGTGCTCCCGCGTCTGCGGCATCGGCCCGTCATCAGCCGCCACCACCAAAATCGCCCCGTCCATCTGCGCCGCACCGCTGATCATGTTCTTGATGTAATCCACGTGCCCAGGACAATCTATGTGCGCATAATGCCGCTTCTCCGACTCGTACTCCACGTGCGACAAGGCCACCGTCAATATCTTCGTCGCATCCCTCCGAAACATCTTCGCGTCCGCCTTCGCCACCTCATCATACGGCTTGTACTGCGCCAGTCCCTTCGTCGACAGTACCCTCGTTATCGCCGCCGTCAACGTCGTCTTCCCGTGGTCAATGTGCCCTATCGTCCCTATGTTAACGTGCGGCTTCTTCCTCTCAAATTTTTCCTTAGCCATGTCTTTTACCTCCTCGGAGCCAGGCAAAATTTTTTATAAAAGCCCAAGACCAGATTTGAACTGGTGACCCCGTCCTTACCAAGGACGTGCTCTGCCAACTGAGCTACTTGGGCTCAACTTCTTTTCTTATTAAGCGGGAAACGGGATTCGAACCCGCGACATTCAGCTTGGAAGGCTGACGCTCTACCAACTGAGCTATTCCCGCATAAAAAATGGGCAGGGAAGGATTCGAACCTCCGAAGCGTTGCCGCAGCGGGTTTACAGCCCGCCCCATTTGGCCACTTTGGTACCTGCCCATGATAATCTTTGTCTTATCTAAGTTATTGAATTTACTTATTTTTTCAAAGCCAGCGAAGGGATTCGAACCCCCGACCCGCTGATTACAAATCAGCTGCTCTACCGGCTGAGCTACGCTGGCAATCATATTCAAACTTTCTCTTTTTTTGAAAAATTTATCGCTATTTTCTCTTGTTTATTGAAAAAAAGTTAAATTAAGATAAAAAATTACAACGGGAATACTAACTTAATTTAATCTTTTTGTCAAGATACGGGCAAATTTTATTTGATTTTTTGACCGGCCTGCGCCGCCCGACGCATCCGCATCATTAAATTGGTATTAAAATCCACGTTGAATATAATATACTTTGCTTTCTGCACCGGTGTCAACTGTCCGAACAGGAATTGTTCGAAAACTTCTTCCCTCTCCCTTATTTTTTTTCTCAATTCAATTATCCTGGCCACCCTGGCCTCAAATTCAGCGGGCTGTGCTTTTCCTTCTTTAATCATGGCCCTTAAATCCCTTATTTCACCGGCCAGCTTCTGCTGAAGCTCGGCTTTTTCTTTTTCCGCCCGGTTTAATTCAGGAAAGATAGCTGCAGTCTGCTCCTCAGAAAGGTCAAGGGCTTCCGTCATCCGTAAGGCTCTTAAAGTAAAAAGGTTCTCCCTCAGGTTGCGCCTTGCCTGAGGCCGGTCCTGCTGGGCATAGGAGTAACTTATTGATATGACTAAAATTATAATTAATGTAATAAAAATTATTTTTTTTCTCATGACAAATCCTCCATTGATAAGTTTTCAGGCTGAATATTATTTGTCAGATCATAATTAAATTCTTTCTCATAGTAATTATAGTTTTCCAAATTAGTCTCATTTACATTGCCTTTATTTATTTCTTCCACCAGGCTATTTTCCAGCTCATCGTCTATTTGTTGCGCCAGGTTACTGTTCTGCTGCACAGCCTGGCTGAGGCCAAGATATGTTTCTTCAAACGAGATGGTCATGGCTATCAGCGAATCTGCATCCTTCCCGTCGGGAATGCGCCATAAAAACAGAATCACCAATACCAGCAAGGCCAGGCTACCGGCCAGAGCCGGGACATATTTCCAAACTTTTCGAGGGGCTCTGCCCTCCAGGTTCTCTTTAATTTGAGTGACGTTTGTTTTTATTTCCTCTTCAAATTTAGCCCACCATTCATCAGAATTTTCCACAGGCCGGCTTTCGGCCAGCCTTTCCTTCATACCCCGTTGAAACTCAAAATAATCCCGGCATTCTTCACAGTGCTCAAGATGGGCAAAAAGCTTCTTTTCTTTTCTTGCCCCCAGCTGGCCATCCAGCCAATCAGATATCATCTTTTGATACTTTTGGCAGGTCATTTTCAGCTTCTCCTACTCTATTTATAAAAGGCTTGAGCCTCTCTCTGAGCATCTTACGGGCCTCATGAATCCTCCAGGACACCGTCCCCTCAGAACATCCGAGCACTTCGGCCGCTTCCCGGTGGCTCAGGCCCTGAAAAACGACCAGGAAAAAAGCTGTCTTGTATATCAGGGGGAGCTCAGCCAATGCCTTTTCCAGGTTTTCCCTTAATTCTTCAGCGGGCAACCAGTTCTCATTGCCGGTCTCTGCCCTGAGCTCGGTTTCTTCGTTCAACCGCTGGTCAAGATATTCTAACTGATCCTTCCGGGCCCTGTTTTTTTCCAAAAAATTCAGCGAAAGGTTCACCGCGATGCGGTGTAACCAGGTGTGGAAGCTGGACTTCTCTTTAAAAGTCTTTAGCCCCTTAAAGGCCTTCAACATTGTTTCCTGGGTCAGGTCAGCGGCATCTTCCTGATTTCTGGTCAGGCGGTATACCAGATGGTATATGGGCTTTTCGTACCTTTTTACCAGAACCATGAAGGCCTCAACATCACCATCTTTAGCCTGCTTTATCAGCTGGCGTTCATCTTCCATCTCCGCCGTTACTCCCCGGACCAGTTTATCAGCTCGGCTTCCGGTCCTCAAGTCAGTCTGCCGTTCTTCAACTAATTAGACAGCAAATTTCAACTATCCTTTGATTTCTGTCAAATTTAGCGCTGATTTAAATTGACTAGCAAGAACATAATTGATAAGATGAAAATCCAAAATAATTAAACAGAAGGATTCCCGCCATGATCGAGCGCTATACCCTGCCCGAAATGGGTGCTATCTGGTCAGAAGAAAACAAATACAGGAAATGGCTGGAGGTAGAGCTGGCCGTTTGCGAAGCCTGGGCCAGACTCGGCCAGATCCCAAAAAGTTCGCTGGAAAACATCAAGAAAAAGGCCAATTTTTCCATTTCACGCATCGAAGAGATAGAAAAGGTGGTCAAGCATGACGTTATTGCCTTTCTGACTTCTGTGGCAGAATATGTCGGCGAAGATTCAAGGTTCATCCACATGGGCCTCACCTCTTACGACATTGTTGATACCGCCCTTTCCTTGCTCATCGTGGAATCGCTTGACCGGGTGGAAAAGAGATTGCTGGAACTGAAAAAGATCCTTAAAAAACAGGCGCTGAAATACAAGAAAACTCCCTGTATCGGGCGGACCCACGGTGTTCATGCCGAGCCGGTGACATTTGGTTTCAAAATCCTGGTCTGGTACGAGGAAGTAAACCGGCACCTGGAAAGGTTAAAAAAAGCCAGGCAGGTCATCAGCGTGGGAAGGATTGCCGGCGCCGTTGGAACATACATCCATCTTGACCCCAGGGTGGAAAAATACGCACTGAAAAAGCTTGGGCTGGAGCCAGCCAAGGTGTCCACCCAGGTGCTGCAAAGAGACCGCCATGCTGAAGTCATAGGTTGCCTGGCTCTTATCGCCACCTCGCTCGAAAAATTTGCCCTGGAAATCCGCCATCTGCAGAAAACAGAAGTTCTTGAAGTGGAAGAACCTTTTACCAAAGGGCAGAAAGGTTCCTCGGCCATGCCCCACAAAAGAAATCCCGTGCGCTGCGAAAGAGTGGCCGGCCTGGCCAGAATCGTGCGCGGTAATCTTCAGGTGGCCCTGGAAAACATTCCTCTCTGGCACGAAAGGGATATTTCCCATTCCTCGGCGGAACGAGTTATTTTCCCAGATTCTTTTATCATTGTTGATTATCTGCTTGCCGAAATGACAGATATCATCAGCCACTGGCATGTCTACCCCAGAAGAATGATGCAAAACATCTGGGCGACCAAAGGCCTGATTTTCTCTCAGGCCGTGATGCTGGCCTTAACCAGAAAAGGCTTAACCCGGGAAGAGGCCTATAAACTCGTGCAGAACTGCAGCCTGAAGGCCTGGCAGGAAGGTTCTGATTTTAGAGAACTGGTCAAAGCCGACCCGGAAATCACCAGGCACCTGTCCGCCAAAGAACTCGAAGCCTGCTTTTCTCTGGAGCCATTTCTCCAGAAAATAGATTTTATATTTGAAAGGGTTTTTAAATGAAAGTCAGAATTCTGGTGTCTTTAAAGCCGAGTGTTCTCGACCCTCAGGGTCAGACTGTCAGGAATGCCCTGCATACCCTTGGCTACAAATCCGTCAAGGATGTGCGGCAGGGAAAAGTTTTTGAAATCGAGCTGGAAAACATTGACCGGGCTGAAGCCGAAAAAATAGTTCCCGAAATAGCAGATAAAGTGCTGGCCAACCCCATCATCGAGAAATTTTCCTGGGAAATCATTGAAGCCTGAGCCATCAGGCAGAAAGGATGCAAAGATGAAGTTTGGAGTGGTTGTTTTCCCTGGTTCCAACTGTGATTATGACACTTTCCACGTCCTGCAGAATGTCATGGGGCAAGAAACCGTTTTCCTCTGGCACAAAGACCACGACCTGCAGGGAGTGAATTGTGTCGTCCTGCCCGGTGGATTTTCTTACGGCGATTATCTTCGTTCCGGAGCGATAGCCCGATTCTCCCCCATCATGGCTGAAGTGAAGAAATTCGCCCGGGCCGGCGGTCTGGTGCTCGGCATCTGCAACGGCTTTCAGATTCTGCTGGAAGCCGGCCTTCTGCCCGGCGCCATGCTCAGAAACAAGAACCTAAAATTCCTCTGCCAGCACGTCCACATCCGGGTGGAAAACCAGAAAACGGCCTTCACCGGGGCGGCCAGAAAAGGTCAGGTGCTGCGTATCCCCATTGCCCATTTCGACGGGAACTACTATGCCGAGCCCGAACTTCTGAGCGAGCTGGAAAAGAACAAACAGGTTGTCTTCCGCTACTGCGACGAAAAAGGCCGGGTAACCGAGGAAGCCAATGTCAACGGGTCGGTCAACAACATTGCCGGCATCATCAACCGGGAAGGCAACGTGCTCGGTATGATGCCTCACCCGGAGCGCGCTTCCGAGAAAATCCTCGGCAGCGAAGATGGCCGGGTTATCTTCCAGTCAATGATTAATTATTTAGAAAAAAAAGCCGGCAGCGGAAAGAAGAAGGCAACCAGGGTGGTCAAGCCCAGGGTCACTCCGCTGCCGCCGCTAATCGGCACTTTTTAAGGATGAAAACCATGATAGATGAAAAAATTCTGGCTGACCATAACTTAACCCGCGAGGAATATGAATACATCGTGAAACTTCTTGGCCGGGAGCCAAACCTGACCGAACTGGGAATTTTCTCCGTGATGTGGTCCGAACACTGCGGTTACAAGAGCTCCAAGGTTTACCTGAAAAGGTTTCCAACCAAAGGCAAATACCTGATTCAGGGCCCCGGGGAAAACGCCGGCGTGCTGGACATCGGAGACGGGCTGGCCGTGGTCTTCAAGATAGAATCCCACAACCATCCTTCCTACATCGAGCCCTACCAGGGAGCAGCCACCGGCGTGGGCGGAATACTCCGCGATATTTTTACCATGGGGGCCAGACCGGTGGCCGTGCTCGACTCTCTGCGTTTTGGGCCGCTCGATAATCCCAAAAACCGTGCCATCATGGAAGGCGTGGTCAGCGGTATTTCCGGCTACGGAAACTCCTTTGGCGTCCCGACCGTCGGCGGCGAAGTCTATTTCCATGAATGTTATGCGCAGAATCCGCTGGTAAATGTCTGCTGCGTCGGGCTGGCTGAAAAAGACCGGCTGTTTTTTGCCCGGGCCCAGGGTGTGGGCAATGCAGTGATTTATGTTGGGGCGAAAACAGGACGCGACGGCATTCACGGGGCAACCATGGCTTCGGCCGAGTTCGGGAAAGACACCGAGCAAAAACGCCCCAATGTTCAGGTTGGCGACCCCTTCAAAGAAAAACTGCTGCTCGAAGCCTGCCTGGAGGCCATGGCCAAAAATCTGATCGTCGGCATCCAGGACATGGGCGCGGCCGGCCTGACCTGCTCCACCACGGAAATGGCGGCCAAGGCTGGAACCGGGATGGAAATCAACCTCGACCTGGTGCCTCAGCGGGAAGAAGGCATGAATCCCTACGAAATAATGCTTTCAGAATCTCAGGAAAGAATGCTCATCGTGGCCGAGCCAGATAAAGTCCAGGAATTGCAGAAAATCTTCAACAAATGGGACCTTGATGCCGTGGTCATCGGTAAGGTGACCGATGACGGTCAGCTAAAAGCCTATTTCCACGGAGAGCTGGTAATCGATATACCGGTTAAGGCGGTGGTTGACCTGTGCCCCGCCTATCGCCGCCCGGCCAAAACCCCGGCATTTATCAAAAAAATCAGCCGGTTTAAAATGCCGGACATGCCCTCTGATTTAAACCAGGTCTTTCTGCAGATGGTCGCTTCACCAAACCTGGCCGATAAAGAATGGGTCTTCCGTCAGTATGACCACATGGTTCAGGTCAATACTATGGTTCTGCCGGGAGCTGATTCGGCCGTGCTCAGGCTGAAAGGGCTGAAAAAAGGCCTGGCCATGACCCTTGACGGAAACTCCCGCTATGCGTTTCTCAACCCGCGGCGCGGCGGACAGATTGCCGTGGCTGAAGCCTGCCGCAATTTAGCCTGTGCCGGCGCCATGCCCATGGGAGTGACCAATTGCCTTAATTTTGGCAACCCGGAAAAACCGGAAATCATGTGGCAGTTCAAGGAAGCGGTGGAAGGAATTGCCGAAGCCTGCCGCCAGTTTGAGATACCGGTGACGGGCGGAAACGTCAGCTTCTACAACGAGACCGAAGGTAAAGCAATCTACCCCACTCCGGTGCTGGGAATTGTTGGCCTGGTAGAAGATGTTTCAACCGTCCCGGCCGCAGGTTTCCTGGGTAACAATGAAGTAATCATTCTGCTGGGCGAAAACAGAGAGGAACTTGGCGGGTCTGAATACCTCAAACTGGTTTTCGATGAGGAAAAGGGGCAACCTCCTTCACTAAACTTTGAAACCGAAAAAAGAGTGCAGGAATGCTGCCGTCAGGCTATCAGGCAGAAACTGGTCAGGACGGCCCATGATGTCTCAGATGGCGGTCTGGCTGTCGCCCTGGCCGAGTGCTCATTCAAAAGCCCGAAAAGAATTGGTTTTGAAGTCAGGCTCAATGACCGAATCAGGACCGATGCCCTGCTCTTCGGTGAAAGCCAGTCAAGAATTATACTGGTGGCCAAGGAAAAGAACGCAAGAAAAATCATGGCCCTCGCGCGGAAGCTCAAAGTAAAAGCCAAGGTTATCGGGAAAACCGGCGGCAAGAAAATGGTCATCTGGCACAGAAATAAAAAAGTCGTTGAGCAGACGGTGGAAATGGCTTATAACGCCTGGAAAAACGCCATACCGGGCTATTTTAAAATTTCTAAGGGGGAATGATGAACGAACAGGCCGTTTTCCGCAGTCCAAAGAAACACGGTCGGGTGGCAGTGTTGCTGTCCGGTCGCGGTTCTAATTTTAAAGCCCTGCACGAGGCCATGCTGGCCGGGAAAATAGATGCAGAGATAGTCCTGGTTTTCAGCAACAAGGCGGAGGCACCGGGCTTGCAGATAGCCCGGGAGCGCGGACTGGAAACCATGCATCTTGACCCAAAAAGTTTTCCGAGCAAAGAAGCCTACGACGCGGCTATTGTGGAAGAGCTGAAAAAACGAGAGGTTGACCTGGTCTGCCTGGCCGGTTATATGAAAATCATCACTCCTCTGTTCTGTCAGGCCTTCAGAAACAGGATTATGAATATTCATCCCGCTCTTCTGCCTTCTTTCCCGGGGCTTCACGCCCAGAAGCAGGCGGTTGACTATGGCGTCCGCTATTCAGGCGCGACAGTTCACTTTGTCTGGGAAGAAGTGGATGCCGGGCCGATAATCCTGCAGGCTGTCGTCCCGGTTTACCAGGATGACACAGAAGAAACCCTGGCCGACCGCATCCTCGAATGGGAACACAAGATATACCCGGAAGCGGTGCGCCTTTACTTTGAAGGCAAGCTGGAGGTCCGCGGGCGGAAGGTATACATCATTGATTGACCCTGAATTTTCCGTCAGCCTTTTAAGGTTTTTCCATTCTTTAATCAAAGAGAGAAACAATCAAAAAATCTTCAAAACTCACGCCTCACGCCCAAAAAAATTTTCGAAAAATAGCAGACTATTTTCAGTTGCTTTTTCAATGTCAGCTTTTGATTTTTACAATAGGTCATCATTTGAGTTTCGCAGAACATTATGTCAAAATTCGCTTGAAATTTAGAGAGCATTAGGTCATATTTATAGTTCAAAAATTTTTAGAGGAAAATCTGCCATGTTCAAACCGGTTGAAGAACAGATGAAGCTTCTTAAAAAAGGAGCGGTCGAAATTATCCAGGAAGAAGACCTTATCCGAAAGCTGGAAAGGTCCAGAAAAGAGAATAAACCCCTGGTGGTAAAAGCCGGATTTGACCCGACCGCGCCTGACATCCACCTCGGGCATACCGTTCTCCTGAGGAAGATGAAGCATTTCCAGGAGCTCGGTCACACGGTGGTTTTTCTCATCGGTGATTTTACCGGCTTGATTGGCGACCCAACCGGCCGTTCAGCCACCCGGCCGGCCATGACCAGAGAAGAGATAAACAAAAACGCTGAAACTTACAAGCAGCAAGTCTTCAAAATACTCGACCCGCAAAAAACTGTCATAGATTTTAATTCGCGCTGGCTGGGGGCCCTCACCAGCTTCGAGATTATCAAACTGGCCTCTAAATATACCGTGGCCAGGCTGCTGGAGCGTGATGATTTCACCAAGAGGTTTAAAGCCGGGCTGCCCATTTCTGTGCATGAGCTTCTGTACCCTCTGATGCAGGCCTACGACTCTGTAGCCCTTAAAGCCGATGTGGAGCTTGGCGGAACCGACCAGAAATTCAACCTTCTGGTAGGGCGAGAAATCCAGCGTGAATATGGCCAGGAACCGCAGGTGATATTAACCATGCCGCTGCTGGAAGGCCTCGACGGCGTGGAAAAAATGTCCAAGTCTCTTGGCAACTATGTCGGTATCAACGAGCCGCCGCAGGAAATGTTTGGTAAGCTGATGTCCATTTCCGATGAGCTGATGTATCGCTATTATGAACTTCTGACCGACGTGCCGACCGACCAGATAGAAAGCTGGAAGAAACAGGCTCGGGAAGGAAAAGTCAACCCTCGCGACCTTAAAGCCCAGCTGGCCAGGATGATTGTGGCCGACTTCTGGGGTGAAGAAGAAGCTCGCCGGGCTTCAGAAGAATTTGACCGCATCTTCAAACACAAAGAAATCCCGGAAGATATTGAAGAGAAAGTAATCGAACTGAGCCGGGAAACACCTCAGGTAGAACTGGTTGAGGCCATGTTCAGCCTTGGCCTTGTCCCCTCGCGGGGCGAAGCCAAAAGGCTTATTCGTCAGGGCGGTGTCTACCTCGACGGCCAGCGCATCGAAAGTATCGACCACAAACTCGACGGTCAAAAACCAGAGCAAATCTTAAAAATCGGCAAGCGCAAATTCTACCGGCTGAAATTTCTGGTTAAATAGCTCGTTTCTTCACCGATTCTCAGGCAAAGGCAAAAAAATTTCTGCCCTCTCAACCGGGGAAGAACTCTATTTTGCCACCCGGTCCGAACCGAAATGTTCAGTATAAAATTGCTCCTAAAGGCCGCCGTGAAGAGGCAGGCTCTTTAAACTTAAATTTAAAACTTAATACTTGAGCTATATTATTGTCTTAACCCCAACCAATAACCATCTCCCCGGTGCCGGCAGAAAACCCGCATCGTAGTAAAATTTATTGAGCAAATTGGTACCCTCACACGTGATTTCCAGTTTATTCAGCTTCCAGGATATCCTGGCATCGACCACCGTGGCCGGCCGGCCGTTAAGCCGTCGGAAATGACGGACAAACAGATTGCAACGGCTGCCATACATTTTTTTAAAGCCCAGGTTAAGCATCAGCTGTTCTTTCAATCCGGAAAGCGCATATTTTGATATGTATTCGGGCGGTAAAAATTTATTTGTCTGATAATAAACAAAATTCACCCTGAAATCCTCAAAGACGCGGGTGCGCCTGAGCAGTTCTTGATGAACGGCAAGACTAATTTCTGTGCCAGAAACTATCATTTCAGAAATATTCCTGGCCTGCCAAGGTTCGAGGTCGGACGTCCTCACCCAATCAATCAGGTTAAAAGCTTTTCGCCTGAACACGCTCAGTTCTGCCGTCAACTGCTTTTGCGCATACCGAAAACCAGATTCTACTTCTTTGTTTTCTTCCGGTTTCAGCTGGGAATGACCGAGGTTAACCGGGTCGTGGTAATAGAGCTCGGTAAAGGTCGGTAACCGAAACGATTGATTATAGGACAAGAACCAGACCATTCTTCCGGCCAGATGATAATTAATCTCCACACCCGGCCAGGCTTTCCAGGGCAGCCCGGAATATTTATAGGCAACCATCCCGACCAATAAAGCGAAATTTGACCATTCATACTTATGTTCAAGATATACACCAAACGTTTCCCTTCTTCTTTCCCCAAGGTTGGTGCTGTTAACCTGTTCGGCCCGAAACTCCAGACCGGCTGAAGTTTCACCAAAGCGAGAGAGGTAGCTTGAATTAACCTGACTCCCCAAAACCTGGTTGTGATGAATATTTTCAAATAAAGAAGGATTGTTTCTGTCGAGCAAGAACTGGTCAAAACCGTGACGCAGATATATTTTGGGATTTATAATAAAGCGCCGGCTGTATAAATTTGTTTCCAGACCGGTAAACAAAACCCTCACCTTCTCCCACTGGTTTGGAAAAGACGAAGCATAAAAGCCGTTTGCTCCGAATGATTTTTCTGAGAAGCCGCAGTGAAAGCTGGCCGAACCTGATTTAAAATCAACCTGCCACCGGTCATACAGATTGACCTGGTCAAAATCAGTATTGTCCAGGTAACCGGATGAAGCCCGGTAAGAAAAACTGGTGCTGTTCTGTAACCGTCCCGTGACGGAAGAAGCCCTGGCCGCTACCTCCCGGTAAGAATGTTGCCCGTATTTGGTACCCAGAGCGAACCCTTTATCACCCCTTCGCCGGGTGACAATATTTACCACTCCGCTAAAGGCATTTGGACCAAAAAGCCGGCTGCCCGGACCACGAAGCACTTCAATTCTTTCCACGTCCTCTATGGTTAACGGAACATTAAGGCTGTTATGTCCGGTCTGGGGGTCATTTATCTTAAAGCCGTCAATCAAGATTAAGGTCTGTTCAAAAGTTCCTCCCCGAAGGGAAGCGTCCACCTGCATTCCACCTGCCCCTCTCTGCTGGAAATCAAATCCAATGACATATTTTAAAAGCTCTGCTACGGAAGTAACCGGCAGTTTACTGATTTCTTCACTGGTTAAAATCAAAACGCTCCGGGCCGTTTCCGATTTTATCGACGGCGATGGGCTGGCGGTCACCACCACATATTCTTTTAATTTTGGCGTTGTTTTTTCTTCTGATGTCTCCTGCTGAGCCCAGCCTTTAAACAAAACAGAACATAGTATGATCAGTAAAATACAGGCCTTTTTCATCTCCATCCTTTCCTTCTTTTTGACTCAAAATTCTAACCATCAAAAAAGGGCTGTCAAGATGGCCGGGTTATTAAAAGGTTATTTTTTAAGCAGGAATTTGGACGGGCAATAAATGAGTTTCATATCTGCAGGATAGTGCCAATTATTTTTACCTTTAAGAATCAGACCGACTCGAAAATAAAAAAATTAGAAATAAGAAATAAATTCATAATAACTTTGTGTTTCAGAGAAAAGGTTTCTTGCCCGGGAGTTACTGGCCGTTTGGCTGCCTTATCATTAAATAACTTTAAATGGCTGCTGTTCACTAAGCATGGTTTATTTTAAAACGCTTCCGGGCTCAATCGAATAAGCGCTCCCCCGGCCAAATGCAAAAAAACCTATTCTAAATACTTAAGGTTTTTTAAATATAAGCTCAACGATTTTTTCCAGGTAGCGGGCATCAGTTTCATCAAAGCTGGCCAGCCGGTCTGAATCCACGTCAATCACGCCATATACCTGACCGTCGGGCGTAAACACCGGCACGACAATTTCTGACTGCGAGCGCTCATCGCAGGCGATGTGGTCCGGAAATTGATGAACATCGGGAACGATAATCGGCTTCTTTTCCCGCACCCCAGCCCAGCAAACCCCCTTGTTGTGGGCCAATTTCAGGCAGGCTAAAGGTCCCTGGTAGGGGCCAACGATTAATTCATTGTCTTTTAAGAGATAAAATCCACACCAGAAATAATAATCAATCTTGTGGTACAGCAGAGCATTTATGGTGGCCATCCTGGCAATCGGGTCATCTACCTTTTGAAACAGCTCTCTCAGTTGCTCAATTATTCTTTCATAGAGCTTAGCCTTTTCCATTCTTTTCTCCGCGATTGAGTTTTATTTTAAATAAGCTTAATTAAATTTATCATCCAGGCTAATTTAGTATAAAAAATAAATCAAAAAAAGCAATCATCAATGCAGATAGCCGGAAATTTTTGTTGTACGCTTGGTTGAGCAAATTATTTCAGCAAAATTCTTTGGGCAGCAAAAGCTCAGGCAATCATAAAAAAATTCTCATGAGCTTCTGGTGGAAAGGACATAAAAATAATGACCTGAAGGAAAAGAGTTTGGCTTGCTGGCTTATGTTAGGGAGAGCGGGCTGAAGTGTGTCTTCGGCATTCCGTTCAATTTCCTAAATTTATGCATTCTGCTGATTTACTATTTGGCAAAAGCTTTACCCTTCTCTTATTATTATCGGGCCAAAACATAAAACATCAGATGTGCCATAAAACCGGAGCGAATTAATTTTAATTTTTTTTCTTAAGATTTCGGGGTACTACTTAATCCCACACCCGAGAGTACTTGGCTCCATTGCCGGTGTTGAAGAGAACCACTGATTCGTTTTCTCTGACCCAACCATCTTTTTTGAGTCTGATGAAGGCAGCCAGAGTGGCGCCACCTTCCGGAGCCGGCCAGATTCCGCTGGTTCTCCCCAGAAGGTAGGTGGCTTGAAGAATTTCGCTATCGGGAACAGCAACCGCTGTCCCGCCACTTTCGCGCAGTGCTCTGAGGATCAAGAAATCCCCAATAGCTGCCGGAACCCGCAGGCCATCAGCGATCGTCCTGGCATTTGGCCAGGGTTCGGCAAATTCTTTCCCCTCGCGAAAAGCCCGGACCAACGGAGCGCAGCCTTCCGACTGGACGGTGACCATACGGGGACGCTTTGAACCGATCCAGCCCAGTTTTTCCAGTTCGTTAAAAGCTTTCCACATGCCAACCAGGCCGGTGCCGCCACCCGTCGGGTAGATGATTACATCGGGAAGAGTCCATCCCAGTTGCTCGGCCAGTTCGTAGCCCATGGTTTTTTTGCCCTCAATCCGGTACGGCTCCTTGAGTGTGGAAACATCAAAGCGACCGTATTTTTCGAGGTCGGCCCGGGCGGCTTTACCGCAGTCGGTAATCAGACCGTCAATCAGGTGAACCTGAGCGCCAAGCACCCGGCATTCGTTTATAAAAGGCTTTGGCACATCAGCCGGCATGTATACATGGGCTTCCAGGCCGGCCAGGGCGGCATAGGCACTCAGGGCGCAGGCGGCATTTCCGGCAGACGGAATGGACAGGGCTTTAACCCCGAGCTCGTAAGCCCGGGAAACAGCCAGGCTCAGACCGCGGGCTTTAAAAGAACCGGTTGGGTTGAGCCCCTCTTCCTTGATAAAGAGGGGGCTGTGCCCGACTTCCTTTTCCAGGCGAGAAGCCCGAATTAACGGGGTGTAGCCCTCACCCAGGGAAAGCTTGAAAGTCTCATTACGCACCGGGAGCAACTCGCGGTAGCGCCACAGGGTGGGTTCGCGGTTATTAAGCTCTTCAGGTGTTATGGCTTTTCTGGCCTTTTCCAGGTCATATCGGGCCAGCAGGGGTTTCCCGCATTCGGGACAGAGATTCCAGAGTTTATCCGGGTCATATTTCCGGCCACACCACCCGCATTCCAAATGGGTAAAAAAGCTTGTCTCAGGCATGGCTAATAAATAGCATTTTTATGTTTATCTGGCAATTTGTATATTCTGATTCCTCAAAGCCTGGTGGCCTTTTTATGCTTAATCAAATTGCCTATTTATTTTGGCTTTCAAGCGGGAATTTTTAATATTAATTATTTTGATAGAGTCCAAGACCTTGAAAAATAAATATCTTATAAGCGGTCTGAACTATATTTCTGTAATTTCCCGATTGATTTCGGATTTTTTTAATAATCATTTCATTAAAATATGCAAACATGGCCAATATTCTGTGTTATCTCAGCAGGTCAGGTGGAAGGCACCGGCTTTTTTTCGGCCGGTGATACCGTTAAAAATCTCCACCGCTTCGGCTGTGGGTTTCCAGATGACTTCTATCCCCTTTTCTTCCAGGTATTTTTCCGTTTCATAAGGAACGTCCATCGCTCCGTAAGCCCCCGTGCCGATGACCAGGACATCAGGCTTTCTTTCTACTACCAGGTGCAGGTCATCAGGGCAAAGAGAATGCCCTTCCCGGCGCCACCAGTTGGAGAAAATCTCTTCGCCGATAATAATTAAATCAGCATTATAGACCTTTCCTCCGATAACCATCCGGCCAAAAGAATAGTTTTCTATCACCATGGCTGACCCGAGCTAATTTTAAGGGCATTCTAATTTTATAATAAAATTCAAAAATAATTCATATGCTATTGCCTCAACACTATTGTTTTTCGAATTTGTTAAAGAACGGACCAGCGGCTGGCGATGATTTATTTTTCTTTAATTTCCAAACGTGCAAATCTCCAACTACTTTTTGTTTTATTAATTATTTTTTGTGGTTTAGATAATTTGGAGGGAATTAGGGCAGGAGTGAATTATGGGTCGGACCATGCAATCTATTTGAGAATATTCAAAAGATAAACCGTTTTTTGCGGGCTGAATATGGCCTTAAAACTGATTTTGCGGTGGCAAAATTTCAGCTAAAAATCTCAACTAAATAAGAAAAGAATAATTCTACCTCAGTAATCAGTCTCTTAATTAGTGCTTTAACAACCGCAAAAGCCATTTTTGATACCCCAAAAATGGCTTTAAGGCTTATTTTTTAGGTTAAATTATGAGCTAATTTGAAGAAATTAAAATAATTACCATGGTCCGCCCCCCTTCCCATTTCACCCCTTCCCATTTCAAACCCCC
>JBNARJ010000002.1:0-342050 GCA_049719515.1 Candidatus Saccharicenans sp.
TATTACGATGGCTCGTTCTCCTAGATCAAATCGCGAACATTTTTATACACTAACACATTTGGAGATTTGATGAGAATCTTAATTTAATCAATAAAATCGGCCAACAGGGACAAGGTCCTGGGGAAATTTCTCGCCTTTCAGACTTTAATTTTGTTGAGGATAAAATTTATACCTTTTCCTCTGGCAACAGACTCTTGGAGTTTGATCTAAAAGGCAACCTACTAGGTGAATCGAAATGGCCTGAGGTTAATGGTTCAATCCTGCTATTAAAGAATGGAAAGGCGGTCGGGAAAAGTCGAGAATTTTCCTACGACAGAGGAAAAGCTATAGTTTATAAAATAACCTTTATTGACGAGAAGCTTAATAATCTGAATGAGGTTCTGGGCGAGAGGCTGATTATTCCGCCCGAATACGAAATAGAAGCGGTAGAACCATATATCGAAGTGAAATATTCTGAAAAAGCTGGCCTGGTTTTTGTCTCTAACCCAAGGCGAGATTTTTTGATATTGATTCTTGATGAAAACGGGCGACAGGTCGGGCAAATATTTAAGAAAAATTATGGTCGGGTTAAATCCACCCAGGCCTTTAAGGATAGATTCCTTGAGGCGATGCTAAATTCTCCTGATAAACCACCTACGATGAATACCGATATGATCAAAGCATTTTTTAAGACCCTTTATTTTCCTAAATATCTCCCTGCCTTTGAGAGCTTTTATCTGGATAATGATGGGAATGTATATGTTCGGACCTTTAAAAAGAAAGGACAGAAAACTCTGTACGAAAAATATACGCCTAAAGGGAATTTTATTAAAGAATATCTGCTTGATGATAGATTGGTTGATATGTTGAATGCATCTCGGAGCATTGTTTTTTCTCAAAATACCTTTTATTATTTGTATGAGAATGAAAAAGGGGAATATGTCATTCATATTGAGAGACTGGAGTAAAAATGACTCATCTGGGTTTTTAATGGGTAAATTAGGAGAATTTTTATTCTCATAATTGAGGAGCTATCGCTTGCCTCGCTTCGGGAGAGGATAAGTGTGGTTTCGCAGAGTGTGTTTCTGTTTAATGATACGATCTGGAATAATATCCTCTACAGCCGGCCAGATGCTACTGAATCGGAAGTTAGGCGGGCAGCGGAGCTTTCTGGAGCAGCGGAGTTTATAGAGAAGCTGGAGGAAGGATATAACACCATAGTTGGAGAGACCGGGAAAAAACTTTCGGGTGGAGAGAAGCAGAAGATAGCCATAGCCCGGGCCATACTGAGGAAAGCTGATATTCTTATCTTTGATGAAGCCACAGCTCATCTTGATAAAGAATCAGCGGCTATGATAGAAGAACTGATCCGAGATAATTTTAGAGATAAAACTTGCCTGATAATTTCGTATAGAAAGTGGGATATATCAGGGATAGATAGAATAATAGAATTAGAAGATGGAAGAATAATCAAACAAGAATATACCGACGGGTCGAGCAGGTGCGAAAGCAGGGCTTAGTGATCCGGTGGTCCCGAATGGAAGGGCCATCGCTCAACGGATAAAAGGTACGCCGGGGATAACAGGCTAATAGTCTCCAAGAGCTCACATCGACGAGACTGTTTGGCACCTCGATGTCGGCTTAAATTTTCTTTAGTAGCCAGATAAAAAGTCCTATAGGTTAATTTAGCAAAAGCATATGTATGTTTTATCATCAGGTCATTGACATAGATTCCAGATTTGCTATAATTATGTAGCAAAAATGGAAATGATATCAAAGGTTCAGGCAATTAAAATATTGCATCAAAAAAGGATTACATTTTTTGATATAAACGACGCCAGCAAAATTTTCGCTATAAAAAAAATAAAGACTCTCTATGTACTTTTACAGCGATTAGAAAAAGACGGGGTGATTAATAGAGTTGCCAAGGGGAAGTATCATTTTGCCTTGAGGGGATACAATGAATTTGAGTTGGCTAATTTCTTAGTTAGCCCTTCTTATATATCTTTGGAAAGCGCTCTATCTTTTTATGGGATTTTGCCCCAGTTTCCTTACACGATTACCTCGCTGACCCCGCTGAAGACAAAAAGAATAAATTATCAGGAAAAAGAGTACGAGTACGCTCATTTAGAGAGTAAGTATTTTTGGGGTTTTGTCAAAAAAGATAAGTTCTTAATTGCCACTCCTGAAAAAGCGCTGTTGGACGAACTTTATTTTATGGCGAAGAAATTAAGAAACGTCCATATCACAGACCTGAATTTAGAGGTGATTGACCGGAAAAAGATATGTAAACTATCAAAAAGATACAATTTTATACCGCTGCAAAATTTATTAGGTAAGCTGAAAATATGTTAGACGAAGAAACTGCTCAACAACTAAGCCAGGAATTAAAAATTGATTTGTTCACGATTTATCGGGAATATCTCCAAGTTCTATTTTTAAAATATCTTTACAGGCAGAGAGAGAGTCAGAAAATCTATTTTAAGGGTGGAACAGCCTTAAGGTTATTGTTTGGCTCTTTTAGATTTTCTGAAGATTTGGACTTCACCAGCCTATTATCAGCCAAGAAGCTTGAACAACTGATTAATCAAAGTGTTCGAGCTTTAAGCAAGGAAGAGCCAGGCGTGAGCTTTAAAAGAATGGACTCAATCAGTATTTCATATGTAGGAAGAATATTTCTGGAAGTTCCAAAATATAAGTTTCCTCTTACAGTTAGATTGGATTTTTCATTAAGAGAAAAACCTGTTTTGCCAATTAAGTCTTCTTTCCTTGAAACCGTCTTCCCGGTCGCACCTTACCCTTATGTTTCACATTTAACAATAGAGGAAATGTTAGCCGAGAAGGTTAGGGCGATTTTAACCAGAAGCCGGGGTAGAGATATTTTTGACCTTTGGTTTTTGCTTTCAAAAAAGGTATCAATTGACTGGAACCTGGTCAATAAGAAAATGGCTATTTACAATAAAAAGGTTAGTCACGAAGATTTGAGTAAGAAAGTTGAAAAATTTCCACAAGAAGAGATTAAAAGCGATTTGACGAAATTTTTGCCCATGAGCCATCGGAATTTAATAAAAGAACTTAAAACTCTGCTTTTAGAGAAAATAAATTGACTTCAAAAATCGGGACACACTAGATTTTTCCGATTTTTAGGCGCTAGACACTAAAATTTAAACCCCTTTTTTTCAACTTTACCCCAACAAAATAGCTCGCCAGACCATCAAATTAACGAACAGAGAGAAGGACCAGAATGCCCAGCAGCTTGCCTTTCTTGCTGCCGGAGGTTATTCTGGCTATCCCCAGCCCGACCTGATCTTGAGCTGTTTCGACCTTACTCATTTTTTCTATAATCTCTTCTTGGCTGGCGGCAATCAGGCTCATGGCGTTCATCCGCTCAAAAGAAATTTTTTCCTTGAGAAGTGCGCTAATCAGGAAAAGTTGAACCTCGTCTGGCTCAAAGTTTTCCTGCTGGCTAAACTTGTCGGCTGCTTGCTGAGCTATCTCCTTTAGTTTTTCATTAATTTCCGGGTAACTGAGCTCTGGGGTTTGTCTCCGGTCAATTATCTTCGGCTTCGGATATTGAGAGGTTTCCTGTTCTTCCGGTTGAGCTGGATTTGCTATAGGCTCATCGGCCGGCAGACGGTGGCCGATGAAGAGTTCCGTTACCAGGAAGGCTTTTCTGGGCCCGCTTCCCTTGGTTTCCACTCCAATGCCCACGCTGGTCAACCGGGAATCGAGAATGACCATCCGATGACCCGGGCTTTCCATCAGCCCACGGTGAATTTCTTCGGCTGAATTGTAGCCTTGGGCAACATTTTCTCCAAAATGATCGGTAATAATTCCAACGCTTTTAAGCCGCTGGTCCGGCCCACCAGTGGAAGGAGAGACATGACCGACAAAATTATTTTTGAGCATGTCCTGGCAGTGGCTGCTGGCTATTTTTTCCAGCTCGGAATCTATTTTCAGCTCTTGCAGGCCCGCCTTTTTTCTTTCTTCATTAATAAGCTGATAAAGTCTTTCTCTTACCTTAGAAGCGGATTGCTCTCTTGTGCCGATGAGGTCAATGGCCTGGCCGGTAAGAAATGAACCTGGAGTACCAACAAAAACAGGAAAATTGGCCAGCACCTGTGGTCCTTTTTTATTCTGGGCCACAATTTCCAGCTCGTGGATGCCCGGCTGAGACAGTTTGAGATTTATTTTAGTCGAATAAATTACAGGCAGCTGACCTTCTATTCTGATGGGCTCAGATTTTCCATCTGGGAGCTTGTGGATGATAAGAGCGTCAGAATAACCTGGATAAAAACTCAGTTTAAATTCTAAATTGCCTGGTTCGGTCAACCTGCGTGGCACGGGCGAGATTAATACATGTCGTTGAGAAAAGGCAATTATAATAGTGATTTCCCCGGTTGGATTGCCGTCAGCCAGAGCTCCGTAATGAGTGTAAAGGTCCAGGTCTGGCAGATTTAATAATTTTGCTTTTATTTTTTTGGGCAGCCGAAGGTCAAGGGGCTCTTTCATTATCAGAAAGTGAGGAGTTGGTTCTGGTAACCCGAGCCAGTTAGCAGCTTCTTTTATGGCCACGCCATCGGGCATGAATGACGCCTGAAATAATTCATTCAGCCAGAGGCAGAAGAAAGACAACCGGGAATCGAGCTGCCAGTTAATCCCGAGCTCTTTCGTAATGGCAGGCATAATCTTTTCCAGGTAATCTTTTTGCCCACCAGCAAAAGACGCTTTTTCTGTGGTATCGGTTAAATAATATTTAGCTTCCGGCAATTGAGATAAATATCGTGCGGCTAAACTCTTTTCGCTTTTCTGGTCCTGCTGAGAAAATGTCTCCAAAGCAATTAAGATGGATTTACTGAAAATGATTATCATCAAAAAGATGATAAGCCGGAGAGCGACTTTTTTAATGATATTAAGACTGTGCCTCATTTTCCCCCCAAAAGGTAAAAATGAGCAAAAAGGTGAGTCACCATACTTATTCCCCACATTCATGATATAAAATATTTACAACGATTTGGGAATTAAAGTAAACCGGGAAATTCGGGGAAATTCGGGACAGGAAATTCGCGACACACTATAATTTTCCGACACAAGGGAAATTCGGGACACAAAGGGAAATTCGGGACACAATATATTTTCCCTATTTTCTGCTAGGCAATGGGAAATTCAAAGGGAAATTCGGGACACAATATATTTTCCCTATTTTCTGCTAGGCAATGGGAAATTGATAAGGGAAAATCGGCATGAAAATCGGGACACACTATTGTGTCCCCATTTTCGCATTTTCTGGACAGAGGGAAATTCGGAGCAGAGGAAATTCGTAATTTTCCAGGAAATTCGGGACGCGGAAAATCGGGACACAATATAATTTTCCGATTTTTCCTGTAGCTGCAAAACTAAAAACATCTTTAATCTCCCGGGGTGTGGCGAAATCCAAGATGGCAATAATGACCAACCATGCTCTTTTGAAGCCAAAACTGGTTAAGATTCAAAGAGCCCGACGCCAGCCCGAGAATTTTCACCTTTCCAGATTGTTTGCCCGCAAGCAATTTGTATGAATTTAATGAACGAATTTTAAAAGAACTTTAAAAGAAGCAATCATTAGGTTGGAGCGACTAAAATCTCCAACAGTGATGTTATTTTCACCAAGCGCAATAATTATTGATGTACTTATATTCCAGTATGTTTCATGCGCAATATTAATTGCGGCCCTAAATTTGCTATGAGCACGGTGCTTGAATCACAACTAAAGTTTAAGGCCAGGAAAACTAAAAATAGGGAAAATTTATGATGTCCCGAGTTTTAAGCCGAGTTTTATGTCTATAGTGTTCCGAATTTTACGTCCGCGACGGATAGATAAAAAAAAGGAAAATTATAGTGTGTCCCGAATTTTACTTCCCGAATTTTACTTGCTCAATGATGATCGCGACTTCCTTATTTGGCCATGAGTACAGCACTTGATTCTAAACTAAAGTTTAAGCACTGGGTTCTAAAATCGGAAAAATATAGTGTGTCCCGATTTTATGTTGTTTTATCTTTAAGATATTCTTATAATCGGGAGGGTGAGGCGCAATGAAGAAGCCGGACGATGCCAAATTAAGAAATAAACTAATCACATTCCAGCCCTTTGCCCTTGGCTCTTCCTTTTCCTTTCATTTCTCCTTTCCCTTAACTTTTGCTATTCCCATTCCCTTAACTTTTACTATTCCTTTACACTCTGCTTTTGCAATTCCCTTCCCCTCTACTTTTAATATTCCATTTCCCTTTCCCTTTTCTTTTGTTGTTTCATTTCCCTGTCCTTCAAGCTCCTTTATCGCCCCCAAGCATTATTCTGAAAAAGCCTTTCCTCTTTTTAATTTTGACCAGGTGCTTGCAGCCAATTTCGCCTTCAGCCAGCATACCCCAGCGAAAAATATTATTTTATTTAGATCTGACGGCGAAAAAAAATTAGCTGGTTGATGAAAACTGGTTGATAAATACCGTATGATAAATGCGCGAAAATAAATACAGCACAATAAATACTGAATGACGAAAGCATTATTATGTTGAATTCTCCAAGATATTTTGAAATAAATACTAAATAACCGAATTAAAAATGCTCCAACTAATTAAGGAGGAATCGATGAAAGCAAAATGGCTCAGCCTGTTATCATCCATCATCCTGGCAATAACATTTGTCCTGCCTGCCTCAGCCACGCCCCAGCTCCCCAAAGAAACCGAAGCCCAGAAAGCCCAGCGCCTCAAATGGTGGACCGAAGCCCGCTTCGGCATGTTTATCCACTGGGGACTTTACGCTCTTCCTGCCCGCCACGAATGGGTCAAGCACAACGAGCGCCTGACCAACGAGCAGTACCAGAAATATTTTGACCACTTCAACCCTGACCTCTTTAACCCGCGCGAGTGGGCTCGCCTGGCCAAAGCCGCCGGCATGAAATACGCGGTCATCACCGCCAAACACCACGAGGGCTTCTGCCTCTGGGATTCAAAGTACACCGACTACAAAGCGACCAACACACCTTTCGGCCGCGACATCCTGAAAGAATTCGTCGAAGCCTTCCGGGCCGAAGGGCTCAAGGTCGGCTTTTATTATTCGCTCCTCGACTGGCATCATCCCGACTACACCATTGACCGCCTCCACCCGCTCCGCCCGGATAACGAGGCCGACTACGAAAAACTCAACGCCGGCCGCGACATGGCCCGCTACCGCGAGTACATGAAAAACCAGGTTCGCGAACTGCTGACCAACTACGGCGAAATCAGCATCATCTGGTTTGACTTTTCTTTCCCCGGCAAGCACGGCAAAGGTCGCGACGACTGGGATTCGCTTGGTTTGCTGAAGCTCGCCCGTTCGCTCCAGCCGAACATCATCGTTGACGACCGCCTTGACCTAGAGGATGTCGAAGGCGGCTGGGATTTTACCACACCGGAGCAGGTCATCGTCACCAAATGGCCTGAGAAAAACGGCCGCCGCATTCCCTGGGAAACCTGTCAGACTTTTTCCGGCTCATGGGGCTACTACCGCGATGAATATACCTGGAAAAGCCCGGCCCAGCTCATCACCTTGCTGATTGACTCTGTGAGCAAAGGTGGAAACCTGCTGCTTAACGTTGGGCCGACCGCCCGCGGCACCTTCGACCCGCGAGCGCAGGAACGGCTAAAAGCCATTGGCGAGTGGATGGCCCTCAACAGCCGCTCAATTTACGGCTGCACCCAGGCGCCCGATGAATTTACTGCTCCGCCCAACACCCTTCTGACCTGGAACCCGACCACCAAACGCCTCTACATCCATCTTCTGGCTTACCCGCTTGGCGGACTTTGGCTTAAAAATATGGCCGACAGGGTGGAATATGTTCAATTCTTGCATGATGCCTCGGAAATTCGCTTCCGTCCGGGCTCCGGTGCTGAGGCCAAGAACGTGTGGCTGTCGCTCCCGATTCAGAAACCGCCGGTGGAAATCCCCGTGCTTGAAGTTTTTATAAAATAGACAGGAAGTTAAAAAAAGGCTCATCTAAAGAAATTCGGGACACAATATAATTTTCCTATTTTCTGCTAGGGAACGGGAAATTTATAGGGAAAAATCGGCATGTAAAAATCGGGACACACTATTGTGTCCCGATTTATCCGAAAAAAAATAGGAAAAATCTAGTGTGTCCCGATTTTTACCGAATTTTACTTGCTCAATGATGATCGCGGCTCCCTTTATTTGCCATAGGTGTAGCGCTTGATTCTCAACTAAAGTTTAAGGGGCGGGTTCTAAAATCGGAAAAATATAATGTGTCCCGATTTTTCTAATGTGTCCCGATTTTTCTATGACCCGATTTATCTCCCGATTTTTCCCCGCCGGCTCGGAATTATCCCGGGTGCCCCAAATTATTAGGCCCCCAAAGTCGCAGCAAAAAAATATGAAAAATGGCCCCCCAAATTTTTTGCTGCTTTTTGCTTTCGTAAAAAAATAGGAAAAATGTATTGTGTCCCGATTTTTATATTTCAGCGAGAAGTTGACTTCAGGTATTTCAGGTAATCAGAATTGGTAGTCAGTATTAACCAGGTGTTCTTGGCCAGAGTACTGCGGTAAGTTTCCAGAGTTTTCAGAAACTGGTAAAACTCGGGGTCTAAATTGTAAGCTTCCGCGTAGATTTTAGCGGCTTCGGCCTCCGCCTTGCCCTTGATTTCCTGGGCTTTTCGGTAGGCTTCAGATGTTATGATTTTAAGCTCTCGTTCTTTCTGACCTCGAATTTCCGCGCTTCGCCCATCACCCTCTGAGCGGTATCTGGAAGCAATCCGTTTACGTTCGGCAATCATCCGGTCAAAGACTTTTTTCTGAACTTCATCCACGTAATTTACTCTTTTTATCCTGACGTCTTTAAGCTCGACCCCGAACTCTGGCGTTATTTTTGAAGCTCGCTCCAGTATCATTTCGGCAATGCGCGCCCGGCCGACCTGAATCTTTCCGGTCACCTCGGAATAATCCAGCAGGGCCGATTCTTCGCTCAGGTTAAATTCCCGGTTGGTTGACCGGACAATTTCAATCAGGTCGAAGCTGGCGATGACATTCCTGGTTTCTCCGTCGACCACATCGTCAAGTCTTGAATGCGCTCCGCGTTCATCTTTAACCCGCTGATAGAAAACCAGCGGGTCACTTATCCGCCAGCGGCAGTAGGTGTCAACCCAGATGTACTTTTTGTCGCGGGTGGGAATCTGGTTGGCATCGCCATCCCATTCGAGCCATCTTTTTTCAAAATAGTTGGCCTTCTGGATGAAGGGAACTTTGAAATGCAGGCCGGGGGAGGTGACGGCGGAACCTATGGGTTCTCCGAATTGAGTGATGATGACCTGGTTGGTTTCAGAAACTGTGTAAATGCCATCGACCAGGGCCAGCAGAACAAGCAGGGCGATGATGGTTAACAGTATTCGGGAAGTTGCCCGTTTCATTTTTTCACCTCCTCTCCCAGGTTGAAAAGCGGTACCAGGTTTTTCTGATTTTCGTCGACAATGATTTTCTTCTCAAGGCCGGAAAGCACCTCGTTTAGCGTTTCCAGATAAAGCCTTTTCCGGGTAACAGCCGGGGCTTTGGCGTATTCCCGGTATATGGAGATAAACCGGGCGGCATCCCCGCGGGCGTTGTTGACACGTTCGGCCGCAAAACCTTCAGCGGCCCGAATCATCTGTTCTGCTTCGCCCTGGGCTTTGGGAATTTCCTGGTTGTACTCGGCCCAGGCTTCATTTATTTTGCGTTCTTTCTCCTGCAGGGCCTGATTGACTTCGTTGAAAGAGGGTTTGACCGGGTCAGGGGGGTTAACGTCCTGGAAGATGAGCTGGTTGACTTCCAGCCCGAGCTCGTAGATGTCAGCCAGCTTCTGAAGTTCGGTCATGGCTTCGGCGGCCAGGTCAGCTCGACCAAAGGTGATGATTTCATCAACGGAAGCGTCGCCCACTACCTGCCGAACCACGGCTTCAGTCATGGCCCGGAAAGTCTGCACCGGCTCACGCACTTTGAATAAAAATTTATAGGGGTCTTTTATCTTGTACTGCACGATCCATTCCACGACCACCACATTGAGGTCGCCTGTCAGCATGAGCGATTCTTTTTTGGTTTCTTCATTCACATAATATTCAGATTTGATGCCCGGTCGGGTTGTACGGTAGCCAAATTCCAGCTTGAGCTGACGCTGTACGGGAACGCGGGTTAAGTTTTCTATCCCGAAAGGCAGCTTGAAATGCAGGCCAGGTTCGGAGGTCCGGACAAATTTCCCGAAACGCAGGATGACTCCGATTTCTTCCGGTTTTATCTGGTAGATAGAAGTGGCCAGGAGAATTACGGCCAGGATACCGATGGCGGCGTATCTTATCCAGCGCACGGGAATCCTGAGGAAATCATAACCTCCCCAAGTCGTTTTAAAAGTTTGAGCCATGAGCCCTCCTTTAAGGGATGAATTCAAAATCTAAGGCCAAAATCTAAGGCAAAACATTATTTTTTACGTAACATGGATTGAAGGGTTTCTTTAAGGTTTGCCAGAGAGGTCGTGGCGTAAAGGCGGTCGTCGATTTCGGGCTGGTGGGTAGCTTTGAGTCCCTGGCCGGTAAGGATAAGCACTGACAGGCCCCGGAAGCGGTGGCGAAGGTCGTAGTAGGCAGCCAGAGTGGCGGCTGATTCGGGCTGGACGAAAAGTCCTTCTTTGATGGAGAGGTCTTTTTGTGCGAGGAGCATCTGCTCATCTGAAACAGCCGTCAGGAAACCGTCGTGGTCGCGAACGAGCTTTAAGACCAGGTTGCCGGCTGGCGGGTCGGGGTTGGAGATTGAATGGGCGATGGTGGCGGCGGGCTCAATTTTGGAGACGGTTTGCTGACCGTTTTTAAAGGCTGTGGCTATGGGCGAGCAGTTTGCCGCCTGAACCCCAATTAGGCGCGGCATTTTTTCGATATAACCTGCCCGGGCCAGTTCGCTAAAGCCCTTGTAAAGACCGAGAAAATGGCCGCCCGCGCTGATGGGAAGGTATACAAAGTCGGGAGCTTTCCCCAATTCGAGGCAAATCTCAAAGGCGGTAAGCTTGTAGCCTTCAACGCGCAGCGGGTCAACCGAGTTGGCGAAATAGATGCCGAACTCCTGGCCGAGGCGATAGCTTTCGCGGAAAAGCTGGCCGTAATCGCCTTCAACTTCGATGATGAGCGGGTTGAAAATGGCCGAAGAGAGGAGAGCGGCGCGAGAAGTGCCTTTCTTTACCAGAAGGACGCAGCGCAGTCCGGCCCGGGCGGCGTAGGCCGCGGTGGAGGAAGCCATGTTGCCGGTGGAGACTGTCCCGACGGCTTTCCAGCCGAGTTCCACGATTTTCTGCACGACGACGGCCGAACCGCGGTCCTTGAAGCTAAGCGTCGGGTTGGCTGATTCGAGCTTCGCCAGAAGGGACCCGGTTTCGTCGATTGATTTTAACGGGAGCAGGGGAGTCTGGCCTTCACCGAGGCTTAATTCAGGGCGGATTTTCTTTAAGGGCAGGAAGGAAGCGAATCTTTCAAGAGAGAGGCCGCCGGAGAGTCTGGCGTTCTGGTCGGCTCCGGTTGGCGGGAATTGAGCTGTGGATGATGAAGTGTTGGAGTTAGATGGAGCACTGTTGGATGAAAGATTTCCAGGGGAGGTGGGCGCAGCGGAAGATAGAGGCGAAGGCTCATTTTTGGAAAGGGAGGTGTTGGAAGGTACTGCCGGGTTAGAAGCCAGGGATGCGTCAGAAGATTCTGCCGTGCCGGCAGCTTTCGGTGCAAATAAGCCATTTTCCCGGGAGGAGCTGGGAATGGAAAGTTTAGAAGATAAAAGTTCAGCAGAAAGCATAGGGTTGATGAATAATTTCGGTTGCCCGCAGGTGGGGCAGAAAATCTCATTGGGGCGAAACTCATCCTCTCGCCCGCACAGCAGGCATTTCACCACATCACTCATACTCATAATTTATCTTATTAAACCGCCCGACACAATTGAAAATCGGGACACAATATATTTTTCCAATTTTTTTCGTTCAATAACAAAAAATCGGGACACAATATATTTTTCCTATTTTCTGATAGGGAAGGGGAAATTTATAGGGGAAAATCGGCACGAAATTCGGGACACACTCTTGTGTCCCCATTTTGCGCATTTTGCGGATTTTGACCTTTACATTTGTCTTGAAGTCAGCGTGGTGGGTGGAGAAATTCGGGACACACTATTATGTCCCGAATTTATGATATCAGCAAATCCCCCTAAGAAAATCCGAAATGCGGGACACTTTATGATTTTCCGATTTTCTGAGAAATTCGTGAGAAAATTGGGGCAGGGGAAAATCGACAGTTTTAGAGATAAAATTAGAGACCCATTAAAATTCGGGACATGAAATTCGGGACACAATATAATTTTCCGATTTTTCTCCAAAGTGCACTAAATATCGCGATAAAAAAATTATGTACATACTATTTTGTCTCCTTTTTGTGCATGTCACCTTGTGGCGCAAAATAAAAAATTAGGAAATGGTTTCGGCGAGTGCTATTTCTTAGTTTGAAAGTCGGCGGGATCAGTACTGTGCCTCTTTTTTACGGATGCCCCTTTTTATTATCTTTTTTCCATAAGTTTAAGAAATTATTTAGCGCCTGAAATTGGGGGAAAAAATAGGAAAAATATACTGTGTCCCGATTTTCCCGATTTTCACTGATTTTCATTGAGGAGTTGCCTTTTTTGTTGCCAGATGCGCAATCAAAAAGTTATTATATGAGTTGTTATATGGAGCAGGAAAAAATAATTTGAGTCGAATAAACTACCCTAATAAATTTAGCCCACCGTATTTTGATGCCTGCCAACTTTCCGAAACATCCTCTCCTCAGACCTAACCTATCCTCGGCCGATATTTTATTCGACTCGATTGTATTCAACTTTCAAAGGAGGGAAGCAATGAAAAAATTGGCCAGGAAAAAATTATCAAAAAAAAGCCTAAATCGTCTCGTCCGTTTTTCTTCCGTTTTGATTTCTTTTGCCTTGTTAGCCATCGCGCTCGCTTTAATTGCCGGCACGAGCTGTGAACAAAAATCAGGCGCTACCCAGAGCCCCAGGCAAGCCCGGGTTAAATTTGCCATATCCTTCCCTGCTGAAAGGTCAGCCACCCCGCTCGACGGCCGTATGCTCCTGCTCATTTCGACCAGCAACAGCCCGGAACCGCGCTTTCAAATTAGCGACGGCCCAGCCACCCAGCAGGTGTTCGGCCTCGATGTTGATGGCCTGGCGCCGGGTGTTCCGGCCATCATTGACCATACAGCCTTTGGCTACCCCCGCCAGTCTCTCGCTGACATCGAGCCAGGCGAATACTGGGTCCAGGGGCTGCTCAACATTTACCAGACATTCCACCTGGCCGACGGCCGCGTCCTTAAGCTCCCGCCCGACCGCGGCGAAGGCCAACAGTGGAATCGCAAGCCGGGAAACCTCTACAGTCAGCCAATCAAAATCCACATAGACCCGGTTCGCGCCGAAACCATCAAGATTTCTCTCGACCAGGTCATCCCGCCAATTCCCGATCCGCCAGAAACCAAGTACATCAAGCACGTCCGCATCCAGAGCAAGCTGCTCAGCGATTTCTGGGGGACGCCGGTTTATTTGGGCGCCCACATACTTTTGCCATACGGCTTTGATGAACACCCTGAAGCCCACTACCCACTTATCGTTTTCCATGGCCACTTTCCTTACGACCTCAGCGGCTTCCGCGAGGAACCTCCCGACCCGGACCTTCCGCCCGATTACAGCGAGCGCTTCCACCTTCAAGGCTACAACCGCATCGTTCAGGAAGAAGCCTACGCTTTCTATAAATACTGGACCGCTCCCGACACCCCGCGCTTTCTAATCATCGAAATCCAGCACGCCAACCCTTATTACGACGATTCCTACGCCGTCAACTCGGCTAACCTCGGTCCGTACGGTGACGCCATTAATTACGAGCTCATTCCTTACATCGAGCAGAAATTCCGCGGCATAGGCGAAGGCTGGGCCCGCTTCACCTACGGCGGCTCAACCGGCGGCTGGGAAGCCCTGGCCACGCAAATCTTTTACCCCGACCTGTACAACGGCTGCTGGGCCGCCTGTCCCGACCCGATAGATTTCCGGGCCTACACGATAATCAACATCTACGAGCATAAGAATGCCTATTACCTTGAATCTCGCTGGAAACGGACGCCGCGCCCCGGCCGCCGCAACTATCTCGGCGAGGTAAGCTGCACGCTGGAAGAATCCAATCACCGCGAGCTGGCCCTCGGCACGAAAACCCGCTCTGGCGACCAGTACGATATCTGGGAGGCAGTTTTCTCGCCGCCCGGGCCAGACGGTTATCCGCGCCGCATCTGGGACAAGCTGACCGGTGAAATTGACCCGGAAACCGCCGCCTACTGGCGGGAGCATTACGACCTCCGTTACATCCTGGAGCGCGACTGGAAGACTCTCGGCCCGAAGCTCAAGGGCAAAATCCACATCTACGTGGGCGACATGGACAATTATTACCTGAACAACGCGGTCTACCTCATGGAAGAGTTCTTGAAAAACACCAGAGACCCGTATTATGACGGCGAGGTTGACTACGGCGACCGGGCCGAGCACTGCTGGAACGGTGACCACACGCTCCCGAATTACCTGTCGCGGCTGCGCTACCACCAGCTTCACATACCGAAAATAATGGAGCGCATCAAAAAATCCGCTCCACCCGGTGCCGACCTCAAAAGCTGGCGCTACTGAAAAATGGGGGATGAAATTCGGGACACTGGAAATTCGGGACTGGAAATTCGGGACACAATATAATTTTCCGATTTTTCCCCAAAGTGCACTAAATATCGCGATAAAAAAATTATGTACATACTATTTTGTCTCCTTTTTGTGCATGTCACCTTGTGGCGCAAAATAAAAAATTAGGAAATGGTTTCGGCGAGTGCTATTTCTTAGTTTGAAAGTCGGCGGGATCAGTACTGTGCCTCTTTTTTACGGATGCCCCTTTTTATTATCTTTTTTCCATAAGTTTAAGAAATTATTTAGCGCCTGAAATTGGGGGAAAAAATAGGAAAAATATACTGTGTCCCGATTTTCCACAAAAATAGGAAAAATATAAAATTCGGGACACACTATTATGTCCCCATTTTGTTTGTGTGCGCGGCGATTACAGCCGGGCCCCGCTCTCCTTTTTTCCAACCCCCGCCCTTTTTATGATAAAATGTTAAAAAATTTTCAGGAGTGAAAGATGCGAAAAATGAGAGTTATGCTGATCATCTTATCCTTATTAATCTCGGTTATCATGATTTCCTGCTCTTCTCAAAAGAAAGAGAAGCCGGCGGCCGAAAACCCGTTCTTTACGGACTGGACCGCTCCCTTTGGTGCCCCTCCTTTTGACCGCATCAAAGTTGAGCACTTCAAGCCGGCTATTCTTGAAGGTATTGCTCGGCATAATGCTGAAATTAAAGCCATTGCCGAAAATCCCGAGCCTCCCACCTTTGCCAACACGGTTGAAGCCCTCGACCGCAGCGGACTTTTCCTCGACCGAGCTCAGAAAGTCATGATGAACCTGATTTCGGCCAACACCAGCGATGAGCTTCAGGCGGTGGCTCAGGAACTGGCCCCGGCCCTCTCCGCCCATTACGACGAAATCTTCCTCAACCCTAAACTCTTTGCCCGGCTCAAAGCGGTCTACGACCAGCGCGAGCAGCTTTCGCTCAATCCCGAACAGCAACAGCTGCTCAAGAAATACTACCAGGACTTTGTCCGAGCCGGCGCCAACCTCGACGAAGCAAAGAAGGCTCGCCTTAAAGAAATAAACCAGGAACTTTCCGTCCTGGAACTCAAATTTGCCGAAAACGTGCTCAAAGACACCAACGCCTTCGAGCTGGTAATCGATAACCCGGCTGACCTGGAAGGCCTGCCGCAAAACGTCGTAGCGGCCGCGGCCGAAGCAGCCAGGGAGCGCGGCAAAGAAGGTAAATGGGTATTCACCTTGCACAAGCCGAGCATAATTCCATTTCTTCAGTATTCACCGCGCCGCGAGCTGCGAGAGAAAATTTTCAAAGCCTACATCAACCGCGGCAACAACGGCAATGCTTACGACAACAAAGGCATCATCGCCCGGGCCATCGCCCTGCGCATCGAAAAAGCCAACCTGCTCGGCTACAAAACATGGGCTGACTACGTGCTCGAAGATAGCATGGCCAAGACCCCCGAGGCGGTCTACAAATTCCTCGACCAGGTCTGGCAGCCGGCCCTGAAAAGAGCCAGAGAAGAAGCGGCCGAGCTGCAGAAGCTGATCAAAGCCGAGGGCCATGATTTCAAGCTCGAGCCCTGGGACTGGTGGTATTATGCCGAAAAGCTGCGCAAACAAAAATACGACCTCGACGAGGAAATGCTCCGTCCGTACTTCAAGCTGGAAAACGTCATAGATGGTGTGTTCCTCCTGGCCAACAAACTTTACGGGCTTCAATTTGTCGAGCGCAAGGACATCCCGGTCTACCATCCCGATGTCAGAGTTTTTGAAGTGATGGAAGCTGACGGCCGGCACGTGGGCATCCTCTACACCGACTATTTTCCGCGCGCCTCAAAGGGAGCCGGTGCCTGGATGAATGCCCTGCGCGACGAATACAGGGTAGACGGAAAGAAAATCACGCCGATCATCATCAATTGCGGAAATTTCACCAAACCGACACCGGACCAGCCCTCCCTCCTGACGCTGGAAGAGGTGACCACGCTGTTTCATGAGTTTGGGCACGCGCTGCACGGGCTGCTGTCTGATTGCACTTACCTGCGGCTGACCGGCACAAATGTGGCTCGCGATTTTGTCGAACTGCCTTCGCAGATTATGGAAAACTGGGTCATCGAGCCGGAATTTCTCAAGATGTTTGCCAAGCATTATCAGACCGGCGAGCCGATGCCAGATTCCCTGATTGAAAAAATCAGGAACGCCCGCTACTTCAACCAGGGTTTTGCCACGGTGGAATATCTGGCTGCGTCTTACCTCGACATGGACTGGCACACGCTGACCGCACCGGTGAAGGCAGAAGAAGTAATGGAGTTTGAAGAAAAATCGTTGAAGAAAATCGGCCTGATTCCGGAGATAGTTGTGCGCTACCGCAGCCCATATTTCAGCCACATCTTCGCCAACAATTACTATGCTGGCTATTACAGCTACATCTGGGCGGAAGTGCTCGATGCGGACGCCTTTGAGGCTTTCAAGGAGAAAGGGTTGTTTGACCGGCAGACGGCGCAGTCTTTCCGGGAAAACATCCTGGCGCGCGGCGGGAGCGACGACCCGATGGCTCTTTACGTGAAGTTCCGAGGGCGTGAACCGCGTGTCGAGCCGATGCTCAAACGCCGCGGCCTCTTATAAAATCGGGACACAATATATTTTTCCTATTTTTTTACGACAGGAAAAAGCGGCAAGTAAGGGGAGCGTCCTCCATTTTTCATATTTTTCTGGCGGCGACTTTGGGGGACCCTAATAATTTGGGGCACCCGGGGATAATTCCGAGGTGGGAATAATTCGATAATTCGGGACACACGATAATTCGGCAGATAATTCGGGACACAGATAATTCGGGACACAATATATTTTTCCGAATTTCTGCTAGGGACGTGAAAATCGGGACACATTACGTGAAAATCGGGACACATTATATTTTTCCTATTTTTAACAGGCTGTTTGGCTGAAGATAGCTCGATAAAATGACAAAAAATGGCGACGTCTCATTAAAAAAGCATGGGCCTTTTGCCAGGTGAAAATGGTAATGCGCTGCCAAAAAAATCCGAGTGGAGTAGAAATAATAGTAATAGCTCTGCCAGAAAAAAATAAGTCGTTTGTTGAGGGGTTGCGACGGTAATTTGGCGAATAAAATTGGACTTCTGCTTCCCTGCCTGTTCAGGAGCAAGGCTTAATACCTGCATGGGATGGAAAAAATATTGAAAAATATTATGGTGCACACATTGTTATCGAAGCGGTCCTCGGGGTTTAGATCTTGCGCGAGAGCAACTCTCAAAAAATCGGAAAATTATAGTGTGTCCCGATTTTTCTGTCCCGATTTTTCCTGAGGTCTGGTGGGGAACAACTCCCGACGTTGAAAAATCGGAAAAATATATTGTGTCCCGATTTTCCTGTCCCGATTTTCCGAATTTCCTGCGAGCACCAAAAAATCGGAAAAATGTATTGTGTCCCGATTTTTGATGTCCCGATTTTTGACTGCCTGCTGCTTAAAAGCCGACCCTCACGCCGATTGACCATTCAGCCGTAGGCGCCGGCTGGTAGGAGTTTCCGTCCGGGTCCGGTTCGGTAAACCCGTAATACAGCACGTTGAAAATGTTTCGCCCGCTAAGCCGCAGCTCAAACGGCGTACCATTCCAGTCAAACCGGTAAGCAGCCCTCACATGCACCAGCGTGTACGGGTCGGTCTTCCCGTAGCCATTCTCCAGAATTCTGTTGGTCGAGTCAATGTACCACGCGCTGACGTGCTCAAGCGCCGCCCCAACTTTCAGTCTGTCTGTCAGCCGGTATTCGACATCCGCATAAAGTTGATGCTGCGGAATGTTCGGCACCCACGTCCCTTCCAGCGTCTCGCCGGTCAGTGTATCCACCGTTTTATATTTAAAATGATAGTAAGTGTAGGCCAAACGCAGCAACAGCCTGTCGGTCAGCACCCAGTTCACAGAAGTTTCCACCCCGTTTCGCCGCGTCGAGCCAACGTTTCCGTAAAATGTTTCAAGCGGCCGTGTGGCAATCCTGTACCGCCCGAAATCATTCTTGGTATCCATATGAAAAAGCGCCACATCATAGCTGATTCTCTTTCCGACCGTACCCCGCGCGCCAATTTCCTCGCCGACCGAAGTGGCCGCCACTAACTGGGTGTTGTATCCCCCGTAGGCATATGGGTTGTTGACCAGCTCTTCGGTTCCCGGCGGCAAAAACCCGGTGCCCCAGCTGGCGTAAAGTCCGAAATTGCTCTTCGGGTTCCAGGTGAGACCAACTCGCCCGGTAACCCGCTCGAAAGTAACTTTACCTGACAGGTCAACACCCCCGGCCATAAGGTGGTCCGCCAGTCGGTTGGATACCCGGTCATACCTGATTATTCCTGACCATCCCCACTGCTCGCTCAGTTCGACCCGGTCGAGCAGAAACAGCCCCAGCCCATTTTGGTAAATGTTTTGGTCAGCCAGATATTCTGGTCCCTCGACGGCATCGCCGAGGTTTGGATGTTTGTATTCGTCCATTGCCTGGTAAGCGTAATCAAGCCCGAAGCTGAGGAAGTTTTTCACCTGACCAAAACCTGTCCGGTAGTTAAACTGCAGCATAAAACCCGGAGTATCCATCGCGCGGTGAATTACTGACGACGGCACTGCTTCCCGATAGTTTGTATGCCGGTAATAAGCGGTAAGATTAAGGTCAAGATTATCGCGCAATCCAACCACGGCGGTCAGGCCGCTGGTCACCCGTTTGGTCTTCTGGTATTCGTTAAAAGTGTAAGAATCGGGGTTTGCCTTCCGCCGGAGCGTCTTCGGGTCGTCCATGAACCAGGCCAGGTTTAAGCCCTCGGGGTTCTGGTTGAAGAAGTTGGTCCAGCCGAGCACGGCAGTAATCTTCACTTTCGGGCTCAGAGTAAAATTAAATTTACCCCAGGCGTTATCGGCGCTGTAAGCGGACTGGTCGCGGTAACCGTCGCCGCTCAGGGCTGAGCCGCTCACATGATAATTCATTTTGCCGACGGTGCCGCCCATTTCGGCCTGGCCCTTTTTAAGTCCGTAAGCGCCGCGCAAAAGGGTGGCCGCTCCGGAGAAGGGGTCGGGACCGCCGTCGCGCGTAAAAATGTTGATGATTCCGCCGGAGGAACTGCTTCCGTAAAAAGCGGCTGCCGGACCGCGCAGCACCTCGATGAGCCTAACGTTAACCCAGTCGACGTCGTAAAAATCCGAGACATAACCGGAAGGGTCGTTGAGAGGTATGCCGTCGACCGTGGCCCGGATACCGCGCGTGCAGCGCTCAGTCAAAATGCCTTCACCGCGGATAGAAATATGCACTCGTTCACCATCGGCCTGGTTGTCGACCTTCACCCCAGGCACCAGCTTCATCACTTCATCTATCGCTATGGTTCGGGGCAGGGTGGACAGCACATCGGTTTCAACCACCGAAGTGGCCGCCGGGTTTTGCTTCAGCGGGATTTCCATGCGCGGAGCAGTGACCAGAATTTCGTAGCGGTCAATTACGGCTTTGTTTTCTTCCTTTTCATCTGTGGCCTGAGCCGGAGAGATAGCGGAAGCGGCATCGGCAGGGGAGGCGGTTGAACTGGTAACCGGGCCGGCCTGGACGGGTTCTTTTGCCCGGTTTTCCGCCTCGGACGAGGTCTCGCCGGCGAGCTGGCTCTTTTTAATTTTTTCAGGGGAGGATGGGCCACCTGTGTCTGAAGCAGGTGCCAGCGATTCGGCTGCCAGCAACCCGGCTAACAAAAATAAAACAAATAATGTAAAAATAAATGCAGGAAATAGGGTAAAAATTTTTGGCTTTGACTTGCAAACCCTCAGCATCGGCTCACTCCTTTTAGCAAATTAAATAAGCATGATATATTTTATTATATTTGACGCACCAGACAACAAATATCTTCCGTTGATAATTCGGGACACAATATATTTTTCCTATTTTAACAGGTTGTTTGGCTGAAGATAGCTCGATAAAATGACAAAAAATGGCGACGTCTCAACTAAAAAACATGGGCCTTTTGCCAGGTGAAAATGGTAAGCCACTGCCAAAGAAATCCGGGTAGAAATAAATAATAGTAATAGCTCTGCCAGAAAAAAATAAGTCGTTTGTTGAGGGATTGCGACGGTCATCTGGCGAATAAAACTGGACTTCTGCCTTCCTGGGGTGTTCAGAAGCAAGGCTTAATACCTGCTGCGGATAGAAAAAATATTGAAAGATATTATGGTGCACGCATTGTTATCGAAGCGGTCCTCGGGGTTTTAGATCTTGCGCGAGAGCAAATCTCGAAAAAATCGGAAAAATGTAGTGTGTCCCGATTTTTCCTAAGGTCTGGTGGGGAACAACTCCCGACGTTGAAAAATCGGAAAAATATAATGTGTCCCGAATTTCCGACGATTTTTCCAGTGTCGGGCACCAAGAAAATCGGAAAAATATATTGTGTCCCGATTTTTCAGGTGTGGTTCCAACAGAGGGACTCCCGCCGCGCCGCCTCCAAATACTCCCTTTATCCTGGATACCATGTCCTAACCTGAAAGAATTTGTTTGCTTGACTTTTTCAATCAGAATATTTTATAAATCACTTTCAAAAGCTAAATTTTGGATGTGAATTGCGCGATAAATTTAAGGCGCAGGAAATGGAGCAGCTTGAAGCGCAGTGGGGGGACTTGCATGCGCTAAGCCCCATGCCAGGCCTTACCGGTACTCGCCGCGAAAGGGCGCTTCATTTTTCGAAGTACTCCCATCTTCCCCAGAAAAATTTTCCAGTCGTCAGAAAAATCTTATTTTTAATTAAATTTTTAATTAATAATCAGCCCTTTTCCGCGCACAGCCAATCCCTTTTAAACGAAAAATGTTCCTCTCTTGATCTTGAAAGCCGGCGAATGGCGGTTGAAAATCAAAGCCAGCTCCTTTTTACCTCCAAACGTTCCCCTTCCTCCCAGAAAAAACCCCTTTTCATTCATAAGGATTGCTCATATATTCCCCAGCATATTCCCCAACATCTTCCCCGGCATCTTCCACAGCATATTCCCCAGCATATCCATCATCATCTTCCCCAACATATTCACCAGCATCTTCCCCAGCATATTCCTCAACATATTTCCAAACATCTTCCACAACATCTTCTACAATATATTCCCCAACATCTTCCCCAAAATATTCTTCAACATATTTCCCACCATATTCCGCAGCTTATTCCCCAACATGTTCCCCAATATATTCCCAGGCATAGTCCCGAAGGCTCGCTTCCTGTTCGCAGACTTGCCCTTATCGTCAGAAGACTCCGCCGCCATTCTTCTCGGGCCAGCGCTTCATCAATTTTTTCATCCACCCTTTCATCCGCCCATCCATCCACCCCTCCATCCACACTCCCATCCAACCATCCATCCACACTCCCATCCACCCAGCCATCCACACTCCCATCTGCCCCTACATCCCGCCCATCCACCCCTCCATCCCGCCCATCCCCCCCTCCATCTGCCTGCCCTTCGTCTTCCGCCTTTTTTGCCTTCTTCCTTCTCGCCCTTATAATTTTAATTTTTACTCACTCCCTTCACGCCCAGGTGGCGCCCCACCTGATTTTCCGCCGCCTGTCAATCGAACAGGGGCTCTCTCAAAATTCAGTCAACTGCATCCTTCAGGACCGCACCGGCTTCATGTGGTTCGGCACAGAAACCGGCCTCAACCGGTTTGACGGCTACACCTTCAAAATTTTTCTGCCCCGTGAAGGTGACGCCAACTCGCTCAGCAACAGCTGGATTAACGCCCTGTACGAAGACGAGCACGGCTCAATCTGGGTCGGCACCGAGAACGGCCTCAACCGCTACCTCCCCTCGCGCGAGCGTTTTGTCCGCTACTTTCATGACCCGGCCAACCCCAGCTCCCTTTCCAGCAACCGCATCTTCTGCATCTACGAAGACCACAGCGGCCGCCTCTGGATAGGCACGGACGCCGGTCTCAACCAGCTTGACCGCTCTCACAACCGCTTTATTCATTACCGCCACAACCCGGCCGACCCCAATTCACTCTCCAACGACGTGATTCGCACCATCATGGAAGACCCCTACGGTCGCCTCTGGGTCGGAACTTCAGGCGGCGGTCTCGACTGTCTCGACCCAACCACCGGCCGCTTCCTCCATTTTAGAGCAAATCAGCCCTCGCCCCCGCCCTCACCCCCGCGCCCGTCCTCGCCCACGTCCTCACCCTCGCCCTCGCGTCCAAAATTGCCCTCATCTTCCGGCTCCCACTCCTCATCCACTTCATCCCCTCCGCCCGGCCAGACCTCAACCTCCTCAACCTTTTCTCCACCCAACTCATTCACGGTGCTCCCCGACGATTACATCACCGCACTGGCCATTACACCGGCCGTGAAACCCGAGCCAGATACTTCCAAAATGCCTGCTTCATCCGGCAACGCCCCGGCGCGTGCCGTCACCGATAAATTTTACCTCTGGGTTGGCACCAACAACGGCGGGCTGGTTCGCCTCGACCTTTCCACCGTGGTTTTTCCGACTGAAGAAAACGCCTCATTCCCCACGCTTCCCGTCCCGTCTGTCAAAATCTACCGCCACGACCCCGCCAGCCCCAATTCTCTCTCCCACGATGCTGTGGTTTCTCTGGCGTATGAGCCTTTGCCCGGAGAAAAGCCCTTCAGCCTATTTATAAAATCCGCCGCCAGCGTTTCCCCCCGGCTGTGGATTGGCACCTACAACGGCGGGCTGAACTGTCTCGATTTGGCCACGGACTCCATCTCTGTTTTCCGCAACCGCCCCTCCGACCCGTTTTCTCTTTCAGATAATCGGGTGGTTTCGCTTTATCACTCGCCGGATGGCATCCTGTGGGTCGGCACCTACGGTGGAGTCAACCAGCTCAACCTCAACCAGCGCAAATTCCTTCGTTTCATCTCCGACATAACCGACCCCGCGTCACTCTCCTATCCTGAAGTCAGGGCCATTTTATATTCGCGCTCGCGCGTGCTGTGGGTCGGCACCGACGGGGGTGGCCTCAACGGGTTTGACCGCCTGCATGCACGCCGCTTTCTCTTCCAGCACGACCCGACCAACCCCCGGAGCCCGCGCCATCTCTCCTCAAACCGTGTCTTCTCCATCGCGGAAGACCCGGCCACCGGTCGGCTGTGGGTGGGCACCTACGACGGCGGCCTCAACCTGGTGGACCCATCCACCGGCCTGGTTCGCCATTTCCGGCATAAAGACGCCGACCCGCATTCGCTGAGCGACGACCGCGTCCGTCCGCTTCTCCTTGACTCCCGCGGCCGGTTATGGGTCGGCACTGACGGGGGAGGTTTAAACCTGTTCGACCCGGCCGGCCAGAAAGTCCTGAAAGTTTACAGATACGACCCGTCCGACCAGAACACCATTTCCTCCGACCGGATTTTCTCCCTCGCGGAGGACCGACAGGGGTTCATCTGGGTGGCTGCTTACGGCGGCGGGCTGTGTCGGCTCGACCCGACAACTGACCGAATTACCCGCTATTCCAAGAAAGCCGGTGACCCGACTTCTCTTTCGAGCAACTACATCATTCATGTGTGTGCGGCCTCTGACGGCAGCATCTGGGCCGGCACCAACGGCGGCGGGCTGTGTCGCCTCGACCCCCGCACCGGTATTTCAACTTCCTTCACCGAATCGCAGGGGCTGCTGAGTTCTGTGGTCTACGCCGTGCTGGAGGATGATGACGGCCGCATCTGGTTCAGCAGTAACCACGGACTTTCGCGCCTCGACCCGAAAACCGGCCGCCTTAAAAATTTTGACATCAACGACGGCCTGCAGAGTTATGAATTCAACGGCGGAGCCTGCCACAAAGGTTGGCAGGGGATGCTTTATTTTGGCGGCATCAACGGCTTTAACGCTTTCAACCCGAGAGAAATTGTCGACAACACCACCCCGCCGCGCGTGGTCCTCACCGAGCTCCAGGTGTCGAACATTCCGGTAAGACCCGGCGAGCCCCTTTCAGACGGCAGCGGGAAAGTGCTGCTGAGCCGCAGCCTGCTCGAGACTCGCGCGCTTGAACTTGGCTGGCCCCACCGCAAGATTTTGCTGGAATTCGCCGCCCTCGATTACACCTGCCCGGAGAAAAACCAGTATGCCTACCTGCTGGAAGGCTTCGAGAGCGAATGGAATTACGTCGGCAACCGGCGCTTTGCTTCTTACAGCAACCTGCCGCCCGGTCGCTACACCTTCCGGGTGAAAGCCAGCAATAACGATGGCTACTGGAACGAGCAGGGTGTTTCGCTTTCGATACGCGTTGTTCCGCCTTTCTGGCTCAGGTGGTGGTTTAGAGGGCTGATGGCGCTGGCCGCCGTCGGTGTTATTTATCTTGGGTTCCGCTACCGGCTGGGGCAGGCCAGGCGCCGCGCCGAGCAACTGGAGCGGGTAGTGGCCGAGCGCACGGAAGAACTTCGCCTGGCCAACGAAAAGCTCAGGCAACTGTCCATCACGGACGATCTCACCGGAGTGGCCAATTACCGGCGCTTCCATGATTTTCTGAATTACGAATGGCGACGGGCGGCGCGCAACGGTGCGCCCATTTCTCTGCTGATTGCCGACCTCGACAATTTCAAGCAGCTCAACGATACGCTTGGCCACCAGGCTGGCGATGAATGTCTGCGCTGCGTGGCTCAGGCTATGGTTTCAGCCTGTCAGCGTCCGAGCGACCTGGTGAGCCGCTACGGCGGGGATGAGTTTGCCGTCGTGCTGGCCGAAACCGACCTGGCCGGTGCTTACATTGTGGCGGAGAAAATCAGGACAAAAATCGAACATCTGGTGGTCGGCGGCAAGTGTATGGCCGGGGAAAAGGCGGAGCAGGGCGAGAGCCAAGTTCAAGCAGAAAATCAAAGTGAAGCAGGGACCGGAGCTCGCAAGGAGCAGGGAGCAGACGAGGCAAACATTGCCTACAGAAGAATTACTGTCTGTATCGGATGTGCTTCGGCCAGGCCGGCCGAGGGCGGCACGCCGGACGAACTGATTGCCCTGGCCGACCGGGCGCTTTACAGGGCGAAATCCTCCGGCAAAAACCTCACGGCAATCTGAGTCCTGCGCGGCTTCTGGCAGTATGAAATACGAAAATTGAGAAAACAGGCTGCCCTGCGAAATCTTCGCGCGAAAATGGAAAAAGGGAACAGGAAGGGATGGATGGGCAAAGGATGGATGCTTTTTAAGACATTAATTGTTAAAAAAGTAAAAATATTTGCAATAAATCACAGAAAAAATCTCAAAAAAAATCTTGACATGAAGGGCGCAAATAAATATAAATTTAAAATTGATAAGCAAGGAACCAAGGCGTTTTTGGGAACTGGTAAGACCTGCTGAGAGAAGCAGAGAAAAGGTCGTTTTTCTTGAGTGAGGCGCGCGGCTTCCCGAACGAAGCCGCAAACGACAGCAGACGCCGTTAAAAATTGTTAAGAATTAAGGTGAAATAGCGACACGGGTTGGTGGTGGTTGATGGGAGCAAAGGAAGAGGGAAGGGAAAACATCCTTTCCCGCCAGAGGAAAAAATTTTTAGAAAGTAAACTTAAAGAAAAAGGAAAGCATTGCTCTGCCTGCGGGAGCGATGATGGCGCTGGCGGGGACCAAAAGGTTAGCGCCTCTTGCTGTTCGTGGCAGCCTCTGTGGCCGCCCCGGTTCGCGCTCTGCTCACTCAGAGGCTTCCTTTCCCTTCAATCTGCCCGGGCTTTCCGGTTTAGCCGCGCCGTTCTGTCCGCAGACATTGACTGCCAGCATTACGCCAGCTTCAGCTCATGCTCCGTTAACCTGCCGCGCAGCGGCTGCCCGGCACTCCATTGTGCTTCTCCCTTCAGCTCGAGCGTTTCAGCCTTGCGTTCTGTGCCTGCTCTGCTTTCTCGCGCCGCCGAGTTCCCGGTATGTTCATTTTTCGGAATGGATGTTGAGCGGGTCACCCGGGGTTTTAGCCATCAGCCGGCCGAAAGACAAACGGCTTCTGCCTGCCGCGTTGCTTTTCAGCCGGCCGTCAGCTTCCGGGTGTTTGCCCGTAGATAGATTAAATTAAGTTAATGCGCTTTAAAGAAGGCGCGTGTCTTTTTAGCGGCCCCGAGCCTGCATCGGCGGTAGCCTATTTTGACCAATGCCAGTATCTTATTTATTATCAATTATTTAGGCAAATGGCAAATTTTATGCCCAGGGGAAAATGAAACGGGGAGATAACACTTATTTACCCAATTACCCCAGTTTCCCCGGATTTTAGACAGCAGGAAAGGCGAGAGGCGGGGAATTATTAAAGAAAAAAAAAGATAAAAAGATGAATAAGAATAGATAAGGATGAAAATGAATAAAATGTCTGATGACAAATTAATGGGGAACAGGAAAAATAAAAAAATCGGAAAAATATAGTGTGTCCCGATTTTTGGGCAAAGGAGATTTAATGACCGCAGCTTTTACCATCAAGATTATCGGGCTTTTCCTCGGGGTGGTGGCTCGCTCTCTCATTCCGTGGTTGCGCAAACTCCGCCGGGGTGAGGTCAGTCGGTTTGACCGCCGTTATTTCTATTCGGCTCTGGCCACCTTTCTTCTCGGCATTGTCATCACGCTGGTGCTCTTCCCGCAGTTTAAAGGTGACCTGAGCCCGGCCAAATCAACTTTTCCGGGTTTTGAAAATTATTTCCGCCTGTTCTGCCTGGCTTTCGGTTTTGGCTTCGGCTGGAACGCCATGGTGCTGGAAGCCGGCAAGTGGGCCAACTGGTTTATCGGGGAAGAAAGCCTTCCTGACGCCACGCCTGCCGATGCTTCCGACCCGACTCAGAGAGCTTGATTTGAGGGTGAGGTCAGTCAGATAGAAATCAGATAAAAAACAAAAATTATTTTGTGTCCCCATTTTTCCATTTTTTAAGAAAGGAGCCAGTTTGAAAATCGGGCGCGACCGAATCATCATAAAGGCGCTTTCCGGGCGCGACTGTCCCGAGTGCGGTGAAAAGCTGGAGCGCATCCCGCGCCTTCTGTGGCAGAAGTCCGTTTCCTTCGCTCTGCCGTTTCGTCATTACCGCTGCATCGGCTGTTACCACGAGTTTTTTGCTCTGTCACCCTCGTGGCGGAAAAGTCCGTTATACGAGCGAGTATTTCGAGTGCTTTTCACGGTTGCTGCGGCGGCTGTGGGCATTTTTGTGTTTTTTAAGATTCTGGTTGTGATTTTTTCTTCAATTTTTAGATGAGCAATGGCTATTATTTTAAACATAAGGAAGGGGGGATAAATCCTGATGAAAGAAAAAAGGTTTACCGGCGAAAACATTTCAACCGAACAGGCACTGACATCCGGAGAAAGGGCTTCGGTTTCTATGTTAACCTCACCGCAGATTAAGCTTCGCACAGGTTACCGGGGGATGGGCTGGCTGCCCGACCGCCCCGACTTTCGCGATTATCACGAAGAGACGGAAGCCATTCGTGAGATTATGGACGTCAAGGAAATTTTGAAAAGGGAGCTTTCCAGAAATGGCAAAGCCATAGATGATGAATCTCTCAAAAGAATAAATTTCCCCAGCCTCCCGCCCCTCAGCCGCCGAACACGGGCGGACTCGCTTCCGGGGTCTGTTGACCTTCGCGACTACTGCTCGCCGGTTGAAGACCAGGGTATGCTCGGCTCCTGCACGGCTCATGCCGGAGTTGGCCTGATTGAGTACTACGAGCGCCGCGCTTTTGGACGTCACCTTGATGCGTCGCGCCTTTTCCTCTACAAGGTGACCCGAAACCTGATGAAGCTCCGCGGCGACACCGGGGCTTACCTGCGCACCACGATGGGGGCTATGGTGCTTTTCGGCGTGCCGCCCGAATCCTACTGGCCATACACCGATGACCAGAACTCCTTTGACCGCGAGCCGCCGGCTTTCTGCTATGCCTTTGCCCAGAACTTCCAGACGATTAAGTACTTCCGTCACGACCCGGCCGGCTCCAAGCCGGAAGTCGTTCTTCACAGCCTGAAAACTTACCTGGCCAAAGGCTTCCCATTTATCTTCGGCTTTTCTGTTTATAACTCCATAGAGCAGGCCGAAACCGATGGCCGCATCCCGTTCCCATCGCCGAGAGAGCGAATGGAAGGCGGACACGCCGTGATGGCCGTAGGCTATGACGATAAGATGGTCATCACCAATAAATTCAGCAAGGAGAAAACCACAGGCGCGCTGCTTATCCGCAACTCCTGGGGCGCATCCTGGGGCGACCATGGCTACGGCTGGCTGCCCTATGATTATGTGCTGCGCGGCCTGGCCGAAGACTTCTGGAGCATCCTGAAAAAGGAATGGGTGGATACCGGCGAATTTGCTGAGTAAAACAAATACTAAAATTTAGAGGTTCATGATGAAAAACTTTGCAATTATCGGAGTAGCTGGATATATTGCCCCCCGGCATTTAAAAGCCATCAAAGACACGGGGAATAAGCTTGTAGCTGCCCTTGATAAGAGTGATTCGGTTGGCATTATTGATTCTTATTTCCCGGAGGCGGATTTCTTCACTGAATTTGAGCGATTTGACCGTCATCTTGAAATGCTCAGACGCAAAGAACCTGAAAGAGCGGTTCATTATGTAAGCATTTGCTCTCCAAACTATCTTCATGATGCTCATTGCCGCTTTGCTCTTCGAATAGGCGCAGACGCTATTTGTGAGAAGCCTGTCGTGCTTAATCCCTGGAATATAGACGCTCTTCAGGAAGCTGAGCAGGAATATGGACATAAAATATATACAGTTCTGCAGCTTCGACTTCATCCTGAAATTATCAAATTGAAAAAGAGACTTGAACAGAATCGCAACGATAAAATTTATGATGTTGATTTAACCTACATAACAGCCCGCGGTCGCTGGTACTTTTATTCCTGGAAAGGTATTGAAGATAAATCGGGTGGTATTGCCACTAATATCGGGGTTCACTTCTTTGATATGTTGTCATGGATATTTGGGCCACCCAAATTGAATATTGTTCATTTAAGGCAGCCAGATATTGCTTCTGGTTATCTGGAACTCGGGAGGGCCCGAATAAGATGGTTTCTCTCCTTAAGATTTGAAGATCTACCACGAGAAGCACTTGTTGCAGGTAAAAGGTCTTATAGATGCATAACGATAGATGGAGAACCTTTTGATTTTACAGATGGATTTCAGGACCTGCATACCAGGGTATATGAGGAAGTATTAAAAGGAAATGGGTTTGGCCTTGAAGAGAATCGCAATGCCATTCAGATTGTATATGATATTCGCCATGCCGAAATTAAGCAAAACATAGGCGAATTACATCCGTTAGTTGCTAAAATGAAAGTCTAATAAAATTTTTAATTGAGAGGATTTGACATGAGCGAGGCAAACTATTTCGTTCATCCAAGCAGTTATATTGATGAAGATGTGGTAATTGGAGAAGGCACAAAAATTTGGCATTTTTCACATATCCAATCGGGGGCCCGAATCGGTAGGAACTGTGTAATCGGCCAGAATGTCAATATTGGAAACAATGTTATCATAGGAAATTATGTAAAAATTCAAAACAATGTTTCAGTTTATCAAGGAGTTACTCTTGAGGATTATGTTTTTTGTGGCCCCTCGTGTGTCTTCACCAACGTATCTAATCCCCGCTCTGAAATTATAAGACATCATCTTTATGAAAAGACCATTGTTAAAAGAGGAGCATCAATCGGCGCGAATGCCACCATTGTCTGTGGCATTACCGTTGGAAGATATGCCTTTATAGGAGCAGGTGCTGTAGTCATCTCTGATGTGCCAGATTATGCCTTGATGTTAGGTGTTCCGGCTCGTCAGAAGGGATGGATGAGTAGGCATGGACATCGTCTAATTAATCCAGATAAAGATGGAATATACACTTGCCCGGAAAGTGGCTGGCGCTACAAAGAAATAGAACCAGGAATACTTCGGTGTCTTGACTGGCCCGAGGATAAACCTTTATCAGAATAGGTGGTAAATATGGAAGAGAAGATCAAAATCCCGATGGTTGATTTAATAGCTCAATATGAATTTATTGAAAATGAAATCGATGAAGCAATAAAAAGAGTTCTTAAGTCGGGGCAGTTTATATTAGGCCCTGAATTGAAAGCGCTTGAGAAAGAAATTGCAGAATATTGTGGATGCCAATATGGAATAGGTGTTGCTTCAGGAACAGATGCTTTGATGCTGACTCTGCGAGCGTTAGGGATTGGGCCAGGAGATGAAGTTATCACAACTCCATTTACCTTTATTGCGACAGCTTCGGCAATCAGCCATTGTGGTGCCAAGCCTGTTTTTGTGGACATAGACCCAAGAACATATAACATTAATCCAGATCTGATTGAAGAAGAGATAACAGAAAAGACGAAAGCTATTATACCGGTTCACCTTTACGGACAGCCCGCTGATATGGATAAAATTATGGAGATAGCAAAGAAGTATAATCTTTATGTAGTTGAAGATGCCGCACAAGCTCTTGGGGCAAAATATAAAAATAAGCCAGTGGGAGGGTTCGGTGTTGCCGGCTGTATAAGCTTTTTCCCCTCAAAAAATCTTGGTGCCTATGGTGATGCCGGAATGGTTGTGACAAATGACCAGGAATTAGCAGAGAAGATAGATATATTGAGACGGCATGGGAGTAAAAGAAAATACCATTCCGAAATACTTGGTTTTAACAGCCGGCTTGATGAAATTCAAGCCGCTATTTTGAGAGTAAAATTAAAATATCTAAATAAATGGACGGAAGCAAGGCGACGTATAGCTTATGAATATAATAAAAAGCTAAAAGAATTGCCTGTTATAACGCCCTATGAATCCCCGAATATTTATCATATATTTCATCAATATACGATTCGAACTGATAAAAGAGATAATCTTTTGCAATATTTAAAAGAATCTGGCATATCGGCAGCCATTTATTATCCTGTTGCTCTTCATTTGCAAAAATTATTTTCTCACCTTGATTATAAAACTGGGAAATTTAAAGAGTCAGAGCTAGTAAGCACACAGGTTCTATCTTTGCCCATCTATCCAGAACTTAGCATGGAAGAACAGAATATAGTTATCGATAAGATTAGATTTTTTTTTAAAAAATGAAAACTGCTTCTTTCTAGGATGCCCGCCCTCAGTTTATAAAAGCAGGATCAGTAATCTGGGCCTTATGAAAAGCTAATACGGAAATTATGATGCCTAATGGGAAGCATTATGATGATTTTATATCAGCAGTCATGTTCCGTGAATTAGAAGTTCCCGCGCTCGATTATAATTTTGGCTTAGGCTCAGAAAGATTATAAGGGCGAGAAATTGTTAACGGGCTTTTTGTAAAGAAATATCTACTGAAGGCGATGTTAGAGCGGCTTATAGAAGAGCTTATGTGCGTGGAGTTCTAGACTAAGATGGAAGGTCTTAAAGATAAAGAAAGCTTAGGCACGACAGGCTATTTTTCAGACTAAAGAGTAAGAAAATTGCACTTTCGTTTGGCCTTTGACCCGAAGGCGTGCAAAAATGTTTTAGCTGGAGGTCTGAAATGATTCGCCGTCTGCGAGTTCCACTCCGTGCCGTGCGGGCAACCGTTTTGGGATGGATGGGAGAATGGTTTTTTGCCCTTTTTCTTTTCGCTGGATTCTATAAAATGGACACCAGACTTGGCTTTATACAAAACCGCGTCGACATTACCTTGTTATTCTTGATCCTATCATTCCTTGTATTCCTTTACCAATTTTCCAGAAAGTCTTTAGCTCAAAAGATGCCTAAAGGGTTTGTTAAGGCAGCGCTCTTTTTATTGCTACTCGATGCTTGTCTCCTTGTAGGCTTATTTATTAGCCATAATAAAGGCTATGGCCTTGATAAGACCGTTAAATTCATAATATTGACAGGATGGGCCTTCTTTGGAGCGGGGCTACTAATACCCGATTTTATATCTCTTCGACGCTTTTCTTGGGCTATCGTAACTATCTCAACTATTAGTGCACTGGACGCTATCGGGAATTACCCGGGCATTGGTGAAATAAGATTTGTCACTGCTCTTGGGAGCAACTATATAGCGCTGGCACGAGCAGGCGGGCTCGGCTTGCTTGCCATTATAAGTTTCCTATTACCCAAAGAGCGAAGTATTTTGAAAAAGTTGTTCCTTTGGGTCATGGCAGGTTTACAGTTATTTTCAGCACTGAGTGCTGGGGCAAGGGGGCCAGTTTTAAATCTTTTTCTCTCGCTTTTGGTTTTATTAGCGCTAAGCACACGGTTTTTGCCGCGTCTCAAATTAGATCTACTAGCTTGGCGAATTGGCGTGATTGCGCTCATTATAGCAATTGTTATCATTATTCTGGGTCAGAATCTATTTTCCACATTGACCATAAGAATGCGGATTCTCATGACTGTGCTCGGGGATTCAGCAATTTCTCGACTAGACCTTTACCGAGAAGCCATTAGGCTATGGACGAATTCACCGATTTGGGGAGGTGGCCCTGGTCACTTAGGAATAGCAGTACAAGGCGAAGATGTACGACTATACCCTCACAACATTGTTCTCGAATTGGGAGCCGAAACGGGTCTAATAGGTGTTCTTCTCTTTGGGTCAGCAATATGTATAGCATTTAGTACTGGCTTTGCCGGTTTAAGGAGCTCGGCAGGAGATGCACGATTGACAGCTCGGTATTTGCTAATAGCTGGATTGTTCACTTTGTTGAACGCGATGGTTTCTGGCGATATCAATGATAATAGGTTGCTGTTTACAATGGTTGGGCTGCTTAGTTGCGCCCCAAGGTTTCAAACAAACGTAGGAGTAAGGGGTATCGTGACAAAAGCAAGGCATTCCTTTTATAGCGCAAGATTGTATGTTTCAAAGGAGCCGAAGTAATAGTCGTGAGAAGCATTTGATTGATCATGATAAGCCGTGCTTTGTTCTTCTTTATCTCTGTGATCCTTTCCGATATAGCGTGCAAGATTTGAGGCAATGTCGCGGAAACAAGAAATTTCTTATAATGGAATTTCTGCTAATCACAGTTTTTTTCTTCTGATTATGGACGGTAACTAAAAGCATTGATTATTTATCAAAAATCACTGCTTTGGCCGGGAAGATCCGAACGTAGATAACTTTTCTGCCCGATTAGACAAAGACGATTTCATATTGGATAAAAGGCTATCTACGAAATGGATGCCAGAAGAATGCTTGATGCGAACTACTGAACATTGCATAAAAGAAGCTTGGGCCCAATTCTAATACTTACTTAATATGTGGTATGCATCCGAAAGATTGGACGGTGGGATAAGGTGCAAAATGGCCTGCTATAGCTACAGAGGAGATACGGTAAAATGGCCATTATGAAAAGACAACAATATGAAGCGGTTTTTAGGCTAAGGTGCCCCTGGAGGTGGTCAAAGGCGAGAAGACCGTAGCCCAGATAGCCACTGAGTTTGGTGTTAATCCTAATAAGGTTCGTTAGTGGAAAGATCAGTTGTTAAGCCTGCTGCCGGAGATATTTTCTGACCGGAGGAAGGAAGATAGCCGGGAGGAGCTGGAGGAAGAGCTTTTTCGTCAGATTGGGCAGCATCGGGTAGAGAACAAATGGCTTAGAAAAAAATTTCAGCAGCTTCAGTAGAAGAGAAGAAGCGGTTGGTGGAGCGAGACAATCCTGAGATAGCAGTGACTCGGCAGTGTGAGTTTTTAGGCCTTTCTAGGTTATCTTATTACTATAAATCCAACCGGGATGATGAATATAACCTTGAGCTAGTGGGGCTTTTGTACTAGCAATAAGTTAAGGTGCCATTTTGTGGGGTAAGAAGACCTATGGCCTGGTTGAGAGCTGATGGCTATCGATTAAATGGGTACTGATGCGAAGGAAGGGCTTTCAGGCTATTTATCCCCATAAGATGAGAAGTTTTTCCTCATACAGGCAAAAGAAGTACTCATATCTCTTGGAATGGATAAAAGAAGAACATACAGACTAGGTCTGGATAGTAGATATTACTTATATTCTCTTAGCCCCTGGTTATGTGTATTTAGGGTTGATAATGGAGAAATTCAACTCTAAGAATACCGGTCAGCTGGTAAATCGAGACAAAGTCTGTAAGTCTATTTTCAGTTTTTTCGATTCAGAAAAGCTACATCAGAGTTCAGGATATCGAATGCCATACGAGGTTTATGATTGACATGCGACCAGCGAAAAAAATGTTGAATGGGTTAATTTAAATGCCAAAGATAATAAGACAAAGAGGTCAAAAGTGCACCTTAACCCTGGCTAATTATTGTCTAATGAATGGGCAACAGCTGAAGAATATTAATAAATTTTTAGGCTCAATTTTAATTTATTAATTAAAAAAAGCAATTATGGGGAAAGGAAAAATGTCTAAACAAAACATTAAATGTTGCCATATAACGACCGTTCACCCACCTTTTGATGTTCGCATTTTCCATAAAGAATGTAAAACTCTTGCAAAAGCAGGTTATGAGGTTTTCCTTATAGCACAGCATGATAAAGAAGAGACAGTTGATGGAGTTCATATTATTCCTCTTCCAAAGGCAAGAAATCGTGTATATCGAATATTATTTTTACCAATTAAGGCTTTAAATATAGCTTTAAGACTAGAAGCAGATGTTTATCATATTCATGATCCTGAGCTGATACCTTTGAATGTGTTCCTAAGACTTCTTGGCAAAAAAATAATTTTTGATGTCCACGAGTATTATTCAGAAATTATCTTGGCTAAAAATAAGTTTTTAAGTAAACTACTATTTGTAAAATTTATTCTGAAATTTTTTTTAGAAAATATTCCTATCTTTTTGTTTAATTTTCTGATATTTCCTACAGAATCATTAAGGAAAGAGTATGGCTCTCCGTCTAACAGTATAACATTGGTAAATTTCCCTACTATTCAGGAAGATAATAATGTAGAGCTTAATATCGAGGCAAAATCATTTGACGTGATTTTTGTTGGTAGTGTCTCATCGTATAGGTTGAAGTTTATGCTTGAAGTTGCGTATCAATTAAGCTTAATGAAGGATAGTTTTAAGTGGTTGTTTTTAGGGATTTCTCCCGCAAATATAGATTGGGTTTTAAAAAATTACGATAGAGAATTTATTGAACATCATATTGTTATGGTTGGCAGGGTTCCCTATGAAGCTGTAATAAATTACTTGAAACGTTCACGTATAGGGTTTAATTATCATCCTTATGAAAAAAGATTTCTTGTAGCTATTCCAATGAAGGTATTTGAATATATGATGATGGGACTTCCAGTCGTAACCACGGCACTTCTTGAGTTAACGAGATACTTAAATAATTATGTTCATGCAATTCTTGTAGATTCTCAGGATCCTTTGGAGTATAGTAATGCGATTCTAAAGCTGCTTGAAAATCCTGATGAGGCCTTTAAAATAGGTAATACTGGGAAAGATCTTATATTTAGCAAGTTAAATTGGGACTATTCAGAGACCAATAAATTAATATTAATATATAAGAGATTATTGGAGAATAAAAAATGGGAAAAAAATTAATAATTAATGCAGATGGTTTTGGTTTTACGCCAGGTATAAACAAGGGTATTATAGAGACTATAAATAACGGAATAGTAACAAGTACAAGTTGTGTGGTTAATTTTCCTTACATAGAAGAAGTTTCTATAATAAAAAAAGAGTATAAAAATATAAGCATAGGTATACACTTTAATTTATCTGTGGGTAAACCTGTTTCTCCCCCTTCAGAAGTGCCCTCTTTGATTAACGAATATGGTGAATTTTTGGGTGATGTTTTTGCCCGAAAACTTTTTTTAGGCGAAATTAGATATAATGAAATTGTTAAAGAACTTGAAGCTCAGATAAAACTCTTGTTTGATTTGGGGGTTATGCCTACGCATTGGGATGGGCATCAGAATAAACATTTGTATCCTCAATTCTTTTGTGCAGCAATGAATGTTGCAAAGAAATATAACATTTTTAAAATGCGGACGCATAGGAGATATATTTTCTTATTAAACCCTCAAAATAGACAGCTCAGAATATTGAACTATTATATCAAAAATCCACATAGAGCTATTTCTCATTTTTATTCCAGATCTTTGATGAGATTAGCAAAATATTGGGGTTTTAAAATGGCTGATAGATTGATATCACCTGCTTATGCTGACAGAAGTAAAAAATGTCTATTTAGTACCTGGTCAGCTTTAATAGAACATTTGCCTGAAGGAACTAACGAAATATATTGCCACCCTGGATATCCAGATGAGATCTTAAGGAGATATGCTAAATATGTTTCTGAGAGAGAAGAAGTAAAAGTTTTGACTACCCATGAGATAAAATATGCTATAGAAGAAAATAACATAAAACTGATTTCTTTTAAAGATTTATAAATATTGGAGAGAGATATTATGATATCTATATATTTTGTCGGAGATATAATGTTATCAAGAAATGTAGGTAATAAAATAGATAAAGGGGAATTAAATTTTTTTGAGCCTATAAAGGATATTTTGAAAGAAGCTGATATATTGTGTGGAAATTTAGAAAGTCCTATATCAGATAATGCCATGAAGATAGGATCATTTAGGGCGTCAACAAATAGCATAGATATAATTAAAATGTTTCACATATTAAATCTTGCAAATAATCACATATATGATTGTGGTTCAGAAGGTATTAGGGATACATTGTCAGTTTTGAAAAAACATAATATATTAAGTGTGGGGATTGGAGAGAATATTTTTGAAGCTTATAAGCCTGTTATTTTAGAACACCTTGATGAGAAAATCGCTTTTATAGGATGCACTACATACAAGCTATTTCAGGGGATTAAAAATTATGATTCAAGATATTGTATTGCTACATTAGGAATTGAATTAAATAAAACAATTGAAGCTTTAAGAAAAACCGTTGATTTTATTGTTGTTTTGGTTCATGGGGGAGAAGAATTTATTTCTTTTCCACCTCCTTCATTAAAGAAGGATTTAGAGAGCTTAATTTCAAAAGGCGCCAATGTTATTATAACACATCATCCTCATGTTATTGGAGGGTATCAGCTAATCGAATGTGAAAATAGTAAAAGGTTAATTTGGTATAGTCTTGGAGATTTCTTATTTGATGCTCAAATAAAAAGAAGAAGAGAAACCGGAATATTGGTAATTAATATAGAGAAAAATAATATAAAATGTTTCAATTTTATTCCATTATATATTAACGAAAATTATCATTTAAAAACAGCAGATGATAATTTAGCAAATTATATTATTAGAAGGATAAAAAATGTTTCAGAAGTATTAAAAAAAAAAGATTATAGAAATAATTATCTAAAATTATATTTAAAAGAATTAATAGAGTTTCAAAAAGATAAATATATTACATTATTTAAAAATAGAGAATTTTTTTTTCTTCTTAAATATATGCTTAAAAGCTTAAAATATACTATTTATATTTTAAAAAAAATAATTTCTGGCGGGTATAAATGATAGATATTAATTATAAGCTTAATAATATTATTTTTAATTCAAATCATTTTATAAGAGATATGACAATAAATTTATATGGCTATTTTTTAGCTAAAAAACGTTTTGGAAAGACGTTTAAAAAATATTATAATTTTTTACAAGAATCTCAATGGTGGGATTTGAAAAAGCTTCAAGAATTTCAAAGAGAGAAATTGAAAGAACTCATAGATATTGCATATAATAATGTTCCATATTATAGAAAATTATTTTCAGAATATGGGCTGACTCCGAGCGATATTAATACAATTGAAGATTTAAATAAATTGCCGTCTCTTAACAAAAATATTATACGAGAAAATATCAAGGAACTTCTTAATAAAAAGATAAATAGGGCTGAGATATTAAAAAGGTACTCCAGTGGTACTACCGGACAAAAGCTAGAATATTATTTGCCAAAGGAATTGGCATATGGAATAAATTATGCTCAATTATACAGATTTTATAAGTGGGCAAATATAAAGTTAGGAGACCGGAGAGTAACTATAGGCGGACGCATTTTTACTTTTAAACCTCCATATTGGGTATTTAATAAGGCTGAAAATCAGTTGCTTCTTTCTATTCACCATCTTAACGAAAACACTGTAGATGAATATATAGAAAAAATTAAAAACTTTAGACCTGTTTTTATTCAAGGGCATCCAAGTGGATTATACTTCTTGGCAAAAAGGATTAGTTACTTAAATATGTCTATTCCAGTAAAAGCTATTTTTACTACAGGAGAAACTTTATTTGATTATCAAAGAGAATCTATTAAAAAGGCTTTTGATTGTGATGTTTTTGAATCCTATGGATTAGGGGAATCAGTGATTATGGCTTTCGAATGCGAAATGCACAGTGGGTTTCATGAGGCATCAGAATACGGAATTCTGGAGTTCGAAAAAGATTCGTCCTCGCTATATAGAGTAATTGGAACATCATTGTGGAATTACGCTATGCCTTTTATAAGATATGAAATAGAAGATCTTGTTGAGATTAGTGACAATTGGAATTGCACTTGTGGGAGGGGGCTACCCATAAAGATAAAGAGAGTAATTGGGAGGATAGATGATATATTAATTTCTGATGAAGGCCAAACTGTTTTTCCCGTCACAATACGCATGTCGATAAAGCCGGTTCTAAAGCCATTTGATAATTATCAATTGCAGCAAATCGGTAAAGGTGAGTACATTTTTCTTTTTACAGGTGATCTTGATAGAGAAACGAGAATGATTATATTGAGAATATTAAAAAATATTCTCGGGAGAAATTCTAAAATACAAATAGAACCGGTAGATAAAATAATGAGCCAAAGTGGAAAAGTTAGGAATATTTTGAACCTATATAAAAAGGTTAAAAATGAATAACGTTAAAGATATCTGGGTTTTAATCATTATGCAAACTGCAATACATCCGAAAGATTGGACGGTGGGATAAGGTGCAAGATGGCCTGCCATAATTACAGAGGAGATACGGTAAAATGGCCATTATGAAAAGACAACAATATGAAGGGGCTTTTAAGGCTAAGGTGGCCCTTGAGGCGGTCAAAGGCGAGAAGACTGTAGCCCAGATAGCCAGTGAGTTTGGGGTTCATCCTAATCAGGTCCGGAAGTGGAAGGATCAGTTGTTAAGCCTGCTGCCGGAGATATTTTCCGACCGAAAGAAGAAACGGGAAGAGAACCCGAAAGAGCTGGAAGCTGAGCTTTTTCGTCAGATTGGGCAGCTTCGGGTAGAGAACAAATGGCTTAAAAAAAATTTCGGCAGCTTCAGTAGTGGAAAAAAGGCAGTTGGTGGAGCGAGCCAATGGGGAGATAGCCGTGTCTCGGTAGTGTGAGTTGTTAAGTCTTTCCAGGTCATCTTATTATTACAGGTTTGCTGGGGGTGACGAATACAACCTTAAGCTGATGCGGCTTTTGGACGAGCAATATACTAAGGTGCCATTTTACGGGGTAAGGAGGCTTACAGCCTGGTTGAGAGCTCGGGGCTATCGAGTAAATCCGAAGCGGGTCAGGGTTCTGATGCGGAGGATAGGGCTTAAGGCAATTTATCCCCATAAGAGGAGAAGTTTTTCCTCCCCCGGGCATAAGAAGTATCCGTATCTTCTGGAAGGGGTCAAGGTAGAACATCCTGACCAGGTCTGGGGAGCGGATATAACATATATTCGCTTAGCCCATGGTTATGTATATTTAGTGGTGGTGATGGACTGGTACAGTCGTTATGTTCTTTCATGGGAACTGTCCAATACGCTGGATTCGCGATTCTGCCTTGAGGCGTTAAGTAAGGCTCTCTGGACTTCCAGGCCTGAGATTTTCAATACTGACCAGGGGGTGCAGTTTACCGCGGATGATTTTACAGCACTGCTGAACGGGAGTGAGGTGAAGATAAGCATGGATGGTCGGGGAAGGGTATATGACAACATTTTTGTGGAGCGGTTGTGGCGGAGGGTAAAGTATGAGGAGGTTTATCTTCATGAGTATCGGACAGCCAGTGAAGCGAATCAAAGTTTGGAAGCCTATTTTCGATTTTACAATACAGAAAAACTGAATCAAAGTTTAGGTACCTGTCGCCGTACGAGGTTTATTTTGGGCATTCGACTAATAAAAAACCATCGAGCTGGGTAAGCTAATTGCCTAAGATGATAAGACGGGCAGGCCAAAAATGCACCTTAAACCAGCCTATATTTTGTCCAAAGATTGGGGAGAACTCATAAAGAGGTATTGATTCGATGAATATTCTATATATAAATCATTATGCAGGTTCTCCAAAACATGGGATGGAATATAGGCCATATTATTTATCTAAGGAATGGGCAAAACAGGGCCACAATATAACTATAATGGCGGCATCATTCTCTCATTTGCGTATACAGAATCCAAAAATCAGAAACCGTTTTTTTAAAGAAATAATAAATGGCATCAATTACTGTTGGGTAAAAACTAATAAATATAAAGGAAACGGAATTGGCAGAGCTTTAAATATCTTTTGTTTTGTTTGGAAACTTATAATTAATAGCCGAAAAATTGCAGGAACAATTAAGCCAAATGTAGTAATTGCTTCCTCTACATATCCATTAGATATATATCCGGCTTATCTTATTGCTCGTTTATCAAGAGCGAAGTTAATTTTTGAAGTCCATGATTTATGGCCTCTAACCCTTATATTTCTTGGTGGTATGTCTAAATGGCATCCTTTTGTAGTAATGCTTCAGATGGCAGAAGATTTTGCCTATAAAAAATGTGATAAAGTCATATCCATTTTACCGAAAACTTTGGATTATATGAAGAGCAGAGGATTGAGTCCAAATAAATTCGTTCACATCCCGAATGGAATTGATATAGAAGACTGGAAAACTCAAAAATCTATGTTGCCAGAAGAGCATCATAATATTATTGAAAGATATCAAAAAGAAGGAAAGTTTTTAGTTGGTTATTCTGGTTATCATGGAATTGCAAATGCACTTGATTCTTTTATTGAATCTGCAAAACATATTAAAAATTTTCCCATAATTCTTATTTTAGTGGGGGATGGCCCCGAAAAAAAGAAGCTTATGGAGTATACATTCAAAAATAAATTAAATAATATTATTTTTTTGCCGCCCTTAAATAAAGAATATATTCCGAGTTTATTAGATAAAATAGATATTCTATATTTAGGCTTAAGGAAGAATAAATTATATAAATATGGAATAAGCATAAATAAACTTTTTGATTATATGATGGCAGGAAAACCTATTATATTTGCTGGACAAGCAGAAAATGACATAGTATCTGAATGCGGTTGTGGCTTAGCTTGTTCTCCAGAAGATCCAATTGCAATTGCTGATTGTATTAAAAAGCTTTACATGATGTCTCCATCTGACAGGGCTGTCATGGGGGAGAAGGGGAAAAATTATGTAATTAATAATAATGATTATAAGATATTGGCTAAAAAGTATTTGGAATCGATTTTATAAAAATTTTTAATACATCGTGAGAAGTCTAATAATTCTATTTATACTTTCGTTAATAATGACGTATATTTCTCTATTGTTGGGTTACAGATTAAAGGTATTAGATATTCCTTCTCCGGATAAAATACATAAGGTGGCGATCCCCAGAACTGGAGGTGTTGGGATATATTTAGCTTTTTTGTGTGGAGTCTTATTGTTTCCAGATATTTTTAATTTATATGAATTAATATTTCTTTTGAGTCTATTCTTTTTGGGGTTTATAGATGATTTAGTTTCAATTCATCAAAATATCAAATTGTGTGTGGAAATAATATTGTCGATACTATTAAGTATAATTTCTAATTGGCATTTTTCTGGAAACTATATAGTGGATATTTCTATAGCTACATTTTTTTTAGTTGGATTAATAAACGCCTTAAACATTATAGATGGTATGGACGGCCTTGCAACTGGTATAGCTATAATAAGCTGTTTATTTTTGTATTTATTATCGCGTTCAAATATTGCATTGATAGTAATTATGATATATGCGGGCTTCCTCGTTTGGAACTTTCATAAAGCAAAGATATTTTTAGGCGATAGCGGAAGCCTTTTTTTGGGAGCAGTAATCGGATTAATTGGTTTGAGAATATTGAAATTGAATCCAAATCTGAAAACTCTTGTTACATTAACATTGATTAATTGTATTCCAATCTATGATTCTGCGCTTTCAATTATTAGAAGAGTTATAAATAGAAAAAAATTATTCGGACCAGATATTAACCATTTTTATAATAAGATATACAAGAAGAATAAAAATTATATAGGTACGGTTATTTCCATTTATTTTTTATCTGCGATATTAGGAGCTTTAGGTTTATTACTCTTTTATGCTAAGCCTTTTTTGAACTTAATAATCGGTTTGTTTATATGGTTTGTTCTATTTATATCTGGGTGGAAATTAGGGTTTATAGAGGAGGAATGAAATGCAAAAAATTCATATGTCACAACCTGATTTAAGAGATGATGATATTAAGGCGGTTCTGGAAACTTTGCAATCAACATGGCTTGCTTTAGGTCCGAAAGCGGTAGAATTTGAAAAGATGATTTCAAAATATATAGGGGCAAATCATGCAATTGCCGTAAGCTCTGGAACAGCAGCACTTCATATTTTGGTTAGAGCCTTAGATATTAAACCTGGCGATGAAGTTTTAGTGCCATCATTTACTTTTGCATCTTCTGTTAATGCGATTTTATATGAAAGAGCCATTCCTGTTTTTGTGGACGTTGAGTCTGATACATTTAACGTCGATACTGAGGATTTAGAAAAGAAAATTACACCTAAAACAAAGGCTATAATGGCAGTAGATGTATTTGGTCATCCGGCAGAGTGGGATGAAATTTTAAGAATAGCAGATAAGTATAATCTGAGAATTATTGATGACTCTTGTGAAGCACTGGGAGCGGTTTATAAAGGCAAGAAGATTGGTCAATTTGGTGATGCGGCAGCCTTTGCTTTTTATCCAAATAAGCAGATGACAACAGGAGAAGGAGGAATTATAGTTACTAATAATGAAAAAATTGCCAGAATTGCCAGAAGTTTAAGAAACCAGGGCAGGGGAGAGATGGGAGCATGGTTAGAACATGAAACGCTGGGTTACAACTATAGAATGGATGAAATGTCCGCTGCTCTGGGAGTTTCACAATTAAAGAAATTAGACTACTTCCTGGAAAAGAGGGAGAAAGTTTCCAAATTATATACAGAGAAATTAAAAAATCTACCAGGTGTTAGACCGCCCATTGTTAAGCCTTATGTTAAGATGAGCTGGTTTGTTTATGTGGTCTTATTGGAAAAGGGCATAGATAGGAATTTTGTCATAAAGGAGTTAGAAAAAATGGGAATACCCTCAAGAGGATATTTTTTACCTATTCATCTTCAGGCATATATAAAAAATTATATTTATTGTGAAGTGCCAAGGCTTCCTGTAACTGAAGATATTGGACAGAGAACATTAGCACTTCCTTTCCATAATAACTTAACAGAAGAAGAAATTGATATTGTTGTTGAAGCCTTAAAGGAAGTCATACGCAAATCATGAAATCATTTTGTTAAATTGATTCATATTGTTTAATGTAATTAAGTTTTTCATTTTTAATCAGAGATAACTAAACTAGCCAAAAGGGGAAAAGTTTTTGTTCACGTGTGGAAGAAGGATAATATGCGTAATAAGCTTATGAACTTATTAAAAGAGTTATTCCGCGTTACGGTCTGGAAAAGGCGGGCATTTTTTCTGCTGGCTGATACATTAATAATTACTTTTTCGCTTTATGCTGGATTCTGGTTAAGATTTGATGGGAAGATTCCGGAAGAAAATATTGTCCGGTTTCCTTTTTATTTGCTCATTGCTTTGGCCGTGAAGTTAATTTTGCTTCAACTTTTCGGTATGTATGGTTTTTCCTGGCGGTTTTTCAGCGTGCTTGACCTGGCCAGACTTACTGCGGCACTTACCCTGTCTTCAATAATATTGGCCGCTATATTTTTAGGTTTTCGAAGCTCTTCCTCTTTAGGTGGAATGCCCCGGTCAGTGCTGCTTGTAGATTTCGTCATTTCTCTCGCCATGATGACAGGTTTGAGGATATCAAAACGGATTTACCGAGAATATCTGAGTAAAAGAGACCACCTGCTTAAAGGGCGGGCTCGAGTCCTGATAATAGGGGCAGGCGAAGCCGGCAACAGCGTGGCCCAGGAGATGCTCAGGAATCCAAAGTCGGGATTGGTTCCGGTTGGTTTTATAGATGACGAACCTGCCAAAAGAGGCCTTTCTATAAATGGAATTAAAGTCTTGGGCACAAGGCACGATGTGGAGGCAATCCTAAAGAATAACCATATTGATGAAATTCTGATTGCTATTCCGAGTGCCAGTTCCAGAGAAATCAGGGGGATTGTAGAGATTATCAGGCAAGCTGATCCCAAAAAGAGGATCAGAATTTTGCCGGGGATTTTGGATTTGGTGGATGGTCGGGTGGGATTGGCAGATGTAAAAGAGGTAAAAGTAGATGACCTGCTTGGCCGGGAGCAGGTTTCTGTTGATTTTGAGAAAATAAGAGCTTTTATTCGGGGCAGATGTGTGCTGGTGACGGGGGCCGGCGGGTCAATAGGAAGCGAGCTGGTAAGAACGGTTCTTCAATTTGAACCATCTAAGCTTCTGGCCCTGGACATAGATGAGACGGAGTTGTTTTATCTGGCTAACAGATTGAAGGAAGAAAAGGGTAATATGGAGCCGATGGTGGCTGATATCAGAGACCGGGCGAAAATGACACGAATTTTCTCTGAATGCCGGCCACAGGTAATAATTCATTCGGCAGCTTATAAGCATGTACCGATGCTTGAGGAATTTCCGGAGGAAGCCATAAAAACAAATGTGCTGGGGACAAAAATTCTGGCCGAACTGGCCATTGAATTTGGTGCTGAAAAATTTGTCAATATTTCCACGGATAAAGCCATCAACCCCACCAGTGTGATGGGCTCGAGCAAGAGAATCGGCGAAGAGCTGTTGAGGGTGATGAATCGAAGGAATGGCACAAGATTTATTTCGGTTCGCTTTGGCAATGTCCTTGGAAGCCGGGGAAGTGTAATTCCTGTTTTTGAGGAGCAAATAAGAAGAGGAGAGCCGGTAACCGTGACTCATCCGGAGATGAAGCGGTATTTTATGGCCACTTCCGAGGCGGTCATTTTGGTGCTGCAGGCGGCCGCCTCAGGCGAAGGGGGAGAGGTTTTTATCCTGGATATGGGCGAACCGATAAAGATAGTCGACCTGGCACGGGAGATGATTCGGCTGAGCGGTTATGAGCCTGATGTGGACATACCGATAATTTTTACCGGGATGAGGCCGGGGGAAAAGTTGTTCGAAGAGCTTCTGGGGGCAGAAGAGGGGTCAGAGCCAACGGAGCACCCCAAGATTTTTAAAGCCAGGCATCGCCAGGATGATTATTCTAACGACGAACTCCGGGAACAGCATTTGGGGCTGTTGTCAAAAATAGACCAGCTTATTGCTATGAGCATGAATTCAGCGAACAGAGATGAAATCATCGGGCTGATGAGGGAAATAGTGCCGACGTATAGGCCCATGAAAAATGGGGACACAATACATATTTCCTAATTTTCGGGCGGACTCGAAATTCTTCCGAATAGATAATTGTAAAAGAAACGGGGTATATGAGACACTTTCAACGTGAAAATATAACCAAAAATTTCCGGTGAAAGTGTTTTATATCCCCATCTAAAGGGCGCGGCTAAAGGCGAGAAGCCTGAAGCCGTGCCCTTTTTTATTTTCCGGCAATTTTTTTGAGAATTGAGAGAGCATATGATTTGATAAAAGCATACGATTCGAGCTTAAAGTAATGGCTGAAGGCAAAAAATGGGATGATGGAGACAAATCCTACGACAGCAATTTTAATAGCGAGGGAAGCAAAACTGTGAAGGGTGGAGGCTGTAACTCCATGAAAATAAGGAAGGGAAAAATAACAAATAAGGCCTACTGGGATTGAGCTAAGAATTATTTTGATGGTTTCAGTGGCTAATTGGCGGGGGAATGGGTTGAGGTATTTTTTGAGGAAAAGGGAATAAAGAACGAAATTTAAAATCATTACGATAGAGGTAGCCAGGGCAATTCCGGCGGCTCCCATTATTTTGGATAAAACGATATTCAAGATGACGTTTAAGGCAACGCAGATTATGCCAATAATAACTGGCGTTACAGTATTTTTGAATGAATAAAATACCTTGGAAAGGATTGGCGATATAGCATGACCGAAGAGCCCGAATACATACATTTGAAGAACAAAGGCGGTAAGGGAAGTCGCTCTGACATCAAAGGCACCACGTTCAAAGAAAAGCCGGACGATCGGCTGGGCGAGAAAATAAATAAAAACGGTAGAAGGTATCACCAGATAAAAAGATACAGCCAGCGTTTTTTGCAGGCGCGCTTCATATTCCTGGCGGGCTGAGCCATTTAGAGCGAGCTCGGAAAAAGTCGGGAAAATGGCCGTGGCAATTGGGGTGGACAGGAGGCTTATCGGAATACCCCAGACTCTTTGCGCGAAGTTTAGGGCTGCTATTGAACCGGCATCCAGACTGGAGGCGATGGTTTTATCCACTATCTGGTTGAGCATTGATATTCCGCCGGAAATTACAAGGGGGAGAAGGAGAAGGGCAAATTGCCTGATTTCGCGCCAATCAACCTGGCGGTAGCTTATCGTGTGAAAAAATTTATAGCGCCACCAGAGCATAAAGAACATAGCGAAAAAAGCAATTGAGGCATTAAGAATCTGTCCGACTGTCCAGCTGTGCAGGCCAAGATAACGATGGAGGAAAAACAGGGAAAAGACCAGGGCGACATTGCCAAGAAATGTAATAAATATTGGAAAGAAAAATTGCTTTTCAGCCTGAAAAATTCCGGTGAACATACCGGAAAGGACTGTAAAAAGGCCGGAGATAATCAGGTATCGGGTTAGGGTAACAGCCAGAGCAAACCGCTCGCCTTTAAAGCCGTAAGCTATAACCCGAACGCATATTGGAGCAAAGATAAAAATTAGAATTGATAATAAAATAAAAACCATTCCCCAGACGGTGAAGGCAGAATTAACGAATTTTTTAGCTGCTTCTATGCCTTTAGCTTTCTTTTCTAAGTAATATGGAATAACCAGTGTGCTGAAGCCAGCGGCAAACAGGCCGAGAATTGAGATAGGAATAAGCATGGCTACCAGGAAAGCATCGGTCTGGCCTGTGGCACCGAAGTATTTCGCGACAAGAACCTCACGGAAAAAGCCAAAGAACTTGCTGATAAAAGAAATAACGGCGATGATGATGGCAGCCTGCGTAACCGTTTGACGTCTGAGGACATTCGGAATATTCATAATTCCTTTTCCTATCCCATCACCGTTATTAATATGGGCCTTCGAAAATCGGCACACGAAACATTTTCTTCGAGAACAGAAAATAACGATGTGACGAGGGAAAACGTATCATGTCCCCATTTTCAGGCCTTCACTACCTTCTCTGATTTAATTCCCGCCCTGCCCATCAGGTTCCGCGTATCAACGATCAGCCGCGCATGCTGGTGGATGAAAGCCGCATCGTACTGGCTGTGGTCGGTTGCGATGATGACGCAATCGTAGGCGGCCAGGTTTCTGGGCGTTAGCGGAACCGAATCCTTCTCTAACTTCCACCTGCGCGTTTTGGGCGGCTTCGGTATGTAAGGGTCGTTGTAATCAACCTCTGCCCCGCGCGCCTTTAAAAGCTGTATCAGCTTGAACGAGGGGGATTCCCTCGGGTCATCCACGTCTTTTTTGTAAGCCAGGCCGAGCACCAGGATTTTTGAGCCTTTAAGGCTTTTGCCCTGCCGGTTGAGGGCTTCCATCGTGCGGCTGACCACATAATACGGCATTGAGATGTTTATCTCGCCGGCCAGTTCTATGAACCGGGTGTTGAAGTCATACTCGCGCGCCTTCCAGGTGAGGTAGAACGGGTCAATCGGGATGCAGTGGCCGCCCAGACCCGGACCCGGATAGAAGGCCTGGAAGCCGAACGGCTTCGTTTTGGCTGCCTCAATCACTTCCCAGATGTCAATGCCCATCCGGTCAAAGAGCATCTTGAGCTCGTTCACCATGGCGATATTCACCGCGCGGTAGGTGTTTTCCAGGATCTTGGTCGCTTCGGCCGCGCGGCAGGAGGAAACCGGCACGGTGCGCATGACAATCTGGTCGTAGAGAGCTTTGGCCACTTCCAGACAGGCAGGAGTGTAGCCGCCGACCACCTTGGGGATGGTCGCCGTGGTGTAATCCTTGTTGTTGGGGTCCTCGCGCTCGGGGGAGAAAGCCAGGAAGAAGTCCTGCCCGGCTCGAAGCCCGGTGCGTTCCTCCAGGATGTGCCGCATGTCCTCGTCGGTCGTGCCGGGGTAGGTGGTTGATTCGAGGACGACGAGCTGCCCGGGCTGGAGGTGCTCCGCGATGGTGCGGGTCGTGTTGAAGACAAAGCTCATATCGGGCTCGCGGTTTTCGTTGAGGGGGGTGGGCACGCAGATGAGGATCGCATCAACCGTGCGCAGCTCGGAGAAGTCGGAGGTGGGATGGAAGCGGCCCGACTCTACCCAGCCCTGGATGAGCGAGGAGGGCAGGTAGTGGATGTAGCTCTGACCGGTGCGGAGTTTGTGGATTTTTTCCTCATCTATGTCAAACCCGACCACCCGGAAGCCGGCTTTCATAAATTCGCGGATGAGCGGCAGCCCGACGTAGCCGAGGCCGATGACGCCGACCACCGCTTCTTTGGAGGCGATGCGAGAGAGAAGCTGCTTTTTAAGTCGAGCTGTTTTGTTGTTTCCCTGAGGGCTGGAGGGGTTGGCGGTGCGAGCGGCGCTTATGGACGCCGGCGCCTTGCCTTTTGAATTTTTTCCCTTCCCCGCCTTCCGGGCCTTCTGGCTTTTTGCCTTAAGGACTCCTTCTTTCGCTGATTTCCCTGCCTTTTTCATTCTGGCTCCCTTTCTATCGTATGAGTTATTTAAACGATTTATTTAAAATCGCCTTCTTAAAAATTTTATTATATTAAAATCCTTTCTGGAGTAAAGTGAAAAATCGGGACACAATACATTTTTCCTATTTTTTTCGGCATCTAAAATCGGCACCTATAAAATCGGGACACACTATATTTTTCCTATTTTTTCACACATATTCGGATTGCCTAAATGTTTTTGAAGCAACGGAGCAAAAAACAGTACACATAAAAAAAATCGGGACATCACAAAAATCGGGACACAATACATTTTTCCTATTTTTTTGGCCATTTCTTTTTTGTCTTTTTTCTTTTCCCGCCTCACCTCTGCCTCACTTCCCCCGTAAGCCCCCCGCTTTTTCCCTTTCCTTTTCACACTGATTCATAATTCTTATCCCGGCAAAAAATCTTTGAAATTTGGCCATCTGTTCAGATATATTAGATATCTGAACGCGTGAGAGTTTTTTTGGTTTGAACGAGGCGAATTTTTTTGGCGCAATGTCTCCGCTTCAGCTTATTTTTATATCCATCTAATGGAGCAGATGATGAAAATCAGGTCCTTTTCCCCGGCGGTCCCATCATTTTTTCCTTTTAAATCTCGATTCATTTTTGCCATCTTTCTTTTTTTGATTTTTTTGCCGCCATGGCTTTTTTCTCGGTCTTTACCTGCGACAGCTTCAGATTCTCCCGGCAGACGGCTCAACCTGATCCGGGGGGTATTCGAGCTCGAATTCACCGAGCGGGGGCTATCAGGCCTTAAAAGAGTTAAGGACCTTTATCCCACCAACTATCTTTTGAGCGGTCAGACAATCGGAGATGTGGTGATTACCTACCGGTTAGACGGCCGCAACGATTATTCTTTCCTGCGCCTGGCCGAGCTTAAAAGCGCTGGCCCCAAGCGCCTCACCTACCGTCTTTATCCGCCTTATCATCCGTTTCTTTCCCGGGTCAAAATCACCGCTTCCGTGCCGAGCCGAAACCTCGGGGTTCTGGTGGACGGTATGCCGGTCGTTGATTCCAAAAGCCGTTCGAGCGGCTATGTCGGATTCTCAGGGCGCAAGGGCACGGTCGAATGGGTTCAGTACGATTTTCCGCAGCGGACGACCGTCACGGCGGCCGAGGTTTACTGGCTTGACGATTCCGGGCTTAACGGCCCCTACAAGGTACCTGCTGCCTGGCGGTTGCTTTACCGTGAAAAGGACGGCCGGTTTGTGCCGGTGCGAAACATCTCGGACTACGGCCTGGCCCTCGACCGGTTTAACCGTGTGACTTTTGAACCGGTGGAAACCGACGCCGTGCGGCTTGAACTTGAACTTCAGCCGACTCACAGTGCGGGCCTTTACGAGTGGCGACTGGAAACTACCGCTGAGGAGAAACTGAGACAGGATTATGAGGTTGCCAGGCGCCGGAGCGAAAAAGAAATCCGCGCTGAATCCGTGTTTGAGCCCGGGACGGAGGCGCTGCTCTGGACGGTGCGGATTGAAAATCTGACCAACCGCGAGCTCGAGCTGGCGGATGTCGGCCTTCCCCTTCCTTTCAACACGCAGTACGGCTGGGATAAAGAGGAGACTTATAACCTGAGGGTCATCAGGCATTTTCTGGTAGCCGGAAACGGGTCTTTTGTCTTCTGCCAGCGAACAAACTCCGAGCCGCCGTACCTGCTGATGATACCGACCGGCCAGACAGGCTTTGAATATTTTGATGACGACGGCGGCCGCGGGGTGTTTTGCCCCTACGTGCATTCGAAATATGCCTTCCAGAAGATGCGCGAACAGGGCGGAAGATGGCGGTTTAGAAACACCTCGTTGACACTCAAACCGCGCGGGCAGCAGGGTGACCGGGTGAGTTTCACCTTCAAGTTTCTGTGGGCGGAGAAGGGCTACGATAGTGTGCGGAGCCTTCTTTACCAGGAAGGCAAGTTTGATGTGCGGGTGGTGCCCGGCATGGTCGTCCCGGAGGATTTAGAAGCGCTGCTGGCTGTCAGGACAAAACATAAGGACATCAGACTGGAACCGGAGTTTCCGGGCGAGACCAAGGTGGAAGAAGTGCCGCGCGCGGATGGGAGAACGCGCCTGGAGAGCAAAAAGAGGGATAAAGAGGCGGACGGTCAAAAGACAGGTGAGAAGAAGGCGGGCAGCAAAGCCGGCGGTCAGGCGGCGGGTGAAGAAAGAAGCGCAGCTGATGGTGAAAAAGCGACGGATGAAGACAGCGAATATAGAATTTTCCGAATAAAATTTTCGCGGCTGGGCGAAAACCTGGTGACCGTAAAAACAGCAGATGGCCGGCTGAGCCTGCCGCTTGAGTTTTTTGTCACCGAGGACCTTGAGACGCTTTTCCGCAAGCGGGCGCGCTTTCTGGTCGAAAAACAGCAGCACCGAGACCCGAACAAGTGGTATTACGGTGTTTTCAGCGATTGGGATATGAAGAATAAAGTGCTGCGGAGCGCCGAGGACCGCGACGGGCTTCAGACCTGGCTGGTTGATGCCTGCGATGATGCCGGGAATGCCCGGCCGGCCTTCGTCGCTTCAAAGAATGTCTTTTTCCCCGACCAGGAGGAGGTGGCCGCGGTTGACCTGTACATAAAACATTATTTGTGGGGTGGGATGCAGATGACCGAGGACGAGCCGTACCCTTTTGCCATTTACGGAATCCCGAACTGGAAGGTGAACAGAGAAAGCCAGGACCCGGGGCGAAACGGGCGGCTGCACGTGTGGCGCATTTACGATTATCCGCATATCGTTCTGCTTTATTATCGGATGTATCAGGTGGCCCGACTTTACCCGGAGATAAAGACGGAGCTCGCGGCGGAAGAGTATTTGCGGCGGGCTTACCGGACGGCCATTGCCTATTTTACCGTGCCGCTCAGGGTGGAGGGCTGGTCTGCCTACGAGACACCCACCATGAATGAGATTGTGATGAACGAACTGCTTGAGGCGCTCGAGCGGGAAGGATGGGAGAAGGAGGCGGAGGAGCTTCGGACGCACTGGGAGAAGAAGGTGGCACATTTTGTGAATGACGAGCCGTACCTTTTCGGGTCGGAATTTGCTTTTGACTCGACCGGGTTTGAAGCTACCGGGGCAATGGCCAGCTATGCCATGGAGAAATGTGTGAGGGAGAGGTGCGTGAGGGAGGGGGGTGTGGGGGAGGGGTGTGTGGGGGAAAAGTGCGTCGGGGAGAGGCGTGGCGGAGGGAGGTGTGGCGGAGAAGCTGGCGGAGAAAAGATTAATGGAAGGGAAACCGGCGAAGGAATTGGCCGGGCAGTCGGCGATGAGAAAATTAATAGCGGGAAAGCTGCCGGGTCTAAAGCGGGCGAGGAAAAGAACATTGGCGGGAATATTAATGGTGGGGAAACTGGCGGGGGAAAGGTTGCCGCCGGAAATGAGGGGGAAATCGCCGGGGAAAAATTTGAGCTGGATAAGGTTAGAAAATTCCTGGAAAAGCAGCTCAGGCTCAATGTGGCGGCACGCGGCTGGCTGGAGACATCCTATTATTACCTCGGGAGTGATTATCGTGCGGGAGGCGGGTTGCGTTACACGCTGAGCTATATGTCGCAGATGGGCGGCTGGTCGTTGCTGGATTATGCCCTGTGGTGGGCGGAAAGTAGCGAGAAGATGTTTGATATGGTGCAGCTCGGTTATGCTTCTTACCTGAGCAGCTGGGCGTTGCTCAACAGCGGGAGGCCGGAGACAGATTATGGCTACTGGTATCCGGGAAAGGAAAATGATGGAGCGGCAGGCGGTGGTTTTGAGCCGCTGGCCTGGGCCAGAGGCTGGAACGGCAAATGGGTCCCGCGGGGAGCCTGGAATTACAGCGCAGAGGAAGATATTGGCTATTGCGGCGCGGTGAGAGCGGCCGCCTGTGTGGTGGCCGAGGACCCAATTTTCGGGCTGGTGGCATTCGGCGGAAGGCTCGAAGACAGGGGAGAGGCGGTGGCGGTTTGGCCGCGAGATGGGCTGCGCGTGCGGTTCCATTACCTGAAAGGTGAGGATGAGGAGAAGGAAGGCAAGGAGAGGGACGACCAGGAACAGAAAGAAGCAATGAACAGGGAGGCTAAGGAGAATGGCGGGAGTGAGGACATGAAAAATAAGGGCGAGCCTGGGAAGGGTAGGGATAAAAATGGTGAAGGCAAGAGATGTGAGGATAATGAGAGAGAGGAGATTAAAGTAGAGGACGGGAATAAAAATTTTGAAGATACGAAAGACGGAGATGAGATTGGCAAAAACAGCTCAGAAAAGTATGCGCATGGGAAAAGCAGGGAGAATATAACGAATATCAGGCGGTTGCACATAATCTTTGAAAAAGGCAGACTGGCTAAAGACGAGCCGGTGGTTGTGGCGAAGGATTTTTCCTGGATAGTGATGCGGGTGGAAAGCCGGATGAAAGAAGGGAAAATTAGAAGCGGCCGGGCCACAGAGCCGGGAGCAGAGCTGGAAGCAGGGCAGGGAACAGGGCAGAAAGCAGAGTCGGGAACAGGGCCGAAAATAGGGCCGGAGGCAGAGCCGAAAGCAGAGCTGGAAGCAGGGCCGGAAGCAGGATCGATAGCAGAGCTGGCCTCCTCAAAAAGAGAAGGGGTTGCAGGCGCGGCTGAAAGACGTGAAGGACATAAGAGGGCATGCAGGAATTTTGAAAGTTCTGAACGTATCGTACGTTCGGGGGCAGAAGCATTTGGTCCGGCTGAGGACCATAGAGAAAATTCGGTCGGAGAAAATAAAGAAAATAAGGGAAAAGAGGTGGAGGTCGTCATCAAGGGCTTGAGCGGAGAATACGAGGCGACCGATGAATACGGGAATAAGCTTGAGATGGTCAGGGAAAAGGGTGGCGCCCTGCGCGTGTGGGCTCCCGAGGGCTCCCTCCTCCTCAAAAATCGGGACACACTATATTTTTCCTATTTTTTGGTGCCGCTCAAAAATCGGGACACAATATATTTTTCCGATTTTTCCCCACAGATAATTCGGATAATTCGCGGAGATAATTCGGGACACCGATAAATTCGTGACACAACAATAAATTCGTGACACAACAATAAAATCGGGACACAATATATTTTTCCTATTTTTTTTGCCATCTCTTTTTCATCTTTTTTCTTTCCCTGCCTCGCTTCTGCCTTATCTCCTCCGCAAGCGCCCCACTTTTTCAAAAATCGGGACACAATATATTTTTCCGATTTTTCCCCACAGATAATTCGCGGCAAAAATCGGGACACAATATATTTTTCCGATTTTTCGCAAATATCTGGAAGGATTAAATTTTTTTAAAGCAACGGAGCAAAGAAAAACGACACACAAAAATGGCCCCCCTTGAGTTTACCGATTTTTTGCAAACATAAGGATTTTCCAACATTTATTTAAAGCAGCGGAGCAAAAGACTAGGAAAAGGGAAATAGCCCTGAAAAATGATTTTTCGATATTTTCTGGATGTTGCCGGTTCGGTGCTCCACTTTATCCCATATAGTTTCCCTTCACTTCATTCAACCTTGGTCCCCGCATCGCATCTTTTGACTCTGGTTTGGTTAATTGAGAATGGCCAATTGGGAGGTAAGTTTGAGTAAGGGTGGTTAAAATGGGCGAAGGCAAGGCTAAAAGCCCTGTTAAAATTCGGAAAAATGTATTGTGTCCCGATTTATCCTTGTGTCCCGATTTATCCAGGTAAAAATCGGAAAAATATAGTGTGTCCCGAATTATCAATGTCCCGAATTATCAAGATGGGCAAAGCAAACCTAAAAAATCTGTAAGAAATCGGAAAAATGTATTGTGTCCCGAATTATCTATTGTGTCCCGAATTATCACGAATTATCATGAAAAATCCGAATTATCATGAAAAATCGGAAAAATGTATTGTGTCCCGATTTATCACGTATCAGAAGCCCGATTTATCGGTTTAATTATTTATAGACCTTCAGGCTGAAAATTTGTATATTATTAATTAAAGATGCCGGGAAGAGCAGTTCGCAAACCGAAATACTACTCTTCTTTCTTTTGGCCGGCCGTTATCTTTTTAAACCTCTTTCTGTTGTTCTGGCTTTATTATTCACTTTCGAAGGTGGTGGTTACGTTTCCCAGCCTGACCTATCAGGCCATTGAAAATCATGTTTCACGCCTCCATGCTGCTGATTGTGATGGCGATGGCTCTGATGAACTGGCTGTTATCTTACCCCTGGAACCCTATCCTTACCGCGCCGTCCTCAGTATTTTTTCTCCGTTTGCCAATTCTTCCCTGGTGAAATTCAAGTTTTTACTGGAAACCCTGGTGCCGGCCGAGCACTCTCAGATTTTGCTCATGCCCTTTGGTCCTGAAGGCAAACCACACGCTTTAGTTTACATTGAAGAACCTCACACCATAAGGTTGTTGGACATTCATTCTTCAGCCGGCGTGGTCAAAGAAATCAGGCTCGAGCATATTTTTTCGCCCGGACAAAAATTAATTTACCTGAATTATTACGACGTAAACGAGGATGGCAGCCCGGACCTGATCGCCGCCATAGAAAGCGCCTGGACGGGATTACCCCGCGGCCTGATTGCTTATGATTTAAAAAATTCAAAGATACTCTGGCAGTTCCTGATGGGTTGCGCTTTTGTTGACCTGCGGATGGCCGACGTCGACCGGGACGGCAAGACCGAATTCATCATCAGCGGGCGAAGCCCTCATAACGGCGTTTCCTTCAACGGCACGGACGATGACCACAGCTATCTGATTTGTCTCGGGCAGAACGGCCGGCCGAAATGGATTAAATCTTTTGGCGGCTATTTTACCCGGCTTTTCTTTGACCTGGTCGACCTCGATGACGACGGTGAACTCGAAATTGCCATGTCGAAAGCCTGCGACCGTGTTTATATGCCAGAACCCGGGGAAGTGCGCATTTTAAAGGCCAGTGATGGCGAGAGCAAGGCTATTTTCCGGCAGGAGGACCGCTCGTTTTCTTACCTCCAGGTGGTAAGCGAAAAAGGCAGCGGACCGCTTCTGGCCGTCGGCAATGACGCCGGCGAAATAATGATTTTTAACACAAGGCTGCAACCCATCAGGAAAATAACCCTGGAAAAGCCGGCCATCATCCTTGGACAGACCAGGCTGGGTAAAGGTTCTTCAACTTACCTTTATGCCCAGGCCGGTTTCATGAACTTTTATCTGCTTGACTTAATGCTGAAAAAGAAACACAGGTTCACGCTGTCCGAGCCCCTGAATCTGGAAAAAGTAGGGTTTTTAAAGCTGAGGAATGGCCAGGAAAATGCCTTTACACTGAACGCCGACCGTCTCTACCTGGCTCGGGAAAATCCCGGTCGGCTGTGGGCCTCACTGACCACGGGCCACGGCCTGATGGCCCTGGTGGTGGCTCTTGAGCTGTTAATTTTAAATTTAGTGGTCGTCATTCTATCGCGCCGCCGGGTTCAGCTCCGGTCGGGTGTGGAAAAGAAAGATGGAGAATGGCTCGAACTTGCCCAGGAAGTCGCCCACTGGATGAAAAATCACATGTTTACCATCAGGCTTGAGACCGAACAGCTCAAACATCTGATGACCATGTTTGAAGATACGCAGAAAAAAGAAAAAATGGAAAAGGGGCTTAATGCCGTTCTGGAAGACGTTGACCGGCTTAACGAGCAGGTAAAAATGTTCATGAAACTCGTCAGCCAGCGGGCCCTGCAGATAAGAGAAGTTGATTTAAACGCCCTGCTCACCAAACTGGCCAACAGGTACCGGGAGGCCTTTGGGTCAAAGATTGAATTCGTGCTCGACCTGGACGAAGAGGCGGCGGTTGTCAGGGCAGATGAGGAACAGCTGGCCGAAGCCATCAGCAACCTTATCTCCAACGCGGTGGAAGCCCTTGAAGCAAAGAGACAGCACGCGTTAGAGGCCAGAGCTCAGGACTTCGCTCGAAGCGGAGCGGAAGCGGAACGGCCGGCTGACCGTCAGGATAAGAGTAAGAGTGAGGCAGGAGCGCGGGCCGCCAAGGCTGATTCGGCCGAAGATACCCTGTGGGTCAGGCTCGGAACTTCCGTGTTTTATTCGCCGGTTTTCAAAAAAAAGAAAGGAGTGCTGCTGGAAATTGAGGATAACGGGCAGGGCATGTCGGAAGAAATACTGGAAAAAATTTTCCAGCCCTATTTCAGCACTAAATCGGGTGGCATGGGCATAGGTTTGACGGTCAGCAAAAAGATAATCGAAGCTCACGGCGGAAAAATAAATGTCTACAGCCGGCCGGGGGTTGGCACAAGATTTGCTATCTATTTGCGCGGTTAAAACCGGGGTCATGGTTGGAAGGTTTGAGAGGTGAGATGGTTTAGATGGGAGAGTTTTGGAGATATTGACCGTAATGGGAATTTAGGAAATTAGGGGACCAGAAAAATGACAGCTGCCAGCCGGATAAAGGGCCGCGTTTTGGTGGTTGATGATGAACCTAAGGTCTGCGCCGCGCTCGGCAGTCTGCTGGAGATTTATGGTTATCAGGTCGAGTCGGCACTAAACGGTCAGAAAGCCCTGGAGGTAATCGCCGAAAAGGAGGCCGAAGAAGGCGGCTTTGATGCTGTGCTGCTTGACCTGGTCATGCCGGGCATGGATGGTCTGTCCGTGCTGGAAGTCATTGCCCGGAAGTGGCCGCAGCTTCCGGTCATCATGCTTTCCGGGCACGGAACAATCGCCCGCGCGGTGGAAGCCATCAGGCTGGGCGCCTTTGATTTTCTGGAAAAGCCAATTGAAAGCGAGCGCATCCTGATTGCTCTGGAGAATGCCATCCGGAAGTACCGTCTGGAGAAGGAAAGGGAGGTCCTGATTCAGACCGCCCTGGAAAGGTTCAGGATGGTCGGCGTTTCGCGGGCCATGGAGGATATTTTCCGGTTGATTGAGAAAGTTGCGCCCACCGATGCGAAAGTTCTGATTACCGGCGAGAGCGGGACCGGCAAAGAGCTGGTGGCCAGGGCCATTCATCTGCGCAGTGAACGGGCGGCCGGTCCTTTCCTGGTGGTTAACTGCGCGGCCATACCGGAAGAGCTCATTGAAAGCGAACTCTTCGGGCACGAGAAGGGTGCCTTCACCGGGGCGAGCGAGAAGAAACTTGGCAAGTTTGAACTGGCCCACCAGGGCACGCTGTTTTTGGATGAGATAGGGGATATGAGCCCGAGGCTGCAGAGCAAGGTGCTGCGGGCGATTGAGTATGAGGAAATCCAGCGCGTCGGCGGAAGGCAGAGCATCAGGGTCGACACCAGGATTATCTGCGCCTCCAACCGGGACCTGCGTGAGGCGGTCAGGCAGAAGACCTTCCGGGAAGACCTGTACTTCAGGATCAGCGTCATCAAGATTCACATACCGCCGCTCCGAGAAAGGCCGGAGGATATTCCGGTGCTGACCGAATATTTTATGAGAATGTTCTGCGAGGAGAGGAAAAGGGAGAAAATAAGGATTACGCCGGAAGCGATGAACCTGCTTGTGAACTACCGGTGGCCCGGCAACGTGCGCGAACTGAAAAACCTGGTGGAAAAAGTGGTGGTGCTCCACCGGGGTGAGGTGCTGCCCGAGTGGGAACTGAGAAAATACCTGGAAGAATCGTCGATGGAAAGGAAAACAGGGGCAGAAAGCAGAGAAGAAAAGGCAGGTAGAGCGGAGCCGGCAGCTGAAGGTAAGGGTGAAGCGGGAAAAGAAGATGGGAAGAGAAGGAGCAGTAAGCAGGGTATGGATGATAAAGTGGATGATAAAGTGGATGATAATATGGATGATAATAATGAATCAGGGGCCGGTGGGGACAGGGATTATGGAGAGGATGACGAGCGGAAGAATAATGAGACAGATAAATTTTGGGAAGGGGATGAGGAAGAGGGAAGCGAGCGGCGCAACGGGGGAGAGCTCCCGACGCTTGACAGAGTGAGAGAAAAGGCAGAACGAGAATTTATCCTGAGCCGGCTTCAGGCTAACGGCTGGAATTATGAAAAAACGGCGGCCGAGCTGGGGGTATCGCGGGCTACTTTATTCAACAAGTTGCGCCGTTACCGAATTCGCCGGCCCTGAGGAAGTGCGGGGAATAAAAAAAGTAAGAAAAAGTTAGAATAAGAAATGGGAAAAAGGCAAGAAATAGAGAAAATAAGAATAAGAATAAGAATATAAAAAGGGGCAATGATAAGAAATTGAGAAAAGAAGAACCAGAAGAAGAAATAAGAAGAAGAAATAAGAATAAGAAATAAAAGCGGGAAATAGAAAAAATAAAAAGTAGAATAAAAAAAAGAGGGGGAGGGTAATTTTACTGGGGTTGCCCGGAGCTGAAGACTGCGGATGATAGGGCTCTGTCCTGACTCGCTGATAAATTCTTCTCGCCAGAAAGGCAGGCGGTGAGTTTTTAGGTTTGTTCTGGAAGAGGGCCGATTCCTTGGTTTACGTTTTATTTAGAAAGCCAACCAAAGCGACAAATTTTAAAAGCCGCTATTGCCATTGGCTTAAGCGGGGCGCGAAATCAGTGGATTTCTTGTGCCACCCGCCTGAGTTAACCGATTCTTTATGTAAAAAGATGGTCTAAATTTTTAGACTAATGTCTAGCAAAGTCTAATTATTTAGACTATTTTTTCTTTTTTTCGGGTTTTTGGGGCGGTTCAGAAGCGTTATTGCGTTTAGTAAACCGGGTTAAATTGGCACAAGTATTGCTAACAAAAAAGATGAAAAGCTTATTGTTAATGAAAAGCCCAGAGTTAGTCAGCTAATAAAAGCCAGCCCGCAGCATTTTAGGGGGGAAAGGTTCTCAAGGTGGGGGCTTTTATCTAAATTCGGGACATCTAAAATCGGGACACAATATATTTTTCCTATTTTTTGGGGCCAACATAAAATCGGGACACACTATAATTTTCCTATTTTTTTTTGGGGAAATTCACGTGGGTCATAAATTCGATAAATTCGGGACACCGATAAATTCGGGACAGATAAATTCGGGACAGATAAATTCGGGACACAATATATTTTTCCTAATTTTTTGGCCTTTTCTTATTTGTCTTTTTTCTTTTCCCGCCTCACCTCCGCCTCACCTCCTCCGCAAGCGCTCCACTTTTTTTCCTTTCCTTTTCATACTTGGGCAAAATCGAGGCAATATCGGCAGGCAAAATCAGGACACACTACAAAAAATCGGGACACATTAGATTTTTCCGATTTTTTACATTTCATGATAAAAAATCACCTTGTCAAACGTCTTATTCTTTGAAATGCCAAGAGTTGGTAGACTTGTTATTCCAGGCCTGCCACATCACATAATCCAGCGTGGCAACCGCCGCCAGGTGGTCTTTTTCGGCGATGAAGACAAAGCTCTCTATCTAAAAATTCTTAGGTTTCATGCCCGGCAGGCAAAATTAAAAATTTGGTGTTATTGTTTGATGGATAATCATGTGCATCTTATTGCCGTCCCGGAAACGGCTGATGGGCTAGCCAAAGTCATCAGCGAATTGCATCGCAAATACACCTGGTACATCAACATACGCAACAATTGGAGGGGTTACCTTTGGCAAGGCAGATTTATTTCTTACCCGATGGACGAGGCTTACCTCTACAGCTGTGCGCGCTACATAGAGAGAAATCCGGTCCGGGCCGGTTTGGTGTCTAAGGCGGAGGATTATCCCTGGTCGAGCGCCCGTGCCCATGTTTTTAATATTGAGGATCCGGTGCTGAGTCCGATGCCCCTGGCCCGGCAAATAGGGGATTGGAGCGCCTACCTTAGGCAGCAGGACCGTGATGAAGATATAGAAGCATTTCGGAAGAACCAGGGCAGCGGGCGCCCCCTTGGAAGCGAAGAGTTTATAGATTGGCTGGAAAATCTCACCGGAATGTGCTTGAAGCCTCGTCCGCGTGGGCGGCCGCCCAAATAAAGCTCGAAAAAATCGGGGCAAAAATCTGGAAAAAATCGGCAGAAAAAAATCGGGACACAATACATTTTTCCTATTTTTTTGGACCAAAAAAATCGCAAAAAAATCTGAAAAAATCGCAAAAAAGTCGGGACACACTATATTTTTCCGATTTTTCGCAAATATATGGAAGGATAAATTTTTTAATGCAACGGAGCAAAAAAACGGGAAACACAAGAAAGGCATCCCCTTGAGTTTACCGATTTTTCGAAAACATAAGGCTTTCCCAACATTTATTTGAAGCACCGGAGTTAAAAACGGGGAAAAGGGAAATAGACCTGAAGAATGGTTTTCCGATTTTTCTCTTTTGATGCTGCGGTACGGTGCTCCACTTCATCCCATATGGTTTCCCAGCACTTCATTAAACCTGGTTCGCTGTAGCGGATCATTTTGGCTCTGAGTTGGTTACTTGAGAATGGCCAATTGAGAGGCAAGTAGGAGTAGGGTGGGATTAAAATGGGCGAAGGCAAGTCTAAAAGCGCTGTTAAAATTAGGAAAAATGTATTGTGTCCCGATTTTTTACCGATTTATTAAGTACCCCGTTTTTAACTTAACCGAATTGTTATGTCCAGGTAAAAATCGGAAAAATATATTGTGTCCCGAATTATCGTTCCGAATTATTATGTCCAGAATTATTAAAAGGCCAAAAAATGACGAAAAAATTTATTCAAACTTCATAAATGGTGCGGGTCGGATGGGGTGGATTTGTATTTTCTCCCACACCTGGTTCAAAAGATATGGTTCCTGGTTAAGCCACTCGCTTTTTAGAGTTTCCAGGTCTGGGAAGTCACAGATTATTATCGACCCGATGGCCTCTCCGCGGTCATTCAGGATGGCGGCCGCGCATAACCACTTACCCTCATTGTAAAGTTTTTCGCCGAGTTTCAGGTGGTCAGCACGGCAGGCCTGACGCCTTTGCGGGCTCTCCGGTGAAGGATGGTCAAAAGCCAAGACCATAAAAGGCATGATTAACTCCTTTAATTTTTTCTCATCAAAACAGAAGAAAGCGGATGGCCACAAAGATGAGAAAAAGTCCGTAGAGCAGCTTCACCTGGTGGGTAGGAAGCTTGATGTTGATGCGCGCTCCGAAAACCGTACCCACCAGCAGGCCGGCCGCCAGCAGAGCAGCCACCCTCAGGTCGAGAGTCCCGGCTTTGTAGTAGTAAATGACACCGGGCAGGCCGATAGGTGGAAGCAGGGCCGCCAGAGAGGTGGCGATGGCCCGCTTGGGCGGGTATTTGAGGAAAAGAACGAGAAACGGAACGATGATGTTCCCGCCGCCGATGCCGAACATCCCGGCCATGACACCGGCTACCAGGCCGGTTCCAATCAGCGCAAGAAAGTGCGGATGCGGCACGGCTTCATTTGCTGACCCGGCCAAAGCCTCGCCTGAACTTAACGGTGGTTGAGCATTTGATTGAATGTGCGAGCCGGTGTTTGAACTCTCGCTTTGAGGGCCCGAGCTGTCAGAAGCTCTAAAATCTGGACCGGCTGAGATTTCTTTTTCAGCCGTCCGGTTTGGCAAGTTATTTAAATTTAAGCTTTGGGAGTCAGTTGGGTCGGTGGTCTGCGGTTGATTTTTTAATTTTACCGCGCCGTTTTCATCTTTCACGGCGTTTGATTTTTTTAACCGGTCAATCGGCTGAATGAAAGTCCAGCTCACATAGAGGCAGAAGATGGCATAGAGCTTGCGCATGATGTCGGCCGGAAGGGTGTGAGCGAGCCAGGCTCCGACCACCACGGACATCAGGAGTCCGGTCGCCAGATAAGCAGCCGCCCGCAGGTCGAGGATTCGCGCCCGGTAATAGGTTATAACCCCCAGGATGCCGACGGGCAGCATTATGGCGGCCAGCGAAGTGCCGGTGGCCTTGATCAGCGGAAAACCGGCAAAGAGTACCAGCGCCGGCACAATCACAATGCCGCCACCAATGCCAAACAGACCGGCAAAAACCCCGGCCATCACGCCAATTATGACCACGAGCATTCCATTCATGTGAGCCATTATACAATAAAATCCCCTTTTTTTGATTGGTTCCTAAGTCGGGACAAGGAAAATCGGGACACAATATATTTTTCCGATTTTTTCTCGGGGAAATTTGGCATAAAAAAATCGGGACAAAAAAATCGGGACACACTATAATTTTCCCAAAAAATCGGGACACACTATAATTTTCCTATTTTTTCGCAGATATACGTATATTCCAAGTTTTCTTTGAAGAAATGGAGCGAAAAACGGGGAGAGGGGAAATGAGCTCGAGGAATGGTTTTTCGATTTTTTACTTTATGCTACAAATTCTTTGTCCTGCTTTTTACCCCTTATGGTTTCACTCGAGTTCATTCAAACTGGATTGCCCCAGCGCATCATATTGGCGCTGAACAGGTTTCTTGGGAATGGCCGATAGGCAGTTAAAAAGGGTAAGGTGTAATTAAGATGGGCGAGGGTAAGCCTAAGAACTCCGTTAAAATTCGGAAAAATATATTGTGTCCCGATTTTTGCCGATTTTTGGTCGGCGCTTATTGTTGGGAAAAAAATAGGAAAAATATATTGTGTCCCGAATTATCTTGTCCCGAATTATCTGCGAATTATCGCCGCCGAATTATCGCCGAATTATCGGAGGGCGCGGGCGATGCGCTGCGAGGCACGGCCATCCCCGAACGGGTTGCGGCGCTTAAGACCCCGCCTGAACTCCCCGTTTTCCACCTTTCTCAGGAGTCGCAGGGCCAGCCTTTCAATCCTTTCCGCCTGCGTCCCGCCTATCCAGGCCACCCCGGCTTCCACCGCCTCGGGCCTTTCCGTCTTTTCCCTCATTACGACCACCGGCACGCCGAGTGACGGAGCTTCTTCCTGGATGCCGCCCGAGTCAGTCATTATCAGACTGGCTTCCTTCATCATCCGCACAAAAGTCAGATAATCTACCGGCTCAACCAGCCAGATTCGCTCGAATCCGGCCAGTTCTCTCAACACGACCCGCCTGACCTCCGGGTTAAGGTGCACCGGAAAAACCGCTTCCGCCTCGGGCACCTTCTCGACGACGGCGCGAATCGCCCGGCAGATTTCTTCCATCCCGCGGCCAAAGCTTTCCCGCCGATGAGCGGTAACCAGGATTAATTTTTTCTTTCTTTCCGCTTTTTCTCCCCGGGCTTTCTCCCTCCCGGCCTTCCCCTCCCTGAGCTTTTCTCGCCCGATTTCTCTCAGCCCGTCTTCCGTCCCGATCCTCCTGACCTCCCCTCTCCAGTCTCGCTTTTCTTTTTCTGCCTTTTTCAGAATCATCTGCAGAGCATCCACCACGGTGTTCCCGGTGACCAGCACCCGTTCTTCGCTTATTCCTTCCGCCAGCAAATTTTGCCTGGCTCTCTCGGTCGGAGCAAAATTCAGGTCGGCCAGCGGGCTGATTAACCTCCGGTTTATTTCTTCCGGAAACGGGTTAAACCGGTCCTCTGTCCGGAGCCCGGCTTCCACATGTCCCACCCTAACCCTGGCATAAAAAGCAGCCAGCGCGGCCGCCATGGCCGAGGTTGTATCACCCTGGACGAGCACCCAGTCGGGCTTTTCTTCCGCCAGGATTTTTTTCATCCCGATGAGCACCTTGCCGGCCACTTCCGCCAGATGCTGGTTTGGTTCCATGACTCTCAGGTCGTAATCTGGCTTTATGTCAAACACCTTGAGGAACGGCTCGACCATTTCGCGGTGCTGCCCGGTAAGACACACCCGCGTTTCAAACCTCTTTCCTCGCCCTCTTTTTCCCTTCGCCTCATCCCGCCCGAACGCTTTGAGAGCTTCAACCACGGGTGCCAGCTTTATGACTTCTGGCCTGGTCCCCATGACGACCAAAACTCTGATTTTCTTGGTTCCCTTTCTCATGCTCATATTCAGCCTGCCTTTTTATTTTTTATCTTATCATTTTTAAAAATTTATTCGCTCATTCAAAAAATTATTCGCTCGCCCGGCCGATTTCCGTCCGATTTGTCTGGCCGTCCTTTCTTTCGGCTTTAGCCTGAGCCTCTTATATTATCATTTATCAGCGCCCGAAATGAAGCCCGCGCCGCGCGGCCATTTTATCTCCCGTGCTTTTATGGCGTTTATCATTGAAGGACAGCCCGAACCGCCTTGTTATTCTGCCTCTAAACGGCAGCGCTGATTTTATCAACCGGCGCATTTCAAACGCCGCCAAACGCCATCTTTAAACTCCCCGCAACCTGAGGCCCTCACCCAAAAACTGCTCGTATGCCAGCCCGGCAGCAAAAAACGCTATAACGCCAAAACGCTAAAAAGCCTGATAAACTCCTGATAAACAAAGTGATAAAAAAGTGAGCTCAGGCCACAATTTAAATTTTCTACCCCCTGACCTCGCCCCGGCCCCGGACTGCCTCCCGGCCGGCCGCTTCTTCCACCAGAACAAATTTTTTGACTGTTGTGCTGCCTTTAGATATAATTCCTTAAAATGATTACTCCAGGGCGTTCTGCAGCAAGCAGCACGGGAAGCATTCTCTTTTAACCGGGCAAAAGTGGAAGGGCATGTTACCTGAGGGCAGCTTTCAGCCGGGCTTTCTGGTGGTTGACATAAGTTAAAAAAGGAAAAGGAAGCAAATCAAGATGGTTAGCCCTGATTATGGAACTTTACTTAATTTTATCTATAAGGCGTGGATTTTCTTCAGGTATGTATTTATCGTTCTGGTTGTGGCTTTCACCATCGGAGGGGTGAACGATTTCTTCGTGGATGTCTACTACTGGGGCAGGCAGCTCTACCGCCGCCTGTTCAAGAGAAAACTCATCAGGCCGCTCACTCTTGAGCAGCTGAGGTCGGTGGAAGAGAAGCCCCTGGCCATGGTCATCCCGGCCTGGCATGAAGCCGGCGTCATCAAGAGCATGCTTCTCAACACGCTCAACACAATTGATTACGACAATTATTTCATCTTCGTCGGCTGTTACCCCAACGACCCGGATACCCAGGCCGAAGTGGACCAGGTGGCCGAAGTTTACCCCCGGGTCATCAAGGTGGTTAATTCCAAACCCGGTCCGACCACCAAGGCTGACAACCTCAACGAGATTTACCGCGGGCTGTGCGCCTTTGAAGAAAAGACCGGTTTCAAATTTGAGATTATTGTGCTGAGCGACTCCGAAGACATCCACCACCCGCTGTCGTTCAAGCTGTTCAACTACCTGATGCCCCGCTTCGAAATGATTCAGATTCCCATCATTCCGCTGGAAAACCCCTGGCACAGCTTTGTCGGGGGCGTCTACCAGGATGAATTTGCCGAGATGCACCAGAAAGAGCTGATCGTGCGGGAAAAGATTGCCCGCATCCTGCCCTCGGCCGGGACGAGCACGGCTTTCTGGCGCGACAGTCTCCAACGGCTTGACCCGGACAACACCGGTCAGATTTTCAACCCGAAAACTCTCACTGAAGATTATGAGATAGGCATCAGGCTGGGCAAGCTCGGGCTGCGCCAGATCATCCTTCTGCAGTGGGTGGAACGCCTGGTGACGAAGCCCGGGAAGGCCCGACCGAAGAAGGTGAAAGAGCTGGTGGCCACCCGCGCCTTTTTCCTGACCGAGTTCCGAAAAGCGGTCCGCCAGCGGGCGCGCTGGGTTTATGGCATTGCCTGGCAGGGGCTGAAGAACATCGGCTGGGACAGAAATCTGAGAATAAGTTACACCTTGCTCCGCGACCGTGTGGCCTTTTTCACCAACTTTCTGTACTTCTTCGGCTACCTGCTGATTTTTTACCTCCTGCTGGTGATGGGCATCAGGCTTTTCCGCCCGGACTTTTACGTGCCGCCGCTTGTCAGACATGATGAAATCTGGTGGAAGTTCGCCCTGGTGGTGCTGTTCTTCCTGGTGTGGCGGTTGGTGATGCGCTTTATTTTCGTCGGGAAAATCTACGGGCTCGGGACTGCGGCTCTCACCCCGATAAGAATTGTCGTGGGCAACGTGCTGAATTTCGCTTCCTCAACGCTGGCCATGCTCTGGCTCATCCGGGCCATCTCCACCAAGAGGGAGCAGGCCTGGATAAAGACCGAGCATAAATTCCCGGCGGAAGAACTGGCGCCGTTTCACCGGAAAATCGGCGACCTGCTGCTCAGCCGGCATCTGGTCACTGCCAAGCAGCTCGAGCAGGCTGTAAAAATTCAGCAGAAGAGCAGGCCCAGGAAGAAGCTGGGGCAGGTTTTGCTTGAACTCGGTTACATCACGGAAGAGGACCTGGCCGCCGCGCTGGCCACTCAGAGGAAGTGGGCCTTTGTGGAAATTGACCCGTTTGCCGTAGAACCGCAGGTGTTGCGAATGGTGCCGAAGTGGATGGCTGAACGCTACCGTATTTTCCCGCTGAAGTATGAGGATGAGAAGGGGGTGTTGCACCTGGCCATCGACCGCATCGACCTGGGGCTGTTGCAGAGCAGTCTGGAAGAATTTTTGGGGGTGAAAATCAGCTTCAAACTGACCACCCCGTATGACATAAATTATGCGATTGAAAAGGCTTATTCCGAAGAATACGAGAGAGTGAGGGTGGGGCGGAGGCTCGGGGAGATGCTGGTCAGCGACGGAATTTTAACCGGAGAACAGCTTCAGGCAGCGCTGCGCCGGCAAAAGCGGACGGGGGAAAGCCTGGGTGAAATTTTGCTGGACGAGAAGATGATTGAGGAGCAGGTGCTTGATGAATATCTGAAGAAGCAGCGGGAAGAGGCTGTGACGATGGAGAAAGGAGCGGGGAAGAAAGAGGCAGGAATGGGTGATGTGAAAAAGAAGGGGATGGAGGGGGAAAAGGAAAAAGTAGAAAGCGTGGAGAATGGAGAGGCAGACCAGGAAGGGAAGGAAAAGGCGAGAGAAGGAGAATGGGGAACGGCCGGTAAAGTGGTGGAAGAAGCAGAAGGAGAAAGAACCGCGGTGAGAGCGGAGAAGGCGGCGGAAGAAACGGCAGGCGGGCCGGCGAGTGAGGAGGCCGGTGTGAGAAGCAGCAGCATGCCGGATGGGAGGCAGGGCCAGGAGTAGGAACAGGAGCTGGAATTAGAAGGGGAGTCGGCAAAAGGAGGCTGAAAGGCCTGGAAATCATAGTAAAATAGTAGGAATTAAAGACAAATAAAAGATAAAAAGATAGTGCGAGAGCTAATTTGGTAAACGGGTTTCTGGAGGTGGTTGAGATAGCGAGGTGAGGCGGGCCACCGGCATTACAAGTTGAAATCAGGAAGAGTGATGCGTTAGACGGGCTGGAGAAAGATTAGAAAATATAAAAATGAGAAGAAAATATAAAAGTGAGATATTAATATAAAAAGGGTGAAAATTCAGAAAACAGTGCGCGGACAAAATCGAAATGAGAATAAGGACAGGATGGGAGACGGCAGTTTTGGAGAAGAGGTCCAAAAAAATTTAAAATCATGATGCGGAAGCGGGAGGAGAATTGGCAAAAAGGGGAGGCAAAAGGAGCAGAAAAAAAGGTTTTTGGGCCGATCACAGGGCAAGCGAAAGAGAGGAGAACAGGATGAGTTCTGAGAAGTTAAAATTAAAAAGCTGGTTTCGTAAGCTGGCCGGCCCGGCCATAATGGCCGTTTGGCTCGGGTTGCTGGGCGCGCCGGGCGGGCTGGCTCAGATGGGCCATGTCGCGCCGCAGTTTGGGCTTGAAACTTATGGCGGGGCAAACCAGCTGACCATTTTTAGCCCGTGGATGGGAGCGAGAATCGGGCTGGCCAGTAATGCTTCATTTATCTTGCGGGCGCATTACAGCCGGTTCAGCTATGATTACTGGGGAAGCGATAACCTCGGCGGCCAGGTGGAGAAAACTCTCAAGGCGGATATCGGCCGGATGTCAGGTGCTTTTTATCTGGAAGGCGGTGGCCTGACCGGCTATGTCAGCTTTTCCTATTTGATCGGTTCGAGAGATTATAACGGTTATGCCCTCGACAGCGGGCTGGAGTGGAAGTTTTATTCTCAGGCTTCAGCCCTGGTTTCCATCTATACCATAAGAGAAAAATCAAACCTGTGGCATCCGGAAGAAGCCCTGCGGTGGATAAACACCTATTCGCTTCGGCTTGGGACGAAAATCTGGGTGTTAAAAGAGCTGTCGGTCAACCCGAATGTTTACCTGATCAGGAATTCAGAAAAAGTAAAAGCCGCGGCTTATTCACTCGGTCTGGTTTACAGCCCGAGGTGGTGGGTGGCACTGACGGCTTATTATTTTCGCTACGGCGAGGCGGCCTTTTATGTCTTCCACGGAAACTACCTGAGCTTTGGGGTGAATTTTTACTTTTAAGCTTTCAGGCACTTCCGGGTTCAATGCGGGGCAAAAGGGAGAAAAATAGGAAAAATATATTGTGTCCCCATTTTTTCCCCATTTTTTCTGTCCCCATTTTTTCGGGGTAAAGGGGAAAAAATAGGAAAAATATATTGTGTCCCGATTTTTCTGCAGCTATGATTACTGGGGAAGCGATAACCTCGGCGGCCAGGTGGAGAAAACTCTCAAGGCGGATATCGGCCGGATGTCAGGTGCTTTTTATCTGGAAGGCGGTGGCCTGACCGGCTATGTCAGCTTTTCCTATTTGATCGGTTCGAGAGATTATAACGGTTATGCCCTCGACAGCGGGCTGGAGTGGAAGTTTTATTCTCAGGCTTCAGCCCTGGTTTCCATCTATACCATAAGAGAAAAATCAAACCTGTGGCATCCGGAAGAAGCCCTGCGGTGGATAAACACCTATTCGCTTCGGCTTGGGACGAAAATCTGGGTGTTAAAAGAGCTGTCGGTCAACCCGAATGTTTACCTGATCAGGAATTCAGAAAAAGTAAAAGCCGCGGCTTATTCACTCGGTCTGGTTTACAGCCCGAGGTGGTGGGTGGCACTGACGGCTTATTATTTTCGCTACGGCGAGGCGGCCTTTTATGTCTTCCACGGAAACTACCTGAGCTTTGGGGTGAATTTTTACTTTTAAGCTTTCAGGCACTTCCGGGTTCAATGCGGGGCAAAACGAAAAAAAATAGGGAAAATATATTGTGTCCCGATTTTTCCATTGTGTCCCGATTTTTCCGATTTTTTGATTTTTTATTTTATCCCGAATTTCAACAGGGTTTTCCCGCAGGCTCTGGTGCAGACGGTGCAGGCAAAACAATCAGGACGTAGCCTGGCCTCCTTGAGAATTTCTTCCAGGGCAGGGCAGGGAGCTTTGGCCGCGCAGTTCTGACAGTCAACGCAGTGGTCCCGGTTCTTGACTACCCTGAATATCGCAATCTGTTCCACCAGGTTGGTGAGCAGGCCAATCGGACACACCAGGTAGCAGAATGGTCGGTAAGTTAAAAGGGCGAAAACCAGCGTCAGGATAAAGGGCAGGAAATGGAACAGATTGTCCAGGAAAGTTGGCTGCAGGCTGATTTCGTAACCGTGAAAAGCGTTGATGTAATCATACAGTGAAAGTGCCACCGCTCGACCGCCCGAAGTGGTGTGGATAACAGCCGTCCAGCTCAGGAAAATAAAAGCGAGGAAAATCATTACCCGGATGGTCTGTGTCAGACGGAAGCTCAACTTTTTTCGGCGAAAACCCAGCCTGTCGGCCGCCATGGCCAGTAATTCCTGAATGGCTCCAACCGGACAGACGTAGCCACAGAAAAGCTTCGGTCCGATCAGGGTTAAGAACAAGATGACGGCCAGGGTGACTATCATCGGCATCCTGAAGCCGTAAAGAATTGATTTGGTGGCCGCACAAATGGGTGAGGGATGCATGACAAAGCCGGCAAAAAATTTAATGCCCAGGTTGGCTGATATCCCGTAAAGAAAGGTGGAGAGCAGCAGAATGGGAATTTTTATTCGGTTATTCATTTTGTTGGTGGCCAGAAGCACAAAGGCGATGGTCGCTATGATAAGCATGATTAAAAACTTCGGCCTCAGCAGGAAATCAAAAAAAGCGGGAGTTGCGGTTGACTGTGGTCCGGCTCCTGCTGCCGGCTGAACTAAATTGGCCTGGCTTGGCTCTGAAGAGTGGAACGTTTGAGAAGAGTTCAGAATCGCCGGTGTTAAAACCAGGATGATGATTGCTAATGATAAAGACGACCAGACTTTTCCATTTTTCATTTATGTCTATCCTTTCGGGCGAATTTGTATATGAAAAACTATGATAAAAAAGTTTCTGATTTTTGTGAACTAAAAAATGGGAACACCGTCTGGAGACTTCGTTTTGAGCATGGTCCGCCGTATCCTGCTCCTTTTTGGCCAATTCCGGTCGATATGGGTGAGGACCCTTTTTCGTAATTTGATATTATTCAAAAAAATTTACCTGTGAAGAGCCGGATTATCAGGGGGAAAGGCAAAAAAAGAAGGCTGCAACCGAACCGGGGGATGCTGTCTGGCGGGCTGAGGCAAAACATGGGGCGAAAAGGAAAAAAGGATGGTATCACGAGTGTGGTCGATAATGTATAATTATGGTGCCATGGCGGAGAAGAAAAAAGTGCTGGTCGGGATGAGCGGCGGTGTGGACTCATCGGTGGCCGCTCTTTTGTTGAAACGGGCTGGCTATGAGGTGGTGGGGGTCACCATGAGGGTAACGCCGGCCGTGCTCCATTCAGCGGGAAATATCGAGCTCAAAGAATCCGTCATGGCTGGTGATTCGGAACGAAAATCGGCTGCCGGACAGAGTTTTCAGGATTCTAAAAGCGAAAGCTCTTCCATCCCGGTTGAAAAATCCCGGACTGACCAGAATATGGACTCAGCCCACTCGGCCCAGGAAAGCAAGCTTCAGAAAAGGAGCTCTGACCTGACTCCGAGCGTGTCGTCTGCCTGCGGCGGTCAGCAAAAGCCGGGTCCCGATGGTGTGGCGGAGAAGAACACGGGGACTGACATTCCCGCTATTTCGCATCCGGGCCGGCGGCTGGCCTGCTTCGGTGATGATGAGGAAGAAGAGATAAGAGAAGCAGAGGCCGTGGCCAGACACCTGGGGATTCCTTTTTATGTGGTGGACCTCAGCCGGGAGTATGAAGAGCGCATCCTTAATTATTTCCGGAGCGAGTACGCGCGCGGCCGCACGCCCAATCCCTGCGTCAGGTGCAACGCCGAGATTAAGTTCGGGCTGTTGCTGGAAGGGTGCCGGAAGCTGGGGGTTGATTATGATTACTTTGCCACGGGTCATTATGCCCGGGTCAGGTTCGAGGAGCTGTCCGGGCGGTGGCTCCTGCTGAAGGCCAGGGATGCGGCCAAAGACCAGTCCTATTTCCTGTCGCTGCTAAGCCAGGAGCAGCTTGGCCGAAGCCTTTTTCCCCTGGGGGAATTAACCAAGGCTGAGGTGCGAAAAATCGCCCGGGAAAACAATCTGCCGGTGAGTGAAAAGGAAGAAAGCCAGGATTTTTACGCTGGCAATTACCGCGAGCTGCTCTGTCCGGGTCGGCGGGGTTACATCAAAGATTTGAGCGGCCGGGTGCTCGGAGAACACGACGGTATTGAAAATTTCACCATCGGACAGCGCCGCGGACTCGGGGTGAGCGGCACCGGCCGGCTTTACGTGGTTAAAATTGATGCTGAAACGGCCACCGTTTACGTTGGCCAGGAAAAAGATTTGCTGACCCAGAAATTTTTAGTCGAACAGATAAACTGGATTGCCCGGGTGCCGGAGATGGGAGAGGAGATGGAAGCTTCAGTCAGGGTACGTTACCGCTCGCCGGAACTGAACTGCCGCCTGCTGGTGGGGTTTGATGGAGAGGTCGAAAAGAAGGCAGGAGAGATGTCGCGAAAGGATGTGGTCGTGGTGACTCTGCTTGAACCGTACAAAGCTGTCACCCCCGGTCAGGTGGCTGTGTTTTACGACGGTGAAGTGGTGCTCGGCGGCGGTTTTATTGCCGGGCAGTGATATTACCGGCCTTTTGCCCCCTGTTCAGTGTCCTGCCTGTCAGGTAATAAAATCAGGCCCGGTGCAGAATTATTTTACCCCGGTAAAGCGGCCTCAGAAATCTGGAAAAGAAGAAGTTTGAAGGAAGAGGGGATAAGGAATGAGAACGACCGCGGCCAGAGTGGCAGATGCGGGGAAGAATATTGCCGATATTTCAGGGAAGCCCCGTTGGGCTGAGGTCTTCCTGCTTACTCACTGCCAGGCGTGGCGTCGGGCCAGGTGGCGGTGTTCCGTGCAAGGAAGGCTGCCCTGGGCGCCGGCTTTTTCCTTTATCTTCTAACTTTATCTTCTAAAAAGGGATGAAAAGAGGGACACCTGACAGGTGCCCCCCTGTTACAGGTTGAAGTTGTAGGAGAACTTCAGCAGGAAGACGTTGTCGGGTTTGGAACTAAATAGAGCGTCAAAGTCATTTCCGAAATCGAGGTAGCCGCTTGTGCTGTAATCAGTTCGGCCCTGCGACCACACCAGGAATAGCGTGCAGCCCGGTCTGTATTCCCAGCGCAGGACCAGATTCGACCGGAATTGCTTGAAGTTGAAATCGGGGTTGGCAAAAGAATAATCGGTCAGATTATCACCGTTTTCATCTACCAGGTAAGTTCCGGTCGCCTCGTGATAGGAGATCTCGTTGTCTCCGAACAGGTGATAACGTGCTGCCCAGTCTCTGGCGCGCGGGTCAGTAATCATTTTAAACCGGCTGTACTTTCCGGCCGAGATAAAAGGCATGCCATAGAACTGAAGGCTGAGGTCCGGCGTCAGGCTGTAATTGAGTCGAACGACCATCGATACGGTTTTCTGTTCAATTTTACCGACCAGATATCTTTTTTCCGGGCCGTAATCGGCTGTGCCCACATACTGAAGCTCGCTCCTGAAGTAAGAATAAGACGGCCGGAGAGAGAGGTTGAAGGACGGAACCGGAACATAGGTAATCTGCGGGCCGAGAGTCAGGCTGAGGTTGTCATCATTATCAGCTTTTCGCCACTGGCTCTGCAGGGCGAGCCTCAGTTTCTTTCTTCCGTCGGTTTGGAGGTAGCTCCAGAAATTTACCGCCGGGGCGACGCGCAGCAGGGGGCCGCCGCGAAGGGCGCTCTGAGAAAGTCCGGTGAATTGCCGGTTAAGGCCAAAGCTGAAGCTCCAGTAGTTCTTGAACTGCATCCAGAAGTTGACATTACCTCCGGTGAAGGTTCTTTCGCCGCCAAAGTTCCAGCCGGACCATTGATTGAAGTTTATGTTTAAATTGCGGAAGATACTGAAAGGCTGGTAGAAACGGTATCCGACCCAGAGATATTGCAGGGCCACATCAGACTGACGCAGATAACCGACATCGTTTAACTCAAGGCCCGGGGAACGCCAGGTTAAACCAGTTGAGAAGACAAGACGAGAGCCGCCGGTCCGTCCGAAATCAACCGAGCCGCCGTGCCCGTAAAGTGAACGCCGGCTTGGGTTGTAGGTCAGATAGTCAGCATCCGGTCTCTGGAAATAGTGTACCGAGCTCAACTGTGTTCTTTGCAAAGCGCTTTCACTGCCAAAAACACCGCTGCCGACCAGTTTCAGCGAGAAGTAGTACTGCCGGTTTTTCCAGCTGTGGAAAAGGTCGAACCCGCCGCTGTAGGCCGAACGATGGAGCAGGTCCTCCGTTGATTCTTCAAGCCGGCGGTTGACGGCAGTAAACATCGTGCCGATAACCGTGGCGCCCTGCCGGTAATCCTTCGAAAGCCGGAAGGCAAAGTAGTTGGTCAGGGGTTCGACGGTCTGGCTTCCGTAAGTGCCGGACTCGGGTTCGAAGGTTGAGGCACTTTCCCGCGAGGTCAGGGCTTCCATCGCCCCGATGGACCAGCCGCTCCGGGTTTTTCCCGACAGCTTGAAAGCGCCGAGGATGGTGGTCGACTGGGGAACAGCGCAAAAACTCGCGCTATCCGGATAGAGTTGTGGAGCGCGGCCTATGCGCCGGCTGTAGAAAAGATTATCATAGGAAAAATCACCGTCTCCACCGGTAATCCGGTAATCGGTTATGTTCTGGCCTTCAACGAAGAAAGGTCTTTTTTCTTCAAAATAAGTTTCATAAGCTGTCAGGTTAATCTCTGAGGGGTCAGCTTCCACCTGGCCGAAGTCCGGGTTGAGCGTGAAGTTGAGGGTGAGGTCATGGGTGAGCCCGATTTTTCCATCAAGCCCGCCGAACAGGTTTTTCTGCCGTCCGGTAAGAAACGGGTTTCCTGGTTCGGCCGGGAAAGAGCGTAATTTGCCCACGGCGTAGGGCATGATTTCTACCTGACGGCGCGGTTTAAGGCCGGTCATGCCCCGGAGCTCACCGAACTGGCTGGTCCAGCCCGGAGCATCTTTTGGGATAGGTTGCCAGAGGGAAATTTCACCATGGCGAAAAAGTTCGCGCCAGACTTCCAGCCCCCAGACCTGCTCGCCCGAAGTGCTGAAGCGAAGCTGGGAAAAGGGAATTTTCATTTCAGCCGACCAGCCCTGCTCGTCCGTGGTGGCTTTTGCTTCCCAGATCGGGTCCCAGGACAGGTCGACCGAGTTTTCATCAAAGCTGTCATTCGGGAGAAGCTGGTCGGCCTTGACCCCGGCGGCGTTGACCGCAAAGCAGTAGCTCGTGCGGAGGTCGTGCAGGCTGTCGATGAAAACCATCACATAATCGCCGGAAGTGTTATCGCGCCGGCTCAGTCGGCGTTCAATCGTTTCCGGTTTTGAATCGTAACACCGGATGGCAATGTAAAGGTTGTTTTCATCATAGAGAATTTTAAAGGCGGTCTGCTCCGTGGGGGCCTGGCCTTCGTAGGGATGGAACTGAACGAAGTCTGAATACCATTCACCGTGTTGCCAGGCCGGGTCATCAAGGCGCCCGTCGATAGCCGGAGGATGCGGGTTAATTCGCTGGGCTACGGCTATTTTTTTCTGGGAAACAGAAGAACCTTTAGAAGCGGAAACGGTCTGAGGTGCCCCGGCAGTTTGAGATGACCGTGAGGAGGCGGGTTGAGTTTTTGGTTGCCCGGCATGGGCGCGAGTGTAAGGAATAAACATAAGCATGACGATAAAAATGATGATGGTAAATACGGATAAAGCTCGGGCCAGCACAGAATCAGCGGGAGAGAGCAAGAGAAGCTGACCCGGGGCGGCTGAAGGCCGGATGCTGGCGGGCCGGCCGACAAAATCAATCCGGGAGGCTGAACAGGCGGGAAGGGTGGAAGAGTCCTCTACTCGGTCGGTATGCTCGGTTGTTGTGTCTGGTTGGATGCATTGACTCTTCTTTGCGGTAATTTCAGGCCCGGCGGTTTTCTTTTTCTTTGGTGACATTTTTTTCATCTATAAAAACTCCTCTGGGAATTTTCCGGTCGGGCTTTGGTGCCAGAACCGGCTCGTAACCTGCGCCCGTGAGAAGATTGGCGGAAGCGCAAACTCATAATTAAATACTGAATCTGCCCGGAAAAGGTTGCCTGATCTTTTAGAATTTGTGAGCCATATTTTTCCGGGTGGTGAATATTTTGGAATTTTTGGAGTCGGACTGAATCTTTGCGGGTGCGTGACGTCAGCCCGATTTTTCCCGAACTTTGCCCCGCACTTGCTTGTATGTTGCTCGTTTAGATTTGTTATACCTTGGGTCCTTCTTTTCCTTCACCTCCTTCTTTTTTGCTTCCGCTCTTCCAACACCTTGTGTTGCCCGTCTTGCGAAAATTTATTATTTCCGCACCACGTTGCCCGGCCGTCTCAGGTGAGTTGCCGGCTGGAGGCTTTTCTGTCAGCGGGGAAGATGGCTGACCGGGGCTTTTGTCCCGAAGCAGTAATATAAAATAACAGACATAAAATGCCCGTTTTGTGTTATCATTAAAAATATACTTTTGTGCCTGTGAGCTCTGTGTTTCTGCGCTCGGGGCCATGAGTATTGAGGCAATTTGCTGCTTGAATTACTCCATCTGTTTCATACATACTTTACTTTACAGCGCTTTGGAGGAAAGACATGGAAAAAATTGTAAAGATTGTGGATGGAATTTTTTATGTTGGAGTTAATGACCGAGACACGCATCTTTTCGAAAATATCTGGCCGCTGCCGAAAGGCGTTTCTTACAATTCCTATCTTATAGTTGACGAGAAAACCGCCCTGGTGGATACGGTCAAGATGTCCAAGCTCAAAGATTATTTGGAAAAAATCCAGTCTGTGCTTGACGGCCGTCCTCTCGATTACCTGATTGTCAACCACCTGGAGCCCGACCATTCCGGTGCGCTGACTCAGATGGTCCGCGCCTATCCCTCGGCCAGAATTGTCGGCAACAAAAAAACCGCGGAATTCATAAAATCTATGTACGACCTGCAGGCCGATTTTCTTGAGGTTAAAGACGGCAGCGAGCTTGAGCTTGGCCGGCACCGCCTGAAATTTTTCCTTACGCCGATGGTCCACTGGCCGGAAACGATGATGACCTACGAGACGACAGAAAAAATTCTGTTCGCCGGTGATGCCTTCGGTGGCTTTGGTTCGCTCGACGGCGGAATTTTCGACGACGAAGTTGACGTCGCCTATTACGAGCATGAAATCAGGCGTTATTATTCGAACATCGTCGGGAAGTTCGGCCCGATGGTGCAGAAGGCCCTGCAAAAGCTGTCTGCCCTGGACGTCAAAATAGTCTGCCCCACCCACGGGCCGGTCTGGCGCACCAATCCCGGACGGATTGTCTCCGCTTATGACCGCTGGAGCAGATATGAGTATGAAGAAGGCGTGGTCATTGCCTACGGCACGATGTACGGCAACACCGAAAAAATGGCGGATTATGTGGCCCGGGTGCTCTCCGAGGCGGGGCTCAAGAATATTCGGGTTATGAACACTTCCACCGTCCATGAATCGTTCATCATCAATGAAATCTGGCGTTTTAAAGGGGTCATGCTCGGCACCTGCACCTACAACAACGGTATTTATCCGCCGATGGAGAACCTGGTCATCAACCTGGCTCACAAGGGATTGCCCAACCGGGTATTCGGTGTTTTTGGCAGCTTCGGTTGGAGCGGTGGCGGGGTCAGGGGCCTGGTTGACTACATCCAGAAAAACGGCTGGACGCTCATCGGCCAACCGGTTGAGGTGCGCTTCTCGGCTAAAGAAGATGATTATGAGAGGTTAAAACAGCTGGCGCTGGACATGGCCCGGGCCGTCAAGCAGTAGTTTTTAAATCTGCTGCTCGATAAAAATCTGACAAAAAATCAGGCTTCGTCGTTTTTCTGCAGGGAATACGGAAGGGCCCGACGGCAGTGCGATTTCAGAGCTCTAACACAAGTTGAACAGCTAACCAGATCGCGTTTCTGGCCGGGCGGTTTTTTATCGGCTGAACCTCGCCCGACCAGAAGCAGCCAAAGAAGGAAAAGTCCAGCTGGCTGACGATTTTATCGGGTTCGTTCATGATGGTGCTCATTATATTACTTCTTCTTTTTCTTTAGATTTTTGCTTTAGCTTTTCCTCAAGCTGTTTTTTAGCTGTCAACAGAATTTTCTTTTCTCGGATGAAATCCTTGACCACCTGAGGGTCAGGAAAACTGATGGCGTTGTAAATGCACCAGACTTCACAAGAGGTGCAGCCAACCATACACTGCAGCGGCCGGGCGACGATGGCCTTTTTGGTGTCCGGGTCAAAATCAAAAACCTCTCGGCCGCAGCTCGTGACACACATGCCGCAACCCACGCATTTTTCCGGGTCAATGGTTGGAGCCCAATCAATTTCTTCTCTTGGAACTCCTTTCCATTTGGCGTACTTGGCATCCATAACTATTTATCTCCTTTAAACATAAAGTAGTTTTTGTAGCAAAAGTATTTTTTGAGAAGCGCAGGCGGCAATTGGCAACTTCCAAGAGATGCCTGATTTTGTAAAAAATTGCTGTCTCCCCGGCAGGGGGAAAGCCAAATCGCTGGCTTCAGTTACTTTCTCTTTTTTCATTTGACTGTCTTCCATTGATTTGCTTTTATATATTTTTCGCTGGCATTTAAGATTGTTCTTATGTCGAGTTCTCGTTTATTCCCTGTTCATTTATTTTTTTGAGCCTTTTTTTCTTCTAACAGGCGGTGGTGTTCTGAGCCTTCACGAATGAGGGCTGAGCCGCATTTCGGGCACCGCTGCTCGATGCAGGGAACGCCGGGCTGATGCTCCTGCCGGTAACCACATTTTGGGCAAAAGCAATAGCCACCGGGCCCCTGGCCCAATCTTCCTGGATGATGCCCGTGGGTTTGGTGAGGCATGATTATTCTCCTTTCGGGCAGCGGCCTCGCCCCATTTTGCCCGGGCGGTGGCCTCCACGACAACCGGGGCCGGGCCCGGGACCAAACCGCGAAAACCGACTCGGCCGTCGAGCTTCATAAGAATTGTCCTGGCCTGCTTCTTCTCTGTTTTCAGCATTACTGGCATTGAACTGCACCGCACCGCCTTCAATCACCAGGCCTTTCCCTTTGACCAGAGCTTCAGCCACCTTCCTGCGGGCTGATTCTAGGATGCGGGCAAAGGTCGGGCGAGAGACGCCCATTTTTTCGGCGGCTTCTTCCTGATAAAGCCCGTCCAGGTCAGCCAGGCGAATGGCTTCAAGCTCATCGAGCTTCAAAGTTATTATTTCGGCCGAGTCGAACTGGCCGCCTTCCGGGAAGAACCTGGAAATTCCGGGCTTCCAGCCAATCCGGCGCGGGCAAAATGGTCTCGGCATCACTGTCTCCTTTTGACTTTTCTTTTTAATTTCGATTTATCTTCATATAATTTATCTTCATTTAATATATCTTTTTATTCGATTTTTTCCGCTATTTATTATTAAGCCCTCCATTTTCGGCCTTGATATATTATGAGCATATGTTCATTAATTGTCAAGCCCCGACTGGATTTTTCCTTAATTTTTTCTGTTAGGGCAACGATTCTTCTGATGTCATGTGGTTCAGTATCGCTGCCTTTCTTTTAAATTATTTTTTTGCGCTTTATTAATTAAGATTAAGCAATTAAGCTCAGGCTCTTCTCGTATCTTTATCATTATTGTCGGTACCCATATAAATGCCGGATGAGCCAAAAAATTAAGGATAATTATAATGATGGGTTCTTAAGACAATAGCGACCTTGCCAGAAGTTGAGGGAAAAAAAATAGGAAAAATATATTGTGTCCCGATTTTTTCGTGTCCCGATTTTTTCCAGGCCGGGGACTTCATTTTGAAAACCCTGGCCAGCCTTTTCACCCAGCACGTGAGGGTGTCAGACCTGGTTATGAGGTATGGCGGAGAGGAGTTTCTGCTGGCTTTCAACGGGGCGTCAGCTGTCGATGCTTACCAGATAATGGAAAAAATGCGAACCATGGCCGAGACCATGAAACTGCAGTATGGCTCCTTTGAATTAAAAATCACTTTCAGCTGCGGGGTGGCCAGCTTCCCCTCAGAAAAAGTCCACGACGTTAACAGCTTGATCCAGCAGGCCGATGCGGCGCTTTACAGGGCCAAAGAATCAGGGCGTAACCGCACCGTCCTGAGTGCCTGAAATCAGAGCCAGAAGTGAAGGCCCGGCTCATAATCACAGATAATCTCTTTTGGTTGTGTCGGATTTTTTGGGGAGAGATGAAGAAAACATTATTTTCAAGAAAAGCAAAGCAAAAGGCGCATACTGCCTGGCTGGATGATTTGATTTTGGATAGATTGCTCTGGACAACGGCTGGCATGTTTCGCTGAATTTTAGCCATTGAGCGTGTTGTTAATTAAACATTTTAACTCAGGTTTTACGCCGAGAGTTGTTTTTTTACCTCAATGCCCGCAGAAATGACGGATAAGCCAAAAAAATAAGGATAATTCTCATGATGGATTTTTAAGACAAAAGCAACTTTGCCAGAAGTTGAGGGGGAAAAATAGGAAAAATATATTGTGTCCCGATTTTTCTGCGATTTTCTTTGCAAAAATTACCAGGCAAGAGTCCTGGAAAAAATCGGAAAAATGTATTGTGTCCCGAATTTTCGAGGCGTATAATAGCAACATTCGGAAAGAGAAGTGTTAAAACGAAGATAAATAGCCGGTTTGATGGTTGGCGGGTTGCATTAAGGCCAGAGCCAAAGGCCGGGCACTCAGTCCTGCTAATTAAGTCGCCGGGCGTGCTACCCCCCTTCGTAAATAAGCATTTCCGGATTTATTTTAATTAGCCCAGGAGGCTGTATGTTAAAAAATTTCGTGAATAAGAAAAAGGTTCAGGTTTTTCTGCTTTTTGTTTTGCTGAGTTCGTCTGTTTGGTTTTCCGGCTGTACATCAAGTATTTTTACTCCGCTGCAAAGGGCCGCCATGGACGGGGATGTCAATAAGGTTAAGATGTTGCTTGATAAAGGAACTGACATTAACGAATGGAAATATGGCACCCCGCTGATGTTTGCGGCTTCATCTGGCAGGCTGGAAGTGGTCAAGCTGCTGGTGGCGCGTGGAGCAAACATTAATGCTCAGGCTGAGGCCGGCTGGACCGCCCTTGGCTGGGCTGCCATGGAAGGCCATAAGGAAATAGTAGATTTTCTGATTGCCAGCGGAGCGGACGTTGACCTGGCCCTCAGGGGGCTTCAGCAGATGGACAAAAATGGCCACGGCACGTCTACCAAGTTAGAATCCGGATATAAAATGATTCAGGACCGTCGCGGCTGGGCCCAGCTCAGCGCCGGTAAATATGAACAGGCTCTGGAAAGTTTCAAACAGTTGCTCGCACAGGAACCGACGGCTGATAATTTTCTCGGGTTTTCCTACGCTTATTATGGGCTCGGCAAATACAGCGATAGCCTGCAGGCAGCCAGGGCAGCCCTGAAGGCCAATGATCGGCTGCCTTACGGCTATGCTTCTCTTGGCCGGTCGCAGTTAGCTCTCGGTGATAATGCGGCGGCCGTATCCTCTTTTGAAAAAGCCGTCGAGCTTTCAGCCAGGGATGCCAGTTTAATTTTGTGGCTCGGGCGGGCTTATCTTCAGGCCGGAGATTTTGACCGGGGGATAAAAACCCTGGAGAAGTCGGCCGAGCTTGACCCGTCGGCGGTCGCGCCTCTGGCCGAATTATGCTATGCCAGGCTTAAAGCCGGGCAGTGGGATGAAGCCATTCAGGCGGCTGACCGGGCCCTGACAGCAACCAAGCTGCCTGAAGATAAAGCTAACATTTTGTCGGCCCGGGCTATTGCCCTCCGCGAAAAAGGGGCTACGGATGAAGCTTTAATTGATGCCCAGAAAAGTCTGGAAGTGAGCCAGGAAAACGAACGGGCCCGCCTGGCCATGGCGGCCGTGGAAATTGACCGTGCCAATTATGAGCAGGCTTTAAAACTTCTGGCCGGAATAAAAGATTCGCCCCTGGCCAGCATATTTGAAGCCACCGCTTATGCTAAGCTTGGACGTTTTCAGGAAGTAGGCGACGCCTTTGGCGAAATAGGGGACATCACTGGCTCAGCCAATATGGTAGTTGTCAAGAACTACCAGAAGCTGCAGGAGCTAATAAAACCGCAGGCCGAAGAAAATCTGAAACGCGCCCGGGAATTTGCGGCGGCCGGGAAAACCATTGAGGCCCTGAATGAATATGGCAGGGCTTTAAAGCTGGCTGATGCGACAAAAGCTAAGGAGATTCGCCTTCAAGTGGCTCCGATCCTTAAAGCCAATTCTCAGTTGATGGAAGTTCCGGAAGAAGCCAGAAAATATTCACTCCGAGCCGAAGTTCTTATTCAGGATAAGAAGCCGGAAGAGGCTGTGGCCGAATATCAGAAGGCAATAAAGGTTGCCCCGTTTACCCCGGTGCTTTATTTCAAAACAGCCAACCTGCTGGGTGAAATGCAGCAATACCGGCAGGCCGTTGATTACATGAAGGCTTATTTGGAGCTTTATCCTGACTCTCCTGACCTGCGCCAGGCCAAAGACCAGATTTACAAGTGGGAATTTCAGCTGGAACGGTTGAAGAAATAAAGGGCTGATGCCGGCCGCATTCTTTTACCGCAGGCCGGGTTGATAAAGTTGCCTATAACTTGCCGCGGCCTGTAAGTCTGGCAGAAATAATTGAGTTCATAATTTAGGCTTCAGACTTTTCTTTTAAAATTTATCAAAAGTTTATTCAAAACGCTCAGGCTTAGAGGCCGGGCAGGAAATACAGGAAGAAAAAATTCAATTTTGTTTTCAGGACTGGTGAACTTTTTGCCTCCCATTTACGTTTAATAAGTCGAAGTCTGTCTGTTTAATTTGAATTTTAAATGAGAGGTTCATAGATGACAGAGGTTAACCTGAACGGGAAACCCCGGAGAGAAATTTTAAGCGAAATCAATTTTTCTGATGAGGTCGGCTCCAGCCAGATGGCCTGGCCTGATTTCCCGCTTTACCCGGCCAGGTCGATTCTTTTTATTCCGGCCATTTTATTGATAACTTTTTTAATGAGTTTTATGGCCGTGCCTGAGGCTACGGCCGCCACACCTAACAGGTTTTCTGTCAAACAGGACAGGCCGGCTCAGAAATTAGACAAGGAAGCTCTGAAGAAAGCCCAGGAACTCAAAGTGGTCCGGGCCATCAGGCTCCAGGAGCCGATTAAGTTAGACGGTCTGCTGGAAGAAGAGGTCTGGAAGCAGAATGAACCGGTAAGCGATTTTCTGCAACACGATCCGGAAGACGGTGCTCCGGCCAGCGAAAAAACTGAAGTCTGGGTGGCCTACGACAGCGCCAACCTTTATGTGGCAGCCTACTGCCACGATTCAGACCCGAAGGGTATCGTCAGCCGCCTTGGCCGCCGGGATTCTTTTGTGGAATCAGATTGGTTCTATTTTGCCATTGACCCCTACTTTGACCGCCGTTCTGGCTACGCTTTTGGCGTCAACCCGGCCGGCTCTATCGTCGATGAAGTTCTGTCTAACGACGTCAACGACGACGAAAGCTGGGACGGCATCTGGGAAGTCAAAACGGCCCGCGTGGCCGATGGCTGGACCCTGGAGATGCGCATCCCCTTTAACCAGCTTCGCTTCCCGAAAAAGGATAAGTACACCTGGGGGGTTAATTTCTGGCGCATCATAAAGCGCAAGCAGGAAAAAGTCTATTATGCCTGGGTGCCCAAGGAAGATTCGGCTTTTGTTTCCCGCTTTGCCCGGCTGGAAGGCATAGAAAATATCAACCCCGGCCGCCGGGTAGAATTATTCCCTTACTCTGTTGGGCAGGCTCAATTCCGTCCGTCGGAACCGGGCAACCCCTTTGAGACCGGGCACAAATACCTGGGAAATGTTGGCTTTGATATGAAAGTGGGTGTGCGGAGCAACCTGAACCTGGACCTGACGGTCAACCCCGATTTTGGTCAGGTTGAAGTGGACCCGGCGGTCATCAACCTGAGCGCTTACGAAACCTACTACCAGGAAAAAAGGCCATTTTTCATCGAAGGAGCCTCAATTTTTAATAATTTCGGGCGGGGCGGGATTTACATCAATGCCAACATCAACTGGCCCAACCCCCGTCTCTTTTACAGCCGGCGAATTGGCCGGGCTCCCCAGGGTTATCCCTCTCACGATGGATACGTCAGCTTCCCCGACCGGACGACCATCCTCGGCGCTTTCAAGCTCACAGGAAGGGTCGGCTCGGGCTGGAATATCGGCTTCATCAACGCGGTTACCGCCCGGGAATATGCCGTGGTTGACGACCTGAGCACGCGGTATAAGGATGAAGTGGAACCGATGACCTATTACGGAGTGCTGCGGGCACAGAAAGACATCAACGATGGTCAGCAGGGAGTCGGCTTTATGGCCACGGCCGTCATAAGGGACCTTGACAGTGAGGTCCTGGCTTCCATCCTCAACCGCCGGGCTTTCAGTCTGGCGGTGGACGGCTGGTCGTTTCTGGACAAAAAAAGAAGCTGGGTGGTGGGAGGCTGGCTCGGCGGAACTTTCATCAACGGGAGCCAGGAAGATATCTACCGGCTGCAGCAGTCTTCCACTCATTATTTTCAGCGTCCGGATGCCACCCATGTCAGCCTGGACCCGGAAGCCACCAGCCTTAACGGCTGGGCCGGTCAATTCAAGCTGGCCAAGCAGCAGGGGAATCATCTGGTGCTGTTTACGGCCGGTGCGCTCTCTCCCGGCTTTGACCCCAACGATGCCGGTTACCAGAGCTCGAGTTCTGATGTCATAGACCTGATGGGGCTCTACGGTTACCAGCAGACAAAACCCGGGAAAATTTTCCGGCAATGGACGTTTATTGTGGGTGGCTCGAGACAGTATGATTTTGGCGGAAATAATATCTTTAGCTGCCTGGCTTATGACCTCCAGGGTGTGTTTCACAACTGGTGGAATTTTGAATATACGTTTATTTATGTCCCCCAGACTTTGAACAACCGTTTGACGCGCGGCGGGCCGCTGGCTTTGATGCCATACGGGTTTATGCATCAGCTGAATTTGTTCAGCGATTCGAGACAGCCCGTGGTGCTCGAGGGAAATTTTTCCTACCAGTGGACGCACAACAATGCTTCCGAGTGGATGGCCAATTTTTCCGTGCGCTGGAAACCAATGAGCAACCTCAGCCTGTCGGTTGGTCCGATGGTCGGCTTTTCCAAAAATGAGACCCAGTGGGTTACCAGAGTGTCTGACCCGCTGATGACGGATACTTACGGAAAAAGATACATTTTTGGTCGGCTGGACCAGAAGATTCTGGCCAGCGAAATCAGGGTGAACTGGATTTTCACTCCAACACTCAGCCTTCAGGCTTACCTGCAGCCGTTTATTGCCGTGGGAAAGTATGACCGGTTCAAGCAGTTAAATCGGCCGAGGTCTTATGATTACCTGGTGTTCGGCGAGGGCGGCTCAACCATAGCGGAAGAAGGCGGGGTTTATGTGGTTGACCCGGATGGCGATGGTCCGGCCGCTTCCTTTGAAATTTACAACCCTGATTTCAACTATAAATCGATGCGCGGCACGGTCGTTTTGAGGTGGGAATACCGTCCCGGCTCACTGTTTTACCTGGTGTGGACTCAAAGCCGGGCTGACTTCAGCTACCCCGGACAGCTTTCCCTCTGGCGTGACCTGGGTAACCTGCTCACCGCGCCTGGCGACAACATCTTTTTGGTGAAGTTTTCTTACCGCTTTGACCTTTAAAAAATGGAGAAGAAATCTGAACTCCCAATTTTTTTACGGGGTGGGATTCCGTTGATGATTTTCTTGCCCGGCCTGTCCGGCACGGCCTTTGACTGACCGGCCTGGGTTTCGCTCTGATTCCGGTTTGCTGACCGAACGTCCCGCACAGCGGCTTTGCTCGACCGGGCTGATTTCTGGATGAAACTGATTCGTTAACGAATTCCACACAGACCTGCCCGGATAAAATTTTCCGGAGATTCGCCTGGATGATTAAGCAATGGTGATTCAGTGGATTTTGGGCTTACCGGGTGCCGCCGCTGAACTTGCCAGAGCTTTTGGCTCTCGGACAGGCATCAGACTCTTCCGCTGCCTGTCCGGGGCTGACCGGAGGTGAGGTGTAAGGAGATATAATTCTTGATGTTTTCAAAAACCAGGAATGGCCAGAATCGTATTATTGCCGAGATGCTTAAAAACTGCCAGAGCAACAATCTGGCTGGATTCGGCCGGATGGGACCGCCAAAAAAGATTTTTAAAAAGCTTTTGGTTGAACTGAACGGGTTTGAATGGATGGCAAACCCCGGGGAAAACAGGAAAACAATTTGTATCCCGGTTTTTCCAGAAGGAAAAAATTATAAAATAAGGATTATGTCCGCATTATTTTTGGAAGAAAAAGGCGGCCAGGTTCGTCGTATAAAATAACGGAGCTTTTTCTGTAATGATTTTCTGCCATCAAATATAAATTAAAAATGGAGGTTTTAATGAAAAAGCGCTTGTTACCCGTCCTGATGGTGGTGCTGGTTCTGTTGGCTTTTTCCTTCTCCCTGGCTCAGATGCCGCAGCAGCAGCCGATGAAGCCGGAGGAAGTTAAAAGGGCTTTAAACCTGGTTTCCAAGACAGAACCGGTGCCGGAAAAGTATAAAGTGGGCTTTGAGTCCATTACCCCCAGGGACGTGCTGGCCATGCTCAATTACCTGGCTTCAGACTGGATGGAAGGGCGCGAGACGGGCACCCGTGGTTATGACATGGCGGCTGATTATGTGGCCTCTCTCTTTAAGATGTGGGGTATCAAACCCGGAGGCGATACTCCTCGGGCCGAAATGACCATCGCCCGGGCGATGGCCGGACAGACTTCGCGCCAGGCCATGTCCATGGAGCGCAGCTACTTTCAGGAATTTACTCTCAAGGAAGTATCCAACGTCAAGACCAGCCTGAAAGTCGAAGTGGCCAGCGGCCCGGCCACGAAGGCTCGCCTCTTTACCAGCGGGGTAGATTTCATGAGCAACCTCTCCTCGCAGGAAGAAATCAGCGGGCCGGTGGTTTTTGTCGGCTATGGCATAAAAGAACCTTCAATCGGCTGGGATGAACTCAAGGGGCTAAACCTTAAGGATAAAGTCGTGCTCGTCCTGAGCGAGGCACCCGGCAAGGATGACCCCAAATCCCCCTTCAACCAGAAAAAGGAACTTAAGGACAAGTATTTCCCCCAGGCTCAGGCGATGCAGATGATGTTTATGATGAGGGGCCGTGGCCGTGGCTTCAACAAGCTGGAAGAAATCTACAAACAACAGCCGGCGGCCGTCCTGGTGGTTCAGAACTCGGGTAAAGATGCCGACATTTACAACTTGCTGACGGCCATGCAGAATCGTCAGCCGGATGACGAGCGGCCCATCATAAAGAGACAGCAGGGGCGGATGAGCATTCCCGGCGCGCGCGACCCGATGATGCAGATGATGGGAGCAAGCAGCGTCCCGACTCTGAACATCACCCGTGAGATAGCCAACCTCATCCTGAGCAACACCGGGAAGACCATAGATGAGCTGAAGAAGACCATTGAATCCACCTACAAGCCGGCTTCCCGCGACCTGCCCGGAGCCAGGGTGTTTATCAGTTCGACGGCCGACGTTCGGCTCGTTCGCGCCAAGAATATCATCGGTTATATTGAAGGTTCAGACCCCAAACTCAAGGATGAATACTTTGTCGTTGGTGCCCATTTTGACCATCTCGGCCGCTGGGAAGATTACATCTTTAATGGTTCCGATGACAACGGCTCCGGTTCGGTCGGCGTGATGGCCATTGCCCGGGCCATCGCCCTGAACCCGGTCAAGCCGAAACGCAGTATTGTTTTCTGCCTCTGGACGGGAGAAGAGAAGGGGCTCCTCGGCAGCCGTTATTACGTGCAGAACCCCACTTTTCCCATTGAAAAGACGGTCGGTTATCTGAACTATGACATGATCAGCCGCCCGTTTGATGAGCAGACCATTGCCCGTTATTCCAGAATGTTTAATGTGGAAGGTGTGCAGGACCTGGTCAAGCAGATCAGACCGGCTTATTTTGTCACGGTCAATGCGACCAAGGATTCCGGCTTTTATGAACTTCAGACCGAAATGAACAGGTACGTCGGGCTGGACCTCTTCATCCGCGAACCCGAGCTGGGAGAGGGCGGCGGCGGTTCTGACCATTCATCTTTTGCTTCTGTTAAGAAGCCTTATGTCTATTACATGACGGCCATGCATCCTGATTATCACCAGACGGGCGATAGCCCGGATAAAGCTTCTGGAGAACTCCTGTCCAGGGTTATAAAGCTCGGTTATCTGACGGTTTTTGCTTACGCGGATAAATAATCTCCTGCTGAACTGGCCGAATTTTCAGGGGAGACAGCTTCCGGCTGTCTCCCTTTTTATTTTAAGGTATGGGCGGTGATTTGTTTTGCCTTTGCCACCGCTAACAAGTTTTTTCGTGTTTCAGAATGCTATTTTGTCGCGTTTCCCGGCCGTAAAACACGGAAGGCTTAAAATAAAAATAAATTTATGCCTTTAATTTTTAAAGGGCATGCCGGGTTTTTTAATAGGTAAATTCAGAAAAGTTTTATTCTCTGGAGGTAAAAAGCCGGCCGATGGGGATTTGCCGGGGGAAATTTGATGAAATCCAATGACTCTGGTTGATATTACTTCATTCGGCCTGAATATAAATTGCTGGCAAAACACAAATTTAGAGACTGTTGCTGCCGGCTCTCTATTTTACCCGCAGTAAGGACCGCTGAGCCTTTTTAATTTAATTTTATAAAGGGAAGGTTACTTTAAATTCGGTTCCGCCATCGGGAATGAGCTCGATTTTCCCGTCTATCTGCTCGACCAGTGTGTTGATGATAACCAGGCCAAGCGATTCAGCTTTCTTCCAGTCGAGCCCTTTTGGGAAGCCCACCCCGTCATCTTTCACAGTCAGTTCTGCCGTTTGCCCGTCTCTTCTTTTCAGACTGACCCAGATGTGTCCTTTTCGACCTGACGGGAAAGCGTGTTTAAAGGCATTGGTGATTAGTTCATTGATTATCAGCCCGAGCGGAACAGCCCTGTTAATATCAAGGTTTATCTGCTCGATATCCAGGAGAAGCTGAACCTGGTCGGGCCTGACCTGTTGCTCGAGGAAAATATGCCGCGTCAGAGTGTTCAGATAATCAGCAAAATCGATGCTGCTCAAATCCCGGGCCCGGTAAAGCTTCTCGTGCACCATGGCCATCGATTTAATCCGGTACTGACATTCTTTAAAGGCGGCTTTGGCCCGCGGGTCATCCAGCAGGGCTGACTGCAGGTTCAGAATGCTGGAGATGACCTGCATGTTGTTCTTCACCCGGTGATGAATTTCGCGGATGAGAATTTCTTTTTCTTTAAGCGACTGCTTCAGTGCCTCTTCGGCCAGTTTTCTTTCAGTGATATCACGGGCGATGCCCTCGATGGCCATAAGATTTCCGGCTTCATCATAAATCGGGACGTTTATCTGCTCGGTCCAGATAATCCGGCCGTCTTTTCTTCTCCAGCGAAGAACGACCGGTTCGCTTACCTTGCCCAGGCTGACCTTTTCCAGAAGCGGACGGTCTTCTTCCACCACCATCTTAAACCCCAGGTCAGGGTCAGCGTAATGCTCTTCCGGAGTGTAGCCGGTGATGGCCGTGGCGGCCGGGCTGACGTATTCAAACCCGCGCCTGGGCAGGAAAGTATACCTGTATATCAGGTCACGAGCGTTTTCGGCCAGCCTTCTGAACCTCGCCTCGCTTTCTTTTAAAGCCAGTTCGGCTTTTTTTCGGGCGGTAATTTCTGCCGTGACCTCAATCATGCCGATGATGTTGCCCCGCTCATCTTCCATCGGATAACCGCTGATATGCCACCAGCGGCCGTCCGGTGAGACGATTTCCTTTTTGCTCGGCCGTCCGGTGTCGCGGGCTTCAGCCACGGGGCAAACATCACACGGCCTGGTTCTCCCGTGCCAGAGTTCGTAGCATTTCTTGCCTTTTAAATCTTCAGGTTTAAGCCCCAGGGATTCAGCCGCCGCTCGGTTGGCCCAGATGATGGTATGGTCTGGCTGCTGGTAGACAACATGTTCATCGATGGCCGCAAAAATGGCGGATTTTTCCCGTTCGCTTTTAATCAGGTCTTCCTCGGCTTTTTTCTTGTCAGTAATGTCCGTGATGAAACCTTCCAGGCAGACCAAATTTCCCTGCTCGTCATAAACTCCGCGGCCACGCTCCCAGACCCATTTTATCTTTCCGTCGGCCGTCATGATCTGGTATTCATCTTCAAAGGCCTCTCCGGCGGCCAGCACTTTCTGCCATTTATTCCAGAGGTAATCTCGGTGCTGCGGAATGATGAGGTCGTTGTAAGAGAGTTTCTTGTTCCCGATCAAATCATCAGGTTCGTAGCCGGTGATTTCGCGGCACCGGCCGGCAATGTATTCCATCGTCCAGTTACGGTCATTCCGGCAACGGTAGACCATACCGGGTAAGTTTTGAATCAGGTACTCCAGAAAACGGTTCTGCTCTCTCAGCTTTTCTCTGGCCTCGATGAGCTTTTGTTCGGCTTCCCTTTCCCTGGTCTGGTCGCGGAAGACCAGGATGACACCGAGAAGGTGGCCTTCCTCATCAAGTATGGGGGCGCCGCTGTCAGCAACAGGATATTCCCTTCCGTCTCGGGAAATGAGGACGGTGTGGTTGGCCAGCCCGACCACCACTCCTTCTTTTATCACCCTTTCTACCGGATTCGACACGGGTTCTCTGGAGAATTCATTGATGATGCGGAAGACTTCTTGAATGGGCTTTCCCCTGGCCTGCTCTTCTTTCCAGCCGGTGAGCTGTTCGGCCACCGGGTTCATGATCAATATCCGGCCTTCCGGGTCGGTAGAGATGACGGCATCTCCGATGCTGTAAAGGGTGGCCCGCAGCTCTGCTTCCCGGTTCAAAACTTCATGCAGCAGGTTTATTCTTTCGGAAATATCAATGAGAGCCCCGATGATAGCTTTTTTACCCCGGTAATCGATGGCCGAACCATGGGCTTCGGCGTAAAAATAAGAACCATCCTTCCTGAGGCCGCGAAAGTCAAACCTGATGGATTTAACCTCGCCACTCAGCCTTTTCCGGTTGTATTCCCTGACCATCTGGCGGTCGTCGGGGTGGGTAAGTTCGATGTTGCCCGCCCGCTCTATTAATTCTTCCGGCTGGTAGCCGAACATCTCGGCCAGAGCCTTGTTCACATACTTGAACACGCCATCCTGGATTAAATAAATGCCGGTCATGGAGGATTCACTCAGGGTGCGAAATACTTCTTCCGACTCCCGGGCGCGGGTCTCAGCCTCTAACAATTTCTTAATATTTACCTTTTCCCGGCGCTGCCAGATGACTTCTGTTATCAGAAGTTCGACCACAACCATAAAGATGATGATAAACATAATTAAGAAAGACCGGCTTCTAAACCCGGCCAGAGCTTCTTCTCGGTCTACCTTGGAGACTATCGACCAGGAGGTATTCGGCACCGGAGTGAGAAAAGCCAGCACCTGCTTTCCTCGATAATCGACTCCCTCAAAATGTCCGTACTGACCCAGGGCCGCTCTGACGGCCGGCATTTCTGTCCTGGTTAAAGGGAATTTAAGCTTGAGGGCGGTGTCTTTTTGGTGCCTTAATTCGTTCAGGAACAGAACCTCATCGCCCGTTCTTTTGACCAGCAGAGTTTCGGCCGTCCTGGATGGAAACGGCCAGCTCTGGATTAAAGGAAACAAGTAATTATCGGCGTCGGCAGTCAGAATTATATAAGCCTGAACTCTTTTCTCCGGGTCTTCAGGGTGCCAGAAAGGGGCGATGACGTCGAGATGAATGGGCCCCTTTTCTTCATGGCGATGAAGGTCAGTATTTATCACGCGGTGCTGTTGAGCGGCCAGGTCAATGGCTTCAAGCAGCTCTGGAGAAAGAGTGGCTGGAGGTGAAGCTCCGTAGCTGAGAAAAGCATTTTTATTCGAATCCAGTATTAAAATTCGGCTGTATTTATAGGCCCTGGCCATAAGCTCCAGTCGTTCTTTCAGGTTAGAAAGGCTGACCGGGTCTGGATTCTTCAGGAGTTCGATTAAACCCCGGGAGAATAACTTACTCTGGGTTAAAATCTCGGCATCAGCTTTCCTTTCATCAAGCCAGTCTCTAATCTGCCTGGCTTTGAGCTGGGCCACGCTGGAAATTTCGTTTATAAGAAGCTGCTTAACCCTCTTCTCTTCGTTCCGGTAATAATTGTGGCCGAACAGCATGATGACCACTACCGCGGCCAGGGAAATTATGTAAACGGGATGTTGCAGCCTTTTTTTCCATCTTGCCCAGATTGTTCCCGCATTTCTCATGGTCACCTCAAAGCAAACCAAAAAGTTTTATGTTTATAGTTTTTATACCCATGCTTAGGACTTTTTTATTCTATTCTTTCACCTCAATTTTTTCAGCGGCTATGACCCGATTACGGCCTTCGCTTTTAGCTTTAAGCAGAGCCAGGTCGGCCGCCTGAAGCACTTCCGACCATTTCTGCCCGTGTTCCGGGAAAGAAGCCACACCGGCCGAAACGGTCAGGTGGCTGAGAAGGCTGCCGGCAAATTTGAGTTCCAGGTGGCGGACCATATCCAGGATTAATTCCGCCCGCTTTACGGCGCGGTCAAGTTCGAGACCGGGCAAAATTATGGTAAACTCTTCTCCGCCGAAACGGCAGATAATATCTTCGGCCCGGACGGCCTTTTTGATAGTGCCGGCAATGGCCTGAAGCACATAATCTCCGGCTTCATGTCCGTAAGTGTCGTTGAATTTTTTGAAATGGTCGATGTCCAGCATAATGATGGAAACCGGCTGCCGGGCCCGCCTGGCTCTGATGAATTCCCGTTCAAGGGTTTCTTCCAAGTAGCGACGGTTGTAAAGGCCGGTCAGCGGGTCTCTTATGGACAGTTCTTTAAGATGTTCCTGCAACCTGACGTTGGCCAGAGCCATGGCCACTCTCTGGGAAAAAGTAATCAACTTTTGCCTCTTATATTCAATTTCTTCTTCCAGGTTTGAACCGCCAGGCTGTTCATCCTGGCAGCAGAAAACCACCATCAGACCGAGCGTTTCTCCCCCGGAATTGAGGGGCAGGCAGGCTACCGGGTTTTTAACTTCATCAGAATGTTTAAGATGGGGGCAGAGAAGTTCGCGGTCCGGATTTACAACAAAATAAGGCGTGCCTTTCCTTATGGCCCAGCAGTCATCGAGTTCAATCAGTTCGGGAAAATGATGTTTGGAGTTCCAGGAGCCGGCCACATGCAGAAAAGATTCGTTCTCCTCTTTGAGATAGATAAAGCCTGAATCTGCGGGGAAAATTTTCTGGCCGAAAGATAGGGCGATGTCCACAATTTCTTTCTCTGAATTGGCTAACTGGAAGGCATCGCCCATTTCCACCAGCCTGGCCGTTTCCTCGTTATTCCTCTTTAGTTTGGCATAGGCGCTTTCTAACTGCGCTTTGGCCTCGGCCAGGGATTCCTCTTTTTTCTTTTTCTCGGTTATGTCGGTCATCACGGCCAGGGTAGAAATATAATTACCCTGGGGGTCAAACTGCGGCACGGCGTTAACTAACAGTGTTTTTTTCTGGCCGTTCTTTAGGGTTATTTCCAATTCATAAACGTCGCGCAGGCCACGTTTTCGGCGAGTTGTTTGTCTGACGACCATCTCTCTCTGGTCCGGAGATAAATATTCATTCAGGTTCTTTCCTACCAGGCCGGTTTCAAATTCTTCAAAAATAAGGTTGGCCGCCGGGTTGGCAAAAAGAAAGTTCTGCTCTTCATCAGCAATGACCACGGCTTCACCCAGGTTTTCCACCATGCTGCGAAAAAGCTCTTCGCTCTCTCTTAATTTCCGAGCGATGGCTTCCTTTTCTTCCATCTGCTCTTTTAACTCGGCCGTTCTCTCTTCCACCCTCTTTTCCAGGTTTTCTCGCGCTTCCTGCAGGTGGTCCAGGGTCTGCTTTAATTTATCTACCATCAGGTTGAAGCTGCTGGCCAGCAGCCCCACTTCATCGGAAGAAGTAACCGGTGCCCGCTGCGACAGGTTGCCTTCGGCGATTTGCCTGACGGTTCTGGTCATCTGACGAAGCGGCCTGGTGGTCAGGAGGCTTAAAAGGTAGATTATCAGCAATCCCAGGCCAAATATGATTATCGAGGCCAGGGCAATGAGCCGGCGAATTCGGTTAATCTGAGCGTAGACCTCGACCAGGGAAAAGCCAATGGCCAGATGTCCGATGACCTTATCTTCGTGCTTTATTTCTGAGTAGACATTCCAGGTCTGCCTGTCGGCACTGTAACCCTGATTTTTAAGCTCGAACGGGTCAGGGGTTGATATTCCAGGTCTTGTGAAACGGGTAAGCTCCCGCCCGTCTTTGTCGAAGACAAGGATGTAAGTTATTTCCTCGTTCTGACTGAGGCTTTTCAGCACCTCCTGCATGCTCTGGGCATCTTCAAACACCACCGCCGGAGCCAAACTGTAAGAAGCGATGCGGCTGATGGCTCCGGCTTTGTTCTGTATATCTCGCAGGGTATGTTCTCTGTACCAGTAGGGAGCAATGAGAAAAAGAGCTAAGCTGATAAGGGTCAGAAAGGGAAGAGAAATCATCATGAATTTGAAGACAATCCTGGTCTTCCAAGCTGGCAGGCGACGGCCGGGTGGGCTGAGTTTTTTATCAGACATTTTTACCCCTTACGCTGGCCACTCGCAGGAAATGGGAAGAAAAGCTCAGGCCCTGAGCCCGGGAGTTTTCCAGGTTTATGATTATCTGGGGTTTAGTCTCTTTCAGGTTGAAGCAAAAAGCCAGACCCAGGTCGAGGTAGTCAGGGATGGAGGTGAAAGTACCTATTTTTAATTTACTGCAGATGAGCCTGAGGTTGTTGATTATTCTTTGGCTGGTTTTATCATCAAGGGGTGTCAGGTAAAGAAAATTTATTTTCTTTTCTGCCAGTTCATTTTCCAGGGAGGGCGTCGTCTCCAGGTCAATCGGCACAACAGCGAGGGAAATGCCCTCCACCTGTTTTTCTGAGTCGGGCAGGTTTTTTATGATGTGTTCCCAATCTTCGGCCGCCCAGGCTGAAGGCTGGTAGGAACCCTGGTAAATGAGACCGATGACTAACTGGCCGGAGGTTTTCGATTTCCAGGTTCTCTCGAAGGTCAGGACTTTTTTGAAGAGGTCAAGCTCACGGGCCGGGTTTAAATAATGCTGGGTATCTGCCAGGTCGAGTGAGCTGGCCCGGGGATGAAGCACAAGCAGGAAAATAATACTTAGGAAGAAAATGGCAAACTTTCTGAAGGTGTGACCACACCCGGCAAATTTCATTTTCCCGACTTCAAGTTAACATTCTGGAAACGGGCTGTCAAGATTCAGGAAATTCAGAAACGGCTGAGCTTGGTGTTGAATTTGATGGGCGGTGATTATGTGTTAAAAAATGGGTCCCGCGCCTTTAAAGATTGAATGAGCGTTTATTGAAAATCTGGTAAAAAATAAGAGAAGTTTAAAAGATGGAACCATAGGCCAAATTGAGTTAAGCATAAATTAAGCATAAATTCGGAGGGGCGCCTATTAACCCGGAGAAAGAAATCTTTGTCGGAACGTGCTTCGTCGCAAATAAATCTTATAATTTCAGAAGATCTTTCGTCATAGAGGCCGTCTTTATCTCAAAAGAAATTACCCTCACGATTCGCCGGATAATTCACGGCCAATCCGGTATCTCGGGTATTTTCTTGAAAAGTTCAGGCCATCTCCGACCAGTGTATATAGATTAAGTTCCGGGAGCGTTCAGCAAATTATGTTTATTTTCTGGGAAAAATAAAATAAAATAAAGCCAAATATCAATCATCACAATCCTGAGGGAAAAAGGAGGTTCAGATGTTAAAGGGCTTTAAGGCTTTTATCATGCGGGGAAACGTGGTCGACCTGGCGGTGGCCGTAATTATCGGCGCGGCTTTTAACCAGATTGTCAACTCTATGGTCGGTGATGTTCTGACCCCGCTCATCGGGGCCATTTTCGGGCGCCCGGATTTTTCCGGCATCGTCCTGGGGCCGGTTTTGCTGGGCAAGTTCATCAATGCGGTGGTTAATTTTCTGATTGTGGCCGCCACCATTTACTTTGCCGTGGTTGTCCCCATGAAGAAAATCCAGGAAAGACTTGACAGGAAAAAGGCGGCGGAAGAGGCGGCCGCTCCGGCGCCTGCCCCATCAGAGGAAGTCCGGCTGCTTTCTGAAATCCTGGAAACGCTGAAAAGCAGGCGGGCATAGGGTATAATAAAAAAACCTCATATAAGGAAAAGACGAAACATGGGCAGGCTGGTTTTTCAAAAAGCGCTGATCACCGGAGCCTCGGCCGGTTTGGGGCTCGAATTTGCCAGACAGCTGGCCGCCGCCGGCACGGATTTAATCGTGGTGGCACGTCGTGCGGAGAAGTTAGAGAGCCTGGCCGGCGAGCTCAACCGTGAGTATGGAGTAAAAGTGGAGGTTCTGCCGGCCGACCTGACCAGAGAAGAGGATGTTCAAAAAGTAGCCCGGAAAATTGTGGAAACTCCAGAACTTGACCTTCTGATTAACAATGCCGGTTTCGGCGGGAAAAGCAAGTTCATTGAGGACCGGCAGGGGGAAGCGGAAGATATGATAAAAGTCCATGTGCTGGCACCCGTGGTTCTGACCCGCGCCGCACTGCCCGGCATGATAAAAAACAGAAGGGGAGCGGTGATTAACGTGGCCTCCGTGGCCGCCTTTTCTCCGCTGTCCGGTTCGATGTACAGTTCAACCAAGGCTTTTCTGGTGATGTTTTCTGAAAACCTGCAGGCAGAACTTCACGGCACGGGTATCAGAGTGCAGGCCCTGTGTCCCGGGCTGACTCATACGGAATTTCATGAACGGGCAGGAATTAACAAGGAAGCCATACCGGGAATTCTCTGGATGACGGCCGGCCGGGTGGTCAGGGTTTCTCTTAAAGCCCTTTCCCGTAAGAGGGTCATCGTCGTACCCGGCCTGAGGAATAAATTCATCACTTTCCTTCTGCGCTGCCCGCTGACCTACGGTCTGGTGCGCCGGGCCGCCCGGCAAAAATGGCTGAGGAAAAGAGCCAGCCTGTAGCCTTTTCGGTCTTAATCCGGGCCCTCGGTTCTGCTATCATTTAGGCTAAATGATGGTGAGCGGTCATACTATACTAAAATGGTAGGAATTAAACCATGCGCCTGAAAGAAGTGAGGCCTCCGGCCGAAAAGAAGGCTCGCGCCCGTGCCCTGCTGCTTCTCTCCGGCGGGCTGGACAGCATCCTGGCCGGTAAAGTCCTGGAAGAACAGGGGGTGGAAATCGTCGGCCTGAGCTTCAGCAGTCTGTTCTTTGGCCCCCGGGAAGCTGTCAGGGCGGCTGAAGAACATGGCTGGCCGCTGGTCATTGCCGAGATCAACCAGGAAGAAATAGAAATTGTCGAACATCCGAGGTACGGTTATGGCCGGAACATGAACCCCTGTATTGACTGCCACGGTCAGATGGTCAGGATAGCCGGTCAGCTGCTGGAAAGATATCAGGCGGACTTTGTGGCCACCGGCGAGGTCCTGGGTGAAAGGCCCAAATCGCAGAATCGCCAGGCGCTCGAACTGGTGGAAAAGCTCGGTCAGCTTAAAGGGCTGGTCCTGCGCCCGCTCTCGGCCAAACTGCTTCCTCCTACTCGGGTGGAGCAAGAGGGTCTGGTCGACCGGGAAAAGCTGCTTGATATTTCCGGCCGTTCGAGGAAAAGACAGTTAGAGTTAGCGGCCAAGTACGGCCTTAAGGAATACCCGACGCCGGCCGGTGGCTGCCTGCTGACCGACCCTGGATTCTCGCAGCGCCTTAAAAACCTTTTAAACTGGCGGGGACGGCTTCTGGCGCAGGACATCTGGCTGATCAGGCAGGGCCGGCTGTTTTTTCAGCCGGAAGGGTTTTTTGTCATCGGGCGCAACGAGCAGGAAAATGAGAGGTTGAGGAAAAAAGTCGCATCGGGAGACATAATGATTGCCCTGGAGGGCAGGCAGGGACCGCTCACCGTGCTCAGGTTAAAGGATGAGCGGGTTCCTGATGATTCCGGTGAACAGGCTTTAAAATCTATTTTAAACCTGCCGGCTGTCAGGAAAGCAGCCATACTCACCGTAAGATACAGCAAGGCGCGCCAGGAAGAAAAGGTCAAGGTGGCTGTTTCGCGTGGCGAACAGAAAGGAATACTCGAGATTAATAAAGAGGAATGGACACCCTTTTTATAAAATCCGAATAAAAAGGGGCTTATTTTTTATGACCTTTTGACTTGGAGGGTGCGTGGCCTGAACCTTTGTTCGGCTGTTTGGCTTTGCCTTTTTCTTTCATGATCGTCTCGTGAATGTCCAGAATGCCCACCCCTTTGCCTCTCAGCTCTATGATTCTATCCGACGGAACTTTGTGGTATTCGGAGATGAACTTGAGGTTAACCAGGTCGACTATCTCGGCATCGGACAGAACAATTTGCCCCCAGGTTTTTCTTTCGCGGTACTGACGGTAGAAGCCCAGGGCGCGTCCGTAAGGAGGCCCGACTTTGACCACGGTTACCGGGACGAAAAATATTTCCGGGTTCAAACCGAAATGAAGAGTAATGTCCCACCAGCTGAGCCCTTTAAGCCTGAGGTCGATAATTACCCGGGGTTCCACGCCGGCTCTTCTGGCCAGGAAAAACACCACCGGCAGTTCATCATCGGCCAGACGGTAGCGTTCCCGGAATTCAACTATCGTGGGTGCCGGCACGTTAAAATAATTGGAGATGGACAGGTAAAAATCACGGACCTTTCCGTCGGTAATCGAAAGACCGAGGCTGACGTTCTGGCCGCGGACAGGTGCAGGAATAATGATAAATGACATACAGGTTAACGCGGACATCACAAACAGGAAAATTGCTGACTTTTTCATTTTAACCTCCGCCGCCTTTTTATCTAATTGTTTCTCAAAAATTATACAATTAATACGCAAAAAATTGTATCTGTGCGGGCCGTTCAGCCGGAAAAGAAAATAGGTGGCTATTTTTAACCCGAAAGCATTTGTTTGGAAGGCCGTCGGATGGCTGATGGGAAGCTGAAAAAATTTGCATTTGACAGCAGAGAAGGGGATGATTATATTAAAGAAAATCCTGACAAAGGCAATTTAATAACCAAGCGACAGGAGTTATCATGCCTACCAAACCAAAAAGTCCGTACCTGCCGTTCGGGGACCAGCAAACCGCTCCCTGGTACGGCAAGAATATCTTATCGGTCAAACAATTTACCCGAGCCGACCTGGAGTACATCTTCAGCGTGGCTCATGAAATGAGGGTCATGGTGGAAAGAATCGGCACCTTCGACCTGCTCAAGGGTAAGATTCTGGCCAACCTTTTTTATGAGCCATCAACCAGAACGTTTGCTTCCTTCATGGCGGCCATGCAGAGGCTCGGCGGAGCGGTCATTCCGATAAGCGAGGTGAGGTATTCATCCGTGGCCAAGGGCGAAAGCCTGCCGGACACGGTCAGAACACTGGCTGCCTATGCGGATGTCATCGTCATCAGACACCCGGAAGTGGGGTCGGCCGCCCTGGCGGCTCAGTATGCCGGCAAACCGGTTATCAATGCCGGAGATGGTGTTGGCGAACATCCCACCCAGGCCCTGCTCGACGTCTTTACCATCAAAGAAGAGCTCGGCCGGCTTGACGGTCTGACCGTGACCATGCTCGGAGATTTGAAGTATGGCCGAACCGTTCATTCGCTGGCCAGGCTGCTGACCAGGTTTGAAAACATCAGGCTCCATTATGTTTCTCCTGACGTGTTGAGAATGCCCAGAGAAGTGATAGACGAGGTGGCAGAAAAGGGATTGCCCCAGGATGAGCATGAAACCCTGGATGAGGTACTGCCCGAGACTGATGTTCTTTATGTTACCCGGGTTCAGCGTGAACGGTTTGACAACCTGGAAGAGTATGAAAAGGTGAAGGATGCTTACGTGGTAACGGCCAGAACCCTCGAGAAAGCCAAGGACCGGATGATTGTCATGCATCCGCTGCCGAGGGTGAACGAGATTGCCATGGAAGTGGATAAAGACCCGCGGGCGGCTTATTTCCGGCAGATGGAATACGGGCTTTACGTCCGGATGGCTCTGCTGGCCATGGTCCTGGGCAAAGCCTGAAATTAAAGGCCGGCTGTAATTGCCGAATTTTTCGGTGAGTGTCTGGTCCATCGGAATCGATAAAAAGGACCATCACACCGGTTCTTTCAGCGGGAAGGTTCGTGATAGGCTCGCCTTAATCAGAAAAAAGCAGTTCACACAAGCCGTCTGAAAGCTCAGCCTTCCAAACAAGCAAAACACACAGAGAAAATTTTCTTTGAATTTATTCTAAATAATAGCCGATGGAGCAGAAACTTACCCAGTGTCGCAGGGAAAAAGGAGCGGTGGTTCCCAGGCCGATTTTCTTGAGGGGCAGCACGCCTTCGCTGTAGGTGTCAGAGTAGCGGAATAATTTTCCTGAAATATTCTTGCCGGTAGCTTTGGCTATGACCCGGGTGGTGGTCAGCAGGCCGAAGGGAATAGAATATTTACCGCACCAGTAGGAATTCTTGTAGTCCAGGTAGGTCTTGCCCCAGAGTTCTCCGGTCAGACCGGCCACTTTCCGGTCATCTATCGGGCCGGTCAGGTAGCTGGCGATGAGCTGGCGGTCAAAGGCCAGCCCTTTTTCCCAGGCCTCCTGACCTTCACCGAAGGCCAGGTTGTTGAAATCCCGGCCGTAGTGATTTCCGTCGGCGGAAATCAGGAAGACTATGTCTTTACCGGGTGTTAGGTTGTGCTCTTTCAGGTAAGTCGCCATGACCTCAGACAGGGCGTCGGCTATTTCTTTCATCCGGTCGAGCGGCATGGGCGCCACCATAATTGGAGTAATTTTAACCTCCGGGTTGAAGTACTGCAGAAAAGGAATCAGCGCCTCGATGGAATGTTCTATTTCGTGCGCCCGGTTGTTGACGGTAAAGTACTCGGCTTTAAGATGGGCTTTTATGTATTCTCTGAGCGGCGAAATTTCCACCGGTTTTAAAACTCCGGGCCAGCGGTCAAATTCATCCAGGATGAGCACACTGTCCAGCCCTTTGATTTCGTTCCTGACGGTCCCGTGAGTTACCCCAAAGATGACCGCTTCTTTGGTTTTGAGGTGGCTGAACAGGGGGTAATAAAGGCGGCCGGCATAAAGGTAATCGTCGTGGGGCGAGATGGCCGCCACCAGCCCTTTAGATTCGAATTTTTCCTTTTCCTGAGCGGCCAGGTAATCAACCAGAATTTTCATGCTCGAAGCATTCCAGCAGAACCCGACATCATCTCGGACGGGCCGAATTTTTACCCCGGCCTGAGCCTGGCCGCTGGTAAGGTAATCAAACAGGCAGTTCGCGGGCGTGGCTTTTAGCACTGACCACCCGGACAGGAGAAGCGAAATGGCCATAATCAGCAGAGTAGCCCGGTTTAAAATTCTGGGGTTTGGATTGACGTTCTTAAGCAATCTCATTGTTTTCTCCTTTTTACCGACTTTTTTGCCGTTAAGCCTGATAAATTTTTTAGCCGTCCGGCAAAACTTGCTTTGCTTCTTTAAAAATACATCTCAACTATCCAGTTATTTAGCATAATAATTTTTAATTGTTGAATCAAATTTCGCGCTGACTTCAGACCCCGTGGTCTGGCGACCATATTTTTTTGCCGGCTAGGAAAAGACGGTTGAATCGATTATCTGCCGCGAAAAAAAATGGCCCGGATATTCTGACGGAACGAACATCAGCTGATTGAACAATGCCGGACGGGACACCGGATTACCATTTCTGGTCTGGGTTTATGATTTAATACTGAGCCTTTTGAGCACTTTTTAGAATGACTGAACGTTTTCAGCTTTTCATTCCAGGCCCTTACGGCCAGTATGCTCGTGCGGGAAGAGGACAGAACCAGAATAGATATTCTAAAAATTAAAGAAGAAAGTAATCAGAAGGAGAAAGCAACAAGCCGCCGGATGCTCATCAAAAAGGCCATAACTATTGGCAGCATCTTCGGCTGCAGATTCGCAAGGGCTTTTATTTGAAAATGGGTTTTTTATGCGAAAATTAATTTGAAAAAAATTTACCAAAAAGCATGACATTTGGGCGATTGTGTGCTATTATGATGTTGCTCGATTATAAAGGATGAGGGCACGGGCCCTTTCAGGTCATAACTCTCTCCTTTATAACGGAAATTTATTAAAGGAGAGATGTTATGAACATCTACGTAGGAAATCTTTCAAGGGACCTGTCCGAAAGCGAACTGAAGGAAACTTTTGAAGCTTTCGGCACGGTCAACAGCGCTTCCATCATCAAGGATCGCTACACCGGAGAATCACGGGGCTTTGGCTTCGTGGAAATGCCCAACCAGGAAGAAGCCCAGGCGGCTATCAACGCCCTGAACGGCAAGAACCTGAAGGGACGCACGGCCACCGTCAATGAAGCCAGGCCGCGCACGGATAAACCCCGTAGCGGTTTCGGCGGAGGACGCGGTCGCAGTTCTTCCGGCGGCAGACGCTATTAATCGTCTTTCAGATAACTTAGTAGCCAAGCGAAGAAGAGGGCCAGGTCGAAAGACCTGGCCTTTTTTTATTTTTATTCAGGTTTTAAAAAATAACCAGGCTCTGAATCCCCTGTTCGCCTTTACCCTTAAACCGGCACTTGGTGCGGGGCTGAATGAGCCAGGCCTGATATTTCTCGGTTTATAATTTAAAATCATTTTATAATTATTGGCTCTTCCGCGTTCTTAATGGGCAGACCGCAAGAATTATTATTCTCAAAGGCCAGAACAAGCTTTCGATACCGTGCGGACCTGGGAGGCAAGTCAATGAGAATTTTATATATCTTGATGATAATCTTATAATTGCGCGGTAAAGTGAGGTGTCAATCAAAATTGAACCCCTTACTCAGCGCCTTGAAAATCATATTCTTGCCCACAGAAATGCCGGATGAACCTGATTATTAAAAATTATTGGGATGTTGAGAAGCAAAAAGATAAGGCGGCTGAGAGTGATAAAATTAATCATCTCTCTGATTTTTCCTGTCGTGGAGCCGGCCGATACTTTTATTTTATTAGTTTATCCAGACTATCCAATTAATCTTTAATGGAATAATCAATCAACGTAAGCCACCACTTCAATCTCCACTCTGGCTCCGCCGGCCAGACCGCTCACCCCGAAAGCGCTGCGGGCCGGCTTCTTCTTGGGAAAGTAGGTGACATAGACCGAGTTCATCTTTGACCATTCTGAGATATCGGCCAGCATGACAGTAGCTTTGATGACCCGGTCGAGCGAAGAGCCGTATTTTTCCAGTGTGCTTTTTATGTTTTCCAGGCACTGCCTGGTTTCCGCTTCAATACCGCCTTCGGCCAGTTTACCGGTTTTCGGGTCGCGGCCGAGCTGACCGGACAGGAACAGCAAGTTGCCCACCCTCACCGCTTCGGAAAAAGGAGCCTGGGCTCGCTCCGGCGAGGTCAGATACTCAATTTTGGGCCCGGTCTGAGCCTGGCCGGGGCCGGCCGTTTGGGCCTTAATTTTATTTGAGGCCGGGACAAAAAGAAAACAGATTAAGGACAGAGCCAGGGCGGAAATCCAGAAAGCCGGGTACGATTTTTTCATTTTTCTTCCTCCTGCGGTATTTTTCATCTGTCCATTTATATCATTCAAACTTCGAGCCAAGTCAAGAAATTTGTGCCGGCCCGGCCGGTTAGTGTTGTCAGTCCCCGGTCTGATGTGGTAAAATAAATCCTACTAAATTAGTAGGAAAAAACCGGCCTTTTCAGTTTTAGGTCCGGTTAATAATTTGCTACAATCTTAAGCGAAAGAAGGAGGAAACATGAGGTTAGACGGCAGCACAAAACTGCAGGCCTTGCTCAAAAATTACCCGTATCTGCTGGATGTTCTGGTTTCTCTCTCACCTGATTACGCTAAACTGAAGAATCCCGTCCTGCGCCAGACCCTGGGTCGCTTTGCCACCCTGGAGCAGGTGGCTGACCAGGGGAAAATTCCCCTGTCCAGCCTGCTGGCCAGGTTAGAGCAAGAAATAGCCAAAAGGGAGGAAGCCAAGCAGCAGGATCCCGGACCACCCGGGTCAGAAACCTCGGCTGCCCGGACGAAAATCGAAGCTTTAAAGCAAATTATCAGAGAGCTGCACCGAGGAGGGCAGGTTGAAGAACTAAAAAGGAGGTTTGCCGAGCTGATAAAAGATGTCGGCCCGGAGGAAATAGCCCGGCTGGAGCAGCAGGTGATTGAAGAAGGTATGCCGGAAGAAGAAGTAAAGCGACTCTGCGACCTGCATGTGAAGATATTCGAGGAATCTCTGGAAGCTCAGAAAAAACCGGAGGCCTCGCCTGGCCATCCCGTTCACACCTTGATGGCCGAGAACAGAGAAGCGGAGAAAATAATAGAAGAAATAAAACTGCTGCTCGAGCGACTGCCAAAAGAAACGGCCGAACTCGAAACAGAAAACCTCCTGGTCGAGTTAAAGGTGCTTTTGACCAGATTGTCTGAAATCGACCTGCATTACCTGAGAAAGGAAAACCAGCTATTTCCCCTCCTGGAAAGCCGCGGCGTGACCGGTCCCACGAAGGTGATGTGGGCCATTCATGATGACATCCGAAAAGCCTTTAAAGAATTGAAAAGTCTTCTGGAAAAAGAAGCGGACCACGGGTCGGTCAGTCTGGTGCGGGAGAAAACCTCTGTTTTGCTGCAGATGGTCCAGGACATGATTTACAAAGAGGAAAAAATTCTTTTGCCCATGAGCCTGGAGGTGCTGACCGAAGATGACTGGGTCCGGGTTCGACATGGCGAGGAAGAAATCGGTTATGCCTGGGTCAGGCCGGGGGCAGAGTGGAAGCCGGATGCCTCTCCGGCGGAGGCCGGAACTTATGGTTCGAAAGTAACCTATGGAGAGGAAACCGGACCGGGCCGGGCGTCTGAAGAAGCAGAACTGCCCGCTCAGAAAGTGGCCGAAAAAAAATCAGGCCAGGCGAGAAGGGTGGAAACTTACCTCAGCCTGAGCACGGGTCGTCTGACCGCCGAGCAAATTGACCTGATGTTAACTCATCTGCCGGTGGACATAAGCTTTGTGGACGAGAACGACACGGTCATCTATTACTCTGATACGCCCGAGCGCGTTTTTCCCAGAAGCCCCGGGGTAATCGGACGCAAGGTCCAAAATTGCCATCCGCCCAAGAGCGTCGGAGTGGTTAATCGCATTCTGGAAGCCTTTAAAAAAGGTGAAAAAGATGTGGCTGAATTCTGGATTGAACTTAACGGGCGGTTCATCCACATCCGGTATTTTGCCGTCAGAGATGACGATGGTCGCTACCGCGGGTGTTTGGAAGTTACCCAGGATGTGACCTCCATAAGAGCCTTGCAGGGACAAAAACGCCTGCTGGACTGGACTTGACCGCCATTGGCTTGAGATGGGTTTGGTCTGAGCATTTTCAACTCTTCCCAGCCCAGGCGGCCACCCGATTCCGGCCGGCGCTCTTTGCCTGGTAGAGGGCGGCATCCGCCTCCGCGATCAGGTTTTCCAGGGTAGTGTTTGACCTGAAAGCGGTCAGCCCGAGGGAAATGGTGACCGGAAGGCAATTTTCCAGGAAAGAATTGACGATGGTCTGATAATATTCGGGTTCTCGTTGAAGCGGAAAAACATGGTGGGCGAGCTCTGTTCTCGGGCCACCTGAAGGAAAGCCAGGATGTAATTTACGTCTTCATAGCATTTCTGCCAGCCCGAACTTCCGAATTTTTTCTCCAGCTCCGGATACTTTTCCCAGAGATGGCTGGTCAGTTTCTCGGAAAAATCTTCCGACAGCCCGTGCTGTCTGACAAAGCTTTTAACTTGAGGCTCGGCTGAAATCATTCTCTCCCTCCCCTCAAAATCAAAATTTATTAATAATATAAAAATTGTTTGTCTGAGAATCAAGAAAGTTTAAACATCCTGACCCGGCAGCCGGCCGGAGGCCTTTCATCCTGGATAGTGTTGGTTAAACTTTAGCGGCGAGAGAAAATTCGGCAGAGTGGTAAAACTGGCAAATTTTAAAGAGGAAAGCTGCAGGGTGGCGGTCTGGAAGCGGTTCCCCATTAGACCGGCTGGAGTATCATTAATCAGCTCAATTTGTTACCAATTCGTTTGCCGGGAAGAAAAAAGTGGTCCGGGAGACTTCGCCCGGCCTGAGGGCCTGACGAAATTTCTCCGGGTTGAACTCCAACAGATATTTAACGATGTTGGTGTAAGTGTTATGAAAACCGAAGCCGCCTTTCTGCATTTCCCTGATGGCTTCTTCTTTGGGCCAGCCCTGGACGACCACCCGGTAGACAGCCACAAAGAGTCCTGTCCGGTCAGCCCCGTGGTGGCAGTGAACAAGGTAGGGGCTGTTTTCCGGCCGTGTTACTAACTGGAGAAATTTTAACAGATCGCCTTCGTGCACTTCTGTGGCTTTCGAGGGAATGGCCACGTAATTTAATTTGGTCCCGGCCATGTCCCGGCGGTCATCATGGTCGCCCCGCAAATTGATGACCGTTTTCAGGCCCATCTTTTCCAGCGCGTGGAAGCCTTCGGCCGTTGGCTGGGCTGAACGATAAAGAGTTTCGGAAACCTGGAATAAGTTTGGCACACCTTTTAATGGAATGGGTCTGGCCCAGTGTTCCGGCCGGGGGCCTGACTCCTGACAGGTTGGCAGGCTGGAGACTAAAAACAGCAGAAGCAGGGGGAGGAGAAAGATGGAGGGCTGATAGTTTTTTGGCGTCCGTACGTTTTTAGGTTTTGTCTTCAATTTAGTTTCCTCAAAAATTTTTTGATTATAAGGTATACTGAGAATCGCTCCCTGTCAATTAATTGTGCTCTTCAGCAAATAATCTTTTAAGACGCCGTGATTGATTGACGGCCGGAGACATCTTTTGTAATATCAAATTCCTGCTTGCGGTAATTTTGCACCTTAAGTCAGGATAGAAAGGAGTGACATTATGCCCGGTCGAGCCGACAGAGCCAAAGAACTCTTCCGCCAGGGTTTCAGCTGCTCCCAGGCGGTTTTTACGCCATTCGCCGTCGAAAAGGGTTTGGACGAAGTCACCGCTTTGAAACTCTCCCAGGTGCTGGGAGGTGGCCTGGCTCATTTGGGGTTAACCTGCGGCGCGGTTACCGGAGCGCTTCTGGCGCTGAGCCTTAATTTCGGGCGGTCAAAGGTGGAAGATAAAGCGGCCAAAGAATTAACCTACCAACTGGCGGCCAGGTTTGTCGCCAGATTTACTGAAAAATTTGGCTCGATTAACTGTTCCGATTTAATTGGCTGCAGCCTGAAGACGCCGCAGGGGCTGGCCCTGGCCACCGAACACGGCCTTTTCCAGAAGTACTGTTCGGGTTTTGTCGAGGAAGCAGCCAGAATAGTCGAAGAACTCATAGCCGAACAAGAAAACAGGGAGTGATAAGCTTCCTTTTAAGTGGAGGCACTTCTTTCAGATTAGCTTTCAGATGGGCCGTTTTCAGAAGGGTCGGCCGCCTTTTTTTTGAGCCGTCTTTTTATTTTTAGAAGCTCAATAAACATACCGACTGAACTTCTCACCAGGCCAACCCGCGACTCCGGGGAGTTAACCCAGGCCACCGGAACCTGAGCGATTTTATAACCAAACCTCCGGGCCAGAGCCAGGGCTTCCACGTCAAAGGCAAAGCCCTTCGTCTGCAGCTCACTGAAAATTTTGCGAGCGGCCTTCTGTTCGAAGAGCTTGAATCCGCACTGCGTGTCCTTGATGTCTTTTATCAGGAGGAGCCGGACCAAAAAATTAAAAGTCTTTCCCATATGTTCTCTGAGCCAGCTCTGCCTTTTCTTGATTTCTGATTCCGGCAGGGCCCGCGAGGCGATGACCACCTGGCAGCCCTGGCGGGCCAGCGGCAGCATTTTTTCCAGCTCTTCAATGGGGGTGGACAGGTCGGCATCAGAAAAAAGGATGAACTCACCCGAAGCCTGGAGCAGACCTTCTTTGACGGCTGCTCCTTTACCCTGATTCTCGGGCAAAGAGACCACTTTCTGAAGCGGCCAGTCGGTCAGGATTTCTCGGGCAGCTTCCGCCGTGTTATCTTTGCTTCCGTCATCCACCACAATTATTTCAGCCTGAATCTGCCTGGAATCCAGGTAGTCGATGATTTTTCTCAGAGTAAGGCCGAGCCTTTTCTCTTCGTTGTAGGCCGGAATGACGATGCTCAAAACTGGTTTCATTTTGGCAAGAACTTATAAATCAGCACCACCGCCAGAAAAATTAAGACGGCAAAAAACAGGAAAGTGGTCAGAGCAAAATTTCGCGATAGCTTCCGGGCTCGCTTCAGGTCTTCAGGGAAATGCCTTTTGTACTCAGCATAGGTGATTAGATATGAAGACAGGGCGGCCACCGGAGCAAAGACCAGAGAGAGAATCAGGGCAAATTGAAGCATTGCTAAGTTTATACCTTCGGCTTTTAATTATACCAGAGGCCACATCGGATAATAAAACCGTATTGAAAATTTCAAAAAGAGTTGCCTGCCTTTTACGCGCCATTCCTGGCCGAAAGTTTCAGCAGAAAAACTGAGGCCGGCGGTTGAGCGATGATGGCGCGGCCGGCAGCCTGGGGCCCTTCGGTTAATTTGCGGGATGCTTAATGGCCTGATTTTTAGCCACGTCGACCAGGTATTATTCCGGTAGCATTATCCGGCAGGGACAGGCAAAATGGGCCTCAGCGGTGAGCGCATTGTTTTCCAACTTCATCCACCTCAAAAAAGGAAGAACAAAAATTGGTAAAGAAAGACAGGAAAAATTAAGTTGCCATTTCTCCATAAAAATTGGTAAATAAAAAGTTAGATGTTTACTTGAAGGAAATTTATCAAGATTGAGAAAGACGGGGTAGAGGGGAGAAATAGAAAAAAACGAAAAAAGAAAAAACAGAAAAAACGTTAAAAAAATCCACAGAGCGGGCAAACGGGAAAATATAAAAAAATGAAAAATATAAGATGAAGGAGGCAGGGATGAAAAAAAGAATCTTATGGGGGATAGGGCTGACCGTGATGCTGGTTTTCTTGCTCAGCCGGTTAAGCAGTCCGCTGGTGGCTCAGGCCAAAAATCAGGCTCCGGCGAAAAAGCCGCTCAGGATTTTTATCTCGGTCGACATGGAAGGCATCTGGGGTGTGGTCAGCGCCAGTCAGTGTTCTTCCGATTCGCCGGAATATCAGATAGCCAGAAAATGGATGGCCGAGGAGGTCAACGCGGTCATCCAGGGCTTGCTGGAAGCCGGTGCCACCGAGGTGGTGGTCAATGATTCCCACGGCAGCATGAGAAACATCATAGCCAGTGAACTTGACCGTCGGGCCACTCTGATCTCTGGCTCACCCAAACCGCTGTCGATGATGGAAGGCATTGATGGCAGTTTTCAGGGCTGTGTTTTTGTTGGGTATCATGCCCGGGCCGGGTCGGCTCCGGCCATCCTGGACCACACCATCTCCGGCGCTGCCGTGTATGCCATAAAAATAAACGGTCAGGAAATGCCGGAACTCGGAATTAATGCGGCCATTGCCGGCTTTTTTAAAGTACCGGTAATTATGCTCACCGGTGATACGGAAACTTGCCAGCAGGCGCAGGAGCTTCTTGGCTCTCAGCTCACGGTAGTTCCGGTCAAAGAAGCCGTCGGGAGATTGGCGGCCAGGAATTTCCCGCGCGACAGGGTTCTGGCTGACCTGAAAGAAGGGGCAAAAAAAGCCGTTGCTTCAGCCGGGAGTGTCAGGCCTTTTGAACTGAACCCGCCATTTAAGTTTGAGCTTGAATTTCATAACAGCAACCAGGCCGAGCCGGGCCTGCTCATCCCGGGAGTGAAAAGGACTTCCCCCAGGTGTTTAACTTTCGAGACCGGGAATTACCTGGAAGGTTTCAAGCTGATGCGGGCTCTTATTGCCTTGGCTTCGGTCTCTTAAATTGCCTGTAAACTTTCGAGATAAAAGGCCACTTTGATAAGAGGCCGGCTTTCCAGGTTTGCAGAGGAATGGCCGGAAATTAGTATGTTTAAAATTTAAAGGTAACTTTGTTAGCTGCTTAAAGACACCAGCCGGCAAAAAAATACTTTGCCTGAGCTTTTGAATTTCTGCCGGCGGGCAGATTATCGGTTAAGCACATGGCTTCTGGTCCCAACACCTGCAGTCATTGTTTCCGGCGGCCTTCACCAGAGAGCCAGGCCAAAGTTGATGCAGTGTTTTAAGTTAATAAAAAATGAAGCGGAAATAATCCTGGAGATTGCAGGCTTCCAGGCCGGGGCAGATAAAGCAGAAAGACAGAGTGCAAAGCAGGGAATAAACAGGCTTTCCGGGAGAAAAGAAAGCTAATGTTGTATAATGAAACACAGGCAAAGGTTATGAGAAAGATGGTCGAGGGCAAACATCTTATAAAGTTTAGCGTGTCTGAACTGTCTGATAGCTTTGGCCAGGCCGCCAGGCTTTTCCGCTTGTCTGTATCTGTTTTGGCCCTTCTGACGGGTCTTCTCGTTTTCCAACAGCCAGCCTTAGCGCAGGCCGAAAACTTCTCGGCTGAAAATGAAGGTAAATTAATCGGCTCCTGGCTGGGTCCTGAATTTTATGCCAGCCAGTTAGAAGACTGGAGGCTTTCATCCGGGAAAATAGAATGTCTTACCGGTGCCACAAACAGGTATGTGTACTTCCTGACTGAAGAAATTGACCCGGCAGGTCACACCCTTGAAATATCCTTTAGAGCAGCTGTGCCCGCCTGGCCGGAAAAAGTCAGAGCCAGAAATTATCTTGGCCTGCGCCTGGGTATTAAAGCTGAAAGCGGCGACTTTCGCCAGGCGGCCGTCCGGGGTCAGGGGATAGACGTCGGTTTAACCACTGATGGCCTGCTGTTTATTGGAGAGCTCGAAAGCGTCAGCCCTGAGGAAACACTGGAAAGCATCAAGAAAGCTTTAAAAAGGGAAGTAGAATTCCGCCTTAAATTAAAAAAGGAAGCGCAGGCTATTAGCCTCACCGTGTTAGTTGTTGACCCGTCATCCGGCAAGGTCCTCGACGAGCTTCAGGATGTAAACGTTCAGCCTGAAAAAATATCAGGCGGGCTCGCTCTGGTATGCAGCCTGCCTGAAGCTCATCCGTCAGGTTCCGGGCCGGTCTCCGAATTTTATGACCTGAAAACTGAAGGCGACATGCTGAAAATCTATCCGGAGAGAACCTTCGGACCGGTGGCTTTTACGTTTTACACTTTGAGTCAGAGGACTCTTCGCCTGACCGCTCAGTTAATCCCGGGCTGCCTTGTTCCGGGGAGGAGAATTTTTCTCGAAACAAAAGTTGGTGGAAGCTGGAAAACTATTTCCGAAAGCCGGCTGAATTCGGAAAACTGGCAGGCTTATTTTCAAGTTCCCGGATGGGAAAGCGACCGGGACGCAGAATTCAGGGTGAGGGTGGAAGAAAGCCCGGGCGAGGAAAAATTTCCTGCCTGTTATGGAGTGGTAAGAAAGCAGCCCTGGGAAAAAGAAAAACTCCGGCTGGCTCTGTTGAGCCAGAATCACGAGCAGAATTTTCCCAACCTAAATTTGGTTTCCAACCTGAAAGCCATGGAACCTGACCTGCTGGTTTTTGCCGGAAACCAGATTTTTGGCCGCCCGCCCCAGTTCTGGCGGGAAAAATTTAGCCTGAAACAGGCTCGCCTGGAATATTTCCGGCAATGGCTGTGGTTTGGCTGGGCTTTTTCTGATTTGTTGAAAGACCGGCCGGCTGTCCTTTTGCCGGACGCCAGAGACTTTTTCCAGATGAAACTATGGGGAGAAGGAGGGAAGATGGCCTCCGGCGAGAGCGGCGCTGACCCGGTTACTCGCCAGGACAGCGGCGGTTTCCTCCTGCCCGAGGAATTTGTCAGGCTGGTCCTGAGCACCCAGACTTCTCATCTCCCGCCACCTGATGAGTCTCAACTTTCGGAGAAGACAATTTTTTCTGGCTTTTACTGCCTGAATTATGCCGGATTAAGCCTGGCCGTGATAAATGACCGAATCAGTAAATCAGCTCCGGCGCCGCTTCTTCCCCGGGCTCAGATAAGAAATGGCTGGCCACTCAACCCGGAATTTGACCCCAGGAAAGAAGCCAGGTTAAAAGAAGCCCGGCTTTTAAGCGAAGAACAGCTCAGGTCGCTTGAAAAATGGGTTCTGGACTGGACTGAGGGCACCTGGATGAAAGCCGCTCTGTCCTGCAGTTCTTTCGTTTCGCTTTTGACTTTACCGGAAGGTCAAACCGGAGAAGAAGCGCTGTGGCAGCTCAGGCCGCTCAAACCGGGGGAATATCCAGCTTCGGACCGGGCGGCGGCTGATTTTAACAGCAGCGGCTGGCCCCAGCCGGCCAGGGATGAAATCATAAGGCTGCTCCGCAAAGCCCGGGCAGTTCACCTGTCCAGTTCGGGTGGCCCGCCGGCTCTGCTGAAGTATGGATTGGACAGGCCCGGAGATGCGGTGGCGGCCATGGTCACGCCGGCCATTCAGGCAACGTTTGCTTTAAGATGGACACCGCGGCAAGAAGCAGTCACAACCCGAGGCCAGGAAGTCAGGCCGCTGAGCAATCAGGAAGATGCCTTTGGCAACAAATTCAGCCTTCTTACGGTAAACAATGCTGCCGGCCAGGACCAAATTTCCGGGCTTAAATCCATTTCAGGATTTGGGCTGGTAACTTTCGAAAAAAGAACGCGGAAGGTCATTTTTGAAAGCTACAGGCTTGGCGAAGAAGGGACGGCCACGGCTGAGCTGATGCCGGGCTGGCCTGTGGTCGTCGGGCAGCTTGAAAATGACGGCCGAAAGCCGGTCGGCTTCCTGCCTCTCCTCAGGTTCAAAGGAATAAGCGACCCGGTGATTCAGGTGGTGGAAGAGAAATCGGGAGAATTGATTTACAGTTTCAGGATAACGGGCACAGAATTCAGACCGCCGGTCTATCAGGCCGGAGTCTATTCGGTAAAATGTGGCGAGCCGGGCACAGACAAGTGGAAAGAATACCGCGGGCTGAAGCCTCAACCCGAGACGGTCAGGAAAACACTCGTGGTGGATTTTACTTCAAGCCCTCATTGACGCGGGCAGAGCCGGAAAGGTAATTCTTATTTCCGTTCCTTTATCAACTTTAATGTCGATTTTTCCGGAAAGCTGGTCGACCAGGTCGTGGATAATCTGCCAGCCCAGGGAATCAAGGTTGGCGGGTGAGAGGTCCTGAGGAAGACCGACGCCATCATCCGCCACGGTCAGAGTAATAAAATGGTTGTCCTGCTTTTTCAGGGAAATGCTGAGCTGGCCTGTTCTCTCCGGGAAGGCATGTTTAAGAGCGTTGGTGGTCAGTTCAGAAATTATTAGCCCGCAGGGGTGGGCCAGGGAAATGTCCACCTCAATGTCTTCCAGTTCCATCTTAACCTGGACCTTCTCAGATTTTTCTTTGTAAAGGCTGAGAACATGAGCCACGATTTTTTCTGCGTAATTTTTAAGGTTTATCCGGTCGACCCCTTCCGCCCGCAGCAGGCTTTCGTAGACCAGGGCAATAGACCTGACCCGGTTTATGGCATCCTTTAAAGCATTTTGCACCTGGGGGTCTTTACTCTGGTAGAATTGCAACCGCAGCAGGCTGACGATAAGCTGCAGGTTGTTCTTGACCCGATGATGGACCTCCCGCAGGAGCACTTCTTTTTCTTCCAGCATGTGACGCAGCCGCTGCTCCAGGAGAAAACGGTCGGTCACGTCACGGAAGATGGCGATGTAAGAACCCGGTTGATTTTCTCTCGGAAGAATGTGGGACATGCTGATTTCCACCGTCCTTTTTGTTCCATCCTTTTTCTGGATGGTAGCCACCAGCGGGCCCAGCACGCCCGTTTTCTGGATAGTTTCTCCAATTATGGCCAGCGTTCGCGTTTCCTCGCTGGGAAAAAATTCCTGATTGTTTTTCCCCAGGATTTCTTCCGCCCGGTCATAACCCAGAAACCTGACGGCCAAATCGGAAGCATAGGTGATTATGCCCTGCTCGTCGGCTATAACCACCATGTCGGGAATGGTTTCCAGAAGAGTTCGGTAAAACTCTTCGGTTTTTTCTTTTTCTTTTTCCAGCTTTTTCCTCAGGCTGATGTCATGGAAGGAAAGAACCACCTGCCCTTCCGGCAGGAAGCTGGACCGCATGCTCAGCCATTTTTTCTGGCCATTCTTGCAGACTATTTCTAATTCACGTTCAACAGTCTGCCCCTTGGCCAGGTCCTCTTTCCACAGGCTCTTTACCCGGCCCCGCAGCGCTTCTTCCGGGAAAGCCTTTTCAAACCAGGCACGGCCGTCGGGGATATCTTCCTGGGTGTAGCCGGTGATTTCCGTAAAAGCCTGGTTGGCCAGCAGCCAGCGGCCCTGCCGGTCGATGACCACCAGGCCATGCGGCGAATACCTGGCCATTAACTCCATGAGCTCTGTCTTTTTATGTTCCTTATTCTCCTGTCCCATTTTTGTCTTGCCTTATCTTACTGCTGCAGGTCAGCCCGCAGAAAATTTTTTTTTCTCACCTAAATAACTTTGAGGCCAGGTTAGATGATATTTTAAAGCATGTCGGTCGGTCACTCAAGACGAGCAAGCAGGAAGGGACACAAAAATTTACTCAGGCTTTAAAATGGTCAAAGCCTGACTTTTTCAGCCCGGTTTTCTGTCCGTTTTTTATATAGACCAGCCGGCCTTTCTGAGGAGTTACCTGACCGATGGCCCGGAGCTCCCGGCCAAATTTTTTCCTGAACTTTCTGCTGAGGGCATTAAATTTGCTGGCTTCAACCGTAATTAACAGACAGTAATCCTCACCGCCGGCGGCCGCCACCTCGTCTTTATCCCAGCCGTATTTTTCCGCACAGAGTTGAAGCTCCTTTGATACCGGCAGTTTATCCAGGTGAACTTCCAGCCCGCAGCCTGACTGTTCAGCTATCCGCCTCAGGTCAGAATCAATCCCGTCCGAAACATCCATCATCGCCCGTACTTCAGGTTGACGCGCCAGAAACTGACCCTCGGCCAGATGCGGACGTGGTCGAAAATGACGCTCAACAAGATATTTTTCTGCCACAGTTAGTTTTTCTCTTTTCAGGCCGGAAAGAATAAGTCTGAGCCCGCCTTCAGAATCTCCGAGCCAGCCGGTTACGGCAATTACGTCTCCCGGCCGGGCTGAGGAACGGTACCTGATGAATGGTGAGCGGGCTTCTCCCAGCATGGCCACGTTAACAACCAGCCTGTCCGGCGACCTGGTCGTGTCACCACCGAGCAATTTAACCCCCGTTTTATCGCTGAGTTCCTTCCAGCCGCGGAAAAAATCGTCGAGGAAAGATATTTCTGTTTGTGACGGCAGGGCCAGTGACAGGAAGGCATAAAGGGGATATCCGCCCATGGCGGCCAGGTCGCTCAGGTTGACAGCCAGCGATTTGTAACCGAGGTCCCGGGCAGATATTTTTTCCTTGAGGAAATGGACACCGTCAACCAGCAGGTCAGTGGTCACCAGCAGGCGTTTGCCCTTTTTCCAGGGAATCACGGCGCAGTCATCCCCTATGCCCCTGATGGAGGGCGGCAGTCCTTTGAGAAAGTCCGGGGAAAAACGGGCGATAAAGCCAAACTCACCGAGGTCCGTTAGGGTCAAAACTTTTCCTTTTGGCGGGTTCTTTTTTTTGTCTGCTTTTTTCATTGGCCACCTTTTTAAATTTCCGGCTGTTGTTTCTCGGGCAGCCGCGCTTATGCTTATTTTATTTTACTCGGGCACTGAGCTGACTGTCTAAATTAAACCGCTTTTTCTTCTGGCCGTTTCTATTATGTGTTTCAGCCTGCGCGCCGCCTCTTCCGGCTCGGGAGAAGCGCAGATGGCAGAAACCACGGCCAGCCCGTCCGCGCCGGCCTGTATCACCTCGGCGGCGTTTTCCTGGTTAATCCCACCAATGGCTACCAGGGGAAGGTCGGTCAACCGCCGGGCCTGACGTAACCCTTCCAGACCCCAGGCCGGGCTGGAAAAATCCGTTTTGGTCGGCGTTGGAAAAACCGGGCTGATGGCCAGATAGTCCACCGGGAGATTTTTTGCTTGCTCGAGCTGTTCAGAGCTTTCTACCGAAAGACCGATGACCGAGGCCGGTCCGAGCAATTCTCGGGCGACCGTAACGGGCAAATCTGATTGCCCGAGGTGCACGCCGTCAGCTTGAGAAGCCAGCGCAATGTCTACCCGGTCGTTTATGATAAAGGTGACGTCCTCCGGTATCAGCTTCTTAAGAGCCAGGGCCAGTTCATAGAATTCTCTTGATGAACAATCCTTTTCCCGGAGCTGCACGACAGTCACGCCGCCGGCCAGGGCTTTCCCGACCAGCTCGGTTAAACTCAGCTGCCCGAGCAGCCGGCGGTCAGTGACCAGGTAAAGGCTCAGGTCAATCTTCTTTTTCTTTTCCGCTCTTTTTTTCCTTTTTTCTTTCATGGCATTTTTTCTTTCTTAAAAACAGAAAATCTTTTATCGGCTTCTGGCTTTTCCCGGTGCCTGATGCTTAAAAGTCATCATAAAAAATTCTGAGCTTTCCTGGGGATAATTATTGAAACACATCCTAACTGCTGCTTCCCCATTCTTAAAGGCTGGAATTAATGCCACCGGTCTCATCTTTAATCAGGCAATTGCCATTTGCCATGACCATAATTTGCCATAAAGCCAGCTGCCCGGAAGACTAATCTCGGATTTCAAACCTTAGCCTGTCTTCCACTTCCTCCCCGGTCAGGTTGTAAAGCCAGTCTATGAAATTAAGCTCAAAGCTGGCCGGACCGGCTGCCCGGCTGGCGGCCAGCTCGCCACAGATGCCCATGACGGCCATGGCGGCCGCGGCCGCTTCCGTATAGTCTGAGTTGACGGCAGCAAAAGCCGCCGTGAGGGCCGAAGCAGTGCAGCCCAGCCCGGTTACTCTGGGCATGAGCGGATGTCCATTCTTGATGATAATTATTTTATCCCGGCCGACGATAAAATCTTTTTCCCCGCTGATGCTGACCACGCAGCCAAATTTTTTTACCAGCTGGCCGGCCGCCAGGACGGCACTTTCTGAGCCTTCCAGGCTGTCAACGCCTTTGGTTTTGGCTTCGGAGTTGACCAGGGCTTTTATTTCCGAACCGTTGCCCCGAACAATGGCTACCGGAAAAGATTCCAGCAGCTTTCTGGCGGTTGAAGTTCTGAAAGGCGTGGCGCCGGCGCCCACCGGGTCGAGCACCACCGGAATGTTTCTCCTGGCGGCGGCCTGCCCGGCTTTGAACATAGCTTCAACCCAGGTCGGGCTTAAAGTCCCGATGTTAATGACCAGGCCTGAAGCCAGACCGGTCATATCTTCCACTTCTTCGGCCGCGTGGGCCATCACCGGGGAAGCACCGAGGGCCAGCAAGGCGTTGGCCGTCAGGTTCATCACCACGTAGTTGGTGATGTTGTGGATGAGCGGTGCTCTCGCCCTGATTTCTTTAAGGTCTCTGACGATTGATTCGGCTGAAAACATGGCAAAATACCTCCTGACTGATGATTTCTGTCAGTGAGGCTGAGCTTTTCCCCGTGTTTCTGTCTCCCTACGCTGGCATTACCCAGGTCAGGTTCCAAGGGTTTGCTCTCAGCCCCGGCTCGGTTCAAGCCGCGGCACCCCTGACAGATTTTCCTTTTTATCACTCCAGGGACAGGTTGTCAAATTGAGCCTTCTTTCCGGTTAAGAAATAGGCTCCATGATAAAGAAGACTACCTTAAGGAGGCCTGCCGGCTGCCCTGCGACTGCTGCTGCCCCTGAGAAACTTTGAGCTTTTCGCGGGCTGGTGCGGGAAAAAGCAGACACTTGAAAATTTATTGAAATTTTAAAAAGCGGGCAGGCAAGGCCCTTACAGCAAAAAGGATATGTGGCGCATACAGGTCGGTCAGCATAAACCAGACGGGTCGGGAAATTTTGCCGGGCCCGGCCCGCATCTCGGTTCCTCCGCCCAAAAGAGGAATTTTTTGCTATAATTAAACACCAAAATTGGCCGATAGCCAGACTGTCCGACTGACAGTTATAACAGATGAGGCTGAAAGATATGAAGATAAAAAAAATTACGAGGCTTTTAGTTTTAACTTTAATGCTCTGGCCGCTCCTGGCGGAGAAAACCGCAGCTCAGAGCAGGCCACAGCCTGGAAACCCCGAAGTGTCCGAACTGGTGGAGAAAATCTGCCGGCACCTGGCTTCTTATCCTGATTTTGAAAAATGGCAGGCCGATGTGGTTTCTTCCTATATATCCGCCGATAAAAACTGGCAGCCAGAAAGAATCCGCAGAGTAAAAAAGCATCTTGTGGTAGAAGGAGAGACCAGAGAGGAAAAAATCCTGGAAGCGGTGGAAATCGAGGGGGGAAGGACCAAGAACATAACCGAAGAATACCGGCAGGCGCGGCTGGAAAGGCTGAAGAAACTCAAAGAAGAAGCAGAAAAAGCCAGAAAGAGCGGGCAGAAACCGGCTGCCAAGAATCAGTTAACCAAGGAGGACCTGGTTCCTTTCTCGGAGAAAAAGAAAGCCCTGTACGATTTCAGGCTGGTCGGCGAAGATGTCTGCCAGGGAACAAAGGTCTATGTGCTCGAAGCGCGGGCGCGCCAGAAGCAGGAAAACCTGTTCGAGGGTATCTATTACATAAGCCAGGAAACTCTTGACCCTTTGAAAATGGTTCTTCATCCATCGCGTTTCCCAACTTTTGTCCGTGAATTCCAGGTGGAAATTGAGCTTGAGCCATGGCAGGGGCTGCTTATGCTGAAAAAGTCAAGGCTGCGGGTCTACGGCGGCTTTTTGTTTAAAACGGTCAGGATGGTAATTGAAGAAGATTATTCCAATTTCCGGCTGCTCGGCTGAGCGCCGTCTCCGGAGAAAAAGCCCGCGCCCGGTTTGCCAGGCGGGCACTCATCTGGACAATTACTTCCGGCCTGAGTAAAATTACTGCTTTATTTTGGGAAAAGGGCTAAAATTAATTTAGCCGTGGCCAACTATGGTCAGTTTTGACAGGCTGGAAAGGAGAAGAAGTTGAAAGGCTTGATAATTGCCGCAGGAAAGGGTGAACGGCTGTCGCCGGTCTGCCCGGTTAAACCGCTGCTTCAGGTGGGCGGACAGGCTTTGATTGACTGGGTGGCCAAAGCGCTGCTTAAAGCCGGGGTGAGAGACCTGGTGGTGGTCGTCGGGTATGAAGCAGATAAAATAATAAATCACCTGTCTGCCCAGGATTACCTGCGAGAAGCCCGCCTTGAATTTGTTTTAAACGAGGAATGGGACAAAGAAAATGGCCTGTCGGTTTATAAAGCCAGGGACCTGGTCGGCGACCGGTTCTTTTTGGTCATGTCTGACCATATCTTTGACCCGGAGATACTCCGGGAATTGCAGAAACAACCGCTGGAAGACGATGAATTAATCCTGGCCGTGGATTTTCGGACAGAAAATCATCCGTTTGTTGACCTGGATGATGTCACCAGGGTGCTGGTGAATGATGGACACATCATGAGCATCGGCAAGGGCATTCTTAATTTTAACGCTTTCGACACGGGCGTTTTCTACTGTACGAAGGCTATTTTTAGCGCCCTTGAAGAAAGCCAGCGTCTGAGCAAGAACTTTACTCTTTCCGGCGGGATAAGAATCATGGCCCTTAAGGGGAAAGCCCGGGTGATGGACATCGGGCATCGTTTCTGGGTGGACGTCGATGAAGAAAAAATTTGGAAGAAAGTGGAAGAATACCTGGCGGGAGAAGGCCAGCATCTTAAATAAATAGTAACGGGATGTTCAGCTTTGGACTCAGGCCAGCTCCAGAGCGCCTGAGCTTAAAATTTTTTCTGCCATCAACCAGTCCAGCTCGGTGGTTATCTTGAAATTCAGGCGGCTGCCTTCGACCAGTCCGCACTTGAGCCCGGCGGTAAAAGCCAGCGATAAATCATCGGTGAAAGTCTGGTTCTGAAATTTCAGGGCGGCCTCATAAAATTTTTTGTAGAAAAAAAGTTGTGGCGTCTGGGTGTGGTAAAAGGAAGACCTTTCCGGGAAGCCGGCAATTTCTCCGTTTCGCATCTCCACCAGGGTGTCAACGGCCGGAACAGCCAGAGCCAGGCCCTCATATTCTCGCCGGGCCAGAAGGTCAAGAGCTTTTTTGACGGAGGTGGGCGGGAAAAACGGTCTGGCCGCATCGTGAATTATGACCAGGTCAGTCTCGGCCGGACAGGCCTTAAGCCCGCTCAACACCGATTGCTGCCTTGTGCTTCCGGCGGGAGCCACCCGGCCGATGGCCGGATGAAGCCGGTAATATTTTTCGTAGTCTTCCACCAGGACGGCCACGATGGTTTCAACGTCGAGCGCCTGGAATTTTTCCACCGAGTAGTCAAAAAGCGGACGCTCTCCCAGCTTCAGGAATTGTTTGGGCCGGGGAAATCCGGTTCTCTGTCCCCGGCCGCCGCCAAGAATTACAGCCGCAATTTTCATTGCCTTGCTTCCTTATTTTAATTTATTTTATTTTTCGTGTTTTTCTTTTTCTTCAATTTTGCTCGCTATTTTTTTTAATCTTTTTGTTTTTTTCGAAATTTTCTCGGGCGAGATTTTCCAGGGAGGAAACTTCCTCCGGGCTCAGCGGACGGTGGGAACCTTTGGGAAGCTGTCCGAGATGGAGCGGGCCAAAAGCCACCCTTACCAGCCGGAGAACTTCAAAGCGCAGGGCTTCCATCAGGCGGCGGATGTGCCTGTTTTTTCCTTCGGTCAGGACTATTTCCAGCCAGCAAGTCCGGCCGCCAGAACGCAGCAGCCTGACCTTTTCCACTTTTAAAAAAAGCTCGGGGGAAACCTCTACCCCCCGCCGCATCATTTCGAGTTCTGCTTCTCCCGGCACAGGCTTTATCTGGACATGATAGGTTCGGGGAACGGCTGATTCCGGGCGGGTGAGCAGGTCGGCCCACAGGCTGTCGTTCGTGAAGAGCAAAAGCCCTTCTGAAGCCCGGTCAAGGCGTCCCACGGGAAAAATCCGCGGGCCGTCTGATTCTTTAAAACAGGCAAAAACCGTCGGCCGGCCCTTTTCATCTGAGGTGGTGGTGACCAGGCCACGCGGCTTGTTCAGCATGAGGTAAATTTTTGGGGGTGTCTTGGCCGTTTCGCCTGAAACTTCCAGCCGGTCTTTTTCCAGGTTTACGCGCCTGGTCGGGTCTTTCACTACCTGGCCGTTTACTTTAACCGCACCGGCTTTTATGAGCGAAAACGCCTGCTTCCTTGAACAGAAACCGAGACGCGAAAGGGCGCGCGGCAGGCTTAACAGGCCGGAGCGAGCAGAGGTCTCTTGTGGCCTGTTTTGGCTTTTAGCTTTAATTTTTAACCGGTTGGTCTGCTTTGGAATTAACACGGTTCAGTCACCTGTTTCCGGGGTGGCCGGCCCTGGTGTTTTGTTTTCCTCAATCATTATTCTTTTGACCAGCATGGTGGCAAAAGAGCCGCGCGGCAGGCTGAACGATAATACCAGGGCTTGTTTTTTGGGGTGCAAATCATCTTTTTTAATTTCCAGAACTTCCAGATCCTGCGGATAGAGAAGAACTTTGCGCTGGAAGGAACGGAAGAAAACCCGGCTTAAAGCCCGGGTGCGGAAAGTGCTGAATTTCAGGTCGTTTTCTTCGAGAATTTCCAGGTAAAGTTGCCGGCTGAGGTCGTCCGGGAAGGTCATTTTGGCCGCCGGGGTGGGCAGTTTGAGCGATTTGAGGTAATCGAGAATGTCCGGGGGAAGGGTTCTCCAGAAATAAAAAACCCCGGACTCGGCCTGGACTTCTTCCAGGTTTTCCACCAGTCTTTTGAGCAGCCGCCGTAAAAGCTCGTTCCACAGGTGCGAGCCAAAGGCGGCATAGGCCATGGCGATTTCTTCCCGCGGAATTTTTTCCAGGGCGGCCAGAAAATCATCCGGCCGGAGCATAAGCGTGCGGAAGATTCTTCTTTCGGTGAGGCCCTGGGCCAGCTCGAGGCATTTTTCCCAGTTTCGCCAGCTGGCCAGGAGCTGGGCCACACGCTCGCGGTTTTTTTTGTCGGCCGCGCTGACGTGCTGGGCCTGCAGATAAATCTGCAGCGCGCCGTTGTAATGACCGCGCAGAACACGGTCGGCAAAAAAGCCCAGCCTGAAATCCGTCCCCCGAAAACGCTGGTCGTCGAAAAAATTCGGAAAACCGTATACTTTTACTTCTTCCAGGTTTTTCAGAACCCGGTCAACCGAGTTCAGATTTCTGATGGTAATGCGAAATTTATTGCCGACAATCAGGGCCGGGCTCATCGGCTTTCTCATAAAGCCCACGGATTTTAAGGTAAAATTGGGCTCTTCGAGGGAAAAATCTCGCTGGTCGCGAATGGTGATGTACTGGCTGGTGATGCCGTGTTTATCTTTTTTCCCGCCGTAAGCAATCGCTTTGGGTGAGACGGAGAGGAGCTTGGCCAGGAAGCGCATCAGGTCGGGGGTGGTCCAGTTCTTCTTGGTCAGCCGATAAACCCGAAACTGCCCGGAGTCAGCCAGTGGTAAATCGGCTATTTCTTCGACGATGAAATCTTCAGGAATGGCTTTAATCATGGCCATTAATATTTTATCTTAATCCTGAGCGCAGACAAAGTAATTTACTTACCTCACGAGATAGAGTAAAATGAAAGCAGCCAAAATCAGAAAGGAGGTCAGCATGAAAGGCGACCCAAAATTAATTGAAACTTTGAACTCTCTTCTGGCTGATGAGCTAACGGCCATTAACCAGTACATGGTTCATTCTGAAATGTGCGACAGCTGGGGTTACGTAAAACTCCATAAAACCATCGAAAAAAGAGCCATAGAGGAAATGAGACATGCCGAAAGCCTGATTGGCCGGATTCTTTTTCTGGAAGGCATACCGATAGTTTCTGAGCTGAAAAAGATTTTCATCGGCGATGAAGTGCCCAAGATGATGGAATTTGACCGCAAGGCAGAATTTGACGCCATCAAAGCTTACAACGAAGCCATCAAATTGGCCGGTGAGGTGGGGGATTATGCCACCCGCGAATTGCTGGAAAAAATACTGCAGGATGAAGATAAACACATTGATGAGATAGAAGAATTAATCGACCAGATCAAGCAGATGTCGCTGCCAATTTTCCTGACCACCCAGACCAAAGAATGATGTTTCCGGCGGTCAGGCCGAATAAATTTTTTTCAGTCTGTCCTGCTCAATAAATAATAGGTTAAGGGGATTGGTTTCAGCCCCGGCCTGTACAGGAAGGGAGAAAAAAAGGACTAAATCCTACTAAATTAGTAGGAATTGGACGACCGCCCGTTTTTCAGATGGTTTGGGCCAGGTTGAGAAAGAACCAACGGGACCCGGTGCTTCTGTTTGCCTGGCGTTAAAAATAAAGAAATTAATTTCCCTGATGGTCTGGTTTCCGACCAGAGCGACTTTTACCTGCTCAAAAAGGATACGACTTCTAAATGGCCCGTGTGGGGGAAGAAATCAACCGGTACGAGGCGGTTTATCTGGTAGCCGCTGTCGGATAAACTCCGCAGGTCTCGGGCCAGGGTGGCCGGGTTGCAGGAAACGTACATCAAGTTGGGGATGCGCAGGGAAATAATCTGTTTGAGGCTGCGCGGACTCAGGCCGGCCCGGGGCGGGTCGATGACCAGAAGGTCAAATGCCCCGCGGTTGATTTCGGGCAGGACCGCCTCAACCGAGCTTTCCCAGAAGCGGACGTTTTTAACCTGGTTAACCTGCATGTTTTCCAGCGCGGCCTTGATGTTTGATGGTTCCCAGTCGACGCCGACCACCTCACCCGCCACTTTCGACAGACAGATCTCAATAGCACCGGAGCCGCAATAAAGCCCGAGGGCAGATTGTGTCCGAAGATGTTTTGCTTCTTCTACCAGCCGGGCGTAGACTTGCTCGGCCGACCGGGGGTTAGTCTGAAAGAAGGATGAGGGATAAATCTTAAACCTGAAACCGAGCAGTTTTTCTTCGATGGCTTCATCTCCGTAAATCAGGTGGCTCTTTTCGAAAGCAACCACGTCTGCCACCCGGTCGTTTTCCACCCACCAGAAGCTTTTAAGCTGCGGAACGGCCCGCACCAGTTTTTCGGCAAAATCGTCAAGCTGTAACCGGGCCTGGCTGGTCGTCACCAGGATGAGCATCAGCTGGCCGGTGTTTTTGCCTTCCCTGACCACCAGGTGGCGGAAGAAACCCTGCTTGGTGCGCAGGTTAAACACGGGAAGCCCGCTCTGGCGTACCAGGTCGACAAACAGCGGGAATAAAGTTTCCGTCAATTCGGTGGAGATGTAGCATTTTTTGAGCGGAACAACCTTTTTATCGCTCCGATTTTTGATTCGGGTTTTTTCTTTAAGCCCGAGAAAAATTTCTGAACCGTCCTGGCCAAAAGAGAATTCCATCTTGTTCCGGTAAAAGAATTCGTCGGGGGAGGGGATGACTTCTTCCAGGTCGAAATAGCGGGAAGTGGTGGGAAAATAATCCTTTAGGATGCGGCCCAGGTAATTCTTTTTCTGCCGGAGCTGCTCGGCATAATCGAGGTCCTGAAAGCTGCACCCCCCGCAGGTGCCAAAGTGGGGGCAGCGCGGCGGCTGACGCCGCGGAGAAGGTTTCAGCCACCGTACGGCTGAGGCCTGGATGATTTTTTTCTCAGATGGTTCATAGGCTATTTCCACCACATCCTGCGGATAGGTTCCGGGAACCAGAAATATCTGCTGCCCGTCTTCAGCCTGGCCAACCCCCTCGGGCAGAAGCAGGGAAGATATTTCAACCTGTTTTCTCTGCTCGAGAAACCTGCGGCACAGGCGCCTGAGCTTTTTCAGAGGCAGGCCAACCACATTATGATAATCGCCTTCGAGTTTTTCCAGGAAGAGACTCTTCAACTCCTGAACGGCATAGGCTCCCGCTTTGTCGGCATATGTATTTTTGTCCAAGTAATTTTCAATGGCTTCGTCTGATAGTTCCCGAAAGGTTACCGAAGTAATTTCGTAATCAGACAGCAATTTTTCCTGCTCTTTCAGGTACAGGACAACTGCGGTTATCACCCGGTGCGTTTTGCCGGAAAGAGTTCTCAACATTTCCCTGGCTTCTTCCCGGCTGGCCGGCTTACCGAGGATCTGGTTATCTATCGTGACAATCGTATCGGCCGCAATGACCAGGCAGTCCGGGTAGTTTTCAGCCACCGCCCGGGCTTTGGCTTCTGCGGCCATCAGAGCATATTGAACGGGGTCCTCCCTGGGGAACCGGTCTTCATCCACCCCGCTCGGGATGACAGAAAAGGATTTAAAGATTTTTTTCAGCAGTTTTATCCGCCGAGGAGAAGCTGAAGCCAGAACAACTTTCATTTCTTGTCTGAAGCTCCTGGCTTTACAAGGGGCAACCCCTGCCGGCACAGCGGGCACTTGTCCGGGTCAAAAGCTTCCACTTTAAGCGACAGCAGGCTGCCCACTGGTTTTCCCTGGATGAGCACCTCACCGCCGCTCCGGTCAACCAGACAGTAGATACCGCTGACCGTAACCTGCCGGGCCTGGAGGCATTCGAGCACTTCGTTGATTGACCCGCCGGTGGTCAGAATATCCTCGACGATAATGGCCCGGGAATTTTGCAAACCGGCAAAACCGGAACGAAGAGTCATCTTTTCTTCCACGCGCTGGGTGAAGGCAAACATCTTGTTCAGCTTTAAAGCGGTAAGGAAACCGATGGCGATTCCGCCGTAGGCCGGAGAAACCACGTAGTCAAACTCCGGGGCATCTTTTTTGACCTGTTCTACCAGCAGGTCGATGATTTTTTCGAGCACGACCGGCCGCTCGATGAGTTTTATTTTCTCAAAATACCATTCAGAGTGCTTTCCCGAGGTTAGAAGGAAATGCCCCCTGAGCAAGGCCTGGCTTTCCCTGAACAGGTTAAGAATGAGCCCGGCTCTGTCTTCTGACATTGTTTTCCTCCGCGGATGATGATTTTTGATAATCAAGTATAGCTTAAGCTATTCTCAAAGAAAAGAGTTATTTTGCTCCACCCGATAGGTTTTGCTAAAATCAACCCATGGACAAGAAAAATTTGGTGGTGGTGCCCACTTACAATGAGGCGGAAAACATCAGGCCTCTCGTGGGGAAGTTATTGGCTCTGGAAACCGGGGTATCTGTCCTGGTGGTGGACGACGGTTCGCCGGATAGGACGGGGGCAATAGCCGAGGAACTGGCTCAAGAAAATCCCGGCCGGGTGTTTGTGCTTCACCGCGAGGGAAAACTCGGGCTGGGTACGGCTCACCGGGCTGGCTTTGCCTGGGCGATCGACCGGGGTTATGAGCGGCTGGTGACCATGGACGCCGATTTTTCCCATCCGCCGGAAGCCATCCCGCAGATGCTCAGAGAGCTGGAAGAAGCAGAAATGGTCATCGGCTCGCGCTACGTCCGGGGAGGCCGCACAGAAGGCTGGCCGCTGAAGCGCAAAATAAACAGCCAGGTGGCCAATTTTCTCGCCCGGCTGCTCATGGGATTAAAGCCCAGAGATTGCACCGGAGCATTTCGGGCCTACCGGGTGGAATGGTTGAAAAAAATTCCCCTGGAAAGGCTGAGGGCTCGAGGCTATTCAGCTCATCTGGAGGTTCTTTATTATTTCCAGAAAGCCGGAGCCAGGGTGGCGGAAGTGCCGATTGTTTTTACCGAGAGACAGATGGGTCAGTCAAAGATTTCTTTCCGGGAGATAAGAGAAGCTCTGGGAATTATGTTTTATTATTTTTTTCGCAGGCCGTCCGCTTAATTTTTTCTTTTAATGAAATATTCAATTTACTATAATTTCTGAGAAGGAACCAAAAATTAATCATGTTAAAAATAGCGCTCATCACTCGGGACAGTAAATTTCTGAACGACATTGGGTCTGTTCTGGCCGGGCCCGACCAGGAAATACATTTTCTGGACGCCGGGAAAGACCTCATCCCTCAGATTCAGACCACGAAGCCGCGAGTGATAATATTTGACCGAGATGGGGGGCTGGAATCAGTTCTGACCGTTCTAAAAAAAATTAAAGAATACGACCCGCTGCTCGAAGTGATAGTGGTCGGCCCGCCGGAAACTCCGGATACCATAGCCGGGGTAATCGGTGCCGGAGCATTTGATTATCTGCTGAAGCCGGTAACCTCGGGTGCTCTGAGGGAGAGCCTGGCCAGGCTGGAAGAAAAAATTTCTCTCCGCCGCGAAACCTATGAGCTGGAAAAGGAGCTGGCCGGCAAGTATGTTTTTGAAGGCATGGTCAGCCGAAATGCCCGCATGCTGGAGATATTTTCTTTGATCGAGCGCCTGGCGAAACATCAGATTACCGTGCTGATTACGGGAGAAACGGGCACCGGAAAGGAGCTGGCTGCTCGGGCGATACACCGGCTGAGCCCCCGTCATAACCGGCCTTTTGTGGTGGTCGACTGCACCTCGCTGCCTGAGTCACTCTTTGAATCAGAGGTTTTTGGCTATGAAAAGGGAGCCTTTACCGGTGCTGACCGGCCGAGAGCCGGGCTTTTAAAAGAGGCGGATGGCGGAACAATTTTTTTTGATGAAATCAGCGAAATACCCGTTTCGGCTCAGGCCAAGCTGCTCCGCTTTCTGTCTGAAGGAACTTTCAGGCCGTTGGGCAGCAACAAGACTGTTCGGGTTGACGTCAGAGTAATCAGTGCTACCAACCGAAATCTCAGAGAAGAAGTTCAGGCCGGGCGGTTTCGGGAAGATTTGTTCCACCGGATAAACGTGGCCGAGATAAACCTTCCACCTCTCAGAAAAAGAAAAGAAGATATTCCGCTTCTCTGTATGCATTTTATTGGAGTTTATAACCGCAAGTTTCAGAAAGAGGTGAGGGGCGTTTCTAACCGGGTAAAGAAGGTTTTCGCCGATTATGACTGGCCCGGAAATGTCAGAGAATTGGAAAAAGTCATAGAACGAGGAGTGATGCTGACCGGCGAAAATTTTATAGACCTGGCTCATCTGCCTGAAAACCTGGCCCGGCTCGGCGAGGAAGGGGTTGTTGATGACCGTCCCTATCCCTACCTCAATTTGACGCTGGCTGAGTTGGAGAAAAAACATATAAGTGAGGTCCTCAGGTCGGTAAATTTCAACAAGCAGAAAGCAGCTCAAAAGTTGGGCCTGACCAGGCCAGCCCTCTACCGTAAGCTAAAAAAATTTGGCCTGGGTTAGATATTTTTATTAGATATTTTTAATTAAAATAGGCTATTTTTCTCATAGAGAAAGCTAACTCAAATACTTATGACGTGTTTTTCCTTTCTTTTATCTTTCCCTGAATAATTTTTTTATCTTTTCAGGAACCTTTCTGTGACCTGATGGTATCCGTTCACATTAATTTTTTTTAACCAGAAGGCTGTTAACCATTACCCTATCAGGATGGGGGTTGATGGCGCCTCCCAAATGTAACAAAAACGGACACATCATTCACTAATAGCTAATTTGTTTTATATCTATAATTTACGAAATATTAAGAGCAACCTGATGTAACGTAAGCGAACATATAATATTCTGTCTCCATTTTGTAAATAATTCTATTTAAATAATTTAGCTGCTTTTCCCAACCCTGATAATTTGGCATGCTTATTGCTTTATCTGTTATGGATTCCTGATGGGAGTCAAAAGGAGCATTAATCATGAAGATAGGAGCGGCTGATAGAAGATTAAAAATGTCGCGAAATTTGATTGGGGGGCTAAGTCTTCTATTTTTAATGGCCACAATTGGACTGGCTGACACTTCGGCTCGGGCCCATTTTTCGGTGGAAATAAAAGAATGGCTGGTTCTTGAGTTATCCACGCCCGGGATGACAGTTTCCAGAACAGACAGCAATCAGGCCGCTGTGGTAACTGAAGTGGAAGCCGGTCAACCGGTAGAGATTAAGGCCTTATTGTCCATGGCCCCGGGGAAAGACGTTTTGCTCAAAGGAATAATATACGGCGCGGAAACAGACTCTCAGGATGAGCTTTTGCAGTGGACGGGAGAAGGTGAAATCAATGGCCTGGGGTGGCTCAGGTTAAACCAGGAATTTACCATTGCGGCCTGGGCCGGTCCGGGTTTGAAGCAGGGGCGACTGATATTAAAGGCGCCTGATGATAAAATTCAGCCGGCCAGAAGGTGGAAGGCGGTCTTTTTACTCACGTCGTTATAAAAATTAAAACCGGAGCTATTAAATAAATAAAAAGGAGAATTAAAGCAAAAATAAAAAATAGTTAAAAACAATAGCCAAAGTTAAAATAAAAAGGGGGGTGAATTTTTTTGTCTTCTCTTGACAGAGCTCGCCTTTTTTCGTAAAATTTTGCGAAATTTTAAGGAGGCGAGGATTTATGAAGAAAGAAACACTCAAAAAGGTTTTGCTGGGTTTATCTCTGGTCGCTTTGCTGTCTTTAAGCCCGGTGCTGGCTCAAGTGACCAAACAGGTGACTTTTCAAGTTAACCTTCTTGAATGGTATGACCTTTCTCTGGACAAGACGGCTCTGACTTTTTCGGATATAGCTCCCAGTTATGTATCCAACCCATCTACCAGATCGATCTCGGCCAACGAAGGGCCTCTGAGTGTTACGGTTTTTGCCATCGTTATACCTACAGCCCAGGTGAGACTTACAGTCACCGCGCAGGGTGACCTGACGGCCGGTTCTTACACCATTCCTGCCAGCAACATCTCCTGGACGGGGACTGGCTCAGGCTTTGCCAGCAGTGGTTCTCTTCAGAACGGGACAGCAGTTGGCGTTGGTTCCTGGTCCGGCTCAGTTTTTTATTATGTCACAGGCCAGATGAATTTTAGTTTCTTGAGAGATTACATTAATCAGGTGCCGGGCAATTACTCGTTGACCGCCACTTTTACCCTGTCAAAAGTCTGACGGGAAAAATTACGGCTGAAAAAAAAAGTCAAACGGGGAGAGAGCGGAGAGCTCTTCTCCCCGTTCTTGTTTGACGGAAATGGTTGAATTTAATAGAATTAAAGGCACGCAAAGCCAGGCTGCATAAACAGGGAGAAGGAAGGATGAGCAGGCGCAGGGTTGTAAAAATATTTTTTATGCTCTGGGCATTTTTGTTTTTATGGCAAACATTTGCCCGGCAGGTTGAGGGACAGATCTTCTTTGGCGTAACGCCCATCCGCGTTGAGCAGAAAATAAAACCGGGGGGAAGGCTGACCGACGTCTTTTACGTGCGCAATAACTCCAGCCGGCCGATTCGCCTTAAAGTTTATGCAGAAAACTGGTGGTTGAAAGAAGACGGGACTCCCTCTTTTGTCGGAAATAAAGAAGTTGCTTATTCCTGCAAGGACTGGATAAAAGTTAACCCTTTTGACTTCAGACTGCAGCCGGGCGAAATAAAACAGGTCAGGTACACCATTTCGGTGCCGGAAACAGCCTCGAACGGTGGTTATCATGCGGCTGTTTCTTTTGAAAACGTGCCCGAGGCGCCTGAAGGTGCCAGGCTTGGCCAGGTAGCTTTTACGGGGAAGATAGCGGCTGCCGTCTATGTGGTGGTCGGGCAGGTTGAGCCGCGGGGCAGCCTTGAGGAAGCCATTTTTGAAAAATCGGACAGGGGGCAGGTTTTAAAATTAAAGCTGGTAAATTCCGGCCAGACCCACTTCCGGCTAAAGGGCGAAGTGGTAATCAGGGATGCTCAGGGTAAAAAAGTCAGCACGCTGGGAATGCCCGACGAGCCTGTTCTGCCTGAGAGCTGGCGTTATGTGGTTATTCCAATCAAAAATCAGCTCGGCCCCGGTCTGTACCGGGCTGAAATCAGGGTCGATATTGGGCGCGAAGAATGGCTCGGGCTGGATAAGGAATTCGAAATTAAATAAAAGCAAATAAGAGTAAATAATAGATAAACAGAATTAAATACAATGCTCGTCGATGAATCATGGTTTTGAAAAATAAAAAGATGAAACAGGCAGAAATTAAAGCTTCAGGAGGCAAAAAAGCGATAAATAAGGGCAGAGCTTTCTATACCGTTCTTCTTTCCTTTTTGGCTCTGACGGTATTTTCTCCGGTCGCTCTTTTTTCTCAATCTGATGAGGCGCCTCTTAACCTGTCGGTCATTGTGCCGGTTAGGTTCAACCTGGAGATAAGCAGTCCGTTTGTCTCTTTTACTCGGGCGGGGTTAGTTACTGAAAGGCAGCTGATCCCGGCTAACGAAGGGCCTATGAAGTTAGATTTGAAAATTATTGGAAGTCAGAGCGCGAACATCAACATCTGGCTGGTGGCATCTTCTGACCTTCGGGACCAGAACACCGGTTATACCATCCCGGTCGAGGCGATAAGCTGGAAAGCCGAAGGGACCGGTTTTTATGATGGGCGGCTGAGCAAATCTGCTCCCGCCCTGGTGGCCAGGCTTTCAGGCTCCGGAAGTTTTACCGGAAATCTGTATTTTTATTTTGATGATGACCCAAAAACTTATGCCCCTGGGACATATCAAACAGTGGTTACCCTGGTGGCCGGGGCTATTTAGGCTTGCTTGATGATGAAAATGAAAAAGAAGAAAAAAAGTTTTAAGCCGCTGACGGCCGGCCTGGGGCTTCTCCTAATTTTAATTTTATTTTCCAAGGGTGGCGAAACGGCGGTTGCCGGACAATGGGTTACTCTGAGCATTTCGCCCGGTTCGATAAGTTTTCAGGCCGATGACCCGGACCTTTTTCCCCAGGTTCAGGCGAACAGTCCGGTTTTGATTACTATCAGGTTGCCCTCAAGCCGGAACTGGAGTCTTTATATCAGGGCGGAAGGAAACCTGGTGGGAGATCAGGGGCAGATAATTCCCATTTCCACCATTTCCTGGGTGGCCAGCCCGAAACCGCCGCTGCTTGACGGGGTATTGAGCGCCGGGCAGAATATTCAGGTTGGCTCAGGGCGCGGGCGGTTGTTTAACGGTCAGCTGAATTTTTACTTCACCAACAGCTGGTCTTATATGGCGGGAACATACACCCAGGTGGTAACTTTTTCAGTCATGATCATCTGATTGTTATTTTGGGCCATGGTTAGAATTAAAGGAAGCGGAGCCAAAAATTCAAAAAAAACTGGCCGTCCAATTTTCTTCCGGCTTCTGAACCGGTGGCCGGTTTATTTTTGTTTCTCTTTATTACTCTTTAGCTCCACCCTTGGCGCCTGGCCGACGCTGCCTGGCCAGGGCTACCTGAACCTTTCTTTCTGGACGCGGAATTTTCTTTATTCTTACACCAGCCCCTATTACTTCAACGATTATGAAAACATTCTTCACCTGGATTTCTACCAGAATACTTTTAATTATGGGAATTTTACCGGCTGGTTTGATGGAGCGGTGAGCGGCCAGGGCTTCAGGGCTGCCCACTGGTATCTTGGCTGGCAAAATGTTTCTTCGGCCGGCGGCCGGTTTGGTTTGAGGGTGGGGGATAACGGTTTTCAGTTCTCCAACCTCGGTTTCCGCTTTTCCAATTATTTCCCGGCCTATAATTACCTGCGCGGGTTTTCTCTGAATTACGATTGTGCGGAAGGCGGTCTTACTTTTTTTGCCGGACGGGTGGCCAGGCTGACCGGGCTTCTGGGCAGCACCTACGACCTGACTCCTCAGACGGCCTGGGGGGTTCTCGGGCGTGCCATATCTTCGGAAAAGTTTTACATGGGCTTTGGCTTCCTGCATACCGAAAATGAGCGAAGTTTGAGCGGTCAGACGATTACCCCGGTTAACACCCTGTGGCTTTTAGAATTAGATTACAGAGTTACTCCCGGCCTGAAACTGGTGAGTGAAATACAGCTCAACTCGGCCGGAAATGAAGATGATTCAGAGCGCCTGTCCGGCAGTTCACTGCGCATTGGTTCTTTCTATGAGATAGGAAAGTTTTCTTTAGAATTGAATTACCGCCGCGTGTCAAAGGACTTTAAAAGCCTCAGCAATGAATATTTTTTCGGGCGAGACCAGGAAGGGCTTTATGCCTTCTGGCGTTACCAGGCCAAAAGGTATCTTTATCTTTTTGGTACGGCCGAATATTTCCATGACAACGTCGACCGGCAGCCGCAAACGCTGACCACCGATTTCTTCAGGCTGAACTCCGGTTTTTCGCTTTTTTGGCCGTCCTGGCCAGGCCTGACCTTCAGGCTGGATTTAAGTGGAGCCAAATCCAGGGCTGAAAACTACCGAAATCAGCTGAGCCCTGGTTTCTATCTTCAGGTTTCGAAGAGGTTGAACAAATTTTTCCCTTACCTGAGGCTCTACTATCAGAAGTTTAACGACCGGGTGCAGCAACAGAATGATTTCAGTTATCCGTCTTTTTACCTGGGAGTGACCTACGACTACCGGAGCAATTCTTATCTTTTGCTCGAAGCGGAAAACACCAGACGCTATGATTACCGGCAAAACCGCACCCTGAACCATTATCGCTACCGTCTGGCCAGCTATTCGCCTTTTCTCTGGGCGACAGATTTTTATGGTGAGTTAGCCTATTCAGATTATCTTTATGAATATCCTAATTTCATTAGCTCAAAAAGAATTGAGCTTCTTTTGGGCCTTGGCAAGCCACTGCCCTGGAGGATGAAAATCAGGTTTGATATGAGGGCCAGCTGGCCCCTGGAGTCCAACCTGCCTGCGAACTACTGGGTGACCCTGAAGGTGGACAAACGTTTTGACTGGGGCCAGGCGCCTGTTTTCCAGGGAAGGGCAGCCGGCCTGGAAATTTCTGGCGCCGGTCGACTGGAAGGGCTGGTTTTTTCTGACTCGAACTTTAACGGTGTTTATGACAGCGGAGAGAAAACTCTGTCAGGGGTAGAAGTTGTGCTGGAGGATGGCAGCCGGGCGGTCAGCAATGCAAAAGGGAAATTTATTTTTCCCAGGGTAGTCGAAGGACTGCACACGCTGGAAGTTGATTTGAGGCAGATTCCGGCCGAGTTTTATCTTCTGGCTCCAGAAAAACAAAACATCGTGGTGGCCAGGAGACGGGTCTACCATATTAACCTGCCACTGGTGGAAGCGGCTAACCTCAGGGGAAAAGTTTTTCTGGATGTCAACAGGAACGGAGTTTATGACGGGGATGACCAGGTTTTAAAGGATATCCTGATTATCTTGAAGCCTGACCTGACCGGCAGCTCCGCCCTGGCTGAAAAGCTGCCGCTGTCAGAGATGAACACCTACACTGATGAAAAGGGACAGTTCAGTTTTGAAAACATCCTGCCGGGCTCTTATGAGCTGTCGGTGGATGAAGAAACCATACCGTCTCGCCTGAAATTATCCAACAGACTGCCTTTAAAGCTGGAGCTTAAACCCGGACAGGAACTTGGTGAGGTAAACATAATCTTTCAGTCGAGGCCGGTCATCTACACCGGTCGCGGGCGCTGATTTTTACTTAAATTTCTGTCCTTAAAATTCCGTTTGAAGAGATCCTCGTATATTTCTATAATTCACCTTGTTCTTATTTTTAGCGTCGGATTTAAAGCAACCTCCTGGGAGAGACGCATGGCGAAAGAAAAAGGATTTTATGGCTATACGGGTCAGTGGGCTTTCGTCGACCTCAGCCAGCTCAGGGTAAAGGTGGAAGAAGCGGAGCCTGAAATTTACCGCCTGTACTTAGGAGGAAGGGGAGTCCAGGCCTTCTTGATTTACCGGCATCTAAAAAACTTTGGACGGCTTGAAGACCCGCTTTCTCCTGCCAACCGTCTTATCATCGGCAGCTCGGCTTTAAATGATACCGCGGTTCCCACGGCTGGCCGCGGCTCATGCTCGTTTATCAGCCCGTTCACTTACTCGCCGCGAAGGCAGGCCTGGCTCGGAAACCTACCGCCCGTGTATGGCCTTTTGACCCATTCCAGCTGCGGCGGCCTGTTCCCCAATATGCTGAAACGGGCCGGGTTTGACCAGTTGATTGTGGACGGACGGGCTGACAGCCCGGTTCGCCTTTTGGTAACCGAGGGAAAAGTTGAAATCATCAGGGCCGAGCCGGAGCTTTTCGAAGAAAGAAACGGTCAGAAAGTTCTGCGCCGGGTGTCTGAAATAATTGATTTTTTAAGCCGCAAACATCCGGGTTCTTCCACCGTGTGCCCCGGGCCGGCCGGCTGGAATCAGGTAACATATGCCTGCCTTACCGCTGACTACCACCGGAATTTTGGCCGGGGCGGAGCCGGTGCAGTGATGGCTTCCAAGAATTTAGTGGCCATCACCGCGTATGGCCGCCTTTTTCCTTCTTTGTACGACCGGGATAAATTCTTGGAATCGGCCAGAAGCCTGGACGAATCGGTCAGGGCTCACGTGCACGACCCGAACTGGACGGCTTCCTTTCGGCCGGAAACGGGCACGACCTGGTGGCTGGACCGCGCCTTCAAGGGAAGTTACCTGGGCCGGCTCGGCGGTTATCTGCCCTGGCACAATTTTGATGAAGGTTATTTTGACCCCGAGCTTTATGAAAAAGTTTCGACTTCTGCTTTTCTGGAAATAGCCGGAAAACACAGGGTTTGCAACCGCTGCCGGCATATTCTGTGCACCAGGGAAGCCGAGGTGAGCCGGGGACGTTATGCCTTAAAAGGTGTGCGACCGGAATTTGAGACAATTGCTCTGTGGATTAACTGCTGTTTGACTGACCGCGACGGCATTTTTTACCTCAACCATCTGTGCAACGAATATGGCCTGGACACCATGACCTTCGGCAGCGTGATGGCCGGGATGATGGAGCTGCGGGAAAAAGGCCTGTTAAAGGTGGCCGATGCTCCGCAGTTTGGAAGCGTGGAGAGCATGATTAATGGCCTGGAAAACATTTCTTATCAAAAGACAGATTTGGGAAGATTGCTGGCCAGGCCCACCGACCTGGTGGCGGAAGAGCTTATCAAAATTGAAGGTCAGAAAATGGCTGATGACCTGCTCGGGTGTCTGACCACCGCGTATGCCGGGCTGGGTTATGCGGGCATTGAACCCAAGGTTTTTCACGGGATGTTTGCTGCATACGGCACTTCCAACCGGGGGCGCGGCGACCATACTTACGCCTGGACCATCCAGGCAGAAGAAGCCGGGCTCAGCGGAGCCTCAGAGATTGCGGCTTACGTCAGCGGCAGTCAGGTGGGAAAAGCACTCACCGATTCGCTCGGCCTGTGCGATTTTTTCACCGAAGATTTCAGTTCGCCGGCCTTTTTAGAAATGTACCGGGCGCTGACGGGCTTTGCCTATTCAGCTGAAGAATTAAAAGAATGTGGCCGGCTGATTTACACCCTGGAAAGGTGGGTCAACAACCTTCAGGGGCGGGACCGGCACTATGATGCTTTCATTCCCCCAAAATTCCTGCAACCGTTGAGCGCCGGGCCGCAGGCCGGAAAAAGGATTGAGCCGGACTATTACCGGGCCATCCTTGATGCCTATTACGAGCAGCAGCGGTGGACCGCCGACGGCCTGGTGCCGGAGGAACTGTTAAAAAAATATCAGATTGGTTAAAGAACAAACCAGGATTTTTCAGAAAATTAAAATTATTTTCATAAGCGGCACGGTGCGTTATAGTCAACCGGATTCAGGCGAGTCTTCAGGCTATGGCTGGTGAGCGTCAGCCGGATTAAAAACATTATTCGGACAGGCCGACCGAGTTGATTCAGGACGTATCAGATTTTCTCTATTCCAGCTCTTTTCCTCTGGTTTCAGGAATGGCTGCCCAGGTTAAGGCGGCCACGATGAAAGCGGCCGAGACCAGCCAGAAAGCCATTCGGAAACCATGCCGCTGGGCCAGCGAGCCAACCGCCAGAGGAGCAATGGCCGACACGATGCGCCCGGAGTTGTAAGTTATTCCCTGCAGGGTGGCTCGAATGCGGGTCGGGTAGAGCTCGGCCGTCAGGGCACCGAAGCCAGAAAAATACCCCGTACCAAAGAAAGCTACCACCGGCCCCAGGTAAAACAGAAGATTGGGAGAAGGGGTTATCGAATAAAGAAATACCAGCAGGCTGGCCGAAAGAAGGAAAAGGATATAACTCTTCTTGCGACCCAGAATGTCGCTTATGTAACCGTAAGTCAGATAACCGAGCCACATCCCGGTTTGCATGAACATCACTAAGGAAGAGGTATGCCGGGTGCTCAGCCCCAGGCCGCCGGCTTCCTGGCTTAAGGAAAGATAGCCGGGTATCCACAGGTTAAAGCCCCACCAGGCAAACATGGTTAAAGCGTTCATCACCGTGACGAAAATGGTGATTCTGAGCAGCCTGGCCGGAAAGCCGGGCCGGACGCCTTTATTATATGAATAAATGTTCATATATTTCGCGGTATTATTGCTGCCTTCGGGCCGGCGGTCGGCCTGGTCTGAAGCTATCTTGCGGTTCGAGCCTTCACCAGTGGTTTCAGGCTGGAGTTGCAGGTTGGCTGGCTCACCGGCGCCGGCTTCCGATAAAATTTCTTCATCAGATTTAATCGAGGCCGGGCTTTTTAACCTGGCCTTTTTCCACAGCTCAGGTTCTTCAACCCTTTTCCAGATCCACAGGACAGTCAGGGCGGGAATGATGCCCGCGAAGAAAACTGCTCGCCAGCCGAACCGGGGCAGGATTAAAGCGGTAGCCAGGGCGGCCAGGGCATAGCCGATAGCCCAAAAGCTCTGCATAAAGCCCAGAGCCTTACCACGGTGCTCGGTTGGAAAATACTCGGAAACCAAAGCTGCCCCGGATGCCCATTCCCCGCCCATGCCCAGCCCGAGAAAAAAGCGAAAGATGGCTAACTGGATGGTGTTCTGAGACAAGCCGCACAGAGCGGTGAAAATGGAATATATCAGAATGCTAAGGCGAAGGGCCACTGTTCGGCCAAACCGGTCAGCCACAAAGCCGAAGGTCATACCGCCGAAAGCTGAGGCCAGAAGTGTCAGCGAGCCGAGAAGCCCGGCCGCCGGCTTGGACAGTGACAGGTCCTGCATCAGGTAAGCCAGGACCATGGCGTAGAGCATAACGTCAAAGGCATCCAGCATCCAGCCGAGGCAAGAAGCAAAGAGAGCTCGGCGGGCCGGCGGCGAAGCCTGCCTGAACCATCCGAAGAGATATTCCAGAATATTTTTCATCAAACTTTAGAAACCGCGATAGCCCTTCATCTCTTTATGGGTTCTCTTTTCTGGCAGCTCTGGCTTTTTTTATGAATTCCCACACCTGGTCATCAATCAGATTGTATTCGGCGGGTACAGCAGCTTCTTGGTAGGCTCTGGCCACCTTTTCCAGCAGCTTTTCGTGTCCCCGGTAGCCCTGATTCAGAAGGTCTTCCCATCTCTGGAGGAGATTTTGAGCTTCCGGGCTGTCGGGTGAAAGGCCCAGGTTGTGCTTTACTTCCTCAATCAGCTCGAACCATTTTTTCTGGTACTCAGCCATTTCTTTGAAAGAAAATTTTTCTCCGAGCCTGGCGAATTCTTCAAGTTCTTCCGGGGTAAAAAAATCAGCCGCCCAGTTGTTGTTTTTATTTTCGGTCATCCTGCCTCCTTTTTCTTATGATGGTAAAAAAACGTGTTTCTTATTATAATAATTGCTTAAAAATATACAACCGAGGAGAGAAAGATGAAAAAGACAACCATCCTGAGGAAAGCCATCATGGAGCGCCGGGCGGTAGTTGTGCCTGGATGTCACGATGCCCTGAGCGCAAAAATCATCGAGAAATGCGGCTTTGAGGCCATTCAGGTCTCGGGCTTTGGTCTGGCCGGTTCCCTGCTGGCCAAACCGGATGTCGGCCTGGTGCAGATGAAAGACATTCTGGACCAGACCTGGAACATAGTGCAGGCGGTCAGCATCCCGGTCATGGCTGACCTTGACACCGGCGGTGGCAATGCCATAAATGCTGCCTGGGTGACCGAGAGAGTCATCACCATGGGAGCGGCCGGAATGAACATCGAGGACCAGGTTTTCCCGAAACGCTGCGGTCACATGGCCGGAAAGGAAGTCATCCCGGCGGAGGAAATGGTGGGAAAGATTAAAGCCTGTGCGAAAGTGCGCGACCGGCTCGACCCTGATTTCATCATCAATGCCCGGACTGACGTGTTTGCCATTGCCGGGCTGGAGGAAGCCATCAGACGCTGCAACCTGTATCTGGAAGCCGGCGCAGACCTGGTTTTTATCGATGGCATCAGGTCCAGAGCTGACATCGAAAGAGCCGTGAAAGAAATCAAGGGCCCGCTTTCGGTCAACCTGATGGATGCCGTGACCGGCGTTAAGACTGAACTCATCCCCATTCCCGAGCTGGCCAGGATGGGTGTCGGGCGGGTATCCATCCCGGTTGCTTCCATCATGGTGATGCACAAAGCTTTGACCGATTTCTTTACCGCCCTCAAAAGTTCACCGACCGGCATCCTGGCCGGACAAACGCACTGGCTTAGCAGCTTTGAGGAATACACCACTTTTGTCGGACTCAAGGATTACCGGAAGCTGGAAGAAGAATATCTGCCGAAAGACAAGCTGGAGTTTAAATACAGCAAATAAGGTTTAAAGCATAGGCCGGCTGTTATGAGGTTACCGGTCCGGCCGAGCAGAATTTAACGAAAGGAGGGATGCTCTATGGCTATGACCATGGTGGAAAAAATCCTGGCCAGAGCAACCGGCCGCAAAGCGGTCAAAGCCGGTGAAGTGGTTGAGCCAGCTGTCAGCCTGGCCATGTCCCACGAAAACGCCGCTCTGGTTATAAACCAGTTTCTGGAAATTTACCAGGGCACGGGTTTGAAACCAAAGGTTTGGGACCCGGACAAGATTGCCATCATCCTGGACCACCGCGTGCCGGCCGAAAGCGCCAAGACCGCCACCAACCAGAAGAAGATCAGGGAATTCGTCACCGCTCAGAAGATAAAGAAATTCCACGACATCAGGGGAGATGAAGGTGGCATCTGCCACCAGATTCTTCCGGAAAGCGGGTATGTGCGGCCGGGCACGGTGGTGGTTGGCACGGACAGCCACACCACTTCCCACGGCGCGCTGGGTGCCTTCAGCTTTGGCATCGGGGCGACGGAAATGGCTTCGGTCTGGGCGCTGGGCCGGGCAGTCAATGTAGAAGTGCCCAGGACCATAAAGGTGGTGGCTTACGGGAAGTTTGGCCGCTATGTTCTGCCCAAAGATTTCATCCTTTACCTCATCGGAAAAATTTCAGCCGAAGGGGCCAATTTTAAAGTGCTGGAATACCACGGCCCGGCCATTGAGAAAATGTCCACCTCGGGGCGTTTGACTGTGTGCAACATGTCAGTAGAAGCGGGTGCCACTTCGGGCATTGTGCCGCCTGACCGGGAAACTCTGCGCTACTTGAAAGAAGAAGCCGGAGTGAAAGGGGGGATTGAAATCTTCGGCCCCGACCCGGAGGCTGAATACGACCAGGTGGTGGAAATAGATGTCTCCGAGCTGGAGCCGATGGTGGCCTGCCCGCACACGGTCGATAACGTCAGGCCCGTCAGCAAGGTGGGCAGGGTTAAAATTGACCAGGTTGTTATCGGCTCCTGCACCAACGGGAGGCTTGACGACCTGGCTGTGGCGGCCAGAATCCTCAAAGGGAAAAAGATCGCCCGGGGAGTTCGGATGCTGGTTTTTCCGGCTTCTTTCCGCATCTACCAGCAGGCTCTTAAACTCGGTTATATGGCCGACCTGGTCAAAGCCGGAGCGGTAATTATGAACCCGGGTTGCGGCTGCTGCCTTGGTGTTCACCAGGGAGCTCTGGGTGATGGTGAGGTGGCTCTTTCTACCACTAACCGGAATTTCAAAGGCCGCATGGGCAATCCTAAGGCTGAGGTTTATCTGTGCTCGCCGGCCGTGGCCGCGGCTTCGGCTCTGACCGGTTATATCACAGACCCCAGGAAAGGAGGCAAATAACATGGCCAGGGTAGTTTTAAAACTCGGTGATGACATATCAACCGACATCATTTATCCCGGCCGGTTCATGGCCACCGTTTTGCCTTCTGAAACCCCGCAGTATGCCTTTGCTGATTTTCCGGAATTCAACGCCAGGTTGAAAAAAGGAGAGATTCCGCCGGGAAGTGTCGTGGTGGCCGGGAAGAATTTTGGCTGCGGTTCTTCGCGAGAGCAGGCGGCTTCAACTCTTAAGGGACATGAACTGGTAATTGTGGCCAAAAATTTTGCTCGAATTTTCTTGCAGAATGCCATCAACCTGGGGCTTAGGGTGGTGGTCTGTCCGGAGATTGAAGCAGAAGAAGGTGATGAGCTGGAAATCATGCCCGAGCGGGTCATAAATAAAACTACAGGGAAAGAATTCAGGGTTGAGCCTTTACCGCAGGCCAGGCAGGCCATCATTGATGCTGGCGGGTTGATTCCTTACACCAGGAAGAGGCTGCTTGAGAAAAAAGCCAGAAGCAGCAAGAGATGAAACAGCCACTAATTTTTTTTCAGTTTTCCCGGGCTGTTTGGCCAGAAAGAGCGGGAAGATAGTATTCTGAAGAAGGCTGAGCTCTGTTACCCGACGTCCGACAGACCAGGCTGCCCGTCACTCCGCCTATCGGGCGGGAATCCTCGGGCTGAAACCATTTTTTAATCGCTTAAATCTCAGGTCTCGACCCGACATTTTAATATTTCCTTCACCACGCGTGGAAAATTGGGCTTGGTCCAAAATGGCTTACGCGGTACTTAGATGGGTGCTGCCGGAAATAATAAAAAAAGTAATAGAAAAGGAATGCGGCCAGGAGTTAAATTGTCTGTTAATCATTAATAATGTGTTCAAATAAAGGAATGTCAGCCAGATAAACAAGATTTTTGTTCGGGCCTTAATTTTTAAATTCAGCTTAACGGTCAGGGTTTTCTATTGCGGGGGCTTTTCCGTCCATCTTTCCCGTTTCCTGAATAAAAGCTAAAAAAAAACTGAAAATTGATTAATTTAGGTTGAGAGTTTAAAAGAAAAATGTTAAATCTTAAAACCAGGGAAACAGAAAAAGATGTTAAAGCTTGACCTGGTGCAGACAGTGGCTTTTGCCGGCCTGGTGCTTTTTGCCGGTTACGGGCTGAGACGGCTGATTCGTCCGCTCGAACGTTTCAACATCCCGGCTCCCGTTATAGGCGGTTTGCTGGTCTCCCTGGCCACGCTGATATTTCATCATTACCGGATTACCCCGATTCAATTTGATACCACTTTGCGCGACCCGTTGATGATTGCTTTTTTTACTACCATCGGCTTTGCGGCCAGTCTGTCTTTGCTTAAAGTGGGTGGTCCTCAAGTTTTGCTGTTTTATTTGACTGCCACCGTTATGGTCGTTTTGCAGAATGTCCTCGGGATAATTTTGGCTGTTCCTTTTGGTGTTCATCCGCTTCTGGGCGTTATCTGCGGCTCGGTCACTCAGACCGGCGGGCCGGCTACCGCCCTGGCCTTTGGCCCGGTGTTTGAGCAGGCGGGTGTGTCCGGGGCAACCACTGCGGCCGTGGCGGCCGCCATTTTTGGCATAATATCTGGGGGGCTGCTGGGAGGGCCGGTGGGCACCCTTCTTATTGAGAAGAAAAGGTTGAAGAGGGCGAAAATCAAAGGGTTGAAAACCGAAGTGCCGGCAGAAGCCGAGGAAGTGGTGGAAGAACTTTTGGACAGGGGAAAGACACCTGAAGCGGGGGAAGAAAAGCCAGGTTCTTTTATTCTTTTAAAAAGTGTCGTCGTTATTCTGCTGGCCATGTGGGCTGGTTCATGGGTGAGTAAATGGTTTTCCAGCCTGGGGATAACTCTTCCCGCCTACATCGGCGCCATGCTGGTGGCCGCCATTTTTAGAAATTTTGACGACCTGACGGGCTGGCTCGGTCTTGACCAGAAAACTATCGATGACCTTGGCCATGTGGCCCTGAACCTGTTTTTGGTCATGGCGCTTATGACTTTAAAACTCTGGGAACTGGCCGGGCTTTTCCTGCCGATGCTGGTTATTCTGGCAGCCCAGGTAATTTTGGTGGCGCTGGCCGCCATGGTCATTTTCAGGTTGATGGGCCGGGACTATGAAGCGGCAGTTATGAGTGCCGGTTACTGTGGCTTTGGCTTGGGGACCACCGCCAATGCAATGGCCAACATGAAAGCCATAGTCGAACGGTATGGCTCTGCCCCCCGGGCCTTTTTAGTCGTGCCGATGGTGGGGGCTTTTTTTATTGATTTTTCGAATGCGGTGATAATTACTCTTTTTCTTAATATTTTTAAATGAGACGCACCACCCCTATATTTAAGATACAGATAAGTTTTCTGACCGGTGGAAACAGCGACTTAGAAATCGGGGTCGGTGATTTTTTTAACTTCGAACTGCCCGTATTTTTCCAGAAGTTTAAGGGCTTCGCTGCCCTTGCCCACCACCACCAGAACAAAATCTTTCTCCGGTAAGAGGCGTTCGGCCGCTGACTTCAGAGCTTCTGGCTTAACAGCGTTTATTTCGTTGAGGTAACGGTCATAATAATCAAAGCCCAGCCCGTAGTAAATCACCTGGAGGTAGGCATTGGCTTTGGCCCCGTTGGTTTCCAGCCTCTGGGGGAACTGGCCGAGGAGGTAGTTGCGGGCGCTTTCTGTTTCTTCGGCCGAGAAGCCTTTTTCTTTGGCCTTCTTAAGCAGTTCGAAGGTAATGTCCAGCATTTCGCCGATTTTGTCGTTCTTGGTATAAGAAGAAGCCATGAACAGGCCCCCGTTTTTCCACGACTGGAAGCTGCTGCTCGCTCCGTAAGTTAACCCCCGCTTTATTCTCAACTCGGTGTTCAGCCAGGAAGTGAAGCGGCCGCCCCACAGAGTATTCATCACGGCGGCCACGGGCGTAATTTTATCTCCAACCGGATAACCGGGAGAGCCGAGAGCAAAATAGCACTGAGTGGCATCTGGCTTGTCCACGAAGACCAGTTTTTTCCCTCTGGGCACAGGCAGGTCCGGAAGGGTGGTGGCCGGAGCCGGAGCTGAGGGTCTGGACCACTTACCCAGGGTGCTTTTTAATACCTGAAGGAGCCTGTCTTTTTCCACGTCTCCCACGACAGCCAGGATGGCCACATCCGGTCGGTAACGGGTCGCATAAAATTTTTTAACCTCGCTGAGGGTCAGGCGGTTCAGCGAAGAATCTGTTCCGGCTGAAAGATGACCGAAAGGATGGTTGCCAAAATAGGCTTTCCTGAAATACTGCCGCAGGGCTGAACCGGGATTGTCCTTTATCGCCTTGAGGCTATCTTTTTTCCTGGATAATTCTTTCTGGTACTCTTCTTCTTTAAAGGCCGGTGCGGTCAGGCAGTCAGAGGTAATCTGAAGCAAGCGCGGTAAGTGCTCGGATAAACATTCGCCGTACACGGTGGCATATTCTTCAGAGTCGCTGATGGTGAAGCGAGCCCCGAGAAAGTCCAGCGCTTCAGCTATTTCCTCCGCGGACATAGTTTTGGTTCCTTTTTGCAGGAGCTCGGCCGTCAGGCTGGCCAAACCATCAAACCCTTCGGGCTCAAAAGCCGTGCCGGCACCCGGGATGAGCATTCTGAAGCTCACCAGCGGCAGCTCCGGGTTGCGGAAAAAATAGACCGTAAGCCCGTTGTTAAGGACGAATTTTTCCGGTTTTGGTAATCTTTCAGCAGTCATGGCCATCACCGAACTTAAGGTTAATATAACAGATAATAATAAAATAATCCTGTTGGCTCTCATGATTTGCCTCCCTGGGGGATCAGTTTGCCCACCGTCTTGTTTAGGTCGTTGAAGTATTTCCTGGCCACGGCCGGGATGTCCTCACGTTTTACCGATGAATAGCGCTCGATGATGCTGAACAGGTTTTCGTAGTTGCCGGTCAGCACTTCCACCGCTCCGATGAGGTTGGCTTTGCCGGAATTGGTTTGCAAACCGAAGTAGAAATCACTGCGGATGATGTTCAGGGCTTTCTGGTATTCCTGTTCGGTGATGCCCTGTTCGATGACCTTATTCAGTTCCTCATCGATAATTTTTTCTATGCGGTCCAGGTCAGCCCCGGGTCTCGGTTTAACGTTTATGGAAAACAGGAAGGGGTCAATCTTTTCTTCAATCCCGCCATACACGCTGATGGCCAGCTGTTCCTCTCGCACCAGACGCCGGTATAACCGGCTGCTTTCTCCCTGGAGTAATGGTTTTTCCAGCAGGGACAGGGCGAAGAAATCCGGGTCAGTGCATTTGGGCCCGTGGTAGACAACCAGAAAAGAAGGGGTCTGGGCTTCTTTTTTTATGACCACTTCCTTGCGTCCGAGCTGGGGTGGTTCAGTGGTGGTAACTGGCGGTGGCGGGGTCTGGGCCGGAATCTGGCTGTAATACTTTTTGATGAGCTCGATGGTTCTGGCTGTGTCGAAATCGCCGACCACCACCAGCACGGCGTTGTTGGGCGCATAATAAGTCCGGTAATACTGCATCACTTCTTCCCTTCGCCAGCTCAGGATATCGCTCATCCAGCCGATAACATCCCAGTGGTAGGGATGAGCCATGATAGCGGTAGCCCTGACATTTTCGTACAGGATGGCTTCGTTGTTGTTTTCTACGCTCATCCGGCGCTCGGAAGCGACCACGCCTCTTTCCGATTCGAAAACCTGAGGGTCAAATATCAGCCCCTGCATGCGGTCTGCTTCCAGCTCGGCCATTTTTTCCAAAGCCTGGCTGGGGAACCAGTCGGTGTAGGCGGTGAAATCATCACCCGTGTAGGCGTTGTTGGCTCCACCATAAAACTCCATCAACCGGTCAAATTCTCCCGGGCCGAATTTCTGCGTCCCGTTGAACATCATGTGCTCAATAAAATGAGACACGCCGGTCAGACCAGGCCGTTCATTGCGCGAGCCGACCTTGAAGAACGTGTAGTAGGAAATGTTGGGAATCTTGTGGTCTTCGTACAGGATGACTTTAAGCCCGTTGTCCAGTTTAAAAACCCTGATGTCTTCTTTTTTGAAAGCACCTTCGCTCATGGTATTTACCGCCAGTAAAAAAATGAAAATTAAAAAAACGATCAGCCCTGTTTTTCTGGGCATGGGAACACCTCCCTTTCTGTTGAATGAACTTTGACCGTCACAATTATCATTCTTCTGTGTTTTTTGTTCACTCTGTTTATCATAATCAGGGCTTGTCCGGCAGTCAATAAAAAAGGAAGTGAAATTTGCCTGGCCGGAAACTTCTTCGGCCGGGAAAAGGTGCTGCCTGGGGATTCTGGCTGTAAAAACAGGCAGAAAATGTTTTAAGCATGTGCTCTAAAGGAGCCGGCCCGGGTTGAGTTTTCAGGCTCGGGCGAGCAGCAGAGTCTGAGGGTCAAGCTGGAGGCGCAGCTTTTTCCCGGGCAGCCGGTCGTGGTCTTTGACCAGGTGCAGCTTGACCTTGCTGTCGTCATGCTCAAGAGTAATGATGATATCGATGACCCCCAGATGATGCTTAAGGATAAAGGGAATACCGTGTTCGTCAAACAGCGGGTCGTCACCTTTAAGGGAGCAGCTGAACCAGATTTCCAGCTGATGCTGACCGGCAAATTTCTTGAAAAGCTCCAGGTCTTCCTGGCAGGGCAGATAAAAATTAAACCCGTCCACGATGATCGTGCGGGCCGGAAAATTTCCCGGTCCGAGAAGAGCTTCGAGGCTCTTCAGCACCTGGGAGGTTTTCATCCCTTCCTGGCGAAAATTCATTATCACCCGGTTTCGGATAATCCGGTCGTGCACGTCCATGGCCGATTTGAGATTTTCTCTGGTGGACAGGTTCTTGAATATTTCTTCATACCAGCTGATGATGTAATCAACCCGGCTGGAGTAAGAAACGTGGATGACCGGCTTTTCTTCCAGCAGGCGGTCGAGGGCTATCTGCACCAGACAGGCGGTTTTGCCCACACCTTTTCGTGAAGCGAAAACGCCCACCGTGCCGGGGCCCAACCCGCCGGTTATGTTTTTTTCCAGAGTCTTGATCGGGCTTCTGGAGGAAAGTGTTTTTCTGACCATCATGGCTCTCTCCGTTTAATGTTTGTTATCCTGTTCAACTTTTTTCCGGTATTCTTCCATCAGTTGTTCAGCGATGTTTTGTGGCACACGACCGTACTTTAAAAATTCCATGGTAAATTCAGCTTTGCCCTGGGTCATCGAACGCAGGACGGTCGAGTAGCCAAACATTTCAGAAAGAGGCACCTCGGCTTCTATGCGGGAATAGGTTCCATCTTCCACCGAGCTGATGATTATGCCCCGACGCTGGTTGAGGCTGCCAAAAACATTTCCGGAAAACTCTGACGGCGTTTCCACCACCACCCGCATAATCGGTTCAAGAATGTAGGGCCTGGCTTTCTTGTAAGCCTGTTTGAAGGCTCCCTGAGCGGCTAATTGGAAGGCAATATCGGACGAGTCAACGGGATGATATTGTCCGTCGGTCAGGACAACCCTGAGGCCGATAACCGGGCTGCCGATTAGCTGACCTTTTTTCAGACAGGCCTGAAAACCTTTATCGCAGGAAGGAATGAATTCCCTCGGTATGTGTCCGCCCTTGACCTCGTTGATAAACTCGTAGTTTCCTTCAAAAGGCTCTATGTAGCCAATTACCCGCCCGTACTGTCCCGCACCGCCGGTCTGCTTTTTGTGTGTGTAATCAAAATCAGCCCGGCTGGAGATGGTTTCGCGGTAGGCCACCTGCGGCCGGCCGGTGGTCACCTCTACTCTGTACTCGCGTTTCATGCGCTCGAGGTAGACATCCAGGTGCAATTCGCCCATGCCCTGGATGATAGTTTGTTTTGATTCCGGGTCTATGTACACACGAAAAGTCGGGTCTTCTTTTGTGAAGCGGTTTAGCGCTCGAGCCAGACGGTCGGCAGAGGATTTGTCCGCAGGTTCAATTGCCAGAGCAATAACCGGCTCGGGCACATAAATGGAAGTCATGGCGTAATTCAATCCGGGGGCACAGATGGTGTCTCCTGAAGCACAGTCTACCCCGAACAGAGCGATGATGTCACCGGCCGATGCTCCGTCTATGTCTTCCATGTGGTCAGCGTGCATGCGCACCACCCGCCCCACCTTGAATTTTTGCTTGGAACGGCTGTTGAACAGTTCATCACCGCGGTTGATTCGACCCTGGTAAATACGGATATAGGTCAGCTGGCCGTAGGGCCCGTCTTCCAGCTTGAAGGCATAAGCCACGCAGGGCGCCTGCGGGTCAGGTTTTAAGAGGATTTGCTTTTCCTGCTGGTCAAGGTCCAGGGCGATGTTTTCCACCTCAGCCGGGTTGGGCAGAAAATTGACCACGCCATCGAGCAACGTCTGGACCCCTTTGTTTCGGTAGGCAGAGCCCAGGAAGATGGGCATGAACTCCCGGCCGATGGTGCCTTTCCTGATGGCTTTAAGAAGTATTTCTTCTGTAACCCTGTCTTCCAGGATGGCTTCGGTCAGCTCGTCAGAAAAAAGTGATACGGCATCCAGCAACTCTTCCCGGTACTGCCAGGCTTCATCTTCCAGCTCGGGCGGGATGTCAGCTTCGCGGACGATTTCGCCGTTGGGGCCTTCAAAGTAGACGGCTTTCATCTTGATTAAATCAACCACTCCCTGGAAGCGGTCTTCCAGCCCGATGGGTATCTGCACCAGGGCAGCGCGACGGCCGAGTTTGTCGTTTATCTGGTCTTTCACCTTGTAGGGGTTGGCCCCGATGCGGTCCAGCTTGTTGATGAAGGCCAGGGCCGGCACCTGGTATCTTTTAAGCTGCTTGTCGACGGTCAGGGTTTGAGACTGCACGCCGCCAACCGAACACAGGACAAGAATTGCCCCGTCAAGCACCCGCAGCGACCTTTCTACTTCGATGGTAAAATCTACGTGGCCCGGCGTATCGATGATGTTTATCGAATGCTCTTTCCAGGTCACGTTGGTGGTGGCCGAAGTAATGGTGATACCGCGCTCTCTCTCGAGGTCCATGTAATCCATGGTGGCTCCGCCGCCATCTTTCCCTTTGACCTCGTGGATGCGGTGAATTTTTTTACAGTAATACAGTATGCGCTCGGTCAGGGTGGTTTTGCCGGAATCGATATGAGCGCTGATACCGATGTTCCGCATTCTTTCAATTGCTCTGTTCATAGAAAAAAGCACCTCTTCATCATATATGGGAAATTTAAGCCCTTTTCTGGGGGAGCAGGTTAAAAATGCTTTCTACTCGGCGGTTATTTTAGCACATATTTATAAAAAATCCAGACTCGGATTAAAAATGATAATGGTTGTTTGTATGGAAAAAACACAGGCAGGAAAACCCGCCAGAAGCCCCTGTTTTCGCTTTCAGAGGTTATTTTTTATTATGTTCCTGAGCCAGCCGGCTGTGTTTGCGACCGTAGAGGAAAAAGATGGTTAGCCCGATTGCCAGCCAGATGACAAACCGTTCCCAGGCGGTTTCAGGCAGGCTGACCATCAAGTAAGCGCAGAGCAGAGCCCCGATGGCCGGAAGAAAAGGGAACATCGGGACCTTGAACGGGCGCCGGTAATCCGGCCTCTTGTAACGAAGCAGGATGACGCCGGAGCAGACTATGATAAAGGCAAACAGCGTCCCGATGGACACCAGCTCTGAAGAAACATTGATGGGGGTCAGCCCGGCAGCCAGGGCTACAATACCGCCGGTCACCAGCGTGGTGGTGACCGGTGTTTTAAATTTGGGGTGGACGCGGGAAAAAGTTTCTGGCAGAAGCCCATCTCTTGACATTGAGAAAAATATCCGCGGCTGGCCCATCAGCAGCACCAGGAGAACCGAGGTAATACCGGCCAGGGCGCCGATGCTGATGATCATGGAAGCCCAGGGTTTGTTGAGCTCGTTAAGCACCAGGGCGACAGGGTCAGCCACTCCCAGTTTGGTGTAGTAAACAACCCCGGTCATGATGGCCGACACGGCCATGTACAGCACGGTAGCCACCACCAGGGAACCCATGATGCCAATGGGCATATCCTTCTGCGGGTTGACCGTTTCTTCCGCCACAGTAGAAACCGCATCGAAACCGACAAAGGCCAGGAAGACAATGGCAGCCGAGGTCATCACTCCTTTAAAACCGTAGGGCATAAAGGGCTTCCAGTTCTGGGGGTTGACGTGCGGGGCAGCCATGATGATGAAAAACAGGATGACAGCAATCTTGACGATGACGATGATCATGTTTGTCCGGGAACTTTCTTTAACACCCCTGATAAGCAGTGCGGTGAGCAACAGCACAATAAGCGTGGCCGGAAGGTTAAACACTCCCGGCGTCTTGTCCCACGGTGAATAGACCCATTTCTGCGGCAGGTGAATACCCAGGTTGTTAAGCAAATTGACAAAATAAGCCGACCAGCCGGTGCTGACCAGCACGGCCGCCACCATGTATTCGAGGATTAAATCCCAGCCGATTATCCAGCCGGGAAGTTCGCCCAGGGTGGCATAGCCGTAGGTATAGGCTGAACCGGAGACGGGAATCATGGCCGCCAGCTCAGCGTAGCAGAGAGCAGAGCAGGCACAGGCCAGGGCGGCAATGGCAAAAGAAAGAATGATGCCCGGGCCGGAATGATTGGCTGCCTGCACTCCCGGCAGAACAAAAATACCAACTCCGATGATGCAGCCAATACCAATGGCCACCAGGTCCCAGGCCTTTAGAGCTTTTTTCAGGCTGTGACCGGCTTCTGTGGTTTCTTCCAGCAATTCCTGGATGGGCTTCGTGCGAAACAATGAACCGGACATAAGCTTCCTCCAGCAAAATAATAAATCCTTATAACATACCTGTGGCCCACGGTCAATTACTGTTAAGAACCGGGCCGACGAGTTGAATTCTGTCCGTTTTTGGTATAAACTATGGCTTAATTTTATTCCGCCCCTTGAGGGAGCAATCATGAAATTTCTCTTGCCCAAGGAACCGGCCTTCGCCCAGCATTTTTCGGACTTAACGTCTTGTCTGTCAGAAATAACTGAAGTATTTTGCGAATTTTCCCGAAACTTTGACCATTCTGCTCAGTACTGGGAAAAAGCCAAGCAGGTCGAACACAAAGCAGACCATGTGGCTCATGAAATTATCAAATTGCTGAACCAGTGCTTCATCACGCCCTTTGACCGGGAAGATATCTACAAGCTGGTTCACGAGATTGACGACATCATTGACCTCATCGAAAATGCCATCCACAATGTTTATCTTTATGGCCTGAATGACAAGAGAGGCTTTATCGATGAATTTGCCGTCTTTTCCAGGGAAGCCACCGAGAAACTGAATAAGCTGGTGGCAGAAATATTCAAATCCCAGAAATATACTCAACATATTGCCGAGCTCATCCGCAGCATCCATGACCTGGAAGATAAGGGCGATGTGGTCTATGCCCGGTCGCTGCAGAAACTTTTCCAGGAAGAGAAGGACCCGGTGAGCATCATGAAGTGGAAGGACATCCTGTTCATCTTGGAAACCATCATGGATGTTTACCAGAGAGTGTCCAACACGGTAGAGGGAATAGTCGTCAAGAGCAGCTGAGTGAGATAATGTCCGGCTGGAGTTTTGCCTTCATCGTCTTCATCATAGCCATCGCCCTGGCTTTTGATTTCACCAACGGACTGCACGACGCCGCCAATTCTGTCGCCACGGTGGTTTCTACCAGGGTGTTAAGCCCGAAGCAGGCCGTTATCTGGGCCGCTTTTTTCAACTTCATCGCTTTTCTGATTTTTGGCACCAGCGTGGCCAAGACCATTGGTGTTGGCCTGATTGATATAAGAGTGGTGGACCCGCTGGTCATTTTCTGCGGCCTCTTGGGCGCCATCACCTGGAATCTTTTGACCTGGTACTGGGGGTTGCCTTCCAGCTCCTCTCATGCTCTGATCGGAGGCTACCTTGGTGCTTCAGTGGCCAAGGCAGGCTGGGGTATAGTCATCCTCAAAGGTTGGGCTAAAGTGATTTCGTTTATTTTTATTGCTCCCCTTCTTGGCCTGGTTCTGGGTAATTTATTGATGATTCTTACCACCTGGTTGCTGAGGAAAAAGCCCCTAAGGGTGATAAACCTCTGGTCGAGGCGTCTTCAGCTTCTTTCGGCCGCCCTTTATAGCCTCGGTCACGGCGGGAATGATGCTCAGAAAACTATGGGTATCATTGCCAGCCTGGTTTACACTTCCGGCCACATGAAAGAATTCCACATCCCGTTGTGGATAGTCCTTTCCGCCCACACGGCCATAGCGCTGGGCACTTTAAGCGGCGGGTGGAGAATTGTCAAGACGATGGGCCAGAAAATTGTCAGACTGCGGCCGATTGATGGTTTCTGTGCGGAAACGTCCAGCGCCATCAGCATTTTTATGGCCACTCATCTGGGTATTCCCGTTTCCACCACTCACGTCATTACTGGGGCGGTGACCGGCGTGGGAGCGGCCCGAAGCGTTTCTTCTGTCAAATGGCAGGTTACCCTGCGCATTGTTTGGGCCTGGATTTTCACCATTCCCATGTCAGCTTTGATTGCCGCGCTGATTTACCGGCTTGCTCACTTGATAAGTTGAATATCGGTATTCGGAGTGGGCTGGGGCCTGGTTTTTTCAGTTAACAAGGCTGCGGTTTTCGCCAGATTTAGCTTTTTCTTCAACGGTTAAGGGTGCCCGGCTGAATTTTTTATGGAGATAAGAAACCAGGACAAAAATCACCAGGCAGGCCATCACCGAAAGAAGGAAAGGTGCTTTAAATTTCAGGATGAGCTGGAATAAAGGCGTGAGGACCAGGCCCGAAACCAGGGTTATGTTGGCGGCCCGGGCCTCCATGACCTTGGAGTAGAGCCCCAGCATGGTGATGACCAGAACCCCTGATGTTCCAAAGGAGGCAGCCAGAAGCACCAGGTCGTAAATTCTGTTTCCGGCCAGAGCAATGCTTAAGGCAATAAGGCCAGTGATGATTACAGCCAGCCGGGTAATTATCAGCCTGGTCTTCTCGTTTTTCACTTTAAGAATGGGCAGCAGGAAATTGTGGGAAAAGAGAGCGGAGCAAGCCAGTAAAATGCTATCTACCGTGGAAAGGATGGCGGAAATGAGCGCCCCGAGGAAAATTACCGAAAGAAAGTCAGGCAGGTTTTCGTGAGAGAGAAGCACCAGAAAATTTTCCCGGTCGGAAATCCCGGGCAGAATCCAGGGACCAACAAAGCCAAGAAAAAGTGGAATGGCCCCTGTAAAAAAGTATATTCCACCCGCCAGGTGGCAGGCCTTCACCGCTTCCCGCGGGCTGCGGGCCGCCAGGAAACGAGAAATGGCTTCCTGAACTACCAGCGACCCGAGCACCGGCACGGCCCAGCGGTCGAGCCTTTCCCAAAGGCTCTCCCCCACGCCAAGGATTTTCCAGCGGTCAGCCGGCATGTGCTGGATGATGCCCGGCAGGTCGGGTGTCCTGCTTATTATTATGATGAGCAGAGTTACCAGACTTCCCACCACTATTAGCCCCTGGATGAGGTCAGTGTAGATGTCGCCCAGCAAACCGCCAAGCACGGTGTAAATAATTACCAGGAGGGCTGACAGGCAAATCATCAGGTTGAGGGGCAGGGCGGTGGAAACCGAAAGGATCTGGCCAAAGGCTCTGAGCTGAGCTGAGCCCCAGATGATGGATGAGGGAATCATCACCCAGACCACCAGTTTTTCAGACAGGTCTCCGTAACGGTCTTTGATAAAATCAGCCAGGGTCAGGTAATTTCCTTCCCGGAGTTTTCGGGCGAGAAGGAAACCCATCAGAAAGAGGCAGAGGCTGAAGCCAAACGGGTCAGCCCGACTTCCGGATAATCCCTGTTCGTAGACAGCACCCGAAGAGCCCAGACAGGTTTCGGCTCCAAACCAGGTGGCAAAAAGGGAAAAGGAGACCAGAAAAAATGACACGCGACGGCCGCCCACCAGGAAATCATCTTCATTTTTAATCCGGCGGGAAAGATAAAAACCAATAAAAATCTGAGCCAGAACGTAAACTAAAATGAGCAGGCCTTTCAACTCTTCTTTGAACTCCTTTTAATTTAATTGCTTATAGCACAGAGAAAAAAATTGGGCAATAATTTGAGTGAAATTCGTGCTCGGAGCAGGTTTTGGGTTAAAATAAAAAAAAGAAAATACACAGAAAAGTTGAAGGAGGTTAGATGAGCTGCTCATCCAGGAAGACCGGCCGGGATGAAATCAGACCGGACAGATTCTCTGGCTTTGGCCGGCTGTGGCCGCTGCTGATGGTAGTTTTGCTTGTAAAAATATTGACCTTTGCTCAGGAAAACTTATCAGCTGCGGCCCGGTTTGAGACCCGCTGGTTCAGCGTTTTCCTCGGTCAGCAGAAAATTGGTTTTATAAAAGAATACGGCGGAGCTTTGGAAGAGGGTGGAAGGAGAAAGTTCAGAACCACATCCGAGTCGCGGGTGGTGCTTAATCGTTTGGGTAAAAAAGTGGAAATGGTGATAAAAAATGAAAGCCTGGAGAACGAGTCCGGTTTGCTGGAGAAAGTCCGGACGGAAGAAATTCTGGCTTCTCAAAAAATTTTGGTTGAAGCTGAGGTTGGAGAAAGCCTGGTCAGGTTGAAAACCACCACCGGAGGGAAATCTTTTACCCGCGAGCTCAAGTTTTCCGGTGAACTTCTTGGACCGGTGGGTGTCACCAATTTAACCCAGGAAAGATTAAAACAGCCGGGTGACCGGCTGGAATTCCAGACCTTGATGGCTGAACTGAGCCAGGTGGTCAAAGGGGAAAGGATTCTGCTGGGTGAAGAAGAATTAACCATCGCCGGCCAGCGGATAAAGGCCCGCAAACTCGAAGAAAAATTTTCCGGTTTACCCCAGGTGAGAAAGGTCTGGATTGATGAGCAGGGGAATGAAGTTCGCTCAGAAGAACCTTCACCTTTCGGGCAGATGGTCATGGTTTTATCGAATGAACAGGAAGCCCGGGCCGGACTGGAAGAGACAGCCCCGGGGCAGGACCAGCTCTCTGCTTCCCTGGTTAAATCCAACGTCCGGCTGCCCCAGGCCAGAAACCTGGACCGGCTGGTGGTCAGGCTCAAACACAAAAACCCCGCGCTGGGCTGGCCCCAGCTTGAAAGCGACAGCCAGAAAATAATCAAAAGGGAAGAAGATGTGGTGCTGCTTGAATTGAAAAAACCGGGGGTCAGGTCTTCGGCCAAATCTGTCCTCCGCCCGGAGGAAAGGGCTGAGTTTCTTAAGGAAAATGCTTTTCTTCAGCCGGAGGACCCGGAGATTGTAAAGGTGGCCCGAGAAGTGGCGGGTGCAGAAAAAGATGAGTATGCCAGAGCGTTAAAACTCAGGGACTGGGTGGCCAGAAACCTGAGTTTTGACCTGGGTTTTGTCTTTGCTCCGGCTTCAGAAGTCATCAGGAGCAGAAAAGCCACCTGTGCCGGGTATGCCGCCCTTCTGGCTTCGCTGCTCAGAGCCTCCGGATTGCCAGCGCGTTACGTGGTGGGTCTGGCCTATGTCAACGGAGTATGGGGCGGTCATGCCTGGGTCGAAGCCTGGATAAACGAGCGCTGGTTTCCGCTTGATGCTGCGCTCTGCTCTCCTGGCCTGGCCGATGCGGCCAGGCTGGCCATTGCCTGGAGCAGCCTGAATGAGGGACTGGCTGATATTCTGGTCCCTGGCCAAAAAATCATCGGTTCCTTAGAGATAGAAATTCTTGAGTATGAATTGGCCGGGAAAAAATTCAGAGTGGCGGAAAATCAGCCGGTTTATGAGGTCAGGGGAAATCGATATCACAACCCGGGTCTTCAACTGACGCTGGAAGCGCCGGCCGGTTTTGAATTTTCTGCTTTAGACCGAGCGTGGCCGGATAAGACCCTGCTCCTGCTTAAGGACGGAAACGGACATCAGGTCAGGGTAACCCAGGAAGGCTGGTTTCCGGCCCCGAACCCGGATGATTACCTGGTGGAATTATTGAAAAAAGAGGTCAAAGAGGGCCGTCTCGTCTTTGAAAAAGCCTGGGGTAAAAGAAGACCGATGCTCATCTCCCCGTCGAAGTCAGCGATGGCCCTGCAGAACGGCGTTGATATTTTTGTTTTGCTGGCCGAAGGACCGAACTCAGCGGCCGGGTTGCGGCAGGTTTTAAAAGGCTTTAAAAATGACTTGCTCATAAAATGAGCAGGGGAGCGCGCTCACTTGGCTTTGAGGATTTGCCTTCAGCCGGTCTTTTTATGTGTTCCTTCTTTAAGGTGATTGTGGGATTGGTTTTTGCTCAGGGTTGAAGGCTGTCTAAATAAAGCGCGGCCGCTCCCAGGATGGCAATATTTTCCGTGCTGGAGACTAAAATTTTAACCCTCTCGCGGGCCAGCGAATAGGCAAAGTCGGAAACGGTTTCGAACAGGCTGTCGCGGAAAAATTCAAATGATTTACTGACAGAACCGCCGAGGATGATGGCTTCGGGGTCGACGGCATACATGATGGCCTTAATGGCTTCTCCCAGATGATGGCCGAATTCAACAAAGATTTTTCTGGCCTCTTCGTTCCCGTTTCTGGCCTGTTCAAAAAATTCCTGGCCCGGGCGGCCGTAGGATTTCAGAAAAAATTGGCCTGAAGCATAGCGTTCAAAATTGGCGTCGAGGTAGGGCAGCATGCCGAATTCTCCGGCCCCGCAGTTTGGCCCGGCGTACAGCTTGCCGTTGATGATAAGCCCGGCCCCCAGGCCGGTGCCCACAATCAGCCCCACCAGGTGGTCAAAATTTTTGCCCAAACCAAAATGTTTTTCGCCCACGGCAAAACAGTTGGCGTCGTTGTTGACGTAAACGGGAAGCCGGAAACGGTCTTCCAGGATTTTTCTTAGGGGGACTTCTTTCCAGGCCGGGATGTTCTGCACGTCATAGATGGTCCCGGTGGCCAGGTCGACCACACTCGGCACGCCCACACCCACTCCCTGAACTTCCGGGCAAACCACGGATTCCAGCACGGAGATGACATCCGACAGGACTTCTTCCGCCGTCCCCTGGTTGCGAACGGCTCTCGTTACAATCCTGACCAGACGGTCGTTCTCCACCAGGCCGGCTCTTACATAAGAACCTCCAAGGTCCACACCGACTAAAGCCATTTTTAATCCTCCGTTTTTCTCTTCCTGAGGCTTACGGTTTGGTTGGTGATGAGCGGCCGGGCCCATAACCCGATGCTCAAAATATAAAAGAGGGTCAGGTAAAGGACCAGCATTCCCTGCCGCAGACCGAGATGGTCGCCCAACCAGCCAATCAGAAGCGGGAGCAGAGCCCCGCCGATGATGCCGGTGCACAGAATACCAGAAAAAGCACCCTGATAGGTTTCGACTGAGTTAAGAGCCAGCGAGAAAATGATGGGCCACATGACGGAAGCGAAAAATCCCAGAAGAGAAAAAGTAAATATTTCTATCTCCCCTGAGAACAGACCTGGAATTTTAAGGTTAAAAACCATCAGGCGGGCCGGGCCAAAAAGAGCCAGCGTAAAATTTATCAGTGCTAAGAAAGTGGCGCCAACCAGAACTTTGCGGCTGTCAAAGAGTTTTAGAAGCACCAGGCCGAGAAGACCGCCAACGGTCATCAGCCCCCAGAAATAAGAAACAGCCCGAGCACCGGCCGTCTGCGGGTCAAGGCCGTGGTAGGTTTTGAGAAACTGGGATATCCAGTTGGCCAGCCCCTGCTCTGTCCCGACGTAGGCCATGATGCCCAGAAAATACAGCAGGACGATTCTTCTCTTGAACAGGATTTTATAAATCTGCCAGGTGCCGGGTCTTTCTTCGTCTTTAAGTTCCACCCGGGGAAATCGGGAAAGAAAAATAACTGCCAGCATCAGGAGGACGATTACGGCAAATACCCAGTAAAGAGAAACCCAGGGCCACTGTTCCGGCACCACACGGCGGAGAGTGTCAAGCAGAAAATTCTTCTCTTCCGGGCGCGGGAGGCTGGTCACCAGGTAAGAATACAATCTCGGACTTAAGAAGGAAGCGCTGCCAAATATCAGCTGGGCCAGAACCGAGTTGAAGGCAAAATGTTCTTCCCCGCCCGACGCGCGGAGCAGCGGGTTGATAGCCACCTGGAGCATGGCCATGCCCAGGCCAATCATGAAAAGGGAGACGGTCGCTATGAGATAGCCTGGCATCAGAGAAAAAAGCAGGGCGCCGCTGAGGGCCAGGAAAAAAGCCAGAAGCATGACCGGCTTTTCGCCATACTTTTCCACTAAAAAGCCGGCCGGTATTGACATTACGCCGTAGGCGATGAAAAAAGAAAAGGGAAGCACACCGGCCAGGGCCAGACTCAGGCTGAAACTCTGGATGATGTCCGGAATTAAAGGCCCGATGATGTTGGTCAGAAAGGAAATGACAAAGAAGGTCAAAAAAATGAGGATAACCAGGTAATAATTTCTCCGCCCGCGGTCGGACATGAATTATCTCCTTACTGGGTCTCTTTCCTTACTTTAAACACAGGAAATATTCAAGTCAATAAATATTTGGGAGGATGGGATTTTGTCGGGCAAAAACATTGTTTCTTATTGACGTGTCCCGTAACCCGTAAGGAATGATAGAATCAAAATTGTTAAAAACTGGTTGCCGCTGATTTCCCCATAAACTGCGGTGCACAAAGCGGAGGTTTAAGGCAAGTTTGAATGATCTTTAAAAGTGGAAATAGAGCAGATGTTCCTGGCCCGGTGATTATCCCCGTGTTCTGACTTTGGGTGATGATGAATAATATTTTTTGTCAAAAAATCAACGAAGGCTGGAGTTTGAAACAGCGGCAGAGTCAATCGAGAGCTGTTTTGAATGTCAGTTCGAAACCCGTTCCAGGACCTTCTAATTTTTTTATTTTACCGTCAATCTGTTCGGTCAGCAACCTGATTATTTCCAGGCCGAGAGTGGTCGGCTGTTCGAGGTTTACCCCGGCCGGAAGACCCGAGCCGTCATCCTGAACAGTTAAACGGCAGACGGCGTCCCGGTCGGAGACCAGCCGGAGTCTGATTTCTCCGCGGCCTGTTTCCTTAAAAGCATGCTTTATAGAATTTGACATGAGCTCGTTCAGAATCATGCCCACCGGTATGGCGACGTTAATGCTGACGGTTATCGGCTGAAATTCCAGGCTGAGCCTGATCCGGTTTTCATCAACCCGGTAAACGTTAAACAGATGAACGGCAATCCGCTCCAGGTAATCATTCAGGTTCAGGAAGGCCATATTTTCGGTGCGGTAGAACATATCGTGCACCAGCGCCATCGTCCTGATTCTGTTCTGCAGGGTCAGAAGATGGTCTCTGGTTTCGTTATGCCTGGTGTGACTTAACTGCAGATGAATCAGGCTGAGAATAATCTGCAGGTTATTTTTTACACGGTGATGGATTTCTTTAATCAGGGCATCTTTTTCTTTAAGAAGTCTGTTGATTTCATCTTCAACCTGTTTGGCTTTTACCACAAAGGGACAGTGGGGACCGATGACCGCATCTGTCTTGCCGGAGATAATGGCTTCCAGCGCCGTCCGAGTGGTGGACAGTTCTTTTTCCAACCTTTTGATTTCTTTTTTCAGGTCGGTGATAGAGCGGTCCTGACGGGATGTCATTTTTCTCCTCCGGTGGCTTCCGACAGGCCAAAAAATTCCAGCAGGTCTGACCATTCGAAGCTGCCCATGAGAAAGGCGGGAGTATCCTTTCTCATCCAGACCAGAGTGGGGGCTACCAGCACGCGGTCTCGAAGGGCCGATTGGTAATCCTGAAAAACGTCAATTATTTCAAGTGAAAAATTTTCCTTAAGGTAACGGTCACAAAATTTACGAACCAGCTCAACGGCCTTTCGAGAATTAATTTCACTGTCGGCGATGTATAATCTTAAATCAAACCGAACTGCCTGGTGAGGGGCAGGTTTTTTCAGAGGTTTTCCCCTTTCCTTTTCCGTTTTTCTTTTCATTTAACCCTTCCCGAATAGATTTGTTTTTATGGGAAAGCTATTTGTTATTTCGTTTATTTCTGGCCGGCGTAAGCTTTTCGTTTTTTTCATATTCTCTGATGAGCTGGCGCTTTTTCCGTTCTTCCTGGCTGATTTCTTGTTCCATCCTCAGAGCTTCAAGTTCAGTGGTCAGGCTTTCTATCTCAGCCTGTAACTTCTTCATTTCAGCCTCCATTACAGCTTTCACTCGAGCCAGCTCCAGTTCCTTGGAACGGAGCAGGGCCTGCTGACGAAGTTGAGACAGCTGGTCGCGGGCTTCCTGCACTTTTCGGGCAGTTCCGGTCAGCACGCCAGCTTCACCGACGTAGGCATCGATGATTTCAATGCCCTTATCGCTTATGACGCATTCACGGATCTGGTTAGAATGGGCCGAACCGCGGGATTTTAAAATCTGAATGGTGCGGTTAGTTTCTCCTTCACCGTGGACATAGGAAAGAAAAATGACCGTGTCAATCATCGAAGAGATGCCAATGCCGGAAAGTTCAAGCTGGGCTTTGGACCCTGAAGTTTGGTTGATCAGGATGATGGTAATACCCCTTTCTTTCAGCAGATTCAGAGCTCTCATCAGGTATTCATAGGCGGCTTGCATTCCGCCCATCCGGGAGCAGGCCGAGATGGCATCTATGACCACATGCTGGGGCTTAACTTGGTCGACGGCCTTGATCAGGTTGAGCAGATGTTCTTCCGCTCCGGTGGCTTCGGGCATGGCTGTTATAAAATGCAGCAAACCGGCCTTCACGTAAGGTTCCAGCTCGAGACCTGCGCTGCGTACATTATGGATGATGGCCTGGTCTGATTCTTCAAAACTGACATAAACGGCTTTTTCCCCGCGGCGGCAGGCTTCCTGGATGATGGTGGAAGTCAGCAGAGTTTTACCCGTGCCCGGTTCTCCGGCAATCAGCGTGCAGGACGAGCGGTAGATACCTCCGTCAAGCAGGCGGTCGAGCCGCGGGATGCCAGTGGAAAACCTCGTGCTGAAAGGTTTGTGTTTAAGTTCAATAGAGGTAATGGGGATGGTTTGTAAGCCCTGGTCGGTTATGACAAACGGGTATTCGTTGCGGCCGAAACTGCTGCCCCGGTATTTTACCACTCTCAGCCTTCTGGTCGTCACCTGATTTAACACTCTTGCGTCAAGGACAATGGCGCAATCGGCTATCGACATAAAGAAATCCTGAAGGCCAGAACCATTCTCGCGGGGTTTTATGGTTAAGATTGAGGTCAGTCCCTGCTGACCGAGCCAGTGGTTAAGGTAATGGAGCTCTGAGCGAATGGTCAGGGGCTCTTCCAGCAGTTGAAGAAGCACATCGAGGGCATCTATGACCAGGCGCCTGGCTTTTAACTCCTGAGCTTTGTGACTGACGATAGAAAGCAGGGGTTTCAGGCTGAATTTTCCGGAAACAATGGTCTCAGGGTTGAGACGACCTTCCATGATAAAAAGCTTTTTTTCTTTCTCCAAGGCTTCAAGGTCCCAGCCAAAGCTTAAGGCATTCTGCTTCAGGCTGTCCCTTGTTTCTTCAAACCCGAGGAAGAGGCCCGGTTCGTGGTTGGTCGCCCCCCGGTAAAGAAATTCCATGGCCAAATTGGTTTTGCCTGTGCCGGGCGAACCCAACACTAAGGTAACTCGGTTCTTGGGCAATCCGCCTTCCAGGATGTCATCCAACCCTCTGATGTAGGTCGGAACTTTTTCCAGTTTTTTAACGTTCATCGCAAAACACCCTTTCCCCGAAATTTATTAGCAACTATCCATTTAGCTGGCCAACATATTATACGATTTTTAACCGGAAAAGTAAAAACAAACGGAGCTGGCCTTGAATTGAAGGTTGAAAGAACCTCGATAATTTCCAGGAATACAATCGTTGTTTTACTGAGAATTTTCACCGATTTTGCTCAGAGAGTCGGCTTTTAATTTAAGCGGAAAAAGCAGGGAGCCGAGAATTTAAGCGGATTCAGCTTGTGATTATTTCTCTGCCGGCCGAATTTAAAGTTTAAGAAATGATTTATTCGCTGGCCGGCCACAGACCACAGAATTTCTTGACTGTCAGGCTAAACTCCATTCTTCGTCCAGTTTTCTGCTATGCCGGTTATGAAACAATGCTGTGAATGAGAAAAGGCTGTGCTTGAAATTTCATTGCGCCAGCGATAAAAACACAAACTTTGTGGTATTATTGATTGAATTTTTTATCACGGTTGGCTCTGCAAATATAGCATGAAAATGACCATGAAAATAATAAGAAGTCAGCGCCGGACGGTCAGCCTGGAAATCACTGATGAAGGGGAACTGTTAGTCAGGGCTCCAGAAAAGATGAGCCGGGCTGAACTCGAGACTGTATTGGAAAGGCACCGGCGGTGGATTACCCGAAAAATGGCTCTGGTCCAGCAAAGAATAAATGTTGTTTCCAGGAATTATCAGCCCGGAGAAAAATTTCTCTACCTGGGGCAAAAATACCCTTTAAGGCTTAAAGAAGGGCAGGGGATACGCGCGGGGTTTGACGGTCAAACCTTCTGGCTTACAGAAAAGGCTCGGTTCGGCGCCCGGATGCTGTTTGAAAAACTGTACCGAAAAATGGCTCGTGAGTATTTATCCAAACGGTTGGACCTGCTGTCACGGAAGCATGGCCTTGGCTATAAAAAATTCCGCCTGTCTTCGGCCCGGCGGCGCTGGGGCTCTTGCTCGGCCCGGGGGACCATCAGCCTTAACTGGCGGCTGATCATGGCTCCGCCGGAAATTGTCGATTATGTCATTCTGCACGAGCTTGCGCATCTTAAAGTGCGCAGCCATTCTCCGGCTTTCTGGAGTTTGCTTTCGCGGTATATTCCTGATTACCAGATAAAGAGGAAATGGCTTAAGGAAAATGGATTCCGGTTAAACCTGATATAGGTTAGATATCTTAAGATAATAGCTGATTTCCAGGCTAAACAGAACTTGAAGGCTGACCGCCTGAGCCAAAACTTTTAAGCCCGGTCAGCGAGAGGTGCCCTCCGGGAGCAAACATCAAAGCTCAGGTAATTTTAAAATAAACCTGCCTGGCCTGTGTAAAATACCTTTTTGCAGCTTCAGCCCGAAAAACTCATCCCGAGGCCAGACCGTAAATATCGCAGTCATACAGAACACTCAAAATTGTCAAAATCTAAAGCCAAGTCCCCCGTTTAGCCTCAGCCCTCCCACGTCCACTTCCACGTCATAGGGTTTAACTTTTATTTGACTGTAACGGGCTTCTGCCGTCAGGTATAATTTTTTAACCGGAAATATTTTAAAACCGCCGCCAAACATTATACTGCCCTTGGTTCCTTTTACCGGGAAGTCCTGCAGGTATTCACTGGAGATTTTCTGGTTGTAGGAATAAAGCCCGTAGCCGACTTTAAGGTAAGGGGCAATCGGCCCGAGGCTTAATTCATAACCAAGGAAGAATTCTGGGCCGGAGACGGTCAGGCTGGCTTGCTCCTGGTAAAGACCGATGAGACCCTCCCTTTTAAAACCGGCTTCATAGGCCAGGCCGACCATCAGTCCGTGCCAGCTGAGGTTCAGCGAGGGATAGATGTTTATCCCGTTGCTGTAGACGTCTTTGAGGTCAGCGTTGTTCAAGGTTCTTAGGCCGAAGGTGCAGCCGAGGTCAAAGCCGGGTCTGTCTGAAGCTGTCAACAGATTGGTGCCGACGAGGGTCAAAAAGATAATTAAAATCAGAAAACCAGAAATGTTTTTATTATGTGTGTTATTGGTCATTTTTCTCATTTTATTACCTCGGTTCTAATTTTTATCGGTCAAAGCGAGCGTTGATATTTTGCCACGATATGACCTGGGTTGTTTGTCTTTTAAAACCGTGGCCGAGCCGCTGAGCACGACGGCCGGGTCGCTTTCGCGGTTGTAGGCATCAACCGCCGTCACCTGGTAGGAATAATCAGTCGGGTTGCGCAGGGCCCGGTCGTCATAGGTTAACTGGTTGGGTCCGACCGTGCCGACCAGGACAAAGGTGCTGTCAGTTCTCCCTTTACGGTAGATTTTGTAGGCGGTCAGGGGAACGGTGTTGGCCGGGTTGGCTGACCAGGTCAGCCGGTTTATTTTTTCCTTGAAGAATATCAGGTTGTTTTCCAGTCTGGTCAAGTTCAGGTTAAGAGGTGGATAAATAGGGTCAAGCCCGGCATAAGCTTTCAGGCAAACATCCCAGCCCTGCCCGTCTCCGTCCGGGTCATAAGAACCGAAATCAAACCAGCTGTTACCGTCACTACTGATAAAGCTCTTGCCCGGGTTGGAAACGGCGTTGGAGCTGTATCCGGCGTAGCGACCTTCCGCACAGATCTGATAATTTCTGCCCGGAGTGGTCAGCTTCAGGACCACAGAAAAATTCTGACCGGTCGTCACCGGAACAGACTGGTCGAGGGTTACCGTGTAAAAACCGGGCAGGCTCAGAGTGCCTGATTTGCTCGTGGCCAGGGTTCCTGAACGTGGTTGCCCGGGAGTAACATTTTTGTAGACGTAAAGTTCGTAGTTAGCATTTATTCCCGGGTTGTAAAACCCGACGGCTTTAATCGGCAGGTTTTCTGTCGCCTGAAAGATGTTGGCCAGCCAGCCCGTCTCCTGGCTGTAACCCCAGGTGGACACCCAGCCCAGCGGGTCATACTGGTAGATGGCCTGGTAGTTGTTGACGTTTTCTCCCTTAATGACGGCACTTGAAGAGCGGGCAAAATAAGCATCATAGTAGGAAACATAAAAATATCCTGATTCTCCCCATGTGCCGCCCCAGGAGTTTCGGACGATGAAAGCGCCGTTGCCGGGTGGCGTGCTGTTAAACTTGCTGGCCTCGAAATTATCATCCCAGCCGACAATGGCCACGGCGTGCCCGCCCTCGGCCGTCCCCGTGTTGTAGTAGCTCTTGTAGGTCGAATTGTAGAAGCTGCTCACCCAGTACATGCTGGTGTAGACGGCCCCGTAGGTCATGACCATTTGCTTGATTAAGTCATTATCCAGAGAACTGGTCCGCCCGGGTATCAGGATTGATTCTTGCACGTGTTTAACCGGCTGAGGATCGGCATGAAGGTAAGGGTCAGCGCTTTCATCCACAGGGCCATCCCAACGGGCCAGGTAAGCCATGGCCATGGTCCAGTTTCCGCCATCGCACGGTCCATAATCTAACCCGTGATGGTCAATCAGGTTTTCTTCGGAAAAGTCTTTGATTTCGTTGGGCATCAAATACGATTCGAGTGAACCGAAAGTGGCAAAAGCCCAGCAGGAACCACAGGCGCCCTGGTTTTTTACCGGAGTAAGTTTGTTCTGGGTTCTCAGGTCATACACAGGGGGAAGGGCTTTAAGCCGCAGCGGCTGGCTGAACCTGAGGTAAGAAAAATCGTGTATATCAGGTATCCAGCCCAGAGGATAACCTTCAGCGGTGAATTTAATTTGAATGGCCTGTCGGTTTTGATAATCAACGAAAGCCTTGCTCACCGGTGCCATGACAGGCAGTTTGTTTTCATCAGAACTAAGGTTGGCACAAAAGACGGCCAGGCCCGCTATCATTAGGGCCAGGAGTAAAGTTAGGGTTAGCTTTGACCTCACTCCGGCCTTAGCCAACGGGAATAAACTGCTGGTCATGATGCCTCCTTTGCCGTAATCTTTTTTCTGATTTTAAAATTTAGTTTTTTAATTTTCAACAAGAAAATGAATGAAAATGGAAAGGATTGGGCCCTGGCCTGTCAGCTGGCAGCTGGCAAGAAAATGATGAAAAAATTTATAATAAGCTGGAAAAATTTATAATAAACAGGAAATAAAATGAAAAGGAGGGAGAAAATGAAAAAAATATTGGCCGTCATGTTCTCTGTGGTAATTCTTATTGCTCTGGCAGAAGCCCGGGTAGGGGAAGTCGTAAAAATCATAAAAACGCCGGGACCCTGTCCGACCGGCCTGGCCTTTGATGGGAAATATCTGTGGTTGGCTGACAGTCGGCTGGATAAAATTTTCAAGATAGACCCGGCTTCAAGCAAAGTGCTTAAAACGCTGGAGACGCCCGGCTTTCATCCGGAAGGGCTGGCCTGGGATGGTAAGTATCTCTGGCATGTGGATTCTGGAGAGAAGCTGGTTTACTGCCTCGACCCGGAAAATGGCCAGGTGCTTAAAGCTCTGGAGTCAAACAGCGACCGTCCGCGCGACATCGCCTGGGATGGGAAAGATTTATGGATGACGGACGTTCGCAACAAGAGCATTCTTCGAGTTTCCCCGGTTGACGGCATGATGACCCAGCAATTTGCTTCTCCGGGGAGCGAGCCGGCCGGTCTGGAATTTGACGGAAAATATCTCTGGATAACAGACCGGGCTATGGACCGAATTTTCTTGGTCGACCCGGCTACCGGCTGGTGCCTGTCGTCGCTGCGTTCCTACGGGCCATTCCCTTCAGGCCTGGCTTTTGACGGTCAGTACCTCTGGAATGTTGATTTTGAAAACAACGAAATTTACCAGATAAAAGTATTTGATGATGAAATAATGACACTCTGGGATGAAAAAGAACTTGAACTCCGCTTCGTTAAAGAGTTTCGCAACTACGGGCCGGGTCTGGTGAGCGACCTGGATGTCTATCTGGCTTTGCCGCATGACCGGGACAACCAGAAACTGCTGGGTCCAATAGAATTCTTACAAAAGCCCACCGAAATAATCAGCGATGCCTGGGGGCAGAAAATTGCCCGTTTTAATTATAAAAATTTGAAAGCTCCAGCTATCATTCAGACAGGCTGGACGGTAAAAGCCAAGGTCTACGCGGTGGAGTATTTTATTTATCCCGATAAAGTGGGTACCCTGGACCAGATTCCCGAAGAAATCAAGAAAAAATACTTGGTGGATGGCGATAAGTATTGTATCAGTGATCCCTTTATTCAAAACCTGGCTCACCAGATTGCCGGGCAGGAAAAAAATCCTTACTGGATTGCCAGAAAAGTTTATGAATACCTGATAGACCACCTGAGTTATAACTTAAAGCCGGTCGGCGGCTGGAATCCGGCACCGACGGTTTTGCGCCGCGGAACTGCTTCCTGCTCTGAGTACACATATTCCATGATTGCTCTTTGCCGGGCGCTTGGAGTTCCAGCCCGCTACGTGGGGACGGTTAGCCTGCGGGGCGATGATGCCAGCTATGATGATGTCTTTCATCGCTGGAATGAAATTTACCTACCGCCCTATGGCTGGATTCCTTTTGATGCCAACAAGGGAGATGTGGAAACGCCGGGCGGTCGTGCTCTGGGCATTGGCAACGTGGCGGCCCGCTACATAATTACCACCGAAAACGGTGGGGGCGATAAATACCTGTGGTTTGGCTACAATTACGGTTTTACCTGGAAATCGGAAGGGAAATGCCGGGTGGCGGAAGAATCCTACGGGGAGTGGCGGCCGCTGGGAGGGAAAAAATACCAGAAACCGCTGAACCAGAAGTAGATTGGAAGAAGGCCATTAAAATAGTCCGAGAATGAGGCGAATGAGGGAGCTGAAGCAGATGATTAAGCAGAAAACTGGTCACGCTTTTTTAAATTTTAAGTTGGGCAGCCGCGAAATTTTATATTGAATATTTAAAAATGTAGTATAATTCAACTTCAACCAGAACGGTGACAGACCGGCCAAGAAGCTGAAGGGCCGGATGGCGGAGCAAAAAGCTCGGAAAAAATAAAGAATAAAAAACAAAAGGAAAATTTTAAGTTTTCAAAAGCTTCGGGCAATCAGCCTCGTCAAATTCACGGTTGGAGCAAAATGGACCTGCAACCAGAGGTAAAACCTGATTTGGAACACAAATTTACCAGGCAGTTTATGCCCTTCTTTTTGCTTATCTGTCTGGCTTTTTCGGTCTTTCTGTATTTTTACCGGAACATTCCGCACGGACACCGGTATGACCTGGTGTTAAAGCTCACGCTGGAGATTTTTTTGGTCTGGCTGGTTTATGCTTATGAGCCGCGCTGGCTGGGGAAAAAAGCAACGGTGGCTTTGGTGCTGGCGGCTGGAATTTTGCTCGGGGTTTATCAGTTAAAAACCATAAACCCGGACCCGGAAATCATAGAAACCTACAAATCAGTTTTCCGGGACCTGGAAAAAGGGCAGAACCCTTATACGAGCGGGCAGATATATCACCGGGATGAAAACGGGCAGGTGGTTTATCACAACTTCAATTACCCGCCGCTCGAGCTTTATCCCTACTGGTTTTTTTATAAATTGGTGAGGAGCTGGAGCCCGGGTATTTTAACCGGCCTGTTAATCGTGCTCCAACTGCTGGCCGGGCTGGTTCTGCTCCTGACCTTCAGAAACATAAAAAGAATTTATATTTTAGCCTTTATCCCGCTTCTGACCTTTTCCGAAATAAAAACCAACCCGGCCATGACCATGCTCGCCGTTTCATTTTTCATCTACCTTCTTTACCGGCAGGAAACCAGACCTTCGGGGCTCAACCGCTATTTGATAGCGGTTGTCATCGGCTTCGGGCTGCTGACCAAATTTTTCTTTGTGCCGCTGGCGGCCGTTTATTACCTTTCGAGGCTTGATTTTAAAAATTTGATAAGAAACGTCCGAGTCATCGGGGAAATGCTCATCTCGGCCGGGGTGGCTTGGCTGCTGATGCTCCCGTTTGGACCCTGGAACATCATAAAGAGCACGGTGCTTTTTAACCTTAACATGAGCGAGCGGAACCAGGTGACTACCTTTTATCCCAACCTTCTTACCTCCATCATGTACCTTCTGGGAAAACCCGAATTTTACCCGGTGATAGCTGTCCTGGCCTTGCTCCTGGCGCTGGCTCTGGGTGCCAGGCTCAGGCTCTTTACGGCCATGCTTTTTGTCGGGACAGTTTTTCTTCTGGTATCCCCGACGCCCGAGCCGCAATATTTTGGGACGATGTTGCTCCTCGCGCTTGGGGCTAAATTATGGGAAGCGCAGGAGCAGGCAACTTTCCGCTGGTTAAAGGAAGGAAATGAAGATTTAAAAGTCTGAAGTTTCAGGCTGCCCTGGATGTTTTACTGGAGAAGATTTATCAGCCAGCCCGAAAAAGTTTTTATTTTGCCTCCTGCGGGAGAAATTGAACCCACAGGTCTTCAGTCGTTTTTCCGGGCAGGTTTTTTAGCTCGTCCAGCGACATCATCCGGCAGAACTTGACCTTGGTTCGCGTGTACATTATTTTCCAATCTTTGGTATAACGAGTACAGTCTCCAATATGCCCGTCGCTGGTCAGGTTACATTTGAAAGAAACAGTTTCTCCGTTCGGCAGGTGAAAGCGGTAAAGGTGTTCTTCCACTTTCTCTATGTTGGTTCCCTTCGGTATGACCACCGCTTTGCCGGCCGGGTCCGGCTCGGGCTTGCCACCGGAAAATTTTACGAACCGGTAGTCAGCGTCCGTCACGGTTAGTTTCTGAAATTTCTCGGGCTGACACAAAGAGAAAAGGCGAGCCTGAGAGCCAGTGTAGATTAATTTTCCACTCTTATCCAGCGCCCGGATGGTTATGCTGTCCGGAGCAGGAATTATTTCCAGCTTTCCGTCTTCTAACACGAAGGCGATAATGTTGCCCTTAACTTCGAAGGTAGAGCCGGCAGGAATCTTTACCGATGATTCGCCAAACACAAAAATGCCTGCTGATAAGGGTCTGAAAGTGAGGATAAAAAAGATGGTAACAAGAAGAGAATAAAACCCGATTTTACCTCTTTCCATCTTATACCTCCTTCCCCGGAAGAAGAAGGGACAACCTTAACCCTCCTGACAGGCCTCTGTATGGGCCCCTTCTTTTTCCTAATTTAAAATTAAGTGCGGTGTCTTGTTTTGTCAAATCAAAGGCCGGCGCCGCTGAGTTTGAACACCCAGGCATAGTTGCAGGGGGGCCGGTGACGGAGAGAGGCTGGAATCTTGATTTCAAAACCCGGATGGGCCGGGTTCCAGCTTAATTTTTGCCGCGCGCCCAGCAGGGATATTTTTGTCCCTGGTTTTAGGTTGAAGGATTTGACGCTTATTTTTTCGGGCAGTTTTTCGCCTTCGTCCGCCAGGTAGATAAGATAAACGTGGCCATCTTTACCGCGGGTGAAACAAATTTTTCCCTCTTTGTAGGGGGGAAGCGGGCGGGTGGCGTAGATAGCCTGGCTGTTTATTTTCATCCAGGCGGCGTATTCTTTAAGCAGGTCATAAGCTCCCTGCTGCCAGGTGCCGTCAGGGCCGGGGGCGATGTTCAGGAGGAGATTTCCACCCTTGGCCACGATGTCCACCAGAAGATGGATGGCCCGGCGTCCGGACATGTATTTGGCGTCTGGCGTGTAAGACCAGCCGCCGCCAGAAATGATGCAGGATTCCCAGGGATAGGGAAGAGCCTTCTCGGGCACGACGTTTTCCGGCGTCAGATAATTCTGATTTTTGCCGGGAACGGCCCGGTCGACCACGATCAGTCCGGGTTGTTTTTCCCGGCATTTGGCCACGAGTTCATCCATCCGGATGTCCTGATTTATGACCTGGCTTTTCAGATAACCGGATTTGCTGTCTTTAAGCCGGTGTTCATAGTACCTTTGAATTTCCTCCGTTGATTTTTTGGAGACCCAGCCCCCGTCGAGCCAGAGAATATCTATGCGGCCGTAATCGGTCATCAGTTCAAGAATCTGGTTGTGCGTGTATTCCACGAATTTGGCCCAGCGCTCGGGGTAAACTTCCGGGTCGTAGTTGACGTTGCGGTCTCGCGGCGGAAAGTTGGGCCACCAGTAGTAAGGCGAATGCCAGTCCGGCTTGGAAAAATAGGCGCCCACCCAGAAACCTTCTTTTCGGAAAGCTTCAAAGATTTCTTTCGCGATGTTGGCTTTTGGGTTGGAGCTGAAGGGACATTCCGGGTCGGTGATTTTGTAATCGGTGTATTTGGTATCGAACATGCAGAAGCCGTCATGGTGCTTGGTGGTGAAGACAACGTAGCGCATACCGGCTTCCCTGGCCGCTTTAGCCCAGAGGGTGGGGTCAAATTTGACCGGGTTGAAGGTTTTTTTCAGGTTTTCATACTTTTTTACATATTCGTAATAATCTTCCAGGCTGCGCCGGCACCAGCCTTCATCTTCCGGGCAGATGGACCACGATTCCACGATGCCCCACTGGCTGTAGGGTCCCCAGTGCATCAGAAGGCCGAACTTGAGGTCCTGCCAGGCATCCAGCTTTTTGAGAACGAGCGGGTCCGTTTCCGGAACATAGACGTCTTCCTGGCCAAGCAGGCTGGCCGGGCTTAAGATCAGGATAAAGGACGAAATCAAAATTGCCGAAATACCGGCGAGGGTCTGAAATTTTAAATTAGGCGAAGTGTTCATTTTAGCCAGTCTCTCCTTTTTATTTATCAGTGACAATTATAATATTATTTTTCATAAAATTTATTTTTCTATTCCAGCTCTATCCCGGGTGCTGCCGCCAGCAGAATGACTTTTATTATCGCTTTAAAAAATTTCTTATCATCACCTGAATAGCTATTATTCCCGGCGAGCTGAAGCCATAAGTATTCTGATGGTAAAAAAGTCTGAAGCCAAAACGATTTATCCTCAAAAAGATTGGTTTATCAGGCCAGTTAAGAGGATTCAACCTGCAGGATATTGCAGCGTCGTATTAAACGTATGGCTGGCGGAAGGTTTGGTAACCAGGTGGGCCCTGATTCTGTAAGTGCCGGGTGGAACCGGTTAGCCCTGGCTGGACCAAACGTCCCGGTTTTCCCGGTAAGTTTTCTGTTCTCCTGGCGGGAAAATAATCGTCGTTATAACCATGTTAACACTCAGGCTGTGAGACCGATTCCGGACAAACTGGCCCGATTCCTGGTAAACCTCAATTTCATATATCCGGGATGTGCCGGAGACCAGGTGGAGAGTTTTCATGCCCCCATTTCGAACGGGTCAGGTCAGCCGGGCTATCTTAACAGCAGAGCTATCTTAAACAGGATTTATTTCTTGACACACCCGGTAGATTTAAGTAACAAGAAGTCAAGGCCTGTTTGAAAAGGAGGAGACATGAAAAAAGCTATCCCGGCCGTAATGATAATTATTTTCATGCTTTCGGCCTGTGCTCCGGGGCCGAACACCCTGGAGAAGACTCCCAACCCTGAGGGCAAGGTGGCCGGTTTCTGGCGTGGGCTGTGGCATGGCTTTATCTCGCCGGTTACCTTTATCATTTCGCTTTTTACGAAAAACGTCAGAATTTATGAAGTCCATAACAACGGTAACTGGTACAATTTCGGTTTTGTTCTGGGCGCCGGTTTGTTTCTTCAGGGTGGAATTCTCGGCTCGCGTAGGGCGCGGCGCCGATGAAAAATCAGCAGAAAATGCCGCCATCTCTGGCTGGCTGTCCCGCACCTTCAGGCCTCAAAAAAATTTAGCTGACATCATGGTCAGCAATTTTTTGAATCGCTTTTTTTCTTTGGCATTAATTCAAAATTCATCCGGGCCCATGACTCAATCTTTGATTTAGTTTCCGGGCGTTGATGTTTTAAGATACGGTCGTCTGGGATTATAAAAAGTAGAGAGGAGAACAGGAGTCGGTTCTCAGTTTTTGAGGTCGCCGCCTCAGCCTTAAGATAATGGATTCATCATTGAAATTACAGATTCACCCTCATCGGTTTTGATGGTTAAGCCTTATGTTCAAAAGTCAAGAATTTTAAAAATGGCTTTTTGGCCGGTTCGAAGAATGATAAAATTTAAAAAAACGAATACCAAAGGAGGCTTGTGATGTGGCCTGAATATCCCAGCCACGGATTGAAAAATACAGGAAAAGGCTTTACGAATCGTTCCTTCTCGACAGTATTAATTTTTTTATTCATCATCGCCGTACTGAGCTGGCTGCCCACATTTGCAGAAACAACAAAAACGGTTAAGCCCAACCTTCCTCCTGACCTCGATGCCCTGGTTGCCCGTGTGATGAAAACTTTTGAGGTGCCGGGCCTCAGTCTGGCCATCGTCAAGGACGGTCAGGTGCTTCTGGCCAAAGGCTATGGAGTAAAAAAACTCGGACAGCCCGACCCGGTGGATGCCCAAACTCTTTTTGGCATTGCCTCTAACAGCAAAGTTTTCACGGCGGTGGCCCTTGGCCTGCTGGTGGATGAAGGGAAAATTCGCTGGGATGGCCGGGTAATCGACTACCTGCCCGAGTTCCAGATGTATGACCCGAATGTCAGCCGGGAAATCACGGTCAAAGACCTTCTCTGCCACCGCTGCGGGCTTGGCCTCGGGGCAGGCGACCTGATGCTCTGGCCGGCCTCAGAGCTTAACCGAAAAGAAATTCTCAGGCGGGTAAGATACATCAGGCCGGCGACTTCTTTCCGCACGACCTACGCTTACAACAACATCATGTTTGTCATGGCGGGAGAGCTGCTTGAGAGAGTAAGCGGGATTAGATGGGAAGATTTCGTCCGGGAAAAAATCCAGAAAAGAGTTGGCATGGTTCACAGCAACACCAGTTGCGCTCTGGTGGATAAAGAAGAAAACGTGGCCTGGCCCCATGTTCCGCTCAACGGTCAGGTGGTGCCGGTAAAAACGCTTTATCTCACGGAAAATGTTAACCCGGCCGGTGGCATAAATTCCTGCGCTGAAGACATGGCCAGGTGGATGCTTGTTCTCCTCAACCACGGGAAATTGCCCGATGGCAGCCGGTTGGTCTCAGAAAGAGTGATGGACGAAATCACCAGCCTGGCCACCCCCATACGGGTCTCCAGGCCGGCACCGGAGTTAGCCCCGGCCGCCATGAATTTTAACGGCTACGGCCTGGGACTCAGGATCAGGGATTATCGTCGCTACAAAGTGTGGACCCACACCGGCGGTCTGGAGGGTTATGTTTCCCAGGTGTGGTTGATGCCTGAAATTGGCCTTGGAGTGACCGTGCTGACCAACCAGGAATCCACGGCTGCTTTCTCTGCTCTGACCTACCAGATTGTGGATTATTACCTCAAAGCCCCGAAATATGACTGGGTGGAAGCCTACAGGAAATTTGTCGATCAAAATGAAAAAAGGTCCAGAGAAGAGCTGGAAAAAATTTATGCTTCGAGAAAAAAGGACACCAGGCCTTCTTTGCCGCTCTCTGACTATGCCGGACTTTACCGGGACGATTGGTACGGCGAAGTAGAAATCAAGCAGGAAAACGAGGGCCTGACCATCCGGTTCTCTCACAGCCCGGAACTTTACGGAAAGCTCGAGCACTGGCACTATGATACCTTTGTGGCCCGCTGGTTTGACCCCGAACTCAGAGCCGACGCCTTCGTCACTTTTTACCTCGACCATGAAGGTAAAATTTCGGAAGTAAAAATGCTGCCCTTCTCTTCTGATGTTGATTTCAGCTACGATTACCAGGACCTGCTGCTCAAACCGGTGGCGAAAGATAAAAAGTGATCGCGGTGAGCCGCTTTTATTTATCTGGAAATTTACGGCAGAAGAATTAAAATTAGCAAGGCCGGTTATTCCGGCGCCTGAAATTCTGGTATAATCTAAATTCAAAATGATAGTAAGAAAAGCTACTCCTTCAGATATGCCCTATGTGGTCAGGGTTGCCTGGCGCCTCGCATTGGATTATCCCGGTCTGGAAAATGATACTTTTTTTGTAGCCGAGGAAAGAGGAAAAATCGTTGGTATTCTCGGCTTGAGGGATTTTGGCGGCTTCCTGGAGTTAGTGGCGGTAGGCGTGTTGGAAGAGTATCGCGAGATGGGGGTGGGCAAAAAGTTAGTGGAAGAAGCACTGAAGAATAACCCCGGTAAAAAGATTTATCTGCTGACTACCATTCCCCACTTTTACGAGAAGCTGGGTTTTGAAAAGGTGGCGGAAATCCCTGACGCCCTGAAAAAGGACCCGGCCTGGTGCGCTGGCTGTGATAAAAATAAATGCACGGCGATGGTCAAGAATATTTAAATATAGAGGTGATGGCGGTTCATTTGGATTGGACCATTTCTAAAATAGCTTTCCGGATGTAAAATGATTTAACGAGAAGGGGGCCAGACACGCCCCTCAATAATAATTTAAAAGTTTGAAAACAAAAAATGTTTTATCCGGCCTCTTGGCCAAAAAATTTTAATGAGCTCAGGCGAAGATAAAAAAATATCGGGTGGATTAAGAAAATTAAATCTGCCTCTACGGAACTCTGTTCTGAGGAGATATGTTTTTACCAACTATATTCAGGAGCTTAAAGAAATTTTAATTAAACAATTTATCAGTCATTTAATTTTTTGTTTGATGAAAGGTTAAAGATGATTCCAGAATATCCGGAGCTGATAACGGTGGAGCTTGAGAACCGAAATGAAGTAACCGGGCTTCTTGAACTTTATCAGCCAGAAATCTGCGAGCTGACCTTCGCCAACATCTACATCTGGCGGCACTGGGAAATACCCCAGTTTACCATGATTAATGGCAACCTCTGCGTTCTCTGCTCTCCGCCAGATGAACCGCCCTATTTCTTGGAGCCGGTTGGTCAAAACCGGCTGGAGCAGACGGTGGAGGTTTGCCTGGCAGCGGCCGGCCGCCTGTCTCGCCTTTCAGAAAAGTTTTTGAAAAACCTGAAAGGTTCTTACCGCCTTCAGGAAGACCGTGACAATTTTGATTATGTTTACCTAACTTCCGAGCTGGCCGAGCTCAGGGGGAAAAAATACGACGGCAAAAGGAATTTGATTAAAAAATTTGAGAAAAATTACCGGGCGGAATTAAGGCCATTAACGGAAAATGAAGTTCAGGGATGCCTGGAGCTGGTAGAACGCTGGGAAGCAGAAAGCCCCGAAGATGAAGAAAAAGAAAAGGCTCGGACCCGGGCGGCCGCTCAGGCCATTAAAGTGGCCCTGATGAACTTAACGGAACTGAAGCTTTCTGGCCTGGTGGCCATTATTGATTCGCGGGTGGAAGGCTTTTGTCTTGGTGAGAGATTAAACCAGGAAACCGTGGTTGTTCATGTCGAGCTGGCCAACCGGCAGATAACCGGACTGCATCAGTACCTGAACCGAGAGTGCGCCCGCACCATCTGGAAAGATTACAAATACATCAACCGGGAACAGGATGCCGGTATTCCGGGCCTCCGCCGCTCCAAGCTGTCATATCAGCCGCATCATCTGGTGAAAAAATACGACCTTTTAGCGCGATAAGAGCTGAGAAGACCACCTGACCGAAATAAAGGATTTTTTCCCGGGATTTTATCTTCCTGGAAAAGCGGTAAATAAGAACCATAAAAGAAACAAAAAAAAATAATATTTATTTGGTTAAAAATAATATTTATTTGGTTAAAGGCTCGATATTGTATATAATAATAAGCTAATTTTTCAGCTTTTGGTCAGGGAAAGTAATTTATGCTCGGCAGGGGATTACCTGTGGGGCATCATCGATAATTTGGTATTGTTCAGGAGGAATTAATGTCTTGGAGAGTTCTGGTTATAAACCCGGGTTCTACTTCTACCAAAATTGCTGTTTTTGATGATGAGCAGGAGGTTTTCAAGGTCAGCCTTTCCCACCCGCTGGAAGAAATCCAGAAATATCCCAAAATCATTGACCAGTTTGGCTTCAGGAAAGAAGTTATCCTGAATGAGCTGGACAAGGCGGATATTGCCAAAGATACAATCAAGGCTGTGGTCGGGCGGGGAGGGCTGCTGCGGCCGATACCGAGCGGGACTTATCTTGTAACCGAGAAGATGCTTGAGGACCTGAAAGCCGAGGTCCAGGGAGAACATGCTTCCAATCTGGGGGCGATGATTGCCCACAGCATCGCTTCCGAGCTAAACATCCCGGCTTACATCGTGGACCCGGTGGTGGTGGACGAAATGGAGGAAATTGCCAGGATAACCGGCCTGCCGATGATCAGAAGGCGCAGCATCCTGCATGCTCTGAACCAGAAGAAGGTGGCCCGACAGGCGGCCAGAGACCTGGGCAGGCCCTACGAGGAGCTGAATTTGATTGTTGTCCATCTTGGTGGGGGCATCAGCGTTGGTGCTCACCAGAAAGGTCGCGTCGTGGACGTCAATAATGCCCTCAACGGAGACGGCCCCTTTGCTCCGGAAAGAGCCGGAAGCCTGCCGGCCGCTGACCTGGTTGAGCTGTGCTTTTCCGGCAAGTACACCAAACAGGAAATAAAAAAGCTTCTGGCCGGGAAAGGTGGAATCGTGGCTCACCTGGGAACCAATGATATGCGCGCGGTGGAAGAGATGGTCAAAAATGGCGACCAGAAAGCGACTTTAATCATCCAGGCCATGGCTTATAACGTGGCCAAGTGGATTGGGGTTATGGCTACCGTATTGAAAGGCAAGGTTGATGGCCTGGTCCTGACCGGCGGCCTGGCTTACTATACCTACTTTGTTAACCTCATAAAAGAGCGGTGTTCCTTCATCGCTCCTGTCTATGTTTATCCGGGCGAAGACGAAATGAGAGCCCTGCTCGAAGGCGCGCTGAGGGTTTTGCGCGGCGAAGAGAAAGCCAGGATCTACGAACAGGAAATCAAGGAGGATTTATCATGATAAAAAAGCTTGACGAAATAATAAGCGCGGTTAAAGGATATCCAAAGAAAAGATTGGTGGTGGCCTGCGGCGAGGACCCGCACACCATCGAAGCGGTGTCGAAAGCCCAGACGGAGGGCCTGGTCGAGGTCATTATGGTCGGTAATAAAAAGAAAATAGAAGAAGAAGCGGCCAGGCACGGGGTTTCAGCCGCATTTTCAAAATTTCTGGATATTGCCGACACGAAGGAAGCCCTCCGGCAAGCGGTTCAACTTGTCAGGAATGGAGAAGGTGACATCCTGATGAAAGGTCTGGCCACCACGGCGGATTACATGAGAGCTATTCTGGATAAAGAAAATGGTGTGGTGCCGCCCGGCGGTCTGCTGTCCCATGTAACTGTGATGGAAATTCCGACCTATCCAAAGCTGCTTATTCTCTCCGATGTGGCCGTCCTGGTTCTTCCCGACCTGGAGCAGAAGGTAAAAATCTTAAAGTATGCCATTGAAGTGGCTCAGGCCCTGGAAATTGAAACGCCGTATGCCTATTTGGTGAGTTCGGCTGAAATCGTAAACCAGAAGGTTCCTTCCAGCATTGATGCTGCCCTGATTAAAGTCATGGCTGAAAGAGGCCAGATTAAAGGAGCCAAAGTGGAAGGTCCGGTTGGCGTGGATATTGCTATTTCTAAGGAAAGCGCCGGCATAAAAGGCTTCAAAGGGGAGGGAGCCGGTGAGGCGGATATTCTCATTTTCCCCAACATCGAAGCCGGTAACGTGTTTTACAAAGCCTGTGCCATACTGGCCGGAGCCAGACTGGCGGCCTGTGTCGTAGGAGCCCAGGTTCCCTGCGTGTTGACCTCCAGGGGAGACAGCGAAGAATCTAAATTCTATTCGATTGGATTGGCTTCTCTTCTGGCGACCAAGCGTACCGGCTGAATTTTATTGGACTCAGAATTTTTTATCGGCAATTTTATCGGGTCGGACCACGCTATCTTGTGGAGCACTAAAAAGTAAAGCCGCTTTTAGCCAGTTAAATTTGGACTAAAAATTGATTTTGGCAGCAGCAAAAGCTCATTTAGAAAAAAGTATTCCTACAAATTTTCCTTAGTTAGTAAACAATTTAATAGCCTTTTATCTTCAGCAAAAGCCTGTTTTTATACCACAAGAAATGGCTTTAAAGCTGACTTTTGGGTTAAATTGTGAGTTAACCTGAAGAAATCAAAATTCTTACCATGGTCTGCCCCCGTTAAATAGAAAGTTGTGGTGTATCAAAAGAATTACCATGGTTGAGAAGAAATAAGAGATAGAAAGTCTGATAAAAATCTTTGGACTGGTTTATATTTTTATTAATGGCCTTATTCCATGCTTTCAGGCAGGCCTTAACAGAGTCAAATGAAAGCCCTTCGGATGATTATACGCCGGGTCTTCTCAAGATATTAATTTTTAAAAGCCTGAATTGCCGTTCTCAGGCCATCAGGCTGCAGATGGCGGCCACGTTGACCATGTCGTCGGCCGAACAACCGCGGCTGAGGTCGCAGTAGGGCTTGCTCAAACCCTGCACAATAGGCCCGATGGCTTCCGCCCCGGCTAACCTCTCGGTCAGTTTGTAGCCGATGTTTCCGGCATCAAGGTCAGGGAAAATAAGCACGTTGGCTTTGCCGGCCACCGGTGAGCCCTTGCACTTTCTTTCTCCCACAGCCGGAACCAGGGCAGCGTCAGCCTGCATTTCACCGTCAATCAGCAGGTCCGGAGCTTTTTCCTTGGCAATTTTGGTGGCGCTTATGACCTTATCCACATGGGGATGAGTGGCTGAACCCTTGGTGGAGAAGCTCAGCATGGCCACCCGCGGTTCGATTCCGGTCACCGCCTGGAAGTTCCTGGCCGAAGTAATGGCAATGTCCGCCAGTTGGGCATCGGTCGGGTCAGGAACCACAGCGGAATCATCATTTTATGAATAAATGCTTGACAAGCAGTTTTTTTTTTCTAAATTAACCATAGAATTAAGGGGGTGAATATGTATGAGGTTAATTTCACGATAAAAAAGAAGTTCTTAATTTTAATTATAATAAAAGGGGAGGTTTATTATGAGGAGAACAGGGCTTATATTGCTTTTCTTGCTCGTTTTAATTGGTGGCGGGCTTTATCTTAAATCCGTCGACCCGGTCCCTCCTTGTGATGAATATTTAACTTGGTGCTATGATTGGTGTGCCCAGCACTATCAGGATTATGAGAGGTTCCAGCAGTGTCTGAATGAGTGTGCCAGAAAATATCTCGAATGGTGTAAGTAGCTGATTATATAAATGGTCTGAATTTTAAGTACCTGAGAAGGAGCAATAAATGAAAAAATCATTGATTTTAGCCATATCCGTATTGTTCTTAATGGGATCATATTTGTATGCAGATAGCAGCATCAAGAAGATTTTGTCAATAGGTGCTAACGAACCAAACTATCTATTTATGACTATTACTGGAGTGATAATCGATGAAAATAAAAATATTTATGTGAGTGATTCAGGAGGACCGTTTTTAAGAAAATATAGTTCCAAAGGCGAGTTTATTAAGGAGATAGGAAGACTTGGCGAGGGACCCGGTGAATTTAGCAATTCAATAGGCCCTTTATTTTATGATGGACAGAGTTTGTATTTATTGGACAATTTAAACCACCGGATTGTTGTCATAGATAAAGAGTTAGAAATAAAAAATTATATAAATATTAAAGGACTAAAAACTTCCTTAGCTAAACTTGATGATTTTTATTACCTGAAATCAACAAGGCCTGGAGAGCCCTTTCAAGAAATAGGAATTTACGACCAGAGCGGCAAACAAATATCTGCTTTTTTTAATGAGCGACCTGCCTTTCTAAGAGAAAAATTATTCAACAGACAGGATTATCCTGTATGGATGATGTATTCGGGTCTGGCAATGGATGTCGATTCAGAATCAAAAGAGGTCGCGGTGACCTTTAATTATCCAGATGAAAAGATCGAACTATATTTCTTTAATAAAGACGGAAGTTTGAAGAGAAAGCATATGATAGATAACATATTTAAGTACAAATTTCCTGAATTCTTGCTCAAAATGCCCGCCAATTATCCGCAGGAAAGCAAGATTGTTTATATTAAGTCAATTCATTATCTTACAAATGAAAAAATCCTCCTTCAATATTGGGTGGCTGATTATAAATTTGAAAAGTGCCAATCAGAAAAGCATTATCTGCTGTTGATAGATAAGGTTAACGGTAAATTAATTCAGAAATTTGAAATAAATCCATCATTTGAGATATTAAGCATAAGGAATAAGATTCTTTGCGGAAGGGAAATTGAAGATGATATGCCTAAGGTTGCCTTATACAAGATAGAGGGTTATTAGACTTTATCAACAATTTCTTAAGCGAATGAAAAAAAATATCTGGCGGTTTATTCAGTTATTTCTGGTTATGTTGACTCTGTGGCAATCATGCCGCAAAGAATCTCCGTTAAAATATGAATTTTTTTCTAACATCGGATATAAGAACAACAAGATAATTTTTATATTGGGAAAAGTTATAAAAAATGTAGAAGGATGTAACACTTGTAAAGAAAACCAGAATACAGAGGCATGGAAAGCATTGTATCGAGTTTTTAGACATGATTCAGATGTAGAATTGATTATCGTTGGCAGTAAGGAACCTGATGATAGGCTATTAGCTCTCCCCGCAGATATTATCAAATATGTTGATTCTGCAGCGCCTAAAAACGACATTTTTTATGTTTATAAGAAAGGAAAACTTATTTTCAAGCATGAAGGTAAGTTAGATATGTACTTAATAAGAGATATCATGGAATTGATGCATCAATAATTAACAGAATTCCTGTAAGTTAAAGAAGTCTACATAAAATCTAATATGCTGTTAGATTACGGGCAAGAATTTTAGAATTTTCTGGGAGATCACTTGTATGCAGAGACATGAATTGTCTGATCTGTGCTTTATTTCTGACAACCGGATGACGGAAGCCCCCGAGCTAAAGAGCAAAAAGATTTTCCAGCGCAAAGAGCAGAGGAAATGGTTCTGTATGTTTTCTTATGGTCATATCTGTAGGTCCTGGCTGAGCGAGATTCTTCATGCGCATGAAGCTGAATATAAACCCGGAGAGAAAAAGCGAGGATCGAAATAGTTCAGGGCCTAAGTTGAAGGTTTCGGCTGGGAATTAAAAAGATTAAATTGACAAGACAGAAAAAAATGGGGTTTTCCCGGAGAGAAAACCCCACATCCTTATCTAACTAACTATATAATCGAGCTATAAGGTTGATATGCTTCTATCAACTATTGCCTCAGGCCATCAGGCTGCAGATGGCGGCCACGTTGACCATGTCGTCGGCCGAACAACCGCGGCTGAGGTCGCAGTAGGGCTTGCTCAAACCCTGCACAATAGGCCCGATGGCTTCCGCCCCGGCTAACCTCTCGGTCAGTTTGTAGCCGATGTTTCCGGCATCAAGGTCAGGGAAAATAAGCACGTTGGCTTTGCCGGCCACCGGTGAGCCCTTGCACTTTCTTTCACCGACTGAAGGAACCAGGGCAGCATCAGCCTGCATTTCACCGTCAATCAGCAGGTCGGGAGCCTTTTCCTTGGCAATTTTTGTCGCGCTTATGACTTTATCCACATGTTCGTGGGTGGCTGAACCTTTGGTGGAGAAGCTCAGCATGGCCACCCGCGGTTCAAGGCCGGGCACGGCCTGGAAGTTCCTGGCCGAGCTGATGGCAATATAAACTTTCGTGGTGCCAGTCAGATCAGGGAAAAAATATCTTATGTAACATTTTTTACCCAGTTACGGGTATTAACCGGAAAGAAAAAAATACTTGACAAGCTGTTTTTGTTTTTTACGATTTTCTTAGAACGAGAGGGGGGTAAAAATGAAAGGCAGGGTGATGATTTATCTTTTGGTGGTGTTTTTAGTGTTCTTCCTGGGCAAATACCTCAGTTCAAGGCAAACGATCTATCAAACTTATTCCATTTGTAGTTCTACGACTTATATCACTATTGCCGAGGATGAATTTGGCAACACAACCGAACGAGAAGAGGTTGAATATGTTTGTCGAGATTATACTTTTGCTGCTTACCTGTTAGAGCGTGGGGATCTTTATGATGGCGATGGTGGCAGCGGTGGGCCGGGAGGTAATTCTGGAGGAGGAACGGGCTTTACCTCAAGCGGAAGCAGAGATTCTGATGCTGATGGCCTTGTGGATTGTTGGTCATACCTGATTATGGATTCGTCAGGGCTATATATAAGTTCTTATTTCGGGGAAGAAAGGAGCGGTGGTACAATCCATAATGGAATCGATATCACCTCAGCCGATATTAATGGTAAACCTGTCATCAGTGCCGTCAGTGGTGAGATCGTGGAAATTGGATATAACCAGGGGAATGGTTATTATATAAAGATAAGGGATAACCGGGGTATGTACTGGACTTATTGCCATTTGGCAGAAGACGAAAAAAATCTCTTACAAATACGTGAGGGGCTGGGCGTGAATAGTGGGCTTTCCATAATAGGGTATGTTAATAATTCAGGAAATTCGAGCGGCCCGCATTTACATCTCTCGGTATCAGCAGAGATTAGAAATGGTTATATAAACCCATTGGAGGTGCTTGGAGATTGTTAATCTGGTATGGGAAAGGAGGAAGAAAATGAAAAAGAGTCTTTTAATATTCTCATCATTATTAGTTTTATTAAATTTTTCTCTGGCTGCTCAGAAAGATCAGATATTCGAGGGGAAAATACCTTCAGGGTGGCAGCTGAAAAAATTTGATCTGTCTAACTCAGGCTACCTTGCTATTTTTTATATCCCTGATTTGCCGCCTTTAACGCTTCTCGCGAAACCCCAAAAAGCATATCTTCAAGTATTCAACCCGGAAGGTAAGCCATTATTTGACAGAATATTAGAGCCTGGTGGCTGGTTTATTGGCTTTATCCCTGGTGATAGGATTTTGCTCTTAGAAAATAACCAGTATGGTCTTCTGGATCAGCAGGGTCTGGTTCAGGCAAGATTTGAGGACCCCTATGGGGGAGACAGAGATGTTATCTATGACCTTTTCGGCAATGAGTTAGCCTTATCTCCAGGAAGAGGTATCACTTCACTCCCGGTTTCCGTGATTGATCTAAAAACTGGCAAAGAAAAATTTCGCTTCGGGCCAATTGTTTCGGCTAAGCGTCAGTTTAAAATCGATCCCGGTTTTTGTTTTTTGCCCGTTGGCAAGGATGATCTATACATAATGGGTTTTGGTAATTCGTTGCTGTTGAGCAGATACAAAGATGGACGAGAAATTTGGCAAATAAAGAATGTTGGTGGTAATATTCAGATAGCAGAATTCTTGAATAGAGATTTAATAGCTGTAAGCTATTACGACCTGGAAATCCCTGATAAAGAAAAATCGAAATATGGTGTGGTATTGATTGACTGGAAAACAGGCAGAGTAGTTTTTAGGAAAGAAGGTTTCAGCATGGGAAACAAATTGGACGATTGGTTCCGGATTATCCATTTAATGCGGGCTTTTATTGATGAGAGAGGCAGCCTTTGTTTTATTTCCGGCGAAAGGCTGATTAAAGTTCCGAAAATAGAGAATAAAAAATGGGATGTAAACAGGATGAAGAAGTACAGAATTCATTTTGAAGAGAAACCCAAAGAGTTTCAAGATAAAATCTCGCCGAATACGGATGAAACTATTTCGGCAAGCAAGCAAAAAAGGCCTGAAATAGTTCGTAATGAGTACTGGGCTGAAGTTGATGGTAATTTAATACGGATAAAAAGAATTAAATTGATTGAGCTTGAGTAAAAAGTAAGAAATTTCATAAAGACCCGTCACTATCTTCAAATTCCTGAAATAATTCACTTCTTTACCTTTCCAGGTAATATCAATTATGATCAACTTGGCAATAGATTATCGACAAGAAAAAAGCCTGTCTAAAATTCTATTACTTCTCATCATTGAGATTAATTGATTATGAATTTTTCAGGAGAATTTCATGTATCTCAGGCCATTAGGCTGCAGATGGCAGCCACGTTGACCATGTCGTCGGCCGAACAACCGCGGCTGAGGTCGCAGTAGGGCTTGCTCAAACCCTGCACAATAGGCCCGATGGCTTCCGCCCCGGCTAACCTCTCGGTCAGTTTGTAGCCGATGTTTCCGGCATCAAGGTCAGGGAAAATAAGCACGTTGGCTTTGCCGGCCACCGGTGAGCCCTTGCACTTTCTTTCACCGACTGAAGGAACCAGGGCAGCGTCAGCCTGCATTTCACCGTCAATCAGCAGGTCCGGAGCCTTTTCCTTGGCAATTTTGGTCGCGCTGATGACTTTATCGACATGGGGATGAGTGGCTGAACCCTTCGTGGAGAAGCTCAGCATGGCCACCCGCGGTTCGATTCCGGTCACGGCCTGGAAATTCCTGGCCGAAGTGATGGCAATGTCCGCCAGTTGGGCATCGGTCGGGTCAGGAACCACAGCACAGTCGGCAAAGCAGAGGAGCTTATCGGGGAAGACCATGATGAAATAGCTGGAAACGGTCTGAATGCCGGGCGCTGTGCCCACGGTGTAAAGAGCGGCTCTTATAACATCACCGGTTGAGGAGATGTTTCCGCCGACCACCGCTCCAACTTTATCTTTGGCCAGCATGCAGCCGGCAAAATAGAGCGGATTTTTAACCAGTTCTGTAGCCTGTTCCAGGGTCAGCCCTTTGGCTTTGCGTCTTTCGTAAACATGATTGGCGAATTCTTCTTTCCAGGCCGAAGTTAAGGGGTCAACAATTTCAATATCATCGATTTTCACATTGTTTTCAGCGGCGATTTTATTGATGTTTTCGAGGTTGCCAACCAGGATGGGAACACCAATTTTTTCTTCTATGATAGTTCTTGAAGCCTTCAGGGTGCGGATGTCTTCGGCATCCGGGAAGGCGATTTTTAAATATTTTTTAGCTGCTTTTTCTCTGATTTCTTTAACAAAATTGCTTCCGCTCATTGTTTCCTCCTTTAATCTCTATTTTTTTATTACCACAGACGTGGTGCATCTTTCACCACTCTGACCGTGTCTCTGGCCAGAAGCAGTTCTTCGTTGGTCGGGATAACATAGATGGCGACTTTGCTGGTTTCTTTGGAGATTTTCATACATTTGCCACGGACCGCCTGCCTGTTCAGCTCATCATCCAGCTCAATGCCCAGGTTTTCAAGCCCTTCGCAGATCATCTTCCTGATCAAAACGCTGTTTTCGCCGATGCCGGCCGTGAAGATGATGGCGTCCGTGCCGTTCATCTCGGCCATGTAGGCCCCGATGTATTTTTTTACTCTGAGGGCGAAAATCTTGAGGGCTAACTGAGCACGGTGATTACCTTCAGCCGCCGCTTTCTCGATATCTCTCATGTCGTTGCTGAGTCCCGAAACGCCCAGGACGCCGCTTTTCTTGTTGAGGATGTTAAAGATATCAGCCACGCTGCCGATACCCTTGTTGAACAGGTATTCAACGATGGCCGGGTCAATGTCGCCCGACCTGGTGCCCATGACCAGCCCTTCCAGTGGGGTAAGCCCCATGGTGGTATTGACGGACTGCCCGTTCTTGATGGCGCAGGCTGAACAACCGTTGCCCAGGTGCAGCGTGATAACATTGACTTCTTCCCGCGGTTTGCCAACTAACTTGCGATAACGGTAGGCAACATAGCGGTGAGAAGTTCCATGGAATCCGTAACGACGAATGCGATATTTCTCGTAAAACTCCATCGGAATAGCATAAAGATAGGCTTCCTCAGGCATGGTAGAATGAAAAGCCGTATCGAAAACGGCCACCTGAGGAATCTTATCGCCAAAAATTTCATAACAGGCATAGATGCCTTTCAGATTGGCCGGGTTGTGCAGGGGAGCCAGGTCAGCGCATTCTTCAATCTGAGCCAGAACTTCTTTATCAATCTTGACCGACTTGGTGAACTTTTCTCCGCCGTGCACCACCCGATGTCCGATGGCATGGATGTCATCCCAGCTGTGAATGCCCTCGATTTTGGTGTTCGGGTCTTCCATCCATTTTTTAATCCTGAGGATGGCTTCCCGGTGGTCGTGGATGGGTTCGATGGACTTAATAGGTTCCTGACCTTCAGCTTCCAGATTGACGATGGCGTCATCTTTTCCCACCCGCTCGATGAGTCCTTTGGCCACCCGATGGTCGCTGTCGGTCTCGAACATATCCAGGTCGGTGTTGATGATTTGAAATTTGACGGAAGAACTTCCGCAGTTAAGCACGAAAACGTTCATTTTATTCCACTCCTTTTAAGTATTAAGGACAATAAATATACCAGAATAAATGCTATAATTTCAATAAGTTTGCTGAATATTTTAGGGTTCTGGGTGGGCCAAAGACACTATTTTAACTGGGTTTGAACGGTATATTCAAACATTGTGTTCTTCAGGTGCGAAATAAATATAAAAAACCTGTTAAAATGTGGTGGTTTACGTTTGTAACCGGCCTGAGAAAGCGGGTAGCCTGGCCAATAAACGAAACATCTATAAATTTCAAGGTGGTTTCATTTTTAAACTTAGCAGGGCAAGTAAAAATAATTGGGGAAAACAGACGCCCAGGATAATGATAAGATTTTAAAAAAAGTTGATCATTATCGAAAGCACAGCAAAAATTTAACTTAAAATGGGCGGAACTTTATGCTTTGCTGTTGACTTTTACAGGGGCTGCTTATAAATTAAAAAAGTTAAAAAATATGTGGGATTCCGGAATAAAATCTTTTTTATCATTTTATCTGCTGAGCAGCGAGTGAGTTGTAAGAAAATGGAAGAAGGTGAAAATTGCCTGTTAGGTGAAAGTAACAACTGGCCCGGCCGCGACCGGTGGACGGACTTTCGGCTGACATAGATGTCCTGACCGGAAGGCTCGTCTCCGGCTGCTGGCTTTGAGCCGGTTACGGAGGCGAGACTTGCCGGTAAACAGCTTTAAGAACATCAATAATTCATTTTTCCCCAATCATCTGTCTTTTAACAGTGGATTTCTGTACTTCTTTTCCTGTCAGGGTTTTTTATCTGATACTTGCGCCATCTCGCTTTCTATTCTGAAGTGGAGGTGGACCTGATGCCGGCCAAAAAGAAAGGGGTGTGGGCCAGGCTTTTCAACAGCCGCCTGGAAGAGGAGAAAAAAAAGGCCATCATCCAGGACGTGAGCCAGTACGAAAGCCAGCTGATTGAAAGCAGCTGCCTGCCGCTGGAAAAAGTTTTCCAGAGATTGCAGAGCTCACCCAGAGGCCTGAGCTCAAAAGAAGCAGAAGAAAGGCTGGATGAGTACGGTCCGAATGAGCTGCCGACCAAAAAAAGGCTTGGTTTCTGGGAAGATATGCTTCGGCGGCTGAAAAGTCCCCTTGTTCTCCAACTTTTAGCCATCGCCATTATTTCAGCTTTGCTCGGCGAATTAAAATCAACCTTTCTGGTCAGCCTGATGGTTCTGCTGAGCGTCGGGCTGTCATACGTGCTTGACCGAAGGTCTTTTCAGGCAGTTGAGGCGCTTGGCAAAAGGGTAAAATCCAAGACCCTCGTTCTGCGAGACGGGGTAGAAACCGAAATAAACATCTCTGAGGTAGTTCCGGGAGATGTGGTCATTCTGAATGCCGGGTCGATCATCCCGGCCGACCTGAGGCTAATCCAGGCCAAGGACTTTTTTGTCAGCGAATCGAGCCTGACCGGCGAATCCATGCCGGTAGAAAAAACGGCGGTTTCCCCGGCCATTCCGCCCAAAAGCGCCCTGGAGTTGAACAACGCCTGCTTTTTTGGCACTTTCGTCATCAGCGGAACGGCGCGCGGCCTGGTAATTAACACCGGGGCCAAAACGATATTTGGAGCCATTTCTGAGCGGCTGACGGAAGAACCTCCCCAGACCAGTTTTGACCGCGGAGTGAAAGATTTTACCTTTTTGATGATTCGCTTCATGCTGGTCATGGTTTTCACGGTGTTTTTTATCGTCGGGTTGACCAAGGGTAACTGGCTGGAAGCCCTGCTGTTTGGTATTTCCATCGCGGTTGGCCTGACCCCGGAAATGCTGCCGATGATCATCACCGTAAACCTGGCCAAGGGTGCCCTGTCGATGGCCAGGAAAAAGGTCATCGTCAAGCGTTTACCGGCTATTCAGAACCTGGGGGCCATGGATGTCCTCTGCACGGATAAAACCGGCACCCTGACTCAAGACCGGGTGGTGCTCGAAAAGCACGTTGATATCCTCGGTCATACCAGCCAGGACGTTCTGGTTTATGCTTATCTTAACAGCTATTTTCAAACCGGTCTGAGAAACCTGATTGACCGGGCCATTCTCGAACACGAAGAGTTGGAAGTCGAGAGAAATTGCCGCTTGGTTGATGAATTGCCGTTTGATTTCCAGCGCCGGCGGATGTCGGTGGTTGTTGATTATGAAGATGCCCATGTCTTAATCTGCAAGGGTGCGGTGGAAGAGATTTATTCCTGCTGCACTCATTACCAGATTGAGGATGAAGTCTATCCGCTGATTGACATGATTCGGGTTGACCTGTTTGAAGAAGTAGAGCGGCTCAACCGCGACGGGTTCCGCGTGCTGGGCATTGCCTACCGTGAATTTCCCAAGACCAAGACGGTTTTTTCCGTGGAAGATGAAAGCCAGCTGATTCTGCTTGGCTACATTGCTTTCTTTGACCCGCCCAAGTCGATGGCCCCGGAAGCCCTGCAGCTTCTCAAGGGAGCCGGAGTCAAAGTTAAAGTTCTGACCGGTGATAATGCCCTGGTGACGGAGAAAATCTGCCGCGAAGTCGGGGTGGAAATTGACGGTCTGATCAGCGGGCCGGAGCTGGCGGCCCTTTCGGCCGAGGAATTTGCCAGAGCGGTAGAAAAAAACAACGTGTTTGTTAAGCTGACGCCGATGCAAAAGGAAGAAATCGTGGAAGCCCTGAGAGGCAACGGCCATGTGGTCGGGTTTCTGGGCGATGGCATTAACGATGCTCCGGCTTTACGAAGGGCCGATGTGGGGATTTCAGTGGATTCGGCGGTGGACGTGGCCAAGGAATCGGCAGACATCATCCTGCTGGTCAAGAGCCTGCTCGTGCTTGAAGAGGGAGTAATGGAGGGGCGCCGGATATTTGCCAACATTGTCAAGTACATTCGGATGGCGGCCAGCTCGAATTTTGGCAACATGTTCAGCGTGCTGGGCGCGAGTTATCTTTTGCCTTTCCTGCCGATGAAACCCATTCAGATTTTGACCAACAACCTGCTGTATGATTTTTCCCAGACCGGCATTCCGAGCGACCGGGTGGATGAGGAGCAGGTGGCCAGGCCCAGACGATGGGATATCTCCGGCATCAAAAAGTTCATGATTTTTTTGGGGCCGGTCAGTTCAATTTTTGACTACGCCACCTTTGGCCTGATGTGGTTTGTTTTTAACTGCCGGGCTTACCTCGACCCCGCCCTGGCACCCGGCCAGAAAGAGATGCTGGCCAGGTTATTTCAGACGGGCTGGTTTGTGGAATCTCTGCTGACCCAGACTCTTATCGTGCACATCATCCGGACGAAAAGAATACCTTTTATCCAGAGCCGGGCTTCTGGGCAGTTAATGTTGACCACCCTGGTCATCATGCTGATCGGTGTCTGGCTGCCCTATTCTCCGCTGGCTTCCATGCTCGGGCTGGTGCCTCTGCCGGGTGCTTACTGGTTATGGATCGGGTCTTTTCTTATAATGTATTCGGTCCTGGCTCACAAGGTGAAAAAGTGGTTTTTCCGCAAATTTGGAGGTGATTGATGGAAACCCTGCTTGATGCCATTCAGGAAGGAAGGTTGTTTGAGCTTCCGGAAAATGATAAGACTCATGCGCTGCAGTTCCTGGCTCATGTGATCGAAGCTTTCCCGGATACTCCGGCCGGCACCGATGTGGTCGGATTGGTCTTAAAGAGAGAAGAGACGGCCAACACCGGCCTGGGCAAGGGCTGGGCCTGCCCGCACGCCCGGGTTCCCTATGAGGGCGACCTGATGTGTGTCATCGGCTGGAGCCCAAGCGGGATTGACTACCAGTCTTTTGACGGGAAACCGGTGTCCATAATTGTCATGCACGTCGTGCCCGATAACCAGCGGAGCCGTTATCTTAAAGAAATTTCCATTCTGGCCAAAGCTCTCTCCACGTATCAGCAGGTGGAGAAAGTGAGGGAAGCCAAAAACCTGGATGATGTTCGCCTTTATCTCCTCGATATGGTAGAAACCACCCGGACGGCGGCTGCGCCGGATGTTCGGGCCAGGATGATTACCCTGCAGACCAAACCGGCCGCCCTGGTCCAGCCGCTACCAGAGTTGAGTAACATGATTATTGAACCGGTGAACATCATCGCCGGGCCCGACTTCAAGCCGGTCATTCTGTGTCAGAACCCGGCCGTGGCCGATTACCTGGACAAAGCTCAGGATTTGCTGGAGAAACTGGAGAAAGACGGATTTTACCAGAATGGCGGCTGGCGGGTGTTGAAAAGAGCCGTGACCGTTTATCAGAAAGGCCGGACAGTCTATGACTGCCTGGCCATAAAAATAATCTCCGGCACCTCGATGAACAAACCTTCCTGAAGGCCGGCCGCTTCTTTTTCAGGGTATTTACCTTCCGTGCAGCCTCCGGTCAATTGTTCACTTCTTTCTCTTTCTTCGGCTGGTAGTAAACAGAGACATCCCTTTTTCCGCGCTCGAGGTAAGTCACTCCTTTTTTCATCCAGTCCGGTTCAGGTGCACCCTTAAGAAAGTGGTCAAAAAATTCGTCCAGATGAATCGTCCAGTATTTCTGATTTTCTCGCTGACGCAGGCCGTGCTTTTCCCCGTTGAAGACAAACATCCAGGCCGGTTTGCCCAGGCGTCTCATGGCGGTGAAAAATTCAATCCCCTGGTACCACGGGACGGCATCGTCTTCGTCGTTATGAATGGTCAGGTAGGGAGTCTGGACTCTTTCGACCCAGAAAATGGGCGAGTTTTCGATAAACTGCAAGGCTCTTTCCCAGGGCGGACTGCCGATGCGGCTCTGCGTCTTTTCATACTGAAAAGCTCGGGACATGCCGGTTCCCCAGCGAATTCCACCGTAAGCGCTGACCATGTTGGAAACGGCCGCCCCGGCTTCGCAGGCGGCAAAGATGTTGGTCCGGGTTATCAGATAGGTAATCTGATAGCCGCCCCAGCTGTGGCCCTGGATGCCTATTTTTTTCGGGTCGATGAAACCCAGGCCAATCACTTTTTCCACCGCGGGCACAACGCACTTAAGAGCGCTCAGACCCGGATATCCCACCTCGTAAACGATGTCAGGCATCAGGATGACATAGCCGTTCGATACGTAACGGGTGAAATTAATGTTGGTGCCGGGTCCCGGTGCGTAGTAACGGTGGAGCTGGTCGCTCAGACGTTCATAAATATAAACCATCAGGGGGTATTTCTGGCCGGGGTCAAAATTTTCCGGTTTGATGAGCACCGCCTGCAGTTCTTTTCCATCGGCGTTCAGGTAAGTAATCAGCTCGGCCTTACCCCACAGATAGTCAGCCTGTTGCGGGTTGGCCTGGCTGACTTTTTTAATATCTTTGAATTCCGGTCCGCTTACCCAGAGGTCCGGAAATTCTTCGAAGGTCTGAATGGTAAAAACATATTTCTCGGCCTTTTTGGCTTTTTGCAGGCCGGAGAGCATCTTGTCCAGATAGATCAATCTTTCCGGAGAAGAGTTCTTCTGCGGTTCAAGCCGATAGAAACCGGTGGCTTTGGTTTTTTCATGAAAGGCGGAGAGAAGGAGAGGTTTTTTAAGAGAAATAGCTTTTTCTTCGGGGTCGAGCTTCAGGTAGCGGAGAACAAGGTTGTTTTCCCTTCCGTATTTTCCGGTAATCGTCCGGGCCGAACTGCCATCAGGTTTTATTTCCCAGATATCGTAGCGGTCATAAATCAGGACCGAGCTGTCATTTTCGGCCCAGCCGGCCAGTCCATAGGCTGGCGGTTCGTTAGGTGTGTCCCAATCCTCCCGGAAGAACTTGACGCCGAGCCTGGAGGTGAGGTCGAATTTTTTGCCGTCGGACAACCGGTAGGTGAACCAGGCGTCAGCCAGGTCATCGTAGAAGATTAAATAGTTGGCTGCCGGAGAAAAGCTCACCGGGTTGGGGAACTTTTCCAGGATTTTTGTTTTCTGGCCGGATTTCAGGTCAACCAGAAAATAATCAGCGTAATCTCTGTCCCAGGAAACCAGCTGACGGTAAGGCCTGTTGTTAACGCCAAGTGCTTTTTGTCCGTCATCTGAGAGTCTGATGTCCGGCAAATCTTCAGAGCCGAGGATGACGATTTTTCGCTCTTTGGTATTCAGATGGCAGACCGCCAGGAAATTTTTCTTTTTTTCTTCCTCTGCCCTGACTTTCTGCATGGGCTGCAATTCAGGGTCAGTCCAGCTCCAGATGTCGACCTTGACCGGTTCGGGGGCATTTTCAGGTTCTGGCTCCGGAATGGCCGCATAGCCAAAGAAAAGCAGGTTTCCGTCTCTGGAGAAGAAAGGCACCCGGTTTTCACTCGGGCCGGTTTTGGCCGGCAAAACGGCCGTTTTTGGCCCGGCCACTTCTACCGCGGCCTTCATGCCTTCCTGCCAGAAATAGAGCCGGTAGGGCGAGACCTTTTCCTGATAATCATCCCGGTCACTCAGGAAAGCCAGTTTCTGCCCTTTTTCGTCAAAGGCCAGTCCGGTGTAGTGTCCCTGACCCTGGAGCAGATTAATGGTTTGTGACGTATCGGTTTGAATCAGGAAAGCACCGTCGTTTTCTGGCTTTTTGGAAGAAACGGCGTAGGCCAGGTAGCGACCGTTTTTTGACCAGGTATATTCTGAAACTTCCTGAACGGAAATAGTTTTATTAGTTTCGAGCTCCCGAATAACCAGTTCGGTGCCCGGTTCTTTTTTCTTCTCCGGCTTTTTGCCCTCTTTTTTCTCCTCGGCTTTTGCCTCCGGTTTTGCTTCCAGCTCTTTCTTTTCGGCCGGCTTTACTTCCGGTTCTTTTTTCTCTGTCTCCTTTTTCTCTTCTTCTTTTTTTGCTCTTTCATTTTCCCTGGGGAGAGGTGGTTCCAGAAGGTAGGCCAGGTATTTGCCGGATTCTTCAGCCAGCTTAAAACTCTTCACCCGGTCAACGGTTATTTGCTCTCCCGTGCCGAGGTTAATGATACCCAGCCCGTTTTTCGGCTGTTCTTCAGGCTTTTTCTTTTCTTTCTTGGCTTTGTCCACTTCGGCTTTCGGCGGGACGATGGTATAGACGATGAATTTATCGTCGCAGGTGAAGACAGCCTCGCGGCCGCGAGGATAGCGGTTTTCTTTCCCGGTCTGCAGGTCCAGGACTACCAGTTCCGGGTCGCCTTCCCCGGGAACAAGCGAATAGATTAACCAGCGACCGTCGCTGCTGAGCTTCGTGCCCTGAATTGATTTCCAGGTATCGTAAACATCGTAGCTGATGGGCTTCTTGGCGGTCTGGGCCTGGAGCAGAATAAAAGTGAGGAAAACCAAAAAGACAGCCAGGAAACCGCTTCGCTTAAATTTAAAACTTCTGCCTTTCATCCGGGCCTCCTTTGTGGAAAAAAATGCTTGAAATAATCTTTTAGCCGAGATGGTTTGTTCCAGTCAACATTTATTTTTTGGTCATTGATTGGTTAAAAAATGGAATAGGCGGCCGGAAGAGTGAACGGCTATTATGTATCCAGCTTCCAGGCGAGCTCTTACAGGAAGAAAAAGGCCAGTCCGGCCCCCGGCTGACCACTTCTTTCCGGAGCCGGTCTTAGAAAATTATCGCATCAAGCGTCAGCAGAACATCACCTTAACACAATGAGCTTACTGGCTGCCGGGCAAAAACCGGTCCGTTTTATCAGACAAACCGGCAGCCTGCCTGAACAACTAAAAATTTGATTTCTATGTTTCTTTTTTAAAAAATGGCTGGCCGCCTCATCCGGTGAAATATAGGTAAGCGCCAATTATAAGCAGTACCACTATGACCGAAGCGACCACATCCCTGGTATCCCAGCTCGCCCGCGTGGCCCGGCGCTGTTCCTCAGTCACCGTGCCGAAGGTCAGACCTAAAATCTTCTGCTCATCCGGTTTTTCGCTGGAGTAGCTTACGGCATACATTACGGCGATGGAGACCAGAAAGATGAACAGGCTGTAATACTGGAAGTAGATGTTGTTAATTATCCACAAGACAGAACCCTGCGGGTATTTGAACCCGGGTATCAGCTTGACCGGAGTATCTATGGCCAGTCGGAGAAGGCCAAGACCAAAGCCGGTGTAGAGGGCGGCCAGACAGCCTTTGGCGTTCAGGCGCTTGTTCATGATGCCGGCAAAAAATACGACAAAAATCGGCGGGGCTAAATAGGACTGAACACCCTGGAGGTAATCATACAGCCCCTTGCCTCCCCGGATAACGGGAATCCAGGCCAGCCCGATGATTACCATAGTGGTGGTGGCTATCCGCCCCACCCTGACCAGTTTTTCCTGGGGGATGTTCTTTTTAATTCTCGAGTAAAAATCTATGGTAAACAGGGTCGAGGAAGCATTGAACACGCCGGCCAGTGAGCTCATCAGGGCGGCCAGCAGCCCGGCCACCACAATGCCCCGAATGCCGATGGGCAAAACATGGGCCACCATCAGGGGAAAAGCCTGTTGCGCCTGGTCCCGAATAATCTGCCCGTTTGGCCCGATAAGCTGCTGCTGCAGGGCAGGAATTTTGCCGCTGACTGCCAGACCGTAGCAGATGATTCCGGGAATGATGAAAATGAAGACCGGAAGAAGTTTGAAATAAGCAGCAGCAATCGAACCCCGGCGGGCCTCGGTTTCATTCTTGGCGGCCAGAGCCCGCTGTACTATGTACTGGTCGGTGCACCAGTACCAGAGACCAATAATGGGCGCGCAGAAAAGCATGCCCAGCCACGGATAATTATCGTTGAAATACCAGGCCATCCGGCCGGCTTCTTTGACCGGCGCCCAGGTTCCGGCCACGCCGTGCGGGATTAAGGGTTTCCACAGGTTAAACATTTCCGAGCCGACGATGGAACGCAGCTCTGACCAGCCCCCGATGGCTTTAAGCCCGAAGAGGGTGACCAGGGCTGAACCTATGATAAGGATGATGGTCTGGATGGCTTCCGTGTAAGCCACGGCCCGCATCCCGCCCAATACGGTATATATACCGGTGATCACCACCACCAGGATGGAACCGACCCAGAAGCTATCAAGGCCAAACCAGTTAACATCGGGCAGGAGAACCGAAAAGACCACCCCGCCGGCAAAAATACCCACGGCGATTTTTGTCAGAACGTAGGCCACAAGAGAAATGGCCGAGAGAACCGTGCGGGCTTTTGGGGAAAAGCGGCGTTCCAGGAATTCCGGCATGGTGAAAACCTTCGAGCGCATGTAAAAGGGAACCATGACCCAGGCCAGGACAAGAAGGCACCAGGCATGAAGTTCATAATGGGCCATGGCCACCCCGTCGGTGGCACCAGAACCGGCCAGACCAACCAGATGTTCAGAGCCGATGTTGGAAGCGAAAATCGAAGCACCGACGATGAACCAGCCAAGATGACGACCGGCCAGGAAGTATTGGTCGGTAGTCTTATTTTTGTGTTTCTTGATTGTCCACCAGGCAATGCCCAGAATAAGTCCAAAGTAGCCTGCGACAACCAGCCAGTCGATTACAGTGAGCTTCATAATCATACCTCCTTGCAGGCGCGGTTTATTACTAAAAAAAGCATAAAATCGGGGAACAGGATTATGTTTGAATTTAAAATAAGAAGAGTGGCGATGATAATATTGAAGGGGCTGAAATTTATGTTTTTTGTGCAGCCGGGTTCTATTCTCAACCAGGAAATTTTCAGCGGCCTGTCTGAGATGGTGTTTGAGTTATTTAGTCTTATTCTAAAAGTCATTATCCACCAGAGCACTCAAAGCTTGAGCGAGAGATAAAAGCCGTTTCCAACTGAAATAAAAGCAGGAAATATATTACATATTTGAAATTTTCAAGTCAAAAGAAAAATTTTTCGGGTTGATAATTTTTTTGAGCCGGCCGGGGTTCTTCAGTTTAAAAAAAGTTGTTGAATTATTTTCGGTCTTTGGAGTAAAAAAGGCACAGGTGATTTAAAATAAAGGAGGAACGGGATGAGCCGATGCCACCATCATAATCAAGATGGCCCAACCGGAGAGGTGAGGTGCTGCCCCTCTGCTGGCTGGCCGGTTTCTCCGAACCTTAAGTTTTCGCGCCGGACGTTCCTGAAGGGGTTTGGTGTGACCACGCTCAGCGCAATCGGCCTCAATCATCTTTCCTGGAAAACTATTTCGGCCGGAATCTCTGACTCCCCGCCTGAAGATTTTCGTCGGCCTTTAAAGGTAAAACCCCTGCTTGTCTATGAAATTCCCACCAGAGTCCATCAGACAAGCTGGAGAGCCTGGGGCGGAATTCAAACTCAGGCTGAAGCGGATGAAGAACTTGGACGGATTCGCCGCGAACTGGCCGCCCTGAAAAACCGGGCAGATTTCCCGGTTGATTTTCTGCCCGTTTCCGGCGTTAAAACCTCAGCCGAAATCGAACGCCTGAAGGAAGAGCTGGCCACCGCTGATGTTATCATTGTGTACGCGGCGGGCGGCTGGCTGGACCGGTTTAAAAAACTCGAGGAAACCGGTAAGGAATTAATCTTTTTCTGCCGCCACCGGTCCGGTCCGGTTTACCTCTGGTATGAAATCATCAGCCCGCGTTACCTGAGGCAGCACACCGACCACCTGGCACTTGACCGGGTGGACGACAGCGATGTCGTGATAGACAGCCAGGATGAACTGCTGTGGCGGCTGCGCGGGCTCTGCGGCTGGCGGAACACCGTAAACACCAGGATTGTGGCCGTGGGCGGCCCCGATGCCTGGGCTCAACCGCCGGGTGTGGTGCCAAGGCTGGTGGAAGATAAGTGGAAATTTGAAATCATTACCGTAAGTTATGAGGAACTCGGCCGGATAATAAAAGAAGCCAAAAGCGATGCTTCTGCCATGAAAAGAGCCCGGGAACGAGCCGCAGAATACCTCAGGCATTCCGGGACCCGTCTGGAAACAGAGCTGAGCTTTGTGCAGAACGCCTTTTTGCTGGAAGAGGTTTTCCTGGCCCTGCTGAAAAAGACGGGCTGCCGGGCGCTGACCATCAACGGCTGCATGGGCACCATCATGCCGCTGGCTGAAACTTCAGCCTGCCTGACGCTCAGTCTGCTGAATGACGCCGGATACCTGGCTTTTTGTGAATCGGATTTTGTGGTCATCCCTTCCGGCGTGCTTCTGGCCAATATTTCCGGCCGGCCGGTGTTCCTGAACGACCCCACCTATCCCCACGAAGGAATCATTACACTGGCCCACTGCACGGCCCCGCGCCGCATGGACGGAAAGACACTTGAACCGGCCCGGATTCTTACCCACTTTGAATCAGATTATGGTGCCGCGCCCAAAGTGGAAATGCGCAAGGGGCAGACTGTCACCAACGTCATTCCTGATTTTGCCGCCAAACGCTGGGTCGGTTTTGTCGGAAAGATTGAAGAAGCACCTTTTCTGCCCATCTGCCGTTCGCAGATCGAGGTCAGCTTCAGTCAGGACAGTCAGCTGCTGGCCAGGAAGATGCCCGGTTTCCACTGGATGACGGCTTACGGTGACTATCTGCGAGAAGTTGGTTATGCGCTGCGCCGGGTGAAGATTGACTGGGATCCGTTATAAATTGATTCAGATAAATTTATCCGGCTTTAACCATTTGATTATTTTTTGAAGGATGTTAGCTGAAGGCTTTTACCGTAATAGATAATGACTTTCTCAGGGCAGGAGAAAATGATTAAGAATTTGACCCGGAAAAATCACATCTTAAGAGTTTTAATTCTCGCTGTTCTGCTGGCCGCCGGCTGCCAGCAGGTGGGGCAGCAGCCCGCGATTAAGACGGGCCCGGCGGTTGATGTTCTCTCGGCCTTTTCTTACACCGTGTCGATGGAACAGCCGGCCAGTCACCGGTTTCAGGTGAATCTCAGATGTCAGCTGGACGCCGGGGAGGAACTGGAGCTTAAGATGCCAGCCTGGTCTCCGGGCTACTACCGAATTTTAAATTTTGCCCGTCAGGTGGAAAATTTTAAAGCTCAGGATGAAAACGGCCGGTTTCTGGCCTGGGAGAAGAAAGACGAAAACACCTGGAAAATTAAGACCGGTCGGGCAAGGCAGCTTCTGGTCAGCTACGAGGTGATGGCCAGCGGGCAGGGGGTGGCCGAAAGTCAGCTGACGGAAAAAAGAGCTTACATCTCGCCGACCAGCATTTTTATGTTTGTCCCGGGGAAGCTCGACTTCCCGGTGCAGGTTACGATAAAACCATATCCGGGCTTCGGCCAGATATCGACCGGTCTTGAGCCGGTGCCCGGCCGGCCAAATACTTTCTACGCGGAAAATTTTGATATTCTTTATGACTGCCCGATTTATGTTGGCAACCAGCAGGTCATAAAATTTGAAGTCAGCGGCCTGACCTATGAGCTGGTCGCAGATGAAGCGGGCGAGTTCAACCAGGCTGAAATAATTCAGGCTCTTAAGAGACTGATCATAACCGCCACCGGCATAATCGGAGAAGTGCCTTACCGGCGGTATGTCTTTTTGCTGATGGGGCCGGGCCGAGGTGGCCTTGAACACAGAAATTCCATGGCAGTATTTACCGTTCTGCCGAAGCCGGAAGACCGCCGCGCCTTTCAGGGCTGGTTGAGTTTCATCGCCCACGAATTTTTTCATCTCTACAACGCGAAAGCAATCAGACCTGTCGCCCTTGGCCCGTTCGATTACGAAAAAGAGAACAGGACTGACCTGTTATGGCTGGCCGAAGGGGGCACGGTTTATTATGAATACCTGATTTTGAGAAGGGCCGGATTCATGACCCGCGATGAATTCCTTGAAAGACTCAGCCAGCTTATAGAAAAAGTGGAGAATTCAGCTGGGCGGAAGCTGGAAAGCGCGGCTGAAGCCAGCTGGCGGGCCTGGGAGGAGCCTTTTTTTGGCAGCGAGACCACCATTTCTTACTATGATATCGGAGCCATCCTGACCATGCTTCTCGATTTAAAAATCAGACACGAGACTGGAGGTCAGAAAAGCCTTGATGACCTGATGAGATTTCTCTACCAGGCATATTACAAGGAGAAGAGAAGAGGATTTACCGATGAAGAATTCCGGACAGCCTGCGAGCAAATAGCGGGTGCTGACCTTTCTGAGTTTTTTAATTATGTGACCACCACGCAGCCGATTGATTACGATAAGTACCTGGGATACGTTGGCCTGAAACTTCTGGTTCGGGAAGAGAATGGCCGGAAAAGATATTCCATTGCCATGCGGGAAGAGGTTGACGGTCAGCAGTTGCGTTTGCTGATGGGCTGGCTTTAATGAAAAAGAAATTTCTTTTGTTTTATCAGAAACCTCAAGAGTCATTTCCTCGTTGAAAACCGGGGCCGGTTGGTCCTGCATAAAACACTTCGGTTTCTTCGGGCCGGAGTTCAAAATTTTTTATACACTCATCGTTTGATGGTTATTCGGCGCGTTATAACCTGAGTCGTCTGGGCGTTTAATCGGCCGCTGAACCCGGGCTGCTGGCCACCTACCGAGACCAACATGGCACCCGGTTCAATCAGCGGGTGGCCGTCGCCGTCATAAGTGACCATCTCACGCGGACGAACCGTCAGGATGATTTTCTGCTTTTCTCCGGCCCGCAGGAAAATCCTTTTGTAGGCTGCCAGCCAGTGAATCGGATTGACGGGCGACCTGGATTCGGGCCGGCTGAGGTAAACCTCAACCACTTCTTCCCCGTCTCGCGGTCCGGCGTTTGTTACTTCCACCGAAATGGTCAGTTCCTGTCCGGCCCGGATGGATTTAGGCACCACCAGGTTGGAATAACGAAATTTGGTATAGCTCAAACCATAACCAAAGGGAAAGAGGGGCTCTCCCCGGAAATAGCGGTAGGTGCGGCCCTGCATCCGGTAGTCGGTGAAAGGCGGCAGGTCATCGGCCGAGCGGTAAAAGGTGACTGGAAGCCGGCCGGCCGGGTTATAATCCCCGAACAAAACTTCCGCGATGGCTCTGCCGGCCGCCTGGCCGGGGTACCAGGCTTCCACGATTGCCGGAACGGAATCAACGGCACGGTTTATGGCCAGCGGGCTTCCGTTAAGCAGCACCAGAACGACCGGTTTGCCCACCGCGGAGCTAACCACTTCCTGCAGGAGTTTTTCCTGGTTAGCCGGAAGGCTCAGGCTGAGCCGGTCACCACCTTTAAACCCTGGCACCGGCACGTCCATCTCTTCCCCTTCCAGCCGCGGGGAAAGGCCCAGGAAAAGCACCACCGCCTCGGCTCGCCTGGCCGCCTCAACCACCCTTTCCAGAGCGTTTGGGGCAGGCTTTTTCCAAAGCAACCGCATGCAGGCCATCCGCGCCCGGTGGCTGAATTCAATTTTTAGGGCGGCCGGTTTTCCCTTTTCTAAATAGACTTTTCGGTAAACCTTATGCAGCTCATGGGTGCCGCTGTACTGGGCTACCAGCTGGCCATCAAGGTAGATTCTGAAAGTGTTAAAGCCTTCACCGCCTAAATAATAATCACCGCTTTCCGGCGGCACCAGATAACCGGTCCAGCGGATGCTGAAATTGTCAGGGTCAAAAGTCGGGAACGGAGCCTCTTCCCACCAGTTAAAATCTACAGCCCGGTCGACTCTCACGGCGGCCGGCCTGCCTTTGAATTCCTGGTTGCTGAAATATTCGGCCTGCAGGCCGTTTTCTGTGGCCTCCGGGGATGGTTTCAGGAACTCTGAGGGAACGGCGGTCAGCACCGGAATTCCTTCCGCCCAGTCCGTGCCCGGTTCATAGATGATTTCAGTATGAGGGCTGAGCATCTCCTGTAAACCGCGCAGCGGAGTTACGGGCTCAGCCGGAAACCCGTTGTAGTTTCCAAGGAGCACTTCCACGTCATCCGCGTTGGGGCCAATCACGGCCAGGGATTTGATCGATTTGGCGAGAGGAAGAGTTTCCCCTTTGTTTTGAAGCAACACGATGGATTTTCTGGCCGCTTCCAGAGCGAGGAAGCGATGCTTTGGCGAATCCACCACGGAATAGGGAATGTTAGCGTAGGGGACGCGCTCGGTCGGGTCGAACATGCCCAGCTTGAAGCGAGCAGTGAAGAGCCTTTTTAAGGCCGTATCCACCGTGGTTTCGTCCACCAGGCCTGTTTTTACCGCCTCCAGCAGAGCCCGATAGGCCCGTCCGCAGTTAAGGTCAGTGCCGGCTTTTAGAGCCATGGCGGCCGCTTCGGCCAGTGTGGGCACTAACTTGTGGGTGGCATAGATGTCGTCAACGGCATCGCAGTCTGAAACCACGTATCCTTCAAATCCCCATTCGCGGCGCAGGATGTCGTTAAGAAGGAAGGGGCTGCCGCAGCAGGGAAGATTCTGGTATCGGTTGTAAGCGCACATGACGGAGTAAGCTTTTCCTTCGCGCACGGCCATTTCAAAATGGGGGAGATAGCTGCTGCGGAGAGTGGGAAAGTCGACCACCGCATCGAAGGTATGACGGTCAGGTTCTGGCCCGCTGTGCACCGCATAATGCTTCGCCGTGGCAATAACTTTGAAATACTTGGGATGGTCTCCCTGCAGCCCCCTGATAAAACTGACGGCCATCGTTCCGGTCAGGTAGGGGTCTTCGCCATAAGTTTCCATGCCGCGGCCCCAGCGCGGGTCCCGGAAAAGGTTAATATTGGGTGACCAGAAGGTTAAACCCTGATAGATTCCGCGCTGGCCGCGGCGGACGGCTTCATGGTGCTTGGCTCTCGCTTCGTCAGAGATGGCTGTGGCCACCTGGTACATCAGGTCAGTGTCCCAGGTGGCGGCCAGCCCTATCGCCTGCGGGAAAACCGTGGCCAGGCCGGCTCGGGCCACCCCGTGTAAGCACTCGTTCCACCAGTTGTATTTCGGGATGCCCAGACGGTCGATGGCCGGAGCGTCGTTCATCAGCTGACTAATTTTTTCGTCAAGGGTGAGGCGGCCAACCAGGTCGGCGGCCCGCTGCTCGGCCGGCAGGTCGGGATTCAAGAACGGAAACTGGGCCGGGTCGAGCTTTTTATCTGGCCGGCTTGATTGTGGGGCACGGGCGGAAGAGATGAAGATAAAAGTGAGCAGGAAGCCCAGGAACAGGAGTGTTACGAAAAATATTTTTTTAACACGGAATCTTGCTTTCATGGTGCTTCTCCAAAAATAGACATTTTACCTATTGTTTTATTTTTAAATCTAAACCTTACGTCTATAATTTATAAAAAAGTTTAAAAGAAAAAAACATGATTTTTTACCGACCGGGTTATGATTTAATTATCTGAGGGGAGAAAAGAAAACGGCAGAAAACCTGTCCTTTCCTGGAATGTTTATGGCAGGAGGTTCGAAAGAAGCGGAAACGGAAAATCATGTATAACCGGGCCGGTCTGGCTGGTTCTTTAAGTCATTGTTTGAAATTGGATTGGGAATTTAAAATTGCCGAAAGTTAACTGACCGGACTGACCGATTTTTAAGCGTAAAGATATCTTTGGCTAACGGCCGGGCTCTTTACTGATGTTTTTAAATTTTTAATTTCAATTCGCTTTTAATTTGACCGGGCGCAGCCGCCGGTCAGGCCGGCCTAAAAAAACAGAAAAGGTATTTTGTGCCTCTATTTTACCTGTGTTCTTATTTAAACTCGGTTCTGAGAGGTTGAATTATGAATGACCAGGTGTAGGCCTGGGGCTTAATCAGGTACTGCGGGTGCGGCTTGGCCCCCCAGGAATCGTCTCCGCCGACACCCATCTGAGCCAGGTCAATGCTCACGTACAGGTTGCTGCGCCTCGGCACATCGACGAAATGCTTTTCGCCACGCCGGCTTAAGGTCAAATCTTCAGGCGTGTAGGGGATGGCGGAAAATTCAAACACCGGCTGACCGATAAATTTCACACCCATTCCCTCCCTGTTCCTGATAAGCAGCCGTCTGGTATCGGTATGGTGGCCGAATTCCTGCGCGCTGACGTAGGGGATGACCTGTTCCTCTTTGCTGGTCTGGTACAGGCCGATGAAGGCCGAAGTTTTTCGGTCGCAGTAATTTTCATGTGGACCGCGGCCGTAGTATTCAATCAGGTCAAACCCATCAGCCAGGCCCAGCAGCATGCCGACTCGAGGTATTTCGGGAAGCTTTTCCGGATGAGCGGGCTTGAATTCATTGTTGACTTTTATCGTTCCGTCACGAGAAATCAGGTAAACGGCTAACTGGCTGGCTTCGACTGAAGGCAGGTAAAAATCGACCTTAACGGCCACCTGTCCATCCTTATCTTTTTCAACTCTGAACCATTTAACCTGGCGGTTGAGGCTGGCTTCTCTCCAGGCTTTAAGCCTGACCGGCATCCGGTTGCCAAAGTCGTTATCGGTGGGTGCCCGCCAGAAGTTCGGCAGGGGACCTTCTTTAAGGAGCTCAACATTTTTGAATTTATAGCTGACGGGCCGACCTTCTGTGCGGTCGAAAGTGATAACAAAATCCAGCCCGGAGACGGAAACCAGGTTTTTGTTTGCCCTGATTTCTTTAATTTTAAGTTTTGGCCATTTGGCCTGAGTTTTCTCAGGCAGTAAAGGCTGGGCCGGGCTCGTTTCTTTCTCCGCTAATTTCAGCTGCTCTGAGGCTACCGCATGTCCGGTTGGAATCAGGCCATGAGCCAGCTCTTTCCTGGTTTTTAGCTCCAGGTTGAGGAAAGTTTCTGCCTGCGGGCTAAAAGCTTCGGCTGGAAGCTTAATCAGCACGGTACCGGTCTTCCACGGGGCAAGCTCCGGACAGGGCAGAGTACCTTCCGCCACTTTTTCTCCATTTTTCAGAGCGGTCCAATGCAAGGCAAAAGTTTCTGGTTCAAGAGGCAGGAAATCATACTTGTTGGTGATTTTAATTTTTACTCCACTCCGGTCGTGGGTCAGGGGTTCGGCCAGTTCAAACCGCGCGGGCTGATAAACTTTCTTTACTTCCCAGAGAGCCGGATGAGGCGTGCGGTCCGGAGCCACCAGGCCGTTGCAGCAGAAATTGTCATCAGAAGGTGTACCGGGCGGGCCATAGTCGCCGCCGTAGGCCCAGAACAGTTCTCCTTTTTCATTTTTCTTGGCAAAACCCTGGTCAACCCAATCCCAGATGAAACCGCCCTGGAGAACAGGGTGTTTTTCGATGACGTCCCAGTAATCCTGCAAATTGCCCGTGCTGTTGCCCATGGAGTGAGCGTATTCGCACATGATGAGCGGGCGGGCGGGGTTGCTTCTGGCGTATTTTTCCAGGTGCTCAATTCTGGCATACATCGGGCAGTAGATGTCTGTATTCCAGGCCAGCTCGGCTCGCTCATAGTGGATTGGCCGGCCGGGGTCTCGCTGCTTTATCCAGCGGTAGCATTCTTCAAAATTGATACCGTTGCCGGCTTCGTTGCCCATGGACCAGATAATCACCGAGGGATGGTTTTTATCTCTCTCCACCATGCGTTTTATCCGGTGCAGGTGGGCCGGACCCCAGTCCGGGTTTTTGGCCAGGCTTTTTTCACCGTAACCCATGCCGTGCGATTCTATGTTGGCTTCGTCAATCAGGTAAATCCCGTAGTAATCGCACAGCTCATACCAGCGCGGGTCGTTGGGATAGTGGCTCGTTCGCACGGCGTTGATGTTGTTCTGTTTCATCAGCCGGATGTCACGAACCATAGATTGTTCTGAAACCACGTGCCCGGTCCAGGGGTCGTGTTCGTGCCGGTCAACACCCCTGAAATAAACCGCTCGACCGTTGACTAAAAGCTGGCCGTTTTTTATTTCCACCCGCCGGAAGCCAACTTTCGTCGTGATGGCTTCCAGAGGAGCATTTTTTTCATCGGTTAATTCCAGACACAGCGTGTAAAGGTGGGGAGTTTCAGCCGTCCAGGGTTTTATGCCCGGCACCTCTCCTTTGAAGTTGAGCAGCTTTTTCTCGTTCGGTTTTAAAGTAAAAGTTTTCTTTTCCAGAAAAAATTGTTCACCTTCCTCGTTGATGACGGAAGCGGTGAGGTTGAACGCCGGAAGCCTGGTCGACCTGGGCCGACCGCCGGTGAGGGGGCTGTCGTTGAGGACCTCTACGTCTAAGTCCAGAACTCCGTCTTGGTAATTTTCATCGAGCAGCGTTCTGGCGAAAAAGTCTCTTATTCTGCTCTTGGGAGCGGCATAGAGGTAAACATCTCGTTCAATGCCGGAGATGCGCCAGAAATCCTGACATTCAAGATAGGAGCCATCCGACCAGCGGTAGACTTCCAGGGCTAACAGGTTTTCACCAGGCTTTAGATAGGGAGTAATTTTAAACTCCGCCGGCGTCTTGGAGTCCTCGCTGTAGCCAACTTTCTGGCCGTTAATCCAGACATAAAAAGCAGATTTGACGGCGCCAAAGTGGATGAAAACATCTTTATCTTTCCAGCTTTCCGGAATGGTGAACTTTGTCCGGTAGGAACCGACCGGGTTGTGGTCATGAGGGATGTGCGGCGGCTGAGGATTGTTCGGGGCAAATTCATAATCGCTGTTGACGTAGATGGGGATTCCGTAACCGAGCAATTCCCAGTTAGCCGGCACGTCGATTTCTTTCCACTGAGTGTCGTCGAATTCAGGTTGCCAGAAATCAAGCGGCCGGTCAGCCGGCTTTGGCACCCAGCAGAATTTCCATTTACCGTTCAAGCATTTATACCAGGGTGATTTGCCGGGCTCATTCTGCAAAGCCTGCTGCAGGTCAGGGAAGGGAATGAAGGTGGCATGAGGTTCTTCAGTATTTATGGCGAAAACTTTTGGATTTTCCCAGTCATTAATTTGGTTTTCTGGAGTCTGGGAATTGGTGAACTGGCGGCCGATGGCCAGCAGAACAATAAATATCACTAAAAGGCCCGCGCCGGTGAAATATTTTTTATTATGCATGTTTTACTCCTCCGAGCGTGAAATAAACAATTCTCATAAAGATTACAGGGCAACCCTTATTATATTTTGGAACTTCGAGCGAGTGTCAAGGAGAAAAATTGAGGGGCCGTTGTAAAACGGCGGTATTAAAGGGGTGGCCGAGGAGCTGAAACCTTAGCTTAAAAATTGTATTTTTCAACTATTTGCCCGTTACCGAGGTAATTGCGTTTGCGAAATGATGCGTTATCAAAATCTGGCGGCCGAACATCAAGGAAAAGAGAGCATCCGGGAAAAGGAACAAGCTTTAACCGGTTGGAAATAATTGACTGAACCTGTAAGAGCAAGCTCAAAAAATTGGCCGATGATCCCCAGCTTTCTGCAGAAAAAAGCAGAAAAAATGTAAAAAATGCTATCAGAAGCCTGCCGGCAGGAGTTTGATGGCATAAAGGAGGTCAGGTGAATGAAGCCATTTCCGCCCGGAGAGAAGTTTTTCGTTTTGACCCGGATGATGAATAAGTCACTTAAACTCTACTAACTGCCAGTCTCCAGCCGGATAAAGCTATAAAAGTAATTGCCCAAAAAGCCGGGAAATGAATGGGGAAACTGTTATCTTTCCCAGAGTTTTTCCGGGTATTTGCCTTCTTCAATGAGTTTTTTGATTCCTTGTTGCACCCAGGGACGGTCCTGCTGGTAGGTGACGCCAAACCAGCGGTCCTCGGTGGTTAAAACCCGGACTCTGGCTTTCCTCTCGCGTGACAGAGCACCCACCACCTCCGGAATGTAGAATTCGGACTTGCTGAGGTCGGTCCCGGGGTCGGACAGGAAGCGTTGAAAACGAACCTTAAGTTCAGGAAAAATGCTCGGAGTGAGGCCAAAAATATTCATCGAAGCGATGTCGTCCGGCGAAAGCGGGTGCCAGGTTTCTCCGTCTTCGGTGTACTTAATCCCGTCCGGAAATTTTTGTACTCTGGTTCTTTCCCTGAGGTCCAGCAAATATCCGTCTTCAGAAATTTGGCAGATGCCGCGGGCCACATGGCCGTGTTCAGACAGGGTATGACCGAGCCGATAGCCCACCATGGCATAGTTGTAATACTCGGGAGTATCTTTTGCTTCTCGCATGTAATCGGCCAGCTTTTTTAAGGCATCGAAGCCGTAAAAATCGTCAGCGTTGATGACCAGAAAGTTTCCCGGAATAACCGGCTGGCAGAGCAGAATGGCATGTCCGGTACCCCAGGGCTTGACCCGGTCAGCCGGTACCTTAAAACCTTCCGGCAGGGCCAGGTGGAGCTCCTGGAAAACGTAAGAAACTCTGAAATATTTTTCTGCCCGGTGGCCGATTTTTTCCCTGAATATGCTTTCCAGGTCGCGGCGGATGATAAAAACTACGTTTTCTATACCGGCCCGCCAGGCATCGTAAAGGGAATAATCGATGATGATTTCACCGTTGGGTCCAACCGGGTCAACCTGTTTCAGGCCTCCGTAACGGCTTCCAATCCCGGCAGCCATGATGACCAGGGTTAACTCGCTCATTTTGACCTCGCTTCATTTCTTTTTTATCACAAAGCTGCCCGATTAGGAAGACATTGGGGATTGAGATTTTTGCCCGGAAAAGAAGAAAAAGGTACCGGAAAGAGAATAATTGCTTTTAGCCGCAGGTGTCTTGGCAGTTCAGGTTCGGCGTGGCGAACGTGCCTTCAGGGTTCAGGCAACCTTCTTACCACAGGCTGGTTTTTATTGTATAATCAAAACATAAAAGGTGAATCCAATGATTCGTTCCACTACTGTTATATGCATTCGTCACAAAGGAAAGGTTGTTATGGCCGGAGATGGCCAGGTGACCATGGGGCAGACCGTGCTCAAGGCCACCGCTCAGAAAGTCAGGCGACTGTACAAGGGCAAGGTCCTGGCCGGTTTTGCCGGCTCCACTTCTGATGCCTTTGCCCTGTTTTCTCGATTTGAAGGGAAGCTTGAAGAATACCATGGCAACCTGTCCAGAGCGGCCATTGAGCTGGCCAAGGACTGGCGTATGGATAAATCGCTCCGTCAGCTTGATGCCCTGCTGATTGTGGCCGATGACCAGAACACGTTCTTGATATCCGGAACGGGCGATGTAGTAGAACCGGACGACGGAATTATCACCGTCGGGTCGGGTGGCCCATATGCTCTGGCGGCCGCCCGGGCGCTGCTCAGGCATACCGACCTTTCAGCCAGGGAAATTGCTCTGGAAGCCCTGCGCATTGCTTCTGAAATTTGTGTTTACACCAATCAGAATTTTACCGTTGAGGAACTGTAACATGGCGATAGAATTGGAAGGCAAGGTTATAAAAGAAGATGTTCTTGTCCTGGGGGACCGGGAAAGCGAGCTCACGCCGCAGCAGATTGTGGCCGAGCTCGACAAATACATCATCGGCCAGAAGGCGGCCAAAAAGGCCGTGGCCATTGCCCTGAGAAACCGGTTTCGCCGGCGCAAACTGCCGCCCGAGCTGGCCGATGAAATTGCTCCCAAAAACATCCTGATGATAGGGCCGACGGGAGTCGGCAAAACAGAGATTTCGCGTCGGCTGGCCAAGCTGACTTCTTCGCCTTTTCTCAAGATTGAAGCCAGCCGGTTCACAGAAGTGGGGTATGTTGGCCGGGATGTCGAATCCATGATCCGCGACCTGGTGCGGATTGCCGTGGATATGGTCAAGCAGGAAAAGATAAAAGAAATCGAGAAGAAGGCCAGAGCCAACGTGGAAGAAAAACTGCTCGATATCTTGCTTCCCCACAACCGGCGTCGCGAACCCGGTGCTTCAGCCGAAGAACAGAAAAGGTTCCAGGAAACCAGGGAAAAGCTCCGCCGCCAGCTGAGGGCGGGAGCCCTGGATGAGCGTTACGTGGAAATCGAGGTCAAGGAAAAACCGACCCCGCCTTTTGAATTTATCACTTCGAACGGCTTTGAGGAGATTGGCATTCAAATTCAGGAAATCATGCCCGGAATTTTTGGCGGCAAGACCAAGAAACGCCGGGTTAAAGTTAAAGAGGCCAGGGAAATCCTGCTGGAAGATGAAGAAAAACGGTTGGTGGATATGGAAGAAGTGGCCCGCCTGGCGATAGAAAGAGTCGAACAGACCGGCATAATTTTCCTGGACGAACTGGACAAGGTGGCGGGCCGGGAATCCGGGCTGGGGCCGGATGTCAGCCGCGAGGGCGTGCAGAGAGACCTTTTGCCGATCATCGAGGGCACCACGGTCAGCACCAGGTACGGTCTGGTCCGGACTGACCACATTCTGTTCATAGCCGCCGGCGCTTTTCACGTGACCAAGCCTTCCGACCTGATCCCGGAGCTTCAGGGCCGCTTTCCAATCCGAGTCGAGCTTACGCCCTTAACCAAGGAGGATTTTGTCCGCATCCTGACTGAAACGGAAAATGCTTTGATAAAACAGTACAAAGCGCTTCTGGCCACGGAAGGGGTGGAAGTAGAATTCACGCCCGAAGCCATTGAAGAAATAGCGGCCATTGCTGAAAAGGTTAACGAAGAGGCCGAAAATATCGGTGCCCGGCGGTTGCATACCGTGATGGAAAAGGTCATGGAAGATATTTCATTTGAAGCTCCCAACCTGGCCAACAAGAAAATCGTTATTACCAGAGATTACGTGCAGAAACAACTGAGTGAAATCCTCAAGGACCAGGACCTGAGGAAATTCATCCTGTAAAAGATGAGAAAAGTCCGGCTGTTTATCAGCTTTGTCTTGGCCTTTTTGGTTTTTTTATCAGCCGGTTGCGGCCGCAAAGGGCCGCTGGAAAAACCGGTGCCCAGAATTCCTCAGGCTGTCAAGGACTTTAAGGCTTATCAGCAGGGGAAAAAGGTTTATTTCAGCTGGACTAACCCGGCGACAGATGAAAGAGGAAATCAGCTGGAGGTGGTTCGCACAGACTTAAGGGTGATGGAAGTAAAAGATGAAACACTACCGGAAGAAAAATCCCTCCAGGAATTCCTCAGGTTTGCTCGGCCGGTGGCGGCCGTGTTTCCCGGTCGGATAATATCTGGCCCGAATGGAGCCGTTTTAAACCTGGACCTGGAAAGAACCACAGGGCAAGAATTTCTTTTTGGTCTCAGGGTGAAAGGTAAAAAGGGCAGCTGGTCAAATTTATCTAATCTGGTAAGAGTTAAAGTGGTAATTGTGCCTGAACCACCGCAGGAATTGAGGGCAGAGATGAGCGGGCCGAAAGTGCGCCTGAGCTGGAAATCACCTGAGAAAATGGTCGACGGGCAACCTGCACCCCAGAAGCTGGTTTATAACGTCTACCGAAGCGATAACGGGCAGTTTAAAAAATTGAACGAATTGCCGGTTCAGGAAACTCTTTATGAAGACGGGCAGGTTGAGTCAGGGAAGAATTATCGATATCTGGTGAGAGCCTTGCTGCCCCCTTATTTCGATAGCGAGAGTGAGGATTCTCAGGTGGTAAGCTTGACCGCGACAGATAATACCCCGCCAGCCACTCCGGAGGGGCTGCAGGCTTTTTCGGGCCCAGAAGGGGTAGCACTCAGCTGGCGGCCAAACCTGGAGGAAGACCTGGCAGGATATCGGGTTTACCGGGCAAGAGAAGGGGAGAAAGAAGTTCTGCTTAATCCAGACCCGGTCAAACAGGCAAGTTTTGTTGATTCCTCAGTTGAAAAGGGTGTTGTATATGAATATTCTATAACTGCCGTGGATAAGAACCATAATGAGAGCTTCCCGGCAAAAATTAAGGTGAAAACATAAGACCATGAAAATCTATCGTTTTCGCTACCGTCGGAAAGTGTTATATGGTCTTCTCAAGGAAGATGTGCTTTTCCCGGTCAAGGGCTCTATTTTCCGCAACTTTAAAATTGAAGACAGCCCCATTCCCGTTGCTGACGTTACCATTCTGCCTCCGGTTCAACCGAGCAAGATTATTTGCGTGGGACGAAATTACCGGGAGCATGCTGAAGAACTTGGCCATGAGGTTCCGGCCGAACCGTTGATTTTCCTGAAGCCACCGAGTGCCGTAATCGGACACAACCAGGCCATTGTCTGGCCCGACATGGCGGAGCGCATCGATTATGAAGGCGAGCTGGCCGTGGTTATCAAGAAAAAGACGAAAAACCTAAAAGAACAGGATGACTGGCAGGAAGCTATACTGGGCTATACCTGTTTCAACGATGTCACTGCCCGAGATTTGCAGATAAAGGATGTGCAATTTACCAGGGCTAAATCTTTTGACACTTTTGCCGCGGTCGGTCCCTGCCTGGCTCTCGGGCTTGATTGTTCGGCCATCCACCTGAAAACTTTTCTCAACGGGCGTCTGGTGCAGTCCGGCAATACCAGGAATATGATTTTCAATATTCCTTTTCTCCTTCGTTTCATCTCTCGAATAATGACCCTTGAGCCCGGGGATATCATCGCCACGGGGACGCCGGCCGGCGTGGGTCCGATGAAAGTTGGAGACCGGGTTGAGGTCCAAATTGAAGGGATAGGAACGCTTTCCAACTATCTGATAAAAAATTAGAGAAATTAGAGGAGGAATGATGAAACTATTTCTTGATACGGCCAACCTTCAGGAAATAAAAGAGGTCGCCAGCTGGGGCATCCTTGACGGTGTGACCACCAACCCCACCCTGTGTGCCAGAGAAAACAGGCCATTGGAAGAGCTGGTCAGGGAAATCTGCCAGGTGGTGTCCGGCCCGGTCAGCGTCGAATGTGTTTCCAGCAGGGCAGAAGACATCGTGGCTGAAGCCAGAAAGCTGAACAGCCTCGCTCCGAACATCGCCGTTAAGATACCGGTCAACCTGGAAGGGCTGAAGGCAACCAGGATACTTTCGGCTGAAGGTATCAGGGTTAACATGACGCTGGTCTTTTCGCCCTCGCAGGCTCTTCTGGCGGCCAAGGCCGGCGCGGCTTTTGTCAGCCCCTTCATCGGCCGGCTGGATGATGTGTCGCATCACGGGATGGAATTGGTCGAACAGATTGTGACCATTTATGAAAATTACAATTTTGAAACAGAAATTATTGTGGCCAGCGTCCGACATCCGGGGCACGTGGTCGAAGCGGCCCTGATCGGGGCTCATATCGCGACCGTTCCTTATTCGGTCATGGAAAAGCTGGTCAAACATCCGCTGACCGACATCGGCATTGAAAGGTTTTTACAAGACTGGAAAAAGGTCTCTTTAAAGTAAAAACTTCGAAAATAAAGGTAGAGCCGTTTTCATGACCTTTCTTAAAAAGCGCAAAGGCCTGGTGGCCTTGTTGCTGGTGATGGCTTTCCTGTATGTGGCCCTGTCCATGGCCAAGAGCCTTTTTCTCAAGCAGCTGGGCCGCCGGCTTAATCAGGCTTTTGAAATAGGCGAACTGCATCTTTCTTATCTGCCGCCCACCCTGTACATCAAACAGATAAAATCAAGGGGGGCGAATCCCTCGTTTAAGGCAGACCTGATAGAAATTTCTCTCCCATTTTTATCGCTTTTTAGGAAGGAAAAACCGGTAGTGGTCCAGGTGGAGCGCCCGGTCGTGAGTTATTCATATGAAGGTGCAGGAAAGGCAGGAGGGGCCGGCGGCCGGTGGATGCAGGATTTGCCGGTTATTGTTGAGGGTGGATATGTTCACCGAGGCTACTTTGATTTGAAGCTTAAAGAAGGTGATTTCAAGTTCCAGGATGTTTCCGCTTATTTTAGTCTGAAGGAGGAAGAGCTCAGCTTATTACTCCGCTCCCCTGTTTCCAGCCTTCGGCCCTTGGCCTCAAAAATTTCTGTGGAAGGGGGGCTGGAGGCTTTTATCACCAGCCGGGGGCGGGAGTTGGCCGTTAACCGGTTAAGCTTCCAGGGAAACAAAGCCGCCCTGAGGGTTGAGGGCAAAATATTGACCGGGAAAAATGGGTACGTGGACTTTAAGGCTGATTATAACCTCCCGACGGATTTTCTTATGAGCGCGTTTAACCTGCCGTTTGATTGGGCGGGTGAAACCACAGGCACTGCTGATATCAGTACTGCCACGGGGAATCTGGTCGTTAAGGCCGATTACCTGACGACAAATTTTTTCTTAAACGGAGTAAAACTGGGCACGGTCGAAGGGCAGGTGCTGGTAGAAAAAGGAAAAGGCGGGCAGGTAACAGCCAGTATAAAGAACACGGGCCGGCCGGCAGAAGAGGTGAAAATCAGCTTTTATGAAGGAAAAGTCGAAGGCCAGATGGCCGGTTTTCACCTTGACCCCATTATGAAATATGCTTCGGTACCCTGGCCGGTGCGCTCACCGGCCTGGGGCAATTTTACCCTCAGCCAGGGAAAGCTGTCTGTTCAGGCCGAGTTCAGGGATGACATAGAGGCCGGAGCAAAAATCCCCAAGAATAACGACCGGGATAGATACAGTTTCAGAGGAAACGTCCAGCTATTTCTTGATATTCCGGAAAAAGACCTTAAAGTTAGAACGAGGAACCTGGAAAGTAATTTTGGCCGGGTTGAAGTTGATGGTCAGGTTTTAATAAATAAAAGTCTTGACCTGAATATCAGGGGGCAGTTTACCGACATAAAACGAGCCAGGGAATTTACTCAGAAAATCCTCAACATGAATTTTGGTTTTCCTGAGATTCGCGGGGCAGGAAGAGCAGTCATTAGCGTAAAGGGAAAATATAATAGCCCTGACCTCAATTTTGATTTCTCCTGTTCTCCCGCCGGGTTCGAAAGGTTTGACGTGACTTCAGCCCGCGGCGAAATAAGCTTGGTCAGCGGCCAGGTTTCGGGTAAAGTCTACGCCATAGACAGAACATTTCAGGGTGAAATCAGGCTCGGCCAGATTAACGGCCTGTTAGAAACCGGGCTGACCATGGAAAGGGGATTGCTTGAAGAAATATTACCCAGGCTGGGTGTCAGCTTTCCCCTGAGCGGCCAGGCGGCCGGAGAATTTGTCTGGAAGGAAAAGCCAGAGGGTACCGAATTCAGCGGGAAATTTTCAGGAAATGAGATTTTTCTTCTGGGTACCAGGCTGGAAAAGGTTAGCGGGCAGCTTAAATATACAGAAGAAGAGCTCCTGCTGGAAGGGTTGAGCTTTAACCTGAACGGCGGGAAAGTGGAGGGGCTGGTCAGGCTGGGGTTGAAAGAGCCAACCTATGACTTTGACCTGAAAGCTACGGGAGTGGACCTCAGCCCTTTTTCTGAGGCTTTTGGCGGCCGGGCGGACCTTAACTTAAGCGGCCGGGGAATGTTCGGTCGGGACCGGCCTGGTGGCCAGTTCAAGGTGGAAAATTTTAAAGTTTACATCCTGAAAGCAGCTTCCACTTCCGGGGAATACAGCTTTAATTATCTGAACAATAAACTGAGCTTTGAGCTGAAAGGCACGCTTTCTCCAGGTGAAAGTAGGTACCAGAGCAAGATTGATGTAGCTCTGGACAAAGACTTTATCTCGGGCGAAGTCAGGGGCCAGCTCAACACGATAGAAATGGTCCTGCCGCTTAAAGGTTCTAAGGGTAATGTTGATTTTCTGCTGAATTTTCAGGGGCCGATTGAGCAGGTGGAACTTAACGGGGCGGTGGAAGTCAAGGGCCAGCTGATGCCCATTCCAGGTTTTGCCCATGCTCTGACCGATTTTAGTGCGCTGCTGCTGGTCAAAAATACTGACATCGCCATTCGCTCTTTTCAGGGGAAAATTGCCGATGGGCCGATTCAGGGCAACGGAACGGTCAGTTTTTCTGAAGGTAAATTGAAGGCGGCTGACGTCCGGTTAGAAGGCACGAATATGCAGCTTTCGGTTTTTGAAAGGACCAGGTCTAAAGCTGACGGTCAGATGAGATTTTATTTTAAAGAGGGGACGGCCCTGCTGGAAGGAGATTTTAACCTCAAGGAAGTGCTCTGGAAGAGAGAATTCTGGGAAAAAATATCTTTTTCCTCTTCGGCTTATGCCGGGGAAACCAGCCAGAGCTGGCTCAATGACCTTAAGTTGAATTTGCGGCTAAGAGCAAATGATAACGTTTGGGCAGAAAATTCTCTCGGCCGGATAAGGGCTCGCCTCGACCTGGTTATTTCTGGCACAGTGGCCAATCCGATAATTACCGGGGAAATAGAAGCCATCTCTGGAACGGTTTATTTTCAGGACCGGGACTTTAACATCATCAGGGGCCGGCTTAGCTTTTTTAACCCCCTGGTTATTGACCCCTATCTCGATTTTCTGGCTGAAGCCTACGTGAAGGACTATCACGTTCTGTTCAGCCTTTCCGGGCTGGTCAGCAGCCTCAAGCCGGAGTTTTCATCTTCCCCGGCTTTGCCCCAGGAAGAGATACTCTCGCTTCTGGCGCTGGGAGAATCTTACCAGAGAAGGTATTCTTTTGATGCCACCCAGATGAGCACGGCTTCTCTTATTTCTTACGAGCTGGCCAAAAAGCCAGAAAGCCTGTTGAGCCTTGACCGCTTTCGGCTTGATCCGTTTCTCATGGGCTCCACTTCAGAATTGACCGCCAGGCTGACCGTGGGGAAGAGGCTGTCAAGGAATTTCCTGATTCTTTATTCCACCAACCTGGCCACTCAGCGTGAAGAGATCATCAGGCTCGAATGGGAGCTGACCGGCGGCCTTTCTCTGGTAGCTATCAGGAATGAATTGGGGCGGGTCAGCTTCGACCTTAAACTCAGGAAAAGGTTTTAGATGAGAAGAAAGAGTTTTTGGCTGGCTGGCTTTTTAATAATGTTAATTTTTGCGGCCTTTTCTTCAGAGGCGGCAGTAAAGATAAAAAAAATCACTTTTTTGGTAGACGGCCAGCCAGCTGAGCAGGAGCTTTCCAGCCTGGCAGGTTTGCAGGCAGGAGAAGATTATAGCGAGCTGAAAATTGACCAGGCTTTAAAACGCCTGCTGAGCACCGGTCTGTATGCTTCGGGTGAAGTTTTTTGGGAGCCAGAACTCCAGCAGGAACTTATTTTTAAGCTGTCCAAAAATCTTTTCCTCAACCGTCTTGAGATTGATGCCCCGAAGGAGGTGAAAAAGAGAATTACCGGTGAAGTTTTGCCTCTTAAACCAGGCACTGTCTTTCATGAAAGTTCTAAAGAAAAGATAGTCAGCGAACTTAAAAGGATTATTGAAGAAGAAGGATTTTATTCCAGCAACATCGACCTTAAAGCGGAGAGAAGACCGGGCACGGACCTGGTCGACCTAACGGTGAAATTTTCAGATTGGCGAAGGATACGCTTGAGGAAAATAACCTTTGAGGGGAGTTCAGCCATAAGTCAGGAGCGTCTGAAGGGACTTTTTGGCTTAAAACCCGGAGATTTTTACCGGCCGAAAAAAGTGGAAAAGGGGTTGGAAAACATTAAAAAGGCTTATCAAGAGAGGGATTTCAGGTGGGTGGAAGTGGCAGCCGAAAAGGAAAATTTTGACCCCCAGTCCGGCCAGATGGACCTCAGGATTAACATTGTGCCTGGCGTCAGAATTAAAATTGAAATAAAAGGATTCCATCTGTCCCCCAAACTGGTGGAAAGGGTATGGGAACAGAAGGTTTTTGAAGAATGGGCGCTGTCTGAAGGTGAGGCAATTCTTCTAAAGTATTTAAGGAAAAAAGGCTATTTATTTGCCAGTGTGCGTCCGAGCCTGCAGAGGACGGAAGAAGAGAGGCGTGCCGTTTATGAAGTGCATGCCGGTCCGAAGCTGAAGGTTAAAGAAATTGCTTTTAAAGGTAATAAATCTTTTTCAGAGGCCGAGCTCAAAAAGAATCTTGGGATTACCAGCAAATTTCTCTTTTTGCCTTATCTGGACGGCCAGGAACTCTATGACCTGAATGAAAGGCTTAAGTTATTTTACGAAACCAAAGGGTTTCCCCAGGCCAGCGTTTCCCTGAATTTTGTTCGGCAGGATGGGTCTGTCCGTCCGGTCTATTATATCGAGGAAGGGCCTCGCCAGCTGATAAAAAGCCTGGAAATACAGGGGGCGAAATCGTTCAATTCAGCCGAGATAATCAGGGAGCTGGAGTCGCGTCCCGGCCAGCCTTATTACCGGCCGGCCCTGCAAAAAGACCTCGAAAGAATAAATCTGTTTTACCTCAATCGAGGATTCAGGGGAATGCAATTTAGCCTGGAAGTGTCACCGGATAAAGATAACAACGTGGATGTGCTTATCAGGGTGGATGAAGGAAAAAGATACCGCGTCGATAATATCTTTATTACCGGAAACCGTTTAACCAGCCGGCGCCTGATCCAGAAGGAAATCAGGTTGAAACCGGGAGATTGGGCTTCTTATCAGCAACTTCTGGAAACCAGGCGGGGGCTGGACAGTCTGGGTGTGTTCTCTGAAGTTAAGATTGAAGAAGTGCCGGCGGGAGAGGACAGGATTAATCTCTCGTTTAAGCTCAAGGAGGGAGAACAGAATTTTGCCAGCCTGGGGCTCGGGGTAGAAACCAGGGAAGAACTCCGTTCAGCTGTCCTCTGGGAAAATGAGTTTCGGCCAAGGGTTACGGCCGAATACATAAGATATAACCTTTTCAAAAATGCCAGTCAGATAAGCCTGGTCGGTCAGTTTTCTCTGGCTGAAAAAAGGCTGGTGGCTACCTGGCAGCAGCCTTATATTTTCGGTCTAAAGATGAGAACCTACCTCAGCGGCTATTTGGAAAAAGAAGACCGGACAAGTTTCAGTTACGAACGGCGCGGTTTTATCCTGTCTACCCGGCGGGCGCTGCCGGCTAACTTTAGCCTGCTTCTGTCGGCCGGAGCGCTGCGCACGCAGCTGACCAACTTAAAAATTTCAGAATCTGAGGTAGAACGGGAAAGATTGCCTTATTCGATTGCCTATGGCTCGGCCACCCTGATCAAGGACACCAGGGATGATACCTTTAATCCCAGCCGGGGTTATTTTTTCAGCTTGGCTTTCGAGCGAGCTTATCCGCTGCTGCATACAGAATCGAATTTCAGAAAACTGTTCGGGAAGTTCCAGTATTTTTACCCGCTGGCGCAAAATGTTGATTTTTATACTACGGTACGCCTGGGACTGGCTTTTGGGCTGGTGCCCATCCCGGAAAGATTTTTTGGGGGCGGCAGCAATTCCTTCCGGGGGACAGGGTTTGAGCGGCTCGGGCCAGAAGACCCGGCTTCGGGCCTCCCCCTCGGCGGTAAAAGCATTTTCCTTCTAAACATGGAGGGAAAATTCCTGATGTTCAAGAGCTTGCCCAATTTGTACGGAGCGGTATTTTATGATGTGGGAAATGTGTTTGCTGAACCGGGTAATTTTAATTTCTTTAAGTTGAAACAGGCCGTCGGTTTGGGGTTGAGATACCGCACCCCGCTCGGGCCGGTGCGTTTCGATGTCGGCTGGAACCTGAATCCACCCGACGGAAAATGGCGACCGTTGTTTTTCCTGACCATCGGAAACATGTTTTAGGTGGTTGATATGCAGGCTGAAAGGAAGAACAAAACCATTAAGTTCAGGCTGGTGGCGCTGCCGTTTTTTTTCGCCGCTGCTCTTGAGTTTTTCAGTCTTTACGGGCAGGTCATCGTTAACTGCGTGGTGGCCACGGTTAACGAGAAGCCGATTACCCTTTTTGACCTTAAGGTTTTCCGGGCTTTCGACCTGATTTCTGAAGCCCAGCAGGGGATCTATGAAGACCGGGATAAATTTCTTGAAAGTTATGTTGACCAGGTGCTCATCCAGGAACTCGCCCGCGAGCAGCTCAGGGTCAGCGAAGATGAGATTAAGCAGGAAATTAATAAATCCAAGCAAAAAATAGGGGAGGAAAAATTCAACCGGAAGCTGCTCTCTCTCGGGCTCAGGGAGATAGATTTAATGCCCTATTTTGAAGGGAAAATTCTTTTTGACCGGGTGATTGGCTCGAGGTTTGCGCAGAAATCTTACGTTTCTTTGAAGGAAATTGAAGATTATTACCGGAACGAATATGTGCCAGAACAAAAGGCCAGAGGCCAGACTCCGGCTGAATTATTCCAGGTGCTGGATGAACTGGAAGACAGGCTGCAGAGGAATAAGAGAAGCCAGGAAATAAAGAAATGGATGGAGGAATTAAGGCAAAGAGCTGAGATAATGATCAATTCAGATTGTCTCAAGAAAATCAATTCCGAGGAGGCCAAATGAAAAGAAGAGCTTTTCTTTTCCCCGGTCAGGGGTCACAGTATGTTGGTATGGGCAAAGATTTTTATGAAAAAAGTGAGGAAGCCCGCCGGCTTTTTGCCCAGGCCGACGATGTTCTGGGTTTTTCTCTTTCCAGGCTTTGCTTTGAAGGGCCGGAAGACCAGCTGCGTCTTACTTCCAATACTCAACCTGCTTTATTAACGGTCAGTTATATAGCCTATCGGCTGCTGGGCATTCAACCCGAAGTGGCGGCCGGCCACAGTCTGGGAGAATATTCCGCCCTGGTGGCCGCAGGAAGCCTGAGTTTTGCCGACGGTCTTCGTTTGGTGGCCAACCGGGGAAGGTACATGATGGAAGCCATGCCGCCGGGGACGGGCACCATGGCGGCTGTCATTGGCCTTGATTATAAAACAATAGAGAATGGGCTGGCCCGTGTGGAGAAAGGGATAGTTCAAATAGCAAACTGGAATTCGGAGGAGCAGGTTGTCATAGCGGGGGAAAAAGGGGCGGTGGAAGAGGCCCTGGAAATACTGAAGCCACCACGCTTTGTCTATCTCCAGGTCAGCGGTCCTTTTCATACTTCATTGATGAAACCGGCGGCTGAACGGCTGAAAGCTGACCTGGAAAAAGTAAGCCTGAAAGACCCGCAGTTTCCGGTTATTTCTAACTATACGGCCCGAGAGATGCGCACGGCGAGCGAGGTTAGAGAATCTCTCAGCCAGCAGATTACTTCGACCGTTCTCTGGTATCCGTCGATGCAGAGGCTGGCCGAATGGGGAGTGGAGGAAGCGGTAGAGCTCGGGCCGGGAAAGGTATTGACCGGCCTTCTGAAAAGGGCCAGCCGGAACTGGACAAAAATTCCTGAACTTTACAATATTGAGGATATGGCTTCTCTGGAAAAATACCGGCAAAATTACTCAGGTGGTTGATTCAGATAAAACTTTTTTACCGAAGCGGATGAAATATTCTCCGGCCGAAAAAAGGGCCATGATGACGATTAACCACAGACCGACCGTGTGAGCCAGGCGGTATAAAAGGCCCAGGTGGTGAGGCCCGAGAATCAGGATGGCGATGGTCACCGTCTCGAAAATCATCTTCAATTTTCCCCAACCAGAAGCCGGGATGTTGTAGCCTCGAGAGGAAGCAATGGCTCTGAACCCGGTGACCGCAATTTCGCGTCCGATGATGATGATGGCCATCCAGGCCGGGACCACATGATTTTCTACCAGAACAATTAATGCCGAAGTGATGAGCAGCTTGTCAGCCATCGGGTCAAGCAGTGAACCGAGCACAGAAGTCATCTGTTTTCTTCTGGCCCAGAAACCATCGAGCATGTCCGTCAGGCAGGCGAAAACAAAGATGACGAAGGCCACTATCTCCTGACCGGGAAACTTGGCCAGCATAACCAGAACGAGAACCGGCACAGCCACCAGTCTGAGCACCGTCAGTAACATTGGAGCATTCATCTTGAGAAATCCTTGGCGTTATTCGAGTTTTTATACTAAATCTAACCGGGAAAATTGTCAATTAAAATGGCCAGTATTAGTTGCCAAAGAATTAATTAATATAATATAGTTTAATTCAAGAGTTGGCCCATGACCAAGATGAATGATGTCCTGACCCCGATGATGGAGCAATATCATCGGATTAAAGCCCAGCACCGGGATTGCCTGCTTTTTTTCCGCCTGGGTGATTTTTATGAGATGTTTTATGAAGATGCCCAGGTGGGTTCACAGGTTCTGGGCCTGGCTCTGACTTCCAGGCAGAATGTGCCGATGTGCGGCGTTCCCTATCATGCGGTTACTTCATATCTTTCGAGATTGCTCAAGGCGGGTTATAAAGTGGCCATCTGTGAGCAGGTGGAAGACCCAAAGCAGGCCAAAGGAGTAGTCAAGAGGGAAGTAATAAAAATCCTGACTCCCGGCACGGCCGTGGAGATAGATACTTCAGAACCGGACGAAAGTTTTGGCGTTCTGTCGGTTTTCCTTGATGGCCGGAAGTGGGGCGCGGCCTTTGCCGACCTCTATTCCGGAAAAATAAGCGCATTTGAAGGCCAGGTCGAACAGAAAAAGATTCTGGAAGATGAAATCTTGCGGTTTTCTCCCCGGGAGATAATTTTTGCTGCCGGCCAGGAAGAGCTGATAAAAAGGATGCTGGAAAACGCCGACCTTTCCAGACTGGCGCTGAGCCCGGCCGAACCCTGGTATTTTGATTATGCCCAGGCCCTGCACAGCCTGACGGAACATTTCCGTGTGGCCACCCTGGAGGGATTTGGCCTGCAGGATAAAGTCCTGGCTGTTTCGGCCGCCGGTGCCCTTCTTTATTATCTGAAGAGAAATCGGCGGGAGGCGGCCGGCTTTATAAGGAAACTTTCCACTGTGGCCAGCAGGCAGTTTATGATTCTCGATTCTGTGGCGGTACGCAACCTGGAGCTGGTCAGAAACTTGAGAAATGGCCAAGTGGAAGAGTCGCTTCTTGGAGTGATGGATTTCACGGTAACTCCCCTGGGGTTCAGGCTTCTTAGAAACTGGTTGCTTCACCCGCTGCTCGACAGTCAGCAGATAAACCGCCGCTTGGAAGCCGTGCAGGAAGCTGTGCAGAAGCCCATGTTGAGGCAGGAAATAAGGAACCAGTTAAAAAGAATCCTTGACCTGGAACGCCTGGCGGCCAAGATATCCCTGGCCGCGGCCAGCCCGCGAGATGTGGTGGCCCTCAAGAAATCACTTCAGCCGTTGCCGGAAATAAAGCCTCAGCTGGACGGACTCAGCTCTTCACTTTTTCGGGAGATTGGAGACAGGTGGGATAATGCGGAAGATATAGTCCGTCTTATAGACCAGGCTATACTTGATGAGCCGGCTTATTTGCTGCAGGAAGGCGGCATAATCAAAGAAGGTTTCAACCAGGAACTTGACGAGCTCCGGCAGATTAGCCACTCGGGCAAGAGCTTTATAGCCCAGCTGGAAAGAAAAGAAAGGGAAAGAACGGGGATTTCCTCGCTTAAAGTCAGGTACAACAAGGTTTTTGGTTATTACATTGAAGTCACCCGGCCAAACCTGCATCTGGTGCCGCCAGATTACCAGAGGAAGCAGACCCTGGTAAACAGCGAAAGGTTTATTACGCCCGAGCTTAAAGACTATGAAGAAAAGGTATTAAGGGCAGAAGCCAGAATCAACGAACTCGAGTATGAGCTTTTCCTTCAGGTGCGGGATAAAATAAGTCAGGAAGTCCCCCGGCTGCAGCAAATAGCGGCGAACGTTGCAGAGCTGGATGTCCTTCTGAGCCTGGCCGAACTGGCTCACCAGAGAAATTACTGCCGGCCGGTGGTGGATGAAGGAGAGGTAATCAGCATAAAGGGCGGAAGGCATCCCGTCCTGGAAGTTGTGCAAAAAGACCCCTTTATTCCCAACGATACTTACCTTGATGCCAGCGACCACCAGATTTTGATTATTACCGGGCCGAACATGGGAGGAAAATCTACTTACCTCAGGCAGGTGGCTTTGATCTGCATCCTGGCCCAGATGGGTTCATTTGTGCCGGCCAGCGAAGCTCACCTTGGGCTGGTCGACAGGATTTTTACCCGGGTCGGAGCAACAGACTACCTGACGGCCGGCCAGTCAACTTTTATGGTGGAAATGGTGGAAACAGCTAACATTCTGAACAACGCCACTGACCGCAGCCTTATTCTTCTTGATGAGGTAGGTCGCGGAACGAGCACTTTTGATGGCCTGAGCATTGCCTGGGCCATAGCTGAATATTTGCACCAGTTAGAAAGCATCAGGCCGAAAACCCTGTTTGCCACGCACTATCACGAACTTACCGAGCTGGCCCTCAATTTCCCGCGGATAAAAAATTATCACGTGGCTGTAAAAGAATGGCAGGAGCAGGTGATATTCTTGAGGAAAATCCAGCCGGGTCCATCTGACAAGAGTTATGGCCTGCAGGTGGCCAAACTGGCCGGGCTTCCCGAAGAAATAATAAAAAGAGCACGGGAAATCCTCTTCAACCTGGAAAGACAGGAATTTGATGAGCAGGGCCGGCCGCGTCTGGCCTACCATCAGCTAAACCAGAAAGATAAGTCCCAGCTCTGGCTGTTTCCTGAGGACCGGGAGAGAGCCGCGCTTGAAGAAATAAAACAGATGATAAAAGAACTTGACCTGGAAAATATGACCCCGCTTCAGGCTTTTCAGTTACTGGCCAAATGGAAAGAAGAAATTGGTAAAAAAAATTAAAAGGTCAAAAACATTTAATCAGTAATCGTCTTCTTCTTCCTCAAAGTCCAAGTCTTCTTCCTCTTCCTCATAATCCTCGTCGTAATCTTCGTCTTCGTATTCTCCCTCACCCAATTCTTCTTTTCTCTCTTCGATTGCTTCCTCAAATTCTTCTTCGTCATCATAGCGCCTGAGATAATTGTTGGAAGTGTCGCTGTAACAGAGCTCGAGGTAGTCATCTTCGATGACACAGAAGACAGACATTTCGTGGGTGGAATGAAGGTCGCCGACCGTTTCGATGATGTCGGCTGCTTTCTTGATAGCATCAAGTGTCGCCCAGCTGTAAATTTCGATTTCTTCCATGCTTAATTACTCCTCCAGCAAAAAAATATTTATTTTTTTCCGGTTGTCAAGTGTCAATTTTTAAAAATAAATGGTCAAGTTTAACCTGGTTGAGAAAGGAGGTAAAAGCCTGATTTTTAATTTGAGCCAAACCCTTCTGCCTGGCCGAAAATTTCATCAGACAGGCGTCCCGCGGTTGCTGTTTACGCCCGGCAATTTTGAGGTATAATAGATATCAGAATTGATAAATTTAAAAATCCCCGTTCCTTTGACAGAAAGGCAAAAATGTTTTCTTAATTTTTGCCAGAGTTGGTAAAATAATCCAGGAAAGGAGGAATGGCCATGAGGTGGGACAGATTCACCGTGATGTCGCAGGAAGCACTTCAAATTGCTCAGGCCAAGGCGGCCGAGCTCGGGCATCAGGAATTAAAGCCTGAACATCTGATGTGGAGCTTTCTGACCCAGGAAGGCAACATCGTCAACAGTCTGCTGTCCAAGGTGGAAGTAAGCCCGGCTGAACTGAAGAAAGAGCTGGAAAAAATTCTCGAGCGATGGCCAAAAGTGCAGGGAGCTCGTGAGATTTACTTATCAAATGAACTTTCGGAGGTCCTGGCCGAGGCGGAAAAAGAAGCTCAAAAACTGAAGGATGAGTACATTTCAACTGAGCATATTTTCCTGTCGATGGTCAGGCTGAAACACCTGGCCATAGGTAAACTTCTGTCTAAGTTTCGGTTGAATGAAGATGATGTGCTTAGGGCGCTGATGGATATTCGGGGCAGCCAGCGAATTACCGACCCGGAGCCCGAATCAAAATATCAGGCTCTGGAAAAATATGCCCGGGATTTAACCTCGCTGGCCAGGCAGGGCAAGCTTGACCCGGTCATCGGCCGGGAAGAAGAAATCAGGCGGGTCATCCAGGTTCTGTCCCGGCGGACGAAGAACAACCCGGTGCTAATCGGCGAGGCCGGGGTGGGCAAGACGGCCATTGTAGAAGGGCTGGCCCAGAGAATCGCCAACGGCGATGTCCCGCAATCTCTCAAGAACAAACGTTTGCTGGCCCTGGACATAGGAGCTCTTTTGGCCGGCACCAAGTACCGCGGTGAATTTGAAGACCGGCTTAAAGCCCTGCTCAAAGAAATAAAGGAATCAGGGGATGTTATTCTGTTCATAGATGAGCTGCACACCATCGTGGGGGCCGGTGCGGCCGAGGGAGCGGTTGATGCTTCCAACATGCTGAAACCAGCTCTGGCCCGGGGAGAGCTGCGCTGCATCGGAGCCACTACTTTAAATGAATACAAGAAATACATTGAGAAAGACCCGGCGCTGGAGAGAAGGTTTCAGCCGGTTTATGTGGGTGAACCGTCGGTCGAGGATACCATCTCAATTTTGCGCGGCCTGAAGGAAAAATATGAAGTTCATCACGGAGTAAAGATTAAAGATTCTGCCCTGGTGGCGGCCGCCGTGCTGTCAAACCGTTACATCAGCAACCGCTTTCTGCCGGATAAAGCCATTGACCTGGTAGACGAAGCCGCTTCTCGCATCCGGGTGCAGCTCGACAGCCTGCCGGAGAACATCGATGAACTTGAAAGAAGAATTACCCAGCTTGAAATAGAAAAACAGGCTCTGAAGAAGGAAAAGGACCAGGCCTCCAGGGAAAAGCTGCAAAAGATTGAGAAAGAATTGGCTGAGCTCAAGGAGCAGAGCAACGCTCTCAAGGCTCAGTGGAAAAGGGAAAAAGACCTGATTGACCAGATTAACAAACTGAAAGAGCAGATTGATGCCCTGAAGGTGGAGGAGCAAAATGCCGAGCGCCGCGGCGACCTGGAGAGGGTGGCGGAAATCAGGTACGGAAAACTGATCGAATTAAACAAGCAGATTGAAAAATTATCGAACGAGCTGGCTGAAATCCAGAAAAAGGGAAAGATGCTCAAAGAAGAAGTGGATGAAGAAGATGTGGCGCAGGTGGTCAGCCGCTGGACCGGCATTCCGGTGTCCAAGATGCTCGAGGGAGACGTGGAAAGGCTGATCAGGATGGAAGAGCTGCTCTCCAGAAGAGTTGTAGGCCAGGAACATGCTATCAGGGCGGTGGCCGACACCATCCGAAGAGCTCGAGCCGGGTTGCAAGAACCGACCAGGCCAATTGGTTCCTTCCTGTTTCTTGGCCCAACCGGCGTCGGCAAGACCGAGCTGGCCCGGGCCTTGGCCGAGTTCCTGTTCAACGACGAAAAAGCCATGGTCAGGATTGACATGTCTGAATACATGGAAAAGCACTCGGTGGCCAGGTTAATTGGTGCACCGCCGGGCTATGTTGGTTACGAAGAAGGCGGGCAGCTAACCGAGGCGATAAAAAGACGTCCCTATTCCCTGATCCTGCTGGATGAAATTGAAAAAGCTCATCCCGATGTGTTTAACATCTTGCTCCAGATCCTCGATGATGGGCGCCTGACCGATGGCAAGGGAACGACCGTTGATTTTCGCAACACCTTAATCATTATGACCTCAAACCTGGGCAGCCAGGTCATAAAAGAACTCAGCCATGATTATGAACGGATGGAAAAGGAAGTGCGGAAGATTCTTGAATCTCATTTCAGGCCGGAGTTCCTTAACCGAATCGATGAGGTGATCATCTTTAAGCCGCTGACCAAGGAGATTATCCTGAAGATTGTCGACCTGCAGCTGGACCAGCTGCGCCTCCGGCTTGAAGACAAGAAAATTGGGCTGGAGGTAACGGAACGGGCCAAGGAGCTAATTGCAGAGCGAGGTTTTGACCCGATTTATGGCGCCAGGCCGCTCAAGAGAACCATCCAGAAAGAAATCCAGAACCCGCTGGCCATGAAGATACTTTCGGGGGAATTTAAAGAAGGTGATACCGTGCTGGTTGATGCGGCCTCAGGTGAGATTATTTTTAAGAAAAAATAGGCCTTAAAAAATAAAATTCAATTTGAGCAAGGAGAAAAAAAATGAACTGGAAAAAATTGGCCCTCGTGTTGTTAGCCTTTTTTTTGCTGGGCTTGCCTGCTTATTCCAACGGTCTCAACCTTAATGGCCTCGGCACGAAGGCTGTAACCATGGGAGGTGCCTTTATTGGGCTGGCTGATGATTTCAGCCTGGCTTACTGGAACCCGGCCGGGGCAGGCTATTTGAGCCGCCCGTTGCTGGGCACCTATATCACCGACCTCATCCCCACCAATTATTACTCGCTAACTATGCCGCCAGATTTGTCAATAGAGGCGAAAACCAAACTTTCCCATTATCTTGGTTTTATGCTCGCTTATTATCAGCCGCTGTCAAAAAACCTGGTTGTTGGCCTTTCAGTCTACACGCCGTCCGGGCTTGGGGCGAACTGGAAGGGTGATGATTTTAAATTGATGACCGGTAATGTGGCCTACGATTGGACAAGCAAGATAGGTGTTTTTACCATTTCCCCCTTGGTGGCCTGGAAATTATCTGACCGGGTCAGCCTGGGAGCAACTTTTAATCTGAATTACGGCATGTTCAGCTTGAAAAGATGGGCCGGCGAAGCCGAGCTTGCGCCAGACTCTTCAGTTGACCTTGGCCAGTATGAGGAAAGCCTGCACGGCTGGGGAGCCGGAGTAACCCTGGGCCTGCTTGTTAAACCTGCCGATTGGGTAAGCGTCGGTCTGACGGTCAAAACGCCTTCCGTGATTCACTTTAAGGGTACTTCTTCTCTTTTTGTGCTTGGCTATCTTGGTTATCCGGATAGCTCCCCCGTTAAGAGAAACATGAAGTGGCCCTGGTTCGTGGGGGCAGGAGTAGCCTTAAAGCCTTACCAGAACTTGACCCTGACGTCTGATGTGCAGTGGACGGGTTGGACTTCAATCAGCACGATCAAAAGCACTTTTGAAGACCCCGTCTGGCAGAGCCTGATGGCCATGAGCGGAAGTGATGAAATGACCCTTGACTGGAAAAACCGGGTTCAACTGCGACTGGGTGCTGAATACAGGTTAAGTTCTCGCCTGTTTTTAAGAGGTGGGCTTTATCGTGACCCTTCTCCTGCGCCGGATCAGACGATGAACGTTCTGCTGCCCAATTTTGATTTTACCGGCCTGACGCTCGGTTTAGGGTATGAATTTCACGGTTTATCGGTAAACTGGGGAATGGAATACCTGGCCGGGAAAAGGCGAGAAGTGACTGTGGAAGAACTCATGCAGGCCGGAACGCTGGGCCAGGCGATGCCCGGAACTTACAGGATGCACCTTTTGGTGCCCAATCTCTCTGTATCCTACAAGTTTTAGTTAGGGAAAATTTTTCTTTATCTCCTGACCGGAACTGACGGGATTTCAGGAGTTGCTTTTAAGGTAAGCCAGGAGCCGGGGAATCCATTCCTTGTGCTCGAAGGAATAACCAATGTCTCGAAAAAGGAAGAAGCAGGCCTCAACCACGTCCGCGTCGTAGTGGGAACCTTTTTTATTTTCCAGCTCGGCAAAAGCTTCTTCCAGGCCGAGGGCAGGCCGGTAAGGCCGGTGGGAAACAATGGCTTCCATCACGTCGGCCACGGCCAGAATCCTGGCTTCTATGAGAATCTGCTCTCCGCTCAGGCCATTAGGATAGCCGGAGCCGTTTAGCCTTTCGTGGTGTTGAAGAACTATTTCCGCTACCGGCCAGGGAAAGCTGATGGTTTTCAGGATGTCATAGCCGACTTCTGGATGAAGCTTCATCAGGTTTTGCTCGTGAGCGTTAAGCGGGCCGGGCTTGGCTATTATCTCTGAAGGGATGATTAATTTTCCGATATCGTGAATGGAAGCGGCTACCCTGACCGCTTCGACCTTTTCCCTGGGTAATTCCAGGATGGAAGCGATGGCTCGGGCCAGGTCAGAAACCTTCTGATGATGCCTCGCGCTGTACGGGTCCTTAATCTCTATTACCCGGTTTAGGGCAGTGAGCGTGCCATGGTAAATCGACTCGAATTCGTACATATTTTGCTCCGCCATGCAATTTTCTAAAGTTGCCCGCTTCCTGGAAATTTATGTTTATCAAACTGAGGATTGAGCTCTGGCCAAAACCAGAAACTGAATGGAAAAAATGCGGATGGGCAGTTTTGCCCGTTGAAATGTTTCTTAATCGGCCACAGACTTGAATCAGCAATTTATTTTCACCTCAATAAAGATGGTAATTTTAGCCCCGTGCCTTTATATGTCAATAGACGGTCTGACAATTTTTTTTAAAGTCGCTTTATGGCCCGCTTTTGTCGGACGTTAATCGGAGAAAGAATTGGGGCTATGGAGATTTCCGGAGGTAAGAAAAAAGGAGGTTAGAATGGCCAGGGACGGAATCGAACCGCCGACGCAGGGATTTTCAGTCCCTCGCTCTACCGACTGAGCTACCTGGCCATTCGGTAACTCATCGTCAGCCATTATAAATCTTTAATAAGTATATTTATCCAGAAAATAAAGTCAACTGCTGACTGAATTTTTTTGAAGACAGCGAAATTTTATCTGGCGGGGGACACTGTTAACCTGATCACAACCAGAAGGGACCAGCTAACTTAATGAGGACCAGGCTGAATAAGCTAAAATTGAAAACAGGCAGCAGCTGTGTTATCCTTTTTGAGGAGCTTTTGAAAAATGGACGAACAGGCCATCAGAGAATTGCTTATGCAGGAGAGCGAAGAATTCAGAAATCTTTATGAAGAACATCAAAAATGCGAACGGCAGCTGGCCGAACTGAGCCGGCGAAACTTTCTGTCAGAAGATGACCGGCTGAAAGAAAAAGAGCTAAAAAAGAAAAAACTGCTGTTGAAGGATGAGATGTACCGAATGATTATAGAATATGGCAGGCGGATGAGGGGTGATGAGTAAGAAAGAAAAGCGTGAATTGCGAGTTGCTCTGATCGGAACTGATTCCCTGCGCGGCCAGGAGATAAAAAATCTCCTGAGCACCACCAGGTTTCCCATAAAATCCATGGAGTTTTATGACCCGGAAGTGGAGGAAGAATACAGCAAACTGACCGAATTCAGGGAAGAACCGAAAGTCATCCATCACCCCGATGCTTATCTGCTTGAGGGTCTGGACCTGGTTTTCCTGGCCGCTGACCGGGAGACAAACCGTCGGTTTGGCTACCTGGCCAGGGAAAAAGGTTACCGGGCGATTGACCTCAGCGAGAGTTTCTCGGATGACCAGGAAGTGCCGGTGGTGGTAGCCGGGGTCAATGATTCGGTCCTAAAGGATAAAAGTCTTTATCTTATTTCCAACCCCAACCCGGTTTCAATCCTGCTGAGCCATATTTTTTCTGCCATCCAGAGAAATTATCACCTGCAAAAGGCCGTATCCATGGTTCTTCAACCCGTTTCTGCGTATGAAAATGAGGGTATCGAAGAACTGGCCGAGCAATCCTATGCGCTGCTTTCAAGCAGCAGTTTGAACAAGAAAGTTTTCAAAGAACAGGTGGCCTTCAACTTCCTGCCGGCGGTGGACCAGCCCGAAGCGGACGGATTCTCGTTCAGGGAAAAGCAAATCCGAGCCGAAGTAAAGAGAATATTGCCGCAGCCGGATTTCGGTCTGACGGTTTCCCTGGTTCAGGCTCCCGTTTTTCACGTGTATTCGGTCATGCTTTTTGTCGAGCTTGAGGAGGAGCCGGAGATCAGCCAGTTGGAAGCCAGCTTCCGTCATCAGGAAATATTCCGGCTTGTGCCCGCCGGAGCTCAGGAGCAGATAAGTAACATCAAGGTTGCCGGCCAGGATAAAATATTCATTGGCCATATCAAAAAAGAAAGTTCGATAAAAGGCGGTTACTGGCTGTGGGCGGCAGCTGACAATTTGACGGTGGGCTCATCCCTCAATGCCCTGACGATAGCCCGCAAGTTATTTGACCTCGATTAAGGTGACCGCAGGGAGAAGGTTACATGATTCGCAGCATGACCGGTTTCGCGGAAGAAAATTTCAAAAGTCAGAAGCTAAGACTGAAGATTTTCATTAAAACTCTAAACCACCGCTTTTTTGATTGGGTGTATAAAGGAGATAATCTGGGCGAGCTGGAAAATCTCCTGCGGGCTAACACCCAGAAAAAAATTATCCGGGGCCGGGTCGAAGTTCTTTTGGAACTTGATTTCCTTTCCCCCGAAAGGTGGGAATTCAAAATCAACCGTCCGTTGTTGAAGAAAATGGTGCAGGAACTGACGCTTCTGGCCCGCGAGGTGAATTTGCCACTCAGCTTGACGGTGGAACAGCTGCTGCGTGTTCCCCAGCTGGTAACCATAAGCCAGAAAGAGCTGACCAGAGAAGAGAAAGACTTTATTTTAAATGCGTTCGACAGGACGCTGGATAAAATAATAAGGCAGAGAGAAAAAGAAGGGAAGGAAATCAGCCGCCAGCTGCTCCGCCATCTGGACAGAATCAGAAAATCCCTGGAAGTTATAGAAAACATATTTAAAAAGCAGCCTCGACAGCTGGAAGAAAAACTCAAGAAAAAACTGATGGACCTGAACCACAACAGCTACTCGGAAGAGAGACTGTCAGAAGAGGTGGCTTACTTGATGCAAAAATTTGATGTGGTGGAGGAGATAAACCGGCTGAAAAGCCATCTGGCTTCTTTCTATGAAATGATTCAGTCCGGAGTCAGTGAACCGGTGGGCAAAAAACTGGATTTCCTGGCGCAGGAATTGTCCCGGGAAGCTAACACGCTTAATGCCAAAGCCCAGGACCTGGGTATTATCAAACACTGTTTGCTGGTCAAGAACGAAATCGAGAGCATCAGACAGCAGGTGCAGAATCTGGAATGAGCTTTGGCTAAAATTTGCTGGAGGAGGGAACATCCACTATGATTTACGTGGTTTCCGGACCATCGGGCTGCGGTAAATCAACCTTAATAAAAAATTTGTTGTCTGAGTTGCCTGACCTTAAATTCTCGGTGTCACATACGACCAGGCCAAAAAGACCGAACGAAGTTGAGGGGCGGGATTATTATTTTATCAGCCGGGAAATGTTTGAGAAAATGAAACAGGCCGGGGCCTTTCTGGAGTGGGCCGTGGTCCATGATGAGTACTATGGTACCTCTTGGGAGGAGATAAAAAACAAGGGGAAAACCGGAGACTTGATACTGGACATTGATGTTCAGGGTGCCAGACAGGTTAAGAAAAAGCTGGAAAAAGCAACTTTCATTTTTGTCGTCCCGCCTTCTTACCCGGAGCTGGAAAAGAGGCTGAGGCAGAGAAAAACAGACTCCCCGGAAGCCATCGCGCTTCGGCTGAAGAATGCCCGGCGGGAAATTATGGACTCAGACTTTTTTGATTACCTGGTCATAAACGGAGAACTCAAGAAAGCCCAGGAAGAGCTTAAAGCCATCATCCTGGCGCACCGCTGCCTTTTCCGGGAAAGGCAGAAAGAATTCAAGGAAATTATCAAGAGTTTCAAGCTCTGGCCCTGAGCCAGAGGGGAAGGGAAAAAATGAAAAAAATAGCCCTGGGCGTCAGCTCTTCTATAAGCATTTACAAGGCCTGCGATATCATCCGCCTGTTTCAGCAGGAAGGATATCAGGTTCGAGTTATAATGACCCGAAATGCCACGAAATTCATCAACCCCTATCTATTTACCGCCCTGACCGGCGAGAGAACCATCGTTGAGCTGTTTGATGAGGGGCAAAGGCCGATTGAGCATATTTCCCTGGTGGATGAAGTGTCTCTGTATCTGATTGCTCCGGCCACGGCCAACGTCATCGCCAAGCTGGCTTCCGGTGTGGCTGATGATTTCCTGACCACCTTTTACTTGGCGACCAAGAGCCCGGTGCTCATCGCCCCCGCCATGAATGAAGCCATGTTTCTTCACCCGCAGACGCAGGAAAACATACGAAAATTGAAATCCCTGGGCGTGGAATTTGTCGAGCCGGAGTCTGGCTACCTGGCCTGCGGCAAAAAAGGCCCGGGCCGGCTGGCCGCGCCGGAAAACATCGTCATCCAGGGGTTGAGGCTCATAAGGAATAAAGAATTATTTAAGGATAAAGTTGTCCTGATTACGGCCGGGCCCACCAGAGAATTTCTGGACCCGGTTCGGTTTTTGTCCAACCCTTCCTCGGGCAGGATGGGTTATGAACTGGCGCGCGAGGCTTATGAGCTGGGTGCGGAAGTGATTTTGATAAGCGGACCGGTGAATTTATCCCCACCGCCCGGAGTTTATTGTGAAAAAGTTATCTCGGCCGAACAGATGCGTCAGGCAGTTCTCAGGCATTTTGACCGGGCTGACATAGTGCTGATGGCCGCCGCCGTGGCTGATTTTAAATTTAAAGAATCATTTGCGGAAAAGGTGAAAAAAGAAAATCTCGGCCACGCTCTGGGCATCGAAAAGACGCCGGATATTCTGGCAGAGCTTGGTGAGAAAAAGGGCAGGCAACTCCTGGTGGGCTTTGCCGCCGAGACGTCACACACTTTGGAAAAGGCGGTTCAGAAAATGAAGCAGAAAAAAGTTGATTTGATGGTGGCCAATGATGTTTCTCAGGAAGGTGTTGGTTTTGCGGCCGAAGATAATGAGGTCTGGCTGATCTGGCCCGACGGCCGAAAAAAACTGATGGCCAGGCAAAGCAAGAGAAAAATCAGCCAGGAAATATTTGCCGAGATAGAGGTGCTGCTTGAAAAGCAAAAAGGAAATAATTGAAACACTACAGGAGCTGGAGGCCCAGCTTAAATTTTTTCAGGAACTCGGGGTTGATTTTCTGATTGGCCCTGGGAAAGTTCAGTCGGAAAAACGGTCGGACATGGGTAAAGAAATGGAAGGATTGAGTTTATCAGGCGTGGATGAGCGCAGGATTCTGACTGATGAGGAATGGCAGGCGGAATGGGAGAAGTTGATCAGGCGCATCATGAACTGTACCTTCTGCCCCTTGTACAAAGGTCGGACACAGGCGGTGCCCGGTGAAGGAAACAGAAAAGCCGAACTGATGTTTGTGGGTGAGGCCCCGGGGCGCGACGAAGACCTTCAGGGAAGACCTTTTGTCGGCCGGGCCGGACAGCTGCTCACCAGAATAATTCAGGCGATGGGGTTTCAGCGCGAGGAAGTTTACATCGCCAACGTCATAAAATGCCGGCCGCCAGAAAACAGGACTCCCAAGCCGGATGAAGTAAAAGCCTGCTCTCCCTACCTGGTAAAACAGATCGAGCTTATCAAGCCCAGAGTAATAGTCGCCCTGGGCAAGGTGGCGGCGGAATTCCTGCTGAACACCAATAAAAGCATGTCTGAAATCCGCGGAAATTTTGGTCAGTATGCTGGCATTCCGGTAATGCCCACCTTTCATCCTTCTTATCTCGTGAGGAATGAAGGCAACAAGGAAATCAAGAAGATGGTCTGGGAGGACATGAAAAAGGTTTTAAAGCTTCTGGGTCGGTGATGGCTTTTTACGTTGAGGTATCTTTTCCCCTGCCCCTGCTTCAAACTTTTACTTATCGTCTGCCTGAAGACCTGATTGACAGGGTCAGGGTAGGCAGCAAAGTTCTGGCTCCGTTTGGTTCGCGCCAGCTAACCGGGTATGTGCTGGAAATCAAGCAGCTGGAGGAAGAGCCGAAATTTGAGGTTAAAGAGATAATAGGCCTCAGGGGTGATGGCCCAGGATTTTCTGAATCATTTACCGGCTTCATCAAGGAACTGGCCTGGAAAAACCTGGTCTCCCCGGGACAGCTGCTCGAGCAGGCTGAAATAGAGGAGGAGCCAGAAGAAAGAAAGGTTGAGGTTGTCCTGACGGCAGATGGACAGGTAAAGCTGGAACGGGGGGAGATTAAGGGAAGAAAAAAAGAAATTCTGGAGCTGCTGCAGGGCAGGAAGCTCTCACCGCTTTATCTGAGGCGGAGAACCGGGCTTAAGAACCTGAACGCCTACCTTAAAGACCTCAAAGAGTCCGGCCTAATTGAGGTAAAAGAAAGACTGGTCAGGAAAAGAAGAGCAGCGGTTAAAAACCGATTCGAACCGCCCGCACAACTCCCATTGCCGATGGGTTCAGCCGGAAGTCCTGAAGTTGACAGAATAATAAAAAAAATAAGCAGAAAAGAGCCAGGAGAATTTCTGGTATTTGGCTCCTGGGCAAAAAGAGCCGTTTTTTTTATCCAGCTGCTGGATGGCCTGACCGGACAGCCTGGATATATATTCATTTTGGTACCGGAAATTCAGAAGATGAGGAGGTGGCAAAAACTTCTTGAACACCGGGCCGAGCTGGTCGCGTTCCACAGCCAGCTTACCCGGGCCGAGCGACGGGCAGCCCTTGAGCGGATGAATTCGGGTCAGGCCAGAATAATCCTGGGCACTCAGGCTTTATTGCTGATGCCGCTGGAACCTGTTTCCCTGTTCGTTGTGGATGAAGAACAGGATGAGTTGTACCATCAGGCGGAAGGTGTACCATTTGAAGCAAGGGAAGCGTCCAGGCTCAGAGCCTTTCAAGAAAAGGCAGTCGTAATTTTTACCTCTTCCTGTCCCGAGGTCAGTTCATACTTCCGTTTTGCAAAAGAAGGCTCTTTGATAAACGTCGGCCAGGAAGACAGAAAGTATGATTGTCAAATAATATCGGGAGAAGCCGATAAATTATTAAAAAGTGAGCTCCAAGAGGAACTTAAGAAGCTGACCGACAGAGGACAATCAGTATTTGTTTATGTGAATAAGAAGGGATATGCCGGTTACCTGGAGTGTTCCCGCTGCCATCATGTGCCAAAATGCCGGCAATGCCAGATAGCCCTTTACGCCGGGAAGCGGGGAAAAGAGCTTTACTGCCGCTACTGCGGGGAAATTTATCCCTGGCCTGAACGATGCCCGGTGTGCGGGCAGAAAATGAAAATTGGACGTGTCAAGGGAAGTGAATTTTTCCGGGAAGAGTTGACCACGCTTTTGCCTGGGCAAAAGGTGGTTACTCTTGAAGAAGGAAAGGAAAAAATTAATGAAGAGGCTTTAATTAAGGCCATAGCCAAGAAAAAAGCAGCCATCATTATTGGCACCGATTATGCGCTGCCCCGCCTGTGGCCCGTTCAGTTTCCTTTGGTTATTGTGGTCAACCCGGAAGTTGGTTTGAGGCGGCCCGATTTTCGGGCGGCCGAGCGGGTGTTTGAAAGCATTTCCCAGGCGGCCGAGCTGGTGGCCAACGAAAAAAAGGCGCGACTGATTATAATTACCGAAGAAGCTGATGACCCGACTGTTCGGCTGGCCGCTTTTTCCGATTACCTCCAATTTTATGAACGAGAACTGGAAATAAGAAGATTGCTGAACTATCCTCCATTTAGCCCGCTGGTTAACCTCAACTTAAGCGGAACGAACCTGCGCTCATCTGCCCGCCTATCACGAAATTTTCTGGAGCAGGTCGAAAAGAATTTCCCTTCAGTTGAGGTAATCGGGCCTAAAGTTTCCCGGCAAGCCTGGCACCGGGAGCGTAAAGAAATAAGATTTTACCTGAGGTTTAAAGAACGGGGTCAAATTCCCGAGTTTATTGATTTCTTGCGTCAGTTTAAATTACGCCATTCGTCAGCCCGAATAAACATCAACCTCTGGACCTGAAAAAAACTTCTTCGGACAATTAAACTTCAAAAAGCGATGATAAATATCACTTTCTTATGGTAGTGGGTAGGTTCCCCCGCCGGTTGTTTGGTCCACATAATCAGCAAAGCGAACGGTGATGAACCCAACCTGGGTGACATCTCTGTTTCTCAAGTCATGGCCATAAAAATCGATCCGGGCAACGCATTCCAGCAAGCCAGTGGGGTCGCCGGCCAGCGCGCTCAGAGGGGGGTTGACCTTGGCCACATCACGAACAATCATCAAGGGGAAACTGACATTTGTGCCAACGGGCAGAAGTTGAGAAAGAGAAACTTCATAATGTGCCGGAACGTTTACTCCTTCTTGCGGAGCAGAGCCATCGGCCGGCAAATAGGTAATCACGCAGCGGGTGAGCATGATGTCGCTGTACTGCGAAGTCCCCATGATGGGGTTCGGGTCGAGGGTAGCTGCTTTTAAAGTTACGGTGACAAAATCACTGTAGGCCACGTTATTGGTCAACACATCGGAGAAGACCACCGTGCTGTCATTTCCCAGATTGTCTTTTCCGATGATACTCTGAATGACGATGAAACTGTTGGATTTGTAGTCTTTTTCCAGCGGGTTGCAGCTTATGAGCAATATGACCAGGGCGGCCAGGCTAACTATTTTTAAACCTTTGGTCGTTTTCATGTTCATGTTTCTCTCCTCAAGGTTATTTTATAATCCTGGGAGTGATAAAGATCAGCAACTCCCGATTCTGTCTTGTTCTGGCAAAAGAACGGAAGAGGTTCCCCAGGATGGGAATGCTGTGCAAATAGGGGACACGGTCTCTGGTGATTGAATCTTCCGTGCGGTAAATGCCGCCGATCACCGTGGTTCCCCCGTCCGGCACCATAACAGTCGTTTTGGCACTCTGGGTGGTGATGGGTGGAATGCCGTTGACCAGGTTGGCGAAATCAGCGGCGTTGTTCTGGATTTCAATGTTCATGATTATGGTACCTTCAGCGGTAATCTGGGGAGTGGCTCTTAATTCCAGGGCGGCGTTGACGTAACGGGTGGTCACGGTAAAGTTGGCCACTGTCTGCACCGGAATCTGTCGGCCCTGAACAATTTCAGCCGGCTGGTTGTTTTGGGTAGTTACCTTGGGCGAGGAAATAATGCGTCCCTGACCTGAGGTTTCCAGCCCGGAGAGAGCCACATCAAGCCTGAAGGTGTCCAGAACGTTGGCGAAAGAGAATCCGATGGCCGTGTTGAAAGCCGGCGCCGGCAAGTTTATGGCATACCCACCGAGCGGCCCGCCGATTCCCTTGGTCACTATCCCCTGAGGGATCATCGAACCGTCGGCTAAAATCTTATTGGGGAACTGGATGGCCGTCTGATTTCCGTAGAAGGGGTCTACAATGCCCTTGTATCCCCACTGGATGCCCAGGTTTCTGATGAAAGTGGATGTGGCTTCTACTATTCGGGCTTCTATCGATACCTGTGGTGTCGGCGTGTCAAGCACAGAGATGAGCTTTTCCAGCAATTCCATTCTGTCTCTCACTTCAGAGATGATCAGGGTGTTGGTGCGCTCGTCTATGACAATTTCACCGCTCTTGGACAATTTGCTTTTTAAAAGGCTCTGCACATCCCTGGCTTTGGAATAAGAGAGGGTGATGGTTTTCACCTGTATCGGCCCGGCCAGTTCTTTACTTTCCTTGAGTCTTCTCACTTCTTCATCTTCCCTGGACAGGACGTCGACCGGGGCAATCCTCAAAACATTTCCTTCAATGACCTTGCCCAGTTTATTCTGTTTTAAGATGATTTCCAGAGCCTGGTCCCAGGGAACATCCTGAAGGTTCAGAGTTACTCTTCCACTTACTCCGGGGTCGAAGATGACATTCAGTCCGGCAAAGTCAGCCAGGAACAGAAGAACATCACGCAGGTCAGCATCTTTAAACTTCAGGCTGATGATTTCTCCTGAATATTTTTCTTCAGTGGTTTGGATGACCCGGGGTTTAAATTTATCCTCTTGCTGCTGCGCTTTGGCCTGGGCTTGCGGCTGGGTTCCACTGGCTACTCTGGGCTCCGGTTCAGCCGGTTTGTTGCTTTCCACGGGCTGAGGTTTGAGCGGTGCGGCTTCAGCTTCGGCCGGCGGGGTTTCTTTTACCTTCCTGGTTGTGTCTGGCACGGGCAGGGCATTGGCCATCGTGGCCACTGCTTTTTTCGGTTTTTCCTCCGGGGTTATCTTGTTTTCGGCCACCGCCGCTTCGGCCGGCGAATAAAAAGTAATGTCCAGGCCGTTTCTGTTGGAATCCAGGGAATACCAGCCGGCATCCTTCAGGTCGAACACCAATCGAGTAATCGGACAGGGGTCTGATAATTTAAACTGGCCAATGCGCAATTTTTCTATGTTAGCTTTGCCGACCTGATAGGCCTGGCTTGGCCTTTGATACTGGGTGTTTAAAAGGTCGATTACCAGGCGATTTGGGTTTTCCAAAGCAAAAGCCTGAACCGGTGTTTCGCCGGTCAGGCCAATTTTCACGGTTACCTGCCCTGGAGCTTGTTTGATGTTCAAACCGATAAACTGAACCTGAGACTCCGGCCTGATCATGTTGCTCACGCCCGGGTCGATAGTGTATTCAGAACTCCGGAGAAACTCATTGAGCTCGACGACGGGCTGTCCGTTTTCCACGGCCAGCCGGTATGGAACTTTCTCGCTCAGGCCAAAAAGAAGGCGGAGGTCATTGGCCTGGGGTTCAATCTTTACGGATTTAATCAGCCGGTTATCAAAATTAATGATGCTGGGCAGCTCCACCGGCCTGGTGTTGGCCAACTCTATGGCCAGAACGGGTGGAACCTGTGATACGTACACAGCCCGCTGGATGCTGGTGGTGTTATCAGTTTGCAAGATGATTTTAGTCGATAATGTTCCTGCTTTAACCTCGATTTTGCTCAGGTTGCTACCTGGCACGGCGGCCTGAACTACCAGGCAGGCAAACAACAGCAGATTTATGGCTGCCAGTTTAAGCCCATAAATTTTCCTTTTCATGTTAACGCTCCTCCGGATTGATTTCTTTGACGACGTTTCTGGGCCTTATCAAAGGAAAGCCCCGGTCGTGCGTTTTGCGAAAAACAACCTTCGATTCATCTATTGTCAACACATAACCATCAGCCAGTTTGTCTCCGACCTTAAGAAAGTAGGGGAATTCTTGAGGGCCAGAAACGATGGCCACAAAACCTTTGGGGGTTTTGACAATACCCACCAGGGTGGCATTATCTATGCTCAGAAGCCCTTCGGCAGTTGAAGCTTTGGCCGTTCCGGTTTTTCCCCCCAAAAGGTCCTTGAAAGGGTCTCTCCTCCCGCCCGGGTCATAGGAAGCCCTGGGCGGCATGTCACTCAATAACTGCTGGGGGGAGATGACTGTCTGCGGCTGTTCTTGCTTGGCCTGTTCCTGAGTTTGGGCCAGGGTTTTGGGCACCAGGAAACCTATCATTAATAAACTGATAACCAATATAATTTGCTTTCTCATTTTTATTTCCTCTGCTGAGGAGTGGCGGCCGGCTTGGCCGGTTGAGGTTGTTCTTCCAGAAAATAATAAGTGGTGGCGATAAATTTCGCCCCGATAGTAACAGATTCCGTTTGATTATTCACGGCCGTGATGGAAAAGTTGTTTACGTTAAAAAGTCTGGAGAACTTGCTCAGTTTGTCAAAAAAGATCCCCAGGTTGTGGTAGGTGCCGGAGATTTCGATATCAATCGGCCATTCGGCGTAAAAATCCTTACGGATTTCACCCTGAGGCCTGAACTTGAGCACATTCAGGCGACAGTCATAGGCCAGCTGCTGAATTCTTCTGAGGATTTCAGCAATTTCTTTTTTCTGGGGAATGATTTGTTCCAGGTCTTTGAGAGTGGCGTTCAGAACAACCAGTTCGGCTTCAATCTTGTCCAGCTCTTTCTTTTTTTCTTTAAGCACCTGGACTTCCTTTTCCAATTTCTCACGCTGCTCTCGCAGACTTTGGAGCTCAGCGTTCCTCGGTTTGAAATAGAAAAAGAAGGCCAGCGCAAAAATGATTACGGCCAGTATTAAATATCCATACCAGGGCCAGTTTCTCATGGCTATCTCCTTCTTTGGGTCTGGGGAGCGGCCGGCTTTGCCGCGGCGGGCTGAGCAATCTGCGGTTTTTTGACAGGCACCGTCATGTTAAATTCCAGGTAAACGGCCCCACTCTGAGTTCTCTGACTGGATTCAATCAGGTTGACCGTGCCAAAAGTTTCACTTCTTTCCAGGTTAGTGATGAAGTCGGCTATCAGGTTATTGGACAGGGCCTGTCCTTTTATTTTCAGGGTGTTCCCATCATAGCTGGCCTCTTTAAGCCAGACGTAATCTGGTATGCGCCTGTTCAGCTCATCCATGATCTTGACGGCAATGTCCTGATTGCTCTTTAGCTGTTTAATCAGGTTTATCTTCATTTCCAGCTGGGATTTCTGGAGTTTGACTTCCTCCAGTTTGGCCACCACGTACTGCAACTGATTCTTTTCCTGCTGCGCCTGAGCGATTAACTGCTTTTCCTTTTGCATTTCCCAGTTCTGATAAAAATAGTACCCGGCCAGGCTTACCAGCAGAAGCAGAAAAATGATCGTGCCCAGGTTAGCCTTTTTCCGTTCCATGGCTGGTTTGGGTAAGCCAGTCGGTACTGCCTCCCTTACTTCTTTTACTTCAGGTCTTAATAAATTAATCCTGATCATGGCCTATTTCTCTACCTTTCTCGTCGAAAGTCCAACGGCCACACCGAAGACGGGGGCCATTTCATTGAAATAAATCGAATCAAACTTTTTCGGGTCGTATTTAATCGAGCGGAAGGGGTTAAAAAGCTCGGTCTTTATCCTGAACTTCAGCTCAAAGGCATTGACGATGTTGGGGATGAGGGCCAGCCCACCGCTCAGGAAGATTTGTTCGATACGCCGTTCCCTTCTTTCGCCTGCTTCATAAAAGGAGAAGGTTTTCTCCATCTCATCCAGCAGGTCCCGGATATTCATGGTCAGCACGGCGGCAAACTGGTCAGCGTTCAGGCTCTTGCCAGGAATACCTTTCAGGGCAGCCTCTGCCTCCTCAAAGCTGACGTTTAGCTCCTTCCTGATGTTTTCTGTAAAGAAATAACCGCCAAGAGACAGGTCGCGGAATAACTGGGGAGTTCCTTTTTCTACAATGCCGACATTGGTGATGTTGGCTCCCATGTTGATGAGGGCCACTGTCTTTTCTCTGAAAAGTTCAGGGTAGTTAATCTCGAAAGCATTGACCAGCGAGAAAATATCAACTTCGATGGCCACCAGATTCTTTCGGGCCATAGACACGGCGTTGGAATAGTTGGCAATCTTGTCTTTCTTGGCTGCCACCAGAAGGATGTCTACCGTGCCTTCGCTTGGACGCGCTGATTTTAATTCCCAGTAATCAACGTTGGTTTCTTCATAGGGATAGGGGATGTTATGCTTGGCTTCCCAGATGATGGATTCTCTCAACTCCTGGGGGTCCATGTTGGGCAGAGAAATCTTCTTGATTATGACCGAGTTACCGGAAATGGAAATGGCCACATCCTTGGTAGTAATCTTGGCGTTTTCGAAGAGCAGCTTGATCGTTTCGCTTACGGCTGTCGAGTCGATGATGGTGCCCTCGACGATGGCGTCGTGGGGCAGAGGCTCGTATCCAATTTTTTGAACTTCGTACTGAACAGAATCACCTTTTTCCTTAATCTTTAACTCAACAGCCTTGATGGCATAGGACCCAATATCAAGCCCGACCACACTCTTAGTCTTGCCTAAACCAAACATTTTTACCGCCTTTATTTAGAGTTCCTCATTTTATTTATAAGGGCCTCTTCCACCAGGGGCGGAACGAGGTCTTTAATGCATCCCCCGAGCTGAAAAACTTCTTTGACGATGTTCGAGCTGAGGAAAGAATATTTCAGGCTGGGCATCATAAACAGGGTTTCCATCTCATGCGCCAGCTTGCGGTTCATTAAAGCCATCTGAAATTCGTACTCAAAATCAGAAATAGCCCTCAAGCCTCTTATTACCACATTTACACCATTTTTTCGGGCAAAGTCAACCAAAAGTCCGTCGAAACTCATGACTTCCACCGCCGGGTCCTGGGCAAAAACTTGCTTGATAAGTTCGACTCTTTCTGCGGCCGTAAACAGAGGGCTTTTTTTAGGATTATCCAGAACACCCACAATTATTTTGTCGAAAATCTTCTTCCCCCGTTGAATAATATCAACATGCCCGTTAGTAATAGGGTCAAATGACCCCGGATAGATAGCCTTTCTTTCCATTGAGGGTTTCAGTTCCTCTCACTCTTGTTTATCAATTATCAAAATTCTTTCTCTGTGTCAAATAATTTTTTTGCCCCTTAAAATTTTTTATAGCACTTTAAGCGTAACCGGGGGAGTAGCCGTGTCAATCATCGTTAATGGCTAATCCGGCGGTGAAAATTGGCTCAAAAATTTAATCTTTAAGGGTGAGCTAACCTGGTCAGGCGAGACAGGTCATTCAGTTAATTCCACCGGCGTCAAGTGGGCTTCTCTTGCACTTAAAGCCATTTATAAAGGTTAGTTGCTTTGGGCTGATTTCTGTGGTAATTATCTCTTAGATGATGTTAGGAAAATGATTAAGTTCGGCACTTCAGGCTGGCGGGCCGTAATGGGAGAAGAATTTACCTTCTCCAACGTGCGCCGTCTGGTTCAGGCCATTGCCAACTATCTAAAAGAGACCAGCTCTGATGGTTCAGTCTCGGTGGTGATTGGCTATGACACCAGATTCCTTTCAGAAAGATTTGCCGAAGAAGCGGCCGCCCTGCTTTCCAAGAACAAAATCAAAGTTTTTCTGGCTGACCGGGATTGCCCCTCTCAGGCCCTGGCTTATGAAATCATAAGGGGAAAACACAGCGGCGGCCTAAATTTTACAGCTTCCTTCAACCCGCCCAATTACAACGGGCTTAAATTCAACGTTTCAAGCGGAGCTCCGGCTTTGCCCGAAGTAACTGACAGGATTGAAAAAGAAGTGGAAAATATTCCGCCCGAAAAAATTAAGCCCCACTACTATCCCGATAACAGCTATATTCATAAGATTGACCTTCAGCAAAATTATCTGAACTTCCTCCAGGGGAAAATAGATTTTGCCACCATCAGGAAAGCCGGTTTAAAGGTAGGGGTGGACCTTCTTTTTGGCACCAGCCGGGAATACCTTGATGAAATTCTGGAAGAGAACGGTATACCGATTGAAGTAATCCATGGGTATGTTGACCCTTATTTTGGCGGCTATTCTCCTTCCTGTACAGAACAGAACCTGGCCGAACTGAAGCGCCTGGTTAAAGAAAAAAAATGTAATGTAGGGTTGGCCACCGATGCCGACGGTGACCGGTTCGGCATCCTGGATGAGAATGGTCGCCTGGTCATTCCTAATTATATTCTTTCCCTCCTGTTGAATTATCTGGTGGAAGTCAAGGGCTGGCGAGGGGGCGTGGCCAGGTCGGTGACCACCACTCATCTTATAGACCGTATTGCTCGGGCACATGGCCTTCCGCTTTACCGCACGCCGGTGGGTTTTAAATATCTCGGTGACCTCGTATTAAAGGGCCAGATAATTTTTGGCGGTGAAGAGAGTGCCTGCCTGGCAGTCAAAGACCATTTGCCGGAAAAAGACGGCATATTTGCCGGCCTGCTGGTCACCGAGATGATAGCCACCTGCGGGGAGAATCTTTCTGTTCTTCTTCAAAAGCTTTTTAAAAAATATGGCAGGATGGTAGGAGCCCAGGCGAATTTACCTTTAACGCCTGAAGCGAGTCGCAAACTTCAGGAGTTGATTAAAAATCCTCCGGCCTATCTCGGTCCGAGAAAAGTCCTTACGGTAGAAACCATGGATGGCCTTAAGCTGGATTTTTCCGATGACCGATGGCTGATACTCAGGTTTTCTGGCACGGAACCCCTAATCCGCTGTTACAGCGAAGCGGAAACAGAAAAAGAAGCTAAATCTCTTTTAAAAGACGGCCTAGGACTGCTATGTTAGATAAAGACAGACGAGTGGTCCGCCCCAAAATGACGGCCAAGAAGAAATTTTTTTATCTGTTGCTGGCTGTCTTCCTGCTTTCCACTCTGGTGACCACTTTTTTTGGTAAAAAGGGCTACGTTGATATCCAGAGAGCCAAAAAAAGATACCTGGAGCTGCAGGTGGAAGTTAATAAGCTAACCAGGGAAAAAGAGAAGCTGGAAGAAGAAATAAAAAAACTGGAGTCAGACCCCCGGGCCATTGAAAAGGAAGCCAGGGAAAAACTCTGGTTAATAAAGCCGGAGGAAAAGGTCCTGGTCAAGAAAAAATAAAGGATAATTAATCAGCGCTTAACGGCATCAAACACCAGGCGCCCGGTCTGGAAAAAAGTCTAACCAGCCGGCCATAGCTTTTGAGTAATTCTGAATAAGACCACATTTCATAAAGTTCCGGCTGCCTTCCCAGCAGAAGGTCCGTTAGTTTTCTTTTTTTAGGCCAAACCACCAGCCTGACCTCCTGCTCTGCTGGAATGCCGGAAAGTTTTTTAGCTGCTCGGATAGCCGTATCCAGCCCGCCAAGTTCATCAACCAGCCTGAGTTCAAGCGCCTGGTGTCCGGTCCAGACCCGACCTTTTCCGATTCGGTCGACCTCTTCCACCGGCAAATTCCTGGCGGTGGACACCCTTTCCAGGAACTGCTGGTAAATAATCTGGATCTGGCTTTTTAAGGCGGCTCTTTCCTCGGATGTGAATTCTCGGTAAATGGAAAAAGCATCAGCTTCCTTGCCGAAGATTATTTTTTCCGATTTTATGCCCAATTTTTGCATCAACCCGGCAAAACTGAATTTTCCTGAAATAACTCCGATGGAACCGGTTAGGGTTTGCGGTTGGGCGACAATATAATTTCCGCCGAGAGAAATCCAGTAGCCGCCGGAACCGGCCAGTCCGGACATAGAAATCACCACCGGTTTTTCTTTCCTGGCCATGAGCATTTCGTGCCAGATAACATCTGACCCCAAAGCTGAACCGCCCGGGCTGTCTACCCGCACAATTATGGCCGCCACCGAGCGGTCCTGGGCCGCTTTTCTTATCCAGCGGGTAAAGCTTTCGCTGCCTAAAACCACCATCTGGCCTTCGCCGTTGATGATGGCACCCGAGGCAAAGATGATAGCTATCTTCCGGCCGCGGTTGAGCCCCACGGCAGCCGGGTTGAGGCTCGAATATTTCTCGTTGGTGATCTTGCTGAGCTCCGAAAAGTTTTTAAAGCCGGCCTCTTTTAAAAGATCGTCCTCATAGGCAATGGCGTCAACCAGGCCGGCGGCCAGAGCTTCCTTGGCCTGGAAAGCCCCGCGGTCAATTAGCTCTTTCATTTTTTCCGGTTTGAGGCCTCGAGCCGAGCTGATAGTCTCTAAATAAATTTCGAAGAAATCCCGGTAGATTGATTCCAGCATTTCTTTGTGTTCGGGCGTAAAGCCCGGCTCGGTAAATTGGTTGTAAGCGGTCTTGTATTTCTCTATGTGTTCAAACTCAGCTTTGATTCCCAGTTTATCGAGAGTTCCCTTAAAAAAAGGAACTTCAGCTGCCAGCCCATTGAGCCCCAGCCAGCCCAGGGGATGGATCAGAATCTTATCGCAGGCGGTGGCCAGATAATATTCCTGGTCTGCTTCCAAAGCTTCCTCGAAGTAGGCCAGAGCCGGCTTGCCTGATTTTCTGAACTCCAGGATGGCTTCCCGTAACTCGTTCATCTTGGCCCAGTCAGCCTCAAGGTCTCCAAAGCGGATGACCACGGCTTTTATTCTCTGGTCGCGAGCGGCTTTTTTCAGGTTTAGCCAGGTATCGAAAAGAGAAATGCTTTTTCCTTGAAAAAGGTCTGAGAGTTGCGGGCCGGCCGTGTAATCTGAGATCTGTCCGTCGAGCTTTATTTCTAAGTAAGACTGGCTCGGGACTTCTATTTTTTCCGGCGCGAAAAAAGAATACACAGCAGAGAGAATGGCAATTATGCCCAGCATAAAAAAGAATAAAATGATTAATATCCAGATGGTCTTTTTCTTCATCTTTCCTCCTGAAGTTGATATTTTAACGTCAAACAGCCTGAAAATAAACAATAACCTGCCGGCGCGTGAAATTGGCCAGGAGAAGCTGGAGATTACCCGATCAATTATAAATAGCGGCTCAGATTGCTGTTTGACAAAAACCGGCTCCCGCGACAGAATTAATTCTGTTTTGTTCAAGTCTTTCGGAATGAGAGCGAGGAAAAATTGAGATATAGAACAGCCCGGGTCGCTTTTGGTCTGGTTCTGGGACTTTTTACGATTATAAATTTATTTTTTGCTGAATTCAGACATCCTGGCACGAGCAGCTCGGACGGCCTGAGCGTTCTTTACTCTCCGGTTAATCCCTTTTCTGGAGGAAGGGTCCGAGTTCTGGTAGTGGCTGATGAACCGCTTTCGGGAAAAGGTCTTTCAGTCCGTCTTAAGGGAGCAAATGAAATAAAATTAACCATCTACCGTCAGGGGGGAGGGCCACCGTTCTGGCAGTGGTGGCAGAGCCAGTTAGGCCGGGTGGATGAAAAAACAGGTTACCGGCTTGAGGTTCTCGACTCGCACGACCATATCGTTTTCAGCGAGTCACTCTCCGGAGAAAAAAAGAAGATAAATGCCGAAACCGGTTCTTTCTGGAAAGCAGAAGACAGCTGGACCAGGGAAAAGGAAAACCTGTATTCGGCCTGGCTTGAAGCTCTGTTCCAGGAAGCGGGAGAAGATGATTACTGGCCCAGGCTTGATTTGGTCCTCAAAGATGAAAAGAAAAATTTCCTCTATAACCATCTCGGACTTTCTGAGGACGGAGAGGAACTAATCCTGAAGCCGGATTGTGCCGACAACCCCTTTTTCTTAAGGGGGTATTTTGCCTGGAAATGCCGGCTGCCGTTTGGCTTTCATGAATGCAGTCGAGGCACCTTAAACCACCCGCCTGATGTTGGCCGTTGGCTGACTAATGAGCTCCCGGCCGGCCCGGGGAGCGAGGTTCGAAAATTTGTCCGCCTGATGCGGCTGGTGATGAACACGGTTCATTCTGGCACAGCCAGGACAAGGCTTTCTGAAGAATATTCTGATTATTACCCGCTGTCCCTGAAGAGGGAATACTTGAGGCCGGGCACGGTCTTTGCTGACCCATATGGTCACACTTTGATTATCGTGCGATGGGTGCCTCAAACCGAAGAGAAATCTGGCCTTTTACTGGCGGTTGATGCCCAGCCCGACGGAACGATTGGCATTAAAAGGTTCTGGAAGGGCAATTTCATTTTTGTCACGGAAAATATCGTGGGCGAGCCGGGTTTTAAGGCTTTCCGGCCGATAGAAATAAAAGGCGGGAAACTCAGGCTGAAAAGCAATAAGGAACTGGCTTCAGAGAAAGATGCCTGGGGATTTTCTCTCGAGCAGTTTAAGATGCCGGCTGAAGAGTTTTATGACCGGATAGAAAAGTTAATAAACCCGTCTCCCCTGGACCCGGAAGCAGCCCTGCGAGAACTTTACCGAGCACTGCATGAGCTCCTGCAGGTGAGGGTAGAGGCGGTAGAACTGGCGGAAAAATTTAAGAAAGAACATCCGGGGCAGGTCATTCCCATGCCCGATGGTCCTGCGGTCTTTATTTCCACCGGCCCCTGGGAGGACTATTCAACGCCAAACCGGGATTTGCGGCTGCTGATAGCCATGGATACGGTCAATGAATTTATAAGTAAAGTCCTCAGGCAGCCGGAGAAATACAAAATAAAGAAGGGCGAATCCCTCGAGGCGGTAAAAAAGAAGCTGGAAAAATTATCGAACAGTCTGGCCAGCGAATTGAGCATAACTTACCGTCGTTCGGATGGTTCTCCCTGGAGACTGACCCTCAGGGAGATTCTGGACCGGGCCGAAGCGTTGGAAATGGGTTACAATCCCAATGACTGTGTTGAGGTGCGCTGGGGGGCTCCGGCCGGGTCTCCAGAAAGGTCGACTTGCCGGGGGCGCGCTCCCAGAAACCAAATCGAGAAGATGGAAAAACTAAGGGTCTGGTTCAAGAAAAGGTTGCATCCGCCAACCTGAAAATTGATGAATCTCGGAGATTAAATTTTTTTCTTGATTTTGTCTTTTCCCTGTGGCATCATAAAATCTACCTTTTCCGTCGAGTTGCTCCTTCAAAAAAGGGGGATCCGATCGGGATAGGTCGAGGAGGTTTTTTGTATGTCTTTAAAACTTTATGTGGGTAACTTGAATTACAGGACCACGGAGGAGAAACTGAAGGATCTCTTTTCTCAGTACGGAGAAGTTACCTCAGTTAACATCCTGCAGGGTCGGGGCTTTGGTTTCGTAGAAATGTCTACCGAAGAAATGGCCCAGGAAGCTAAGGCCAATCTTAACGGGACGGAGTTTGACGGTCGCAAGATTATCGTCAATGATGCCAGGCCGAAAACAGAAAAGAAAAGCGGAGAAAGACGTCCCGGAGCAGGTTCCCAACCGAGAAGAAATTTTCGCAGATTCTGATAAATTCTGACCTGGTAGATTTTTTCTGACACTCCCGGAAGTCAATCAGAAAGCGGTGGTCTGCAGTTTGGGGCGAGAGGTTCTGGAAATTTTCTGAAGTAAACCTTTTGGCCTTCTTCTCCGTAAACGCTCATGTAGAGAGCGGATGAGGAGAAGAAAAATGTCCCCAAAAGGCAGGTTGGCGGCCAGCCTGGCTTTACTGGTCTTTTTCAGCGCTGCCTGTCTGGTCTATGTGGAGAAGGCGGAATCAAAGGCAGCAGCCAGGAAGTTTGAGGAAGCCAGGCGTAGAATAGAGAAGATTTCTGCTTCCCGGTACAAAGTTCCGCGCCGTCTGGTTTGCCTGGTTTATCAGCCGGAAGAAGCTCAACTGGTAAAGGTTTCCCTTCCTTACTGGATGGTCAGGAAGGGTCTTCTGTGTTCGCCGGAAGAAGAAAATAACCACCGGGGCATAAAATCCAATTATCAATTTGAAGAAAAAGCTCTGAAGGAAGCATTGCGCCAGATGCCGCCCGGGCTTCTGGTGGAAGTCTGGGGTGAAGAAGAAAAAATTCTGGTATGGCTGGAATGAATGTATACTGTTGTCATAAGTTACTGTAAAGGGACAGAGTCCGGGCATGGATTACAAACAAGGGTCGTTAGATGACAGAGAAATTTCTTCCCTGGTTGAAAAAATCAAGCAGGGAGATAAGGCAGCTTTCATGAGATTGGTTGAGAGGTATCAACAAAAAGTGTTTGTTGTCAGCTACTCACTGGTCCGGAACAGGGAGGATGCCCTGGATTTAGTTCAGGAAACCTTTATCAGGCTTTACCAGAAGATCCATTCCTACCGACCGCGAGAAAATTTCCAGGCCTGGCTGATGCAGATAGCTCGTAATTTGAGCATTGATTTTCTGAGAAAGCAGATGGTCAGGAAAGAAGAAAGCCTGGACGCCCTGGACCTTCAGCGAGAGATGGCGGCCAGCTCCCAGTCTGACCCGTCCAGGTTCAACCCCGGCCCCATGGTGCAAAAAGCCGTCAGCCAGCTTCCCCCACGCCAGAGAGATGTTTTTATCCTCCTTCATTATGAAGATCTTAAATACGAAGAGATTGCGCAGAGGCTTAGAATTTCAGTGGGGACGGTCAAATCGCTTCATTTCAAAGCCATACAGAAATTAAAAGATATTCTGGCGCCTCAGTTAGGAGGCAACCGATGAAAAGCTGTCGCAAAATAAAAAAAGAACTTGTGGCTTATTTGAGCCTGCAGCTAAACGAACAGCAGAAAACCGAGGTGGAACATCATCTGCGGGAATGTATGCCCTGTCGGAAGGAGCTGGAACGCCTGCAGAAGGTTTTGAGCGCGGTAAATAGTTTTAAAGAAGAAGCCCAGTCTGCCCTCGGCTCGGTTGACTGGTCAGCCAGCGCACAGGAAATAACTGAGGCGGTTTGGGAAAAAGCCCAGACACCGGACGAGAAAACAGCCTCCCGGTCATTGAGCGGGTGGAGGTGGGCTCCTCTGGTGGCCGGTCTGGGCCTGGGGCTTTTGCTGGGTATCTTGTTGACTTATTTTTTGATTACCACCGGCCGCGTCAGGTTTTCTTCTAACATCCGCGATTCACGGATAAGCGTGCCCCAGGACTTTGTGGAAAAAGCAGACCTTGAGCTGGCACGAAAACAGACCATAGGTTACCTGGAAACCAGTCAGTACTTGTTAAGCGAACTTCTAAACAGCCCGAGGCCGGAAGACCTTTCCCGTCTGGTTTCTTCAGAAAGATTGAGAGAGGTTTTGACCGAGAAAAAATACCTCAACGACCGGTTGCAGGATATCAGGTTGATGAAGGCCAAGAATATTTGCGACCAGATCGAAATGTTATTCCTCGAATTGTTGCAACTCAGCCCCCGGCAGTCAGAGGCAGAGCTGGAAAAAATAAGACAGTTGGTGGAAGAAAAGCAGCTTATTTTGAAAATCAACCTGGTCAAAAAAGAATTACAGAAAGGCGAGGTGTAAGGTGAGGAAAATAATAGCCGGCTTCTTGAGTTTAACAGTATTTGTGGCAGTTTTCACTTTTGCCTTTGCTCAGGAAAAAACGAGTGAAGATGAAAAGCTGTTAAAGGAAGCCAAAGTTCTCATTTTTGACAAGAACTGGGCGGGGGCGGAGAAAAAGCTCAGCGAGCTTCTCAGCCACTATCCAAAAAGTTCTTACCGCAGTCAGGCTTTGTTTTATTTAGGACGCTGCTTGGCCGAGCAGAAAGGCAGAGAAAGGGAGGCCTGGAAAGTTCTGGAAGAATTCTTGAAAGCCGCAGATGTTCCCCCCGCGCTGACCGAAGAAGCAGAGATTACCAGCATTGACCTGGCGGCCAATCTGTACGGCAGGGGAGATAAGAGTTTCGGTCAAATCCTGGAAAACAAGCTGAACCATAGTTCCAAAGTTATCCGTTATTATGCGGCTTTCAAGCTGAGCTATCTTCAAGATAAAACTCTGGCCGGGAAATCCATTCCCGTTTTGAAATACATCGTGGAAAACGAAAAAGACCAGGAACTGGTCGACCGGGCAAAAATTGCGCTGTTAAGAATTTCCCCGGATGCTCTCAGGGGGTTGAAGGAAGGCACAGAACGAGGTTCGGTCAGGATGATTAAAATCAGGATCGTAGAAAAAGGCAAGAAAACACCTTCTGTCTCCATAAATTTACCGCTGGCCCTGGCCGACCTGGCCATTCAGGCCATTCCAGATGACCAGAAAGTTGAGCTGAGGAAAAAGGGTTATGACCTGGATAGAATTCTGTCTGACCTGGCTAATTCCCGGGAGAAACTGGTCAGGATAGAAGAGGACGGGAATATCATTGAAATTTGGATTGAGTGATAAAACATATGAAATATTAAGGAGGAATATCATGAAAAAAGCAATCTGGTTGGCACTCTTGACTTTATTTGCCCTGATGTGGCTGGCCGGGGCCGGTTACCCGGTTGACCGCGATGATTACCAGGTGATTAAAAAGGCGGTGCAGGATAGCCCCAAGGCTGAAGTCAAAGGTGAGGTGAAGTGGTTTAAGATGCTGGTGGTTGACAATAAAACAGGAAAAGAAAAGGTTAAAATTACCATACCGATTGCCCTGGTAGAGATTTTTGCCCGCTGTGCGGAAGATAAGGAAGTAAAGATAAAATCAATGGAAACAAAACTTAACATGGAAGAATTGCTGGCCGAACTGAAAAAAGCCGGCCCCCTGTCGATCATCGAAGTCTATGAAGATGACGAGACGGTAAAAGTCTGGCTGGAATGAATTAATTTTCATGCCAGAACTGACCAGGCGGGGCTCGAAATCGGGCCCCTTTTTTATTGGCTGTTTCAAACCTGCCTGTTTTGGGCTGAAGAGCCACATTTAGCTTGACTTAAAAGATAATCCTAAAGCATAATATTTCTCCACAATTTACAAAAATCAAAAAGGAGAATGCCCAATGGCTAAGTATCGTATTGCCATTTTGCCCGGTGATGGTATAGGAAAAGAGGTCATCGAAGCGGCCATGATCGTCCTTAAGCGGCTCAACCTGGAGGCCGAATACTTCTACGGAGACATTGGCTGGGAATTTTGGTGCAAAGAAGGAAATGCCCTGCCGGACCGAACTGTCAAATTGTTGAAAGAGACGGATGCCTGCCTTTTTGGAGCCATAACTTCCAAGCCCAAGGAAGATGCCGCCAGAGAACTGGCGCCCGAGCTTCAGGGCAAAGGACTCAGCTATGTCAGCCCGATTGTCAAATTAAGACAGCTTTTTGACCTGTACATTAACCTCAGGCCCTGTAAGGCTTACCCGGGTAATCCCCTTAATTACCGAGAAAACATAGACCTGGTTATTTTCAGAGAAAACACCGAGGGGAGCTATGCCGGTGTGGAATTTTATCCTCTCCCGGACCAGGTCAGGCAAGCCTTGATGCTTCATCCAAAAATGAAAGATTTTAAAGATGTGCCGGCGGACCAGATTGCTGTTTCCACCCGTATTATGACGGAGAAAGGCTGTGAGAGGATAGTCCGGGCCGCTTTTGAGTATGCCAAAAAATACAACCGCAAATCAGTTACCCTGGTGGAAAAACCAAACGTTCTGAGAGAAACCGGCGGTTTGATGCTCCGGGTGGCCAGGAAAGTGGCGGCTGAATACCCTGACATCAAATTTATTGAAGCCAACGTCGACGCCATGTGCATGTGGCTGGTGAAAAATCCGCAGGATTACGACGTGCTGGTGGCGGAAAACCTGTTTGGTGACATCATCTCCGACCTGGCCGCCCAGTTGGTGGGCGGTCTGGGGTTTGCCTGCGCCGGGAACATTGGTGATAAATACGCCGTTTTTGAGCCGACTCACGGTTCAGCCCCCAAGTATGCTGGCCTGTACAAAGTAAACCCGATTGCCACTCTGCTGGCAGCGAAGATGATGCTCGACTGGCTCGGTGAAACAGAAAAGGCCCTGGCTTTGGAGCAGGCAGTGGCTGAAGTAATCAAAGAAGGTAAAGTCAGAACCTATGATATGGGCGGTTCAGCCAAGACGCTGGAAGTAGCCGAAGCTGTGGCCTCCAAGCTTTAATTAAATTTACAGATAACAGAAAAATGCTCATTCTGGCACTGGATACGACCACCAGATTTGGTTCTGTCGCTTTGCTGGAACATGAAAACCTGCTGGCCGAAATAGACTACGTTTCCCCGGCTTCCCATTCGAGGCAGCTTTTCCAGGCTGTGGACCAGGTTTTTAAACTTTCGGGTCGAAAGCTCGAGCAGCTGGAGGCACTGGCCGTTTCTGCCGGCCCAGGGTCTTTTACCGGAATAAGAATCGGGTTAAGCCTGGTCAAAGCCCTGGGGCTGGCTTCAGGCAAACCGGTGGCGGTCGTGTCTTCGCTTGAAGCTCTCAGCCGGAAAATGACCTTTCCCGGAGCAGAGCTGATTGCGCCCGTAATAGATGCCAGAAAAGGTGAAATTTTCGCCGCTCTTTATCGGGTGGAGCAGGACGGAAATCTTCAGGAGCTTCTGCCCGAGGGAGCCTACCAGCCGGACAAATTTCTCGGCCTGCTGCCGGCTGAAGGCAGGATAGATTTCCTGGGCACCGGCTGTGACCTTTATCGTGACCTGATAACGGCTAAGCTCGGTGCCCGAGCGCGGTTTTCCCGAAGGAGCTACTTCCTGGCGGCTGAAATTGGCCTGATTGGCTGCGAAATAATAAAATCGGGCGGCGGCCGGGAAGCCGCCATGGTGGAGCCAATCTATTACCGCAAGTCTCAAGCTGAGGAGAAAAAAGCTGGAAGAAAAGAAGAATAACCAGATTCTTTTCCGGCGAATGCGGGATGAAGATTTGCCGGAAGTGGTCTCTATCGAAAAGCTTTGTTTCTCCAACCCCTGGAGTAAAGATACTTTTCGGGGTGAAATCCAGAACCGGGCAATTTCTTTTCCCACGGTGGCCGTTCACCGGGAAGACCGGAGGATAGTCGGTTACATTATTTTCTGGCTCATAGGTGATGAAGCGCAGATAAACAATGTGGCCGTCCATCCAGATTATCAGGGCCGGGGATACGGAGAGCTGCTCATGAGGCACGCGCTTGAGCAGCTCAGAAGTTTTGGCACGCATTTTGTTACCCTGGAAGTAAGAGTTTCCAACAGGCGGGCTTTTAACCTTTACAAGAAGCTCGGGTTTTCTGTCCTGGGCGTTAGAAAAGAGTATTATTCCAACCCGACCGAAGATGCTTATGTGATGGGTTTAATGTTGGATTAAATTTATCCGGCGGGCAGCTCTTAATAATTGACCTTGACCAGGCAGAGTCCCTTGGCCGGGGCGGTTGGGCTGCTCGGAGTGCGCTTTTTGCCCTGGAAGAGAGATTCGATTTCCTCCGGTTTTAATTTTCCTCGCCCGACCATGATTAAAGTGCCAACAATCGTCCTTACCATGTAGCGCAGAAAGCCATTGGCTTCAATGGTAAAAACCAGTTCATCCTCGAATTTTTCCAGAGTTGAGCGCAATACTTTTCTCACCGGGTTTCGGTACTTGTTGGAAGAAAAGGCAGAAAAATCATCTTCTCGCTCGAAAAGGGAAGCGGCAGCCTGCATGGCCTCCACGTCCAGAGGATACGGGTAATGAAGCACATAGCGGTAATCAAAAGGGCTGATAATGGCGGAGGTTTTAATCCGGTAGCGGTAGATTTTAGATTTGGCCGATTTTCTGGAATGAAAGTGAAACGGCACTCGTTCTGCGGCCATGATTCTTATGTCATAGGGTAACATGGCATTGAGGGCCCGCATCAGTTCAAGGTCAGTCAGCCGGCAGTTAGCCCGGAAATTTGCCACCTGACCCAGCGCGTGAACGCCGGCATCGGTCCGGCCAGCCGCCTGAAGACTGATTTTTTCACCCAGGATGCGCATCAGGGCCTCTTCAATCTTGCCCTGGATGGTAACCCGCCCTGGCTGCCTTTGCCAGCCATGATACTCCGTGCCGTCATAGGAAATGAGCAGCTTGATGTTTTCAAGCTGGGGCAGCTCCGGTTCGAGCAGAAAGCTTTCTTCTGGTTCAGGCTGGAGAAGTACTTCCAAATCGGATTTATTGATTTCTTTATGATTATCTTTTAATTCATTCATCTTTTGCCAAAGCCAGGTCTACAGCCTGTTCAGGAGTCCAGGCGGGTATGATTCCTTTTACTTCCCAGGTTTTAAGCCCGATTACTTTTTTGCCAAAAATGAAAGCAAAGGCAATCTCGCTGAGCGTCCCGTACTCGCCGTCGATGGCGATAACCGCATCGGCGTTCAGCACTACCATGGAATTTCGGTTGTATCCAATCCCGGTAACCACCGGCAGGTCGATGTACTGGTTGGCTTCATGGCGGTCTTTCCCGGGCAGCAAACCAACGGTCAGACCACCAGCTTCTTTGGCTCCGCGGGCGGCCGCTTCCATCACTCCTCCCAGCCCGCCGCAAACCAGGATGGCCCCGCGGCTGCCCAGAAGCCGGCCAACCTGGTAGGCCATTTCCAGAAACTCGGGTCGCGGGTTGTTCCCGCCGATAACAGCCACTCTGGGTCTGTTCCTTAAATCTTCTGGGTTCATAAGGGGTCCTTTTCTCAAGAAATGGGGGAGTAATCAAAAATAGCACAACCATCGGGGTTTTTCAAATTTAAAGAAAATTATCAATTTTCTTAGCTGCCGGTTGACTAAAGATATTGACCTGTGATAACAAATAAGACAGGGGAACAGAAATAAATGGCCTACGTCAATTACGTCACCAAGAATATTGCCATCAAAATTGTCTACTACGGGCCCGGTCTGAGCGGTAAAACGACAAACCTCAGGTACATTTATTTCAAGCTTGAGCCGGCTTACCGGGGGGAGCTGGTTTGTTTGGAGACTGAAACCGAGAGAACCTTCTTTTTTGACTTGCTGCCTATAAAAGCCGGCCTGATCAAGGATTTCAGAGTACATTTTCAACTCCTTACGGTGCCGGGCCAGGTATTTTATGAAGCTTCGAGAAAAAGCGTGCTGAAAGGTGCTGATGGTATTGTGTTTGTGGCAGACTCCCAGTTGCCGCTGCTCGATGCCAACCTGGAAAGTTTTGATGGGCTCAGGCGCAATTGTCAGGAGCAGAACATTGACCTTAACCAAATACCGCTGGTTTTCCAGTACAATAAAAGGGATCTGCCCAACCTCATCCCGGTTGAAACTTTAAACCGGCTTCTCAACCAGCGCAACGCCCCTTACATTGAAGCGGAAGCCATAAACGGTCGCGGGGTGCTGGAAACTTTAAAAGAAATTGCACGGCTGACTGTTCCCGTGGTTAAAGCCAAAGTTTTTGGTGAAGAAGCAAGACCGGTGGAAAAAGTGGCCGCTTCACCTCAGGCCATAATGGTTGGTACAGCTGAGAAAGTAGCCGTCGCGGTGGAGGCGGCCACAAAAAAGAAAGCCACCAAGAAAGAAAAGGAAGCCGTCCCGGAAATTGAATTCGTTAAACCCGGGGACGAAGTTCCTTTCCCCACCACTAAGATAAAAGTTCAATCTATTGAAGACATTGAGCAGGAGATAGAAAGATTGTCTAAGGAATTTGGCCTGGCCAAGAAAAAATAAACCCTGAGAATCCTTTCCGCTTCTTCTCGTCTATAGTTCTGTCACCATGCTTATACGCATTCCAAGCGCCTCGCTTCACGGGATTGAAGCCTACCTGGTGGAAGTGGAAGTGGACATTTCACCGGGTTTACCGGCCTTTATCATCGTCGGGCTGCCGGATGCGGCAGTCAGGGAGAGCAAAGAACGGGTGAGGGCCGCCCTGAGGAATTGTGGGTACGATTTCCCGGCCAAAAAAATTATCATCAACCTGGCTCCGGCCAGCCGGAAAAAAGAAGGTTCGTCTTTCGACCTGCCGATTGCCCTTGGTCTTCTGGCTTTTCTTGGGCTGGTCTCCTTAAGTTCTCTTGAAAAATTTATGTTCATCGGTGAACTTACTCTTGAAGGCAGCCTGAAATCGGTTCGCGGTGCTCTGCCGGTAGCGTTGCTGGCCAGACAGAAAAGTTTTTCCGGGTTGGTTTTACCTAAAAAAAACGAGAGAGAAGCTTGCCTGGTCCAGACCTTACCGGTATACGGGCTCAAGCATCTGAGCGAAGTTATTTCTCTTTTAAACGGCAGCGAGGAAATCAGGCCAGCTTCCTATACTCTGAATGAGCTTTTGGGTGACACCAGGGCTGAAGTTGACTTCTCTGAAGTCAGGGGGCAGCAGCAGGCCAAGCGTGCCTTAGAAGTGGCCGCCGCCGGCGGACATAATTTGTTGATGATTGGTCCGCCCGGTTCGGGAAAAACCATGCTGGCCAGAAGGTTACCAACCATCCTGCCGGATATGATTTTTGAAGAGCTGGTGGAAGTAACTCAGATTTATAGCGCGGCCGGGCTGCTCGGTGACCGGGCGGCTATAAGTCAGCGGCCTTTCCGTGCCCCTCATCACACGATTACCGATACCGGACTGGTGGGCGGTGGGAATTTTCCCCGGCCGGGCGAAGTCAGCCTGGCCCACCACGGTGTGCTGTTTATGGATGAGTTCCCGGAATTCTCTCGCCAGGCCCTCGAGAGTCTGAGGCAGCCGCTGGAAGATGGGATGGTCACCATTTCCAGAGTGGCCGGAACCATAAGTTACCCGTGCTCTTTCATGCTGGTGGCCGCCATGAATCCCTGCTCGGAAGTGATGCTGGGAGCAAGGGGAGACTCGGATTGCACTGAGTCTGAGCGCCGCAAATATTACGCCAGGCTTTCCCGCCCTCTTCTGGACCGGATTGACATACAGGTTGAAGTGCCGGCCGTTAAATACCAGGACCTGCTCGGCCGGCCGGCCGGGGAGCCATCGGCCGAGATAAAAAAAAGAGTGACTCTGGCCCGAAAGAAGCAATGGGAAAGGTTCAAAGGTCGCAAGATTTTTTCTAACGCGGCCATGGGGTCAAAGGATATCAGGCAGTATTGCGAAATCAGCCGGGAAGGGCAGGACTTGCTGTCAACAGCCATAAACAGATTTCGCTTCAGCGCGAGAGCCTATGACCGAATTTTAAAGGTGGCCAGGACAATTGCCGACCTGGCCGGCGAGGAAAAAATTTCCGCCGCGGCCGTGGCTGAAGCCATCCAGTACCGCCTGATGGATCAGCTCTGAAAACTTATGCTTTGCTCTTTTGATCCAGGCCTGATAAAATTTATCTCAAAATTGAGAAGGAAAAACACATGGAAAAAAGCTTCAGCCACCGATTTGAGCCAGCCGGGAAATTGCCAAGGGTTTTGCCCCTGACCGATGTGATTTCCATCGTGGTCGGCGGAGTTATTGGCTCCGGTATTTTTCTGGTACCGGCCAAGATTGCTTCTGAAGTTAAGGCGCCTTTGCTGATGCTCCTGGTCTGGGTGGTGGGCGGCTTTCTCAGTTTCCTGGGGGCCCTGTCCTTTGCTGAAATCGGGGCGGCCATGCCAGAAGCGGGTGGAATGTACGTTTATCTCAGGGAGGCCTACGGTCCGCTGCTCTCTTTCCTTTTTGGCTGGACTCTTTTCCTGGTGATAGATTCAGGGGCCATCGCCACGCTGGCCGTGGCTTTTTCAGCCAACTATCTTCCTTACTTTTTCAAAATGACTCCCCTCATGTCGAAAATAGTGGCGGTTATCTTCATCGCTTTTCTGGCGGCGGTTAATTACGTTGGAGTAAGATGGGGAGCTAACCTGCAGAATTTATTGACCCTTATCAAAGTGGCCGCCATCGTCGGCGTGTGTGGAACCATTTTTATTTTCGGCCAGGGGCAGGCCAAAAATTTTTTTCAGCCCGAGCCCGGGAGATTTTCTCTTGACCTGCTCAGCGCTTTTGGTGTCGCCATGGTGGCCACTTTCTGGGCCTTCAAGGGCTGGGAATCTGCTACCTACAGCGCGGGAGAAGTTAAGAACCCTGAACGTAACATGCCGCTCGGTCTTTTGCTTGGCCTGGGGCTAATTATTTTTCTTTATTTGCTGGCCAACCTGGCCTATCTTTACGTGCTTCCCACTTCAGTTATTGCTGCTACTCCAAGAGTGGCGGCCGAGGCGATGAAGGTGGCTGTCGGCCCGGTCGGGGCTTCCATCATTTCGTTTATCATCCTTTTTTCTATCATGGGTGCGGCCAATCAGAATCTTATTTGCTCGCCCCGCGTTTATTTCGCCATGTCCCGAGACGGCCTCTTTTTCAAAAATATTGCCCGGGTGCATCCACGCTTTCTGACGCCACACGTGTCTATCATTTTTATAAGCTTGTGGAGCATGGTTCTCAGCCTATCAGGTACATTTGAGCAGCTTTTCACCTACGTTGTATTCGGGCAGTGGTTGTTTTTTGGCCTGACCGGAGCCGCGGTTTTTATCCTCAGGAAAAAACGGCCAGACTTGCCCCGGCCCTATCGAACCTGGGGGTATCCGGTGACCACGGCCGTTTTTGTTTTGGCCGCTTTCCTGATTTCTGTGAATTCGCTGGTCAAGGAATTCTGGAACTCGCTGGCCGGGTTGGGAATTATTATTCTCGGTCTGCCGGCTTACTTTTACTGGAAGAGAAAACAGCCGAAGTCTTTTTAACCGAAATGACATCTGCTGATGAAAAAGGTTCTTCTAATCCAGCCCCCGCTTGAAGACTTTTACACCACGCCGATCAGACTTTATCCATTGGGGTTGCTCTATGTGGCGGAAGTTTTCCGGCAGATGGGGTTTTCGGTTCGGGTGGTAGATGGTCTGCATCCTTTAAAAAAGAAAAAACTCCCGCTGCCCGAGAAATTTTCTTACCTGGCAAACTACCTGGGAAAGCCCTATTTTTTCAAACACTACCACAGATTTGGGGTTTCTTTTTCCAGAATTCTGGCCGAAATCAAGGCTTTTCAGCCCGAGATTGTTGGCCTCAGCAGTTCCTTTGCGGCTTATTTCAGCACGGTTGAGGCACTGGTTAAAGAAATTAAAAAAAATTTTAAAGTTCCGGTAATCATCGGTGGCAACCAGGCCACCGCCGCCAGCGGTGAGATAAAAAAACGGCTGCCTGAAATTGAGGAGGTGGTGGTTGGCCAGGCCGAAAATTCATTGCCGCTGGCTTTGCAGGTAAATGCAGCGCTGAGTCGGTTCGGACAGGACGGCAAGGTAAAAGAAATGCGGAGCCTGGACTGGAAAACTCTCACGCCGGCTCATGACCTGCTGAATGCCTCTGATTATCGCATCGGGCAAAAAAATTATATTTCACTTCAGGCCAGCCGGGGCTGTCCGCATCGTTGCAGCTTCTGCAATGTTCATCTGGTTTTTGGTCGTCGGGCTGATTATCGGCCGGTCGAATCGGTGCTGGCCGAAATGCGCTGGAATTACCTTCACCGGGCGGTGCGGCTGTTTAATTTTGAAGATGACAACCTGGCCTGGAACCGGGACTGGTTGGCTGAGTTCCTTCGGGCGGTAAATCATGACCCTCTGCTCAGAGGCATTGAAATAACCTTTATGAACGGGTTGAGCTACGAGAACCTTGATGAAGAAATTCTAAGTTTGATGAGAGAGGCGGGAGTTAGAAAACTTGACCTTTCCTGGGTGTCGGGTGACCGGATGCTCAGGTTAAGATACAGGCGGCCCGGAAGAACCGAAGAAGACAAATTCTTCAGCCTTTTAAAATCAGCCCGCCGTCTCGGTTTTTTCGTAACCGTGTACATTATTGTCGGCCTGCCGGGTCAGACCAGGGAAGAAGTGGTGGAAACCACCGAGAAACTGCTATCGGCCGGCGTGCTGGTCGGGCCGTCAATTTTTTACCTGACCCCGGGAAGCGAGCTGACCGAGAATCTTGACCTTCCGTCGTACCTCAGGGAAGATTGGGACTTTTACCGTTCGACGGCTTTTGCCGTGGAAACTGAAAATCTGAGCCGCCACGATTTGGTGGACCTCTTCCTTTACATAAGAAAAAGAAATCTGGAACGGGCCTGCTGAATTTTCAAAATTTTAGCTTCCGGATTTTTTCGTGCGGGCTTTCCGCATTTGCCGGGGGCAGGTATTTTTTGGGAAACTTGGCCACCACCGTATAGTTGGGGTCAACCACCTGAGCTATTCGGGCTTCTCCAACTTGAGACAGGAGCTGGTAGGCATCCATCATTTCCAGATGATAATCACTCATCAGCCAGTCGACCAGGTCCCGGTGGGCGATGCGAAAGGCATCTTCCAGGGGCCGGTAGCTGCCCACACTCATCAGAAAATTGTCGCTTTCAATTCTCGGCCAGTCGATTTTCCGGTTTTTGATAAGGTCCACATACAGCCTGACCTCCATGGCAGATTCCACGGCGGTGCCGATTATTTCTCCGTCTCCCTGGGTCAGGTGTCCATCTCCCAAGAAAAGCAGGGCACCCCGGACATTCACGGGAAGATAGATGGTATGCCCCGGTCGGACTTCCGGGCAGTCAAGGTTGCCGCCGAAAGCTTCCGGCACGACCGTTGTTCTGACCTCATTTTCAGCCGGGGCCACGCCCAGACAGCCCAGGAAGGGGTTAAACGGCAGGTCGCAAGAATAATTTCCCTGCCGGGCTTTAAACCTGAGCGTCCTATTCTTTTTATCCACCTGGTAGAACCAGACCGTTTCCGGCAGAGCGGGAGTCAGCATGGCGGTGTATCTGGTTGGAGCCAGAATGCCAAAGCCGGGATAATAACTGCTCAGCGCGTAATCGCGGGCCGGTTCCAGCGAAATGAGATAGACCACCAGAGTATCTCCCGGCTCCGCTCCTTCGACGTAGAACGGCCCGGTCTGCGGGTTATCATGGCCTGGGGGCACGACCCGGCTGGGCAGGTCATCAGGATTTTTTACCCGGCCGTCAAAGCAGTCCTCGGTAAAAGTTTCGATGACCGTGCCCGGTTTAATTTTCAAAACGGGCCGGTGGGGTCCAAAAGTGTACTTAAAATCAGATGGACGGGGCCGGTAGACAACTTTTTTGACTTCAGCCGGCAGAATGACAGAATAATAAGATAAAACCATGGTAATAAAAATTAACAACATTATTCCGAAAAAGCCGGGCTTGTTTGTTGGTTTTTTCATGGGGCTCTCCCTCTGATTCTAAATTTACAACATCTGTCGGTAAAAATCAGCTGAAATTACGGAGCAAAGCAATTTGCCGCCAGGCGGTTGCCTTTGAACCGGAAAAAGTTCACCGGCCGGAAAATATGAACGGTTATTCATATATTCTCCATTAGCGGATGAAACGGTAAGAAAGAAAACTTGGACAAAAAAGGTTGATGGATAAAAGAAAGCCAAAAAATAAAGTGATAAAACTTAGGCTAAAATTTATTCAAAGAACAGGAATTTTGCTTTGCCGAGGGAAAATTTGGGCAAAACTTCAGGCGGACAGATGGCCGTCTCTGACCACTATTTTCCCTTTTTTAATGATAATTTTGATTGGATTCCGCCCGAGTTCATAAAACAGGGAAGGATAGGATGAAAGGTCGCAGAGCAGCAGGTCGAACTGTTTGCCCGGCTCGAGAGAACCAACCTGCTGTTCGCGGTCAATGGCATAAGCCGCATTAATCGTGCCCGCGTTGAGGGCTTCCTCCACCGACATTTTCATGGTATAGACGCCGAGCTGGAGAACAAACAGCATGGAAAAAACATGAGAACTCCCGGGGTTAAAGTCGGTGGCCAGAGCCACAATAGCTCCGCGGTCAAGCAGGCTGCGGGCCGGGGCGGTTTTATCCAGCATCAGGAAGAAGGGCACCCCCGGCAGAAGGACGGCAGCCGTTTTGGACTGGCTCAGCTTGTCCACTCCGCCTGGTGTAACGTTTATAAGATGCTCAACCGAACGAGCGCCCAGTTCGACCGCCAGTTCGGTCCCGCCGATGGGCACAAATTCATCAGTGTGAACCTTTAATTTGAACCCGAGTCTTAATGCCTCGCGGGCCAGTTCCTCAGTTTCTTCCAGGTTAAAAACAGTCGGCTCGCAAAAGATGTCAAAGAATTCGGCCAGCCGGCGGGCCATAACCTCGGGCATAATTTTTTCTTTCAGGAGCCGGACATATGACCGGCGGTCGTCTTTAAATTCTGGCGGCACTTCATGCGCCCCCATGAAAGTGGAGACAATGTCCACCGGCTGTTCGGTTCGCAATTCTTCCAGCACCTGAAGCTGCTTAATCTCGTCTTCCAGGTTCAGGCCATAACCGCTTTTGGCTTCCAGCGTGGTCGTGCCATTTAGCAACATGGTCTGGAGTCTTTGGTGGCAGACTTTTTTCAGGTCCTCTTTATTAATGCTTCTGGTGGCTTTTACCGTCGTCTGGATGCCGAGCCCCATGGCGGCCAGCTGCTGGTAAGTATAGCCCTGCATCCTCAGGGCGAATTCTTCTGAGCGGTCACCGGCAAAGGGCAGGTGAGTATGAGCATCAACCAGGCCGGGCAGCCCGACCAGGTCAGTACCGTCCAGCATCAGAGCCTTATCGGTCAGGGTTACCTTTTCTTTGAATTCTTTTTCCTGACCGATGAAAACGATCTTACCTTCGTAACCGGCCACCCAGGCTTTTTCCAGCAGGCCAACCTCTTTCATCCGGTCGCCTCTTTTTGGAGCTTCACCGGCACAGGTGACTAATTGCTTGAGGTTGGCCACCACCAAGTCAGCGCAGGTCATTGGGTGTCTTCCTTATGGAAACTTGCTTGGTCTTTCTGATAAAGGCCGGCGTGTTAAAATCATTCCAGTCGATTTCCGCCGAGGCCGGCTCAACCACCTGAGGTATTTCTGTTCCTTTCGGTTCAAAGAGGTAGGGTGGTGTGGGCGGGTTGACCGGAACGGAAGGCTGCTGCATCCGGTTTAAGTTTTTCCTTATTTCTTCCGGGGTCACCGTTTTCGGCTTTTTCCGGTCGAACCCCGTGGCGATGACCGTGATTTTGATGGTATCCCGCATGTTCTCATCGATTACCGTGCCGAAGATGATGTTGGCCTCAGGGTCGGCCAGGCTCGTAATGAGATGAGAAGCTTTGGACACTTCGTGCAAAGTCATATCCTTGCCACCGGTCACGTTAATGAGCACGCCCCTGGCCCCATCGATGGATGTATCGATGAGCAGCGGGCTGCTGATGGCTTTCTGCGCGGCTTCCACGGCCCGGTTTTCACCCGAAGCAATGCCCGTGCCCATAAAAGCCATGCCCATCCCTTTCATGATTGATTTTACGTCGGCAAAATCCAGGTTGATCAGGCCGGGTTTGGTGATGAGGTCAGAAATACCCTGGGCTGCCTGGCGCAGGACATCATCGGCCATGCGGAAGGCATCCGGAATGGAAGTATTGAGGTTTACCGTTTCGAGCAGCCTTTCGTTCGGAATGGCAATCACCGTATCCACCACGGATTTTAGTTCCTGCAGGCCTTCTTCCGCCTGCCGGGCCCGGATGCGACCTTCAAAGGCAAAGGGCATGGTCACGATGGCGATGACCAGGATGTCCAGACCGGCGGCCAGGTTGGCAATAACCGGAGTGGCGCCTGTCCCGGTGCCTCCGCCCAGCCCGGCGGTTAAGAAAACCATGTCTGCACCTTCCATGATTTCGGCCAGCCGTTCAGTGTCTTCTTCAGCCGCCTGGCGACCGATGTCAGGGTTTCCACCTGAACCGAGCCCTTTAGTCAGTTTGCTGCCGATCTGAATTTTTAACGGGGCCAGGCTGTTGTTCAAGGCCTGTTTATCGGTGTTGACGGCAATGAACTCGACTCCTTCAATGCCGGCTTCAATCATCCGGTTGACGGCATTGCTGCCGCCACCCCCGATGCCTATGACTTTTATCTTGGCCGTCGTACTGTCATCGGCCAGGTGAAATTTTATTTTGCTTCCCAGGTCATCGCGCATGTTACCCTCCTTTTTATTCATTGAACCAGTCTTTTATTTTTGACCAGAAACTTTTCTTTTTGTCTCTGGCGAAGCCTCTTTCCTGAATCTGACTGTAGCCATAAAGAATAAGACCAACTGCCGTGGCGTAATCCGGTGTGCTAACCCGGTCAATGAGTCCGCCTATATAATTGGGTTCGCCCCGGCGCACCGGCAGGTCAAAAATCTCTTCGGCCACTTCTTCCAGCCCGTCCAGCAGAGCGGTGCCGCCCGTCAGCACCAGGCCCGAATTAAGCGACTTTTCATACCCCATACGTTTTATGTCAGCATCAACCAGGCGAAATATTTCTTCTGCCCGGGGCTGGATGATGTCGGCCAGAATCTGCCGGGAAAGCACGCGTGATTTTTTGCTTTTTCCCACCGTCGGGACTTCTATCGTCTCCTGCTCGTCCGTAACCGGGAGCGCTACACAACCGTATTTTTTCTTGATTTTTTCGGCCTCTGGGATGGGCGTGCGTAAACCCACGGCGATGTCGTTGGTAAAATTGTCGCCTCCCAGCGGTATGGTCGAGGTGTACCACAGAGCACCACGTTCGAAAATGGCCACCTCGGTCGTTCCGGCGCCTATGTCAATAAGGCCAACGCCCAGCTCACGTTCGTCGTGAGTCAGGACAGAGTAGCTGGTGGCAATCTGGTTGAGAACGATTTCCTGGAGGCCGATCCCGGCCTTTTCCAGGCAGTTTTTCAGGTTCTGCAGAGAAGTAATGGCCGAAGTGACGATGTGCACGTTAACTTCAAGCTTGATGCCGCTCATGCCCAGCGGATCTTTTATTCCGTCCTGTTCATCCACTATGAATTCCTGAGGGATGATGTGGATGATTTCCCGGTCAGGCGGGATGGAGAGCGCTCGGGCCTGGTCAATCACCCGTCTTATGTCTTCGCGGGTAATCTCGCGGTTTTTCCCGGAAACGGCCACCACCCCCCGGCTGTTAAAGCTCTTGATGTGCGACCCGGAAATGCCCACGTAGGCCGAATCAATTTCCACTCCGGCCATCAGTTCCGCTTCTTCCTGGGCTCTTTTTATGGCAGAAATGGTTTGTTCCAGGTTGACGACCACTCCTTTTCTGATTCCTCTTGATTCGGCCACTCCGATGCCGATAATTTCCACCTTCTGTTCTTCTGTGATTTCGCCGATGATGGCCACCGTCTTTTTCGTGCCGATATCAAGCCCCACTATGTAAGAATTTTTGGCCATTAGCCGACCTCCTTTTTCCCGGCCAGGCTTTTTTCCGGCTGGGGGTTAAGCGGTTTGAAATAAACCCGGTCTTTTATTCTTAAATCAACGTATTCCAGCTCGCCAAACCATTCCTTCCACTTATCTCTGTTAGAGAGGTAATAGGTCAGTTTTTCGGCAAAGTCTTCTTCATCTATGATCACCCTAACCGGGTCTTCAGCCAGCTCGACGCTGATTTTCCCGCCTTCTTCGAAAGTCATCCTGAGAATTTGCTTCCTGAATTCCGGGGACAGATTTTCCAGGCAGCACCAGGCTGTTTTGATTTTTTCTTCATAACCTTCACGGAAGCCTGAGCTGCCCTCAACTAAAGGAAAATTGCTGTCAGGCAGAGATTGGAAGCTGGCCACCAGCTTTCCTTCTTTGTCTACCAGCTGGTAGCTGCCGCGGAAAACATAGAATGCGGGCTGTCGGGGAATGAGCTCTATTCTCAGAGTATCGGGCAGCTGCTTGACCAGCCGGGCGTCCTGTATCCCGGGCAGAGAGATTAACACATTTCTTAGATAATCCAGGTCGCAGATCAGCAGGTTACCCAGATTTCGCTGCCGGAGAAAGTTTTCAGCCGTGAGCCTGGCTGATTCTTCCGGGCAGCTTATTAAAACCTTTTTGATGGCCAGTTTGTCGCAGGAAATGGCATAGTAGTAAGCCTGGGACAGGAGGAAAAAGAAGCCAATGACCAGGATGAAGGCCAGCACCAGGTGTTTCAAGCGAAGGGTTTTCCGGGCTGCTTTTGGGCGAACTCTTAACTTTGCTTCTGCCCGGTGGTAAAACTGACGGTCGAGGGGAAACGGACTGATCAGCGGTTTGTTCAGACTGACTTTGTTTTCCAAAGCCATGTTAATTCCCCCTTTCCAGCAGATTTATGAGGTCTGGAATGATGCGGTTAACGTTGCCCGCCCCAAGCACCAGAACCATGTCCCCGGGCTCGAGTATTTTTACGAGCTTTTCCGGAATGTTTTTAAGGACAGGTTCGAACAGCACGTTCTTGTGTCCGAACTGTCTTATTTCTTCATACAGTGCCTGGCCATTAATGCCGGGAATAGGTTCTTCGCCGGCGGGGTAGATTTCTGTAAGCATCAGGACGTCGGCCTGGTTGAAGGAAGTGGCAAATTGATGCATCAGGTGGGCCAGGCGAGTGTAACGGTGAGGCTGGAAGACCGCTACCAGCCTTCTGTTCCAGCCGGTGCGAGCCGCTTCCAGCGTGGCTTTGATTTCGGTTGGATGGTGGGCGTAATCTTCAATAATCAGAATGTCCTTGACGGTTCGCTTCAGTTCAAAGCGGCGCCCGGTTCCGCTGTATTCTTCCAGCGCTTTGAAAATGGTCCGGGGGGATATTTCCAGGTCGAGCCCCACTGCAATGGCGGCCATGGCATTGAGGATGTTGTGCCTGCCAGGCACATTCAGCCTGAGCCGGCCAAGTTTTTTTCCGAAGGCCAGGATGGTCGAGGTGCTGGAAAATTCCTCAAAAGAAAAATCCCGGGCCTGGATGTCAGCCTGAGTGGAAAATCCGTAGGAAATTATTTTTCTCTCTATGAAGGGAATGATGCTTTGCAGGTTTGGGTCATCTAAGCAGAGTATGACCGGGCAGTAGAAAGGAACCTTGTTGGCAAAATTGATGAAGGTTTTTTTGATTTCATCCAGGTGATGGTACTGGTCGAGATGCTCTTCGTCAATGTTGGTCAGCACGGCGATAAAGGGAGAGAGCAGGAGGAACGAGCGGTCGCTCTCATCGGCTTCGGCCACGATGAAATCTCCCTCTCCCAATTTGGCGTTGGAACCGATGGTGTTCAGGCGTCCACCCACGATGATGGTGGGGTCGTAGCCCCCTGCCTCTAACACCATGGCCGTCATAGAAGTGGTGGTGGTTTTGCCGTGGGCTCCGGCCACGGCGATGCCGTATTTCATCCTCATCAGCTCGGCCAGCATTTCTGCCCTTGGGATGACCGGTATTTTAAGCGCCTTGGCACTGACCACCTCTATGTTATCGTCCTTCACGGCTGATGATATGACCACCACTTCCGCTCCGGTTACGTTCTCGGCCGCGTGACCGATAAAGATCTTTGCCCCCAGCCTGGCCAGCCGGGCGGTAGCTTCATTTTCCTGCAGGTCAGAGCCAGAAACCTGGTAACCCAGGTTGAGCAACACCTCGGCAATACCGCACATACCGGTACCGCCTATGCCAACCATATGGATGTGATGGAGTTTCCTGTATCCTCTTCTGACCACTATTTCCTCCTCTCGTTCATTTCTATCATCTGCAGAGCCAGGCGGGCTATGTTTTCTGCCACGTTTTCCTTCCGGATTTTTTTCAGATTATTGGCCATGGTTTCGAGTTCTTCTCTGTGGTCCAGGTAATACTTTATCCGCTGCGCCAGGAGTTCGGGTGTGCAATCTTTTTCCAGGATGACCTCCGCGCCGCGGGCCTTCTCCAGTTCTCTGGCGTTGTATTCTTGATGGTTATCTGAAGCTCTGGCAAAAGGCACCAGTATGGCAGGCTTGGCCGCGGCCAGCAGTTCGGCACAGGTGGTGGCCCCGGCCCGGCAGATAACCAGGTCGGCCCGGGCCAGATAATCCGGCATGGGAGAAAAGTACTTCTCGACCGCCGCTTCCCTGAACCCGAGCTCTCGGTAAGCAGCAACTACCTTTTCATAATCCTTTTCCCCGGTCTGGTGATAAATCATCAGCCTGTCTTTTACTTCCGCCAGAAGCGGTAAACTGGCCAGCATCTTTTCGTTCAGAAACTGAGAACCCTGGCTTCCGCCGAACAGCAGGACCGTTAATTTAGAATTCTTTTCTTTCTCCGGTAGATGGTAGAATTCTTCCCGCACGGGGTTGCCCAGGGCCACCGCTTTTTCTCCGAAATAGGAGAGAGAGCTTTCAAATGCGACCACCACCCGGTCGGCCCACTTTTTCAGTTTCCGGTTAGTAAAGCCCGGCAGGGCGTTTTGCTCCATGATGAGGGTCGGAATTCCAAGCAAAGCGGCTGACAGGACCATCGGCCCCGAGCTAAAACCGCCGACACCAACTACCAATACCGGCCGGTGTTTCAGAAGAAGCAAAAACGATTTGACCGTGGCCAGCGGCAGAAGAGCCAGCCCGTAAATTTTCTTCCAGCCCCGTCCTTTGAGGCCTTCCACCGGCAGGGTGGAAAAAGTTAAACCCTGCTCGGCCATGATTTTCTTTTCTACAGCACGGTTGCTGCCCGCATAGAAAATCTGGAGGTCTGGCCTGAGTTTGGTCAGTGTCCGGCCGAGCACCAGGGCAGGGTAGAGGTGTCCGCCGGTGCCGCCCCCGCTGATAAAAACAGTCAGTCTGCTCATATTACTGGCTTGACCTCCACCTTTCTTTTTGAAATGTTCAGCAGCAGCCCCACGGCCAGCAGGTTGCACACCAGTGCCGAACGTCCAAAGGAAATAAACGGCAGGGGGATGCCCGTAGCCGGGCTTAACCCGAGCACCACGCTTATGTTAATAAGTGCCTGGATGATAATGCTCAGAGTCAAACCGTAGGCCACCAGTTTATAATTTAGGTTAGAAGTCTTTTCGGCGATCTTGAGGCCGCGCAGTAAAAATAAGAAAAACAGGATAATAGAGAAAGCTGTGCCGGCCAGGCCGATTTCTTCTCCGATGATGGCAAAAATGAAGTCGGTGTGAGCACAGGGTAAGAAATAGAGTTTTTGAGTAGAAGCTCCGATACCCACCCCCAGCAAACCTCCAGCTCCGACGGCCAATTTTGATTGCCTGACCTGAAAGGCTTTGCCCAGGGGGTCCTGGTCCGGGTTCAGAAAACCGTGCACGCGGTGGAGACGGTAATCAGCCGAAAATAGGAAGAAGCCAAAAATAATCAGGACAACAAGGCCCGGAACGGCGAAATATTTGAGCTTTACTCCGCCAAGGTAAAGAACGAGGGCGGAAACTAAAAAGAGGTAAGCCGCCGTGCTGTAGTCGGGTTCCAGCAGCACCGCCAGGACAAATGCCAGGACGACTCCTACTGCCGGCAGCAAAGTTTTAAGCTGGTTGATGCTGTCCGCTTTGCGGGAGCAGTAATTTCCGAGAAATAATATCAGGACCACCTTGGCCAGCTCGGACGGCTGGAAGCGAATTCCGAAAAGCTGCACCCAGCGATGAGTGTTGGCCACCGGCGGCATGACAAAGCAGAGCAGGAGTAACCCGAAAGTCAGCCCGGTGGCCAGGTTGACTAACTTGGGCAGGGTAAAGAAGGGCTTCTTTAAAGAGGCCACGGCTAACATCAGGATTAAGCCCGCTACCGCGGCCATAATCTGCTGGCTCAGGAAATAAAAGCTCTGCCGGTATTTTTCTCCGGCCAGGATGGCCGATGAGCTGAAAACCATGAGAATTCCGAAAAGCACAAGAGCTATGGTGATGATGAGCAACCACAGGTCGAAGGAAAACCGCTTGAACGCTTCCATCAGCCTTTTCCTTTCACGAGCTTTTCAAGAAGCCGGACTTCTTTTTTAAAAAGTCGGCCCCTTTCCTCAAAATTCCGGAACATATCCCAGGAAGTGCAGGCCGGAGCCAGGAGGACCAGGTCGCCTGGCCGGGCTGCTTCATAACCTTTCCTCACCAGCTCCCGGAAGGAACTGGCTTCTTCTATCGGGCAAATGCCCTCTATGGCTTTTTTAATTTTTTCTTTGGCTTCGCCAATCAACAGAACTTTCTTAACCCGGTTTTTCAAAGCGCGACGCAAGGGGGAGAAATCTCCCCCTTTGTCGCGCCCCCCGAGGATAAGAATGATCGGTTGGTCAAAACTCTGGATGGCTTTTATGGTGGCCGCCACGGTGGTGGCTTTAGAGTCGTTGACAAACAGAACGCCTTTAATCCTGGCCACTTCTTCCAGCCGGTGTTCCAGCCCGCGGAAGTTTTTAACCGTTCGCCTGATGACGGGAATCGGTGCCCCGGCCAGGTAAGCGGCCAGCACGGCCGCCATGACATTTTCCTGGTTGTGCACCCCGCGCAGCCTGATGTCAGACGTCCTGAGCACCGGCTTTTTCCCCCGGTCAACCAGAAAGATGGTCGAATCTTCCAGGTAGCAGCCGCGAGAGACACGGTGTTTCCGGCTGAAGCCGTAAACCTCAATTTCTTTTTCTTTTCTCCAGGGCCACAGCAGCCGGTCGTCCCGGTTCAAAACGACCCGGTCGGTGGGCAGCTGATGCCAGAAAAGTTTCTTCTTGGCCTGAAGATAGTTATCCAGGGTTTTATGCCAGTCTAAGTGGTTTGGTGAAATGTTGAGGAAAACCGATATGTCAGTCCTGAATTTTTCGGTAAATTCTAACTGGAAGCTTGACAGCTCGGTGACGATAAAATCTCCCGGCTTTGACCTGCGCACAAAGGAAATCAGCGGCTTTCCGATGTTACCGGTCAGGTGAACCCTGGCGCCGCTGTTTTTCAGCATTTCATACACCAGGGTGGTGGTGGTAGATTTTCCGTTTGAACCGGTAAGGCCGATGATTTTACCTTTCAAGAATTCATAAGTCAGCTCAATTTCGGAAATAACTTTGATGCCTTTTTCTCTGGCGGATAAAATTTCGGGAAGAGGGGGAACGCCCGGGCTGAGGACGATTAAATCCGCCTGCAGGAAAAGTTCAGGCGGATGGCCGCCGCAAATAAACTTCACGCCTTTCTTTTGGTAGTCGGCCACTTTTTCCAGCTGCTCAGCAGGTTTTTTGTCAGTGACGGTTATCTGCGCCCCGTGTTCCAGAAGAAAATCGCAGACGGCCTGTCCTGTTCTGGCAAAGCCCACTACCACAATTTTTTTATCTTTAAGTTCCATTTTTACCTCAACTTCAAAGTTGACAGGCTGAACAGGGCGAAAATGATACCCAGAATCCAGAACCTGATAACTACTTTTTCTTCCGGCCAGCCCAGCAGTTCGAAATGGTGGTGAAGCGGAGCCATGCGGAAAATCCTTTTCCCGCCCGTGATTTTGAAATAGGAAACCTGAAGCAGCACGGAAAGGGCTTCCAGTATGAAAACGCCGGCCACGGCGAAAAGCAGGAATTCTTGCTTGATCATCAGGGCAATCAGGCCGAGCGTACCGCCCAGAGAAAGCGCGCCGACGTCGCCCATAAAAATTTCAGCCGGGTGACAGTTAAACCACAGGAAGCCCAGGCAGGCTCCGGTGAGAGCACCGACGAAAACAGTCAATTCAGCCGCCAGAGGGACCCGCAGGATGTTCAAGTACTGTGACCACTGGGCATGCCCCGAAACATAGGTCAGGGCGGTCAGGGCAGCCATGGCGATTAAAGTAAGGCCAATGGCCAGCCCGTCCAGCCCGTCCGCCAGATTAACCGCGTTGGAAGAACCAACCAGGATGAACATAATCCAGGGCAGGTAAAACCAGCCCAGGTATGGAGTCCATTCTTTGATGAACGGAAACATCAGGTGCAGGTCAAATTTGCCTTTAATTCCAAGGATGACCAGCACCAACGCAATGATGGTTGAAACCATGACCTGCAGGATTATTTTCTGTCTTGGCGTCAAACCGAGAGACCTTCTGGCCCGGTATTTTATAAAATCATCCAGAAAACCTATGGCACCAAAAAGAAAAATCCCGGCCATGCCCAACCAGACGTAAATATTCCCCAGGTTGCCCCACAGAAGGGTGGCCACCAGGGTGGCTCCGATAATCATCACTCCACCCATGGATGGAGTGCCTTTTTTTGTCAGATGGTGCTGTGGCCCTTCTTCCCTGATCTCCTGTCCCACCTGATGCTTTTTTAGCAGCCTGATGAATACCGGCGTGAGGATGAACATCAGGGCCAGCGAAGTTACACCGGCCAGGGCGGTGCGGATGGTTATGTAGCGGAAGACGTTAAAGAAGAACCAGTAATCCCTTAAAGGAACCAGCAGCCAGTACAGCATGTTATTCCTCCAGTTCTTTCCGCAGCAGGCTAACGATCTTGTCAAGAGCCAGACCATGAGAGGCTTTAACCAGGACGAAATCACCTGGCTTGAGAAAGTTCTTCAACCACTGAGCTGCTTCCTCTGCGGTTAAAAAAGATGAAATATTAGCACGATTAAAGCCGTTGGCAACTGCTCCGCTAACCATATGCCTGGCTTTTTCTCCCACCGTGACCAGGTAATCCCAGCCTGTTTCGGCCACGTGGCGTCCGGCTTCCTGGTGAAACTCAATTTCGGCCGGCCCGAGTTCAAGCATGTCGCCCAGGACGGCAATTTTCCTTTGAGCTTTAACCCGGGTCAGGCTTTTTAGAGCTTTTTCTAAAGCCACCGGGTTTGAGTTGTATGAATCATCAAACAGGGTTATTTCGTTTTTAAGGCGGATTATCTGACCGCGATGCTCCAGGGGTTTAAGCTCTGGAATGACCGGAAGTATGTCTTCCAATTTTAATTTCAGGGCCAGGCAAACGGCACAGGCTGCCAGAAGGTTATGGATAAGCCCTTCATGCAGGAAGGCGACTTTAATTTCTGCTTTTTCCTGGCCGTAGAGTAGTTCAAAGCTTATTCCTTCCAGGCCCAGATGCCTGATGTTTTCGGCTCGGACCTGGCAGGATGGGTTTATTCCGAAATATATGATTTTTCCTTTCCTATAATTTTCGGCCATCTTCCTGACGAGCGGGTCATCTCCATTCAGGATGGCCGTCGCACCTTCTTTGGCACCGTCAAGAATTTCTTTTTTGGCCAGGGCGATTTCTTCCAGGCTGTTAAAAAACTCGAGGTGAACGGGAGCAATGCCGGTTATTACCGCCACATCTGGCGGGGCGATTTCCGTCAGAGCGCTGATTTCGCCGGGCTGGCTCATGCCCATTTCCAGGACAGCTGCCTGATAATATTCCCCGGCATTCAGGATGGAGTAGGGTAGTCCAATCTGGTTGTTAAAATTTCCGATGGTTTTTATTACTTTGAGCCGGCTGCCCAGAAGAGCGGCGGTAAATTCCTTGGTCGTGGTTTTGCCCGTGCTGCCGGTTATCCCGACTATCTTAATCCGGCTTTTTTCCAGCACGCGGGAAGCCAGCTTCTGCCAGGCTTTCAGGGTGTCCGCCACCTTGATCAGGCCAAATGAGCCCGGCAGACCGTTTATTTGCCTGGAAACGCAGGCGCCGACCGCGCCCTTGCCGGCTGCCTCGGCCACGAAGTCGTGTCCGTCCCTTTTGCCGGACAGGGCAAAAAAGAAAGCACCCGGGGTAATCGTCCTGGAGTCAAAAGAAAAACTTTCGGCCACAGAGGAAGGTTGACCCTGCAGTAACTGACCTTCGGTCAGCCGGGCGATTTCAGACAGTGTCAACCTGGCCATTATTTTTTCTCCAGTTCCTGCAGGATTTCAGCGGCCACTTCCACGTCGCTGAAGTGGATGGTTTTATCGCGAAAAATCTGGTAATTTTCGTGACCCTTCCCGGCCAGCAAAACAAAGTCTCCCTTTCTGGCCAGACGCAGGGCCTTTTCGATGGCTTTTCGGCGGTCGACTTCACGTTCATAATTTTTTGAACCCGCGCGTAAAAAGCCCTGTTCTATTTCGTCTATTATTTTTTCCGGGTCTTCGGAGCGAGGATTATCTGAGGTAATTATCGTCCAGTCCGCCAAGCGGGCGGCCACTTCACCCATCCTGGGCCTTTTGCTGCGGTCGCGGTCTCCGCCACAGCCAAAAACCAGGATTATTCTTTTCGGGTTAAGGCTTTTTGCCGTCAGCAGTAAGTTTTCCAGGGCGGCATCAGTGTGGGCATAATCAACGATTACCTTAAAACCTGAGCTGTTCGGCACCATTTCAAACCGACCCGGCACGCAGCCTGCGGTAGAAATGGCCTTGGCTATTTGCGAGGGGTTAATGCCAAGAACCAGCGCGGCGGAGACGGCGGCCAGGATGTTATAAAGGTTGTGTTTGCCCAGAAGGGAAGTTTTCAGGTTGAGGGTTCCTCCCGGGAAGCTGATGGTAGCCTTCATGCCGTTTTCTTCTAAGATGAAATTCTCTGCTCTGACAATAGCCTCGGGCCGGAAACCGTAAGTAATGGTTTTCATCGGCAATTCGGCGATGAGTTTTTCTCCCCAGGGGTCATCAACGTTGACGATGGAGGCCTGACGTTTGTGGTTTAGGAAAAATAATTTTTTCTTGGCCTCGAAATATTTTTCCATGTTCTCGTGGTAATCCAGATGCTCGCCGCTCAGGTTGGTGAAAATGGCCAGGTCGAAGCCCATCCGATAGACTCGCTTCAGGTCGAGAGAATGGGAAGAAACTTCCATGATGCAGTGACTGACCCCGTCTTCAACCATTTCTTTGAGAATCCTCTGAATGTCGGGGGCCTCCGGGGTTGTCCTTTCAGCCACGATTTTTTTGTCTTTCCAGCGGTACTCAATCGTGCCGACCACACCAACCTGGAAGCCGGCTGTTTTCAGGATGTGCTCCAGCAGGTAACTGGTGGTGGTCTTGCCCTTGGTCCCGGTGATGCCTATGGTTTTAAGTTTGAGTGACGGATGGCCGTAAAAATTCGCGGCCATCTGAGCCATGGCTTCCCGCACATCGAGCACCTGGAGCCAGCTTATATCCAGCCCGGCCGGCCGGGTTCTTTCTGAAACCACCAGGGCAGCGCCTTTTTCTATGACTTCTGCCAGGAAATCGTGGCCATCGGCTTTCTGCCCTTTTAAAGCAAAGAAAGCATACCCGGGGTGAATGTTTTTTGAGGAATAGGAGAGTCCGGTTATTTCCTGCTCCGGATTTCCGTAGAATTCCACCATCCGGACGTCATCAAGCAAGTTCCTCAGTTGCATGTCAGTCTGTGATGACCTCCTGTTTTCTTTTATCTTGAGCCAGGATGAATTTTTCCGGCATTTTTCTCGGCGGCTCCTGCAGGTAGAGCAACACTTTGCGGGCAATTTCCCGGAAAACGGGGGCGGCTACCTGTCCGCCGTATTGAAGCGCCCCTTTTGGCTCATCGATAACCACCACCATGGTCAGAAGTGGATGTTCGGCCGGGGCGAAGCCAACAAAAGAAGCCACATGTTTTTTAAAAGAATAAGCTCTGAGTTCCGGGTCGAATTTCTGAGCCGTGCCGGTTTTCCCGGCAATAGTATAACCATCTATCCTGGCCTCCTTGCCCGTTCCTTTCTCCACCACCTGGGTGAAAACCGTTTCTACCAGCTCGTTTACCGTCCTTGGCGAAATAATTCGCGGCCACTCAGACATGTTATTTATGTCCGCGGAGATAACATCGGTTATCGGGGCGGCCGTTGACCTGGTAACTCTTGGTTGGACCAGATAACCGCCCGTGGCATAAACATTCATGGCCCGCAGGATTTGCAGCGGAGTGGCGGCCACTTCATAACCGATAGCCACCCGCAGGGATGATCTGCGCCATTTGCTCAGAGGATGCAAAACGCCGGATTCTTCTCCGGGCAGGTCTATGCCGGTTTTCTGGCCAAACCCGAAAAGCTTAAACATCCGGTAAATTTTTTCCTCGCCGATTAAATCAGCAATTTTAATGGCACCCACGTTAGAGGAGTGGATAAAAACTTCAGGAAAGCTGAGAATTTTCATCCTTTCGTGGTCGCGCACGGTGGTACCGCCAAAAGCAATGTAGCCCTGGCTGCAATCGTAGTAGGTGGAAGGGCTTAGGCCGGCCAGTTCCCGGGCCGCGGCGGCGGTCACTATCTTGGCCGTAGAGCCCGGTTCATAGGTATGCTGGATGGCCCGGTTGACCATCTGTGCTTCGGACGGAGGGAAATCATTCGGGTCATAATTCGGATAATTGGCCAGGGCCAGGATTTCACCCGTCTGGGGCTGGAGAATGACCACCGTTCCCCAGTTAGCTCCAAACTTTTCCACCGCCAGCTGCAGTTCTTTTTCGGCTATGTACTGGATGGTGGAATCTATCGTCAGGTAGAGGTCTTTTCCGGGTTTGGTGTCCTTGACGGTCTGGATGAAGAATTCTTTCCGGCGGGCATCGCGCATGATTAATTTCTGGCCTTCTTCACCGCGCAGCTCGCTGTTGTAGTAATATTCGACGCCGGCCAGGCCCGCCTCGTCTATGTTTACTCCGCCAAGCAAATGGCAAGCCAGGGGCCCCTGAGGGTAATATCTCCGATTTTCTTCGATCAGGTAGATGCCCGGAAGCTTCAGTTGCTTAAGTTGGTCAGCCACCTCCAGCGGAATTTTTCTTTTAATCCAGGTAAACCGCTTTCTTTTTTCGATGTTTGAGGTAATTTTTTTGAGTTCGCCGTCGCTGAGGTTGAGCAGATTCTTAATCTGGTAAATGTTTTTTATTTGTTTTTCCAGAGGCTCTTCTTTAACGGGTGAGAAAAATACTGAGGCGGCGGGCAAACTGCGGGCCAGGATTTTCCCGTTGCGGTCATAGATAGTACCCCTGGTGGGCAATACTTTGATGAGGTCCTGACTCTGTTCAATGACTTCAGTTTTTAATTTTTTATGTTCTATCACCTGCAGGTCAATCAGCCTGGCCAGGATGAGACACATCCAGAGCAAGATGATCAGGAAAATAAACTTCACCTTTTTCCTGGGGGGGCCAGGCAAAAAGCTTTTTTCCTGCACCAGCACTCTCATTTTTCCACCAGGTTTTCAAAGATTATTTGCTCTGGTTTCGGGTCCGTCAGGCTCAGATTTTCTCTGGCCAGCCGGTCAATTCTTTCTGGCGAAAGTAAAGCCGCCTTGCGGGTTTCCAGCTTTTTAATCTCTTCTTTAAGCTGCTCTACTTTAAGTTCCATTTCATGAATCTTGTAGCCAAGCCTGATTGATTCGCTTTGGTACCAGATGTAAAAAGTCAGGTTGGCCAGAAATAGGATAATCAGTCCGCCGCCTATCACCACCTGCTTCCAGGTCAACTTCTTCCTGACCATGTTCATATCCTTTCCGCGGCTCTCAGCTTGGCTGAATGAGAGCGAGAATTGGCCGCAATTTCTTCGGGCGACGGGGTAACCGGCTTGCGCGTGAGTATCTTGACGACCGGTTTTTCCAGCTCGGTTGAGGCCAGCTCCTGGAAAGCTCTCTTGACCAGCCGGTCTTCCAGGGAATGGAAAGAAATAACCACAATTCTCGTGCCGGGCTGGCAGCGCCGGGCCAGGTTCTTTAGGAATTCATCAAGCCCTTTGAGTTCCTGGTTGACTTCTATCCTCAGAGCCTGGAACACTTTGGCTGCCGGGTGCACCTTGTTTTTTTGAGGAACCCAGCGGTAGAACTCTTCTACAAGTTTTTTCAGGTCAGCGGTTGTCCGGAGCAGCCCGAGTTTTCTCTGGTTGAGTATCTTTCTGGCGAGCGGCCGGGTGTGCCTGAGCTCTCCGTATTTTTCCAAGATTTCAGCCAGTCGGGCTTCGTTATACGTGTTGAGAATCTTTTCCGCAGTGGTCTTTTGCCTCAAGTCCATTCTCATATCCAGAGGTCCTTCCAGATTAAAGCTGAAGCCGCGTTCCGGGTTGTCCAGTTGAAAAGAAGAAATGCCCAGGTCAAGCAGGACGCCCCGGACCTGGCTGAAATCTATTATTTCCTCGTAATTGAGCAGGTCTCGAAAATCAGCCTGGAAAAGCTTTACCCTTGCCGCGTAGTCGGCCAGCCTTTTCGCGGCCACTTTAAGCGCTTGCTCATCCAGGTCAAAGCCAATCACTGAAGCTTCAGGATTACGCTTCAGTATTTCAATGGTATGTCCCCCCAGCCCGACGGTGCCATCAAGATAGACTCCGGCTCTTGAGGCTTGAAGAAATTCTAATGCCTCCTCAAGCAGTACCGGCGTATGCCCGTAATCTTTCATTCAGTCTTTCCTCGGGGGACAAGACGGGCAATGTTTTCGAAATCCTCCTCAGTTAGAGGTTTTTCTTCAATGATGCTGTTCAAAACTTCCTTGTTCCAAATCTCCAGATGGTTATTTAGTCCGATCACCTCCACTTCTGAGTTAAGATTGGCCTTTTCTCTCAGCGTCTGGTTGATCAGCACCCGCCCCTTGGCATCAATCTGGCTGTAGCTGCCCTTCAGGTTAACTCGCAGCAGGAAACGCCTGACATCAGGCCGAAGATGCAGGGCACCCTCGTTGGCAATTTTGGTCATTTCTTCCCACACCGAGAGTGGATATATCTGAACCGCCTCATCAGTGAGTGAGGTGATGAAGACTTCTTTGCCGTAACTCTGTTCGATTATTTCGCGGAATTTTTCCGGGATTTTCAGACGACCGCTGTTGTCAAGCCGGGCTGTGTAGCTTCCGATCAGCAGGTTGCTCAGGCCTTCTTTTCCCATTTTTTCCCGTTTTATCCCGTTTTGACTTAAATATATGGAATAAATAATTAAAAGTCAAGAAAAAATTTCCCGATTTTTTAGAAAAAAATCAGGGGTAAAATAAGGCGGGAAATCAGGCTAAAAGAAAAAAAGCAGGAGGGCTGGTTTAATCGCGGGAAGTGGAATATTCTTCAAGCAGCCGGCGGGCTTTTTCCAGGTCTTTTTCCAGCACGAGGACTATCGTTTCCCCAAGCCCATCCATGGTGAAAGGGTAAAGCGAGTGGACAATCTGTCCTTTGAGCAGACAGGTGATGCCTTCCGCCTCCAGGAAATTCTTTATAACTTCAGCTTCAGCCAGGCTCCACACCCGAGTGAGCTCAACCAGCGGCTGTTCTTTTTCTTCTTCTGGATTGTCCCGGGTTTCCCCGATGTTTTTTCGGCTGTACAGAAAAACTTCTTCTCCGGCCTCTTCCCACCGGAAATAATCTTCCACAATCTGACGATGGTCAAAAGCCAGCGGGAAATTTATTTCTTCCCTGGTAAAGATGCCGACATTCTTGGCATCGTCTTCAGCCCTGGGTTCTCCCGAGGCCCGAGCCAGAAAAACAGTTGAAATGGTATGAACCCGCGGGTCACGGTTCGGGTCAGAATAGGTGTGAAGTTGCCGGATTAACTCTACATTGAGGGAAGTTTCTTCTCTTGCTTCTCGGACAGCCGCCTGTTCGAGCGATTCTCCATAATCTACAAACCCGCCGGGTAAAGCCCAGCCATATGGTGGGTTTTGCCTTTCAATCAAAACTATTCCTTTTTTCCCGTCAGGCCGTTCTACTTCTATGATTAAATCGACAGTCGGCAGGGGATTTCTTCTTTCACTCATTTTGACCTCTTAATAAAGTAAGTTACCGCCAGGTGTAATAAATGTCAATCAACAAGGCGGAATCTTTTTTCTAACAAATTAAGCTTTTCCACCACTCCGCCATATTCCAGCTCAGAGAAGGGCAGCATGGAAGGGCCGCAGAAGCCCTGCTTGCGGATTTCCATGGCTTTCCTGGCCACATCCTGCCGGACGGTGTCCCAGAAAGGATGGTCAAAAACATCGACCGGTTCGGTCAGCTTGCCGTTCTTTATGGAAAAAGCGGCACCCGTGACCACCGGCGGGCCATCAAAATAGGAAATGGTTGTGTTCAGCCGGCAGGGCATCAGCGGGCCGATATGGCTTCCTCTCATAAAGCCCGCCACATAATGTCCCAAACAGAAGGGAGCCAGCACCTCACCGGTGGCCGGAAATTCGCCCTGCACCCGGACGATGGCCACCGGGTCGTCTTTGCCGGTGTACTTGCCGGCGATGTTGTGCAGGCGCTGGGTGGAAATAGCTACGGCCTGGGCCCCGGAACTGCGAGAATAGATACTTTCGATCACGTATTTTTCTGTATCTCTTAGCAGGGCGGCCACGTCATAAAGGTCTTCCGGAGTGTTGAGGTCGATGAATTTATTTTTTTCAGTGTAGCTTACGTCAATTATCCGAAAACGAAACCCCTGGCTCATCTTCGGGCTGAGGATTAAGCCGGAGCAGTACATCGGGTCGGCAAATGCCAGGTAAAAAGGGAGGTTGTAAGCGCCCGGGTCAGTTTTGTCGGCGGCAAAAAAGATAAAAGGTTCGTTTGGCCTTTCTTCAATTTCCATCTCAGCCACCGCCGGGCCAAGCCCGCGGACGTTTCCGGAAAAAGCATCCTTGAGCAGGTCCTGCCCCGCCCCGTAGAGACCGGTTTTCTTGGCCACTTCTGTTCCGGCCAGGAAAGCTTCCCAGGCTAACCGGTGCACTTCGCGATTTCCCACTCCGCCCGTATGGGTGCATAATATGGCCACATCGTCGCCGGTTGAACTTATATAATAATCAATCAAGATATCTTTTCCCTGGCCGGCCACGAAATTTTTAATTTCTTCCACCAGAGCCTGACTTGGCTTCAGATGTCCGCCGATGCTGCCGACATCTGCTTTTAAGACACTGATAGTGATTTTCATGAAAACCTCCTTGCCCTTTGTCTGACAGAGGTATGTTACAAAAAAACTGGGGCGGCGGTCAAATTGATTTAAATCGTCAGAAAAAAAGGGAAAAAATAAGACGAATAATCAGCCGAAGAATTTTATATTTTAAAGCGGCAAAACGCTTCAGTTAAAGCATTTTTTAAAAGCTGATTTGGAAATTGGTTAACCAGAGTGGCAAATTCATTAACCATTTGACTGTTTTCAGTTGCCGCTCGAATGCTGGCCGGTATTCATTCGGCAGAGGCTCTGCCGGCTGGAATTTCCAGGACAGGGGATTGACGTATTTCCCGTGGAAAAGAATGCGATAGTCAAGATGAGGACCGGTTGATTCACCGCTCGAACCAACGTAGCCAATTACCTGGCCGCCCTGCACTCTTGTTCCAACTCTAAGGCCGGGGGCGAAAGCCTTGAGGTGAAGGTACATGGTTTCGTAGGCGTTGTTGTGCCTGATTTTTATCATCCGGCCGGCTCCGCCGTTCCAGCCCGCGTAGGTGACCACACCGGCGGCCGTGGCCTGAACCGGTGTGCCGATCGGTGCCGCATAATCAACACCGTAATGAGGCCGGTAGATTTTCCTGATCGGATGAAGACGACTCAGGCTGAACCTGGAAGTGATCCGGCCGTAACGCAGAGGCGATTTCAGAAATTCGCGTCGCAGAGAATTTCCGCGTGAATCAAAATAATCGAAGCGCGCCGAACCCGGGAATTCAAAACGAAAGGCTTCAAACAGTTGCCCCTTGTTAAGAAAATAAGCAGCCAGGATCGGGCTGTAAGATACAAACTGGCCGTTGACATATTTTTTTTCTACCAGCAGTTTGAACCGGTCGCCTTTTCTTAAATCGACGTAAAAATCAATATCCCAGCCAAAAATATCGGCCAACATCAGAGCCAGCATATCTTCTTCCCCGGCCCGGTTTATGGCTGCAATCAGTGAATCCTCTATTTCCCCTTCCACCAGCACCAGCTTTTTTTCAACCGGGTAGGAATTGATGCTTCCCCTGACGGGAGAGCTGGTCAGGTCCACTTCCAGGTATCTTTCTGCGTCGAGGTCGAGCTGGAGGCCGACCACCCGGTTTTCTTTTTTAAGAAGCCGCAGCTCTTTTCCGGCCGGCAGCTTGGCCAGGTCATATATGTCTTTGATACTGTCCCTTAACTCCAGTACCTGGGCCGGGTTGAATCCGTTGGCCGTCAGCAGTTCAGAGATAGTTTTTCCCGGGCTGATTATTATTTTCTGAGTAATGAGAGGAGGTGCCTGTATTATCTCTTCCGCCGGAGCCCGGACTTCTCTGACCACAGACTCTGACTTTTTCTCACGAAGCACCAGAAAATAAAAACTGACTGAAATGCTCAAAAGGACAAAAAAGATTAAAAAAACAACTCGTCTGTTCTTCATCATCAGCTAAGGGCAAAATCAGCTTTCAGCTTTTTGCGCTGCTTTTGGGGCTGGCCCCGGGCAGGGTGGATTCTGAAACAACTTTTTTAGCAGAAGATTTTTTCCTAATCTTCATTACCAGAAAATCAACCGGACCGTACAGGACGTTACCAGTAAAAAAGGCCAGTAAAAAATACCTGGGTTTGAAAATAAGCCCGGCAATAATTACCGCCAGAAGCAGAGTGCTTTTGATGTCTATCGGCCGGTTAATAAACAGGGTGATGAAGTTGCGGTAGCGCAGGGTGCTGACCATGAGGAAGCTGACAACTAACACCAGCCCGGCCAGATAGATGGCGGTAGGCCTTTCGTAATTAGGAGCCGGATGGAAAATCACCAGCGAAGCCATGAAAATGGCGGCCGAGGGCACGGTCAACCCCTGATAATAACGCCGGTCAGGCATTGATTTGCTTCGGATGTTGTACCTGGCCAGCCTCAGCAGTCCGGCGGCCACAAACAAAAAGCTGAAGAACACACCGGCATGGCCGGCCGTCTTGAGACCCCAGAAATAGATAAGCAAACCGGTGGAGGCGGCAAAGGAAACGGCATCGGCCAGCGAATCCAGCTGAAGTCCAAAGTCAGAGGTAGTTTTGGTGGCTCTGGCTACCAAACCATCAAGCCCGTCAAGGGAAGCGGCCAGGATAATCCAGAGGGCGGCCCACCTGTACTTGCCGTAAAAAGTAGAGGTCAGGCTTAAAAAGCCAAAAAACAGGTTGGTTAAAGTAAACAAACTGGGCAAAAAATAAATCCTGGGAACTTTTTGCTTAATTTTAACTTTCATCTCTTATCTCTCCAATGATGGTCAGGCCGCCTTTTACTTTTTGTTTCAGGCTGACCTTAATTTCTATGTTTTCGGGCAGAAAAAGGTCAACCCTTGAACCGAAGTACATCAGACCGACCTTCTGGCCGGCCGCTACCCGGTCTCCGGCTCTAACGTAGCATTTAATTCGGCGGGCGGCTATCCCGACCATCTGTTTTAGAAAAATTTTGCCAGCCGCGGTCGAAAGCAACAGACTGTTGGATTCGTTTTGCTGGCTGGCTTCATCCCTGTAGGCTGGAAAAAATTTCCCCGGCCGGTAGTCCACTTTTAATACTTCAGCTTCGAGCGGTGAGCGGGTGAAGTGGACATCCAGCAGAGAGAGGAAAATGCTGACCACAGTGCCTTTTCCCTCAAGCTCCGGGTGATGGTCAACTTTTTCTATTTTCAGCACCTGCCCGTCAGCCGGTGACAGCACCAGCCCGGGACGGGCAGGGATTTCTCTTTTCGGGTCACGGAAAAAGAAAGCAAAAGCACCCGCCAGCAGGAAAAAGAACACGCTGCCTGCCCACCAGCCGGGGATAAGCTGAAGAATCCCCAGCAGTAAAGCCGGCAGGATGAAAATCAAACCTTCTCTGGCAATTTTCATTTATCCAATCGTCTCCCGCTTACAATTTTACTCCTTATTTATCAGCAATTAAATAGGCAGCGATGAGCGAAACCTGAGAAATTTTACCCATGATTTCCGGGTTCAGCCGGAAAATGGTATCCCCCGTGCCGTGATAAGCCAGGTGCGGCCCGTTTGAACCGAGGCTGGCGCAGGGAATACCCTTGAGGAAAAATGGTGCGAAGTCAGAGCCCCTGACGCCAACATTTCTGATTACTCCGATTCCTCTGATGATGTTGATTTCCTGGTTAGCTTTCTCTATGGCCTCCTGAAGTTCTTTGGCCTCGGCACTTATCCCGCACCACGCCCCATCTCCTTCGCCTTCCATGTCAAAATTAAACATGGCTACCACTTTATCAAAGCCGGAAGGCAGATGGTCAACAAAATAAGTTGAACCCTGAAGACCGAGCTCTTCGCCGCCGAACAGGACAAACATCACGGACCTTTTCGGCTTGGGGTTCAGGCCGGCCATGGCTTTGGCCAGAGTAATGACCACCGCTGAGCCGCTGGCATTATCGTCCGCCCCTGGAAACAAAAGGCCCAGGTGCTGGCCGCAGTGGTCAAAATGTCCGCCAACCACCACCAGTTCTTTCTTCAGTTTTGGGTCAGAACCTTCGACCCAGCCGGCAACATTGTAGCCTATTCCCTGCGGAAAATGGCGGGAAGATACTGAATAGGATAGCCTGGCCTTTAATGGAAAAGAAATCGGACGCTTGTAAGTCTGCAGGGCTTTTTTCAACTCAGCCGAGGTGGAATTGATTTCTTTGAAAATCAGGTCGGCAGTTTTTTCCGTTATCATGCCGGGCATAAAGCCGGCCAGCCAGTCACCGTTCGGGTTGGCCTGGGCTTCGGGGTAGATGTAAATAAGGCCAAGAGCCCCCCTGTCCCTGGCCACTTTCATTCGAGTCCGATGCTCATCATGATGCTGAAACTCGCGGCGTGTGGCGTCGGGTGTGCCGCGAAAACAGAGCACAAACTTGCCTTTAACCTCAACGCCGGCGTAATCATCATAGTTGAGCTCCGGGGCAGAGATTCCCCAGCCGACAAAAACCAGTTCTCCGGTTTTATCTCCGCTGTCTGAATAGAGAAGGGGCAGGAAATCTTTTTCTGGCTTCAACTCCACTTTTCGGACATCTTGACCGCTTTCGGCTGGAAGGATTAAGGTCATAGAAGCCTGGTCAATTATCGTATAAGGAGAAGGATAAGGCAAAAGGTAGCCGTTTTTGGGGTCGGCCGGTTTTAGCCCCCATTCTTTAAACCTGGCTGCAGCCCAGCGGGCCGCTTTGGTATAGCCTTCATGTCCGGTTAAACGGCCGGCAAACTCCGGGGCGGCCATCGTCCTGGCCAGTTCGTAAGGTAAAATCGGGTTAATGCTCTGCACCGCCTTTTTCAGGTGCGGCGGCAGGCTGGCCGCCGTGGCCAGCTGATAAATTAAGAAAAATCCCAGGAACAGACACAGAACCAAGCGAGTTTGTTTTGTCATATTTGACCTCTTGGTATTAATTTTCATTTTTAAAAGTATTCAGCATTGAATTATAACACAAAGGGACGAGCGCGAAGGAAAGAAATGTTCTTCAAGATGCTTAATCGGTGCTTTTGCCGGCAAAGGCGAAAAAAAATTTAAAATGAAAAAAATCGGGGCTCTGCCGGCTGAAGTAAGTGATGGCGGGCCAGGCAGAATCTGGTCCGGCTATCTGAAACACTTCTGGCTGAGCGGTTGGTGCCTGACCATAAACCGCAGAACTCGCATGTCTTTTTAGTCAACCTCAGCCGCCCTGACAAAAATCCTGAATAAAATTTAATGATTGAGCTCTAAAAGGGCTATTTCAAAATCTGAAGAACAAAGGGGTTAAAGCCGGCAGAATGTTTATCTATTGTCTCAGGCTGGGGTTTTTCTCTTCTTCTTTTTTCTTTTCCTTTCAATTTCTTTCTTTACCCCCGGATGAAGGACAACCAGATAGTAAACCACCAGGAAAGCCAGCAGGAGCAGCCCCGAAAACCACTGCCCCCGAACCACAGAATAAACGGAAAGGCCGATCAATCCCAGAAAAAGAAAAAGATGAAGAAGAGCGAAAACCCACTCAAACATGTCCGATGTTTAATCCCGTCGTTTCGGGGTCAGAAAATTGCCTCGGTGTTATGAATTAAATAAAATTTATTACTGGATTCTGGTTACCGATAAAATCACAACAGGCTCCACGGGCACATCGCGGTAATTATAGCGGGTGGTTGTTGGCACGTTGGCGATGGCCTCGACCACCTCCATGCCCTGGACAACCTTGCCGAAGACAGCATAGCCGAAATGTTTCGGGTCATTGGGCACGTGGTCCAGGAAGGGGTTGTCCACCAGATTGATGAAAAACTGACAGGTGGCGCTGTCTATGTCATCTGTTCTGGCCATGGCGATGGTGCCGCGCAGGTTTTTCAATCCGTTGTTGGCTTCATTCTTAATCGGGGGCTTTTTTTCCGGCTTGGTCTTGAGGTCCGGAGTAAGCCCGCCGCCCTGAATCATAAAACCTTTGATCACCCGATGGAAGATCGTGCCGTCATAAAATTTCTCATCAACATAAGAAAGGAAATTTTTCACCGTAATGGGGGCTTTATCTGGATAAAGTTCAATGACGATATCGCCCTTCGTCGTTTTCATCAGCACCCGGGGATTGGCCGCCAGGAGAGTGCTAACAGAAAAAACCAGAAAAGATAGCGCAAAGATCAGGATGATTTTTTTCATCTTTCCACCTCCGATAAAAAATTAAGATAACAGAATAGAAAATATTAATCAAATTAAATGTTTATCCAGATTTTTGATTTAAGGCTTTCTGTCCTGGCCAGGGCTGATGGCTGAGGATGATAGCTCGCCGGTTAAAAGCCAGGACACCTGCTAAAAAAGAAGTTGAGTTCCTTGATTACGGATATTTTGTCAAATTGAAAGGTCCCGAGAAGGTTTAGCTTTGTCAAGTTTCGGAGCCAGGGACTCCGAAAAATAAAAATAAAATCTGTTAAACAAAGAAAAGTTCATCCATTAACAGATTAAGTAACGGTAAAGATAAGCTATTCTGCCAGTTCACCGCTTGGCCTCAGAAGCATTTTCTGTTTTTTGGCTTCTTGAAGCGGCTGCCAAAAGACCGGCCCGGGTCAACCTTTTATTAAATTAGCTGGATTAATTTGAGCTCTAAGATTCGGTTTAAAATTAAAACTTATTTCTAAAAAAATCGAACTAAATTAACCGATAATCTCAGGCGAAAGCTTTCAGGAATTGGTCTGGCCCTGACCGAAGTTGAAACACGTCAGAACCTGTGGTATAAGCAGAGGAAAGACAAGGGAAGGAGGTTTGGTATGAAAAAAAGGCTGATATGGCTTATGGTCATTTTAATTTTTTCTGCCAGATTCCTTCAGGCAGATGGCCATCTGGAATTCAACGTTCATTATTCTCGCTGGACGCTTAATCTGGTTAAAGGTATTGTGGAGAATATGGTCAGCGACGCCCTGGAAAGTGACCTTAAAGACAGATTTCTGCAGCAAATCCAGGAAAATTACCCGAACCTGGTGGAGAGCGGTTACAGCCAGAGCGTGGTTTTTGACGCGCCAGGACACAACATCGGCTTTGAAATACGTTATTATCCCGGCGGTCGGACGGGTGCTTTTAGCCTCGGGCTCGCCGTAGAGCAATCCACCATGAAAGTTTCTTTCCCGGAAGTTATGGCTAACTTGAACCTGAACGATACCAGCACGGGAGGGACAGCGAATTTTGTGGCTCAGGCCGGTGGCGAATTTCTGGTAAAGCCTCTGTCTTTTCACCTGAACATGCGCTGGGATTTTTTGCCCTCGAAAATTGTCTCGCCTTATTTTTGTCTCGGAGCAGGTATTTCAACCAGCAAGACCTTTTTAGACGCTAACTACCATTATTATTATTCTGGGACGTTGACTCTGCCGGACGGTTCTAACCAGGTTTATTCTGCCTCAGACTCCAAAACCTTAAGAGAAATAAAGGAAGAAAGGTTAGCTGAAGGCAAAGACTGGCCGCTCAATTTTGTGCCCATCCTGCAACTTAACTTGGGCCTGCGGGTGCGTTTGAGCGAAAAATTCAGGTTGATGTTAGATGCCGGCCTGTTTGATGGCTTCCTTTTCCGAGGCGGTCTGTCCTTCAGAATTTAATCCGAGCAGAAAGCTTTTTTAATTTGACAAAATTATCCTGCCGCTGAGAAGAAAAGATTGTGGTCTCTTTCGCGCATAAATATTCAGGCTGTGGTCTTCATAATCTATTTTTTCACCTGATTGCCTAACTTGCCATCTTATTTCATCTGGATAAATCAGCGGGGAAAACATCTGGAAATGTCTGGCGGAAGTGGCTGAAAGATTAAGTCAACTGCGGTCAACATGACCGCCGGCGCCACTGAAGGTAGTGGAAAGCCTTGTTTGTCCAAAATATCTTTTACTTGGAGAAACCTTTTGTGGTAAATAATTAGCCTTGATGAGAAAAAATTGGAGGGCAAGGATGAGAAAAATTAAATGGAGTGTTTGGCCGACATTTTTGGTGGTTATAACTGTGGCCGGGCTGCTTCTGAAACCGGCCCATCTCTCGGCCCAGAACGGTCAAACGCCAGAGCAACAGAAACTGTTGCCCGTGTTTCATTCCATTTCCAGCCAGCAGCTTTATAATTATGTTCTCGAACTTTCTTCGGCCAGGTATGGCGGGCGTTTGACCGGCACCAGAGAATACAATGAGGCGGCGGCCTGGGTGGCCTCTCTCCTGGCCGGCTGGGGGGTAGAGCCTGCCGGAGACAATGGCACTTACTTGCAGGCTTTCCCCAATCCCTACACCCTGGTGCTTGACCGGGGAGAAGTCTCTATGGTTATTGACCTTTCGAAAACGGGGGCCAGGGTCCCGGCTAAAATAAAAAAATATTATCGTTACGAAGAAGATTATTTTCCGGGAGGAACGTCAGCTTCAGGGGAAATAACGGCCGAAGTGGTTTATGTCGGGTTTGGCATCACCGCTCCCGAGCTCGGTTACGATGATTACCAGGGGGTCGATGTTCGGGGAAAGATAGTGCTCATGGAAAATGAGGTGCCTTTTAACCCGGATAAAGACCCGGAAACCTTCAAGAAGTGGCGTCCGTATTCTTTTCATCAGTATAAACTGAAAAATGCGGCGGCTCACGGGGCCAGGGGCATGCTTTATTATTATGGCCCAATCGTTAACCCCAACAATGATTACATTGAGGGGTTTATCTACAGCCATGTGGGGCAGGCCGTAGTGGAAGATATTTTTGCCGGCACCGGAAAAACCTACCAGGCAACGGCCGAGAAAATCAGGAGCACCCTGAAACCACAATCTTTCGCTACCGGAAAGATTTTTACCATCCGGAATAAAACGGAGTATCATGCAGAAGGAATCGGCTACAACCTGCTGGCCAAGATTACAGGCACCGACCCGGCGCTGAAAGATGAAGTTATAGTCATCGGCGGTCACCTCGACCATGTCGGTCGCTGCCCGGAATTGATGCCCGGAGCAAATGACAATGCCTCGGCCGTGGCGGTCATGCTCGGCCTGGCCAAGGCTTTAAAAAATTCTCCGGTCAGGCTCAAAAGAACTGTGCTGTTTGCTTTTTTTGGGGCGGAAGAGCAGGGGGTTAAAGGGTCAGAATATTACCTGGAACATCCGGTCTTTCCGCTGGAAAAAACTGTCGGTCTGATTAACCTGGACGGTGTAGGTAGCGGAGATAAAATATTTGTTCTGGCCGGAAAAAACTTTCCCTGGCTGTTTGGCCCGGTAGAAAAAGCCAACCAGAATTATGTGCACCGGGAACTGGGCACGAATTTCTGGGCAAACTTAACCAGGCCCAGGCTTGATGCGGCCAGGTTCATGGACAGGGGTATTCCTTCTCTGTCTTTTTCAGTTTACGGGCTGAATATTCCCTATCCGACTTATCACAACACGAGAGACACAGCTGAACTGATTAATCCAGAAATCCTCGAAGACCTAAGCCGGATTCTTTTTCTGGCTGTGACCGAGCTGGCCAATTCTCCTCTGGATAAAACAAGATAATCTTTATCCTTAAACGGAAGAGGATGGAAGAAGAGACCTTTTCTGTAAATTTTTTTCCTGGCAGCAGGCCGGATGGAGTTTGTGGTTTTACGTGCGACCAGTATTTTAGATTGACCCAAGGAATAGAGTCCGGGCAGGAGGAAAGTCCGCCCAGATTTCTGTTTAACTCCCGGCCAGACGAAAAGGTTATCCTTAACGCTTTTCCGGGGTTTCATTCAGAGGTGAAGCTCAACCACGTCTTCGTCATTAAGAAGGTAATCGCGGGTAACTCGCAGCCCGTTTATGGTGCCTGACTTATTCCACACCCGGGCATAATTCAGTTTTTCGGCAAAGTCCTTGTGCACCAGGCGAGCCAGGTCGAGGATGTTTTCTCCTTTTTTCAGGATGAAGGGTGATTCATAGTCCGGCTTTTTACCCGGAATCTTGCTGTAAACACGAACAATCTGGAGGAGGTTAAAAATCTTGCTTTTCAGCTGTTCGATATTTTCGCCGGTTTTGGTGGAAACAAAAATATAGTCAACGGGTAAGTCAAACAGCGTTTGAAGTTCTTCCCGAACAAGTTCTGGCTCAGACAGGTCACTTTTGTTCAGCACCAGGAGAGCTCTTTTAAGAAACGGGAACCTGTCTGGCGAGATTTGGGTCTGTTCGGGCACGATTTCAACCTTTTTTTCCTTTAACCGGTTGAGCATGAGCTCCAGATTTTCGGCCGTGCGCCCGTCTGAGGAATCCAGAACCAGCAGGACGGCTTCCGCGCTCTTAACCATTTCGGCCAGCCAGGGTTCAAAATAATCCTGGGTAATCGGCGGAGTGTCAATCAATTGAATCTTGATGTTTTCATAAGGCATCATGAATGGCGCGGCCATTTTCGTGGTGAAGGGAAATTCGGCAACTTCTAAGTTTTGACCGGTCAGGGCGCTGATCAAAGATGATTTGCCGGCATTTGGCGGGCCGATAACAATTACCTGGCCGGCACCGGATTTTTCAATCCGGAAGAGAGAGCCTTTTTTGGAGACCGACGGCCGGCGCTCCATCTCTTCTTTAAGTTTGGCTATCTTCGAGCGGTAAAGGGCAATTAGTTTTTCAGTGCCTTTGTGCTTGGGGATGATTGAGAGAAGCTTCTCCATGATGGCAATCTTTTCTTCCGGCGTTTGGGCTTCTCTTAGAGTTTTTTCGACCTCGAAGTATTCAGGTGGCAGGTTGGCTGGCACTTTTCCCTCCTCACCGTGATTAATTTTAAACAACTTTTGCTTAAAATTTAAGCCCGAAAAAACGGGGTGGCCGGCTTTTCTATCGGTAAAGATATCGCCGGAAGCCCAGAAAATAGCAATCAGGGGCTAAAGTAGTTTGGATGCATTTATATCATATTGAAAATAAAATAATTAAAAGACTAAAAAGTCCTGCTTCAGGGACATTTTTTTCTTTACTTTAAGAGCAAATTCAGCTATAATTACCATGAAAATGTCCAACGGGTTATGTCAGACTTCCTGCCACGATAACCCTTATATTTTCCAGACAAGGATTTAAGATGAAAGACGAAAAGTATACAGCAGAGAGCATAAAAGTTTTAAAAGGGCTGGAGGCCGTCCGCAAGCGGCCGGCCATGTACATAGGCAGCACCGGACCGGAAGGGTTGCACCACCTGGTTTATGAAGTGGTGGATAACTCGGTGGACGAGGCTCTGGCCGGCTACTGTACCAGGATTGATGTCATCATCCACGTGGATAACTCGGTGACGGTCATCGATGATGGCCGGGGTATCCCGGTGGAAATTCACCCGAAGGAAAAAAGACCCGCTCTGGAAGTGGTCCTGACCGTCCTGCATGCCGGCGGCAAGTTTGACGACAAGACTTATAAAGTGTCAGGCGGATTGCACGGGGTGGGTGTTTCAGTGGTCAATGCTCTGTCCAAAAGACTTGAGGTGGAAGTTAAAAGAGACGGCGGCATTTATACCCAGGTATATGAGCGTGGTAACCCCATTACCCCGCTGAAAAAAATTGGCAAGACCAATAAGACCGGCACCAAGATAACCTTCTGGCCGGATGATGAAATTTTTGAAACCACCGAGTTTAACTTCGAAGTTCTGACGCAGAGGATGAGGGAGCTTTCCTTCCTCAACCGCGGGCTTAAAATCACCATCACGGATGAACGAGTCAACAAGAGCCATGAATTCCAGTACAAAGGTGGTATTCTGGAATTTGTTCAGTGGCTCAACCAGGACAAGCAGGTTCTGAACCCCAGGCCGATCTATTTTGAGGCCCAGAAAGATGACATCATCGTGGAAGTGGCTTTTCAGTACAACACCGGCTATACCGAAAACATTTTTACTTTTGTCAACAACATCAACACGGTAGAGGGCGGCACCCACCTGGTGGGGTTCAAATCGGCGCTCACCCGTTGCATCAACAACTATGCTGAAGCGCACAACATGCTGAAAGACCTCGGTTCCGGAAGCATTTCTGGAGATGATACGCGGGAAGGCCTGACCGCCGTGTTGAGCGTCAAGATGCGCGAACCGCAGTTTGAAGGTCAGACCAAGACCAAGCTGGGCAATTCAGAAGTTAAGGGTATAGTGGAGTCCCTGGTTAACGAGAAGTTGACTGCCTACCTGGAAGAAAACCCGACCAACGCCAAGCGTATCGTGGCCAAGGCCATCGATGCGGCCCGCGCCCGAGAAGCGGCCAGGAAGGCCAGAGAGCTGGCCCGCCGGAAAAGCGTGCTGGAAGCCACCTCGCTGCCGGGTAAACTGGCCGACTGTCAGGAAAGGGATCCGGCTCTGGCCGAGCTGTTTATCGTTGAGGGTGACAGCGCCGGCGGTTCAGCCAAACAGGGACGGGACAGAAGGTTCCAGGCTATCCTCCCGCTGCGGGGCAAGATTTTGAACGTCTGGAAAGCTCAACCCGATAAGATCTTCCATAACGAAGAAATCGGCACCATCATTGCGGCTCTGGGTACCAGCGCCGGCGAGGAAAGCTTTAGCCTGGAAAAACTTCGTTATCACAAAGTTATCATCATGACCGATGCCGATGTCGATGGCTCGCACATCCGAACCCTGCTCATGACCTTTTTCTACCGCCAGATGAGGCCCCTCATCGAAAACGGACATCTCTACATTGCTCAGCCACCTCTGTACAAGATTACCCGCGGGAAAGAAGTCCAGTACCTGAAAGAAGAAAGGGAATACGAAAAGTGGATTGTCAAGAAAATTTCCGAGGAATTCAAGCTCAAGGTCAGCAACCAGAAGGAACTGATTGAAGGTGAAAAATTTAGAAAATTCATCCTGAAAGTCATCCAGAAGAAAAATTTCCGCAGTTACCTGGAGAAAAGAAACATTCCCATTAATTTGATTGAGTTGCTGATTCGCGAGAACGTGGCCGACCTGGAAACCCTGCAGGATAAAAAGCGGATGAAAAAGCTGCAGGAGGAAATATCCCGACTTGACAAAGATTTCCATACCGAGCTCATTCATGATGAGGAATACGATGCCTACGAAATCATCGTTGATTACAAGGTGAACGGCTTTTCCAGCCGGACGCGCATCAACCTGGACCTGATAAATTCGGTTGAGTACAAGAACCTTTATCGCCTGGTCAAAGAACTGGAAGAGTTTAAGCCGCCTTACCAGGTTATAAATACCAGCGAATCGGTGGCCATAGAGAATGAGAACAAATTGATTGAATACCTTTTTGAAAAAGGCAAGAAAGGCGTAACTATCCAGAGATACAAAGGTCTCGGTGAAATGACGCCTGAACAGCTCTGGGAAACGACCATGAACCCGGAAAAGCGGTCGTTGCTCAAGGTTTCAATCCAGGATGCGGTGGAGGCGGACAAGGTCTTTTCCATCCTGATGGGCGAGGAAGTGGAACGACGCAAGGAATTCATCGAAGAAAATGCCCTCCTGGCCCAGAACCTGGATATCTGATTATTTCCCCGGTGAGGTCAGAGAAAGGTAAAAGCCATGCCAAAGAAAGAAAAAGAAAAGAAAAAAGATAAAAAAAGCGAGAAAAAAGCCAGCCGGTCATCAGGAAAAGCTTCACCTGACCGAGAAGAGAAAGAAGAGGAAATCAAGACCATGGCTGAAGAAAAACCTGAAGAAAATAAAAACAAAAAGAAAACTGCTCCCAACCCCGGTTCAGAAACCCAGGCCCTGGCTCCGGTTGCTCAGAGCTTATCTGTGGTCAGCCTGGAAGAGGAAATGAAACGATCTTACCTTGATTATGCTCTGAGCGTCATCATAGGCCGGGCTATCCCCGATATCAAAGACGGTTTGAAGCCCGTCCAGCGGCGGGTTCTTTATGCCATGTGGGAAACGGGCACGACCCACAATAAGCCCTACAAAAAATCGGCCAGAATTGTGGGTGATGTCATCGGTAAATACCACCCCCATGGCGATGCGGCCGCCTATGATGCCCTGGTGCGCATGGCCCAGGATTTCAGCATGCGCTACCCGCTGGTTGACGGCCAGGGAAACTTTGGCTCAATAGACGGCGACCCGCCGGCGGCCATGCGTTACACTGAAGTGCGCATGACCCGCCTGGCGGAAGAGCTGCTGGCCGACATCGAAAAAGATACGGTCAATTTTGTCCCCAATTATGATGAAAGCCTGTTAATGCCAGAAGTCCTCCCGGCCAAGTTTCCTAACCTTCTGGTTAATGGTGCTTCGGGTATTGCCGTCGGTATGGCCACCAACATCCCGCCCCACAACCTGGGAGAAGTCTGCGACGGCCTGATCTATCTTATCGACCACCCGAAGGCCACGGTCGACGACATCATGAAATTCATTCCCGGGCCGGATTTTCCCACCGGCGGGTATGTATTCAACCGTCAGAATATCCGCCAGGCATACCGGGAAGGCAAGGGAATTATCCATATCCGGGCCAAGACAACCATAGAAAGGGGGGACAAGGGGGAAAGAGACAGAATTGTCATCACTGAAATTCCCTACGGTGTAAACAAAGCCCGGCTGCTGGAAAACATTGCCGACCTGGTTAACAACAAGAAAATCGAAGGAATTGCCGACATCAGGGATGAATCAGACCGGGATGGCATCAGGGTGGTGATTGAGATAAAAAGAGGAGAATTGCCGGAAATCATCCTGAACAACCTCTACAAGCACACCGCCCTTCAAACTTCTTTCGGCATCATCATGCTGGCCATCGTCGACAAGCAGCCCAAGCTGCTCAACCTGCTCGATATGATGAATTACTTCCTGGCGCATCGGCGGGATGTGATCATCAGGCGCACCAAGCACGACCTGAAAAAGGCTGAGCATCGGGCTCATGTGTTAGAAGGCTTGCTCATTGCCATTGACTATCTGGATGCGGTTATTGCCCTCATCAGAGCTTCCAAGACGGTGGAAGAAGCCAAAAACGGGTTGATGACCAGGTTTAAGCTAACAGAAATCCAGGCCCAGGCCATTCTGGAAATGCAACTGCAGAGATTAACCGGGCTGGAAAGACAGAAGCTGGTGCAGGAACACCGCGAACTTTTGGAGCTCATTAAAAAGCTGAAGCTAATCCTCAAATCACCGGAAATGGTCATGCAGATAATAAAAGACGAACTCAAACAGCTCAAAGAAGATTACCAGGATGAGCGGCGGACGGAAATTCGCGACGAAGTCGTGACCGAAATAAAAGCTGAAGATTTAATCAAAGAAGAAGATGTGGCCATTGTTTACACTCAATCCGGCTACATCAAACGCACTTCGCTCAGCGCTTACCGTTACCAGAGCCGCGGCGGGAAAGGCCGCAAAGGCATTGAGATGAAAGCCGAAGATGTGGTCGAGAATTTGTTTATCGGTTCGACCCATTCTTACCTGCTGGTTTTCACCAACATTGGCCGCATGTACTGGCTGAAGGCTCTGGATGTGCCGGATGTCGGCCCCTCGGGTCGCGGAAAAGCTATTGCTAACCTGCTTGAGCTTCAACCGGAAGAAAAAGTTCAGTCCATCCTGGCGGTTAAAGAATTCCGGGATGACCGGTATGTGGTTATCATGACCGACAACGGGCTGATCAAGAAAACCAGGCTTAGCGAATTCAAAAATGTGCGCAAGGGCGGTATCATCGCCATGACTCTGAAACCCAAGACCAGCCTCTTTACCGCGGCCCTGACCGACGGCCAGAACGACATCATCATCGGCACCAGGATGGGGAAAGCCATCAGGTTCAGAGAAGACCAGGTCAGACCGATGGGGCGTCAGGCGGCCGGAGTCAAAGCCATCACCCTGAAACCAAAAGACCGCGTCATCAGCATGATTGTGGTCGGGCCGGAAGATAAGTATATTTTTACCGCTTCCGAGCTTGGGTACGGTAAAAAAACCCCGATTGAAGATTATCCCGTGCACCACCGTGGAGGTCAGGGAGTTATTAACCTGAAGATTACGGAAAAAATTGGCCACGCTCTGGCCATGGTCGGGGTGAATGAAGATGACCTGTTGATTATCACCATCAGCGGCAAAGTTATCAGGATTAAGACCACCGAAGTTCGGCCGCTCAGCCGGGCTACCCAGGGAGTGCGGCTCATCCATCTCGACCAGGGTGACAGGGTTTGCTCAATTGCCAAAGTTCGTGAAGACTGACCGCTTCAAAAAAAAATAATTGATATCTGAACTCCTCTCCGGTAAAATCAGGCTGTGTTTTAACCATAAATGATTGCCCAGTGGAGGCTTAACCATGGTTGAGACTTTAGCCCAGCTATTCCTGAACACGGTCCGGGACTACCGGAAAGATGACCTGATGCTTTACAAAAAGGAGGGGAAGTATGTGCCGATATCTACGGCCGAATTCGAACAGAAAGTAATCAGCCTGGCTCTGGCCCTTCACCGTCTTGGTTTAAAGAAAGGTGATAAGCTGGTCATTTTTTCCGAAAACAGGCCGGAGTGGGTGATAACCGATTTGGCCACCATTTCTCAGGGCGCTCTGACCGTTCCCATTTATACTTCATTGACTGGCAGTCAGGCTGAGTACATCATCGACGATTCCGACGCCAGTTTTATCGTTGTTTCCTGCCCGGAGCTGAGGGAAAAGATTGAGGGTATCAGGAGTAATCTTAAAAAGGTCAAATATTATATAACCTATGAGCCGCAGAAGGTGGACGGTTTTCTGAATTTATCCGAGCTGCTGGAAATGGGGAAGAAGATAGCTGAGGAAGAACCGGGTCTGTTTCAGCAGCTGACCGACCAGGTGAAACCTGAAGATGAAGCATCCCTGATTTATACTTCGGGCACCACCGGGGTGCCCAAGGGAGTCATCCTGACCCACCGCAATTTCGTCAGCAACGTTAAAACCTGTGTGGCCATGTTTGATATAACCTTCCGCGACACGGTGCTGTCCTTTCTGCCGCTTTCTCATGTGCTCGAGCGCATGGTTATGTATGCTTACCTTTATGCAGGAACAACCATTGCTTTTGCTGAAAGCATCGAGGCCGTGGCCCAGAACCTGGTTGAAGTTAAACCGCACATCATGGTCAGCGTGCCGCGCGTCTTTGAGAAAATATACGCCCGGGTGATGGACAATATTTTAAACAGCTCACCCCTTAAAAGGCGTATTTTTTTCTGGGCTTACCGGGTCGGGAAAAAATACGGAGCCAAACAGCTTAAAGGAGAAAAAATCTCTTCCTGCCTGCGGTTAAAACGACAGATTGCCCACAAGCTGGTCTTCAGCAAGATTATCGAAAGAACCGGCGGGCGAGTACGCTTTTTCATTTCAGGCGGAGCACCGCTGGCCAAGGATATTGCTGAATTTTTCTACGCCCTGGGCCTGGTCATCTATGAAGGCTACGGGCTGACCGAGACTTCTCCGGTTCTGGCCGTCAACCGCCCGGGCGCGCTTAAGTTTGGTACGGTTGGCCCCCCGATTCCGGAAGTGGAAATTAAAATAGCTCCAGATGGTGAAATCCTGGCCCGCGGCCCCAACGTGATGAAGGGTTACTATAAAAAGGAAGCGGAAACCAGAGAAGCGTTCGAGGGTGGCTGGTTCCATACGGGAGACATCGGTTACCTGGATGAAGATGGCTTTCTGGTGATTACCGACAGGAAAAAGGATATCATCGTGACCTCCGGGGGCAAGAATGTGGCTCCCCAGGCCATAGAAAACCTTTTAAAAACCAGCCCCTTCATCAGCACGGTCGTGGTCCTCGGGGACAGAAGAAAATTCATCTCTGCCCTGGTGGTGCCTAATTTTGAAAAACTGGAAACACTGGCCCGGGAAAAGGGCTGGACCTATGCCAGCCGCCAGGAACTGATTAACAGGCCTGAAGTGGTGGAGTTTATCAAGTCTGAAATCGACCGGGCCTGCGCCGGGCTGGCTTCTTACGAGCGCGTCAAAAAGATTGCTCTGATTGACCACGAGTTTGAAATTGAGAAAGGCGAAATTACTCCAACCCTAAAGGTTAGAAGGGCAGCCATAGAAAACAGGTATAAGGAGTTAATTGACAGTCTTTATCGGGAAGATTCTTCTGTTTCTTCGGATGATTTTTCTTCCGAAGAGTCAAAATAGAGGATGCGCCCGCAGCTTTCGCACAGGTGGATTTTAGTCATATCCCTGATTTCGTTTAACATCTGAGGCCGGATACGCATCTGGCACATCGAGCAGAATTCATCAGTTACCCGTGAGAGAGCAATACCGCCTCTTTTCCGGGCGATGTTCAGGTAAAGCTGAAGCTGAGTTTTGGGAATGGTGGGAAGCAGCTCTTCTCTCTGCTTCTGCAATCCGCTTTTTTGCTGTTCGAGTTCTTTTTTTCTTTGCTGCAGAGCTTCAATTTCCCGTCTCAGATTTTCCTCTTCATTTTTTTGCTTGAAGGTGGCCGCCCGAATTTCTTCTTCGATTTCGTCCGCCGCCAGGAGTTCTCTGATGATTTCTTCTTCCAGACGGTCAATCTTATCCTGAAGGTCCTGGATTTCCTTCAGCAAAGAGGTGTATTCCTTGTTGGTTTTAACGTCGTTGAGCTGCTTTTTGTACTTGGCTATCTGGGCTTTGAGGTCTTTGACATCAGCTTCCAGGTCCCGTCTTTTTTTCTGGTTCTGAGCTAACTTCTCTTTGGCCTTGAGCACCAGCTCGGAGTCCGATTTCATCTTCTGCTCGATGTTCTCAATCAAACGAGGAATATCAGATAGTTCGGCTCCCAGTTTTCTGAGGTTAATATCCAGCTCCTGGAGCTGGATTAACTTTTCAAATTCCAGTTCTGCTCCATCCACTTTTGTCTCTGCTTTTCAAGAAATTTTAAATGGGCCTACCAGGATTCGAACCTGGGACCTGCCGGTTATGAGCCGGTAGCTCTGCCGCTGAGCTATAGGCCCACTTTTTGTTTTTATACCAGATAAACGGGCTTTAGTCAATTTAACCGGCCTATAAGCTCTTGGCAAAAGAGCGCAGCTTCTTGCTTCTCGTCGGATGTTTTAGCTTGCGCAGGGCCTTGGCTTCAATCTGCCTGATTCGTTCTCTGGTCACTTTGAACTGCTGTCCGACTTCTTCCAGCGTGTGTTCGTTGCCGTCGCCGAGGCCGAACCTCATCTTCAGCACCTTGGCTTCCCTTTCTGTCAGAGTTTTGAGAGCTTCTTCGATATGTTCTTTCAGGCTCTGGTGAATTACGGCATCCGGCGGTGAGGGCAGCATTTTATCTTCAATAAAATCACCAAGATGGCTGTCTTCTTCTTCACCAATGGGCGTTTCCAGGGAAATGGGCTCCTGGGCAATTTTTATTATTTTCCTGACCTTGCTCACCGGCATGTCCATTCTCTTGGCAATTTCTTCACAGGTTGGCTCCCGGCCGAATTCCTGCACCAGCTGTCTGGAAACCCTGACCAGCTTGTTGATGGTTTCTATCATGTGAACGGGAATGCGGATGGTGCGGGCCTGGTCGGCAATGGCCCGGGTGATGGCCTGTCTTATCCACCAGGTGGCGTAGGTGGAAAACTTATAGCCCCGGCGGTATTCAAACTTATCCACGGCTTTCATCAGCCCCATGTTGCCTTCCTGGATAAGGTCCAGGAATTGCAGTCCGCGGTTGCTGTATTTTTTGGCGATGGAAACCACCAGGCGCAGGTTAGCCTCAACCAGTTGCTTTTTCGCCTGCTCGCTGGTACTTTTGCCCATCAGGATGGTACGAACGGCTTTTTTGAGAGAAGTTGAATCCAGGCCGACTTCCTTTTCAATCTTTTTGATATCCTGATTTATCCTTTTAATTTTTTCTTCCAGCTCTTTCCTTTTACTCCTGGCTTTCTGGCGAGAGGCTCTGGATTGGCTTGCGCTTTTCTTTGCTTTCGGACTTTTAGTTTTTTCCGGCTTTTTCAGGGCATTTTCCAGCTGTTCTCTTTGATATTCAAGCTCGTTCAGCTCCCGCAGCTTGTCTTTGAGCTGTTCAATAACTATTTCTCGTAAATTGCTTTGCAGGTTCAGGTCCCGTATGAGGCGACTCAGCTGGATAATAATTCGGCCCCGGCTTAACATGTATTTTTTCCCTTTTGGGAAAGCATCAACCTTCTTGGCCAGCTCTTTTATCTTCTGGATTTTTGACAGCAGCTCGGCCTGCTTTTCCAGCAGCTTCTCTTCAGCCAGCTCCTCATCGTTAAAATCAAAAAATTCCTGGATTCTTTCGGGTGAGGTTTTGATTATCTGTTCAATTTCCATGAGCTTGTTGAGCACCAGGCGCGTCTTCGACAGAGCCTTGATGATGGCTTTTTCTCCCCTTTCTATTTCCCGGGCTATGGCAATTTCTCCTTCGCGGGTGAGGAGCGGAATATTTCCCATTTCCCGCAGGTAAAGCTTGACCGGGTCGGTGGTTCTTTCCAGGCCATGGGTACAGACGCCGCTTTTTCTTGCAGGAGAAGTGATGGATTCTGTCTGCTGGGTGTCGAGAATCTTGATGCCGAAACTGTCCATGGAAGAAAGAAAATCGTCAAAAACCTCATCCCCGTCAAAATCATCTCCCAGTGTCTGGTCTATCTCATCCCAGGAAAGAAACCCCTGTCTCTTTCCCTTGGAGATAAGCTGGAGAATTTCTTCTCTCTGGTATTTTTCGTCAGATCCCACTGTCTGACCTCCTTAAAACTTCATTGTTATTTATGGTCAAATAAATAAATCCATGCCCAAAATGGTTCATATTCACAAGGCCATGATTTGTTTCGTCAGTTCGTGTTTTAAATAAAGCAGCGAAGTCAGTTTTTCCTTATCCCCCTTCTTTTCGGCCAGGGAAATTTCTCTCTGCAAAGATTTAAGCTTTTTTTGCAGAGAGGTTTTTCGCAGGGTGTTCAGACAATCGAGCGCTTCGCCGACCGAGGCGGGCGGCGGGTCTTCCTGCAGCAGGCGCGCCAGGTGACTAACCAGCTGCGTTTCCCCCGCTTCCTGCAAGCCGGTCAGGCTCCAGCTCTGGTTATTCTGGAAGCACCCGTGCAAGTACCTGATGATGGGCTCGCTCGGCAACCCCTCGAAATATTCCAGCTTCAACTCTTCGATGAGCAGGGGCAGCATTTCTTCCTGGATAAAAATTATTTGAAGCAGGCGTTTTTCTGCCGGTAAGAAAATCTCTTTCTCTTCCTGATTGGCAGAATTCTGAGCGGAAGTCTGGGGAGCTCTTTCTTCCTCCATAATCTGGTAGAGTAATTCTTCACCAACCTTGAGATAATCGGCTGCCTGCCTTACATACTCGTTTCTGATAATTGGGTCGGAGATGCGTTTTATATCTTGAATGACCATCCTGGCCAGCCGGCTTTTTTCTTCAGGTTTTCTGAGGTTTACCTGTCGGCTGTAGAACCAGAGCAAAAATCTGAAGCCATCGGGCGCTTTTTTTAAGAGCTGTTCGTATTTTTCTCGGCCGTGCTTCCTGATAAAACTGTCAGGGTCAAGCCCTTCCGGCAGCAGGAGGACCCGGCTTTGCAGGCCGTGCTCGAGGCAAATGGGAACGGCCCGAGCGGCAGCCTTGAGGCCGGCTTCATCCCCGTCGTAATTGATGACCACCTTAGAAGCATACCTGTGGATTTGATTAACCTGCTGCGGGGTGAGGCTGGTGCCCATGGAGGCCACCACGTTCTGGAAGCCAGCCTGAAATACCGTGGCAAAATCAACATAACCTTCGACCAGAATGGCTTCTTCCGCTTTTTTTATGTAGTCGCGAGAAAAAAAGAGTCCATACAGGGTGTTACCTTTGATAAAATTCTGAGTTTCCGGAGAATTGAGGTATTTGGGCTGGGCGTCGAATATGGTTCGACCGCCAAAAGCCACCACCCGGCCGGTCAGGGTCAGGATGGGGAAAATAACCCGTCCGCGAAAGCGGTCTCGGTATTCTCCAGCATGGCTTCCCGGTATGACCAGCCCGGCTTTTTCCAGGTCCTGGACATTGTAAAACCGGCTAAATTCCCGGAAAAGGCTGTCCCAGGAATTTAGGGCATACCCCAGCCTGAGTTTATTGATGGTATCATCTGTAAAACCTCTGGCTTTCAGGTAATCTAAGGCTTTTTTACCTTCAGCGGTCTTGAAAAGATTATTCCTGAAATAGGTCAGAGCTTTGTCATTTATTTCAAATATTTTTTCTTCAAGCTTGGAAGCCCGGTGAGTTATTTTGTTTTCGGGCAAGGGAATGCGGTATTTTTCTGCCAGATATTTTATGGCTTCGGGGAAGGTCAGGTTTTCTTTTTCCATTACCAGGGAAAAGAGGTCTCCGCCAATGCCACAGCCAAAGCAATGGAAAAGTTGTTTTTCTTCGTCAACGGTAAAAGAAGGGTCTTTTTCAGAATGGAACGGACACAGCCCAACCCATTTCTTCCCCCTTTTTTTCAGGGCGGTGTACTGGGAAGCAACCTCCACGATGGATACTGCTTCCTTGATTTTTTCGGTTATCTCCATCAGGTTAATATGCTCTTTTACTCATATAAAGTTAAGTTCGGCCTCTCTGTCTGTCAAGCCAGGACTATAAGAAAAATAAAAATTTTCGCCAGGAAAACTACAATTTGTTTATCAGGCTGGCCAGGTAGCCTGCTCCGAAGCCGTTATCTATGTTGACCACTGCCACTCCACCAGGGCAGGAGTTGAGCATAGCCAGCAGAGCAGACAGGCCATGAAAATTTGCCCCGTATCCGACACTGGTGGGAACGGCTATAATCGGGGTTTTAACCAGGCCGGCGACTACACTTGGCAGAGCTCCTTCCATCCCGGCCACGACGACAATCACCCGGGCTTTTTTGATGTCTTCGAGGTGCCCTAACAGGCGGTGCAGGCCGGCCACGCCCACGTCATAGAACCTGGCCACCTTGTTGCCAAAAAACTCACACGTTATAGCCGCTTCTTCCGCAACCGGAATGTCAGAGGTTCCCGCCGACAGTATGGCCACCAGTCCGGCGGGCTCGGGTTCCTTTTTCTTTACCAGCGTGAGGCACCTGGCTTCCGGGTAATAACGGCCGCCGGGCAGCCGGGCTTTTATCTTTTTATATATTTCTGGTGCCAGTCTGGTTATCAGGAGGTTGCTGCCTTTGTCCAGAATAGCTTTTGAAATTTTAACCAGCTGGGCTGGCGTTTTACCCTGGCCGAAGATAACTTCCGCTGTCCCTTTTCTCAGTTCCCGGGCATGGTCAACCTTGGCAAAGCCCAGGTCTTCATACGGGTAATCTTCCAGCTTTTGCAGGGCTTCTTCAGGCGAGATTTTATGGGAATAAAGGTCCCTCAGGAGTTCAGCCAAAACAGCCTTCACGCTGGAATTTTATCACAAATAAGCAATTTTGCCAGAGGTCGGGCAAAATTTTTCCCCCGGCCGAATAATTGCTTGTCAAAGGGGTGAGTATATTGTAAAATAGCAGCGAATTAGCTCTGGGTTTCAGGAGTGTAAGGTGAGCGAAATCAAGAAAAAAGATGATTACCAGAAGGCGTTGAGCCTTTACAGCCAGGCTATAAAAGATTTCCGGAAAGGTGATTATGAAAAGGCTGCTGCCAGCTTTGAAAGCTTGATTGAAAAATTTCCTGAAGAATATGAACTGGCTGACCGGGCGAGAGTTTACCTGACCATCTGCAAAAAAGGCGCCAAGAAGGAGACGGTGTCTCCGAAAACTCTGGATGATTATCTTTTCTACAGTCAGATGAAGATTAACCAGGCAGATTACGAAGGAGCCCTGAAGCTTCTGGAGAAAGCCTTAGAATTCAAAAAAGAAGAAGCCAAGATTTATTTCCTGATGGCCACAGCTTATGTTCTGAGCGGCCGCCAGGAAGAAAGCTTAGAGGCTCTTAAAAAAGCCATCCAGAAAGATAAATCGATGGCCATTCTGGCACAAAACGAGCCAGATTTTCAGCCGCTCTGGGAAGACAAGAGGTTTAAGGTCCTGGTAAAACTTACATGAAAAACCCTCTTCTGGTCTTTCTCAGCCAGGTGCCGCTGCCGGAGAGAGAGCCGAGCCTTGACGTTGAATTCCTGTCCGGCAGGGTGCTTCTTTCCTACCAGATTAAATCTTTAAGCATTCTAAAACCGGATAAAATTTTTCTGGTAGCTGAAGAGAAAGAGAATGAGTATTTAAAGGACGCCAGGCCAAATTTGATAAAGCTGGAGGCTGAGGCCTCGATAAAACTGGTCAAAGATGAGCTCGGTAAAAATGACCAGGAAGTAAACCTCCTCCTGCTTTCATCCGATTTGGTCCCCAGAACTCCCGCTATTTTGGTTGACATCCTGGAAGAACATCTGAGAGCCCAGAATGACCTGACTCTGGTTGGCGAGAGAACGGGGGAGGATTCTGCTGCCGAGGATTATTACATCTATTCTGGCCTGGCTGTTTTAAAAATTGGGAAGGCTTCTTCCTGGCCGGCCCGGCTTGAAATTTTTACCAAAAAAAGACAGGTGGATGTGGTCTCTCTGGTTGAGGCGGCTGACAAAGCCGGGATGAAAATCGGTTTTAAATGGCTGGCGCCTGATGAAGCAGGCGAATTTATCGTGATTGGTGGATTAACAGATTTGCTTTCCGTGTCAGAAGTTATAAGGAAAGCAAAAGTTCAAGAGCTGCTTAAAAAAGGAGTCTTTATCGTGACTCCGGACCAGGTCTGGATTTCACCGGAGGTGAAAATCGGGAGCGGCACGGTCATCTATCCTTTTGTTTACTTGGAAGGGGAAACCAGGCTGGGGAAGAACTGTCAGGTTTATCCGCACTGTCACATCATCAACAGCCGGATCGGGAATGGGGTCAAAATTTTTGATTCTACCGTAATTGAAGATTGTCGTCTGGAAGATGAAGTTCAGGTCGGACCTTTTGCCAGGTTAAGGCCAGGGACTCATCTTCGGCGCGGCTGCCGGGTGGGCAATTTCGTCGAGATGAAAAAGACCAGGCTGGGCCGCGGCTCAAAGGCCATGCACCTGACCTACCTTGGTGACGCCACCGTCGGAGACGGTGTGAACATTGGAGCGGGTACCATTACCTGCAATTATGATGGCGTGGCCAAGCACAAAACTTACATCGGCCCGGGAGCCTTTATCGGTTCGGGTACCGAACTGGTTGCCCCGGTTAAGGTTGGCCGGGGGGCCTACGTGGCTGCCGGTTCAACCATCACGGAAGATGTTTCACCAGAAGCTCTGGCCATAGCCCGAGCCCGCCAGGTGGAAAAGCCGGGCTGGGTCAAAAAAAGGAAAAAAGAGCTCTCCCGCAAGAAAGCATCTTCCAAAAAAGGGTAATAATTCAGTCTGTCTTTGCTGAAATTTTCTTGCTCTTCCGCTCGTAATTATAAACGTAAACCAGCCTTTGAATGGCCGTGATGTGGGAGCCCAGGCCGATGAAAATAATACTCACCAGCATGGCCTGGTCGAAGCAATGAAAGACCAGTCCAATGAGGTTGCCCAGCAGCAGGACTACGACTCTTTCCGCTCTTTGCATGATGCCTACCCGGCATTCCAGGCCAAGCCCTTCGGCCCTGGCCCGAGTGTAACTGACCATGGTTGACCCTAAGAAGGTTAAGGCCAGTACCCAGAGAATCCAGTGATTCTTGTAATAAAAACCGAGCCCCAGATAAACAGCAAATTCAGAATAGCGGTCGAGACTGGAATCAAAAACCGCTCCGAAGATGGTTTTTTTATTCCCGTTGGCGGCCACCTTGCCGTCAAGAATATCCAGCATGCCGCACAGAGCCAGGAAAATCAATGCCAAAAGAAGATGGTTTGTGGCGTAAAATAGCCCAACCAGAATCCCCGAGACCAGCCCGGCCAGGCTGATCCAGTTCGGATGGATGTTGAACCGGACAATCAGGCGCGAGAATCGGTCAAACAGCTCAAGGGTAACAACTATCAATTTTGCTGGCAGGAACCTGAAGCCTTTAGCCTCGTAGTTATTCATGGCTGAAAAATTATATGTTTTAATTCTTAAAAAATCAAACTATGAGTTATTAAAGCTCCCGAGACATTGGCTTGAAGAAAAAATTTTGGTGTGATATGTTTTTAATAAATTTTTTTTAATCCTGTTTGAGGAGAAAGCAATGAAAGATAAAATCGAAATCAGGAAGCCCGAAGGAAAACTCGGAGTGATGATTCCGGGACTTGGAGCGGTGGCCACCACCTTTATTGCCGGCGTACTATTGATAAGAAAGGGGCTTGGTCAGCCTTTTGGCTCTTTAACCCAGATGGGCACCATCCGGCTGGGCAAGAGGACGGAAAAGAGAGTACCCAAGATAAAAGATTTTGTTGAACTGGCCGACCTGAATGACCTGGTATTTACGGCCTGGGATATCTTTCCGGACAACGCTTACGAAGCAGCCACCAAGGCCGGAGTTTTACGAAAGGAACATCTGGACCCGGTCCGTGACGAGCTGGAAAAGATAAAACCCCTGCCGGCCGTCTTTGACAGAAATTATGTGAAAAAACTTGATGGCCCAAACAAGAAGACCGGAGCCACCAAATATGATTTGGCCCTGCAGTTGATGGATGATATAAAAAAATTCAAGGAAGAGAACGGATTGAGCCGTTTGGTGATGATTTGGTGCGCCAGTACGGAGGTCTTCCTGAAACCTGACCCGGTGCATGCCACGGTGGAATCACTGGAAAAGGCTATGAAAGAAAATCACCCGGCCATTGCTCCGAGCATGATTTACGCTTATGCGGCTCTCAAGTCAGGTGTCCCGTTTATAAATGGTGCGCCGAACCTGACCGTAGACATCCCGGCCATGGTTGAGCTGGCCAAAGAGCAAAACGTGCCGATTGCCGGCAAGGATTTTAAAACCGGTCAGACCCTGATGAAGACCATCATCGCTCCCGGACTGAAGGCCAGATTGCTCGGCCTGCACGGCTGGTTCTCCACCAACATCCTGGGCAACCGTGATGGGGAAGTCCTCGACGACCCGGAATCTTTCAAAACCAAGGAAGAGAGCAAACTCGGTTCTCTGGAATATATTCTGCAGCCTGAAGTCTATCCTGAGCTTTACGGCAAGTTCTACCACAAAGTTCGCATCAATTATTACCCGCCGCGCGGTGATAACAAGGAAGGCTGGGATAACATCGACATCTTTGGCTGGCTTGGTTATCCGATGCAGATAAAAATAGATTTCCTCTGCCGCGACAGCATCCTGGCCGCTCCCATAGTTCTCGACCTGGTGCTGTTCATGGACCTCGCTCAGAGAGCCGGATTCCGGGGCATCCAGGAATGGCTGTCTTTTTACTTTAAAACCCCGATGTGTGCCCCCGAACTCTATCCGGAACATGACCTGTTTATCCAGTTGATGAAACTTAAGAATACCCTGCGCTACATGAAAGGCGAGGAATTGATTACTCATCTGGGGCTTGAGTATTACGATTAAAGAAAAAATATTACTCAAAAAAAGGGCCACCGGGCAAAACAGGAAAGCCAGGGCGGCTACCTTTTAAAATAACAGTCCGAGCCGAAGTCAATCAGACCGCAGAAGGCCCTCAGGCCGGTGATGAAAAGCAGAGGCAGGCCGCCGGCCGGCGATAGTTTGAAAAAAGGTTAACGTTAACGTGAACCGGACCAGGCTTCAAGATTTGGTGTCCGGCCAATACAGAAAAGAGCTTTCAAGATTGGGTGAGGAGCTGAATTTTTTAATTTGGCTCTCCACTTTTTTTGACAGTGTAATAAAATTTACAGTGTAATAAAATTTAAGGTATGAGTTTAGAATTTATAAAATGAGGCGAGGTAAATCATGAAGCAAAGCAAAAGCCTGTTCTCGGGTTTGAAATTACTGGTCATGGGCACTGTAATTTTACAGTTGTTATCTCTGTTAATTTTTTCCCAGACCGGAAAAAAAGACCGGTGGGACCTCAGTCGGGAGAAGGTTCTTTTTACGGTTGGTTATGCCCACCTTGATACCCAGTGGCGCTGGGATTACCAGAAGACCATCCGCGAGTACATTTGGAACACCATGGTGGATAATTTTTCTTTATTTGAGAAATATCCAAATTATGTCTTTAATTTCAGCGGGGCTAACCGCTACCTGATGATGAAGGAGTATTACCCGAAAGAATATGAAAGGGTCAAAGAATATGTGGCCCGGGGACGATGGTTTCCGGCCGGCTCTTCCATGGAAGAAAACGACGTGATGGCCCCGTCGTTTGAATCAATCATACGCCAGATTCTTTATGGGACGCAGTTTTTCAAGAAAGAGTTCGGCTTTTCCAGCAAAGAATACATCTTGCCGGACTGCTTTGGTTTTCCGGCCTCCTTGCCTTCCATTCTGGCCCACTGCGGGCTGAAAGGCTTTTCCACCCAGAAGCTGACCTGGGGCTCGGCCATCGGCATTCCCTTTAACGTTGGCGTCTGGTACGGGCCGGACGGACAGTCGGTGGTGGCTGCCCTGAACCCGGGCGATTACGTGGGAAAGATTACCGGTGACCTGACGCAAAACAAGACCTGGATGGGAAGAGTGCTGGAGAACGGGCAGAAGTACGGAGTGTATGGCGATTACATGTATTTTGGCACCGGCGATGTTGGCGGTGCGCCCGAGGAAAACTCGGTCAAGAACCTGGAACTCAGTATTGCCAGCAGCCAGAACAGCGAAGTTAAAGTAATTTCTTCCCGGGCCGATGAATTTTTTGTCAGCGTGACCGATGAGCAGAAAAATAAGCTGCCGTCTTACCGGGGAGAATTTCTTCTGACCAATCACTCGGCCGGTTCGATCACTTCGCAGGCCGCCATGAAGCGCTGGAACCGCAAGAATGAATTTTTGGGTTATTCAGGGGAAGCGGCCGCCGTGGTGGCTGATTGGCTCGGTGGAGCCGGCTATGACCGGACCAGATTGACCGAAGCCTGGAGGTTGGTGCTGGCTGCCCAGTTCCATGATATCCTGCCCGGGACGAGCATTCCTCGCGCCTATGAATTTTCCTGGAACGATGAAATCCTGGCGGCCAATCAATTCAGCCAGGTACTGAAAGAGGCGGTCGGAGCGGTCAGCCGGGCGCTGGATACCACCGCCGCCGGCGTGCCGGTGGTGGTTTATAACCCGCTGGCCTTTGACCGTGAGGATGTGGTGGAAGCTGTTATCACCCTGGACCGACCTTCGGACTACATCAGAGTTTATTCGCCGGAAGGAAAAGAAGTTCCCGCTCAGGTTCTGGAAAAGAATGGCTCAAAAATTAAAATAGCATTCCTGGCCAGGGTGCCGTCGGCGGGTTTCTCCGTTTTTGATGTACGTCCTTCAACTGAACCCTGCCGCCTGAATGTCGGACTTCGGGTGGAAAAGAATCTGTTAGAAAATGAGCGCTATCTGGTCAGGATTAATCAGGCCGGGGATGTTTCCAGTATTTACGATAAAAAATACAAAAAAGAGCTGCTGGCCTCTCCGGCCCGGCTTTCCTTCCACCATGAAAAGCCTCAGCAGTGGCCGGCCTGGAACATGGACTGGGAAGACCGGATGAAACCGCCCGTGGGTTATGTGGAGGGACCGGCCAGAATATCAGTGGTGGAGAGCGGGCCGGCCCGCGTGGCCATAAGAGTGGAAAGAGAGTCCCGGCATTCCCGCTTTGTCCAGGTAATAAGACTGTCGGCCGGACAGGCCGCCGACCGCGTAGAGTTTCTCAACGATATTGACTGGGCCACTTTTGAATCTTCGCTCAAGGCGGTCTTCCCGCTTACCGTGTCGAACCCCCTGGCCACCTACAACTGGGGTGTTGGAACCATTCAGCGGGGAAATAATGACCCGAAGAAATTTGAGGTTCCTTCCCACCGCTGGTTTGACCTGACCGACAGGAGCGGCGACTATGGAGTATCTGTGCTGGAAGATTGCAAGTATGGCTCGGACAAGCCATCTGATAACATCCTGCGCCTCACGCTGTTATACACGCCCGGGGTAAGGTCCTGGCCCAGGGAGCAGGCTTACCAGGATTTCGGTCAGCACCGCGTGCTGTACGCGCTCTATGGCCACAAAGGTGACTGGAGGGAAGGCGGCAGCAACGAACAGTCATTGAGGCTCAACCAGCCGCTCCTGGCTTTCCAGACCGTTCCTCACCAGGGTCAGCTTGGCAAGAGCTATTCCTTCCTCAAGTTAAGCCACCCCAATGTTTATGTTTCAGCCTTGAAAAAAGCAGAAAATTCGGATGAAATAATCGTTCGGGTGGTGGAAACCAGAGGACAGGAAGCCAAGAATGTGATGCTCGGGCTGGCTTCTGGCCTTGTGTCGGCCAGGGAAATGAACGGGGTGGAAGAGGAAATCGGCCCGGCTCAGCTCAAGAAGGGGCAGCTGGTTTTCGACCTCAAACCGTACGGCCTGAAAACTTTCGCCCTTAAACCGGCGGCTCCGGCCAAGGTGCTGAGCAGGCCGGAAGTGGCCGAAGTGGAAATTCCTTACAACGTGGATGTTTTTTCCTTTGATGAAAACCGGAATGATGGCCTGATGGACCAGGCCGGCCGTTCTTACCCGGCCGAGTTGGTGCCTGACAGAATTGTAGCCGGGGGTGTTTCTTTTAAAATCGGACCGAAGTCTGATGGGGCGAAAAACGCCGTGGCCTGTCAGGGACAGGTGATTGACCTGCCGAAGGGAAAGTTTAACCGGCTTTATATTCTGGCGGCTTCCGCCGAGGAAAATCAGAAAGGCGTGTTCAAAATCGGAGAAAAGCAGGTAGAAATCGCGGTGCCTTACTGGAGTGGCTTTATCGGTCAGTGGGACAACCGGCTGTGGGCCGAAGGCCCGGCCGAAAAAATCGATTTTGACCGCGACCGGTTTACCTACCTCGGAGTGGCTCCTGGCTACACGAAGCAGGATGAAGTGGCTTTCTATACCACTCATCTTCATCATCCGAAAGAGGGTAATGAGCCCTATATCTATGGCTACATGTTCAAATACGGGCTTGACCTGCCGGAAGGGGCCGGTTCGGTGGTTCTGCCAAGCAATCCGAAAATTAAAATCCTGGCCATCAGCCTGGCCTACAATGAAAATGACCGGACCAGCCCTGCGTGTGAGCTATTTGATGTCCTAAAAAGAAGGCCGGAAGATTTTGAAAGGTTTGCCGTGGTGCCCAGACCGGAGATTGAACCGTCCGCGGCTCATGTGTCAGAAGCAGAACCGGTTACGGTGAAAATTAAATCGGCTCTGCCGGACGCTGTCATCCACTATACGCTGGATGGCAGCGAACCAAACGAGAACAGTCCGGTTTATACCGAACCGCTGCTCATCAGGAAAGATGCGGTCTTAAAAGCAACTGCCTATCATCCGGTGAGACTGCCGAGCCCCGTGGCCGTGGGGTTTTTTAGCCGGTCCTTCCCGATAAAGGAAGCGATTTATTTTACCCGTCCCTCTCCGGCCAGAGAAGGAGCTGGCGAGGAAAAGACTTTAATTGACTTGATTAAAGCCACGCCGGACCTCAATGACCCGAACTGGCAGGGTTTTGAGCAGGAAAACCTGGAAGTAATTCTTGACCTCGGGGCCAAAAAAGATGTCTATGAGCTGGTTCTGAGCTGCCTGGAAAATCACAACAACCGGGTGTTTTTGCCGGTGAAAGTTGAAGTTGAAGTCTCGGAAAATGGAAAGAACTACGAAAAAGTTGTGGAGAAAGAGCTCGGTCTTCCAGAGAAACCGCTGCCGGCAGGCCTCAAAGAGCTGGCCTTCAGCTTGAAAGGAAGAAGCGCCAGGTTTATCAGGCTTAAAGCCGTCAATGTGGGAACGGTGCCCAACGGGTTCCGCTACGCCGGCCAGAAAGCCTGGCTGCTGCTGGATGAAATTTATGTCCGCTGAATCTGAAAAAGCCAGCTGATAATGGCAATAAAACCCAGAAATTTACTGGGAGGTTAAAATTTCTGGTTAAAGGAAGTTTTATCGCCCTGGAGCGATAGCTTCTGATACATTTGCTCCAGGTCTTCTAACCATAATCCTGGTTGCGCTTCAGAGGGCATCCGCCAGTCACTTCGGGGAGATAGGCTGACCGAACCGATCTTTGGGCCCTCGGGCAGACAGGTCCTTTTAAATTGATTTGAGAAAAACCTGAGCAGGAAGCTCTTAAACCAGTGGTAGAGCTCGTCAAGAGTATAAGTTCTATCAAACAATCCTTTCCTTCTTACCTGATCGGCTAAAAAAAGTATCTTACCGGGTTTAATTCCAAAGCGAATGAAGGGATAAAGAAAGAAATCAGCCAGTTCGACTGGCCCAATTATATCTTCAGTTTTTTGGACGATTGTTTCTTTGTCTGGCGGTAACAGTTCGGGGCTGATTGGAGTCATAAGAATGTCTTCCAGACAATTCTTAACCGGTGAACCAACCGGTTCTTGGTCGGCAACCCATTTTATCAGAAAACGAACCAGGGTTTTAGGCACAGAAACGTTGACATGGTAATGGGAAATATGGTCCCCGGCGAAGGTGCTCCAGCCTAAGGCTACTTCGGTTAAGTCTCCGGTTCCAAGCATAATAGCCTCAAGTTCATTGGCTTTGTTAAAGAGAAAGGCAGTGCGATAGCGGGCCTGGACATTCTCGAAGGTGATATCTTGTCTGCCGCTGTGATTCAGATCTTTTAGCTGCGACCGGCAGGTTCTCGTAATGTTAACTTCTTTGAAACTGACACCGAGAGCTTTACATAATTTAGTGGCGTTAGATTTCGTCCTTTGGGATGTGCCAAAACCAGGTAGGGTAAAGGCCTGGACATTAGTCCTGGGATAACCTAAAAAATCCATAGTCTTGACGGCTATTAATAAAGCCAGAGTGGAATCCAGTCCGCCAGAAACTCCTATAACCAGGTGTTTAATTTTGGCTCCAGTTAATTTTTGGGCTAAAGCGGCTATTTGCATCGAGACGATTTCTTGGCATCTTTCATCCCGTTTTGATGGGTCGGCCGGAACAAAGGGGTGAGCCTCCAGCGGGCGTTTCAGTTCGGTGGCAGGCAAATCATCGATTTCTGTCTCTATTATTCTAAAACCTGAAGCCCGCCGGGCTGAATCCTGGAAACTACCGCTAATTCTGCGGTCAAAAGCCAGTTTTTCAATATCAACATCAGCTATCAAAAGCTGCGGCTCTTTTACTAAGCGTTTTGATTCTCCCAGAAGAAGGCCATTTTCAGCAATTATAGCCTGGCCGCCAAAAATCATATCATTTGAGGACTCACCCAGGGTGCTGGAAACATAACAATAGGCAGCCAGACAGCGGCCGGATTCTGAAAGAACCATTGTCCGGCGCCAGTCAGCTTTACCCAGAATCTCATTGCTGGCCGAAAGATTAAAAAGGAGGGTAGCTCCGGCCAGAGATTGATGTTCGTGGGGAGATAAAGGCACCCAGAGATCTTCGCAGATTTCCACGCCCACCAGGGCTAAAGGAAAATTTTTTATCCTGAACAAAAGATCTGTCCCAAAAGGAATAGTGTCCTGGTTAAATTCTATGAATTTAGCTTGGGTATCACCGCCAGAAGCAAACCATCGTGGGTCGTAAAATTCCTTATAGTTGGGAAGAAAAGTTTTGGGTATTATGCCCAGCAGCCGGCCATTTTTGATGACTGCGGCGGCGTTAAAAATTTTCTGCTCGACAGAAAGCGGCATTCCCAGGATAACCAGGGGAGAGCCGGAAGAGGTTTTGGCCAGAATTAAATCAAGGACTTTTCTGACTTTTTCTAATAGAGTTTGATGCTGGACAAGATCACCAAGAGTGTAACCTGTTAAGGACATTTCTGGGAAACTTAAAATCTGAACTCCCTTTTTTCTGGCCTCCTCGATTAAATCAAGAATTGAAGATAAGTTATAATCAATGTCCGTCACCCGAAGTTGAGGGACAGCGGCTCCAATCCGGATATAACCTAAATCCTTAGTTAACTTAATTTCGGATTCCAAGGTCTTTCTCCCGGCATTTTTAGCATTAGTTTCTGCCTTTATTTTAACACAAGAAAATGTTGGAGATGATAAAATAAAAAATAAATATAAAGGGAAGACCTTTTAATTAAGTAGACCTCAGAGTTTTAAAGAAGCCCGGTTCTATCTTTTTAGGATTATAACTTGTTAATTTACTAATTATATTAATTAAAGGATTCAAATGAATTGAGGCTCTCAAGAAGGCTGGCTTGATTTCAGCAGCCGGTGATAAATATTCTCGACCTGGGTAAAAGCCGTGGCCAGATAATCGTTCAAAAGCTTCTGAGCAGCTATTTTGTTCCGAGCATAAAGTTCTCTAAACTTATTTTCAAAATTCGCTTGGCCGGTCAGGTATTTCTTCTCTACCGGCGATAGATCTTTCTTAACCACCTTGATCATTTGGCCGTAATTGGCTTCAACCAGGTTTTCAAAGAGGCGCACTTTGGTGCTGAGCAGCCTATCTTTGACTGAGGTCAGTTCGGTCGGCTCAAAATGCTGTTTATAGAAAAGGTCATAATCGTGGGTAGCGGGACCATAGCCGGCACCTTCTGGTAAGGCTTCCACTCCGTAATAGATTGGCAGATACACCGTAGTATCAGGCTTGCCAAAAGCCAACCAGACCAGTATAGAGATAGGTTCAGGCTTTCTGTTGTTCAGGCAGGCGACGAAGGAATTAATGGTCGAGGAAGTGCAGATGGTGCGAAATTTGGTTTTATTGGGGCTGCCCTGCTGGTAGCCGGCAGTAGCATCATATGGCGTTCCTTCATAATGGTCGCGCAGGAGTGACATGAGCATTTCTGGTGTAACTTTTTTGACCGGCTTGAAGGAGAAGGGAAAATCGGCGGTGATTTCCCAGTTCTGTCCGCTGAGCCGGCTTACCCCGCGCCACATCCGCAGGGTATTGCCATCGAATACCGGCTCGCGGTTAGAAGGCCGGTTAAACACTTTTTTGAAAATGAAGGCTCCGTCGCGAGTTTCATCGTACCAGCCGTTTTTCCTGGCATAGTCGATGATGTCCGGGCTGCCCATAAAATTATCAGGGTCATCAAGGCGAATCTGCCCGATGGTATAAAAATTAGGGATGACCGCCACCTGGTCGTCAGGAACTCGCTGAGCAAACCAGTGCCGGCCCTTGATGACCGCTACCATCCAGGCTTCATTTTTGTCGGCCACTGAATAGGTGCGGCCGGAACTGCGGTAGCCATATTGTTCTACCAGCTGGCCGATAAGCTGCACGGCTTCTCTGGCTGATTTGGCTTTCTCGGCCACGAGCCTTCTGAGCATGTAGCCTATCCCGCCTTCGGTAAAATCTTCTTTGGTTTCACGCGAAGGGCAGCTGTCTGAGGTTATTAGCACGCCGTGTTCATTGATGAAGCTGTCGGCAAATTCTTGGGAGGTAGCCTCGATCCACAAGAAGCCGTTGGTCCGGCCATCGGTTTCATAAACTGCTCCATTTCCTAAATTAATCTTAATTTTCGGGCCATAATTTCTCGGAGCAATTTTTCTTACATTAACGATAATATTTCCGTAATCGTCTTCATTGTGAGCCACCATCACCGAGCCATCAGCGCTGGCTTCCCGCCCGACCAGAACGGTAAAACAATTAAATGGGTCAACTGGGCGGCGGTGGTTATCAGTCTTGTTGGCAGCCTCTGAAAGTATCGTTATAAAAAAGATGATGGAAATGAGGGCAAAAATTAATTTAATTGACCGTTTCAAGCCACACCTCCTCTTCGGGCCAACCAGCCGGCTGGTTTCCGAATCTCTATACCGGTTGTTCTAATATACTATGTGAGCTATTAACCATTCAAGCTTTAATCTGGCTCGGATTGGTGGAGGGAATTTTAGGCTCAGGAGGAAATTATGTCCAAATTCTGGCACACCCAGCATTCAAACTGTAAGGTGGTGTGGTTTATGGCATAGCGCTTCTGAAGCTCTTCTGCGATTTGCTTCTGGATGACATTGGCCGATAAGAATCTAAAAATATTTCAATATTTTTAGTTGATTTCCCCGGAATCTATCGTATATTTGCGCCTTTCTATCCTGACAAAAGTGCCGAAATCTTTGATTATATATTTTCCGTGGAATTCAACCCGGCCTTTCTTTCCAACAGAAGAGTATATCTCCTGGTTTGTTGGCAAATATTTTATCTTCTTAGCCCTTTTTTCATCCCATCCTTTCTCCCCACCAGATTTTGGCGGAAGCATAATACCGTCTATTATGAGTTCTCCATCTTCTCCAATTAATAAATTTAGATACTCCAGGCTATTAAACCATTTATCTACATTTTTACCACGACGGATAGCATTTTTGTTGAATAATACCGCTCCCGTTCGCCATTCAACGATGGCCACGCCTCTCATAAAGACACCCTTTTCAAAATTGTCAAAGCCATAACCTACAGCAATGAGTTCTTTATTAAGAGACCGACAGTCGGTTATGTTTCCACCGATATTCCAGATCTGCCAGAATGTTTTTTGAGGTTCATAGTAGCTTTTAAGGAAAAGACTCGCTCCTTTGCCTACAAGATAATGTCCTTCACCAATCAAGACAAAACAATCGGGTATAGAGGGACCATTAGGTCCCTGATAAGGTCCGAACCTGAATTTCTCCTTGCCTGTTTCGCCGTCTATGATGGAAATAGGCCCGATTTGCCCTTGAACTTTCGATGGGACCAGAGCAAAATCTTTGCCGAATGTAGCCTGATTTAGCCATCTTCCTTGAGCCTTGACTCTATAAATCTCTTTTCCGTTCAGGTCTGCAAGCTTTATAAGGTAGGTTCCATATTCATCCGACTCCTCAAGAAGAATCTTATCACCGATATATCCGCCGAACCACCATCCCGGCTCAAGAGTTAGGTCGGAAATAAGATTATCCTGGCTATCAAAAATCAAAAGCCTGCGAGGCACATCGCCTTTTACCAGTTGCTCATCAGGCAGATCGGGGAGGAGATATAAAGCCTTGTATAAATCTCCAGAATGATATCTCTTAAACTTCCATCCCGGTGGAATCTTGTACTCATGGATGACTTCCTGAGTCAGCGAAGGCAGCAGAATCAATCCTGAAATTAATAAAATCATTATTATCTTTTTCATTTTGAGCCTCCCTGATAAATAACATTTTACAAATTTTTTATCCGGGCAGGTCTTAACACCATTTTCCTGAAGCTCTAAATGTAAATGAGGACCGGAAGAGTCGCCGGTGCTGTCGCATAAGCCAATGGGGGTTATTCCCGCCGTCACTTTAGTTCCCGGAGTTAAATTTATTCCTGAGGTGACAACAACCTTTTTAGCTTCTTTATCAATCGTAACTTTAAGGTGAGCATATGCCCATATATTGCCTTCATTATCTCCAATTTTTACATAATATCAATAGCCTTAAAAATAAGTTTTTTCTTCCCCGGATTCTTTATCTGTAATCGCCTTGGTTTCCACGCCAACATATATTACTTCTCCACTGGCAGCGGCATAAATGGTAGCTCCATCAACCCCGGGTCCAGTGATGTCCCAGGCTCCATGGACATAAGTGACAATTTTTCCATCTACTATATTTGTCCTTATTTCATTGCAATTTGATGAAATAGATAAACCATTTATCCTCTTTATGACATTTTTATAACAGTCAATATATCCGTCGTTGTTTGTATCATAAACATTAGGTTGCGTTGGGCCCGTTCCACCGCCTGGTCCTCCTGGCTCTGAATCATCTCCGCTGTCGCCGCCGCTGCCGCCACCAGTGCTGTCACCTCCGTCGTCAAAAATAATATTATCTATTACATAAGTGCATTGATAAGAAGTCTCTGGATTACTGAGGTACCATAGGCCATCGTCTGGGTTATACCAGGCATAACTTGTAGTAACTTCGACGCAATCCCAATGCCCAATAACACTCATGTTGGAATGAAGAGAGCGGGAAAATATAAAAACAAAGACCAAAATGCAACTCAAAAACCATAAAAGGACCCTCCCTTTCCTCATTTTCCATTCTCCTTACAGGACTTCGAAATTAGCTTAAAAAAAAACATCTTTGTCAAGTACTCGAATTTCCTCATTTAAAATCAAGGTGAAAAAGATTCGTTGCCTCACGAGAAAATCTACGTGAAATTATTTTACCTTCTGGTGGTTGAGCTCAGGACTGTGATCAAGAACCGGGTGCACGGTCTTCTGGATAAGCTGGGGGTAAAGCACCCGTTTGATAATCTCTTTACTGGGGGGCTGAAGTTTATCAAGTCACTCCAGCTGAGAAATAATAATTCACCACACTTTTTACGAATCGGCGGCGAAGCTTAGAATTGCTGCAAGTTAGAATTGCTGCAAGTGGGTCAAAAGGCTGCGGGCAGACTTTTGAAACTTCTTAGAACCAAGGACCGTCTTGGCTCAATTTTTTACGCCTGACTTTTTGCTTTAAGCCTGCGAAATGTCAGAAGGAAATGGATTGTCTAAATAGTCTTATTAATTCTTAATAACCTCCGATCCTAACGTAGTGATTCCCCGGGTTGATTTCTGATTATTTTTCATACCCACCTCAATTTTAAAAAATCCTTAGGGTACCTCTTGACATTATGAACAAATGCTCATAATATATATATGTAGCTAATTTCAAAGTAAGGAGGTGAACAGGATGTTCGGACGAAACAGAGACGCCTTCGGTCATGGTCGCGGATTGGGTCATGGATTTGGTCGAGACTGTCATTGGACTGATCCAGCAGCTCAGGTTCCTGAGGGTTATAAATACGTTGGCCCTTGCTGCTGTGGCCGGGGACCACACGCTTTCTATCAGGAACCAGGCGGAAGAATAGTTCACGCCTGGGATTTTTATCGAAGGAGCTGGGAAGGATTCAAGCCCACGCCGGAAGCTATCAAAGCAGAAGTTGAAGCTTTAAAAGCAGAAAAGGAAGCCTTAGACAAGAGAATTGCTGACCTGGAAAAGCAGCTCAAAGAAGAAACAGAAAAAACTCAAGTGTAAATCTATGGCCTGAACCAGGGGGAGAGAAATCTCTCCTCCTGGTCCACTATTCTTGAATGAAAATGAAAAGGAGGCTAAATCATGCTTAAGAAAATTGTTATTCCGGTAGAAGAAGAAAAAGGGCTGGAAGCTCGTTTATCCGATCATTTTGGCCGGGCTCCCTATTTTGTCATTGTTGAATTAGATGAAAGCGGAAAAGTATCAACCCTGAAGACGGTTCCCAATTATGATGAGCATTTTGGTGGCCGGGGCCATGCACACGATAACATTCTCCGTGAAAAGCCTGACATTCTAATCGTTTATGGAATGGGCCCACGGGGACTTGATTCTATGACGGCCGCAGGTGTAACAGTTTTTAGAGCAGAGGGAAACACTGTCCAGGAAGTGCTTTCAGCCTATCAGGAAAATAAATTAGAGGTGCTAAGCGAAGGCTGTCATCATAGTCGCCACCATTTTCATTGATACGATATATCGAACAGACAAGATTTGGATGAGAAAAATTTTTGACCGGGGAATGGTTAATTAAACTCTGCTTGAAGTAAAGCCACGGTGAATTGTCAGAGAAAATTAAAGCCGGCAGAGGTCAGCTTAAAGAGCATTAGTTCTTTTTAAGATGGTATAATGAAATCAATCTTAAAAGATCAGGAGGAAGAACGAGATGGCTGACAAGGTAAGTATCGTGGCTGACTGGCTGGATGGTCTGGCTTTTGAAGCCGAAGTTACCGGCCACAAAATTATCATGGATGCCGAGGAGAATGTTGGCGGAAAAGACCGCGGTCCCCGGCCGAAACCTCTGATGTTGGTAGCTCTGGCCGGCTGTACCGGCATGGATGTGATTTCCATCCTGCAGAAGATGAGGATTCCAGTGGAAAAGTTCAGGCTGGTGGTGGAAGGTGATTTAACCAGTGAGCATCCGAAGCACTTTTATAAAATGCACATCATCTACGAATTTACCGGTAAAAACCTTCCACCCGATAAACTTCAGCAGGCCATTGAACTTTCCCAGGATAAATACTGCGGAGTCAGTGCCACCTATAAAAAAGCCCTGGAGCTTACCTGGGAAATGAAAATCAATGAGGTTTGACTTACGCTAAAGGCAGAGACTATACAGTTTATGGGGGGGTAAATAAATTCGAAACTGAGAGAAATAAAAAGCTTGGGGATGGTAGCTTGAAGGTTTATCCGGTTAACCAGAAAAAGCTTCTGAAGAGAGCAGCAGGTTTAGAGTTGGCTTAATTTGAATCGGAGCGTCTTAGCTTTTCCCCTTTTTTATGATGTATATTAGGATTGACCTGATGCTTATTGATAAAAGATTAATAATATCTTCTTGCCTTAGATGCCGCTACTGGTAATGGGCTATTTTTAGTGGGAGTAATATAAATTATATTCGGAATGTACGTAAAAAGCAGGATGTACATAAAAGCAGTTGGACACCTGCAGCCTGGCGGCCTGATCTAATCTTCATCTTCCAGCATTTCAAGTTCTTCATTTACTTTAATCTTGCGCCGGGGACAGGAAGTAACCGGGCAGGAAAAGCATTCAGGTCCTTCCTCCAGTTTGGCCAAAAGCTGCCTGGTGTATTCCCTTAATTCCGCATCGGTCATATTTTCGATGTCGTATTCGTCTTTTTTGTCCATTTGCAGCTCTTTCTAAATATTTTCTTACATTATAGACTATTTTAGCCTCACGGGAAAACTGCTAATTATCAGGGTGCTCTCAAGTGCCTTTTAATTTCGCCTGTAAAAAGCGAGCGCCGCCAGAAAAACGACTATGGCTGAAAAAAACATAAGAAATAAAGCATCAGCCGCCACCGGATGAAGTGAAACCTGACTCAGCGCCGGCCCAGAAACCTGGCGGGAAAGAAGGACCTGACGGAGAGCATCCACCCCGTAGCTCAGCGGATTAATCGCGGCCAGCCATCTCATCCAGCACAGCGGACCGGTTTGTCAATTCAGGGCTTCCAAAAAAAGAGAATGCCGAGGGCCGGACTCGAACCGGCACGGAGTTTACACCCCGAGGGATTTTAAGTCCCTTGCGTCTACCAATTCCGCCACCCCGGCGGTTAGCAATATTTTATGCACAATTTCTCTTTCGGTCAATAATTGGGAACTAAAAAACTGCATTTTGAGGTTTGAAAAAGCTCTGACCTGACCGCCGTCTTGTACTTTGGGCAAATCAAATAAAATAACCTGGCGCGTCAGTTCTAAAAATGGCCGGTGAAAAATTAGAAAAGATGAGTTAAAATTTACGAAAAAGAGACTTATGTTCAAAAAAAAGATCTTAAAAGGATTAACGCTCGCTCCGGTAATAATTATCTGGCTTTTTTCAGGATTTTTATTTTGTGCTGAGCTTTTTGCCCGGGAGGGAGAAAGAAGTCTATCAACATTTTACCCAAAAAGCGAAGTCCGGCCGCAGACCGGGAAATGGTCTGTGCCTGATTTTGGACCGGATGGGCTTCTGGGGCTGAGTGAGCCTCAAAAAAGAGATTTACAGGCCGGAAAAGTGCTGCTGCTTTCTTCTTTAAAAACGGGTCAGTCAAGCCAGACGATCATCCAGGCTGCCGTCCTCTTTCAGGTACGGCCAGAAAAGGTCTGGGAAATAATTTCCACCCCTGAGCTTCAGGCAGAATACCTTGATGATATTGATTCGATTAACTTGCTGGAGAAACGGCCGGAATACAGCCGGTTGGAATTTGTGGTCAAAATTTTAGGGAAAAAGATTCGTTATACCGTCGTGCATTATTTTAGGCCGGAAGAACTTTGTCTCTGGTGGGAACTTGACCACCGGGTCAAGAATGACCTGAAGGAACTTTTCGGTTTCTGGCGTTTTTACCCGGCCGCTGGTGGCAATACTGTGGCCAGGTATGGCAGTCTGGTCGTCCCATCTTTCCCGGTTCCCGGTTTCATCAAAGATTGGCTTTTTAAAAATAAAGTTGAAGACAGCCTGATTAAGGTCAAGAATTATGTGGAAAAGGGAGGCCGGGCCGGCTGAAGGTTGAGTTGACAGTAACCGGGTCGGAGAATAATATTTTAAAAAAGGAGGGAAGACATGAAAAAGGCGGTCCTTGTTCTGACATTATTTCTGGCTTTTTTCCATTTTGGCTGTTCTTCTAAACCTCAGTCCAATTTTGAACTTTACTTGACCGACGCACCGGCCCCTGTGCTGCAGCATGTCTATGTTACTTTGGAAGCCGTTTACCTGAGAAGCGAGGACCGACAGAGCTGGACCGATAACCTTTTAACCGAGCCCAAAACCATCGACCTCCTGAAACTGAGGGGGCGAGAAGAAAAGCTGGCCGCGCTCAACCTGCCACCGGGCGAATATTCCGGCATAAAATTAGCCGTGTCCAAGATTGAGATAGTAACCCTGGAAAGAACAATGAGCATAACCCTGGAACCCCCTTACGTGGTGACCATTCCCTGTCATTTTACCATCACGGCCCAAGGAACAACCCAGGTGACGCTTGATTTTGATGCCGAAAAATCTTTCCCGTGGGACGGGGCCAGGTACAACTTCAGCCCGTTTATCATCGTAAAGAAAATTTTGCACACCAGCTGAGCATGTTTCTTTCCGGCGGATTCGGGGAGCAGAATTTCGAGTGAGAGCCGTTTTCTGGTTCAGGCGCGATTTGCGGCTGGAGGATAATACCGGTCTGGCAGAATGCCTGAATCAGGCCGAGGAAATAATACCGGTTTTTATATTTGAGCGGCCGCTGCTTCAACAGCTGGAGGGACCGGCCGAACGTCTGGGTTTTTTACTGGACTGCCTAAAAAGGCTGGATGATAAGTTAAAAAAGAAAGGAAGCCGGCTTTATTGTTTTCACGGGACAGCAGAAGAAATTTTTCCTTACCTGATCGAGACTGGAAAGGTTGAGGCCGTTTTTACCAACACGGGCCATTCCTGGACGGGAAGCGGGACGGAAGCCTCGGTGGCCAGAATATCGCGCGAAAAGGCGATAAAGTTTTTCTCCTTCAACGATTCATTGCTGGTTGAGCCGGCAGAGATAGGTGCTCGCAGGGTGTTCGGTGCTTTTTTTAAAGCCTGGCTTAAAACCCTTTCTCAAAAACCATTGACTCTGAAAAAGGAACCGTCTCGGCTGAGAACGCCAGGGACTGGCTGGCCCGAACTTAAAGACATTCTGCCCGACCTGGCGCCCAGAAAAAACCACCACTGGAGTCCCGATTACGCTGAAAGGAGGCTTCAGACCTTTGATTTTTCTTCTTATGCTGAGAGGCGAAATCGACTTGATGAGGACGGCACGAGCAGGCTGTCGGTGGCCATTCGCTTCGGGCTTATCTCGGTCAGGCAGGTTTTTAGCCGGGCCAGAAAATTTCTTCCGGAAGACAGCCAGTTTGTTAAAGAACTGGCCTGGCGTGAATTCTGGTACCACATCCGCTACCATTTCCCCTGGACTGAAGCACTTGAATTCCAGGAAAAACGGCGCGGGTTAAAATGGCTCAACCGGGAGGAGGATATTCTGGCCGTAGAAGAGGCCAGAACCGGCTACCCCATAATCGATGCGGCCATCAATCAGCTCAAGGAAGAAGGCTGGATGCACAACAGGGCGCGGATGGTAGTGGCTTCCTTCGTCACCAAGGACTTGCTTATCGACTGGAGGATTGGGGAAAAGCTGTTCAAAAAATATCTTCTTGATTATGACGAGGTGGTCAATACCGGCAACTGGCAGTGGTCGGCCTCAGTCGGGGCTGACCCAAGGCCATTCCGGGTTTTTAACCCCCAGCTTCAGGCGGCCAGGTTTGACCCGGAATGCCGCTACCAGAAAAAGTACCTTCCAGAACTCAAGAAAATTTCCTGCCAGCGGATACATTCGCTCGACCTTCCTGCTTACCATCAGCCAATTGTTGACCATCGCGCGGCCACCGTGAGGGCCAGAAAATTTTACTTAGGATAAGCGCAGGCAGCCGGCCGGTCTGGTTGGAAAAGATATGGGGTTGATTTTTATCCCGTTATTACCGGTTAACTTTTCTGGAGGCCTAACTCCATCGGCACGGGTGAAAATTGTCCGTTAATCTTTTGGGAATAAAGCGAACAGAGCCCGAGCCAATCTGAACTTAAGATAAGGCAGACAGCAAAATCACTCTTTAACTTTTGTTCGCCTGTGTTTTTTCTTCAGGATTTCAGCAGGAGGTCCTGCAGCTTGATAGTTTCGGCGTAGACCAAGCGTTTGTACTTTTGAGGAACCGCAGCCACCGTCCGCGCTGTCTTATCCAGCTCATCCGTATCGAACAGCTCATATTCCCTGACCACAATTCGGTAATCCTTGGGGCTAATGCCCTTGGGCAGGGTTAGGGTGCCCTGCCAGATAAAAGAGCCGACTTCAGAGGCGCTGGCTCGCTGAGGTTTTAGAGTAATAACAGCGTCTTTAACCGGTTCCCAGCCCAGTTCCTCATCCAGATTAAGCTGCTTGGTTTCCAGGGCTACTTCCACTTCGGCCGGCCCGCCGCCGGCGTAACCCTGGAGATAGGAGACGCCCGACAGGCTGATGGTGATGTCCTTCAGGGTGGCCGGACTTATGCTTACGGTCAAGTTTCTTTCAGGCAGAATTTGAGCAAAGTTGGTCACCACCACTTTCGACAGGTGAGCTCCGGGAACGGAATTCGGCTGGAACCTGGCCAGGGCTAACCTGATAAACGGAAAATAAGCCTGCCCGGGGTCAAACTCAAGGTCACAGAACCACAGACGGCGTTCTTCATCGTATTCAACCTGATGCCCGACGGCTGTGAATTTTTTATCTTCCGGGAGTTCCAACAAAGGCAAATCGTTCATCACCTCGACGGCCGAGGGGAAGGCCTCTGAGCCGGGATATTCCGGTGGGGCAAGCGGGCCGGACCGCCAGATGGGGTCAGTTCCCCACATCGTGACGTATGGTTTATATCTTTCATCCACCGGCGGAACATTTATCTGGAAGCCTCCAGTTACGGCCCGTTTTTGGGCCAGGGGCTGGATTCTCTGAGAAGACTGCGGCTCGTTCTGACGGCTAACCGGTGTAGCTAAGGGTTTCCGCGGGGTAATTGTAATTCCGGGTGGCAAAATGACGGCTAAAAGTTCGTCTTCTCCGGTAGAATACCATGGCCTTTCCAGATAAACGCGCAGGCCACTTTTTCTGGTGCTCTTGAAGGTTCCACCCTGCCTGCTTCTTTCCCACCTGAAGGAAGGCACCACATAGACAATTTTCGGCATGGCCGGCGGGGCGGTGTTCAAGACCTTAACTTCCACCGGGTCACTCGACCTGGTATAGCCGGTTTCTTCGGGCAGTTCTTTGGCCGGGAATTGCTCCATATACCTGGTGGTGGTTAACAGCCGGTAATTGACTTTTCTGAATTTGGTATCGCCAAACTCATGACGGTAAACGGGGGTTGACGGTGCCTTGACCAGCGCGGTCGTGGCCATCCGGGGCTGAACAGTGCTTTTCGAAGATTCAGGCTTTGGAGTCAGGGTTAGCGAGGTCACGGTCGGTTCAATCTTGAATTCCAGCACCTGGGCGCTGCCGTTAACAATCCTCGGCCCCGGCTCGTTCAGGTAATCCACCGGCTCTTTCCAGTCAGCCAGAAGCTCAGCTTTAGAAGTGCTCGGGCCATGAAGTTCGAATTCGCCGAAAAGAACGGCCGAGGTTTGTCCGAGTCCTCGTTCTGCTTCGAGCGATTTATTAACCGGCCGGCCAACAGGCTGCAGAGTGGCATGCATGAGGGTTATCTCGCGGAAGGGCGTCATTAACCAGTTGCGGCCCTGAAGCGATATGGTTCGCAGTCTGGTGAGGTCAATCTTTGGCGGTTGAAGCGTCTTGAGCACCTGGGCCTGACCTTCGGGCAGACCCCGCGGAGGCTGCATGACCTTTTGAGGAATGATTCTTTCCGGCTTTTCCAGCCAGCGGTACAGCCCCTGGATGGGGAGAAACCTTTCCGGGAAATAACAGCTAATTCGCAAAGTAACCGATTCCCCTTTTTTGAGAAAAACAGTTAGGACCCGAGAACTGCTGTCCCATCGGGCCGGTTGATTCCCTTCCTGCAGGCGGATACGGAATGGTTGGAAATTGGGCCACTCGCCAGAAAATTCGACCATCATCGGGTCAGGTGCACCGTAGGGCAGGCCGCGGATGCAGGCACCGCGGGCCCAGGGGTCTGGGAAATAAGGTAATTCTAATTGCTCCCCGGGTTCGATTTCTCGGAACTGACCGCCATCTCTCTGACATATCAAAGAATAGACTTCGGGTTTAAGGCCGGATGCTCCGTCAAACATTCCATGAAATTCAGAGTCGAGCTGAGAAATTTTCGGTGGCGCAATATGACGGTCGGCCACCTGGGTGGTGGGGATGGAATCCTTGGCCAGTGATTCATTGAAACTTTTTATCACGACATGGTCGACGTTTTCACCGCTCTTCGGTGCTTCTCGGAGGATGACCTGCGGTGAAGGCACCGGGTCAAAGCGGCTAAAGGTAAAAGGCGGCTTCGACGGACCGGGTATGGCATAGCGGTCGTCCGGATTTTCCACAGGCTGGCTGTTTCCCGCCAGGTCGACCGCTCTGGCCCTTAATCGGTAGCCCACGCCATAACGCAGGCGAGGCAGTGAACCGGGTTTCGGTTTGAACCTGGTTTCCAGAAGAAAGTCGCTGATGGCTTTGTTCTCTATGGCTCTTGGGTTGTCGTCCGGGTCGATGGTTTTGCCCGGCCTTGGAGCCACCAGACTCCAGCCATCCCAGTGGAAAAGCGATTCGTGGACAAATATATCATTTGAGGATTCATCGGCCGATTGAGTCACGGCCTCAGAGATGAACCCTTCATCTTCCAGAGTAAGTTCTCGGTCCAGCCTCAAGAATCTGTAAGTTCCGATTCTCTGGCAGAGAGAATGCCATGTTCTGGATTTTTCATCCCAGACGTCCACCCGATATCCCTGTATCAGGTCTTCGGCGTAGAATGTCAGTTCCTTTTTTTTCAGGAGGTCATTGTTCAGTTCAACGGCCCGCACGAAAACTTCGGCCAGGCTCCTGGCTTTGTCGCTCCTGACCACCCCCAGCCCGCTCGAACGGAGTGCCGGCAGGTCAGCCTTTTCCTTGGCTTCCGCCGTATCAGCCAGCTCGGCCGTTTTTAGCGCTATGGAATCCACGTCAAGCTGAATGAGGTCGTACTGGTCTTCATCGGCCAGGTTGAGAAAACCATTTATGACTTCTGCCGGCCTTTTGCCGGGGGCCGCTTCAAATACCCCGCGAGCCAGGTCAAAGTTATAAGCCGTGCGCGGGGTCTCATCGCTTCTCCCCTCGGGCACGAACTTAATCCAGCCGCTGGCCGGAAAATCAGGTGGAACCTCCATCTCAAAATCAAGGGCCAGACCGAGCAGCCTCATCAAAGCGGGATAGTTGGAAATAAAAGCCAGTGCCTGATGAAAGTCAACCTGCGGTTTGGTAATGGGAACCTTCTTGATAATCGGCTGTCGGGTTTTCGGGTCAACGGTGACCCGGTTTTTCGGTTTGTAGAAGTTTCTGAGCAAAAAGAAATCCTTTGGTGGCTGGGGGATGGGAGTAACCTGTACGGCTTTAATTTTCTGGCTTTCGGCCTCCCGCCTGACCGACTGGGCCATGACCTGCTGGGTTGTGCGAAGCTGAACCGTTCGGGCGAAACGGACGTCGGTTATCGGTTTTAGCCTGATCTGGGCCAAACCATCGCTGTGGAAAAGTTTTTCTATCGGCGGTGGCTCTTCCGGAGAATCAGCGGCCACGTTGAGATAAGTGGAAGCCACAAAAGTCAGGACATTTTTTACCGGATAAGAAACTACCAGATTCTGACTCAGGTCGGCCATTTTAAAATTGAAAACCGGGGCTTCCGGTTTAAAGATGGCCTGCCACAGTTCAAGCTCTGGGTCGGGAGAGACTCGCCTGACTTCAACCGGCTCCGGTGATTTTTTCCTGTCATAGAGGACTCGGAATTTTATGGCTTTTACCGTTTCCGGCCAGTTAAGTATTTCTGGAAAAAGATTCAGGCTGGGCGTTTTCCCAGCCGAGTCTTCCTCCAGGCGGATGGAAACCGCGGCGGAAAAACGAAGCTTTCCGTCTTTGATTCCGTTCGGACAGAGTGTCCACATTATGGTCGATTTAGCCATTTTTTCCCTCCATTTCAGGCAAAAGCTTCACAGTAGGCCAGCCAGTCTTTCTCTTCCATCAGGTCGCAGAAAAGTGGAGCAGGCGAGTGTCCGAATTCTCTTTCAACCTTCAGGGTAACTTTCGTGCTGAAGAAGACGATTTTTATCTTAACGGTCAGGGAGGCCTGACCCCACACCCGATTGCGGGCCTCTTCGTAAGTCAGGGCCAGGTAGAACTCGGCCGAAATGCTGATCAGCCCCATGACATCCAGCTCACCGGTGCAGCGGACATAACCGGTCAGAGTCAGGGCGTCGTCTTCGTATTTGAAATAAATCCCGGCCATCAGAGTAACCCCGCCGCTGGCCACGCCCAGGTTCATGGCAAAACTGCCGCCAAACTCCAGGGCACCTTCGATGAGTTTTATCCCGTGCGGCTGCAGCTCGATGGCGAAGAAGCCGCCGCCGCCGAACATGGCCACGGTGACCAGGAAAGGATTATTCTTCTCATTGAAGGCAAACCGCAGTGAGACCGGGTCGCCGGTAAAAGGCAGGTGGATTTCTCCGGTGAATTTCAGGTTCTGCAGGGAGAAAACGCCAAAGGCCACATCCGGTATGGACAGGGCGTAACCCAGCTTGGCACCGCTGGCATCCACTTTGATTATTGGTTTGCCGCCGAACCCGCTGTCATCGTTGCTGAACCCTCCGGGCAGCGGGATTTTATCGAGTAATTCTTTGATGAACTTGAGCGGCCCCTGGAAGTCGATGGAGGCAATTTTCGGGTCGACGTCGGTTTTCTTTCCCTTTTCGGCCGTAAAGGTGAATTTTGAGAATTTAACCAAAACAAAGGTGGTAATCCCTTTTATCAAGTCGAGGGTGAAATCGGTGAGTTCACCCTTGACCTTGTAGGTCGATTCCTTTCCGTTAAAATAATTGATAGATTCAACATTCAGGGTGAGGGTGGACTTTGTCCCGTCCCGATTGGCTATAAAAATCAGGACATCGTGGACGGAAGGTGTCCATTTCAGCATGGTCTTGATGCCAGCCGGGGTTCGGCCGTCACTTTCATAAACCTGTTCGTTCTTGATGGTCAGGGCCCGTCCGCTGGCGGTCGGGCTGGTAAAATCGTTCACCTCGTCGATCACATCTCGAAGGAGTATGCCGCCCAGAATTTTGGCCTCATTGCTGAAAAACTTTTTTGGGTCAAACTTTCCATTAACTATATCCTTCAGAGCGGCCGCAGCCTGAGTTGCCGCGTCGGTGGTTGAGTCGGTGGTTGATTTGTCGAGCCCGGCTCCCACCGGCCCCAGCATTCGGGAGAGCCCCACTATGGAAAAACTGGGTGTGGCAATTCCACCGGACTTTTCAGCCTGGTTGCCGGCAGCAAAATCGAGGCGAGGCGGGTTAAGGACCTGAAATATTACTTCTCCCTTATTGCCGGAAGAATTGAATCCATTCTTAGTATAGGCTTCGGCAAACTTTACCTCGGTGCTGTCGAAACCAACCAGAGATTTTAAAGCCGGTATAGAAATGGTGGCCTTCTCCAGAACGGGGAAACACATCGGCTGGTCCTGAAGCTCAAAGGCCTGGGCGGAGGCGTTCGGTCCGGCTTCCACCAGCTTCCAGATGATCGAGTCGGTTTCAAAGGTGGCGTCGCCTTTCTTTTTTTCCGGTGAAAAAGAGATACTCTGTCCGAGTAGCGGTGATGTTCTTTTATCCACAGGAGTGGAGGACTCCGAGTTATAAGCACCGATTACCTGGCCGAGTTTGGGAGTCCTGGAGGCCATCGTCATGGTGGTTTTGGAAAAAGCGCAGCTGCTTTCAATAAAGACCATCGGCATGTTGAACTCAACTTCATGACCTTCGTGGTCGACGGCCAGCACGTGGAACCTGTAATCCTGCCCGGCCACCCTGGGCCAGAAAGCCTGCTGCCCGGAATCTGGCAGCAGCTGAGAATTTTCCGGCGGGTCAAGAGCCGGTGTTTTGGCCGTGGTTATTCGAACCAGCTTGAAGGGCACTTCCCGGCCCTCATCGGGTTGGAAAGGAGCAGGGAAAATTCGGTCGGGGTCGCGAATTATTATGTACTGCTTCTGGAAAAGATAGGCAATGTTCTGCCCGTCTTTCGCCCGATAAAATCTTCTTTCGGTCTCTTTAATCAGAGCGGCCCTATGACCAAATGGCAGGAGATACCCCTTGTAAACGACTTTAACGTAATGGTCACGCCCCATGGTGGCCAGATGGCGCCAGGTGACCACCGAAAGCGGGGAAACGGGGCTCCAGTTACCGACCGAATCGAGCCACGCCCCAAGAGGGCTAAGAATCATCCTGTTAACCTTAATCGGTTTCGGTTCGTAGGGGGTGTTGTCCGGATTTTTAAGGGAGAAGTTGCTGCTCAGATGGACAATCTGGTGACGGTCGTTCGGGTCGAGGGCAAGACGGGGACGGGATTTGTGTTCGGGGTCAGGCCCAACCAGGTTGTTAACATCGACGTCAGGTGACCAGACGGCCCGGACGGCCAGTAGAGGATGTTCAGATTCGGCCACAGAACCGTCCGGGTTAAGAGCGGCCAGCCTGGTATGCCAGAGCTCAGTCCAACCTGCAGAAGATGAGGAGCCGGCCGTGTGGAGCCAGATGTTATGAGGATTGGGGGAGAGAATCAGACGGTAGGGCATTTCAATGGCGGTCTGATGTTTTTCTGGCGGGGCTGGTTTTAGCGCTGCCTTTATTGCCTGGCCGGCCTGGAGGCCTTTTTGCTGTTTGAGTAAAAGGTTCTGGGCAGAAATACCAATTTTATTCAGAATGGATTTGGAGCCCGAAGGCTCGGCAGCGGGTGAAATCCTTCCGGGAGAAACTTGAGCCGGGCCAGGGGTGGAAGGTGGAAGGGCGACCGGAACAAGGCTTGGCTGGTACAGGTGCCAGGAAAGAAGCGATTCAAGAGTTAGCGGAATTTCTTTGATTTCATCCGGGATGAGAAAGGCCAGCCGGCTGGGGCCAGAAATTCTGGAGAAAACAGGTGGCGGCTTTAAGGGGTCGGACTGTCCGGGTGTGCTGGCTTCATAGAAAACTTCTTCTGCAATGCTTTGTGGAGGAAAATGAACTATAAGATAAGCAGGTTGAGAAGCATTCTCCCTGACCAGGTGAGGTCGCGGCAGGTTGACCTGCTTCAGGTTTATAAATTCAAAATTCAGGTAGAGCAAATCATCAGGGCGGAAAGCTTTAATGAGGAGATTGGACTGGGGTAGGGTAAGCTGCTTTTGGGGCAGGATGGTTTTCTGAATCTGCTTAAGCTGACCGACCACAGGGGTTACCCCGGCGATACCCACATAGGAAAGGAATTTTCTCCGGGTGAGCCGGCCGGTTTTGTTTGCTTTTTCTTCCTGCTTTTTGCCCTTGGCTTCTGGGTCAGGCATAGATAAGCTCCTTTAAAGATAAAGGGTTATTTTTACGGCGGCGGACAGTTTGAATTCTGTATCAGAGGGAGTGAAAGAAATCTGGCCTTTTTGCCCTCATAAAATAACCCTTGAAGGCTATTTATTATTTTTTTTCCGGAATGTCAAGAAGAATTATCATCCTGGACGTTGCCGTTCCGGCTCTGGTTTTGAAGCGATGGTGGAAATTCAATTTAAGCCGGATGGTTATCCAGATTCACGGTTTTCTTTGCCAGATGTGTCAATTATTTTTTCTGTTTTTTTAACCAATGAAAATTGAGAGGTGGGACAAAACTTTGCCTGTGTTTTTTCGGTTAATCTAACAGCACAGTTTCAACGGCGGGAAGCCGGTCTCAAATTATCTGATTTCTTTTAAAAAATACCGAAACTATTTTTCAGCCTTTTCCTGATAGATTTGGACCAGATTGCCGCAGGTATCGTCAAAGATGGCGATAATGGCCGTGCCGAAATCGGTGGGTGCAAGGGTAAAACTCACACCTTTATCTTTAAGCCGCTTGAACTCCTGTTCTACATTATCCACAGCAAAGGCCGCCATGGGGATTCCGTCTTTGAGCAAAGCCTCTTTTAGGGCTTTCATCGCCGGGTAGTCAGCATTCGGTTCGAGCAAGAGCTCGGGGCCTTCCGGGTCTTCTGGTGAAACCAAAGTCAGCCAGCGAGCCTCTCCGAGGGATATATCCTTTTTAAGGATGAACCCGAGCTTGTGGACGTAAAAATCTAAGGCTTTATCCTGATCAGATACCGGAATGCTTAAAAGTCTTATTCTCATTTTTCGCTCCTTTTCATTTGAACCTCAATTATACGAGCTCTGCGTATTGGAAATCAAAGAAAAATGAGGGAGAAAAATGGAAACGCGAATATCCTTTCCTTTTTTATGCATCTTTTATGCATCCATTTTTTTGCGACCGGTCACTTTTGTTTCGTATATTTTTGGTTTCAATTTTCAAACCTTTTCTATTTTTATGAGTCATTTTTTATCTATTGCAGGATTGCCACCAGGAGGGATTAGAGTTCTTGAAGGTCATGGAGAGCATTCGAGAAAGCAAAAATAGGGAAACGGTATTGTGTCTCCGGTTAGTCGTATTCAGACCAGTGTTTGATTTTAAGGTCATCGATTTTTTTGCTGCGCAGGGCGGCCACAAAGTCTTCGGCTAACTGCAGGTTGGTGATGACCGGGATGCCCAGGTCTATGGCCAGGCGGCGCATCCGGTAATCGGAATCGAATTCAGCCGGTTTGCCCGGGTGTGGTATGGAAATCAAAAAATCAATCTTCTTTTCTACCAGGAAATCCCGAAGGTTGGGCTGGTGCGGTTGGTGAATCTTGTAAAGCATCTGAGTTTGAAGACCGTGGCGCTTCAGGAATTTTGAAGTGCCTTCAGTGGCATAAATGGTCAGCCCGGTCTTGGCCAGCTCCCTAACTGCGGCCAAAAATTTCTGCTTGTTTTCTTCTCCGCCAAGGCTTATCAAAATTGATTTTTCTGGGATTTTATACCCGGCGGCCAGCATCGCCTTAAGCAGTGCTTCATGAGCATCATCACCCAGGCAGGCCACCTCACCGGTGGAAGCCATTTCCACCCCGAGTCTGGGGTCGGCGCCCTTCAGCCGGGAAAAAGAAAACTGCGGCGCCTTGACCCCAACATAATTCAGTTCAAAGATTGACCGGCTGGTGCTGGCCGGGAGTCCGAGCATAGCTTTTACGGCCAGCTCGATAAACGGAATGCGCGAAACCTTGGAAACAAAGGGAAGCGAACGCGAAGCCCGCAGGTTACATTCAATGACCTTGAGCTCGTTGTCTTTAGCCAGAAGCTGCAAATTAAACGGCCCGGTTATCTTGAGCGCCCTGGCAATTTTTTCTCCGATGAGGCGCACGCGCCTGATGGTTTCTATGTAGAGTTTCTGCGGCGGCAGTACCATGGTGGCGTCACCCGAATGAACACCCGCATTTTCAATGTGTTCAATGATGGCTGAAGCTATTATCTTGCCCTTGCTGGCCACGGCTTCCAATTCAATTTCTTTTGCCCCGATGATGAACTTGGAAATGACCACCGGATGTTCAGGAGAAACTAAGGAAGCCCTTTTCAGGTATTGTTCAAGATAATTCTCTTCAAAGACCAGGCTCATGGCCGCACCGCTCAGCACGTAAGACGGCCTGATGATGACCGGATAGCCCACTTCGGCGCAGAATTTTCTGGCCTCATCCAGACTGGTCACTTCTTTCCAGGGAGGCTGGTCAATGCCGAGTTCATCCAGAAGCTTTGAGAACTTATGGCGGTCTTCAGCCCGGTCTATGCTTTCGGCTGACGTGCCAAGGAGGCGAACTCCGGCCTGATGAAGCTTTAAAGCCAGGTTGTTCGGTACCTGACCGCCCATGGAAATTATCACGCTGGACGGTTTTTCTTTCTCGTAAACGTCCAGCACCCGCTCGAGGCTCAGCTCATCAAAATACAATCGGTCGCATATATCATAGTCGGTGGATACGGTCTCCGGGTTGTAATTAACCATGATGGTCTGGTAGCCAAGTCTTCGCAGGGTCAGCACCGTATTTACCCCGCACCAGTCAAACTCGACCGAAGAACCGATGCTGTACGGGCCTGAGCCCAGCACCATTATTTTTTTCTTCGACGGACGAAAACGAACATCATCTTCTGCGCCGCAGTAAGTGAGGTAAAGATAGTTGGTTTTGGCCGGGTATTCGGCCGCTAAGGTGTCTATCTGTTTAACCGTCGGAGTGAGTTTTGCTTTTTTTCTTTTTTCTCTTACTTCCTGCTCACTCGCGCGGGTAAAGATGGCAATCTGTTTATCTGAAAATCCTTTTTTCTTGGCTTCAACCAAAAGTTCAGGCGGCAGGTTTTCGAGTGAAAATTGCCTTATCTTTTTTTCCAGCTCAACCAGCCCTTTCATCTTGTGGAGAAACCAGGGGTCAATTTTGGTCAGCCCGGCTACTTTTTCCACCGACCAGCCTTTTTTAAAAGCTTCAGCTATGCCGAACAGGCGTTCATCAGTAGGATGAGCCAATTCTTTTTCCAGGTTTTTGAATGAATAATTTTCATTGCCAACCAGGCCGTACATACCGACCTGGAGCATCCGTATGGCTTTCTGCAAGGCTTCTTCAAAGCTCCGGCCGATGGCCATGACTTCGCCGACCGACTTCATTTCCGAGCCGATTTTTCGGGAGACGCGGGCGAATTTCTTCAGGTCCCAGCGCGGTATTTTTACCGTCACGTAATCGAGGGCCGGTTCAAAGCAGGCGGTGGTCGCTCTGGTGACGGTGTTTTTAAGCTCTGGCAGAGTGTATCCAAGCATCAGCTTGGCCGCAATAAAGGCCAGCGGGTAGCCAGTCGCTTTGGAAGCCAGAGCCGAGGAGCGAGACAGGCGTGCGTTTATTTCGATTATCCGGTAGTCGCCGTTAGTTGGGTTCAGGGCGTACTGAATGTTGCATTCGCCGATGATGTTTAACTTCCGCACGGCGGCAAAAGCTATTTCTCGAAGCTGGTGGTATTCCGTGTTGGTCAGCGTTTGGGAGGGGGCGACCACGATGCTTTCACCCGTGTGGATGCCCATCGGGTCGATGTTTTCCATGTTGCAGATGGCCAGGCAGTTGTCGGCTTCATCGCGGATTATTTCGTATTCAATTTCCTTCCAGCCTTCAAGGTATTCTTCAATCAGCACCTGGTTCGTTTCTGAAAGGGCGATTTGCAGCTTTTCCTCCAGCTCTTCTTTTTTGTAGCAGAGGGAGCTGCCTTTCCCGCCGAGGGCAAAAGCCGAGCGTATCATCACCGGGAAGCCGATTTTTTCTGCCGCTCGAAGCCCTTCTTCAACAGAAGCTGCGGCCTGGCCGTGGGGCATCTTCAAACCGGCTTCAGACAGGGCCTGGTTGAACAGCCCGCGGTCCTCGGTTACCTCGACTGATTGGAGATTGGTACCCAGGACTCTTATTTCGTATCTATCAAGAATTCCTTTTTTCCACAGAGCGAGACCGCAGTTTAGAGCGGTCTGGCCGCCGAAGGAAATCATCATGGCTTCCGGTTTTTCTTTTTCAATGATTTTTTCCACAAAATAAGGCGTGACTGGCAGAAAATAAATCCGGTCGGCCAGAAATTCTGAAGTCTGGATGGTGGCGATGTTGGGATTGACCAGGACAACTTCAATTCCTTCTTCCTTCAGCGCCTTGATGGCCTGGCTGCCGGAATAATCGAATTCGCCGGCTTCACCAATTTTTATGGCTCCGCTGCCGAGGAGCAAGACTTTCTTGAGCTTTTTCATCTTAGCTGCTCCAGGAAAAGGTCGAAGATGAAACCGGTATCGGTCGGGCCGGGGCAGGCTTCGGGATGGAACTGTACTCCAAAAAGCGGTTTCCTTTTATGCTTGATACCTTCGTTGGTGCCGTCGTTGGCGTTGGTAAACCAGATGGACCAGTCAGGTGGAAGGCTGCTGACCTCCACCGCATAGCCGTGGTTCTGGCTCGTCAGATAACAGCGTCGGGTGCCCACTTCAAGGCAGGGCTGGTTCTGCGAGCGATGGCCAAATTTGAGTTTGTAGGTGCGGGCACCGGCGGCCAGTGCCAGTATCTGATGGCCGAGACAGATGCCCAGCATGGGCAGATTTTCTTTAAGCAGTGTGGTCACCGTTTCAACCGCCCGGCACTTTGTCGGGTCGCCAGGCCCGTTGGAGATGACCAGGCCCTGTGGATTTAAAGCCATTATTTTTTCAGCCGGGAAATTTTCAGGCACGCGGATGACACAGGCGCCGCGATTTACCAGGCTGCGGATGATGCCGTTTTTTACCCCGCAATCTACAAGAATTATTTTCTTAGTTCCCTCAGGGTTGTAAACATGAATGTCGCGGGTTGACACTTCAGCTACGAGGTTGGCGGCATTGGGGTCAGGAAGTGAAAGTGCTTCGCGCAGAAGCGGTTTCAGACTCATGGGCTTTTCTGAGACAGCCAGAAGCCCGGGGATAACACCGTAATGCCTTAGCCTTTTGACCAGGGCTCGTGTATCTATTCCATACAGCCCGGGGATTCGGTTTTCCTCCAGCCAGCGGTCAAGTGATTTTCGAGATGTGTGGTGGGATGGGTGTGGGCAATATTCAGAAACCACGTAACCCTTTATCCAGGGCCGGTCGGATTCAAAATCTTCAGGGTTAACTCCATAGTTGCCGATGAGCGGGTAAGTCTGGACCAGAATCTGTCCGTGATAGGACGGGTCGGTAATGGATTCAACGTAACCAACCATCCCGGTATTAAAAACGACTTCCCCCCAGGTTTTAGCGCAGGCTCCGAATCCTCTGCCCTCAAAGACTGTCCCGTCTTTGAGGACCAAAACTCCGTATTTCGTGGTTCCGTCCTCCAAAAATTTTTGAGACTTTAGCACAAATCAACCCAGTTGGCAATACTTCAGAAAAGAAAAATGAAGTTTTGGTGTTGAGCATCCGGCTAAAAGCGGTGGGAACTTCCTGTTGAATAACTTGGACCCGAAATAACTGGCGTTATAAAAATGTCTTCTGAGCAGTAATTCATGCCTAAAAAGGAAGAAGGGGAGAAAATTTGTTTGCGCCCTGGCAGGTTGGGTGAGCTCTGGGAAAAAAAAGTTCAAGGTAAGGAAGATAATGGATTATTTTTGTCGAAAAGAATAGGAAAAGCATTTTCTAAACCTGATTAAAACAACACGGTCAAGAAATGGGACTTGAATTCCCGCCTTCAGCTGCTCTTACACAATAAAAAATAGAGTATCTATAATGTTTTAACCCATTCATCTTATTCTTGAAGACTGAGCGCTTGATATTTTTTGGGGCGTTATTTTTCTTTAGCGTCAGACCTGATAATAAGCCATGTCTGGTTATCCTGGATGGTGCCTTTATTTTTGAGACTTTGCGGGTCAAGCATTCGGGCCAGCCCGACATTTGCTCTGGTAAACAGGAGTTTATTGGCTGAGTCGTAGGCCTGGCATTTTCCGGTTACTCCGTTAGGTTCAGGGGTAAAAATAAATCTGGTTCCGTTATCGGTTGTAAAAATCAAATTGCCTCGGTCTCTTGCTATTTTTGTCCCGCTTTTTAGCGATAAAATTTTTCCCGGCGGGTCTGGCTGCGGACTGAGACCTTTAAAACTTAGCAAGATAATGTCATCCGGGGTGACTTCCTGGATTCCGAGGTCACTTGCCTTTAAGACGAAAATTAACTGCCCCTGTTTGCCCGAAAAGAGAGTCTGGTTTCTTTTGTCATAAGCGTTAATTTTAAGCTGGCTGCCAGAGCCGGTTACTTCAATTGTTCTGTCTGGTGTGATAAATCTGATGACATCGCCGGAGCTTTCGACTTTTGTTCCCTTCGTCAGATGAATAGATTCTTCATTGAGCCCGAAGGGGATGGAAAAGGCAAAGGAAGTTAACATGGCAATGGCAACAAATAATAAAATTGTTTGTTTTCTGGCCATTTTATTTTCCCTCCTGTCCTTTACTTGTTTATCTAATTTTATTTAATTATTTTTGGCCAGCAAAAATCAAGGGTAGAACGATTTAGAAAGAGGAAGAATCTTAAAGGTTTTCACCATGTATATTGAATGGGCCTGTTTTTCGGGCGGGGGTGGCGTAGCAAATATTTTAAAATGAATAAATTAGGTTAATTTTAAGCGGCTAAAAGAGGGCTTAGAAGTAATTTTCATGGAGTGAAAAAATCGTCTAAGAATAAACAATTATTTATTCAGAGGAGAGATTATTTAAAATGATTAAAGCCACTTTTTGATACCCCTAAAAATTGCTTGTAGAAGATAAAACGCGGTAAATAATTAAGTTAAGTTGTTGAAATTAGATAAATAATTGTGGTCCTCCCCACATTAACCCAACCATTAGCCACCGACCCCATTAGCGTTAGCCATAGTGAATGGTCCTGTTTGGCGTTGTTTTTTGGGATGCGGACTCGGGAATAACGGCTTTAAAAAATTACAGGATCAAAAATGTAAAAAAATTTTAAGGAGATAAAATTTTTTTTGTTGATCAAGTGGCCACTGGGAATATATTCAATATCCATTTATCTTTAAAACAGGGTATTTTTGGTTGAGGCCGGATTTTTGCCTTGGCATAAAAGTTGCTGCTTTATTAAGTGGAAACAGGGGGTGACCAATGAAAAGGGTAATTCAATCTTTTAGAGGGAAAATAGGTTTCTTGACGGGGGCTTCGAGTAAAAAGCAAGAAATACTCAGAATGGCTCAGGCTCAGGAAAGCAAAGAAAAAAGGAACGGCCTGAATAAACAGCCGACTGAAGCCTCCATGGTTTATCGGGACATTTTCTTTGTACCCGAGAAAAACTTTAGGTCTAAAGCTTTGGCCCTGCCTCTGGCTATTTTTATCCACCTTTTGTTTGCTGCCATGCTTATTGCCTTACCTTTAATTAGTGTTGGGTCGCTGCCTCAAGTTCAAGTATATAGCGCTTTCCTGGCGCCAATTCCTTCTCCGACTCCGCCGCCGGCTCCTCCTAAGGGAGGAAGCAAAAGCGGTACTGGCCAGGTAGTCAAAAAGCAAAGGGCTGTGGCCATCGAGCCGGGCAAGCTCGTCGTACCGATTGAAATTCCGGATAAGATTAATGAAGAAGAGCTTTCCGGATATGGCGATAAAGTCGGGGTTCCCTGGGGTGTCGATTATGGAGAGGAGAAAAACACCTGGAATGAGACCTTAGAGAAGTTAGTCCAGGCTCCGATTGGGAAAGAAGAAGAACCGGTTCGGGTGATGGGTGAGATTAAACAGCCAAAGCTTCTCCATCGAGTTGAGCCTGTTTATCCTGATATAGCTGTTAAAGCTAGGGTAGAAGGCACGGTGATTCTGGAAGCAACTACGGATATTTATGGACGGGTGCAGAACATCCGGGTGATGCGCTCGGTGCCGCTTCTTGACCAGGCAGCCATTGAGGCGGTCAGACAATGGGTCTATGAGCCGATGATTATCAACGGCCGTCCCCGCTCAGTAACTTTTACCGTGACCATCATTTTCAAGCTGCAGAAATAAAATTGTACCCCCGATAATAATGAGAGAGAAGTGGGAAATTATGAGGCCGTAGGCCACCGTTGAAGGGCGCTAAAGGGAGCAAAATATCGAGGTGAGGAAAATATTGATGACCACTATAATGCTTTCGCCCAAATGGAGGATGGTCGTAAAGCAAACTTACTCCTGCCCGCGTTAATTAAACCTTAGCCCTCCTTTTTTCTGGTTAGTTGTGCTTTTTAGTTTTCAAGCCTGATAAACATCAATATTGGGGCGCATATATTCTCAGCATCTGTGATTCCTTGCCCCCAAGAAAATATATTTTTCCAGAGGAGTCAATAGCTATAGGGTAACCGTTAATTGGAGAGTTATTGTCAGCTTTTACCATAGCTTCGGTTGGGACGAAAGTATTTCCCTTTTTCTCAAAAATTCTGAATCCTTCTTTGTCTTTAATCCAGAGATTTCCAGAATAAATAAGGAAGGTGTTTTTACTGCTCCAATCAGCTTCTCCTATCTGGTTCCCGTTCAGGTCAAAATACTTAACCTGGCCGAGCTCCGGGAAAGCCTGAAAAATTAACAGGTTATCCGGGTCAAAATAAGGTGCTACGGCAAAATAATCGGAGTTTTTATCAATAATTTCTGGCACATCTCCCTGGTGCTTGAGAGGAGAAAAGGACCTTAGCAAGTTTCCATTGAAGTCTATAAGATGGAGAGAGTGTTTGATTGGTTTTTCATTTCTGGCCAGTCCGTTTATCAAGATGAGGTCTTTTGGCCTTAGAATTTTTATTTGAGTGACTAACCCGAATATTTCACCCAGGTTGATTTCTCTTATCTTTTTCCCAGTAATCCCATCAAACCAAACTAAAGGAAGATAAAAATAATTTCCTGTGGTCCTTCCTCTAAAAACGCAGACCGCATTTCCTTCATTGTCAATATCGAACTTGGTAATTTCTCCTTCTATCTTTTGAGGGGCTCTCAAGATAACCTGACCAGCAGGATCGAGTTTGATAAAAGAATCCTTCCCCCTTTGGGCGATGAAAATGTTTCCCTGTGAATCAACCGCCGCATAGGCAAGAAAAGGCTGGTAAGGGTTCAGGAAAAAACTCAGGTCAATCTCTTTTTCTAATTTTAAACTTTGAGGATGAGAAAAAGAAACTGAGAAAATTAATATCAAAAAAATGAGCCAGGCTCTTTTCATTTTTGACCTCCCTGTTAAAAGAATATTTATATTATGATAGGTTCCCAGCAAAATTCATCCCGTGCTTGGGGTAGTACATATTCGACTCCATTATCGCCGATGCAGACAATACAGACAGCCAGTTCGAGGCAACTCATACGGCAATCACCACAATCCTCGCATACCCAATAATAGGTATGACAGGGCTGAAACCAGTAACCGATACGATATGTATGCAAGCAATCCGGTCTAATTTCTTTTGGGAAAAAAATTATAATCGAAATGATAATAACAAATATTAAAAATTTCGATATTTTTTTCATAAGGTT
>JBNARJ010000003.1:2500-273481 GCA_049719515.1 Candidatus Saccharicenans sp.
GATTATTCACCGGCAACAAATCTGCTGACGGTAAAAATCATCGTCGGACAGAAGAAGGAGAAAGTCTATGAGGTGGCCGTTTTCCCGAAAAATATTTTTAAAAACCCCTGGCTTTAGAATAATTTTTGCCGGGGCGGAATACTCTTTCCAAAATTTCATAAAAACGAGGAAGCTGAGACAAAAAAAAGATGCTCATGTCCGAGATGTGTATGGCGCGGGAGGAATGATAAAGGCAGACCGTGGTTCTGTTCTAATCATCTGCTGCCTGGTGATCGCCCTGTTCGTCACTCTGGGCCTTGGTCTTCTGCTCAATGCTCAGCTGTTCTTCCAGGTTCAGGCATCAAAAAAAATGAACCGGCTGAATGACTATGCCAGCGAAAACGGAGCCAAGCAAGTTCTGGCCAAAGCGGCTGACTGGGCCGATAAATTTCCCTGCGGAGAAATCAGCGAACAGCTATTCCAGAACCTTAAAGCAGCTCTGCTGTCTTCGGACGAAAGGCCATCACCGCTGCTTGAATCTTTGTTGAGCGAGGCAGCTATTTCGCGGACGGATGATTTTTCCTGTTTTGTCTGGGAGACATCGCCTTCTGTCAGGTTGAAAAAGCTTGAGGATTACAGCCAGTACCTGAAATCAACCTATGAGTTAACCATAGATTCAGCCGGCCAGGTGGAGGGCTTTCGCTGGAAAAAAGCCAAACAGGTTGACCTGGAAATATCTTTTTTCCTCGGGAGACTTCCACTTGACCGGCTTCCTCTGGCTGTCCGGGCCGATGGTTTAAAGAAGGAAGACGAGCAAAAGATAACTATTTCTCACCCCCATTCCAGCAATTTAAAGCAAGACAAAATAATTAAGACGGCAGAGACCGCCGTGCCCGACGACGCCCTGCCGCTTCTCGCTAAAGGGCTTAAGCTGTTTCGCCCTGATGGGCTGCCCAACTGGCTTCTTCGACGGTCGCTGGGGCTTGACCCGGGAAATGAAAAAGTGCCGGATGGCGTTTATCTGGCTAAAGACGACCTTGGCCCCGGTGGCCTCTACGTCCAGGGTGACCTTGACCAGTTGCTGCTGGGAGTGGACGGCGATTACCAGCTCATACAGTTCAGGCAAAAGGAACGTCGCTGGCTTCTTCTTTTTTCCCTTAAAAATTATGGTTGTGAGTTCTGGACGGACGGGGGTAAGGAAGAATATGACCGGCTACCGCTTCCCATAATAATGGTTAACGGCCAGATTAACTCTCTGGCCACCGGCCAAAAGACCGGCAGTGGATGGCTCGAGCCGACCGATGAACCAGACCGGGTCGCTTATCTCAGCGGATTAAAGTTGATTCTGGTATGCTCGGGCAAGGTTAACATAACTTCAAATTTGCTGGTCGAGGGGCTAACCTGGAAGGAAGGCCTTCCCTACCTGAGAGAAAAACAATCACAATTTATCATCTGGTCAACGGCCAGGGATTTCCAAACTCAGGAATCTACAGACGGGGGAATAAATTTATTTGACTCGGGTCAGGAAGTTCTGAAAATCGCGGCCAACCTGGTGGCGGGGGGAGAAGGAATGAAAACAAACGGCCTGATAACCCGGGCTGAAATCATCGGCAGCCTGTCAGCCACGGCCATTAATCTGAACACCACCAGCCTGAGTCTCTTTCAGCCGCCACCTCCACCTGTGGAAACCGACAGCGATTTTTCTGTCTACTCCACCACCAACCTGCTTTTCCTCGATGAAATAAAACTCAAAGAATGGAGGGCAGTTAAATGAAAGCAAAATTAAATGCTTTCTTGAGCCACATAAAAAGAAAAAATGAAATTGTCAGAATTTTCAGTCAAAACTCGGGATGCTCCAGGGAATCAACCTCTGTCGGCTTTTCTTTGCTCGAAACCCTGGTCGCTCTATCCATCATCATGCTGCTGGTGCTGATAGGCGCCTCGTTTGGACTGGACAGCAAAAAACACCAGCTCGAGGTAGCCGTGGAAAAAGTTAATTCCGGGCTGAGCCTGGCCAGGTTCAAAGCCATCCACCATCAGAAGCCGGTAAAAGTAAGATTCTCAGATTACGGGTATGACCTTTTGGAATATGATGACAACTGTTCTGCCTGGGCCAAACTGAGTTCTATCCTTATCGAAGGGGTCAAGATTGAAGCCAGCAATTCGCCCGTGTTCTATCCTCAGGGAACGGTCTCCAACCTGGCCACCATCAAAATTGGCAACGAGCGCGGACTCTACTCCATAACCATTGCCATAACGGGAAGGACAAAGATAACACGCCTTGAATAAAACTTGAAAAATTTTCTGAATAAAACGCTGCGCCCCGCCTAAGTAATTACATCTGCCCGAATTTATGTTTCTTTTTTCGCGATTTTTGTTCTAATTCCCTGATTTTCTGCCGGCTACTATCAAACAACATACCGGTTAAAAACTCTTAATTCATACATTGAATTTTTGAAAATTTTCGGTTGATTAATTTAAATGAATATTTTATTAAAAATATCTTGTAGAAAATCTGGCTGGAAAAAGAAGGAGGATTTTATGAGAACAAAATTTTCCCCTATCACAAAATATTTTCTTCTGTGTGTCTTAATTTTACTTGCCTTTAGCTCTTTCGGTTTTTCTCAAGAACCTTACAAGCTTCCCCCAAAGGAAATCATTGACATTCTCGACGCTCCGCCGCTGCCCATGGTCAGTTTCGACCCCCAGGGCCAGGTGATGCTTATGAGCAACTACCAGCCGATGCCTTCCATTGCCCAGCTCAGTCAACCGTTCTACCGTCTGGCAGGAATCAGAATAACACCTCACAATAACAGCCAGCAGGTGCTGAGATTCTTTACAGGTTTTGTGCTGAAGGAAGTCAAGACAGGCAGGGAAATAAAAGTTCAGCTGCCAGAAGAACCTGCTTACAGCCAGCCCGAATGGTCGCCCGACGGCCAGTTCCTGGCGGTGAAAAAATATTTAGACCAGGGGCAGGAGCTGTGGGTCATCGAAGCCCGAACCGGCCAGGCTCGAAAAATCTTTGGCCCCGAGCTTAACTCGGTCCTGAACGACGGATTCACCTGGTGGCCGGACAGCCATAGCTTAATTGTTTTATCCAACCCGGAAAATCGCGGGCCTGAACCGCGCGCGCCGCGTGTGCCGGTTGGCCCCAACATCCAGGAAACCGCCGGGAAATATGCTTCTGTGCCAACCTATCAGGATTTGCTTAAGACTCCTTACGATGAAAATCTGTTCGAATACTATGCTACCACTCAGATTCTGCGGGTTGACCTGGACGGCCGCCAGGTAGAAAAAATAGGGAAGCCGGGTCTTTATCAATTTGTAAATCCATCACCCGACGGAAAGTATCTTTTGGTAAAAAAGATCAAAAGGCCATTTTCTTACAGCGTGCCCTTTTCCTCTTTCACCCACAGCTTAGAAATCTTGGACAGCCATGGCAATCCGGTTAAGGTGGTGGCTGAACTTCCGGCGGACGAAGAAGTTCCGAGGAATGGCGTGCCGACCGGGCCTCGCTCGCCACAATGGCAACCGCTGAAACCGGCCACTCTGCTCTGGGTTGAAGCCCTTGACGATGGCAACCCGGAGAAAAATGTCCCGCACCGCGACCGCCTGATGGTTCTTGAATCGCCCTTTTCCGGAGAAGCCCGGGAAGCTCTGAGGCTTCCCCATAGATACCAGGGGATAACCTGGCTGGGACAGGCTGACCAGGGGCTGATTTCGGAGTATGAATGGAAAAAAAGATGGCGGACCACCTACCTTTTTGACCTGAAAAAGCCCGGTGAGCTGCGCAAGATTTTTGACCTGAGTGCTCAGGACCAGTACAACGACCCCGGCCGCCCCGTAATGGTGGCCACGCCTCAAGGCGAGCTGGTAGCTCTTCAGGAAGGAGATTACATATACCTCAGCGGAAACGGGGCCTCTCCGGATGGAGACCGTCCTTTCCTCGATAAGTTCAACCTGAAAACCTTACAGAAGACAAGGCTGTGGCGGTGTGAAAAAGGAGTCTATGAGAATTTCCTGGCCTTCGACGGAAAGAGAAGAGACCGCATCATAACCTCCTTCGAGTCGCCCACCATACCACCAAACTATTATCTTCTGGATATCAAGAGCAAAAAAAGAAAAGCCCTGACCGCTTTCCCCGACCCGGCACCCCAGCTTACGGCAGTTAAGAAGCAGTTGATTAAATACAAAAGAGACGATGGGGTGGAGCTCTCGGGCATGCTTTACCTTCCACCAGACTACAAAGAAGGCGAAAGAAGGCCGGCGGTAATCTGGGCTTATCCAATGGAATATAACGACCCGGCGACCGCCGGACAGGTTAGAGGTTCACCATACCGATTTACATTCTATCGGGGTGCCAGCCAGCTTTTTTACCTGACCCAGGGTTACGTCGTGCTGGACAATGCTCAGATGCCGGTCATCGGCGACCCAAAAACCATGAATGACACCTTCATCCCCCAGATTGTGGCTAATGCCAGGGCGGCTATTGATGAACTTGACCGCCTGGGAGTGGCTGACAGAAAAAGAATTGGGGTCGGTGGCCACAGCTACGGGGCTTTCATGACGGCCAACTTGCTGGCTCACAGTGATTTATTCGCAGCCGGAGTGGCCAGGAGCGGTGCCTATAACCGAACCCTGACACCATTCGGTTTTCAGAACGAAAGGAGAACTCTGTGGGAAGCTCCTGAATTATACTGGAAGGTTTCTCCCTTTATGTACGCAGATAAGATAAATGAGCCGATTCTTCTGATTCACGGCGAAGCTGACAATAACTCAGGCACTTTCCCCATTCAGTCAGAAAGATTGTTTGCCGCCCTTAAGGGTCTGGGCGGAACAGCCCGGCTGGTCATGCTTCCTTACGAAAGCCATGGTTATGCCGCCCGGGAATCGGTTTTGCACGTGCTGGCCGAGATGATTGAATGGTTTGATAAATATGTGAAGAACAAGAAATAAAATTAAAATTTTTGGCAAAAAAACCGGCTGCTTCGCAGTTCAGAATAATTGATAAAAAGAGGGAAAATTACTCCCGGGCAGAGTTTATAAACTCATCCGTACACAGGCTGAGATTTTTCCACAATTGTTGTGAAAAAGTTTGTGGAAATTTACATTTTTCTCTGCTCTAATATTTTATCTTTCAACATCTTGTGACAAATTGCACATGTTTTGTGCAGCTCAATATTTTAGCACTAATTTTCAAATTTTTGGCACTTTTGGACGAGATTATTTAACAGATTTTTTATCTGCCATCCAAATCTTTTTATTTCAATAAGAATTTGCTTTTCCCCGTGATTTTTATGATGATAATATAAGACAGGCAAAGGAGAAAAATTATGACCAAAAACAAAAGCTGCCTTTCAAACGGTGGCCTGCTGTTTTTTCTGTTCTTGTTTTTTTCCTTCAAGCTCTTCGCCGGTCTTCGCCCGGGGCCACAGGTGGGTGGAGCTATAAAAGTTGAAATTAAAGAAGTTGAGCCATTTGTCTATTGTTCTCTGCCAAGACAGGGTGGGTTTGAGGATGTTCAGTCGGCCGTGGGTGAACTTCTGCAACACATGCAAACTCAAAATGTTTTTCCCACCGGCTCAATGATCGGAATTTTCCATTCTGACCCGACCATGTCCGACCCGAATAAAATTCAATGGGAGGTTGGTTTTCCAATTAACGAACAGGCCCTGGTTCAGGCCCCGCTTACCAAGAAAATCTGGAATTTTACCACCGTAGCTGTGGCCATTCACGTCGGACCTTACGACAAGACAAGCGAAACAATCCTCAAGATGAGGGAATGGCTCGAAGAAAACGGATATGTCCAGAACGGACCGGTGCTCGAACGCTATCTTGACCCAGACGCCGGGAACACTTCTCCTGATCGGTTAAAAACAGAAATCTGGCTGCCGTGCAAGAAGGTCTGAAGAGAAAAAAGCAAGTCTCAGTATAAGCCAGGGTAATACCAGACCGCCTGAAAGCACAAAAAGGGTCGGCAATTATGATTTTTCTGTTTGAAAATCGTCCACGGTTTTTTGCCCATGGCAGGCTTTGACGCATACGCCACAGATGTACTGACCGACCAGCCCTCGGTCGCGGAATTCTTTCAACTTACGATAACAGGCCAGGTGGTCAAATTCTGAAGGGCTTTCTTTTATAGCCTGAGCCGGACAAACCGCCTGGCAGCGATGACAATCTCCACAGTTAAAACTTAAGGGGGAATCGGCTTTTAGAGGCATGTTGGTCAGGATGGTCACCAAACGAAAACGCGCTCCAAGGACCGGGTTGACCAGAAGGTTGTTCCGTCCCAACCAGCCCAGGCCAGCCAGTTCGCCGACCTTTTTATGAGAAACGTGGGCTTTTTGATTCTGCCAGTCGATCACCTGAGAAGCGGCTATCGGCAGTGCCAGGTAACCGGCTCTGGTGATTCTGCCAGCCAAAAGAAGCGCCGCCCGGTCGAGAAAGACGTTTAGCTGGCGATAATGATGAAAATAAAGCGAGGTCGGTGCATCCTGAATATCATCAAGAACCGAAAGCAAGACCTCCCTGCCGAGAGATACAGCTCTTGGGTAGCGATTTTTCACCCGTTCAGGTAACAGAAACGATTCCCTGGCTGAAGTTATATCGGCTACGCCAAAAAGGTCGCAGCCAAGCTCCTGCAAGGCAATGGTTCTCAGGTTTTCATAATTTTCAATTTCGGCATTTTTCATCATGATAATGGATTTTAAAGCCGGGGCTGTCATTTGTCAAAAATGAAATTCTTTTAAGCCTGGGCCGAATACTAAAGGATTGGAATTTGACCTCACCCCCCTTTTTGAAGTATAAATTTTAACCTGTGATAACAGCTCAGATGGATAAAGGAGAAAGAGCATGGTGGAAAGGACTTTAGCCATAATAAAACCTGATGCGGTTAAAAAGAGAGTTATCGGCAAGATCATTCAACGCATCGAGGACGAGGGTTTTGAGATCAAGGGTATGCGAATGGTTCAGCTGACCAAGGAAGAAGCACAGGCTTTCTACAAAGTTCACAAAGATAAACCTTTTTACGACAACCTGACTGACTTCATGTCTTCCGGTCCGATTGTCGTCATGCTTCTGGAGGGGGAAAATGCCATAAAACACTGGCGGGAGGTAATGGGAGCCACTGACCCGGCCCAGGCCAAACCAGGAACTCTGCGCCGGCAATACGGCTTTTCTGTCGAAAGGAACGCGGTTCACGGTTCTGACGCCCCGGAGACGGCCGAATATGAAATCGGCTTCTTTTTCAAATAATAGAAAATACATAATTTATTTACCCCCGGCTCAAAAATTTTACTTGACAAACGCTTTTTAAAGTTTTAAATTCTTCTTGCGCCTTGGATGAGAATGAGAAACTGGGGGTACTGTCAGCTATCAATTTTTCTCCCTCCTGGTTTGCCATTCCTCCAAGCTAATTAAACTAAATTTAATGGAGGTTTTTACCATGCGTAAATCTTTCAACAAAATCATCGCCATTTTTGTTTGCCTGGTTTTCGCCATCAGCCTGGTTCCGGCCATGTATGCGGCTGAAAAGAAAATCTCAAAGCATGAACGGCTCCTTTTACAGAAACCGATGAACCTGATTGTTTCTCTGTTTCCTTTCCTCGGTTCCTTTGGAGATAACAGCACCGGCAAATCAGTTAACAGCACGGTTTCCGGCAGCAAAACCCTGAAGCCGACGGCTGAAATTCAAATTGGGACCAAGCCAGCTAACGAAAGAGACTGATCATTCAATACTTTTTAATAATTTGGTTTTGACCCTACCTTTTGGGGTGAGAAAATTTGTATTTTCTCACCCCGCCCTTCATCCCTTTTAGCAGTTGACAAAACGCCATATTGTTGCATCATCTATATTGAGGTTTTTTCAGTTGAGCAGCAGACTGAGATGTTTTAGCGCTATCCTCTTTTTCCTTACCTTATGTTCTGCGGTCTTCCCGCAGCCCAAATCTTCCGTCCTTCCCCCGGCGAGTTTCCCGCAGCTTCTTTACTCATCGCTTGACCTTTTTAACCAGGGCAAGTACTCGGCCGCTTTAAAACTGCTGGAAGAAAATTCAAGGCTGGCCAGAACCTCTGATGAGAAAATGAATTATCACATAAACCTGGCCAACGCCAGGGCCAGCCTGGGTCAGATTAACGAAGCCCTGGAGGAATACCAAAAAGGGCTTATTTACGCGACAGACGCAGGAGACGAAAACAACATAAAATACTGTGAAACCTCAATAAAAATAATCAACCTCTACAACCAGGCAAAATCTGACAAGCAACAGGGGCTTGATGAGCTGGCCATTAAAAAATTTAAAGAAGCTATTACTTATTGCGACTCGGTCAAAAATCGCTACTTAAAAGTAAAATGCCTGAGAAGGATGAGTTACATTTACTTGGATGAAAAGCCCCCAAATCCTGAAGAATTTTTAAAAAACAATATAGAAGCAAACAATATCGCAAAAGAAATTAAGCTATCATATGAAATCACGTTAACTTTTATTAATATCGGACATTATTACTATTCCAGCGGCAATATTAGTTTAGCCATAAATTATTTCAGCCAGGCTTTGGCTTTCATAAATGAAGATACTTTACCGAGCGATATTTTTGATATCTACTATAATCTGGGTGTTGTCTACAATGATACAGGTAATTTCAATAAAAGCATTGAATACTTCAATCAGGCCCTCAGCCTGATCTCATCGGATGAATCAAACCCTTACTTCTCGGCCACGCTCAACAACCTTGGTTTCAGTTATGTAAAGAAAGGCCTGCTTTCCGGCCAGAAGGAGGATTTCAACCAGGCTTTCGAATTTTTTCTAAAAGCTCTTAAGGCTAACGAAAAAGCCGGTAACACCGAAATCCAGGTGGCCATCCTCAACAACATCGGTTCCCTCAAGGCTCACCTGGAAGAAAATTTGGACGCTCTCTATTACCTTAACCGGGCTCGCAACCTGGCCGAAACTAAGAAGCTTACCAATTATCTCTCATCCATCTACACCAACATCGGCATAATTTACAGCCGCCTCGGCGATTATCAAAACTCTACCGTTTACTATGACAAAGCCATCAACCTGGCACTGACCCAGAACGAAAACAAAACGCTCTGGGAAAGTTATCTGGAAAAAGGAAACCTGCTAAAGAAACAGGGCAACCTGCAGAGTGCCAAATTTTATTACCTTAACTCCATTAACATCATCGAAAGTCTGAGAGCCAGTTTATCTTCAGAAGAAGATAAAGCCAATTTTTTGGGGACCGATAAAAGGCTTGACGCCTATTTTAACCTGATTGACTTGCTGGTCAAAGAAAGCCGGGAAACCAAAAGCTCTCGGCCTCTGGAAGAGGCCTTTCTTTACCTTGAACGAGCCCGGGCCAGGGTCTTTTTAGAACAAATTGCGGATGCCAAGATCGCCGAAAACCTTCCGGCCAACATCAAGCTAATCAACCAGGAAAAGGAAATGATGAGCGAACTGAGCAGGCTGTATACCAGGCTTCTCTCGCCTTCACTTTCAGAGGAGGACCGAATTTCAGCCCTTAAAGAGATCAACGTCCTGGAAATGCGACTGGAAAATTTAAAACGTCAGATCCGCTCCCAGAACCCGGCCTATGCCAAGCTTACCTACCCGGACATCATAAATTACCGCCAGGCCGAAAAGGAATTTGTTGACCGCAAGACAGCCATTTTTTCCTTCATGGTTGGCCGCGAAGCTTCTTATGCTTTTTGTTTAAGCAAAAACGGCCTCAAGGTCTATCCCATCCCTTCGCAGGAAGAACTTCGCCAGAAAATAATTGCCTATCGTCGTGCCATCTCCGATGTCGACAACCGAGATTTTCATCCCGGCGTTGAACTTTACAGAAGTCTGTTAGAGCCAGGTCTGACTGAAAATGTTTCTCACCTGATCATAGTTCCGGACAACCTGCTAAATCTCCTGCCGTTTGAAGCCCTCAAACCTTCAGGCCAGCCTGGAGACTGGTTAATAAACCATTATAATTTGAGCTATGCCCCGTCCCTGTCTTCATTAAGGGAACTTCTGCACCTGCAAAACCGCTACGGTCGGAAAAAACCAAACAGAACCCTGCTGGCTGTGGGAGACCCGTATTATGGAGAATTTGAACAGCGCTCCACCTCTCTGTCTTCGCGTCAACTGTTTCAGGACTTTTACAGCCTTTCAGATATCAGGTTTTATCGGCTAAAATACGCGAGCGATGAAATAATTCGAATCTCACGCCTTTTCCCCCGTTCGACCGTTCTTGAAAGGGAAAAGGCCAGCGAAGACCTGATTAAAAGTGCTCAGTTAGCCAATTACCGCATCATCCATTTCGCCGTCCACGGGTTAATCGATGACCAGAAACCGGCCCGTTCAGCCCTCGTTTTGACCCTCGACAATGACCCTAACGAGGATGGATTCCTGCAAATGCGGGAAATCATGAACCTGAAGCTTAACGCCGACCTGGTGGTGCTATCCGCCTGTCAGACCGGTCTGGGGCAGTTTATTCGCGGTGAGGGACTGGAAAGCCTCAGCCGGGCTTTCTTCTTTGCCGGTTCTTCTTCTGTCCTGACCAGCCTGTGGGCGATTAACGACCAGGTTTCTTCACAATTTATGGAAAGATTTTACCTTCATCTTAAATCCTCGGAAACGTTGAATGAAGCTCTCAGAAAAGCCAAGCTGGAAATGATTGCCTCTCCGGTTGTCTCCCACCCCTATTACTGGGCACCCTTCATACTCCATGGAAATGGGCAGATCAAAATAACTCGCCCGGTGCCGAACAGCCATCTGCTGGTCATTGCTTTAACAATAGCCGGTCTGTTTTTCGGGACTATTCTGATTATCAAAAGAAAACACCCTTTAAGTTCAGACCGGAAAAATGGTCGGTGATTACTTGGTCAGCCAGTCCTGGTCTTTTACTGTTATCAAAGAATAGGGCACCATCCACCACTGGAAGAAAAACACAAACAGGGAGTGGGAAAGGCCATAGAGAACTCTTAAGTTTCGGCCGACCCTGGGCTGGTTCATGCCAAGAGCCAGAGAAAGGACCGCCAGGAAAGCCAGCTGGCTGGCGATAGAAGACGGGTATTTTATAAAAGAATAGAGAATCAGACTGAAAGCCAGAAGATGGAAAGGATGCAGCAGAAGTTGAAGCCCCGAGTCCACCACCGGTAAAACAAATCGCCTGTGGTTCCTGGAATTCCAGAAATACTTAAAAAATAATAATGATTCGCGGACATAAGACCTGGTCCATCTGATGTACATCCGGTTTATCTGGGACAACTGTTCCGGCACCCTGGTATACACCAGTGCGTTAGATTGATACTTTACCAGGTATCCTTTCTTAAACACCAGGCCGGTCAAGGCCCTGTCCTCTCCATGGCGGCACTTGACCTTCATAAATTTTTGCTTTAACCAGGGCCTCATCACCTGCTCCAGGACTGAACGTCGAAAAGCGCTCAGAGCCCCCGGGCAGCACAGCACTCCTCCGTAAACGCTTTGATAGGCCCGGCCAAAATCAAAGGCCAGGGCATAATGAGCGGAAAGCATCCGGGTGAATAAATTTTTTTTCTCGTTGAGCACGGCCACCCGGCCGGCCACGGCTCCAACCCGAGCATCCTGAATAAGCGGCAAAATTAGGTTTTTAATGGCCTGGCGGTGGATTTCACTGTCGGCGTCTGTGGTGATGATAATGTCGCCGGTGGCCTGTTTCAGGCCGATGGCCAGGGCTTTTTTCTTTCCCTGATTTTTTCCAAGGCTTATTACCTTAAGCCGGTTTTTATAAAGCGCCTTCATCCGGTTGAGGACCTCTTGTGTCCGGTCGGTCGAGCCGTCATTTACACATATTAACTCCAGATTGCCTGGCGGATAATCACTGGACATAACTGCTTCCACCGCCCGTGCAACATTCTTTTCTTCGTTGAAGGCTGGCATAATTATTGAGACGGAAGGCCAGGCTTTCTCTCTTCGGTGAGAATTGGTCAGAGGACGATAAAAAAGCCACAGGCCGGTCCGGAACAAACAACCCAAAATGAGCAAGAACAAGAAAATTAGCACCGGATAGTAGAGACTTTTGATAATACCTTCACTTCTCAGTAAAATGGACCACAGTTTTATTATTCCAAGCCGCCAGGCTAATAAAACAACCAGACCATACATCACAAAGCCGGGGATAATCCTCAAAAATCTTCTCCGGCTGAACCTTTTTCTCCCGGTCCCTTTCCTTCTCATCTTTTTGAGGGCAGAAACAAAGCTTTTTTTTGATGATAATTCAGCCTCAACCGGCAGTCAAGAAAGCCGCGCCATTAAAAAAAATAATAGTTTTTTTATCCGGTCAAATTTTCATATAATCAATAAAAAAATAAGACATGAGAATTTTTCGATGGTTTTTCCATCTATATAAATAAAGAAATTAAACCAGATCAAACAGTGACATGCGCTCGCGCCGCAAAAGGGAAAAAGAATTCGAGAAATTATTAAACAATTATTCCTCTTTCCTGCACAGCCTGGTCAGAAGGTACAATCTCGACCGGTTTGGCCTTGAGGCGGAAGACCTCCTGCAAGAAGTTCGGTTAAGAATCTGGAAACTGGTCAGTGATGAGAAAAAACTGATCAATCCTGCGTCCTATTTAAGGAAGATGGTGGACTCGGTGGTCATCGACCAGATCAGAAGGCTAAGAAAAGAAGAGGAATTCTTCTTATCAGAAAAGCTGCGTTTAATTTCCGAACTTGACCCGGACCCTCCCCTCTATGATTATTCGACCTCCTCATTGAGAGAAGAAATCCTGAGGGCGCTCGACCAGCTCATGGATACCAGGAAAATGGTGGTGAAGTTGTATTTATTGAACATGAGCCTTAAGGAAATCGCTTCCTACTTGAATTTCAGCGAGGACAAAACTCGAAACCTGCTGTACCGCGGTCTGACTGACCTTAAAAATTTGCTCAGAGAACAGATGGAGAAAAATGAACAAAAAGATAAATAAATTAAAAAATTCTTTAAACCTGGATTTCTTCAGTCCGAAGCCTGAAGAAATTCTAAGGGACAGGAAGCAATGTCCAACGCCGGAAGAACTCCTGGAGTCCTTTTCCCCCGGAGCCTCCGTTGAGCTCAAAAAAAAGATAATTGACCACCTCATAGAGTGTCCGGCCTGCCGGAGTGAATTCGAATTGCTCAGGGCGAGCCGGGAATTTATCAGCCGGGCCGAGCGAGTCCTTTCGCCAAAGAAAGGACTGAGCCATAGAATTGAGTCTGTTATCCTGCCCCTGAAACCTTTCTGGAAACTGGCCACCGTTTTCTCCCTGGCCCTCTTTCTTATCATCTTCCTGTATCTTCAGACGCCGCGCTGGTCATTTCTTCATCTTGAACGCGGTCTGGTCAATGAGCAGGTATTTATGATGCAAGAAAACCTGACCTTCGAACCGCTGAAAATATCACTCACCTGGGAAGCTATACCCGGGGCCCTTTTTTACCGGGTTGAGGTGTTTGACGAAAAAATGAGCTTGGTCTGGCAGAGCCCGCCCCTAAATCAAACCCGGTTAGACCTTCCTTTTCCGGTGCTTGAGGCCCTAAAATCTTCAGACCATTTTTACTGGCAGGTCCTGGCTCAGACCTCCGGACAAAAGATATATGAATCACCGGCAAGAAAAGCTCTCCTGGCACCCAAAACCCGTCAGTAGATTTTATCCTTGTTCCCGCTCAGGATAAAGGCCGCCCAGTAATAAGGATGATTCTTTCCGGAGGCCATCATCTTGACCTTGGTTTTTCTTAGAGAATCGTCTTTATCATTTCCGGACAGCAATTCCCGATAAAATATCTTCATGAAATCTGCGGCCGTTCTGTCGTCAACCGGCCAGAGAGTCGAGACCACCGCCTGGCTTCCGACCAGTAAAAAAAGGCGGGGGAAACCGATTACCCCCTCTTTTTTGACCACCGTTCCGCGGCTGCTCTCACAGGTGGAAAGGACCACCAGGTCGCTTTCTAATTGAAGATTATAGATTTCCCGAAGAGTCAGGAACCCATCTTCTCGCCGATGGATGCCAGGTGATAACATCAGGGCGGAGCGCAAAGGATTTTTTTCGTCAGAAAGACCGTGACAGGCAAAATGGATGATCCGGAAATTTTTCAAATCGAGCTTTTTTAAGTTTTCCTCACTGGCTTCTCTTCTCACCAGAAGCTGGTACTTGAAGGAGGGGAAAAGACCGGCAATTTCCCTCAGCTCGGTTTCGGTAAAAGGGAGTGCTTTTAGTTTGTTCTTACCTTTTTCCCCCGCCAGGTCGGTCAGCTTCAGATAATTGGTCAGGTATGATTTTTGAGCGGCCTCATAGTATGGATTCCCTATGCCCAGAAATTCTTTTTTGGACCGGCCATCATAATTCTTTTTAATCCTCATCAGGGCAGCCATGCTGGGCAGATAAGAAACCGAATATTTTTCTACCAGGTAAAGGCCATCACCGGACTTAAGGGGAAGGGTTTCAAAAGGCAAATAATTCAGCAGCCCGTCCGGAATGATGACCAGGCTTTTTTCCTTGAGACCATCAAGCAGCTCGTCCGGCAGAACGATTTCTCTGATATGATTTCCGGCTTTTTTTAATTCCTCCACCGCGACTTCCGGCCGGGAAATCAATTTTATGTAGAGTTTTATGGCTTTTTCAACCTCCGCTTCTCCGGGCAGGAAGAAAGGCTTAAATTCATTTTTGCTAATCAGAAAACAAAAAGATTCTTCCTGATTGAGATAATAATCAAGGATAACCTGGTTATTCGCCAGGCACTCACTCTTCACCTCTTTTAAAGTCACCGGCTGCCAATCATACCGGTTGAGGCCGCTGGCCTGGTTTTCACCGGTGGCCAGGCGGAGGTAGCGGTATTCCAGCTCAAGAAGTTCGTTCTTCTTTTCATTTTCCGAAACGGTATTCACCTTGCTGAGCAACTCCCCGATGGCCCGGTCCATGGCCGCCAATTCCTCAGAGGAACCATTCACTCCTGTTTTCTCGCTCAGCTTCAACACTTCTTCTAAAAATACCCTGGCTTTAATCTTTTTTACCGAGGAAAAAACAAACTCATCCAGACGGGGCTCTTGTCTCGCCTGTTGAAGCTTCACCAGACTTCGGATGATCCCCTCATAGACCCTTTTCTTGTCAGAGTCAAAACCTATCCGGTACAAATCCAGGCCAATGTTGTTTCGCAATTTCTCAATCGTTTTTAGGGCTTTTTGATAATAATCAATGGCCCGGTAATAGTTTCCACTTTTTTCATAACACTGAGCCAGACCGGTATAATTGTTCCAGATAATTGTCCAGAAATCCGCGCCCAGGGCCAGCTTCTGAGATTCTTCAAAACAGGAGATTGCTTTCTGAATATGTTTTTTTCTCAGATAAATTTCGCCCAGGTTGTTCAGCGAAGAAGAGACAACCTCCTCATCTTTCAGTTTTTTGCCCAATTTCCAGGCCTGACGGGAGAATTCCTCGGCTCTTGTTATATCCCGGTCCAGATTAACATAGCCGAGGTTGTTTAAAATCCTGGCTTCAAGGTTTTGCAGCCCCTGGCTGCGGCTCAGGGCCAGCGCCTGCTGGAGCAAGCCTTCCACCCGGTGCTCGTCAGCTCCCACCCCATTTATCTTCTGGTTTTTATAAATGGTAAGAGCCCGGGCATACAGCAGGGAAATCATCGATTCCAGGTCATTCTGTTTTTCATAAATGTTATAGGCCTTTTCCAAATAATACTCGGCCAGGCCAAATTGACCGAAATAATAGGAGATAACGCCTAAATTATTGAATAATGCAGGAACTTCTTCTTGCATATTTTCTTGTTCAGCAATTATTTTAGCTTCCTCAAAATATTCGTAACCTTTCAAAAAATCCTTTCTGTTGAAAGCATCAAAACCAAGATTAAGCAGGCACTGAATTTCTATATAATTATCCCGGCATTGCTTAGCCAGAGAAATACACATATAACTATATTTTACAAACCCCTCCATATCATTCTTATAAAAATATACAAAGGCAAGCTTGAACAGGCATTTCAGTTCCATATCCTTCAGACCATACTTTTTCGACAAATCAACCGCCAGCTTTAACCGACTTTCGGCCAGGTCGTATCTCTTTTCGGCCTGGTTGGCTTTGGCCATCAGATAGAGGTCGACAATTTCCAGTGCGTGGCGAACTTCGGCCGCCAGGCTTGCCTCCTGAGCCGGTATGGCCTTCAGCGCCCCGAGAAAGGCCTCTCTGGATTCGTTGATTTTCCCCGAGTGCCAGAGGTTAAGAGCTTTTTCTACCCGGCACCGGGCCTGAAACCGGCCATCATCAATACCCCTATTTTCTTCCAGCAGCCTTTCCAGCAAACTTAAAGCCTCGGCAAATTTACCTTCTCTCCTAAGCTGCTGGGCTTCATATATGGCGGCTTCAGACGTCTCGCTTTTTTCACATCCAGGAATCTCAATCATCAAGATGGACAAGATAATTAAAATTAAACGCGTGGCTATGCCTGACCTCAATTCCAAGCCCTTTCTTTACCTAATTATTTACGCAATTCCTTTTTGCCCGTCAATTATTTTTAGAAAATTGACATTTTTTTTATAATAAACTCCATCATAAAAAGTCTGCCCGGGAGGTGACTAATGAAAAAGACGAAAATAGCCCTGATTTTTCTCATGCTTATTTGTTCTTCCTGGCTGTCCTGGTCTGCGCAGGAACAGCCTTCCATTAAAATTGCCCTGCTGGGTCAGCCGATGCCGGATTTCAGCCTGCCCGCTTATCAGGGCGGTGAATTTAAACTGTCGCAGCTTAAAGGGAAAACAGTGATGCTCATTTTCCCCCGCGGTTACGCCGCGCCAGACCGCTGGTGCACCATCTGCGATTACAAGTATGTGGAGCTGGTCGAACTGGAAAAAAGCCACAGCTTGAGAAAAAAATACAACCTGGAAATTGCTTTCGTTTTCCCTTATTCAAAAGAGGTGGTCAAAAAGTGGCTGGAAGACCTGCCGGCCCAGATCGACAAAATAAAGAGCTGGAAATATCCGGAAAATTATGCCTCCCTGGATGAAAAAGGGCGGCAGAGTGTCCAAAGATACCGCCAGCTATTTCCAAAGGACCTGTCTTTAAAACCCGGTGAAGTCCCAACTCCCTTCCCCATCCTTATCGATTCCGAACATCTGGTGTCCTCCGGGCTCGGATTGTTTACCACTAACTGGAATGGCAGCCAGGTGGAGCAGAACATACCGGCTGTCTACTTAATTGATGCCCGCGGAATCCTGCGTTTCAAATATGTCAGTCAGAATACTGTTGACCGCCCGGAATATGATTATCTGTTTAAAATCATAGAATTTATCAAAGCCGGTAAACTTTAACCGGGTCAAGCCCAGGAATTCTAACCCATGGCCTGAAAATCAATCCGGGGAAGTTCGGGCGGCATAGTTGAATTCTTTAAGGCGGGCAATTACGTCCCTCAAGATATCTTCTTTTGATAGCTTGAGAACCTCTTCCGGTTTGACTTCAGGCATAAAAGGCCTTTCTTTTTCCTGCAGAGGAGATTTCGCGTCTTTACGGCCGGAGGTTTTTAAAACCAGCTTTAACTCCAGTGCATTCTTCGGCAGAATGATCCGGTAATTAAAATTATCCACCCGACTCTCCGGAAAATTAATCTGCAGGTGGATAAATTTATATTTTTCCTTAAAATACTTTATTCTTATTTTTTTGCTTTTTAATTCTTCTTCCAGTGCTTCAAAGGCTGGCTCGACGATGAATTCACAGAATTGATCAAAATGCTCTCTCGCTTCCTGCTGACACTTTTCAATGATTCTGAGGTCCTCAAAGTACTGGTTCAGCTCCTCTTTCCACTTTTCTTCTTTCATTTTCATCTCCTGTTAATATAATATCACCACTTTTCTTCTTTAATTTCAACTAATCTCCGTCCCGAGGGGCCAAGAGGAAAACCCGGATGTCCATTACGTTGGTGCCCGTTGGACCGGTAAAAAGCAAACCTCCCACCCGTTCAAAAAATCCGTAGGAATCATTATCATTAAGAAATTCTTCCGGCCGGAGTTTTCTTTCTTCCATCTGCCCGAGTGTTTTGTTTACGATGTAAGCTCCGGCTGAGTCCGTGTTACCGTCACGGCCATCAGTGCCCAGGCTCATCACCAGCCAGTTCAGGCCAGAAAATTCTGCCATCCGCTTTTTGATACCGAGCAGGCAGGCCAGAGCGAACTCGGTGTTTCGCCCGCCTTTTCCCCGGCCCCTGACCGTCACCGTCAGCTCGCCACCGGCCAGCAGGCAGAAGGCTCTTTTTTCTTCGCGCACTTTTTTGGTAAAAGGAATCAACCTGCTGATGTATTCCTCTGCCCGGTCGCGTGCTTCGCCGCTGTCGTCAAAAGAAAGTATGATAGATTCGAGCCCATGATTTCTGGCTTCCTCCTTGGCCGCCAGAAGCGCCTTCAGATTATCGCCGATGATAAATGATTTCACCCTCTCCATAATTTTATTTTCTTTCTTCAAGGTTTCTTCCCGCAGCCCCTTTTCCCCTTCTTTCAGCACCTCCAGCACGGCCGGCGGGCAGAGGTCAGCCACCTTTCGTCTGTGCAAAACATCCAGGGCCTCGGCAAACGTTGATGAATCATAAAATGTGGGGCCGGAAGCGATGTTTTCCAGGTCGTTACCAATAACGTCCGAAATCACTAAATTAACGACCAGGGCGGGCCAGGCCGCCCGGGCCAAACGTCCACCCTTTATGCGGGAAAGATGTTTGCGGACGGTGTTGAGCTCTTTTATGTCTGCGCCGGACTTCAGCAGGAGTTCAGTGACTTTTCTCTTATCATCCAGGCTCAGCCCTTCCTCGGGCAAACACAGATGAGCTGAACCGCCGCCAGATATCAGAACGAGGAACAGGTCCTGCGCTCCGGAGGACAGGGCTACTTCATAAGCTTTGCGGCCGGCGGCCAGGCTCCATTCATCGGGCAACGGATGGGCTGATGGATAATAGAAGGCCTGCCCTGTTTCCCTGTATTCTCCAGCCCCGGTAATGACCGCCTTGCCGAGTTTATCTTCAATCAGGGGCCAGATGGCTTCAGCCAGATAAGGCCCGGCTTTACCGAGGCTCAGCAAATTTATCCGATTAATTTTTCGCAGGTCAAACCTGTCTCCGGCCACGTACAGCCAGTCCCCTTCCCTTTTTACTTTCTCACTTATGAGCCTTCCCGGTTTGACCGAAGAAATCGCCGCCTCCCCGATTCTTCTGGCTATGACCTGTAAATCCATCCTCTTCTCCATTCAGAACTTTATATTTTCTGGTTAGTTATAGTAAGCAGATTCTTCCACTTTTGGCCTCGATATGTTAAATAATATCAAGGTCTGAAGAATGAGTCCATTTAAGCCGTCAAACCACACGGGTCAAAAAGCCGTTCGGTTCCTCAGAAGCGTAATCATCTGTTTGATTTTAAGCATCTTTTTTCGGTCCCCGGCCCTGGCCCAGCCGATCCCTTCGGCCGCCACCGATGTGGAAAAGAGACTGAACGAGTTAAATCAGCAAATTGCCCAGATAAAGTCCCGGCTGGAAGAAGAGCAAAAAAAAGAAAATTCTCTTCTCAACACCCTGGAAAAAATCAGGCTGAACAAAAAGCTCCTGCAGAATGAAATTGAATCGCTGAAGCTGAGGCGGTCTCTGGTCATAAAACAGCTCAATGAACTCTACCAAAACATCGCAGAAACCAGAATCCTTTTGGAAAAAGAAAAACAGGCGGTGGAAAGGACCCTGGTCACCCTGTATAAATTCGGGCGTCTTGATTTCATGCATTTTTTCCTGAAAGCCAACAACCTGGAAACTTTCCTGCGCGAAAGCAAAAATTTAACCTTTCTCGCTCAATATCAGGGTGAAGCAATGGAAAGATACCTGAGCACCTTGAGCAAATTGCAGACACTGGAAAATGATTTGCAGAGCAAAAAAGCTGAATCTGAATCCCTGCTTCGCCAGACCCAGGAAAACATGGTCAGGCTGGAAGAAGAAGAAAAGAAAAATCAGGAAGTCCTGCAACAGATCAAGAAGAACAAAGCTGTCTACCAGCAAATGATATCCGAGCTTCAGGAAAGGCAACAGCAACTGCAAGAACTTCTCCGGCGGTTGCAGAGCCAGGAAATTTCTTTACCTTCACCTTTCATTCCCATGTACGAAAAGAAAGGGAAATTACCCTGGCCTCTCAGCGGAAAAATTATCACCGGGTTTGGTCCGGAAAAACATCCCAAATTCAAGACGGTGACCATGAACAACGGCATAGAAATCAGGCCCAACAAGAACGAACGAATCATCAAGGCGGTGCATGGAGGTCGAGTGGTTTTTGCCGACTATTTTCAGGGATACGGCAACCTGATCATCATCGACCACGGGCTCTCCTACTACAGCCTCTACGGGCACTGCTCAGGCTTTCTGGTGAAGGTGGGCGACCTGGTTCAGCCCGAACAGCCGATTGCTACCGTCGGTGATTCTGATTCCCTGAAAGGGGAATGTCTCTATTTTGAGGTCCGGCATAAAACCCAGGCCATGGATCCCTTGCAATGGCTCAAGAGAAGATGATAGAATTTAATCCTGAAAACAATGAAAAACAATAAACTGAATATCTATCTAACCCTTATTATCCTGCTCCTGATAGCTGTTCTGCTGCTGGACAAGAGGTTTCTGCCCGGGAAAAATGGTGTCCCGCAGTTTGCCAGAAGCAACACCGAGCTCATCGGCACGGTGATGCAGCTCATTAAGACTGATTACCTGGAAGAGCCGAACCCGGCCCGGACCACCGAAGGAGCCTTCCGCGGCCTGATAAATTCTCTCGACCCTTTAAGCGCCTACCTGGACAAGAATCTGGCGGCAAAATATCAGAGCCAAAAAAACCTCAACCGGAGCACCGGGCTGATTCTTTACAAGAAATACGGGGTCTTCCCGGTGGTGGCGGCCGTGCTGGAAAATTCTCCCGCCGAGAAAGCGGGGCTAAAGGTCGGTGATAACATCAGCGCCATCAACGACCGTAGCACCCTCAACATGAGCCTGCTCGAAGTTAACCTTCTGCTGGAAAACGGGCGTGGCGAAGAAGCCCCGCCAGTCCGGCTGCGCGTGATCCACGGCTCTGATACCAGGGAAGTAACCGTAGAGAAAACCTTCAAGCTGGAAAATGCTCTGCATGTTACCTCCAACAAATCGGGGCTTTTAATACTCAAGCCCTCATCAATCTACAGCGGCCTCTCCCAGGAAATTAAAAAGAGCCTGTCCACCGGTCTTAAAAGCAAGGACCGCCCGAAAGCCATCGTTCTCGACCTCAGGAATTGCTACAACGGTCAGTATGAAGAAGCCAGGAAAGTCGTAAACCTGTTTGTTAAAGAGGATAAAGCCGGCTATTTTGAAAAGCGGGGGCAAAAAGAGTACCTGTCCTGTGCTGAGGCTCCAGCTTTTCCAACCGAAAAACTTTTCGTCTGGGTTAACCAGGCCACCTTTGGCCCGGCAGAATTGGTGGCCGGAGTGCTTCATGACCTTAAAAGAGCTAATGTTATCGGCCTGGAAACACCAGGCCTGGTCGGCCGGCAGGAAAGTTTTCCCGTAGCCGATGGTAGCCTGGTAGTCCTGACCACTTCTGTGTTTTGCTTAAAATCCGGAACCAAGCTCTGGGATTCGAGTGTGCCGCTTGACCAGAAACTATCCTACTCTGAAAAGATGGATCAGGCTTTTCTGGAAAAAACTTTAGATTTTATTGCCCGGCCTGATTGATGAACCAGCGCAGGAAGAACAGTTTCCGATTCTTCTCGCCCGAGCGTCTAATTTTTAACCTCTCGGTGATGCTGACCGCAGTAGCTCTGCTCTCAGCCGTTTCCCTTGATTACTTAAACTTCAAAAAAGGTCAGGTTCACTACTTTGGCTGGCATAAAAATCAGCCCAAAGCGGCCGCGCCAGTTAAGCCGGTCAAAACCCCGGCTGAAGAATTTTCTCTAACTGATTTTCTTCAAACTGAACTTAATAAAGCCGGCATAGGCAGCGAGCGAATTTCTTTTCGGATGGATGAAAGCGGACAGGTGGTGGGCTTTCTCCAGCTGGAAGAAAAAGAATTTAAAGCCCTCAAACCTCTGCTGCTTAAAAGTCTGAATAAGAAAAAAATAAAGACCCGTTTAAACGAAACCCGGGACGCTGAAGGCCAGGTTTTGGTATCCATCGAGATGAAGCAGCGCCAGGGGGCAGGCGGACGCCTGATTTTCAGGTACAGGCCGGCCATTGAGGTAGCCAGGCCTTCCGCCCGAAAAGAAACAACCGGGCCTTCCACTCCGCCGGTCTTAACCGCACGAAAATCATTCAAAAAGGTGGCCCTGGTCATCGATGACATGGGTAATGACCTTGATTTCCTGCGCGAGCTCATCAACCTGCAGGTTCCCCTTACTGTAGCCATCTTACCCGACGGACAATATGCTCCTGAATCAGCAGCGCTCGCCAAGGAGAACGGACTGGAAGTGATAATTCACCTGCCGCTGGAAGCGCTGAACGGCCAGGGTTATGCCGGGGCCGACGGGCTTATCCGGTCTTCCATGAGCAGAGAAGAAATTCGGTCGATTCTGGAAAAAGACCTGGCCACCGTGCCCCAGGCCGTCGGGCTTAACAACCACATGGGTTCCAGGGCGACGGCTGACCGTTACCTGATGGACATCATCCTGGATTTTCTCAGAGAAAAGAACCTGTTTTTCCTCGACAGCAAAACGACTTCCAAATCCATTGCTTATGAACTGGCACTGCAAAAAAAAGTTCCCGCTCTTTCGCGGCATGTTTTTCTGGATGCTGATGAAAACCGTCGGCAGGTCAAAGAAAGGCTGAACGAACTACTGCACTATGCTCTAAAAAACGGCCAGGCCGTGGGAATCGGTCACCCTTTCCCTGAAACTCTTGAGGCCCTCAAACTCTACCGAGAAGAAGCGGAACGTCTGGGGCTTGAACCGGTTAAGCTGTCGGCTCTTTTGCGGTAAACTCTGGACTCGCAGCTTAATTTTTACTTAAGCCTTTAAAAATGCTGTTTTTTGCTATACTATTTAAGCAGGATTGAATCGGAGGAAAAGCCATGAAACGAATCATTCTGCCTGTTTTGATTATTAGCCTGGCACTCTCCCTTCTGTTGATCCCAGGCTGCAAAAAGATGTCAGAAGAAGAGCTAAAAAAATCTATGGAAATAGTTGACGTGGAGACCAAGTGGGTCAGCAAAGAATACCGGGCCTGGCCGCCCAAGCTGGTGCTCGTGCCGGTTATTTCATTTCGGGTCAAAAACGTAAGCGACAAGCCACTCTACTACATCAATTTTAACGCCATCTTCAAGTTTAAGGGTGAAACGAAAAACCTGGGCGATTGCTTCCTGGCGGCCATTCGCAAAAAACCGGTTCCGCCCGGCCAGTTGAGTGATGTGATTACGCTAAAAAGCAATTTTGGCGTGGAAGGCAAAACCCTGCAGTCGTTCCAGAACAATCCCTACTGGAAGCCCGTGGTGGTGCAGCTGTTTGCCAGGGCTCACGGGTCGGAATTTGTCCTGCTGGGCGAATGGGAAGTATCCAAGACGATAGATTTTAAAGAAGACCAGGTGGTAACACCTGTGGTAGAAAAGAAAGAAGAAAAAAAGGAAGAAACACAAAAATAATGCCATACTGATTATCTAAAAGAAAGGAAACACCACATGGACACCTTCTTACCGAAGCAGGTTTTCTTAACCAGGGGGAAAGGACAGCACCCCCAGAAGCTGGTCAGTTTTGAACTGGCACTGAGAGAAGCCGGCATTTCTCCCTTCAATCTGGTGAGGGTCTCGAGCATATTCCCCCCGCACTGTCAGCTGATAAGCCGGGCCGAAGGTCTTAAAAAATTAAAGCCCGGGCAGATTGTTTTTCTGGTTATGAGCGAAAATTCCACGGACGAAGCTCATCGCCTGATTTCAGCCTCAATCGGGCTGGCCATCCCGCAAGACCCGGACCAGTACGGCTACCTGGCCGAACACGAGGGCTTTGGTGAAACAGAAAAGGAAGCCAGCCATCAGGCTGAAGAACTGGCGGCAGAAATGCTGGCCACCAAGTTAGGCCAGGTTTATTCTCGGGATAATTTCCGGCGCGGGAAAGAAAATTATTACCGTCTTTCAGAACATCTGACGGTCAAAACGAAAAGCATTTCCCAGACAGCCACCGGGGCGAAAGGCTTATGGACAACCGCCGTGGCGGCCGCCGTCTTTGTTGGCTGAGCCACCGCGCCAGCCCTGTTTTCTGCCAGAAATTAAGCCGGGAATTTAATTACTGCTTAAAGGTTAAGCGGGTTGGGATTTAGAATTTTTATGTAGCTTTCTTCCTTTAATTTATTAACGTATTCTTCAACTTTCTTCTGTCTTTTTTCCATGTAGATTTTCTCTTCAATCTCTTTCCGGGCCTCATCAAATGTTTTCTGGTAACTGTCCTTTTTTTCTTCAAGCTTAATCAGATACCAGCCGTTTCGGGCTTCTACCCAGTCCGAGATTTCTCCCACCTTAAGCTTCTCCACGGCTTCTTCCAGCGTCTTTTCTATCTCCCCCTTCTTTAAAAAGCCCAGGTCCCCGCCGTTCTCTTTTGGACCCTCTGAATATTCATTAACCAGGTCTTCAAACTGACTGCCGCTTTTAAGCCTAGAAATTATCTCTTGTTTCTTTTCATCAAGAGTCGAGGGAGGGTTGCTGGCGCTCGACAGGTAGATGACCTTTATGCGAAACTCCGGCGGGACAACAAATTCCTGAGGTTTTTGCTTGTAATACTTTACCACTTCCGCATCATCAACCACAATGCTCCGGTCGACCTCCGAATAGATCAGGGCTTGCCGCATGTAATTTTCTTCCAGCTGCTTCACCCACTGGTTGTACTCGATGCCCTGAGACCTCATGGCCTGGATCAGCTCTTCGTCCGATTCCAGGTTGTTCTGCTTTTTAATCTGTTCGATGGTGGCCTTGACCTGCTCCTTTACATTCAGCCCTTTTTCTTTGGCTTTCTGCAAAAGCAGTAGGTCGGTGATCATCATCTCCAGCAAATTTTCTTTCAGCTTATCGTATTCTTTAAAATAAGCCTCCCCGCTGAGCTGTGACCTCAGCAGCTGAACCATGGAATTAAACTGTTCTTTATAGTCAGAAAGAGTAATGACATCGCCGTTGACAATGGCCACTATCTCTTCCACAATGTCCGCCGACAGCAGGGCCACGGTAAAGACCAGGGCCAGCAGCCCGAGGGTTATCTTTTTCTTAATCATTGGTCTTCCTTTCAAGCATAAAAGGCAGGTTTTCTTCATAAACTTTCCAGTGATAGGTTTCTTTTAAATCCTCAATTTCCTTCTCTATAATCTCTTTAACTTTATTTTCCCTTAAAATGTTTCTTATTTTCGGCGCGGCTTCTTCCAGTTCCATCAGCATGGGCGGGTACTTCTGGTCAAGCCGAAAGATGTGATACCCATATGGTGACTCAAAAACCTGCGACACCTTACCCTCTTCCAGGCTGAAGATCACTTTTTCCATATCATAGGGCAGGTCTCCGGGCTTGAAAACTCCCATCACTCCGCCCTTGTAGGCATCCGGTGCTTCGGAATAGTCCTTGGCCGCCTGATGAAACTCATCCTCGGTGGCCATCTTCAACTTTTCCTGAAGCTTGACCGCCAGGTCGCTTGATTTAACCAAAATCTGGCTTACCCTGACCCGCTCCGGCACCAGAAAATCTTTTTTATGGGCCTGGTAATACTCTTTTATTTCTTCATCCGTGACGACCACGTCTTTAACTCTCTCGCGCTTGTATTTTTCTACCAGCAGGCTGTCAAGCAATTCCTGGTCATCGTCGGGACTGACCAACGTTCTCTCTCCCGCGGGATAATCCCGGACAAGCCGCTTGAGAAAGGCCTGCTTTTCTTCTTCGGTCACTTCCAGGTTCTGTTTTCTGGCCGAATAGAGAATCAGCTTATCCTCGACAAATTGATTAAACAGCTCGCTGAGGACCTCCGGGGAGAGCGAGCTTTCCTCCGGGTTCAGGTGCTTAACATAAGACAGAAAATCACCCAGGTTATAGCTGACTTCTTCTATCTCCAGCACCGGTTTTCTTTCCAAACTCTGCTGCTTTTTTCGCAGGGCCTCTTTCCTGAAATAAGAATAGCCAAAATAAAGCGACAGTCCGACCACCGCCAGCATCAGGACCAGGGCTATGATTTTCTTCATGTCAGCCAATCTCAGTTGATTATAGTATACGAATGGAGCTCCTTCAAGATAAACAGAGTCTGCCGGAGAAACTCCCGTTCATCCTCCGCCTTCAGGTTAAAGGTCAGAAGCCCAAGCGGCGAGACGCTGCCCTGGAAGCGACGCAAAAGCCCCTGCATCTTGTTCCATACGAAATTCACTTCTGGCGGAAACTTGACCAGCAGTCGGCTGCCATGGCGGTCAATCGATTTAAGCCTGGTTTTCTGGGCATAAAATTTTATCTGAGCATAATAAAACAGATTTTCCACGCCGCGGGGCAGCGGGCCAAACCGGTCTATCACTTCCTGGCGAAGGCGCAGAGCTTCCTCCGGCTGTTCGAGGCTCGACAACCTTTTGTACAGATTTAACCGGAGATTGACCTGCGGCAGATAATCTTCCGGTATCCGGAAATCCACCTTCAGGTTTATCTCGCACTTCACCTCTTCCACCCTTTCGCCTTTCAGCTCTCGGATGGCATTTTCCAGAAGCTGCATGAAATATTCGTAGCCCACCGCTTCCATAAACCCGTGCTGCCGGTGGCCAAGGATGTTTCCCGCGCCGCGGATTTCCAGGTCGCGGGCGGCCAGCCTGAAGCCCGAGCCCAGCTCGCTGAACTCTTTTAGCGCTTTAAGCCTTTCCCGGGCCTGCGGCGTAAGTTCAATAAGCGGCGGAACCAGAAAATAGGCATAGGCCTGCCTGGAAGAACGGCCGACCCGGCCGCGCAACTGATACAGCTGGGCCAGGCCGAAAAGGTCAGCCCGGTCAACAATCAGAGTGTTGACCAGCGGAATATCTATGCCATTTTCAATTATGGTGGTTGAGACCAGCACGTTATACTCTCTGTTGATAAAGGCCATCATCCTTTTCTCCAGCTCGGGGCCTCTCATCTGACCGTGCACGGTAATTACCTTTGCTTCGGGCACCAGCTTTTCCAGGTACCTGGCAATGCGGTCAATATCTTCAATTCGATTGTGGATGTAATAAACCTGTCCGCCCCGGTCGAGTTCCTGCTTGATGGCCTGAGCAATCAACCTTGAATTAAAGGGGGAAACTACCGTGTGCACCGCCAGCCGGTCGCGGGGTGGAGTTTCAATCAGGCTGATGTCCCGAAGGCCGCTGAGGGCCAAATTGAGCGTGCGGGGAATGGGTGTGGCCGTCAGGGTCAGCACGTCGATGCTGGCTTTAAGCTGCTTTATTTTTTCTTTGTGGGACACGCCAAAGCGCTGTTCCTCGTCGATGATGAGCAGGCCCAGGTCGTGAAACTCAACATCTGAAGAAAGCAGCCGGTGGGTGCCGATGATGATGTCGATGAAACCTTTTTTCAGGTCCTCAACTATTTTTTTCTGCTCGTTCTTTTTCTGCAGCCTGGTTAAAGCTTCTACCCGGACGGGGAAAAGCATCATCCTCTGGCGAAAAGTGTGCAGGTGCTGCTGGGCCAGGATAGTCGTCGGACAGAGGACCGCCACCTGTTTCCCATCCATGGCTGCTTTAAAAGCTGCCCGCATGGCCACCTCCGTCTTCCCGTAGCCGACATCGCCGCACAGCAACCTGTCCATCGGCTGGGGCGACTCCATATCTTTTTTTATTTCTTCAATCGCCCGCAGCTGGTCTTCGGTCTCTTCATAGGCAAACATCTTTTCAAATTCTTTTTCCCACTGGCCTTCCGGGCTGAAGGCTATACCCTGGACGGTTTTCCTTCTGGCATACAGTTCGAGCAGTTCCTGGGCGATTTCTTCCACCGCCTTTTTCACCCGGGCTTTCGTGCGGGCCCAGGTCTGGGTGCCGAGCTTGTCGAGCTGGGGCGGCTGGCCGGAGGAACTGGAGAATTTCTGCACCAGGTTCAGGTCTTCCACCGGAACGAGCAGGCGGTCGCCGTCGCGGTAGATAATCTCGATGAAATCTTTAGGCCCGCCGTCCACCTCTAATTTCTGCAGCCCGTTAAATTGACCGATACCGTACTCGGTATGCACCACATAATCGCCCTGCTTCAGGTCCTGAAATTGAGAAAAAAAGAGCCGGCGCGGCACCCGGCTGACCAGGACCTTTTCTTCCGTGAAAATATCCTGCTCGGCAAAGACAAAAATTTTCTGGCTCGGATAACTGAAACCCCGGCGCAGGTCTCCGTCAACCAGGTTTATCTCTTCGCCTCTGGGCTTTTCTTTCACATCCACTATGAGATGAACAGCAATTTCGTTTTCCCTCAGGATGGAGGCCAGCCGGTCTCTTTTTCCGGGATTGGAAATAAAAACGTAACAGAGGTCGCTTTCTTCCTGCCTTTTCTTAAGGTACTGGAGAAAAAACGGAAGGCGATTTTCAAACCTGGGCACCGGCTGAAAACCAAATTCAACCCGCGGCCGGTCTTCTCTTTCAGTAAGCTCGCCTACCACCAGGGCTTTGCTTTTTATCTCCCGATAAAAGTCCTGGTCAAAAATTTCTTCCGGTGCCGGAAAATAATCCCCGGCTCGCATCTGTTCTTCACGGGCTTTTGCCCAGTCTTCCAGCCGGTCGCGCCACTCTTTTTCAACCAGCTCTTCCTCTTCGATGATAAAAAGCGGGTTTTCCAGGTAATGTTTTAAAGACACAAAATGTTCTTTAAGCAGGAGAGCCAGGTAAGAAAAGGACGGGAAAATTTCCCCCTGCTCGAGAAGCTCGACTTTTTTCCTGAGGCCGGGATTTCGGTTAGAAAGACGGCCGGCCGTGCGGCAGAACTCCCGGATAAAATCCTGCCTTCCCGAAAATTCCCGGAGCGAAGGGATAACCACCGAATCTACCCGGCGAACCGACCGCTGAGTGGAAGCATCAAATTCGCGGATGGAAGCAATCTGATTTTCGGAAAATTCCAGGCGATATGGTTTTTCAGACCAGACTGAATATATATCAACGATTCCGCCGCGGTAAGCAAACTCACCGGCTGAAGCCACCAGGTCTTCCCTGACGTAGCCAAATTCTTCGAGTTTCTGAAGGACTGTTTCTCGCCCGATTAGACTGCCTTTTTCCAGCAGCAAAAAGGCCTGGTCGAGCTCTTCAGGCGCCGGCACCGGTTTGAGCAGGCCGGGGAGGTTGGTCAGGATAAGAGGGCGATGACCCGCCCGCAAGCTGTGCAGGACTTTCATCCTGGAGGCAATGGCTTCGAGCGGCGCTTCAACTTCAAGGTAAGGGTCAGAGCTTAAAGCCGGTAAAACCAGAGTTTCCCTCGAGGACGAAAAAAGACGAAGGAAATTATCTATCTGCTCCCTGAGCTCATCGAGGGAGCGGTTGCCAGGGCCGAGGACCACCACCGGCCTTTTTACCTGGCCGACCAGGAAAGAATAAAAATAGGGCTTGGCCGCCTCGGTCAGACCTGATAAAAAAAGACAGTCCTCCCCCCGATTTAACTTTTCTACCAGGGCCCTAAACTCTGGTAGCTCAGACAGAAAAAACAAACTCACGGGTTTATTTTAGACGAGAGACAGGTAAAGGTCTACCGCCCTCGCCCCATCTTACTGATTTTCCAGCTATTTAAATTATTGTTTAGGGGAGAGGTGGCTGAGAAGAAAAAGCCATATAAGGCCCGTCTTTTAAGGCCTGAAGTCAGACATATGAAGCCGGCCAATTTCTTGCCTGTCACATCGATTTTACATTCATAAAGCGCTACAGGAATTGACAACGTAGCCCGGCTCCGACCTAATGTGATTGTCAACCCTATCTTACCCGCAAATGTAAAGAGAGACTTTTTAATTAAGGACAGGCCGACTTAATTCTCAAGACTCAATGAGAACCGGGGCTCAGTGGCCGGATTCAGTCATTTTCCTTTATTTTCCCCACTTCAAAAAGCGGTTCTCCCTTGTTGCAGGGCGGGGTGCCAATGATGTAGAGAAGCATGCCGGTAAACGGGGCGCGCACCTTTTCCAGCTGGTTCCCGAAATAATCAGTGACCACCCCGACCACTTCCCCCTGCCGGACAAAATCACCCATACCGGCCCGCGGGTAGAACAGGCCATCATGGTTAGAATAAACCACTTCATACTTCTCCACCCAAACTGCTTCCCTGTTCAGTTCGGCCTGGCCGGGCAAAAGGTGAAAATATTTCATCACGTTGAGCAGCCCGCGGACGTTGGCTTCGATGGTCTTCTCATCAACCCGGCCGAGATACCCGGATTCGGTGGTGATGGCCGGTTTTTTCCTGACGATAGCCGTGTTTCCCAAGTAACGCGAATTTTTCAGGTCGGGCGTTCTGGTGGTATCGATGATAATGTGCTTCAGGCCGAAGGCCAGGGCCATTTCTTTGGTGATAGCATCCAGTCTCTGGTCTCCGCTGACCATCCAGTAGGTGTACGGAATGAGCGCTTCATTTCCGTCACCGCAGTGCATATCAACCAGCGCATCCACCCGGTCCACTATTTGCTCGGTAATGACCGCGGCTATTCTCTGACTCTGCGTTCCGTTCCTGTCCCCCGGGAAAACCCGGTTTAAATTTTTCCAATCGTAAGGATTATAATAGATTGTCCGGCGCTGAAAAGCCGGCAGGTTGGCTATGTGCACCAGCACGAGCGTGCCGGACAGCTCTTCCGGTCGGACCAAATTTTTTATTCGGTAGAGAGCCAGAATCGGTGCATATTCGTAAGGGTGAACGCCGGCCACGGCGGCCAGCACCCGGCCCGGCTTCTGTCCGTTGATGATGGTTACCGGAATCCGGGTGGCCGGGTCCTGACCGGCCGGAACTTCCAAGAAACCGCTCACGGCCTGCCCCGGCTCGGCCGAGAGCGCGCCCAGAGTAAAAGCGCGCTGGTTCTGAACCTGGCTGGCAACTGCCGCCGTCCGCGCCCAGCTCCAAGCCAGTAATACTATTATCAATATCGTAACACAACATGCGCCTTCTCGCTTTCCGAACATAATGCCTCCTTTCCCGAAATTTTTTACAATCAAATCTAAACTCATATAATTTAACCAATAAATTACCGGCCGCCCGGCTTCTCCCCGTGCCAGGCTAAAATCGCCTTTTTCGTGACCGCCCCTTCTTCATCCTGGCCTACAATTCTCTTTCAATTTTTACCACCTGTCCGTTTTCCAGAAGGCACTCGTATAATTCTTTCCTCTGGCCGGTAGAAGAAACAAGCAGCCGTTTTTCGGACAGGATTTTAATCACCAGAATCCGCTTTCCTTCCAGGAGGACAGCCCGCGGCTTCTCTTCACCGGAACCGCCGGCATAATATTCGACCCTTTCCACTTTTACGGCCACAGGTTGATTATAAGCCATCCGGCATTTTCTTTAAACCTGAAATTACCGCGAGAGAAAAAAACAATTTGAACAATCTTCAGGCGAAAAATATAATTAACCCGTAAGCGGAGGAATCATGAAAAGAAATCTTATAATCGGCTTGTTTCTGGTTTTGGGACTGACCCTGTTCCTGATGCCCGGAGCCTTACCCGCGCCGCAGGAAGAAATCAGGCTGACCGTTTTTTACCCTTCAATTGGCACGGTGCGGAACCTTCAGGCTCTGCGAGAAAAAGGCTTTATTCCCATCTCCAACCTAAAAGTGACCGGCGTTTATCATGTTAAAGAAGCCACCAACTACGAGGAGACCAAACGCTACGTCACAGAAAATAAAATTGACTGGTTCGCTTTTCATCCGGTTTCAGCCGAGGTTAACGAGAAGAATCTTTACCAGCCCAACCCGGCTCTTCCTGAATTTGAAGAAATACTTAAGAACTCGGACGGTATTATATTTTTCGGCGGGCCAGACATTCCCCCGGCCGTTTACCAGGAAAAAACCAGCCTGCTGACGATGATTGAAGACCCCTACCGCCATTACTTTGAGTGCTCTGCCATATTCCATCTGCTCGGCGGGTACCAGGATGAAAAATATCAGCCGCTGCTTGAGAAGAAACCAAACCTGCCGATTCTGGGCATTTGCCTGGGCGCCCAGAGCCTTAACGTCGGTACGGGCGGCACACTCATCCAGGATATCTGGACTGAGGTTTACGGAAAGCAAAACGTTGAGGATATCATAGCTCTTGGGCCGGATTGCTGGCACAACAACCCTTACGTTAAGCTCTTTCCGTTAGAAAGGCTTTCCGCTTACAACTTCCATTGGATAAAATTGTTGCCCGACGGGTTTTTTGTACGTGTTTTAGGCTTTTCAGAGAAAGACCGGCCGCGCATCCTGAGTTCGCATCATCAGGCCATCGATAAACTCGGACGCGGGTTTAAGGTGGTGGCCCTTTCTCCCGATGGTAAAATAGTGGAAGCCATCCATCATACTAAATACCCTAACGTCCTGGGCATTCAATTCCACCCTGAAAATTACCGCCTGTGGGATGATAAGCTGGCCGTCAGACAAAAGCCCGAGGATAGCCCGGGCAGTTACTGGGATATCTTGAAAAACAATCCCCCGAGCCTTGATTTTCATCAGAAAATCTGGAAATGGTTTTCTGACATGATGGTCAGGGCTCACCGCCGGGCGGGCAAGAGTTAATTGGATAAGGAGGAAAAATGCGTTACAATCATCTAACTGTTTTGTTAACGTTAACTTTTTTTGCCGTTATTTTTATGATGGCCTGCGCCAGGCCTGCCTCCCAGGTGCCGGGCAAAACTTTCCGTGACGACCTGGACTTTCTTAAAAAGCACACGAAAGTCATTACCATAAGTTCCCCTGACGGCCAGGCCATGGTGGCCATCAACCCCGACCTCCAGGGCCGGGTGATGACCAGCACGGCGGTCGGGCCGGCTGGCCTGAGCTTCGGCTGGATAAACCGCGATTTGATTGCTTCCGGAGAGAACAATCCCCACATAAACACTTTCGGTGGCGAAGACCGTTTCTGGCTCGGGCCAGAAGGCGGGCAGTATTCCCTGTTCTTCAAGAACGGTTCTCCCTTTGACCTCGACCACTGGTTCACTCCGGTGCCCATCAACGAAGGCGGGTTTGACCTGGTCTCGCAGGCTGACCAGCAAGTCGTCTTGAAAAAAGAAATGAGCCTGGTCAACTACTCCAACTTTGAGTTCAAGATAAAAGTTGACCGCACAATCAGGCTGCTGAACAGAGAACAGGTAGAATCGCTCGGCCTTCCGCTCTCAGACAAACTGAAATGGGTCGCCTTCCATTCTGACAACCAGATCACCAACATCGGCGACACCCCCTGGAAAAAAGAAACCGGCCTGGTTTCCATCTGGATTCTGGGTATGTTTAACCCCTCACCTGAGACAACCATAGTTATTCCTTTTAAACCCGGCCCGGAAGAAGAGCTGGGCCCTGTGGTTAATGATGCTTATTTCGGCAAAGTGCCGGCAGACCGGCTGGTGGTCAGGGACCGGGTTCTGTTTTTCAAAGGAGACGGGCAGTACCGCAGCAAAATCGGTATTTCCCCCAGAAGAGTCCTCCCTTACCTTGGCAGCTACGATGCGGCGAATAAAGTCCTGACCATCGTTCACCTGACGCTGCCTGAAAACCCGGCTGAACACAGCTACGTCAACTCGATGTGGGAAATTCAGAAGGACCCCTACGCGGGCGATGTGGTCAACAGCTACAATGACGGCCCCACCACGCCTGGCGGTAAACCGCTCGGGCCTTTCTATGAACTTGAAACTTCTTCCCCCGGCGCTCAGCTCAACCCGGGCGAATCGCTCCGGCACGTTCATACCACAGTTCATATTCAGGGTGAAGAAAAAGAGCTCGACCAAATTGTGCGGAAAATCTTTGGCGTGACTCTGGAAGAAATTAAAACGGCTTTCAAAAAATAAAAAACTGGAACAGAAAAACGAGTAAAAAATCAGAAAAATAATTTCCGTTGCGGAAGACAGAAGGATGAAGCCGGGCCCGGAGGTAATTTTCAGCCGCGGTTTAAAAAAAGAGTTTTTAACCGGGCAGAAGCCTGCCCAGGAGCAGATAAAGTTGAGGATTGTTTTTTTAATTTTTGCTCTTTCACTTCAACTGGCGGCCATTCTTTACGTCAATCAATTCAGCGGGCTTTAATCATCCGGCCTGGAATACCAGACCACCTTTTTGCTTTCTTTATTCCACTAAAGGAGAAAAAAAAATGAAAATTGCCATTCTCGGTGCCGGGCTGGTTGGTCAGGCAATGGCTCTTGACCTTGCCCTCGATAAAGACTTTGAAGTTTACGCGGCCGACCTGAACCCGGCCAGGTTGAAACCCCTGGCCGGGCGCGGTCTTTTCACCGTGGAGCAGGACCTCAGCCTGAAAGATAAACTGATTGATTTCATTTCAGACAAAGACCTGGTGATAAATGCCACGCCCGGTTTTATGGGCTATGAAACTTTAAAAACCTGCCTGGAAGCTGGAAAATCGGTGGTTGATATTGCCTTCTTCCCGGAAGACCCTTTCCGCCTGACCGAACTGGCTCTGGCTGAAGGAGTATCCGCCGTGATTGATTGCGGGGTGGCCCCCGGGTTGAGCCATATGCTATCCACCTTTGGCCTGCAGCAGCTCGACCGGGGCGAGTCCCTGACCATTTATGTCGGCGGTCTGCCCGTCGTCAGACAGTGGCCCTTCGAGTACCGGGCCGTTTTCTCACCTGCGGACGTCATTGAAGAATACGTCCGGCCGGCCAGGCTCAAAGAAAACGGACGATTGGTCTGCAAGCCAGCTCTTTCCGAGCCGGAGTTAGTCGACATAGAAGGTCTGGGCACTCTGGAAGCCTTTAACACGGACGGCCTGCGCACCCTCCTCCGGACGCTGGACCTGCCCGACATGAAAGAAAAAACCCTTCGCTATCCCGGTCATCGGGAAAAAATGCTCATGCTGAGGGAAGCCGGATTTTTCAGCTCCGAGCCCGTAGAGCTTAACGGCCAGAAAATAAAGCCGGTCGAATTCACCAACAAAATACTTTTTTCCAGGTTAATCCTGAGCCCGGGAGAAGAAGACCTGACTGTCATGAAAGTCCTGGTTTCGGGTGAAAAGGACGGAAGAAAAACCCGGCTGGTTTACGAACTTCTCGACCGCTTTGACCGGAAAAGCGGCATCCACAGCATGGCTCGAACAACCGGCTATACAGCAACCATGGTGGCCAGGGCATTTGCCCGTGGCTTAATCAAAGACGGCGGTATCATACCGCCTGAGAGGCTGGGTCAAAAACCAGAAGTCTTTAACTTCATTCGGGCCGGGTTAGAAGAAAGGGGAATAATCATAAAAGAAAAAACAGAAAACTTAGAATAAGCGGCGTGAGGGTTATGCGGCCTGGAATCTGAACACCGCCCGGACTCGACCGGCGATTAAGAAAGCAGTGCGAACTTGCCTTTAACCAGCGAAAGGCATACCGGGCTTGGCGCGGCTTTTTCTTTCTTTTTAGCCGAAATTTTTTGACCGCTCTATTTTTTAGCTTTTTTGGTCTCTACCCAGTTTTCGAGAAATTTGGTTTCTCCGGCGGCCGGTGTTTCCTGCTCACTGAGCAATGATTCAATGATGGCTTTAAGATGGGCATAGGGCAGCGTGCCGATAATCATCCGGTTGTTGATGATCATGGTCGGGGTGGACCTTATCCCATATGGATACCTTTCTGAAGTCTTTTCATATTCTTTCCCGGTTTCAATAATCCTCCTGACCAGCTCTTTGGTTTTTTCGTCAGTCAGAGCCGCTTCCACGCCGTACTTTTTGGCCAGGGCCATCCGCCATTCCGGATTCTTGGCTTTTTCAAAATTCTTGAAAATCTCGTCGTGGATCTGCAAGAACTTTGACCGGTCATAAGCGGCGATGTAAGCCAGGTCGCAGGCCCCCGGGTGCTTATCTTTGTCCACCACATCGTTGCATTTGGCTTCCAGCGGGAAGAACTGGAAAGCAATGTTAATCTTGCCGGCATATTCTTTTTTGATGCGTTCTAACTGCTTGAACAAGAACAGACAGTCCGGACAGAGGAAATCGGCATATTCAACTATCCTGATGGGTGCCTCCTCAAAATTCTCCGTGGCTTTAGCCGTCCAGTAAGGCGAAATCAGGCTGGGGTTTTTGACCGGTTGCAGACTGTAAAATTCTTTGACGATTTTCGTGGCCACACCTCCTAACTGAGCATCTTTTTTAGCCTGGTAAAAAAGATGAAAACCATAAGCTCCCATGAGAGTCAGGACCCCCACGGCGACCAGCGGTCTCAGAGAGCCTATGGCCAGGTCTTTGAAGAAACCAACCACACCCCGGGGCTCGCTCGGCAGACCATATTTCCAGAACAGGTAAAAATTCAAAAGGGAAAAAACATAATAGCCCGAGCAAAGCAGGCAGAGGCTTTTCAGGTAAAAAACCGAGTAAAAGAACAGAGTTAAAACCCCGAGGGCATTGGGCAGGGACAGGAATTTATTCATTTTTTCAAAGCGGGGTGAAGGCAGCACCGCACCCAGCATGACCAGAATACCCATAACCAGCCCCCAGTAGCCAAGCGGCACACCCTGGAAATGGGCAATCGAAGAATAGGCCGAGCTGTCACAGTTAAAAAAGCTGCTGATATCGCAAAAGGAACCGGTGAAGATGGTCTCGGGAAAGTTGGCCCGGAAAAAGTGGTCTATGGTTAAATAAGAAGCCACGGCCATTCCCAGGCCAGAAACAAAGCTCCAGAACCTTAACCAGCCACTTCTTAAAGTCAAACTCTTTTCCATTGTTTTATCTCCGATTCTTATCAACTAAGTTATCTCAAAATTTAGCTTTGATTACCATTTTTTTCTCGAGCTGTCAATCCCTATTAAAATAATAAGAAAAAATTTAAAGACCAAGCGCGCCACTGACCTGTAGCCCGCCTTCAACTGCCCGCTTCTTTTCCCCAGGCTGGTTTTAGACAGACACGGACTATCCGGTTTGGTGGGGCCACATCCACTATGCTCAAAGCATTCGATAAACCGCCAGGAAATTTACTTCCCCCGTCCGGCAAATATCTCTTCAGCTTCAGCCGTATATCTGCCTTCCGGGCCGTAAAGAATGAGCGGAGGAAGGTGCAGCGTGCTTTCTGCCTGAAAACCGCACTCGGCCAGCATGAAATTCGGCGGTTCATTTTCTCGCGGCAGCACCAAACGCCTTGATTTTAAACGAAGGCTCTGCCTGGCCAGCTCGTCTTCGAATTCTTGACGTCGGTTATCCGGAAAGATGAAATAGGCCCGGCCTGTTTCTTTAAGCCACATTTTAGTCCAGCTCAATATTTCTTCCATGCTGCACATCAGCTCGTGTTTGGCAATGTTCTTCTCGGCCGAGGGGCTCAGAAATCCGGTATTTTTCTTGATGTAGGGCGGGTTAGAAAAGATCACATCAAACTTACGGTAGGGATGGTATTCCCGAAAATCTTTCTGGATGACGGTCACCCGACCCTCTAAATTGTTCAGCATGACGTTGCGTCGGGCAAGTTCGGCCAGCCCTGGCTGAACTTCAAGGGCAACGATATGCCGGAATGGTTTAATGCTCAGCAGGAGGGAGATGATGCCACAGCCGGCGCCTATCTCCAGGATTTCATCACCTTCCCTGGTCTCGATGAAATCGGCCAGAAGGGGAGCGTCGACTGAAAAGCGAAAGCCGTTTTTTCTCTGAAGAACAAGAATTCGCCCCCGGTAAAAAGTATCGAGGGTTTCATCAGGCCTGACTTGCGGGTTAACCTCAATCATCATGGTTCATACCCGTAAGCACAATTATTTTATCATTTTCTACCCGGAGCAGTCCAGCCTTTATCCTCAGGCTGCCCTGCTGCCCGCTGGTCAAACGGTAAATGACTTCCCCATCGGTCAGACAGGCATTGAGCGGCCGGTGTCCGGGCCAGATACCGAGGTAGCCGTCGAGCCCTGGCACCTGAACTTCCGTTACTTCGGCGTCGAGCAAAAGGGCTTCCGGTGAGATAATTCGAAGGTGAAGATAGGCAGCCCTGTCTGCGGTCATAGCTTTTTCAGCTCCTCCGCTTTCTGCACCACCTCGTCAATGGTGCCCACCATGTAAAAAGCCTGCTCCGGCTTGTCATCGTGCAGGCCATCGCAGATTTCCTTGAACCCGCGGACAGTTTCTTCCACCGGAACATATTTGCCGGGCCGACCGGTGAACTGTTCGGCCACGTGGAACGGCTGCGACAGGAATCTCTGAATCTTACGGGCCCTGGCCACAATCAGCTTGTCCTCATCCGAAAGTTCCTCAATTCCCAGGATGGCGATGATGTCCTGGAGTTCTTTGTACCTCTGCAGGATTTCTTTCACCCGTCTGGCCACCTGGTAATGCTCTTCGCCCACGATCCTGGGGTCAAGGATTCTGGAATAAGAAGTAAGCGGGTCGACCGCGGGATAAATACCCATTTCAGTAAGCGCCCGGCTGAGGTTGGTCGTGGCATCAAGGTGGGAGAAAGTGGTGGCCGGGGCGGGGTCAGTAAAGTCATCCGCCGGTACGTAAATAGCCTGAACCGAAGTGATGGAGCCTTTCTTGGTGGAAGTGATTCTTTCTTCCAGCTCACCGAGTTCAGTGGCCAGGTTTGGCTGGTAACCGACGGCCGAGGGCATTCGCCCCAGCAGAGCCGAAACTTCAGAACCGGCCTGAACAAAGCGGAAGATGTTATCTATAAAAAGAAGGATGTCCTGGCCGAGCTCGTCCCGGAAATACTCAGCCACCGACAGGGCGGTAAGACCAACCCTGAGCCTGGCTCCCGGTGGTTCGGTCATCTGTCCGTAAATCAAAGCCGTCTTGTTCAAAACGCCGGAGGCTTTCATCTCCAGCCACAGGTCATTGCCTTCCCTGGTTCTCTCGCCCACGCCGGCAAAAACTGAATAACCACCGTGTTTCTTCGCCACGTTGTGGATCAGCTCCATGATGATAACCGTCTTGCCCACGCCGGCCCCGCCGAACAGGCCAATCTTTCCGCCTTTTAAAAAGGGCTGAATCAAATCAATGACTTTAATTCCGGTCTCAAACATTTCCAGCCTGGTACTCTGCTGGTCAAGCGGCGGCGGCTGCCGGTGAATCGGGTAAAACTTCGTCGCTTTGATTGGGCCCTGGTGGTCAACCGGTTCGCCGATGACGTTCATGACCCGGCCAAGAGTTCCTTCGCCCACCGGCACCTGAATGGGGGTGCCCAGGCTGACGGCTTTCATCCCGCGGGCCAGCCCATCGGTCGGATGCATCGACACACAGCGGACCTTAAAATCTCCGATGTGCTGTTCGACTTCAACGATGATATCAATCGGTACCGGTACGTCAAAGCCCTCACTGGTAATTCTTAACGCCGTGTAAATTTCGGGCAGGTCAGACTCAGGGAAAGCCACGTCAACCACCGGGCCAATAACCTGCACCACCCGCCCGATTTTTTGTTTAGCTTCCTGATTATTTTTAGCCATTTGTTCCATTTTTCATACTCCTTGCTGTCTCAGAGCTTCCACCGCGGTCTGGATTTCCAGAAGTTCCTTCGTAATGGAAGCCTGGCGCATTTTGTTGAGTAAAAGTATCAGGTCGGAAATCAGTTCTTCTGCGTTCCTGGTGGCATTCTCCATGGCCATCATCCGCGAAGCCTGCTCGGCCGCCTGCGATTCATAAAGGAAATGTTTAACCTGATAACCGAGGTAAAATTTCAAAAGGTAATCGACCAGACGCGAAGCTTCCGGTTCCCAGTCAAACTCCACCGGCGGCGCAGTTCTGGCTTCTGTGTTTTCCGACCTCAAAGGCAACAGCCTGACCATGGTCAGCCTAGGAGAAATAATCGAACGAAATTCGTTGTAAAAGACATAAACAGCGTCAACTCTGAAAAAATAATACAGATGTTCGAGGGAGCGAGTGAGGTCCTGGCTTATCTCGTCTATCCTCTTGTCCACTCTGTCAAAGTACTGCCCGCCCACCTTAAAGTCATGGCTTCGGAAATAATTCACAGCCTTTTTGCCGACCGGAAAGACCAGGATGTCCGTTTGCTGCTTTTTCTGCTGCAGGAACTCAGAAACCGCATTCAGCAGGTTGGAATTAAAAGCGCCGCAGAGCCCCTTGTCTGAAGTAATAACCACCACGGCTATTTTCTTTTCCGGCCGGAACTGCAAAAATGGATGAATTGGAAGCGAAAGATTTTCAGTCAGGGAAAGGGCCAAATCCGGGAAAGTATGCCAGAAGGGCCTCCTTTCGACCACTATCCGGTGAGCTTTCTTGTAGCGAGCGGTGGCCACGGTCTTCATGGCCTGGGTTACCTGCTGGCTGTTGCGTATGCTCTTGATACGCCGCCGAAGGTCAATTAGTGCCGGCACCTTTCAACTCCTGTTGGAAAATCTGGTTAAATTCCTGCAAAGCCCGACTTATCTCCTGGTCGAGTTCCAGGTCAATCTGCTTCTTGCTGGCAATGGCCTGAAGCAGATGCGGGTACTTGCTATCAAAAAACTGGTACAATTTCTTTTCATAATCCCTGACCGCCTGAACCGGGAACTCATCCAGAAAACCACGATTTCCGGCGTAGATGATCAGAATCTGCTTTTCCACCGGAAGCGGATGGTAAGGTTCCTGCTTGAGTACTTCAGTCAACCGCAGACCGCGGTCCAGCTGCGCCTGGCTGGCCCGGTCAAGCTCCGTGCCAAACTGGGCAAAGGTTAACAGCTCACGGTACTGAGCCAGGTCCAGCCTCAGCTTTCCGGCAACCTGCTTCATAGCTTTAATCTGGGCACTACCGCCGACGCGGGAAACTGAAATACCCACGTTGATAGCCGGCCGGATGCCGGCGTTGAATAAAGAAGGCTCAAGATAAATCTGTCCGTCAGTAATCGAAATAACGTTGGTCGGAATGTAACCCGAAACATCGCCGGCCTGAGTCTCAATGATGGGCAAAGCCGTCAGGGAACCGCCTCCCAGCTCATCATTCAGCTTGGCCGCTCTTTCCAGCAGCCGGGAATGCAGGTAGAAAACATCGCCGGGATAAGCTTCTCGGCCAGGCGGTCTTCTGAGCAGGAGGGAAATTTCGCGGTAAGAAGCAGCATGCTTTGACAGGTCATCGTAAATGACCAGGGCATGCTGGCCGTTGTCCCGAAAATATTCGCCCATGGCGCATCCGGCATACGGGGCCAGGTACTGCAGGGCCGAAGGGTCAGAAGCTGAAGCCACCACCACGGTGGTGTAGGACATCGCTCCGTAATCTTCCAGCGTCTTTATTATCTGAGCAATGGTTGATTTTTTCTGGCCGATGGCCACGTAGATGCAGACAACGCCGCTGTTTTTTTGGTTCAGGATTGTGTCAATGACGATGGTCGTTTTACCCGTTTGCCGGTCGCCGATGATCAGCTCTCGCTGGCCACGGCCTATGGGAATCATGGCATCGATGGCTTTAATCCCGGTCTGCAGAGGTTCGCGCACCGGCTGCCTTTCCACCACGCCCGGGGCCAGCCTTTCAACGTACATATATTTGTCGGTCTTGATGGGACCCTTATCATCAAGAGGATTTCCCAGGGGGTCAACCACCCGGCCAATCAGAGCCGGGCCGGCCGGCACACGTAAAATTTCCCTGGTTCTCCTGACCAGGTCTCCTTCCTTAACCAGGTTAGTTTCTCCCAGCAGCATGACTCCGACGGAATCTTCTTCCAAGTTCAGAGCCACGCCGTAGACGTTCCGGGGGAAAGTCAGCAACTCGTTGTACATGACATTTTCCAGGCCGTATACCCGGGCAATGCCGTCGCCGACCGAAATGACGGTACCGGTCTCTTTGATGTCCACCCCGCCGGAGAATTCCTTGATCTGTTGTTCAATTATCCTGGTAATTTCATCAGCTTTAATTTGCATGTTCTACCCCTGACTGATAATTTCTTTGAGTTTCATCAGATTGCCTTTTATTGACACATCATAAAAAATGTTGCCTTTTCTCAAGACCAGTCCGCCGATGAGTTCCGGGTCCAGTCGATAGGAAAGCCTGACGGGCTTTTTCTCCAGGTCTTCAAGCGTCCGCCGCAGCCTTTCTTTTTCTTCCTCAGTCAGTTCCACGGCTGAAATGGCTTCAAAAACTTCCAACCCATGATGTTCAGCCCAGCAGTCGTCAAGTTCCTTCAGGATATCGCCCAGCAAAAACATCCGGTCATGCTCCACCAGAAGACGGAGAAAGTTGGCCATCTTCGGGTCAAAATGCTGCTGCTCGCCCAGCCGGCTGATTATCTCCAGCCGCCTGGTCCTTGGCACAAAAGGAGAACTCAGGCCAAATTTTACCTCAGGGTTAGAATCCATCAGTTCGACCAGGCTTTTTAAGGATTCTCGCACAGCCCGGTATTCTTTTTCTTCAGTCAGCGTTCTCACCAGAGCGCGAGCATATTTTTTAATCAGTGACTGATGATTCATTAAGCTCCCTCAGACTGTCGATAGCCCGGTTTATCATTTTCCGGTGAAGTTCCGGGCTCATTTTCTGTTTTATCCTCTGTTCGGCCAGGGTCACGCTCAATTCAATAGCATAGGTCTTAAGCTCTCGTCGGCTGGCCTGCACCAGGGAATCTATTTCTTCTCTGGCCAGTTTCTTAAGGCGCTCCGCCTCAAAGGCCGCTTCCTGGAGCAGCCTTTCTTTTTCTCTCAGGGCTTCCTGCCGGGCTTCTTCTTTCATCAGCTGCACTTCAGCCGCCAGGCTCTGCAGACGCGCCTGCGTTTGTTCGAGCCTCTGTTTGGCTTCCTGCTTGTCCCTCTCCGACCTGTCCAGCAGGCCGGCAATTTCTTCCGCCTTTCGACCCAGGTATTCGAGGAGTGGTTTTCGGAGAAGGTAGGCCAGCCCGCCAAACAGCACCAGAAAATTAATTAATTGCCCCAGAAACAGATTAAGGCCCCCGTGCGCCTGCTCTTCTGCCGCCTGGAGCATTCCGGAGGCGAGAAACAGACACATCAAGAAAAATAACACAGGCTTGGTTTTAACTTGGCCTCTCAATGGAGTATTTTCTCCTCAAGTTCCCTGGCCAAGGATTCAACCCTCTGGTCCAGCTCGACTTTTAATTTATCTACCTGTGCCTGCAGCTCCCGTCTGGCTGATTCCACCTGCTTTTTAGCTTCCGACTGCATCTCGGATATTATGCGTTCTTTTTCAGCCAGGGCCTCGTTAATAATCTTTTCTTTGATGGCCTGGGATTCCAGCCTGGCTTCTTTCAGACTTAATTCTACCTGACGAAGATGTTCTTCGTATTCGCTAACCGCCTGCTGCACCTGCCGCTCATTTTCTTTCAGGATACGTTTGCGCTCGGCCCTGACCTTCAGGTAGGGTTTGAAAAAGACTTTGTTTAAAATCAGGACAAGAATCCAGACCAAAACAAAAACTGCTAAAGCGGTCAGGTCAACCTGCAGCAACTTATAACCCTCATCACGTTATAGGTAAAAAATTTAGCACTAAAAACACTCAAAAGCAACCGGCCGGCCCGGCTTGATAAAGCAGCAAATAAACTACTTACCACCGGACATCCGATAGGAGGCAAAGAACTTTTTTGCCTCCCCGACCAGGTATAAGGAGCCGGCCATCAGCACGGGCACCTGGCCTTCAGATAAAGCCAGGGCCAGGCGGAAAGCTGAGAAAGCATCCTCTTCCAAAAAATATTTCCCGCTAAATTCAGGCAGCTTCCTTGCTACTTCCTCTGGCCGAGACGCTCGCTCCACCGGGGGGCGCGTGAGAATTATTCTGGCTGCCAGGGGAAAAAGGTGCCTGGCTATTTTTTCTACATCCTTGTCCTTCATCACGGCAAAGACCAGGATAACAGGCTGTCTGACCATTCTTTTAAGAAACTCACTCACCGCTCTGGCACCGTCTTCATTGTGGCATCCGTCAAGGATGATTAAGGGGTTCCGGCTGATAACTTCTAACCGACCCGGCCATTCGGTCTGGCTCAGCCCTTTAATAATCTTCCTCTTTTCCAGCTTCCAGCCCAGTTTTTTAAGCACTTCCAGCACAGAAATAGCTATGGCGGCATTCTCACCCTGATGAAACCCGGGCAAAGAGGGGCGAAAGCGGTAGGCCTGGGATTCAGTCTCATAGATAAAAGTCATCGGCCGCGAATTTCTTTCCAGCAAGAGTTTTCTCCCCCGACCGAAAACTTCCACCAGAGGAGAACCCAATTCCTGACATCTCTGCCGGATTATTCTGGCTGCCTCTTTGTTTCGAACACCGGAGACACACGGTTTCCCCGGCTTGATGATGCCGGCCTTCTCGGCGGCTATTTTTTCAACAGTTTCCCCCAGGTACTGCTGATGGTCAAGGGAGATGCTGGTGATAACGGCCACTTCCGGACTAACCACGTTAGTGGCATCGAACCGACCGCCCATGCCCACTTCCATCACGGCCGCGTCTACTTTCTTTTCCCGGAAGTGGAGAAAAGCCGCGGCCGTTAAAATTTCAAAATAGGTAAGCTGTCCGGAAATCAAACCCTTTTTTTTCAACTTCTGCTCATGTTTTTTAATTTCTTTGAGCCTCTGACAAAGCTCCTCGCCTGAAATCATTTGACCGCTGACGATTATCCTTTCTCGGACATCAACCAGGTGAGGTGAGGTGTAAAGCCCGGTTTTTAACCCGTGTTCCCGCAAGATGCGTTCCAGCATGGCACAGACCGAGCCTTTCCCGTTGGTTCCCGCCACATGAATTACCGGAAAGGCCAGGTGTGGTTTTTCAAAAGAATCGAGCAGAGCGGTGATGTTCTCCAGGCCAAGCCGAATGCCAAACAGCTGAGCCTGTTCAAGATACTCAAAACATTTAGAATGGGGCATGGTGGGTTATTTGGGCATGTTCAGGAAAAGCCGAAGAGCTTTAATCAGGTAATTTCTCAGGTATTTTCTTTCGACCACATCATCGAGCATACCGTGGGCCAAGAGAAATTCCGCCCGCTGAAAGCCTTTCGGCAACTTCTCTTTTATGGTCTGTTCAATAACGCGGGGGCCGGCAAACCCGATCAGGGCATTCGGTTCACCGATGTTGATGTCTCCGAGCATGGCAAAGCTGGCCGTCGTGCCGCCGGTGGTCGGGTCCGCCAGCACTGAAATGTAGGGTAGCCTGGCCTCACCCAGCCGGGCAATGGCCGCTGAGGTCTTGATCATCTGCATCAGGGACATCATGCCTTCCTGCATCCTGGCTCCGCCCGAGCAGGAAACAATGATGAGCGGAAGTCTTTCCTCTATGGCCCTTTCCGCCGCCCGGGCCACTTTTTCTCCCACGACCGAACCCATGCTGCCGCCCATAAAGCCAAATTCCATGGCCAGGATGATGACCGGGATTCCGTCCATCGTCCCCTTGGCTGAAATTATGGCATCCGCCAGACCGGTTTTCTTCTGGCTCTCCTTCAACCGAATCTCGTACTTTTGCTGGTCTTCAAAAGGCAAAAAATCAACCGGATAGATATTGTCATCGAATGTTTCATACTGCCCGTCATCGAAAAGTTGTTTTAACCTTTCTCTGGCACTAAGGCGGAAATGGTAATTGCAGGAGGGGCATACATAAAGGTTGTCAATGATGTCCTGTTTGTAAAGAATTTTCTGACAATTGTTGCACCTCGTCCATAAACCTTCGCTCATCAATTCCTCCTCCGGTTAAAAGCTTTCCAGGCAGCGGCTCAGTTGGCCTTCCTGGAAATGATGCTGACCACGGTGTCCAGGTCAGGCAAGGAGTCTTCAATGTCATCTTCCGAACTGAGCAGCTTGCTGACCGTTTCCAGCAAGGTTTCCGGGTTAACCGGGCTTTCAAAAAATTCCGAGGCTCCAAAATTGGTCAGGGCTTCATGTCTTATCTGTGGTCCCTTGTAGACGCGGGTAATGATGATGACCGGAACGGTGCCTTTGGATTCCTGATAGATTTTCTTGGTCAGGTCAAAACCGTGCAGCTTGGGCAGCATGGCTTCCATAATAACCAGGTCCGGCTTTTCATCCTTGAACAGGTCATAAGCCTGGGCTCCGTCAGAGGCCTCTATAACCTGCACCCTGAGGTTCTTAAGAATCCGGACCAGCTCCTCCCGGTCTTTAACCTGATAATCGACCACCAAAATTTTTTTGTCCGACATATCCACTGGGCATTTTAGTTTATCCGGGAAGAGCTTGTCAACCAGATAACTCTTTACAGGCAACCGGCTTTTAGCATATAAATCATTCTGTTGCCCTGAGACAAATGACGAGGAGTGAAAATTGAGGAAAAAGCTGCCTCTTCATACGAAGATATTCATCGGGTTACTGCTGGGCGTGCTGATTGGTTTAGCCTTCGGACCCAGGGCCAGGACGATAGAGTTTGTGGGTACTATCTTCATCCGCCTGATAACCATGATTGTTGTGCCTCTGGTGTTTTTCTCTCTGGCACTCGGCACGGCCAGCCTGGGAGACATTAAAAAACTCGGCCGGGTCGGGCTTAAGTCATTTCTCTACTTTACGGTAACCACCGCCCTGGCCATTACCATAGGGCTGCTGGCGGCTAACCTCCTCAAGCCGGGTGTCGGGTTAAACGAGCAGGTAAAACAAGAACTGCTGAAGAACTATCAGCAAACCGCCCAGAGCCGGACCTCGCTTGTGCAGGAAAAACCTTCTCTTATTTCGGTGCTGGTTAACATCGTGCCGACCAACCCGATTAAAGCGATGGCCGAGGGGGAAATGCTCCAGGTTATCTTCATCGCCATCATTTTTGGCCTGTGCCTGACCTTCATCTCTGAAGAAAAATCCCGGCCGCTCCTCAAACTGTTTGAGGCCGCCAATGACACCATCCTCCAGGTAATCAATCTGGTGATGAACTTTGCGCCTTATGGAGTGCTGGCTCTTCTGGCTTCGATTATCGGCCAGTTCGGAGCGGGCATATTGCTTACCTTATTAAAATATGTTCTGGTCACCGTCCTGGGGTTGGCCTTTCATGCCCTGGTGGTGGACGGCCTGCTGGTAAAGTTTCTCGGCCGGATAAAACCGGGCACTTTTTTTAAGAAAACTTCAGACGCTTCTCTGATTGCTTTTTCCACCTCAAGCTCCAACGCTACCATCCCGGTGGCTCTTGAATGCCTGGATAAGCTGGGAGTAAAAAGAGAATATTCAAGCTTCGTCATACCTCTGGGGGCTACCGTCAACATGGACGGGACAGCTCTTTATCAGGGGGTGGCCGCGATTTTCATCGCTCAGATTTACGGGATTCACCTGACCCTTGGTGCCCAGGCCACCATTGTTCTGATGGCTTTGCTGGCTTCCGTTGGTACGGCCGGTGTGCCCGGGGCAGGGATGATTATGCTGGCCATGGTCCTTAAACAAATTGGCATCCCGCTTGAGGGGGTCGCTCTAATCCTGGGAGTCGACCGTCTGATTGACATGTGCCGGACAACGGTCAACATGCTCGGGAATATGGCCGCCTCGGTTTTTATCCATACCTCAGAAGAAAAAAAACCTCCGCTGGCCTGAGCCTTTCGTTAATTCTTGGTCACCAGGCCATTTTATTTTAGAATAGAAAGAACAGAGGTTGATAGTATCCCATGGCCAGAAAAACACGAAGACAGCTCCTCGGACAGCATTTTCTCCACGAAAAGCAAATCCTGAGGAAAATCGTCGAAGCCGTGGACCCGAAACCGGAGGACCTGATTATTGAAATTGGACCCGGAAGAGGCGCGCTTACTTTTCTTCTGGCTGATAAAGCCGGAAAGGTCGTAGCTGTAGAAAAAGATTATTTACTGATTCCCGAGCTGGAAAAGGCCGGTATTTCGAACCTGGAAGTAATGGCCGGTGATGTTCTGGAGCTTGACCTGGTCAGCCTGGTGGAAGAAAAGAAGAATGGTTTCAGACAGGTCAAGCTGGCCGGTAATCTCCCCTACCATATTTCAAGCCAGGTTCTTTTTGTCCTGCTGAACCTCAGGGAAAAAGTTGAGCGGGCGGTTTTCCTTTTCCAGAAAGAAGTGGCTGAAAGAATTGTCAGCCCGGCCGGGCAAAAAAAATATGCTCCGCTTTCGGTGCTGCTGCAAAATTACTTTGATGGCCAGATTCTTTTCACCATAAAACCGGGCGCCTTCCATCCACCACCCAGGGTCGATTCAGCCTGTGTCAGGCTTATCAAAAGAGAAGCACCTGCCTTTTTTTCGCCGGAAGAGGAACCTCACTTTCATCATTTTTTGCAACAGGTTTTTGGTCACCGGCGAAAGACCCTCGTCCGCAATTTAGAAAGTTTTGGTTTTAAGCGACAGATGGTTCAGGCCGAGCTCGAGAAACTTGGGTTCAAACCCATGACCAGAGCGGAGGAGCTCTCACCCGAGTTTTTGGTCAAAATTTTCCGCCGATTAAAAGGCCCGGCAGAATAAAAATCCAGCTTTTAATGTGATATAATCAGGGAAAATGGGCGCGAAAAAGAAAGAGAAAAATCAGGTAAAAAATAACGGCAAAAAAGACAGCAAGCCTAATCTGTGGATAGAAATCATCGCTCTGGTGGCCATTTTTCTGGCTCTGTTCAGTTTTATAAGCCTCGTCAGTTATGACCCGGCTGACCCTTCCTGGGCAAACGTGCCGGTGGCCGGCCACAAAATTCACAATTTCGGCGGCCGGGTTGGGGCTTACCTGGCCGAGACTCTGCTTCAGGGTTTAGGGCTTTTAGGATTGCTCTTTCCCTTTTACACCGGGTTCCTTGGGGTTAAAACACTCCTTCCGGGTGAGGCGCGAAAGCTTTTAAAGCGCCTGACCATAGGCTTTTTATACCTGCTGCTTTTGTCTCCCCTTCTTATCCTGTTCCCGGAAAAAATTCCCTGGCACGGCAAGGAATTTCCGGCCGGCGGGTTGGCCGGAGACCTGTTGCTGAGCGCGACGAGCCGCTACCTTAACCACACCGGCTCTTTCATCGTGCTGCTCGGTCTGCTGGCCGTGCTTTTGCTTTTTACCACGCGCTGGACTCTTTCAAAAACTGTTCATTCCCTGGCCAAAATTTTTAGTTCGACCACCGGCACCATAAAAATAAAGGTCATCGGAAACAGCCTGGAAAGAAAAAGAGAAAAAGAGCGGAAAAAGATCGAAGAAAAATATGCGCGGGAGAAACAGGAAAGAGAAGAGAAAAAGATAAGAGCAGAAGAAGAGGAAAAGCAAGAAAAACCCGGGCCACCGGCTGAAAAAAAGGGCCTTCGTCTGGGAAAGAAACCGGCCGTCGGCTTTGAGCCCCCGCGGCGCCCCGAAGAGGAAGAAGCTCAGAAAGTGTTGCTGCCCGACCTGGGAAAATCGGGCGATTACCGTTTCCCGCCTTTCACCCTGCTCGACCCGGGAAAGCCGAGCGAAAAAATCGACCGCAACGAGCTTTTTGAAAAGAAACGCCGGATTGAGGAAAAACTGCGGGAATTCAAAGTTTCAGGCGAAGTCAGGGAATATCATCCCGGGCCGGTCATCACCACGTATGAATTTTTCCCCGACGCCGGGATTAAGGTCAGTCAGGTAGCCGGCCTGAGTGAAGAATTATCGCTCGCCCTGGAAGCTGAGTCCGTGCGCATCCAGCGCATCCCGGGCAAATCATCCCTGGGCATTGAAATTCCAAACAACAAGAGAGAAATAATAAAACTAAGGGATATCATCCAGTCTGAGAAATTCCAGAATTCACCTTCCAAACTGACCTTTGCCCTGGGGAAGACGGTGCACGGCGATGTTTACGTGACCGACCTGGCTATCATGCCCCACCTGCTGATTGCCGGAGCCACCGGCACGGGAAAGAGTGTGGCTCTGAACGCTCTCATTGCCAGCATCCTCTACAAAGCGACGCCAGAAGAAGTCAAGCTGATCCTCATCGACCCCAAGCGCCTCGAATTTGCCCTTTATGACGGCATCCCGCACCTGCTGGCACCGGTGGTAAACGATGCCAAGAAAGCGGGCATTATCCTGATGGATGCCGTCAAGAAGATGGAAGAAAGGCTGAAACAGCTCGGGCAGATGAAAGTCCGCAACATCGAGCAGTACAACCAGCAGGTCCGCTCCCTTCTGACCCAGAAAAAGGGCAAATTGACGCCGGAAGAGCAGGAAAAATTAAAACCGTTACCGTACATTGTCATCATCATCGACGAGCTGGCCGAACTGATGATGACCAGCGCTCAGGATGTTGAGTACTGCATCGGCCGTCTGGCTCAGCTGGCCCGAGCGGTGGGCATCCACCTGGTAATGGCCACCCAGAGGCCGTCCATCGATGTCATCACCGGTACCATCAAGAACAACTTCAACAGCCGCATTGCCTTTCGGGTTCCTTCCAAGGTTGACTCCAGGGTCATCATCGACACGGTCGGAGCGGAAAAGCTGCTCGGCCTGGGAGACATGCTGTTCATGCCGCCGAACTACCCGCATCTGATACGTCTCCACTGTGCCTATGTATCCATCCCGGAGGTGCAGAGGCTGGTCAAGTTTGTGCGAGACCAGGGCGCTCCCGAGTATGATGAAAGAATCATCCAGATTCTCAAACAGACCGGAGATTACTCTCTTGAGGAAGACCTGGGCGAAAAAGATGAGCTTTTCGACAAGGCCGTAGAACTGGTGCTGGCCACAGGCCAGGCCTCAGCCTCTTTTCTCCAGCGCAAACTCAAGCTGGGCTACGCCCGTGCTTCCAGGATAATCGACCAGATGGAAATAGAAGGTATAATCGGTCCGCCTGAAGGGGCCAAACCGCGGGAAATACTGGTTGACCCGAAGACCTATCTTAAAGAAAAACAGAAAGCTCAAAGCCACAAAGAAAAAGAATAAGACAGAAACAGCCGGTAAATTATTCTTTTTTATTAACGTTCTTTCTCTTTACTGGGTCGAATTTCTCTGGCCTGACACACCACTCCACACCTCACTCCGTTACCGGCTATGATGAGCGGCCTTTAATGAATACGGTTGACCCGGCCAGCTTAAGGCTCGAGAGCCTAATTCCTACTATATTAGTAGGAATTAGAGCTCCCCAGGTTTGAGAGAGAATTAAAAAGAAAAAAGCAAAAAAAATTAAAATAATTATGGCTCATCCGACATTTCAGTGGGTAAGAATATGATTTTCAAGGCGCTGAGTGAGGGGTTCAACTTTGATTGACGCCTCACTAAACCGCGCAATTATAACATTATCAACCAGATATATAAAATTCCCGCTGACTTGTCTTCCAGGTCGGCACGGTATCGGAAGCTTATTCTGGCCTCTGAGAATAATAATTCTTGCGGTCTACCCATTAAGAACCCGGAAGAGCCTTAATTTAGAATAAATTCAATTGATAATCGGTTGCTGGAGAGAAGAGAGAACTTTTTCTTTAATTTTTGCCCATTTCTCCACTGGGATGTCCAGCATGATGTCCACCAGTTCCGGCTCAAACTGTGAGCCGCGGCACTTGGCAATCTCCTGCAGGGCCTCTTCGAAGCTTCTTCCCCGCCGGTAAGGCCGGTCAGAAGTTATGGCATCGAGTGTATCGGCCAGAGCAAAAAGCCGGGCGCTCAAAGGTATTTCTGCACCTTCCAGGCCAAAAGGATAACCGGAACCGTCATATCTTTCATGATGGAAGAGGACGATTTCTGCTGCCCCCTGCAAGAAGCTGAATTCCTCAATCATGGCAAAACCGATCAGCGGGTGGAATTTTATGATTTCCATCTCATCGGCCGTCAGGGGACCTTCTTTCTGCAGGATGCTTTCCGGAATGCCTATTTTACCGAGGTCATGCAGCAGGGCGCCGCGTTCGATGTCCGCCAGATACTGCTTGCTGGTAATCCCGGCTGCCTGAGCCAAAAAAACAGTATAGGCCGCCACAAACCGGGAATGCCCCAGGTTTTCTTCGCTGCTGTCAGTAGAAGCCAGGAAGTAGATGAGCTCGGAATTGAAATACTTTCGCTCACGCAAAAGCCTTTTGAACCGGGGCTCATCTTTCAGGCTATCCCCCTGAACCACGTTCTCCAGCCTTTCCAGGATGCGGCTGGCTTCAAGGTAAGATTCAATTTTCTTGTATGCCTCAGGCAGGTAACGTTCGTAAGAATGAAGAAGCGAAGATGGCGAAGAGTTGATGTTCCAGTTGAGCCGCAGCCAATCGAGGTCAAAAATTTTAATTTTCTGGTTGTTCTGGCTGACCGGCTCTTCTTGCCTGAGGTAAGCTCCGGGACCTTCCCCGAGCCGATTTTTCTTCGGTCTGTCTTGCTTCATGCCCACTCATCCCTGGTATAAAGGTCTTCTCTTCTCTCATCGGCTTTTTCTTTTCTGCCTGTTTCCTCATGAAGCCGCGGGCAGGTTTCCACCAGGACATATCCTTCGGCTGAAAGCAAATTTTCAAGATACTCATAAAAAGCCTCTGCTTTTTTAAAAACCAGGGTTGACTCTCTTTTTTCTGCGGCAATCAATTTGTCCTCCACTTCCTTTTCCGGCAAAAAATTAGTCGGACTGATCAAGAAAAAATTGAAAGCTTTTATTAGATGTGTTATTTTTAGACCGACTAAACTCAGAGCTTGAATATGGCCATTAAAAAGAAAGACGAAGACGTTCAGGAATTGATTATCAGGTACCGGCCGATAATCACCTTCAGAGTCAGGAAAGCCCTTGGCGCCCAGAACCCGGAAGCGGATGACCTGGTTTCAGAAATAATGGCCCAGGTGCTGGAAAAGATCCAGAGCGGCGAGTTCAGGGGGGAGTCTTCCCTGGGTACTTTTGTGTATACGATAACATCGCGCAGGATAGTTGACTACATTCGGGAAAAGACCAGGGTCATGAAATATGCCCCCGAACCTCAACCTTACCCTGACCCTCAGGAAACCCTCGAATCCCGGGAGGCGAGCGAGAAAATAAAAGAAGCACTCGGCCGGCTGAAGCCAAAATACCGTCAGGTTCTTTATCTCTATTATTTTCAAGAGCTTAGCAGGGAAGAAGTGGCCGACAAGCTGGGGATTACCCCCCGGAAAGTGAGTGAACTGGTCAACTATGCCTTAAAGCTCATCAAGAAAGAAATAAAATTATGAAAAAAATTCCATTTTTAGCGGGTATCCACGACTAAAATTGTGGATTAAAAGGGAAGGCGGATAATATGAGGAAATGCAAGTTTGAAGACATGATTGATGGGTACCTGCTTAACAGGCTGGGCAGGGGGGATAGAGAAGCTTTTGAAGAGCATTATTTTAATTGTCCGTCCTGCTTTGAAAAATTACAGGAAAGAGACCTGGTCATCCGGACCATCAAAAACCATCCTGAAGTGCTAACGCAGGAAAGCGAAGCTCGCGAGCCATTCTTCTCCAAACTGAAGGCTGAACTGGCCGCCCTGTTCACTCCCCGGCAGCTGGTCCTGGCCGGAGTGACAGCCGTTCTGGTCCTGGTGGTAATCTTTGCCCTGGTTCCCAGACCACAGATCCCATCCCCAAATTTCTACCTGACTGATGAAGAAACGGTTCGCGGTTCTTCCATCACGCTGATTTCCCCGGTGATAGATATGCGTCAGGTGCCGGCTTCTTTCGAATGGAAGAAATTGGGAGAAAATGTGGAATACCAGGTTTCCATCTACAATCACGAGCTCCTGTGGAAAACCACCACCAAGGAAAATCACATTACCCTGCCTGAAGAAGTCAGAGCCAAGATGGTTCCCGGAGAAAAATATTCCTGGCAGGTCAAAGCTTTTTCCGCCGATGGCACTCTGATTGCCGTCTCCAGCAAGGTGCAGTTTAAGATCGCCGACAGATAAAAGCAGGTATCTGCTTCCCCGTCAAAAATTTGTTTTGAGAGTTAATTCCTAATCTTCTATCAAGCCGGAATCCAGTTCTTCTATGTACAGCCTTCCCTTAGTTTCTTCTTCGAAAGCCAGACAGCACATCAAACGGCCGCACAGCCCAGAAATCTTGGTCGGGTTGATGACGATCTGCTGCTTCCTGGCTTTCTGGATGGTGATGGGTTCAAAGTTTTTGATGAAGGAGAAGCAGCACAAAGTACGGCCGCAAACTCCGAGCCCGCCCACCAGCTTGGCTTCATCCCGCACGCCTATTTGCCTCATCTCAATCCTCATGCGCAGTTCCTTGGCCAGGTCCTTGACTAACTGCCGAAAATCTATCCGGCCGTCGGCCGTGTAATAGAAGATGCCCTTCTTCTCGTTGAAAAAGTATCGCACGGCCACCAGCTTCATCGGCAGGTTGCGGGCTTTGATTCTTTCGAGGCAGAAGTCAAACGCCTTTTTTTCTCTTTCCCTGAGCCACTGGAATTTTTTGATGTCATCCTCCGTCGCCTTGCGAATAACCTTAACCGCCTGGCGAGCCGCTTTGGGACACTGGACCACTTCACTGGAGGTGTCTATGACCATGGCCAAATCGCCACCATATTCCGATTCAATCAGGCAGTAATCACCTATGTCGAGCGGCTCTTCCCCTTTTATGGCTCGAACCACCTTCCCGGTAGACTCAGACAAAACCAAAACCACATCAGCCATGGCTAATTTCCCTCAGAAAAATGAAAAGCTCACTGCTCATTATAGCTAAATTCGGGTTTTTCTTTAAGTTCTGCAGCAAATCTTCCATGAACTTCACTCCGGCCACTGCTTTTTCCGGCATTATCTTTCCGGCCAGGGCCTGCAATTCATTCTTTAAATCCGGGTTCAGAAGATAGTTTTCTTTTTTCTGCTGAAGCACCAGAATATCGCGGAAAAATACCGAAAAGAAAGACAGCAGCTCGCGGTATTCATCGAGAAAGTCCTTCCTCGAACGCCCGGCCACCAGGCTCATCAAGGTGTCTGCCCGGGATTTTTCCACCAATTCCAGGAAAAGATACCACGCCCGGTCGCGCTGATTCTTTAATTCATCCCACTGCAGCTCGCTGGCTTTTTCCAGGTTGCCGTCACAGGTGGCGGCCATAAGGGAAGCTCTGTCTTCAGGAATCCCCCTGGCCACCAAGGCTTTGGTTATATCTTCTTCACTGATTGGCCGGAAACGAAGAACCTGACATCTGGAACGGATGGTGGGCAAAATCATCTGCAGGTCTTCAGTAATCAGGATGAAATAAACATACGGGTTTGGCTCTTCCAGAGTCTTCAGCAGGGAATTGGCCACCGTTTCGTTCATCCTTTCCGCTTCGTTGATGATGAAAACCAGGTTTCCCTGCTGCCAGGGTCTCAGGTTTGACAGGTAATTTATTTCATCAATCTGTTCTTTTACAATCTGCTCCCTGTTCTTTTCCCTCTGCACTATTTTAACGTTCTGGTGCTGATTCCGTTTAATCCGCAAACAGGAATCACAGGACCCGCACGGCTCCACCCGGCTCTGCTGGCAATTCAGAGCCTGCGCCACAGCCAGGGCCATCTGAAACTTGCCGACGCCGGGCGGCCCGGCAAACAGCAGAGAATTGGGCAGGCGCTTTTTGCCGAGCGATAGCTTCAAGATTTTTTTAATCTGTTCCTGACCGATAATCTCATCAAAGCTCATCTGACTATCCTTGAACCTGCGGCTGTTTTGAACCCAGAACCTGGCGAAGATATTGACCGGTGTGGGAATTTTCCACCATTGCCACCTGCTCCGGGGTTCCTTCCGCCACTATCATACCACCTTCTTCCCCGCCTTCAGGGCCCAAATCAATAATGTAGTCGCAAAATTTTATAACTTCAAGGTTGTGTTCGATGATGACAACCGTATTGCCGAGCTCAACCAGTTTCTCCACGACCAGCAGCAGCTTGCTGACATCATCAAAGTGAAGCCCGGTCGTCGGCTCGTCCAGCAGGTAAAGAGTTCGGCCGGTATCACGCCGGCTGAGTTCTCTGGTCAGCTTTATCCTCTGGGCTTCTCCGCCGGAAAGCGTGGGGGCCGGCTGCCCCAGCCGGAGATAACCCAGCCCGACTTTCTGCAAGAGTTCGAGCTTTCTTCTTAAAGCCGGGTGAGCCCTGAGCACCTCATAGGCTTCATCCACCGTCATGTTCAAATAATCAGCAATGTTCTTCCCTTTATAAGTGACGGCCAGGGTTTCCTTGTTATAACGGCTTCCATGGCAGCGGTCGCAGGTGACATAAACATCCGGCAGGAAGTGCATTTCTATTTTTTTTACTCCCGCGCCTTCACATTCCTCGCACCGCCCCCCTGGCAGGTTAAAGCTGAAGCGCCCCGGAGAGTAACCCCGGCGCCTGGCTTCTGGGGTCATGGCCATAAGCTCGCGCAGGTGAGTGAATACCTGGGTGTAAGTGGCCGGGTTTGACCTTGGGGTTCGGCCGATAGGTTTTTGGTCTACCGAAACAACTTTATCAATCTGCTCCAGTCCTTCCAGCCGGTCATGACGCCCCGGATGCACTTTTGCCCGGTAAAATTTTTTAAGAAGTGCTCGATAAAGAATATCATAAACCAGGGTGCTCTTGCCTGAACCGGAAACTCCGGTCACCGCCACCATCACGCCGAGCGGGATTTTCACATCTATGTTCTTCAGGTTGTGCTCCTTCGCTCCCCTGATAATCAGCCACCCTTTAGGCTGGCGTCTTTTTTCCGGCACGGGGATGCGTTTTTCACCGCGCAGATACTGAGCGGTCAGCGAATGGCTGTAGGCCATTACTTCATTCAGCGAGCCGTGAGCCACCACGTAGCCACCCCTCTCCCCCGCCCCCGGTCCCAGGTCAACCAAAAAGTCAGCCGACCTGATTGTCTGTTCATCATGTTCGACCACGATTATCGAGTTTCCTGAATCTCTTAACTGCCGCAACAGCCGGATTAGCCGGCCGTTGTCTCGCTGATGAAGCCCGATGGTCGGTTCATCCAGCACGTAGAGTATGCCTCGGAGCTTGGCTCCCACCTGAGCGGCCAGCCTTATCCTCTGAGCCTCACCGCCTGAAAGGGAAGCTCCCGTGCGGTTCAAATCCAGGTAAGAAAGTCCCAGTTCTTTCATCACCCACAGCCGCTCTTTTATTTCCTTCAAGATTTTGTCAGCCACGAGTTTTTTCTGGCCCGAAAATTCCATCTCCGTCAGTTTGTTCAGCAATTGCTCTATGTTGAGCGAAGAAAGCTCGTGGATGTTAAGGCCGGAAATTCTGACGGCCAGGCTATCTTTCTTTAATCTCTGACCGTGGCAGACCGGGCACAGGTCATCGGTGAGTTCCACCTCTCCCCACTCGTTGTAAGTCGTCAGGTAGCCGAGTCCGTTACACCGCTCGCAGGCTCCGTACGGGCTGTTGAATGAAAAATTCCGGGGCTCAAGAGGCTGAAAGCTGCGGCCGCAGACCGGACAGCTCAGCCTGCTCGAAAAATAATACTCCTGTCCTTTCTGGTCGAGAACCAGCAGTCCGCCATCGCTCATCTCGAGGCACTGGCTGAGCGCTTCCCGAAATCTGGCCCAGGAGTCCTCGCTTAATCTCAGTTCGTCTACCAGAATCTCGATGTTGTGCTTCTTGTTTTTGGCCAGGATTATCTTCTCTTCCAGCTCATGCCATCGTCCATCAACCCTAACTTTTAAAAATCCCTTTTTTCTGAATTTTTCCAGCAAATCGCGGTACTCACCCTTTCGCCCGCGGACCACCGGAGCCAGGACCCGAACCTTTTCGCCGGACAGCCGGCTTTTTACTTGCTGGAGAATCTGGTCCTCTGAGCTGGCGCTAACTTCCACCTGACACTCGGGACAAAATATCGTCCCGGCCCGGGCATACAGCAACCGCAGGAAATCATAAACCTCGGTAATGGTGCCGACCGTCGACCGGGGGTTATAGCTGATGGTCTTCTGGTCCACCGAAATAGCCGGAGAAAGCCCTTCTATCGATTCCACTTCCGGTTTTTCCAGTTGCTCCAGAAATTGCCGGGCATAGGCTGAAAGACATTCCAGGTACCTTCTCTGGCCTTCGGCAAAAATGGTATCAAAGGCCAGGGAAGATTTGCCTGACCCGCTCGGCCCGGTGATGATAACCAGCCTGTTTCGCGGAATTGTCACATCTATTTTTTTCAGGTTATGCTGGGCCGCTTTTCTTATCCTGATTTCCTGCAGCATGGTTATATTTTAGCACGTCCGGGCTTTATTTCGGCTGACCCCGGGAAAAAACATTTCACAAACCGAGTTTATAATTTATAATAAAGAAAAACCATGGATGCCTTTGAAAAAGAAGAAAGACTGGTTACGGCCATCAATCAGCTCCGCCGGCTGGCAGAACCCCACGGCAGCATCACCACCATAAAATACCTGCCGCCGCAGGCCGGGCTTTTTGTCGACTATCCGGAAGAAGCCCACCCGTTACTGGTGGAAGCCCTCAAGAAAAAAGGGTTTGCCTCGCTTTTTTCTCACCAGCGGCAAACCTGGGAAAAAGTCAGCCAGGGAAAAAATGTTGTGGTGGTGACACCCACCGCTTCAGGTAAAACGCTTTGCTACAACCTGCCCGTGCTGGACCGGATTTTAAAGGACCCCTCCACCCGGGCCATTTACCTCTTCCCGACCAAAGCTCTCTCTCAGGATCAGATGGCCGAGCTTGACGAAATCATAGAACTCATGGGAAAGGACATCCGGATTTTTACCTATGATGGTGACACGCCGCAGGATGCCCGAAAAGCCATCCGGGCCCAGGGCCACATCATCATCACCAACCCCGATATGCTGCACACGGGGATTCTGCCCCACCACACCAAGTGGATTAAGCTTTTTGAAAACCTCAAATACGTGGTGATAGATGAACTCCATAATTATCGCGGCGTGTTTGGCAGCCACGTGGCCAACGTTATCCGCAGGTTAAAAAGAATAGCCGCTTTCTACGGCTCGAAGCCTCAGTTTATCCTGTCGACCGCGACCATCGCCAACCCGGTGGACATGGCTGAAAAAATGATTGAAGAGCCGGTCGAACTCATCGACCAGAACGGCGCACCCCGGGGCGAGAAATATTTCGTTTTCTACACTCCCCCGGTCGTCAACCAGCAGCTGGGCATAAGAAGGTCATACATCAACGAAACCAGGCGAATTGCCAGCATATTTCTGAAGAATAATCTGCAGACGATAGTCTTTGCCCAGAGCCGGCTGCTGACGGAAGTTCTCGTCACCTACTTAAAGGAAGACATAGAAAAAAGCATAAAAGATGAAGGGCTCATTCGGGGCTACCGCGGGGGCTATTTACCGCTCAAGCGCCGGGAAATTGAGAGAGGTCTCAGGGAAGGGAAAATTCTGGGCGTGGTCTCGACCAATGCCCTCGAACTCGGCATAGACATCGGCACGCTCGATGTGGCCGTGCTGGCCGGCTATCCCGGAACCATCGCCAGCACCTGGCAGAGAGCGGGCCGGGCCGGCCGCAAGACCGGTAAATCAGCCGCCGTGCTGGTGGCTTCCTCCTCTCCTCTTGACCAGTTTATCGTCAATCACCCCGATTATTTCTTTTCCAGCCCGCCAGAAATGGCTCTCATCAACCCCGACAATCTCTCTATACTGGTCAGTCACATCCAGTGCGCCGCCTTCGAACTTCCGTTTGAAGATGGAGAGAAATTTGGGAAAGTTGACATAAGTGAAATCCTCCAGGTGCTGGAAGAAGAGCACCTGCTGCACCACACCCAGAACAAATGGTTCTGGACTTCAGAAGCTTATCCGGCCGATGCCATTTCCCTGCGCAGCATAAGTTCGGATAATTTCGTGGTGGTGGACATCACCGAAAAACCACGGGTGATTGCCGAGGTAGATTTTTCTTCCGCCCTGACCACGCTTCATCCGAAAGCCATCTACATCTGCGAGGGCGAACAGTATTTCGTGGAAAAGTTTGATTATGAGGAGCGCAAAGCTTACGTGCGCCAGACCGAGGTCGATTACTTTACCGATGCCATAGATTACACAAACGTAAAAATCCTCGACGTCTTCGGACGCCGCGACCTGCCCCAGGGCTGGACCTCTCACGGTGAAGTTCACGTGGCCACCCAGGTGGTCGGTTTCAAGAAAATAAAATTTCATACGATGGAAAATGTGGGCGCCGGAGACCTGCAGCTTCCGCAAAACGAGATGAGCACCACCAGCTTCTGGCTGACCATTCCGGCCGAAATTTATCAGACTCTGCCTTTCACGGCCGAACAAAGGATAAACGGACTCTTCGGGCTTTCTTACCTTCTGCATCACGTCGCTCCGCTGTTTCTGATGTGTGACCTTCATGACCTCGGCGTGGCCATCGGAGATAACCTGACCGGACAATCAATTCCGCCGCGGGAGCTGCCCAGCCGCAAAGTGCCTTTTACCGAGAGATTTCAGCAGGCTCTGACACCCGATTTTTCCCCCAACATTTTCCTGTATGATAACTTCCCGGGGGGCATCGGTTTGAGCCCGGCGCTGTTTGAACTGCACCGGACGCTGCTTCAGGCTTGCCTTGACACAATAAACGCCTGCCCCTGTGAAGAAGGATGCCCTTCCTGTGTCGGACCAGTAAGAGAAACAGGAGAAAAGGCCAAGCAGGTAGCCAGGGAAATTATTCAGAAATTACTTCTTACAGGCACATAATTCAGCGATGTTACTTTCCTCTCCCATGACCACCAGGACATCGCTGTCTTTGATGACAAAATCAGCGCCCGGGATAAAGATCAATTTTTCCGGCACCAGCTGTTTTACGGCAATAACCTGAACCCGGTACCTGTTAGTCAGGTCGAGGTCTTTCAGCTTTTTCCCGATGAAGGCCTCGGGCGGTACGATTTCCTGGATGCTTATGTTTTCGGCCAGCGGCAGGTACTCAAGCACATTCCTGGAGCTTAACCTCTGGGCCAACCTGATGGCCATGTCGCGCTCCGGGTAGATAACTTCCGTCGCGCCAATGGCTTCCAGAATTTTCCCGTGGTCGGCACTCAGGGCCTTGGCCAGAATTTTATTAACGCCCAATTCATGGAGATACAGAACCGTCAGGATGGAAGATTCCATCTCCGGCCCAAGGCTGACGATGACCACATCCATGTCCTGCACGCCCAGGGCCTGCAGGCTTTCTTTATCGGCCGAGTCCATCCACACGGCCTGGGTGGAAAAATCCTTGGCTTCTTCTATTTTATCTTTGTCTTTATCTATGACCAGAACATCATGCCCTTTTTCGTAGAGAGTCCTGGCTAAATAGCTGCCAAAACTGCCAAGTCCGATAACCGCGAATTTCATCTTATTTCTCCCTTGTTCGAGAAAAGCTTACAGTATCGAAGTAATTTTAGCCCACCATGATGTTTTCTTCAACAAACTGGTAGGCGCCAAGCGGCCTGACCCGGCTAAAAGCATAAAGCATGGTCAGCGGGCCGATCCGGCCTGTATACATGACTATGATCAAGACCAGTTTGCCGAGCGGGTGCAGCTGAGGGGTTATACCCAGGGATAATCCCACCGTGCCGAAAGCTGAAACCACTTCAAACAAAGCGGCTTTGAAGGAGAGTTCGGGCTGGATAATGAGCAAGGAAAAGGTGGCGGCAAAAATGAGACCCATCGCCAGCGAAATCAGAGTGTAGGCTTTTATGATATCCTCATGCTTGATGCCCCGTGAAAAAATCTGCGGCACTTCATAACCTTTAATTCTTGACCTGATGAAGGCAAAGATAACACCAAAGGTGGTAGTTTTCACACCGCCTCCGGTAGAACCGGGCGAAGCTCCAACAAACATTACCATGATGAGGATGAGAACGGAGGCCACCGAAAGCTGATTGAGGTCGATCGTGTTGAAACCGGCCGTTCTGGCCGAAACCGTATGGAAAACCGGCACCAGTAGCTTTTCTTTAACCGACAGCCCGGCTAGGCCGATTCGGAAATCAGCCAGGAAAATCAGAATGGACCCGGCCAGGATTATTCCCGTCGTAACCGAAGCCACCAGCTTGGTGTGCAGGGAAAATTTCACTCGTTCACCGCTTAAGGAATGCTTTATGGCCAGTTTAATTTCTTGCAGGACAAAAAAGCCCAGGCCGCCCAGCACGATGAGGAGCATCATCACCAGATTAACCAGAACATCCCCCCTAAAGCCCGCCAGGTTTTCGGAAAACAAAGAGAACCCGGCATTACAGAAAGCGGAGATAGAATGGAAGACCGACAGCGCCAGAGCTCGCGGGAAAGGCCATTTTTGCCCGAACCTGATCAGCAACAAAATGGCCCCCAGGCTTTCAATGGAAAAAGTAAAAATAAAAACGTCCCTCAACAGCTCACGGAAGCTGGAGATGGCTGAAGGCCGAAAAGAACCTTCGACCACTAACTTGTCGGTCAAGCTCACCCTTCGGCCGGCCGTGAGCAGGATGAAACTGGAAAAGGTCATGATGCCCAGGCCGCCTAACTGTATCAGAATAATTATGATGGTATGCCCCAGCGAGCTAAAATAGGTGTTTGTGTCAACAACAATTAAACCGGTGACACAGATGGCTGAGGTGGCTGTAAAAAAGGCGTCGATGATTTTTATTTTTCCGCTGGCCGTGGCGGCCGGAATCAGCAAAAGCAGGCTGCCCACAACAATGGCTGCCAGAAAGCTCAGCGCCAGCAGGCGTGGAGGATGAATCAGGCTTTTCTTAAAGTTGTTCAACTTGGGCTCTTCTATTTGTATATTTTATAAGCGGCTATTAATTTAATCCCTTTTTTCCTGAACAGTCAAGAGTGGCTCTGATTGACATCCTGAGGGGCGTGTGTTAATTTGAAAAAGCTATGAACGTATTCACCTTAATTTCGCAAGCCACTATCGTCGTTAAATTTATCCTTCTGGTTCTGATACTGTTTTCAATATTTTCCTGGGCCATAATCATTTACAAACACAGGACCATCAAAGCGGCGGAGAACAGCTCGAAAAATTTTCTGGAAGCTTTTCGCCGGAGCAAATCACTGAACGAAGTTGGTGAAGCGGCCAGGAAATACAAACAGAGTCCCCTGGCCACTCTTTTTCAGGCCGGCTTCAAGGAACTGGTCCACCTGACCCGCTCCAACCCCCAGCCCCAGGGTTCTGTCGACCGGGACAAGCTGGAGATGGTCAACCGTGCGCTGCTCAGGGCTTCCAACGCTGAAATCACCCGGCTGGAAAAATTGATGAGCTTCCTGGCGACCTGCGGAAGCGTCACCCCCTTCATCGGTCTGTTTGGCACAGTCTGGGGCATCATGGACTCTTTTCATAAGATTGGCGTCGTTCGTTCGGCCAGCCTGGTGACCGTAGCTCCCGGTATAGCAGAGGCCCTCATTGCTACGGCCATCGGCCTGTTTGCGGCCATTCCGGCAGTCATTGCTTACAATTTTTACCTCGGCCGAATTAAAGAGCTGATTACTATGATGGATGATTTCAGCCTTGAATTTTTAAACATCGTCGAAAAAGTCTATGGGAGTTAATCTTAATCCTGCACCCTCAGCCAACGGGCGGAGAAGACTGGGGACTTCTATGTCCGAAATAAACGTCACCCCGCTGGTGGACGTCATGCTGGTGCTGCTGATTATTTTCATGGTTACCGCACCGATGATGCAATCAGGCATCGGCATTAACCTTCCCCAGGCCGAAACCGAGTCAGCCCCGGCAGAGGAAGGACTGACCCTGACCATAACAGCTGATGGTTACATCCACATTGGCGAATCGGTCATAAACATAAACCTGCTCGAAAGAAGGCTGCAGGAATATTTCTTCAACAAACCCAAAAAAATTGTTTATCTTCGAGCGGATAGAAATTTAAATTACGGGCAGCTCATCCAAGTTCTGGACATCATTAAGAAATCCGGCATCGAAGTTGTCGGCCTGGTGACTGAACCGCTGGAAAAGCCGGCAACCAAGAAACGGACAGGCTGATGAAATCTTTTCTGTTAAGCAGTGGCCCGTTTAAAAGGGCTTTGATTCTGTCTTTTTTTCTCCACGTCATAATTTTTGCCCTGGTCGGTTTTTCCAACTACTTAACGGCGCCCAGCAAGAAAGGGCTGGTCCACTATGTAAACCTGAACTTTGTCGGCCTGCCCGGCGGGGGTGGCGGCAGCGGTTCGGGAGGCGGGGGCGGTGGAACCGGTGGAGCTCCCGGCAAACCGCAAGAGCAGCCGGCCGCGGCCGCTAAAAAAGAAACCATGAAGGAACTGACGGTTCCTCAAAAAGCCGCACCACCGGCCGGCACTTCTCTGAGGCACCCGGTGGAAAAGGCCAAATCAAAAACGAAAGAAACCCCGAAAAAAGCGGAAATATCCGCCCCGGTTCCAGGAGCAACTTCAGCCGGGAGTAAAGAGGCCGGAGTGACCGAAGGAAGCGGCGGCACCGGTGGCGGCGGTGGAGGTTCTGGCCTCAGAATCGGCGTGGGAGAAGGTGGCGGCGGGGGTGGATTCGGTTACGGTTACGGCGACCCGCTGGGCACAGGTTCTTTTCCATATACCTATTACCTCCAGATAATTATCGACCGGGTTTCTTCCAACTGGTTTACCGCCATTAACAACCTTGATTTTACCGGGGAATACCAATCGGTTATCTATTTCAAAATCCTGCGCAACGGCCAGATTGCAGACCTGAAGATAGAGCAGCCTTCCAACCTGCCGGCTCTCGACCTGACAGCCAGACGGGCCGTTGAGCTGGCCGCTCCCTTTCCCCCGTTGCCCAGAGACTACGAAAATGATTATTTGGTGATACACTTAATCTTCGAGCGGAGCAAATGAGTAAAAAATTCTTAATTTCAGTTCAGATTATTTTGGGCATTTTCCTGGTAACCCTTTTTTCTTCAGCCCAGCAGGAAATCGTTCTGACCATCAGAGAAGGCGTGCCGGCCATTTCGGTGGCTTTACCGCCTTTTATCTATGAAACCTCGTCAGCCACGGCCAGACAGGCGGCCGAAATCATCCACCAGGTGCTGTCTGACGACCTTAAATACAGCCGTGTCTTCACTCTTATCCCGCGAGAGCATTTAAGCTACATCAGGCCGCTTGACCCCAAACAGATTTTCTTTAAAGACTGGGAATCGATTCAGGCCCGGCTGCTGGTGGTTGGTGAAATAAGCGAATCAGCAGGTAAAATAGTGTTTGAATCCAGGATATACGACGTCAAGAGCGAAAAACTGATCCTGGGCAAAAGATACCAGGCGGAGCCCTCTGTCTACCGTCTGGTGGCTCACCGTCTGGCCGATGAATTGATGAAAATTTATGGAGAAAAGCCCTTCTTTACCAGCAAGATTGTTTTTGTCTCGAACCGGGATGGCAATGATGAGCTTTACATGATGGACTATGACGGAGCCAACCAGACCCGTCTGACGTTTAATAAATGGAGAGATTACATGCCGGCCTGGTCACCAGACCAGAGAGCCATTGTCTTTACCTCATACCGAGCTGGAAACCCGGACCTTTACCTGCTTTACCCCTACGAGGGCAAACTCGTGCCGGTTTCTACCAGGGGGACTAATTTTTCTGGCGCCTTTTCACCGGACGGCAAGAAGCTGGCTTTCTGTTCAACCCGGGACGGGAATGCTGAAATATATGTGGCCAATGCTGACGGAAGCAACGTGAGAAGAATCACCTTTAATTCAGCCATTGATACCGCCCCTTCCTGGTCACCCACGGGACGTGAAATTGCCTTCACTTCAGACCGCACGGGCACGCCTCAGATTTACATCATGGATGCCGAGGGCGGTAACGTGCGTAAAGTGAGTTTCGGCGGAGATTACCTTGATTCTCCGGTCTGGTCGCCCGATGGGGAGAGAATTGTTTTTGTCTCCAGAGTAAACAATTTTTTTGACCTTTATATCCTGAACCTGAAAACCAACAAAATCACCAAACTGACTGAATCAAACGCACGGAACGAATCTCCATCCTGGTCACCTGACGGACGCCATGTGGTTTTCTCTTCCAACATGTCGGGAACAATTCAGATTTATTCCATAGACTATGACGGAACCAACCTGCGCTGTCTGACCTCGGCTGGAGAGAATAAACTGCCAAACTGGACAAATTAATAAACTTAACTCCTCTTTCTGTTGACAGAGGGATATCTTAATTGTATAAATTGAATGGCCCGAGAAGAACATAAGGAGGTACTGTTATGAAAAAGGCCGCTATCATTATGCTTTCTCTGTTGTTGGTGATTTCATTCACCGCTTCCTGCAAGAAAAAAGCCAAGGAAGTTCCGCCACCGCCACCGCAGGCGCAGGAGCAGCCAAAGGTGGAAAAAGTTGAAGAGCCACCGGTCAAGGAACCTGAACTGACCGAAGAAGAAATTTTCATGAAAAAGACGCTGGAAGAGCTCAATCAGGAAAAGCCTCTGGCTATGATTTTCTTCGATTACGACAAGTATAACATCAGGCCGGATGCCGTGCCCGTGCTGGAGAAGAATGCAGAATGGCTGAAAAAACACCCGACCGTCAAGATATTGATTGAAGGCCACTGCGATGAGAGAGGTACCGAGGAATACAACCTGGCTTTGGGTGAAAAAAGAGCCAAAAGCACCATGGACTACCTGCTGTCCCTGGGCATCTCGGGTGAAAGAATGAAAATCATCTCTTACGGAAAAAGCCAGCCTCTTGACCCCGGCCATGATGAAGCGGCCTGGGCCAAGAACAGAAGGGCTCAATTTTTGATAATTGAGAAATAAATTGAACTTTATTAAAAGACTCACGGTAGCCTTTTTGTTTCTCATCTCGGTCGGTTTGCTTTGTTTACCGGCTGAAGCTCAGCAGAGTAAAAAAGCCTACGAGCTGATGTATGAAGACATCCAGGCCCTGAAGCTTCAGGTGCAGGAGCTGACCAATAGCTTGAAAAAGGTTACCGCTGACCTGCAGGACATCAAAGAACAGGTCAGGCTGTTAGGCGAGCTTGTCCGGAAAAGCCAGGCTGAACAAACCAGCTTTAAAGAAGAGCTGCACAGCAGCCTGCCGGTGCAGTATCAGCAGATGCAGGGCAAGCTGGAAGAAATACAGTTTCAGCTAACCGGATTACAGGAGGCCCTGCAGCGGCTGGAAAGCCTGGCTTCCCAGCCTCGGCCGGAAGAAAAATCTAAAACCGCGGCTAAAAAGGCTCCGGCCAAGACCGAAGAAACCAAGACGACTCCACCCCCGACACAAACGGTTTCCATCCCGGCTCAGGAAATGTACAACAACGCTTACGGTGACTATTTGAAGGGCAACTATGACCTGGCCATTGACAGCTTCAGACTGTTCCTGCAGCAATATCCTAACACGCCACTTTCTGATAACGCTCTGTACTGGATTGGCGAATGCTACTACAGCCAGGGCAAATACAGCGAAGCGATAGAAGTTTTCAACGAGCTTCTGCTGAGCTATCCCTCCGGAGACAAGGTCCCGGCGGCTTACCTCAAAAAGGGTATGAGCCAGCTTAATCTCGGCCAGAAGGAAGAAGCCCTGGCCACCTTTAAACTTCTGGTTAACAAATATCCGGCCCAGGAAGAAAGCCGCCTGGCCCAACAAAAAATCAAAGAACTGGTGGAAAAATGAGAGAAAGAAATAGTTTAAACCGGGTTATCCTGATCGGGCACCTGGTTAAAAAGCCAGAAATCAGGTACCTGCCGGAAAGCGGCCGACCCGTAGCCCGTTTCCAGGTCGCGACAAACGAACAGCTTTACTACCAGGATACCAAAAAAACTGTCGACCGAACCGAATACCATCGCATCGTGGCCTGGGGCAAGCTGGCCGAGTTCTGCGAAAAATTCCTCGAACAGGGAAGACAGGTCCTGGTGGAAGGCAAGCTCAGGTGGCGTTCCTGGGAGGACAGGGATGGAAACAGAAGGAATACCACCGAAGTAGAAGCCATCAATGTCGTTCCCCTTGGGAAAAAAATCGCCGCTCAGCCGGAGCAGTCGATGGATACTGGCTACAGCGACCTGCCGCCGGCCGATGAATTCCCGGACATTTCCGAACCGGTTGAAGAATTTCCGGGCGGGGAACCGGGTTCCGGCAATGACGACGATGTTCCCTTCTGAATACCGAGGCAAATCCGGGGTCTGATTACAGGATAACAATCTGGATAAGAATCACAAATTATCATCAAATAAACTTATAGTAAGAAGTTAAACCATGGATGCAAAGCTAAATCAGGAAGAAATTCTAAAATTAATCTATGAAGAAAAAAGACCGTGGGGAAAATTTCGCACTTATCCCCACCTGTTAGCTTCCAGCCTTAAAATCATCACGGTTAACCCGGGCCAGATGCTGTCTCTGCAGTACCATCGGAACAGGAGTGAGTACTGGGTCATACTGGACGCCGGTCTGGAGATGACCCTGGGAGAACGGGTCTGGAAGACTGAACCGGGGGAAGAAATTTTTATCCCGTCCGGTCTGCCTCACCGCCTGAAAAACACGGGCAGTTCACCGGCCCGGGTGATGGAACTCTGGCTCGGTGCCTCCAGCGAGGATGACATCGTCAGGCTGGAGGACGTTTACGGACGGGGTTGAAATCCCCTTTTAAGGCCTCAAGCCGTAATCTGGCTCATCAAAAATGCTTCTGGATGTTTTCGCAGTATAGCTTCAGTCATGAACTCTTCTACCTCGGTCGCTGTCTTTAGCTTCAAAGCTTCCACCGCTGCTTCCTCCGCTGTTTTTGCCTCCACGGCGCGCAGGGCTTTCTTGACTTTCGGGATAAAAATGGGGTTCATGCTGAAATTTCTCAGCCCGAGGCCGAGAAGGATGATAGCAGACAGCGGGTCTGCTGCCATTTCACCGCAGACCGTCACCTCTTTACCGGCCTGGTTGACGGTTTTTATGACGTGGGCCAATAACCTTAAGACCGCCGGATGGTGAGGCTTAAACAGATAAGACACCGATTCATTCCCGCGGTCCACGGCCAGATGATACTGAATCAAATCATTGGTGCCAATGCTTATAAAATCGAGCTCCGGTATTAGCTCTTCTATGAGCATGGCCGCTCCGGGAACTTCAATCATAGCTCCTACCGGAATTTTTTCGTCAAAAGGCAGGCTGGCCGACCTGAGTTCAGATTTAACTTCAGCCAGCAGGTCTTTCAGTTCCATCACCTCCTCCAGCTCGGTAACCATCGGCACGAGCAACCGGACATTTTTCTTACGGCTCGCTTTGAGGATGGCCCGGAGCTGAATCTTGAACATCTCCCGGTTTTTCAGCGAGAACCTGATAGCCCGAAGACCGAGGGCCGGGTTTGGTTCCTTTTCAATGTTCAAATGAGGAAGGCTTTTCTCGCCGCCAATATCAATCGTCCTGATGTAAACCGGCCTGGGGTATGTGGCCCGGGCCATCTGCTGGTAAACCGCCAGATGGTCCTCTTCCGAGGGCATGGTTGAACGCTGCAGGTAGATGAACTCAGAGCGAAACAGGCCGATTCCTTCGGCACCGTAGGAAAAAGCCGTTGGCACCTCATCAGGAAGCTCAATGTTGGCCAGAGGTGTGAATTTTATGCCATCCAGAGTTTCCGGCTTCAGTCTGGCAATTTTTTTAAGCTCTCGCTGGTAAGCTTCATACTTTTCTTTTTTGCTCTGAAATTCTCTCCGAACAGCGGGCGTGGGGTTGATGATCACCTCGCCATCGGTTCCGTCTATGATTAGAAAATCCCCGTTTTTAACCCGGAGGCTGACATCATGCAGACCAACCACGGCCGGAATGCCCAGCGAGCGGGCCAGGATGGCCGTGTGGGAAGTTTTCCCACCCATGTCCAGCGCCACGCCCATGACTTTTCTCTGGCCGAGGTGATGAGCCGCTTCTGAAGGAAGCAGCTCATGAGCAACCAGGATGCCGGGTTTGTCCGGCTCTTCTCTTTTTTCTTTTTTTCTCTCCAGGTTCCGGTACACCCGGGCCAAGACATCGGAGATGTCGGTTTTCCGCTGCTTGAAATACTCGTCTTCTAAGGAATCAAACAGCCCGGCAAAATACTGGTTAACCTGAGATATGGCCCATTCCGCCTTCACCTTTTCTTCCGTTATGACTTTTTCCAGGCTGGAAATCAGCATCCGGTCGTCAAGGATGAGCAGATGGGCATCAAAGATGAAGGCCTGCTGCTCGCCAACCTGATTTTGGATGTTATTCTTAATTTCCTTTAGTTCTGCTTTCGTTCTTTCAACCGCCCGGCGCAGCCGGCGCAATTCTTCCTCCACCTGGTTATCGGGAATAATTTCTCTCCTGGAAGTAAAGACCACTCTCTCGGACAGCACGGCCTCACCCATGGCAATGCCCGGAGAGACGCCGATGCCCCTGAGCCTGACCACTTCCATCTTATTCTTCCTCGCCAAACCTGCTTTCGATCAGCTCGCACAAGGCCTGCATCGCCTGAACTTCATCACGGCCATTGACCACCAGTTTGATCTGCGTACCCTGGGAAGCGGCCAGGGTCAGGATTCCCAGGATACTCTTGCCGTCCACTTCCATGCTGTTTTTGATTATTTTAACCGAAGAGCTGTAGCGGTTGGCTAAATTGACAAACTTGACGGCTGCCCTGGCATGCAGGCCAAGTTTGTTTTTAATGATAATTTTTTTTTCTATCATGGCTCAATTACTTGCTGCGAGAATTCAGCAGGGCACTCACCAGGTGAATGTTCTTTTTGCCCTGCTCAACGACCTTTTTTGCTACATCTTTAAGGTTGTTATTTCTCTGCAAAGATACAAATTTTATCAGCATCGGCAGGTTTACTCCAGTAATGATTTCTATTTTATTTTCGACAAAAAAACTGAAGCTGAGGTTGGAAGGTGTCCCGCCGAACATATCGGTGAAGATGATAACTCCGTTCTTCTGGTCCACCCGCTTGATGCTCTGGCTTATTTTTTTCTTGGATTCCTCCACGTCATCGTACCAGCCGATGGAAATCGCCTCGATGTTGGGAGCTTCACCCAGTATGATGGTCAAAGCGTTCAGCAGTTCTTCTGCCAGCTTGCCGTGCGAGACAATCACTCCGCCTATCATGTTTCCTGCCAGAAGATAATTTTTTTATATTTTATCTGATTCCCGCTCATTTATAAACATCACGATGAATAATTTTAACCTTCAATTTTTTCTCTTCCAGATGCCGGCCCAGAACCTCCGCCACGACGACCGAGCGGTGTTTCCCGCCGGTGCATCCCACCGAGATGGTCAGCGTGCTCTTCCCTTCCTGTATAAAACCGGGAATAAGGAATTCAATCAGCCGGATCAGGTGCTCCAGGAATTTTTTGGTCATTTCGGAATTCAGGACAAAATCCCGCACTTTTTTCGACCGGCCGTCGAGTTCACGCAGTTCATCAATGTAGTAAGGGTTTGGCAGAAACCTGGTGTCAAAGACCAGGTCAGAGTCCAGCGGCAGGCCATATTTATAACCAAAGCTGACCACGTTAATCTGCATCTGCTTCTGTTTTTTTAACAATTTCTTGTTTATCTGCTCCTTCAGCTGGGAGAGGTTAAGATCCGTGGTGTCAATGACTTCATCAGCCATAGCTTTGATCTTAGCCAGCTTCTTCCTTTCCAGCCGGACTCCTTCCAGAATGGATTTTTTTAAGGCTAAAGGATGCGGTCGGCGGCTTTCGCTGAACCTCTTTACCAGAGCTTCATCTGAAGCTTCCAGAAAAACGATAAAAGGTTTTATTTTTAAGCGCTTAAGCACCGCCGGAAATTCTTTCAAAAAATTTGGTTCTCGGATGTCAACCACCAGGGCAATTTTATCTATCTCCGCCTTTCTCCTCTGCCAGAGGCTGACCAGTTCCGGAATAAGTTTTGCCGGCAGGTTGTCCACACAATAGTAGCCCACGTCTTCCAGATAGCGACTGACCACCGTTTTGCCAGAACCCGAAAGGCCGGTTACGATGATAAAATCAGGCTGGTTTTTATTTTTCATTTTTTGCCGCTCAACTTATTTTCCAAGCGTTTGACAATATCCTGAGCTGCCTGGTAGCCTCTTTGCCGCAGCAGGTAGACCCGGCAGGCCACCTCAATCAACGTGGCGATATTCCTTCCGGGAGCCACCGGGATATGAAGCTGGGGAATTCGGACACCGGCCAGAGTATAATCTTCCGGAAACTGCAGCCCCAGCCGGTCGATTTCCATTTTTTTGCTCCATTTTTTTAGCCTGATGACCAGGTCGACAGGCGTTTCTGCCAGGATGGAGGAAGCCCCAAATATTTCCTTTATGTTAATAATACCCAGACCTCTGATTTCCATAAAATTCCGGGTCAGGCGAGGTGAACGGCCGTGCAGGTGTCCCTGTTCATCTTTGAAAATTTCCACCACATCATCGGAAATGAATTTGTGGCCGCGGGCAATCAGCTCCAGAGCGCTTTCACTCTTGCCGATACCGCTATCTCCGATGATCAGAGCCCCGACGCCGAATATTTTCAGCAAACCGGCCGAGATGACCACCTGAGAAACAGGTTCTTCCCGCAGAACAGAGGAAGTCTTTTGTGATACGGTCCGGTCCTTCTTTCTCAGGCTGTTTTCTTTTTTCCTGCGGGAGGTCATCAAACCTTTTCTTCCAGTTCTTTGATGATATCCAGCACTTCCTGGGCACTCCCAGCCTGCAAAAGCTGTTCTTTAAGACGAGGCGATTTCTTCACGAGCTGGGCAATCAGGGCCAGGATTTGCAGGTTCAGACTGGGGTCTTCCGGTGAAGTTATCAAAAGAAAAAAGACTTTGACCGGCTTCCCGTCCGGAGCTGAGAATTCAACGCCGGAAGGAGAAATTCCTACTAATAAAATAGGGTTTTTTACATTCTTGACCTTGCAGTGAGGTATGGCAATCTCATCACCCAGAGCAGTGCTGCCCAGAGCCTCACGCTGGTTTAGTTTCTCCACCACTTCTTTTTCATTGGCCAGGATTTTATTCTGCTTTAAAAAGCGGACCATCTCCTCCAGGGCCTGCTGTTTTTCCCTGGCTTTCATACCCAAGAGGATGGATTTGTCTCGGATGATGTTGGATAACCTCACGACACTACAGTTCCTTAAGCTTAATAAATCCTACCGCAACCTGTATAATTTTGCACCATATAAGGTAGCCTATTCAGGCCTCCGGGTCAACTAAACCGAGGCTGCCATCCCTGCGCCGAAAAACCACGGCCCAGCTTTCGCCTTCCTCCTTTCGGAACAGGAAGACCTCTTTCTTACCCTCTTCCAGCTGCATCAGCGCTTCCTGGACTGAAATCGGTTTATCTGAATAATATGGAAAATTAACCAGCCGCGGAGCCGCTACCCTTGTTTCTTCGGGCATCATCATGGTTTCTTCTCTGTTAGCACCTCGCCTCCGTCTCTGGATCAGTTTTCTTCTCTCCTTCACCACCTTTTTTTCCAGGCTATCAAAAGCTTTGTTTAAGGAATTAAAAATATCAGTCGTTTCTTCAGAAATGACAAAATCTTCTCCTTTACGCTTGACCTGAAGGTCAACTTTTTTGCGGCTTTTTTCTTCGCTCAGGATGACGTCTATTTCCTGAACATCTTTTAATATCTTCTCCATTCTCCCCAGCCGCTTCTGACAGTATTCTTTGATTTCATCTGTGAGCTCTGTATGCCTGGCCGTAAAGTTTACAATCATTTTACCTCCTCGATTAAAAATTTCTTTTTTCTTATATGTGAAGAAGGAATCCCAAGCTGGTCTCGGTATTTAGCTACCGTTCGTCTGGCTATCTGAATGTTTTCCCGGGCCAGGATTTCGACAATCTCGTCATCGCTCAGGGGATTATTCTTGTCTTCATTCTCAATTAATTTCCTGATGCGCTCTTTTATGCGCAGCGAGGAGATCTCCTCGCCATAAACTCCGCTCAACGACTTGTGGAAGAAAAATTTCAAGGGGTAAAGCCCGAGAGGAGTCATCATGTATTTATTGGCGACCACCCGGCCGACAGTTGATTCATGCAGCCCGAGCTCCCTGGCCACCTCCACCAGAGTCATGGGCTTCAGGAAATCAATACCCTTTTCCAGAAAATCCTTTTGTTTATCAACAATGTAGCTGGCCACGCGGTAGATGGTTCGGTGACGCTGTTCAAGGCTGCGGATAAACCAGACGGCCTTCTTTATTTTCTCCCGCAGGAAGCGAGAGGTCTCCTGGTCGTTCTGAGCCCCGGAACGGCTCAGCTGCTGGTAATATTTGTTAAGCCTTAATCGAGGCAACCCCTCTTCGTTTAAATAAACTTTCCATTCTCCATTTTCTTTGACCACAAAGATGTCAGGGACAACATAGATGTCTTTGTCCTCGCTGTACTTTCGTCCCGGTGTCGGTTCCAGATTTTTAATCAGGTCGAGATGAAGCTTCAACTCGCTCAGCTCCAGGTTAAGAATCTTAGACAGTTCCGGCAGGTCAGATTTCTGGAGAAGGGGAAGATAATCCGAGATTATTTTCCTGGCCACCTCATCTTGCAAATTCAATGAATCCATCTGGCTCAGCAAACACTCTCTCAGGTTGAGGCTGGCGCAGCCCGGCGGGTCAAACATTTTGATTTTTTCTCGTACCGCTTCTATCTTTTCCACCGGTTTATTCAGCTGAGCGGCAATTTCTTCCACGGAAATGGTCAGGTAACCGTCTTCGTTGAGATTGCCGATGATAAATTCGGCTATTTCCAGCTCTTCCGCCTGGTAGAAAGTCAGGTTGGCCTGCCAGCTCAGATGTTCCCAGAGATTCGGACGTTTGGAGATAAAATTCTCGTACCTGACCTCTTCCTTCTCTTCGTAACCGAAACCGGGCGACTCATCATCCAAATAATCCTGGAAGCCGGCCGCAAAAATAATTTCATCCAGGTCGTCTTCCGAAGCCGGGCTCACTTCTTCGCCTTCAGGCGTTGTTTCAGGTTCCAGCAGCTGCTCGCCGGCCGGCACCTCTTCCTGCCCTTCGTCCACTTCCAGCATCGGATTCTCTTCCAGCTCAGCATTGACCACTTCCTGGAGTTCAAGGTTGGTAAGCTGAAGAAGCTTGATGGCCTGCTGCAGAGCAGGAGCGAGCACCAGCTTCTGCACCTGCTTTTGGTCAAGCTTCTGCTTTATCATGTTAGCTCCTATTTATAGACGAAACTCCTCCCCCAGGTATATCTCGCGGACTTCCTTTTTTCCCAGCACCTGTTCCGGCCTTCCTTCAGCTACTATTTTACCTTTATTTATTATAAAAATTTTATCCAGGATTTTCACCACTTCTCTGACTCTGTGGTCAGTCAGCATCAGCCCGATGTTTTTTTGTTTAAGCCGCAGCAAAATTTCCTGCAGGTCCGTAACCGCTTTGGGGTCAAGCTCGGAAAAAGGCTCATCCAGCAACAAAAACTGCGGCTCGGTCAGAAGAGCACGGGCTATTTCCAACTTGCGCCTCTCACCTCCGGATAAATTTCCTGCTTTATTTTGAGCCAGAGATTCCAGGCCAAATTCTCTGAGCACATCTCTGGCTGTCTGTCTGTTAGCTTCGGCAGAACGCCCGCTCTGGAGATTTTCCAGCACGGCCAGGAGGTTTTCTTCAACCGTCAGCCCTCGGAAGACAGAAGAATCCTGCGGAAGGTAGCCAAGCCCCTTTCTTGACCGGATGAAAACCGGCTCCCTGGTCAGGTCTTCCCCGTTAAGAAAAACCTGCCCCCCGTCCGGCTCAACGAGGCCAATGACCATAGAAAAAACTGTGGTTTTCCCCGCTCCGTTAGGTCCCAGCAAACCAGCTATTTCACCGGAGGTGACTTCAAAAGAAAGTTGGTCGACCACCAGGCGGTGGCCAAACTTTTTCTGAAGACAGACCGCCCGTAACTGCTTCATTTTGCCCTGACAAGGATTATCTGAGACCTCTTCCGTTTCTGATTTTCTACAAAAATTCTATCATCCGCTAAAAACAAAGTCAATTTATCTGCTGTCACCCGCTGACCGTTCCTGTCTATTAATTCTGCCTGCAGCTGAATTTCAAGCACATCCTTTTCCGCCTGATAGAAGCCACGCTTCCCCTGGGCCTGGTAATCTTTCCAGGAAATTTCCAGCCCCTCTGGAAATTCCAAACCAAGCAGCTTCGCTTTCTCATTTTTGGCAAAATGAACGCCAAGGACGGGTGCTTTAATCGTCAGGCCGTCGAATCGCAGGTCGGTTCTGTGTTCCGCTTTAATCTTCTGCTCTTCCGAAAGTAAAATAACCCGCCCCGCCGACAGGTTCAGATTTTTTTCTATACCGGAAGGTGCCAGCAGGCGACCGTTCAGGGTTACTTCCTGTTCAACCTCAACTCGCCCTGAACTTTCGTCCGCAGACATTTTCTCCGCCATGAGGAAGCAATCATCCTGCCACATCCTCAGGTTTCCCTCTCCCCTTATTAACTTTTCTTTCTGGCTCAATTTTTCTCCGGTCAAATAAATTATCCTGTCCTGGTTGAAGAAAACCATTTCCCCGGTGAAAAAACCGGGTCTGATGGCCATTTGAAAAAAAGAGGCCTCGAGCTCTTGTTCTGAAACCTGGAGCCTGATTTCCCGGGCACTCAGTTCCTGGTGTTTAAAAAGAGCTGCTGCCTGGCCGCTCAGCACCATTTTGTTTTCCAAAAGGTCATAGTCAATTTTTTCCGCTTTCAGGTGCCTGCGGTCGTAATCTCCCTGAAGGACTTTAAATTCACTTTTTTCGGTCTCAAGTTTTTCGGGCCCCCGTTCCATATAAAAAGCCAGCCTGAGGCTCACACCGCCGCCGGTGACAGACAGCTTCTTACCCGTGCCCTCCAAAGAAAAACCTTTTGCCGCCAGGGCGAGGTATCTTTCTCCATTTTTTTCTAAGGTAAGTTCACCGGCCATGATTTTAACTTCCTGCAGGTCTGACTTCTCCTGGTTACTTCTGCTCAAAAAGCAGGCCCCACCCTCAAACGTGGCACTTTCTATACGACCGTCTGAATCATTCAGGTTTATGGCGGCTGCAGGCGAAGTCAGCTGAACCTTACCGGAAGTCAAAACCAGCTCCTCGACTGACAGCAGGTTTTTCTTTGCTTCCCACCAGGCTTTTTTACCTGAAATGTTAAACCCCTCTTTTTGGCTTCCAAAATGCCCCTGAAACTTTCCGTCAAACGTGGCTGACCGGCTGAGGCTATGATAGCTGAACCCTTCTCCGGACAGGACAAAATTTCTGCCGATAACTTCTGCCCGAGGTGCCCGGACTGCTTTTTCTTCTACCGAATATTCAAGCACCTCTGCTTTTATGAGCAGCCCGTCAAACTCGACTTCCACCCCGTTTTCGGCTTCAACCTTTTTTCGGCCGGGCGGAATAATCAAATGGCCCGCCCGCAGGGTAGCCTTCACTTCCGAGCCCTCGTCAGTAACTTCGACCTGACCTTCCAGGTGCTCGTTCTGTTTTTCGTCAAGGTAAAAATCATCCGCTCTGATAGACAGACTCTTTTTGGGCCCAGAATATTCTTCCGCCACAAACTGTTCGCCAGAAGTCTGGCCTCGGGCCTCAACTCTAAACGACCCGGTTAACCTAACCCGGGTGGCCGAGTTCCTGGCCATTTCCCGAGCCAAAACCACAAGCAAAGCCAGCAGGATGGACAGAATGAGCCTTCTGGCTATCTGACGCCCCTTCCAGAAAGCAATTTTCATCTAAGGCTATCTCGGCCTGATATCCTCTAAGGTCAGGTTGACCTGCTTTTTCCCGCGGTAGTCCGAAACCTGAAGAGAATAGGCTATATCCAGGCTGGACCCGCGACCGAGCCCTTTCCACAACCTGGCTTTTTCCCAACCAATGGCTTCAAAAACTCTTCCCCCCTGTCTCAACCATAATTTCAAATGGCGGTTTTGCATAACCGACGGTTGGGCCAGCACATCAACTTCCTCCGCCAGGAAGACCGGCCGGGGATTGCCAATTCCGAAAGGCAAAAGATAAGTGTAGAATTCAACAAACGATGGTGTTATGGCCGAGAAAGGCAAACGACAATCGACGGTCAGTTTTCTTTCCAGAAGTTCATCGGCCACCCACTTTTCAGCCAGTTCGTTTATTTTTTCCTTGAAAAGCGGCAGGTTTTCCACATTTATTAAACAGCCAATAGCCTGCTTATGTCCTCCATAGTTCTGCATCAACGAACCGCACTGGCTGACCAGTTCAATGAGCGAAAGTTCAGGGATGCTGCGGCCAGAGCCGTAGGCCTTCCCGTTTTCATAAGCAAACAAAATCACCGGGCGGTAGTAAAGTTCCTTGAGTCGGGAGGCCACGATGCCGATGACTCCGCGGTGCCAGTTTTCGCTGCCCAGCACTAACAGGCGGTACTTCTGGTGGAGCTGCCGACTTTCCACTTTTTCTACCGCTTCCTTCAAAATCCTTTCCTCAATTTTCTGGCGGTTGTAATTCAACTCATTGAGTTTCCTGACCAGCTCTTCACATTCATCGGGCGATTCAGAAAAAAATAGCTTGACAGCCACTTCGGTCATGCCCAGACGGCCGGCAGCGTTTATCCGGGGCCCCAGTCTAAAACCCAGGTCTATCTCGTTGAGCTTGCGGTCATCCAGACCGGCACCTTTAAGAAGACTGCGAAGACCGGGGCTTTTTGGTTCCCTTAACCTTTTCAGGCCTTCCTTCACCAGGATTCGGTTCTCACCCTTGAGTTCCGCCACATCCGCCACCGTGCCGATGCTGACCAGCTTCAGGTAGTGGGTCAGGTCCTGTTTTATTCCCAAGTGCTGAAAGATAGCCTGTATTAATTTAAAAACCACCCCGACGCCGGCCAGGTTTCGGTCAGGATAACCGGAAGATTCCAGCACCGGATTCAAAATAGCAGCCGCTTCGGGCAGCCCATCCCCGGGATGGTGATGATCGGTGATGATAACATCTATGCCGTTTTGCTTAGCCTGGCGGACAAAATCAAAGGCCTTTATCCCGCAATCAACGCTGATCACCAGGTTAGTTTTCCTTTCAATCACCGCCGGTAAATGGTGAACTTTGAGCCCGTACCCGTCTTTCATGCGCTCCGGAATCAGGTAATCAACCTTCCCCCCGACCGTCCGCAGGGCTTTGACCAGCATGACCACCGAAAGCATGCCGTCAACATCATAATCGCCAAAAACCAGGATTTTTTCTCCTGCCTTAACTGCCCGGAGTATTCTCTCGACCGCTTCTTTCATCCCTTTCATCAGGAAAGGGTCATGCAAATCGTTGAGCCCGCCGTAAAGGAAAAAAGCCGCCTCAGAAGCTGACTTTATTCCGCGGTTTACCAGAAGAGTGGCAATCTCATGGGGCAAATTCAATTCCTGAGCCAGGATCCAGGCTTCAGGGTCATCCTTTAGCAGTTGCCACTTGTATATTGAGTTCATGTTTTTCAATTTAACACAAGTCAATACAATCGACAACCTGAACCGCGTCTGTTACCTTGATTGACATATTTCTTACAGAAAAATATAATTCAAAAGCCGTGTTTGACCGATTAAAACAGACCCTTTCTAAAACCAGGGAACTTTTCGGCCGCCTCGAACAGCTATTCCAGAGCAACCGGAGCCAGGAAGAAATTCTGGATGAGCTGTTAGAATTGCTGATCCTGGCTGACGTCGGTTTACCCACCTCTGAAAAAATAATTCGAGACATCAAAGAAAAAGCCAGAAAAACCGGCTCGAAAGACTTAAAATCCCTGCTCAAACAGGAACTGATAAGCATTCTTTCGCAGAAATCACCCTCCCCCTCCGACACCTGGCCGGCCATCTGGATGCTGGTCGGAGTAAACGGCGGCGGAAAGACTACTTCAGCGGCCAAGCTGGCCTACAGGTACCATAGCGATGGCAAAAAAGTCATGCTGGCCGCGGCCGATACTTTTCGGGCAGCCGCCCAGCAACAGCTGCAGCTGTGGGGCCACAAACTCGGTCTTCCGGTTATTCAGGGCCATCCCGGGGCTGACCCGGCCTCAGTGGTGTTCGATGCAGTGCAGTCCTTCAAAGCCAGAAATTATGACCTGCTGCTCATCGACACGGCCGGCCGTCTTCATACTTACGCCAACCTGATGGCCGAGCTGGAGAAGATGAAAAAAGTTATCAGCCGGGAATTTCCCGGCGCACCTCAGGAAATTCTCCTCGTGCTTGATTCGACCATCGGCCAGAATGCTCTGGTGCAGGCCCGAGAGTTTAACCGCTTTTCCGGAATTACCGGAGTTTTTCTGACCAAACTTGACGGCACGGCCAAGGGCGGAAGTGTCCTGGCCGTGGTGGATGACCTCAAACTCCCTGTTAAGTTCATCGGCACTGGAGAATCGGAAAAAGACCTGTTAGAATTTTCTCCGGAATCTTTTGTTGAGGCCCTTCTTTCATGAAGCCAAAAGCTGAAGACCTGGCTTACATGGAAATGGCCTTTTCCCTGGCCGAAAAAGCCAGAGGGAGGACCAGTCCCAACCCCTGCGTCGGCGCTGTCCTCGTGCGGGACGGACGTATCGTTGGCTGGGGATATCATCAGGAAGCCGGCCAGCCCCATGCTGAAATCATTGCCCTTGAAAGAGCGGGGGAAAAAGTCCGCGGCGCCACTCTTTACTTAACCCTCGAGCCCTGCGTGCACTGGGGAAGGACTCCTCCCTGTGTTGACCGACTGGTTAAAGCGGGATTAAAAAGGGTGGTTATTGCTTCCTCCGACCCTAACCCCATCGTTCACGAAAAAGGCATCGCCCGGCTCAGGCAAACGGGCCTTGAAGTTATAACCGGAATTCTGGCGGAGAAAAACCAGCATTTAAACGAGGCCTACAACAAATACATAGTGCACAAAACACCTTTTGTCACGCTGAAGTTTGCCACAAGCCTTGACGGCAAGATGGCTACTTCTTCTGGAGACTCGCGCTGGATTTCGTCGGAAGAATCGAGGAGGATGGTGCAGCACCTGCGTTATGAACACGATGCCATTCTGGTCGGCGCCGGCACAGTGCTCAGAGACAACCCTTCCCTTTCGCTGAGGCTGGAAAACGCCCGGAAGAAAAGATGGTTTCGGGTAGTGCTGGACACCAGGCTGTCTGTCCCACCGGAGGCCAGGTTGCTGCAGAATCCGGAAGAGGGACACGTATTAATTTTTTCCGGGCCGGAAGCACCGCCAGAAAAAATCAAAGCTCTGCAAGACAGGGGAGCTGAAATCATCATTACGGATACAGAGAACGGACAGATAAACCTGAAGCAGGTCCTCAGGACGCTCGGTCAGCGCGAAATTTCTGCATTGTTAGTGGAGGGCGGGGCAAAGGTTTTAACCTCTTTTCTCGAGCAAAAGCTGGCGGATAAAGTTATCGCCTTTTTAGCACCGCGTTTGATCGGGGGAGAGAAATCTCCGTCGCCTTTTGCTGGCCGGGGATTCTTTAGCCTGGCCGAAGCTCCCGAGTTAAAAAATATAAAACATCTCAGGTTAAAAAACGATATAATGATTGAAGGTTACCTCTGATGTTTACCGGTCTGATAACTCATCTCGGACTTTTCCGGCAGTACCGTCACGGACACACAGAACTTCTCGTCGAAGTTCCGGAAGAGGTAGCCAGTAAAATCGAGCCCGGGCAGAGTCTGGCCGTTGACGGTGTCTGCCTGACTCTGCTGCGGAAAGAAGGCCAGTTGCTGTCCTTTACCCTATCGAAGGAAACTCTGGAAAAGTCCACTCTGGGTGAGCTGAGAAGCGGCCAGCTTCTCAACCTGGAATTTCCGCTCACTTTAGAAACGAGGCTTGGCGGTCACCTGGTAACCGGCCATGTTGACGGCACCGGTCAGGTGGCGGAAGTCAGGCTCAGACCACCCGGAAAAAGGATGAAAATCAAGCACCCGCCAGAGCTAAAAAAATTCCTGGTAGAGAAAGGTTCCGTGGCGGTAAATGGTGTCAGCCTGACGGTGGCCACCGTCGGGCCGGATTATTTTGAAGTGGAATTAATACCGGCCACACTTTCTGCCACCAACCTCGACCGCCTGCGGCCTGGCCAGAAGGTCAACCTCGAATGTGACATAATCGGAAAATACGTGTATAATTTTATTTCTAAGCAAGTCTATTAACCGCCCTTAAACCGGGAAAAAGGCATGGAAAATAAACCTAAAACTATAAGTATTGAACAGGCCCTTGAGTATGTAAGGGCAGGCCGCCTGATCATCATCGTGGATGACGAAGACCGGGAGAATGAAGGCGACCTGATGGTGGCGGCGGAAAAAGTCACGCCCGAAATTATTAACTTTATGGCCAAGTACGGCCGCGGGCTGATCTGCTTAGCGCTGACCAGGGAGCGGGTGCAGGAACTGCAGCTTCCCCCGATGGTTCAGGATAACACGGCCAGGTTTGGCACGGCTTTTACAGTCTCCATTGATGCCAAGGAAGGCGTAACCACGGGCATTTCTGCCTACGACCGGGCCAAAACCATACTCACCGCTATCGACCCGAAAACCAGGCCCGAAGACCTGGCCAGGCCGGGCCACATTTTCCCCCTCGAAGCGAAGCCCGGTGGGGTGCTGACCAGAGCCGGGCAAACCGAGGCTTCGGTTGACCTGGCCCGTCTGGCCGGTTTGTATCCCGCGGGGGTCATCTGTGAAGTGATGAAGGAAGACGGGACGATGGCCAGGATGCCTGACCTGGAAAAATTCAGCGAAGAACATGGTATCCCGATCGTAACCATAGCGGACTTAATCGCCTACCGCATGCGCACGGAAACCCTCGTCAGGAAGATTTCGGAAGCAGACCTGCCCACTCGCTACGGTCATTTCCGCATCGCCGTGTTTGAAGACATCATTCACGGCGACCATCACGTCGCCCTGATAAAAGGCAGGATTGACCCTGAACGCCCGACGCTTGTCCGGGCTCACTCGCAGTGCCTCACGGGTGATGCTTTCGGCTCATTGCGCTGCGATTGCGGCGACCAGCTGCACCGGGCGATGCAAATGATTGAGAAAGAAGGTTCAGGGGTGGTTCTTTACATGCTCAACCATGAAGGCCGGGGCATCGGGCTGGCCAACAAGATTAAAGCCTACAGCCTGCAAGACGAGGGAGCCGACACGGTGGAAGCCAACTGTCGCCTGGGCTTCAAACCCGACCAGAGAGATTACGGCATCGGCGCTCAAATTCTGGCCGCCCTCGGTCTTAAAAAAATCAGGCTTCTGACCAACAACCCAAGGAAATTCCACAGCCTGAGCGGTTATGGCCTGGAAATTGTGGAGAGAGTGCCCATCCAGATTCCGCCCAACGAGATAAACCTCGACTATCTGAAAACCAAGAAGGAAAAAATGGGGCACCTGCTTGACATAACCTGATTGACCCCGGTCAGAACTGCTTCAGCTTGGAATCGAGAATAAAAGTGACCGGCCCTTCGTTGACCAGATAAACATTCATCATTGCCTGAAAAATGCCCGTCTGTACTTCCAGCCCGTGTTCTCTGAGTTTTTTTACAAAATAATCGAATAAAACAGCCGCCCGGCCAGGCTCTTCAGCGTTATCAAAGCTCGGCCGTCGCCCCTTCTTGATGAGGCTTGCCAGGGTAAACTGAGAAACAGCCAGGATGCTTCCCCCTACTTCCTTGACCGAAAGGTTCATCCTGTCGTTTTCATCCGGGAAAATGCGCAGCTCAGCCGCCTTGTTTGCCAGAAAATCAGCCTCTTCCGGCTTATCGCCTTTCTCAATACCTACCAGGAGGAGCAGGCCCCGGCCTATTTCCCCGACCACCTGGCCTTCAACTTCCACCCTGGCCTCTCGCACTCTTTGCAGCACAATTTTCATTCTTTCTCTCTCCCGAAATTGGTATTTGCTCCTGAAATTGCGTTTTCGCTTCTCTTTTTAATTCTCCAGATGTTGACTTTAAGTTCAAGATATTCTATCATATGGCACTCAAAAGGAGTAAAAAGATGGCACTGAGACACAAATCAGCTATCAGACAGCACCGTCGCAGCCTCAGAAGGCGGGCCATTAACCAGAGAAACAAATCCATGATGAGAACCTACATAAAAAAGGTCAGAGAAGCCATTGAAAGCGGCAACCGTGAAGCCGCCCTTGAACTCCTCCCCAAGGTTTTCAAGGTAATAGATAAAACGGTGGCCAAGGGTGCCATCCACAAGAATACCGGTTCCCGCTATAAATCCCGCCTGTCGAAGCAGGTCCAGATGATGGGCACTTCAGCCAGCTAATTCTTTATCTCGCCGAGCTTATTTAAATTCAAAATATCTTACCAGAAAGCCCTCGATTAAAAACTGGGGTTCTAAATCGCTGCTCTTAAGCTTTTGGTCAATCCGAGCCAGTTCGTGCACCAACCCATCCAGCTGCTTCTGAGAAAAAGAACGCAGCCGCCGGCTAAAAGCTTCGAGCTTTCGGTCGAAAAGAGACCATCCTTCCTGAATTTGCGGGTTAAGCCTTTTAAAGATTTCTCGCACCGGCGTGTTAAGTTTCTCGATTTCGGTTTTTGCCTGGTTGAGGGCAATTATGTACCGGCTGATGGATGAAAAAAAAGCCATGACCTCGGTGGCCTCAGGCTGGCTCTGAAAAAAACTCCTGGTAATGCTCAGGGCTTCTTCCAGCGAACCGGATTCAAGCGCCTGTTCCAAGGCAAATCGGTCAAAAACTTTCTGGCCGGAGCAGGCCACCTCCACATCATCCTCAGACAGGTTCTTTCTCTCCCCGGCAAACAAACTCAATTTTTCCATTTCGCTCATCAACCGCAGGAGGTCTGAGCCGCAAATTTCCAGCAGCCTTTCTGCCGCCGCTTTTTCTATTTTTTTACCCCTCTCCTGAAGATATCCGACAATCCAGGCCAGAAGCTCTGCCTCGCGCGGCGTTTTTATTTCCTCCACACGGAAATTTTTCTTTTGCCTGGTGGCCAGCTCCGAGAAAAAGTCATAAATTTTATTTCCCTTCTTCAGCCTGCCAGAAAAAAGGATTATAAGGAAAGTATTATCGGGAGGAGACTGAAAATATCGGCTGATTTCCTCCTCGTGGGGTGACACAAACTGGCGAAAAGCTCTGTCGGCAGACTGACTGTCCGCTTCCTCCAGCTCGGGAAAATGAATGATAAATATTCTTTGCTGACCGAGGTTAAAAAGGTCAAAGCTGGCGGCCTCATCCAGGATGTCCGGCCAGTCCGTTTCAAAGAGAAAAAAATTTTTTATAAGCAGGCGGTCATTTTCCCGGGCCAGCTCCCTGACATAATTACGCACCACCTGCGCTTGCTCTCCGTAGAAAAAATTCCCCGCTTTCAAAGAGTCAGGATGTACCAGCGACCTGAAATTCCGGGAGAAGGAACCTGACATGGCCATTTAAAAGCCTTCCAAGAGATTTATCACCAGCTGCCTGGCAAATTTTTCCGCCACCCGGTCTATCGCCCTGGTTTGTTCGGTTTCAAAATCCGAGCCGGCCGGAATTTCATATTCTTCAACATAAGTAAAATTATCGTCATGGAAAAGTATCGTCTGGTTAATCAAGTCAGAAAAAATGATGCTGGTGACGATGGTCATTTTATACCTCGAAGCCGAGCCGGCTTGCGACACGACCAGCGGGTCAACTTTAAAAGAAATTATTTCTCCCTGGACCATTCCATCGGCTCTGTCCTGGTCAGGAACGATGGTCACCCCGGTGCGCGCCACCAGCTCATTGATAAACTTTTCCGTCAGCTTGAGGTCAAGCTCAAACCGGCCGGTGTTATTCCTGAAAACGGGAACGTAAATCTTCTTCAGGCCCGGAGGCCAGAAACCTGCCCGGCCACGAAGTTGATATCCGCAGCTGCCAAAACCGCAGAGGAAAGCCAAAAGCAAAAGGCCGGCCGGCCACCGCTTCCCTCCGTTTGTTAATTTCATACGACGATGCTTACCAGCTTGTTCTTTACGCAAACCACTTTCTTGGGAGCTCTCCCCGCCAGGATTTCTTTCAGGCGAGGAAGTTCCAGGGCGGTTTGCTTAAGTATTTCTTCTTCGGTATCAACCGGCACTTCAAACTTATCCCTGAGCTTTCCGTTGACCTGGACGACAATCGTCACCATATCTTCTGCCGCCAGTTCGGGGTCATACTCGGGCCAGGAGCTTTCCGCCACCAGCTGGCTGTGTCCCGTCTTCTCCCAGAGTTCTTCAGCCACGTGCGGGGCAAAAGGAGAGAGCATCAGCACCAGATTTTCAAGCGACTGCCGCAGCACCTGCCGGCCTTTCTGGCTCTGCCTGAGAACATCCTTTTCCTTTCTCAGGGTGTTAACCAGTTCCATCAGCGCACTGATGGCCGTGTTCAGGTGAAAACGAAGCTCTATGTCTTCGGTAACTTTCTTTATCGTCTGATGAAGCTTTTTGAGCACACGCTGGCAGGCCACCTCGTCGTATTTTTCCGGCACAGGCGTTTCCTCATCCCCAAAAAGGTCTAAATTCTCCTCAAAAAGGTTCCAGATGCGCTGGATAAATCGGAAGCAACCCTCGAGCCCTTCATCAGACCAGGCAAATTCTTTTTCGGGCGGTGAAGCAAAAAGGATAAACACTCTGAGCGCATCCGCTCCGTAAGTTTTTATCATGTCATCCGGGTCTACGATGTTGCCCCGAGATTTCGACATGGCTGCCCCATCTTTGGTGACCATTCCCTGGGCCAGGTAATGCGGGAAAGGTTCATCAACGTCGGTAAAACCGAGGTCTCTCAGGTATTTGGTGAAAAACCTGGAATATATCAGGTGCAGGATGGCATGCTCCACACCGCCTATGTACAGGTCGACCGGCATCCAGTATTTTGCTTTATCCGGCCTGAAGGGCATTTTATCTTCTCTGGGCGAGCAGTAACGGAAGAAATACCAGGAAGAATCGACAAAAGTATCCATCGTGTCGGTTTCGCGCCGGGCCGGGCCGCCGCACTTCGGGCAGGTCGTGTTGACGAAGTGGGGTACTTTTTCCAGAGGAGAACCCTCTTCACCGGTAAATTCGGCCTCATAAGGAATCTCGACCGGCAGCTGCTCATAGGGCACCGGCACTGTGCCGCATTTCTCGCAGTAGATGATCGGAATGGGTGTTCCCCAGTAGCGCTGGCGGGAAATGCCCCAGTCTCTCAAACGGTAAGTAACGCTCTTGCGACCGAACCCTTTTTCTTCAGCGTAGGCGGCCATGCGGTCCATGGCCTCTTCAGAAGCCAGGCCGGTAAACGGACCGGAGTTAATAAGCCGACCCGGACTTTCAAAAGCTTTGCCCTCTTCCACCCTGACTTCGGGCGAGGCCGGTACAATCACCTGCCTTATCGGCAGCCCGTACTTGAGGGCAAACTCATAGTCTCTCTGGTCATGAGCCGGCACGGCCATCACCGCACCGGTCCCGTAGTCCATGAGCACATAGTTGGCCAGCCAGACCGGGATGAGCTCGCCGGTAAAGGGGTTTATAGCTTTAACGCCGGTATCATACCCGACTTTTTCTTCATCCTTGACTTCTCTCTTAAGCCTGGCTTCAGCAATCGTCCTGGCCATCCATTCCTGAATCTTCTCCTTTTCGGGATGATGGGCAATCAGCTCAACAGCCAGCGGATGTTCCACCGAAAGCACCAGGAAAGTGGCGCCATAAATCGTGTCAATTCGAGTGGTAAAAACCTCGATGTTTTTCTTCAGTTCGGGCACTTCGAAATTGACCAGCGCGCCGGTGCTCTTGCCGATCCAGTTCCTTTGCATCTGCAGCACGTGCTCCGGCCACCTGCTGAGCTGGGCGTGACCGCTCAACAATTCTTCCGCATAGGCCGTTATCTTCAAAAACCACTGTTCCATCTTTTTCTGGGTAACTTCAGAATCGCAGCGCCAGCAGCGCCCGGCAATGACCTGTTCGTTCGCCAGGACGGTGCGACACTGAGGGCACCAGTTTACCCAGCTCATCTTTCGGTAGGCCAGCCCTTTTTCATACATCTTCAAGAAAATCCACTGGTTCCAGCGGTAGTACTCCGGCAGGCAGGAATTGACTTCCCTCGACCAGGCATAGCTAAAGCCCAGTTTCTTCAGCTGGGAACGCATGTAATCTATGTTATCGAGGGTCCATTTTTTCGGATGGATACCATGTTTGATGGCCGCATTTTCGGCCGGCATACCCAGGGCATCCCAGCCTATCGGATGCAGGACGTTAAAACCTTTCATCTTTTTGAAGCGGGCAATCACATCGCCGATGGAATAGTTACGGACATGGCCCATATGGATGCGGCCTGAAGGATACGGATACATTTCCAGGCAGTAGAACTTGGGACGGTTCGGGTCTTCTTCCACTTCAAACACGCCTCGCTCTTCCCAGACCTTTTGCCATTTCTTCTCGATGGCTTCAAAATTGTAGGTTTCCTTCATCTTAGAACCTCTGTTCAGGGAAATATTCCCGGAAATTTATTAACCACAATTAATCAGGAGAAAATGATAATTTTAAGGCTTCTAAAAGTCAACCTAACCCGCAGATTTAAAAGAAAAATGGCAAATTTATAGCCATTTCAAATCATTAAATTTATAATTAATCTTGAACTTTTGCCGCGAAAGCTCAGGATTCAAATGAACATGGTGAAGGTAAACCTGGAGGAAGCCAGGTACACGCATCAGACAGTCCTCCGGGAAATTAATTTTGAACTTCCGGCCGGTCAGTTTCTGGCCATCTGCGGTCCGAACGGCTCGGGGAAAAGCACCCTGCTTCGAGCGCTGCTCAGACTTCTGCCGTATCTGAAGGGGAAAATTTATCTGTTCGGAAAAGACATCTTCCAGCTTAAAACACAAGAAATGGCCAGGCTGGTGGCCTACGTGCCGCAGGTAACCGAGCCCGTGTTTGATTTTTCCGTGGAGGAAATTGTGGCCATGGCCAGGTATTCTCACCGGGGAACGATTTTTACCTGCCTTTCCGACAAAGACCAAAAAGCCATCGAAGATGCTCTGGCTCTGAGCGGGACCATCGCCCTGCGGCACAGGATTTTCAACCAGCTGAGCAGCGGAGAAAAGCAGCGCGTGCTGATTGCCCGGGCTCTGGCCCAGGACAGCCCCCTCATCTTGCTCGACGAGCCGAGCTCTCATCTCGACTTAAATTTTCAGCTCCAGGTCTACCGGCTCCTGAAAAAGTTGCAGGAAGAGCGGGGTAAGACGGTCGTGGTCACCGAGCACAACCTGAACCTCTGCCTTCCCTACTGTGACCGGCTTCTTTTTTTAAAGGGTGGAAAAATTGTGGCCGGCGGGCGGCCGCTCGATATCATCAACCGCCAGCTCCTACAGGAAGTCTTCGACCTGGAAGTTGAGCTCAGGGAAAACAGCTCGACCGGTCTGCCAGAAATTTCCCTCATCCATCGACGGGAGGCCAGCCAGTGAGAAGAACCGGGCAGGAAATGGTCGGGTGTTATGATAAAAACATTCGTAACACTCTAATAATCCTTCTCTTTTTCATTCTTTGGTCTTCGCCGGTTTTCTCGCAGACCATCGCGGCCACCGATGACCTCGGGTTTAAGCTTGAATTAAAGACCTGTCCGCAGAGAATTGTTTCCCTGGCTCCCAACCTGACGGAAATATTGTTTGCTCTTGGTCTTGGCAACGAGCTGGTCGGAGTGACCAGGTTCTGCGACTACCCGCCCGAAGCGCGCACCAAGACAACCGTCGGCGGGTTAGTGGACCCCAGCCTGGAAATCATCCAGGCGCTGAAGCCTGATCTGGTGCTGGCTTTTCGGGGAAACCCGCGGAACCTGCTTGAGCGGCTGCGCAGCCTGTCTCTGCCTGTCTTTGCCTTCGAACAGGGCCACAGCTTTGAAGACCTTTTTCTTCTTATCGAGAGAATCGGAAAGCTAACCTGCCGGGAAAAAGCAGCTGAAGAGCTGGTCAAAAAAATGAAGCAGGAAATTTCAGCCACAGAAATGGTTGTGGCCAGGCGAGCTTCAGGCCAGAAGGTTTTTCTGACTGTCCACGGACAGGGCAATGGACTCTGGACGTGTGGCCGCGAGAGCTTCCTGAATTATCTTCTGGAAAAAGCCGGTGTTAAGAACATTGCTTCTGACGCCCCGGGAAACTGGCTGGCCATCACCCAGGAGGAAATAATAGCCGGCAACCCGGACATCATCCTGATTCTCGCCCGGGATGAAGAAGCCTTCAGGAGAGCCAGGCAGTCAATCTTGAGCCACCCGGCTTTCAGAAACATTGAAGCTGTCAGGCAGGGCAAAATATTTTTCCTGGAGGAAAACATCTTTAGCCGGTTTGGGCCACGCCTGGTCGAGGCTTACCGCCTCCTCGTTCATGTCCTGCATCCAGAACTTTTTGAGCCGCGGGAAAGGTCAAGCACATGAGAAGAAGAAAATTGCTGGCCGGTCTGGCCTTGACGCTTTTCATCTTAACTCTGGCGGGTTTTTTCTTATCTCTGATGGTCGGACCTGTCAGGACTTCAGCTTCAGACCTCTGGGCGGCTTTGCGGGGTGAGGGAAAATATCAGGACATCTTTTTTCAGCTGCGCCTGCCCCGGGCTCTGCTCTCTTTTTTAGTGGGAGCCAGCCTCGGCCTGGCCGGAGCCATACTCCAGGGATATTTCAGAAATTCCCTGGCTGACCCTTTCATCCTGGGCAGCTCTTCCGGCGCGGCCCTCGGGGCCGTTCTGGCAGCCGAACTTGGTCTTAAATTCGTTTTTCCGGGTTTTTCTACCCAGGGCTTTATGGCCCTGATGACCAGCCTGGCCCTGGTGGCGGTGGTTTATCTTATTTCTGAACGGCGAAGGGTTCGCACCACAGAAAATCTGTTGCTGACCGGCATCGCGGCCGGTGCGCTGGCCTCGGCCATTACTTCTTTCCTGATTTTCAGACGTCCGGATGCTTATGAGCAGGCTGTCTTCTGGCTGCTGGGCAGTTTTTCTCTGGCCGGCTGGTCGCAGGTCTGGGTCCTTTTACCCTATGTTTTACTGGCTGTCGTCGCCGGTTACCTTCTGGCTCCCCAGATGAATGTTCTGGTGCTCGGGGATGAGGTGGCTGCTTCTCTGGGGTGTCCGGTAAAAAGCATCAGACGCATTTTTCTGATTCTGTCCACCCTGCTGGCCGCTTTTTCTGTCTCGGTGGCCGGCATCATCGGTTTCGTCGGGCTGATTACGCCCCATACTGTTCGTCTTTTGCTTGGCCCTGACCATCGACGCCTGTTTGTTTACTCAGCCTGGGCCGGGGGCGTTTTTCTCCTCTATTCAGATTTCCTGGCCAGAACCGTTTTTTTGCCGTCTGAAGTGCCGGTTGGAGTGATTACCGCCGCCTTCGGCGCCCCTTTTTTCATCTACCTGCTCAACCGACGTCGGACGAAAGAAGTTTGAAGCCAAATTTTTAATGATTGACAACTGCTCCTCATTTGGCTTAATTTAGTTATATCATGCTGCTAACCTTCAACCAGGTTCTTTACCTTCTGCTGACGGTGGCCGCCCTGGTGCTGGCCGTCGTGCTGGCTGTTTTCCTTCTCCAGCTCAGAAGAACGGCTCGGGAAGCGGAAAAATCATTCCAGGAGCTCCAACTGGTGCTCCAGCGGTTTGAAAAAATCGAGGACAAGCTTGAACGCCGTTTAGATGAAGCAGGAGAAATTATCTCTTCCACCAAAAAGGCCGCGTCTGTACTGGGTGAGCTGTCGATTTTCCTGACCACCAACGTGGTGCGGCCGGCTTCCAGGTTTTGGCCGGTGCTTTTCCCGTTGCTGAGGTTTGGTTGGCAGCTTATGAAAAAAAGAAAGGAGAAGAAAAATGTCGGATAACAAAGATTCCCGGTTTGTGGATTCTATGCTGACATTCCTGGCCGGGGCAGCCACGGGTTTTATCCTGGGAATTTTGTTCGCTCCGGCGAGCGGAAAGGAAACCAGGAGAAAAATAAAAGAGCAGGCGCTAAAAGGACAGGAACTGGCCAAAGAAGGATACAAAAAGGTCGCCAGGGAAGCAGAAAAAGGTGTGAGAGTGGCCAAAGAAAAAGCAGAAGAAGGGCTGGAAGCCATCAAAGAATTCCTGGAAAAGAAAAAAGAAGAATATGTGCGCCGGGAGCCAGAATTCCCGGAGGATTTAGACACCGAAAAGTAATTTATTTTTCGCACTGAACCGGTATTTTTTAAAATTTTCTCAGCAAAAGAGGTTTGGGATGGGAAGCAAATTCCGTTTAAGTGCAGCCCTTATTCTGATATGTCTGGCCACCACCATTTTGCCCGGACAGCTCTGGCCCATCGACCAGAAAATCTCTCAGGCTATTGAACAGGAAATTGAAAAGAACCGGGCGGAAATAATCAAAATCCGTCGTTTTATTCATATGAACCCCGAGCTCAGCAACCGGGAATACGAAACGGCCAAGCTGGTGGCCAGCAAGCTTTCATCCCTTGGTCTCGAAGTAAAAACGAACGTGGCCAAAACGGGAGTGGTTGGGTTGCTCCGAGGAGCTCAAACGGGCCCGACCGTGGCCATAAGAGCTGATATGGACGCTCTGCCCATCCAGGAGCAGAACAATTTTCCCTATCGCTCTCTAAACCCGGGTGTGATGCACGCCTGCGGTCACGATATGCACACTTCCATTGCTCTCGGTGCCGCCATGGTGCTGTCATCACTAAAAGACCGCCTGAAAGGAAACATCAAATTCATCTTCCAGCCGGCGGAAGAAGGGGCACCACCCGGGGAAGAAGGCGGGGCAGCTTTGATGATTAAAGAAGGAGTGCTGGAGAATCCGGCTGTGCGGGCAATTTTCGCCCTTCATGTCTGGCCCGACCTTGAAGTGGGCAAAGTCGGCTACAACTCCGGGTATTTCATGGCCAGCTCTGACAATTTTACCATCACCATCAAAGGTAAAAGCGCACACGGAGCAAGACCCCAGGAAGGGGTGGACGCTATTGTGGTGGCCGCCGAGGTGATAACCGGGCTGCAGGCATTATTCAGGCGAGCCATTGACCCCTCAGAACCTCTGGTGGTGACCATCGGCAAAATCCAGGGCGGAAGCCGCTTCAACATCATTGCCGACCGGGTAGTCATGGAAGGCACCGCACGAACCATAGATGAGGAAACGAGGAGTAAAGTACCGCAGATGATGGAAAATTTGCTTAAAGGCCTGACTCAGGCCTACGGGGCTTCTTATTCCTTAGAGTATGAAAGTCTTGTGCCGCCGCTTTATAACCATCCGGAATTTGTCCAGGTGGTTTTGCCCGGACTGGTCAGCGCCGTGGGAGAACAAAACCTGGTTCAGGTAAAACCGCAGATGGTGGCTGAAGACTTCGCTTTCTTTGGAGAAAAAATACCAGCTTTTATGTTTCTTTTAGGGGTAAAAACGCCCGGTCAACCGTCCGCTCCGCTGCACAGCCCTAATTTTAATCCCGATGAGAAAGCCATCCCGGTCGGCATCCGGGCTATGTGTCATCTGGTGCTGAATGCCCTGGAACAGCAGGCCTCGCTGAAAAGTGCACCGGCAGAAAAATCAGTTAAGCTGTAAATGGCCGCGCCTTTCCTTTTTCCCGCCATTAGCTTCCTGGCTGGTTTAATTGTTTCTTCAGCCACGGCAAGCCATTTTTCTGCCTGGCTCACCTGGTTAAGCGGCATAAGCCTCTTTTTTAGCTGGCTGGCCTATCTCCTTAAGAAAAACCGGGCAGCATTGGCGGGAATTGTTCTGTCATTTTTCCTGTGCGGTTTTATGTATTTCGCCTATGAGAACCACCTCTACCAGTCCAACCCGGTATTTAAGCTCGAACCTGAAAAATACTTCGATTTTGAGGGCACCCTGCTAAAAGCACCGGAAAGATACTCTGACCATGACGTGCTCATCATCAGGCTCACCTCGGTTGAGCTTGAAAACCAGAAAGTTGAGATAAAGGCTAATATAAGGCTCAGCGTTCCCCATTCAACTACCAGCGAACAACCGCTTGAGCTCCACGCCGGAGACAGGCTGAGCTTTTCGGCTGTGCTCCATCAAGAGGAAGCTTTTAAAAATTTTTTCCCTGATTTCAGCCGCAAATACCTGAGGAGTCAGAGGATTCATCTGCGCGCCAGCACGAAGAACCCGCTGCTCATCAAGAAAATTAACCAGGAAAACCGCAGCTGGAATGGTTTCTTCTCAAAACTGCGCCGGAAACTCCAGCGCCAGGTGGAAAAAGATTTCCCGGGCCAGCAGAAATTTAGCCTCTCCCCGGAAGGAGGCTTAATCGAAGCGTTGCTGCTCGGGGCCGACCGGAGAATTGACCGGCAGACTGACCGACAGTTTCAAAAGACCGGGCTCTACCACTTGATAGCCATTTCCGGAGCACACGTGGCCGTCATAACTTTTTTCCTTTATTCTTTTCTCGGGCTTTTCCGCCTGAAGAAAAGAACAATAAATATCATCCTGCTTTTTCTGCTGTTTTTCTATGCTTTCTTAGTCGAGGGCCAGCCGTCGGTTTTCCGGGCCGTGTTGATGACTTCTCTTTTTCTGCTCGGAAAGTTGCTCGATTACGACATAAACTATCTAAATCTTCTTTCACTTTCAGTGGTTCTCCTCCTGCTGATAAATCCATTCAGCTTTGAAGAAGCCGGTTTTCAGCTGACTTTTCTGGCCACCCTGAGCCTGATACTTTTCTTCCAGCCGATTGTCAGGCGCCTTCCCGCCTGGCCGTTTAAAATCCCGGAAATGCTGGCCCTGTCGCTGGCCGCCGTGCTGGGCACCATGCCGGTCATCGTGGCCGATTTCAACCGGGTGGCCCTGGCTACCATCATTTTGACCCCGCTGGCCGCCCCGCTGGTCGGGTTAATCATGGGTGCTGGATATATCTATCTTTTAGTTGGCGCTGTGCTGCCTGGCTTGGGACATCTGCTTTCCTTTCCATTGGGATGGCTGACCAGGCTGTTTGCCTGGATGACCACCTGGCTTGAGCCGTTTTCATCTTTATCTTACCGCCTGCCCAGCCCGCCCCTGGCGGTCATCATCGGCTACTATGCTACCCTTCTTCTTTTACTTGTGCGGCCAAAATTTAAAGCCCAGAGAGCAGCGGTCGGGCTGGCCTTCATTCTTTTTCTTTTTTGCCTGGTCACCTACCCTTTTCCCCCGAGTTCATCGGGGCCGGCGGTGACTTTTCTGGATGTCGGCCAGGGTGATTCCACCCTGGTTGAATTGCCTGGCCGCAAAATCATGCTGATTGACGGTGGCGGGTTCAGCAACAGTTCATTCGACCCTGGTGAAGCCATTGTCTCCAAGTATCTGTGGCACAAAGGCTACAAAAAAATTGATTTTCTGGTGTCCACTCACCTTCACCCGGACCATGCCCTCGGGCTGACCGCACTGGCCAGCAATTTTCAAGTAAAAGAATTTTGGTGGGCTGAGGAAGACCCGAATAATCCGCTTTTTTCTTCCATCATCAAGGCGCTGCCCAAAAAATGTCAGAAAATAAAAATCAGAAAAGGCTATAACCGGCAGGTTAACGGCGCCGTGCTCGAAGTTCTTTACCCGGATGAAAGCCCGGAAGCGCCGGCAGCCAGGGGTAATGATGCCTCAGCCGTTATCAGGCTGGAAATGAGCGGTTGGAATTTTCTCTTCCCGGGCGACATAACTTCTGTTGTCGAAGAATATTTGACCGGCCAATCTTCATCCAAGCTGAGGGCACAGGTTTTAAAAGTTCCTCACCATGGCAGCCAGAGTTCTTCCAGCCCTGGTTTTCTTCAGGCTGTATCACCCCGGGTAGCAGTCATTAGCTGCGGCCGTAATAACATCAGCGGGCTTCCTTCAGAGGTCGTCCTGAACCGGCTGCAACAGGCCGGGTTTGAAATCTTTCGGACTGATGCCGACGGTGCGGTGGAAATAAAAATCAGAGAAAAGTTAATTCAAATCCGAACGGCCAGGTCAAACAGAACCCTCTCGCTCGGGGCAGAGTGAGACTTTCCACCGTGTTCGTATAAAAATGCCCAAAATCATCAGGACACACCCCTGTCTGATGAAGAAAGCCCTAATTGACAGCCATCGAACATAAGGAGTAATATAAATTTAGAGGGAACAATATGATAAAGAAGATTTTAGCTGTTTCCCTGCTTTTAATCCTCGGCGGTTTAACCTCGCTCATAGCGCAGGAGCAGAACCTGGCCGAGCTGGCCAGGAAGGAAAGGGAACGCCGCCAAAATCTTAAATCAGAAAAGGTCAAGTTAATAACCAATAAAGACCTGGAAAACCTGAAAAAAACCCCGGCGCTCATCATGAAGGAACAGGAAGTTCAAACAAGCTCAGATAATGCCCCAGAAGGAGCTGCCCAGAGCTCATCCGCCCCGTCTGTGGTGCACCGCGTGACGGTCGAGTCGCCGGCCGGCGCTCCGGCCTCTTCCTCTTCGGGCGTGTCAGCCGGCCAGCCAGGTTCCTCAACTTCAGACCAGGGAAGTTCAACTCTTGAAACAGCCTGGAAAAAGGCCCAGGAATATGTCGAACTTCTGACGCTTAAAATGAACGCTCTGTGGCAGGAATTTTACAGCCTGGATGACATGACTTCTCGAGACCACATCCAGCGACAAATCAGCGAAACTTATGAAAAGCTGATAAAAGCCCAGGAAGAAGAAGCTCGCCTGCGGGCTGAATACGAAAAGCAGATTAACCAGAAAAAAAGCGAAGGGGCTAACCCCATCTGGATAAAATAAAGCGGGGAAACACTTAACCGGTCTTTTGAGAAAGAGAGGGTATATCTAATTATTTTTTATCACACCGGTCTCAAATATACGGTATTTATTTTAACTCCAACCTGCAAGCCAGATTCTTTGACTTCTTTTTGCTGCTCGAGCGGAAAAATTCGGTCAACTACCAGGCTCAGTTTAATTTCTCGGTTCTGACCAAGCTCGTCGGCTGAAAGCTCGTAGACCTTCTGAAATTGTCCACGGTTGAGCCGCAGAGTATCAAGCAGCTTTCCTTCCACATAAATCACTAATAATTGCTGTTCACCTTCCGGAGCCAGGCTTTCTCCCCTGATCATCAGCCGTGAGTTTCGGCCCGGATTTTTAATAAGACAGGTTGCCTTCTGCCCTATCAGCAAGCCGGCCTGCCCGGCCAGGTCAGGCGGCCCGGCGAGTTTACTGCCTTTTAAGCCGTCAACCGTTTGCCAGCCTTCCAGAAACAAGACATCAGGAATGCTGGGAGGACAGGGTTTTAATTTCAGCATCCTCTGATAAAGAGGCACTCTCTCTTTATTCTCCAGCTCAGCAAACACCTGAAAGCTGATTTTTGCCCCGCTGGAAAATTCCGGGCTGAACCGGTCTATGAAAGCCGGGATGAATATGTATTTTTCCGCATCATAAACATGGTCAGGAAGCCAGGCCTGAGGCTGGGGAGTTGTGGCAAATTCTTCTCTAAAAATGACCCGGTCTTCATAAGCTGCCTCAACCATCAACTTCCAGTCTTGCTCGGGGGCGCGGAAATTAGAAGTGGTGATGAACTTTAACTTTAATTTAGTAACCAGGTAATCAGTCAGCTCCCGGTCAGAAAACTGGGCGTTGACCACCAGACCGGGCCATTTTGATTCCTGGCGGCAGCCCGAAAGCCCTATCAGTAAGATAAAGAAAACAGCCAGCCCGGGGAGAAACAGACCGCCTGCTTTCCGATAGTTCTTTTCCATAACCTTAAATCTTTGACGATTTTTAACCTTTGAAGACAGGATGATTATAATCAAACCAGGAAGGGTATTCAAACCTGAAACAGCACAAAAATCTCGGGCGTTGACAGGTCTCCATTTCTTACTTCTTGGCCCGACAAATAAAGTGTTCTTCCGCTATTGACTAAAATCAAATTTATACTATCTTGATTATTCTGAATTGCAACCTGCTCGACGTTTAAAAGTTTTTAAACATAGATTACTTTGATTTCTATGACCAATCCCTGACACCAGAAGAGCCTGCTCAAAACGAGGCTAACTGGAAATATGAGGTAGTCAAATGAAAGAGAGTTCAGAGTTTAAAAATCCAACCCGCTGTATCTTTTTTATCGGAATGGCGATTTTCATCTTTTCTTTTTTTTATTTATCCCACAACCCGCTCTGGGCCTCAGTCAACCGGTCCGCTCTTACCGCTGGCCAACCCGATTCAAATCATACTGTCCTCAGCCAGATGTTCTCCGATGACCTGGGCGGTCAGGCCACAAGCCTGGTCGGCTCCCAGGAAAGTCAGGAAGTAAAAACCCAGGAAGTAAAGCAAACTGAAACAAAAAAAGAAAACGTGGGAGAAAAAAATTCGGCTGAAGCACAGGAACAGGCCGGCCAGGAAAACAAAACGGCGGCTGAACAGACAAAAAAAGAAGAACAGGAAAAAAAGCCCGAAGAAACTCAGGCCGAGGCTAAGGACAAGAAAAAAACCATAAAAGAATTCCTGATGCCCTGGAAAAAGACCATTGAGCTGAGCTACGTTGTGACCGGCGGCAATACAATCAGTTCCTCCTTCAGCTTGGGCAACACCTTAATACTGACCCCAAATTCAAAAGAAACCTATACCATAAAAACCTATTTTCTCAGGGCTCATTCCACTTCGGTCACCAAAAAAGCGGTCGGCACACCTGATAGTTTTACCGTGGAGGAAGAAAAGACCAGACGCTTAACGGCCGAAAATTACCTGATTTCCGGGCAGTACGACCACAAAGTAACCGGACGACTGGTGACCAACGCGGCTTTTGTCTGGGACCGGAACAAATTTGCCGGCGTGGAAGGCCGCGCTCTGTGGACGGCCGGTGCTGGCTTAAACCTGGCTAACAATGAAAGACAAAAGATAAATACCACGGCCGGGCTGAGCTTTACCATCAGAAAATATTCCGGGCAGTCGCTCAATTCTTTCCTCGGTTTTCGCTACACATTTACCTGGGACCAGAAACTCTTCGACAACGCCTTTTGGGGCACCAGTTTTATCTTTGATGATAACCTGGTCCATCTCAGCGACTGGCGGTACGATTGGATTAACAACCTGACTGCCCCCCTGAGCAAATCTCTGGCTCTGAAGACCAGCCTGAAAATAACCCGCACTCATCAGCCGCCTGACCTGAAGGTTACACTTCTCAATTATGATTACACTGACTCGGGGCTTTTCGTTTATATTCCAAGAGGAAAAGTTGATACGTTTTTCACCACGACGATTGTTTTGAGCTTTTAGAGGAAGGCTTCTGACCCCGGAGGTGGCTGAACTTTTTGCGCTGAAAATTTTCCATCTGCTAAGTTTTTCTCGCTGAAATTAAGCTGCCATTGGCGGTCAATCTGCAGTTTCTCTTCTCAACAAAAATGTCCTGCCAAGATGGCTGACTTCAAAATTATTCCGCCTGTCCTGGCGGGGCGCAAATTGGCAGGACTTTTATCGAGAAATTGAACAGCTGTTAAAACCGGATGACGTTTACCGTTTATTTTTAGGACGAAATTTTATTAATATCAATTTAAACCGGATGAGAAGTTTGCAAAAAACTATTTTATCCCCTATCATAAAGCAGGGTTAAACAATTTGGCATCCCCGGAGAAATGATGAGCACCAGGAAAAGCAAAAAAGAAAAAGAGGAACAGGCCGGCTTTGTGCGGCCTTCCGGCCGCGCGTCCGACCAACTTCGGCCGGTTATCATGAAGCCGGATTACCTGGAATTTGCCGAAGGTTCGGCCTACATAGAAATGGGAAAAACAAAAGTGGTGGCCGCCGCCACGATTGAAGATAAGGTTCCTCAGTTTCTCAAGGGCACCGGCTCGGGCTGGATAACCGCCGAATACTCCATGCTCCCGCGCTCAACAGAAAAAAGAACACCCCGGGAAAGGACGGCCGGCAAAATCTCAGGCCGCACTCAGGAAATCCAGCGCCTGATCGGGCGCGCTCTGCGGGCCAGCACCGACCTGACCCTGCTCGGAGAGAGGACCATCATCATTGATTGCGATGTGCTGCAGGCCGACGGCGGAACCCGCACCGCTTCGGTCAACGCCGGCTGCGTCGCCCTGGCGCTCTGCCTGAAAAATATGCTGGAAAAAGGTTTGATTGACACCTTCCCGCTCAAACATCTGGTCGCAGCGGTCAGCGTCGGTATCGTGCAGAAAGAATTGCTTCTCGACCTCGATTACCTGGAAGATTCTCAGGCTGAGGTCGACATGAATGTCGTCCAGATAGATAACGGCCAGTTAGTGGAAGTTCAGGCCACCGGTGAAAAAGTGGCTTTTTCCCGGACCGAGCTGAACCGGCTGCTCAAGCTGGCCGACAAGGGAATAGAACAAATCCTTAAAACCCAGCGTTCAGTTCTTCGCAAAATCCATCCCGTTTTTGTGGCCTTCTAAAGGGTTTTTATGGCGACCGTTTCGCCCAAATTGCCGTTAAAAGAGTTTGTTGAGCCGATTCTCCTTCAACAACTTTTTGAGAGCTCCCACCACTTCCTGGTCGTAAAGATTGCTTTTTTCCAGCTCATTCATGGCCTCAACTTCCGGGTGAGCCTGACGGTAAGGACGAAAAGAGGACATAGCATCATACACATCAGCCACGGCCAGAATCCTGGCATCAAGAATAATCTCTTCCCCCTTAAGCCCGCGGGGGTAACCAGACCCGTCAAGCCGTTCGTGGTGCTGAAGAATAATATCTGCCACCGGCCAGGGAAAATTCACGTCTTTTATCAACTCATAACCGAGCTCGGCATGAGTCTTGATGATGGCCCATTCGGATTCTGTCAGCTTTCCCGCTTTGTTTAAAATTTCGGCCGGGATTAATATTTTCCCGATGTCGTGAAGTTCAGAGGCTAACCGCAATCTTTCGATTAACCCTGTCTCGAGTTTCATTTCCTGAGCGATAAGCCTGGCCAACCTGGATACCCTTTTCTGGTGTCCGCTGGTGTAGGGGTCTTTTACTTCCACCAATTTGTTCAAAACCCTGACGGTGGCTCCAAAAGCTTGCCTGATGGCCTTCAGAGCTTCCTGCAGCTGTTTTTCCGCCCGAATTTGTTCGGATAAATCAACCATAATGGCTAGTTCTTTTATGGTTCCCCCATACTCAAGCCTTTTTACTCGCATCTCCACTTCAACCGGATGGCCGCTTTTATGGACAACAGCAAATTTTAACTTTGAGTTAATCGGCCCGGCCTTATCCCGGGCAGCATAAAGTGCCATTATTTCTCGTCTATCTTTTTCCGCCAGATAATTAACAAACGGCTGGCCGATTACTTCGTCCGGATCATAACCAAAAACTTCCAGCACGGCCTTATTGGCGTAGGTGATTATACCGTTTTGAGTAATAAATATCGGGGCGCTTGCTTCCTCAACCAGTACCGAAAAAATATTCTTCTCGTTTTTGAACAGCATCTGGAAGTTTTCCAGCTCGGTTCTGTCTCTTAAAACGCCGATTATTTTATCCCCTACATCTCCGGCCCGGGAAAAGTCTGCTTCAAAAATTCTTCCGTTATCGGTTATCAATCTGATGTGTTTCAGGACCTGACCCTTGAGCGAACCGTTACCGATTCTCCCCTCCCACTCCAGGAATCTGGCTTTGTCTTCAGGATGAACAAGGCTTGTGACGTATTCCAAATCAGTTTCATTTTGCCGACTGTCCTGAACTCCAACCATTTTTGCAAAAGCGCGATTAAGGTATTCAAAATTGTCGTTTTTCAGCACAAAGATGGGGTCCGGGCTTTCATCCACCAGCAGATGACACAACTCTTCCTTCAGCTCAAACAGAATTTCTTTTCTTTCTGTCCGGCTGAAAGAATTTTCCTGATTCTTCAATTCAGCACCTCATATCATCCAGTCAAGCCAGGCGCGTGGTTCTAATTTCTTACCTGCGCGTATCATTTTTCACTCGAATTTCACTCGAAAAACAAATCATACTTTTTTGCTTTTTTACAAAAAGAGATAAAAAAAGTCAATTATTTTTATTCAATTTCCAATAATTGTCATTATTTTTTCCTTTAGACTTTACAACAGCCCTGTAAAAATTTTTTCTCGAAGCTTATCCTGGCTGCCAGACCCTGTTTATAGGAAAAATCAAACAACCAGCTTCAACAAAATAAAAACGGCCAGCGTCAGAGCGGTCAGAACAAAGCTGACACTCACGGCCTCTTCCGCTTTAACCCGGTAGCGGGCCAGAAGAGCACCGGCTATGATGGCCGGCGGCATCGAGGTTTCGATTAAAATGGAGTAAAAAATGCTACGTTCCAGGCCGGAAAGAGCTAAGACAATCAGCAAAGCCGGAAGAAGCATCCTCAAAACACCCACTTCGAGCAGCCGACGCCAGGCAAAATGCTGGAAAGACAGCCTTGAGCCAAAATAAATGAGCATCAGGGGCAGGCTCCATTTCCCCACAAAGACGAAAACTGACAGGAGCTGTCCTGGCACAGGAAACCGGGTTACAACTGCCAGCAGGGCCAAAAGGTTAGCCCCCACTGAAGGCGTGCTTAAGGTTTTTACCAACCCTGATTTTAAAGAGCTTCCCTCGTTTTGCTGCCGGTTCAAAATAAAAATGGCCAGAGGCAAAACTAACATAAAATTAACCTGGGAGAAAATCACGGCCGGCGCCAGGTCGGAAACAAAAAGACTCACCAGCGGGTAACCCAGAGCGGCCGAGTTGGGGAAAATGGCCAGCACCAGCAGAGCGGTGGCCCATGGCCGGTCATCTTTCAGGGCCAACCTTTTGTAGACATAGCAGCCGCCCAGGTTAACCAGCAGAACCAGCACAACCGCCAGGAAAACCACCCTGACGGAAATCAGGAAACTCAGCTCTTTGGAAGCCACCGAGCCAAAGACAAAAAAGCTCAGCAGCACATCGTTGGTCAGCACTCCCAGCAGGTCAAAGAACTTATCCCGGCGGACAATTTTTCGCAATAGATATCCGCCGGCCAGACAAAGAATCAGCGCCGTGATACTCATAAATTTTTTCTGCTGTTTATTTATTTACGCTGTTTTTTTAGGCCAGACTGGCGTTTTGGCGCAAGATGAACGGGACAACAACGCGCCGCTTAAAATCTGAAGACCCGAAAAGCCACCTCCTACCTTTCTGCACTCTTTCCACAGGCCACAGCCCGTTCAAGTCATTTGACAGATAAAAAAGAATACAGGTTTTGAGCCGGTTTTACAACCTTGCTCCCTGAAAATTGTTCTTCTTGACTTTATCCTGGCATAGTTCTAATATCTTAACTTGATAAATAAATCCTTACCTGACAGGCTTGTGGAGGGCCTGAAGACACGAGAATGAGGCTTAGAAGTTCTTTTCTTTTTAAAGCCAAGAATTCCCCAGACGAGGATAGTTTCCTCGCTTTTTCAATCATTAAATCATAATCAGAGGGAGGGAATAATGCCTTTTACCACATGGCTTATTATTATCGGCGCCATCCTGGTTTTCCTGGTAATCGTCGGCTTAATCATGGCGGTTCAGTACCGGAAAGTCGGACCCAACGAGGCCCTGATTATCGCCGGTGGCCGGAAGAGGACGATAACCTTACCCGATGGTTCAAAAATTAAAGTTGGCTACCGCTATAAACTCGGCGGCGGTACTTTTGTCTGGCCTTTCATTGAAAAAGTTTATGTGCTGCCGCTTGAAGTTATCTCCATCTTTATCAAGACGCCGGAAGTCCTGACCCACGGCGGAATTCCCATCCTGGCTGAAGCCGCAGCCCAGGTCAAGGTGGACACGACCGAAGAGGCCATACGTCTGGCGGCGGAGCAGTTCCTGGGCACCGGCAAGGAAGGCATACGCGATGTGGCCACCACGGTGCTCGAAGGAAAGGTTAGGGAAGTCATCGGCACGATGACCGTGGAAGAAATCTACCGCGGCCGCCAGGAATTCTCTCGCCGCGTGGTGGAAGCGGCCCGCGAAGACCTGGCCAGGATGGGCCTGGTCATCCTGTCCTTCTCGCTCAAGGACATCAGCGATACCCAGGGCTACATCGACGCCCTGAGCAAGCCCGTCATTGCGGCAGCCAAGAGAGATGCAGCCATTGCCCAGGCCGAGACGGAAAAAGAAGCCATCATCAAGTCTTCTCAGGCAAGGAAGGAAGCCGAAGTGGCCAGGCTGCAGGCGGAAGCCCAGATAGCCAAAGCCCAGTGGGAAAACGAAGCCAAAAAAGCCGAATCGCAGGTGTTTGTCAACCAGAAAAAAGCCCAGGCCGATTTCTCCTACGAACTGGAGCGCAACAAGCTGGCTCAGGAAATAAAGAAAGAAGAGGCCCGGGTAAAACAGATTGAAAAGGAACACGCCATCCAGATTGAAGAGCTGGAAATTAAGAGAAAAGAAAAAGAACTCGAAGCCAATGTGCTGAAACCGGCCGACGCCCGCAAGTACCAGATTAAAGCCGAGGCTGAAGCAGAGGAAATCAGGTTGATGGCCGAGGGCAAAGGTAAGGCGGAAGCCATGAGGCTGGAAGCTGAAGCCAGGGCTGAAGAAATCAGGCTGCGCGGGCTGGCTGAAGCTGAAGCCATGATGAAAAAGGCTCAGGCCTGGGAAAGGTACAACGAAGCGGCTCTGCTGGAAACCTTCATCAAAGTGTTGCCTGAACTGGCCAAGGCGATTGCCGAGCCTCTGTCCAAGGTGGATAAAATCGTCATCATCGGCGGGGATAAAGGTCTGGGCACCAGCCAGATTACCGGCCAGATAACGCAGATTATGGCCCAGATGCCTGAAGTGCTCAAGACCCTCACCGGGGCTGACCTGAGCAAGTTCCTGCGGGACAAACTGGGAAGCGCGGCTGAAAGCGCCCCCGAACCCCAGGAAAAGAAACCTGAAAAGAAATAATTTCCGGTAAAGCAGGACAACCATGGTTTCAGAAAGAGTTACCAAAATAGGGGCTTCTCCCACTCTGAAAATCTCAGCCAAGGCCAAGGCCATGAAGGCCGAGGGCATCGATGTGGTTGACCTCAGCGTTGGCGAACCCGATTTTCCCACGCCTGAAAATGTTAAAGCGGCCGGCATTAAGGCCATAGAACAGAATTTCACCAAATACACCGAAAACGACGGTATACCTGACCTGAAAAAGGCGGTCTGTAAAAGGCTTAAAGAAGATTACGGCCTGGATTACAAGCCGAATGAGGTGCTCGTCTCGAGCGGAGCCAAGAATTCGCTGTTCAACCTCATTCAGGCCATCGTCAATGAAGGAGATGAGGTTATCATTCCGGCGCCCTACTGGGTGACCTATCCGGAGCTGGTGAACCTGGCCAAGGGCAAGCCGGTCATCGTTGAGACACGCGAGGAGGACGGGTTTCTGCTGACACCCGAGCAACTGCGGGCGGCCATCAGCCCGTCGACCAGGGCTCTCGTGCTGAACAACCCGAGCAACCCGACCGGCGCGGCTTACAATAAAGAGCAGCTGCTGGCCCTGGCTGAGGTCATAAAGAAAGAAGATATTTACGTAATCGCCGATGAAATTTACTCCAAGCTGGTCTATGACGGGTTCCAGTTTGTCAGCTTTGCCGCCCTCGGTGAAGACCTCAAAAAAAAGACCGTCATCATTACGGGCGTGTCCAAGACCTATTCCATGACGGGCTGGCGAATCGGCTTTGCCGTCGGGCCGGCCGAAATCATAAGCGCCATGTCCAAAATTCAGAGTCACACCACCTCGAATGCCTGCTCGATTTCCCAGAAGGCCAGCCTGGAAGCCCTGGCCGGTCCGCAGTATGAGGTTAACCGGATGGTGGCGGAATTTCAGCGCCGGAGAAATTATGTTCTGATGCGCCTGCAGCAGATTCCGGGTATTTCCTGCTTCAAGCCGCAGGGTGCTTTTTATGTTTTCCCGAATGTCAGCTCTTATTTCGGAAAAGAAGCCGGAGGGATTCAGATAAGGAATTCTTACGGGCTGGCCTACTACCTTTTGAAAGAAGCCCGGGTGGCCATCGTGCCGGGCGATGCTTTTGGGGCCGACAACTACATCAGGATTTCCTACGCCACCTCGATGGAAAACTTGGAAAAGGGGCTGGACCGCATCGCAGAAGCAATGTCCAGGCTTAAGACCGCCAGGAAGGTCAAGAAGATTTACCTGCAGAATTACGTGACCAGGGTGAAAAAACCTGTGCCGGTTGAGGTGGTGGCCGAAGGCAGGCTGCGCGACGCTCTGGTGGCCGAGATGGAAAGCCACCTGGGCTATGAAAATTACTATGAGTGGAATGCCAACATCAACGGCACGATTGTCCAGCTGCGGACGAACGTGGGCCATCTGTATGACTTCTGGGTGGAGAACTGGTTCCCGGGCCAGATTGAGGCCGGGCTTGAACCGCATGCCGTCATTTATGCGGTGGATAACGTGCCTGGAAGAGAGCCGCGCGCCTTCTACCATCCTGAAACGCGGACCGGCGTGCTGGTCAACACCGATAACTACGGAGCGCTCAGGAAATTAGCCCTCGGTATGGTTCTTGACTCCCAGGAACATTTGGGCATAAACGCCGTGCGGGGTATGGCCGTCGCCCTGGACGGAAATTCCCTCGTGCTCGTCGGACAACCTGGAACCAAGAAGACCGACCTCTTCTTCGAATTACTGAAACAACCGAAAGTCCAGGCCCAGACGAATGAAATTCTGTTCGTCCGTTTTTCAGGAAACCGGGTGGTGGCCGACAGTGTCGAAAGAAAATTTTACATCCCGACCAACACGGTGGAACTTTACGACCGGCTGGCCAGGCTGTTTGACCACAGCAAGTGCGAAAATGTGGTCACCAGACGAGAAGACTGCACCGACCGCAGCTGCCCCCTGCAGGATGAATGCCGGCTTGATAAGGGTGCGCCCTACTGCTTCCGGGCCTCGGCCGACTCCCATGCGATGCTCGACCCGAACTGGATTGCCGGTCCGCAGGGTTACGTCCGGAGAACTGCTTTAAAAACAATGGTCATCCTGAGAAATGACCAGGTCTCACCGGCCGTGGTTGAGCTCAGAAAAGAGGAAGCGCTGCGCATCCTGGAAAGCGGAGAACCGTCTGGCGCGGTCAAGACTGTGTCGGCCAAGGCTCAGCCGTTTTTCAACCCGCACCTGCTCGTCCTGAATGAAGACAAACTGATGATGCAGCGGATGTTTTTCAGCCGGCTTCTGGACCAGGTCAGATGCTTCCTGGTCAACAGCGGCGTGGCTACGATTGAAGAGCTCAAGTCCCTGCTTTAAAACGGCGATTGTCCTGAAGATTACAGCCCGGCGGATTCCATCCTGTAGAAGTTCGGACATCATGCCAGCCGCCCCGGCTTAAGATATGACCCGGTTTTTTGAAAGCAGGGATGTCTACAATTATCAGCAGGTTATATCATTTGATTTCCGCGCCGAAAGAGAGAACGCCGAACGAGAGTTCTCTTGCCAGAACTCGGATTTTTAATAAATGGGCCAGCGCTTCTGGATAAAACCATCCCGGATTTCTTTCCAGCTGGACAGCACCTCATCCGCTATTTTGTTTATTTCCTGGCGAACTTTGGAAGCGTCAATTCCCCAGAGCTCCACGTTGAGCGCCTGCGGCTCGGTGATGGGTTCGTTGATCGAGCTCACCATGTAAACGTAAGTTTGCTTTACTTCGGGGAATTTTTCCACGATGCGGTCGGCGATGAGCTGGCTCATGATGCTGTAGATTTTACCCACGTGGCTCACCGGATTTTTCCCGGCGACTGCTTCAAGGCTCATCGGGCGATAGGGGGTAATCAGACCGTTAGCCCGGTTGCCGCGCCCGACCTGACCGTCATCACCGGCTTCAGCACTCGTTCCGGTAACGGTCAGGTAAGCTGAATTGTCGGTGTCAGCGTGGTTCAAAACGACGTTAACCCGGCGTCTGGTGTACCTGGGAGCAAATTCTTCCAGCAAATATCGCGTAATTTCAGCTTTCATGGCTTCATACTGCTCCCGGCCGGGGACATCCTTGGCCACGAAGGCCGCCGCCACCGTAAGAGTAATTTCCTGCCCCTTTCTTACGCCCATTACTTTGATGTCCTCACCCAGGGCGGGGAATTTTTGTTTGCCTTCCGGGCTGTTGAGAAAACTTTCCGTTTCCTTTACCAGCCGTTCCAGCTCACTCAGCGGGGCATACCCGACGGCCAGCGATGTATCATTGGCCCGCGGAGCCTGGTTATCATCAGAAAAAATCTCAACCAGGTCAGTGCTGCCCGGTCGCAGGAGAAGCGAGACTTCCAGGTGTTCGTCTCTGAAGTTTCGCACCTGGCTCTTGAGCCAATCTTTTATTTTCTTTTCGAGCTCGCTCCGGTCGAAAAGCTCTTTTCCGTTATGTTTTTCCGTGGCCCGGCCGACGATATAAACCTTGACCGGCTCGGTTACCCGCCCGCCGCCGAACTCGGCCACCGAGCTGCCACCGACCAGAACGGCTTTGTCCACGTTATGGTGGAGAATTCGGCCCCTCTTATGGCGATAGGCTTCAGAAAGAATGACTGAAAGTTCTTCGGCCGCACCGTCACACAGAGAATCCGGATGGCCCTTGCCCTTTCTTTCAACAATTTCCACCGGCATGTCATCGGCCAGAAAGTCCCGCCCTTCCCTCGCTTCAAAATAGTATCTGGACATCGTGACCTCCATCAATAAAGTAAATTTTCTGGAACGGTTACCAGGCGGGAATTCGATCGGGTGGAAGTTATAAACTCTTTGAGTGGAACATCTCCCACCGCGGTCTCCGCTCCAATTTTCTGGCGAGGCGCCTCTCTTCTGCTCGAGAGGAGCGGGACCTGGTGGCGATGCTCGCTTTCGCCCCACTCCTCTCATCTTTCGTTCCGGCCGAAGCCGGAACTCAACGCTTTTGGCACCTTACTCACGCGAGAGCAGGTTGCCGGGCTTCATCGGGCGCGTCAACCCTCTGCCTCTCTGGATGAGAGGATGAGAACGCCAGCGCCACGCTAATTATAGACCAACAATCAAATTTCAACAATATTTCAAAAAAAATTTTTTAAATTTTTTAGACTTTTTTATCCGAAGCTAAATCTCTCACTGTATTTTTCTTTTTATGATCTGTTTTTTTTATTTTCTTGCTATGTTTTTTTACTATTTTTATATTTTTTACAGCTTCCCCATCATAACCTCAAAGAAAGAACGAATTTTTTAAAAAGAGATACAGAACCTGTCCGGTAAATCATTCGGCGAAAAACCGGTCGAAACAGGCGCCGAGAAAGTTTTTGATTGAAGAATGCAACTAAAAAATCGGTCAGAATATTTTCTGTCCTTAAATAACTTTCACTTTTGCCTCGCACACCGGGCCGCAGTCACAGGAATTGTTTTTTGTCTTTTAAATTCTTTCTTATTTTTCACCCGCTTTATTTTCTTCCACCCATTCACCGCCGATTAACACTCGCTTTACCCGCGTGCGGTAATCAAGCGGGTGGCCGGTAAAGACCACCAGGTCAGCGTCTTTCCCCGGCTGTATGCTGCCAATCCTGTCGGCCACACCCAGCACTTCAGCCGTGTTTACAGTCAGAGCTTTCAGGGCTTCTTCTTCCGGCAGCCCGCCTCTGACGGCCAGAGCCGCTATGAGAGGCAGCTCTTCGAGGGCTCCCAGTCCGTACTGAACTTCGCTCTGCAGAACAATCTTAACTCCCGCGCGGTGAAGCCGGGCGGCATTGCTTATGTCCAGCTTCTCCGTCTCTGTTCTCTTTGGCCCGATGCCCATCGGCCCGACGATGACCGGTATTTTTCTTTTGGCGATTTCCTCGGCCACCAGGTAACCTTCCGCACAGCCGATGAACACTGCCCTGAGGTTAAATTCGTCCACCAGCCGCAGCGCCCCGCCGATATCATCAACCCGGTAACATTCGATAAGAGCCGGCAGCTCTCCCCTGATAACTCTGGCCAGGGCTTCAAGCTTAAGGTCTTTCCTCGGTGGCTGAGCCTGCTCCGGCCCGGGCACTTTGCCCGCTCTCTTCGCTTCGGCCAGTTTTGTTTGATAAGCCTGCCATTTATCTGCATATTCTTTGGCCTCAAGAAGTGCCTGTCTGATGACATAAACATTGCCCATGCGCGTGGAGGGCAGCCTTCCTTTCCCGCCAAAGGCTTCCTTGGGGCCTTCGCCGATGGAAAATTTAACCCCGGCCGGCGATTTTAGGACCATCTGCTCTACCGTCTTGCCTTTAAGCCTGATGAGTGCGGCCTGCCCGCCGATAACCGACCTTCGGCCGGGACAGACCAGCGCGGCGGTGATGCCGGCCGCTCTCACCTGAGCTATCCTTTTATCAAACGGGTTAAGCCCGTCAATAATCTGAAGCTGGGCCACATTCGGTTCAGAAAGCTCCTCGTTTCCGCCGCGGCCGGTCTCATCTGCAAGGCCGAGGCTGGAATGAGCGTCTATCAAGCCGGGCATCACCCAGCCTTCCGGTTCTTCTATGACTTCAGCTCCCGGGGGAATGGCCAGCCCCTGGCCGACGGCTTTAATCCGGCCATCTTCTATGATAATCATTCCCCGTTCAATGGCCGGACCGGCCATGGTCAATATCCGCCCCGCTTTAATCACCACAGCTTTTCCACGCTCTGCTTCCAGTGGTAAACATTCTTCAGGCTGATTTAAATCCTTAATAAAAAGAGGGCAGAAGAAGAGAAAATCAGCAGCCGGTGAGTTTTCAGAATTTAAAACCCGGTCCGCAGCAAAGCTGACCGGCAGAAATGAGGCACAGGATGCCTTTAGTTTGTAACCGGCAGCCGTGGATGAAGCCACCGACAAGAGCAAAAGGAAACCAAGCAAAATTTCCACCCGCTTTAACTTATAAAAATATTTTCTGCTCATTCAAAAACTCCTTAAGCTTTTTAATCTTTTCCCGGCACGCAATTTATTGGTTGAGTTAAACTTTCTTATCATCTCTTTTCTGCCAGCTTCGGATTGCGGTAGACTTCCTGCCCGTCAATAAAAACCCGGAGGGCTTCCTGCCGCACATCAAACAGGTCTCCGCTCCAGACTACCAGGTCGGCCTCTTTTCCTTTTTCCAGACTGCCTATCCGGCCTTCCAGCCCCATAAGTTTGGCCGGGTTGATGGTTATGGCTTTAAGGGCTTCTTCCGGGTCCATCCCGTATTTAACGGCAATGGCCGCCTGCGTTCTTAAAAACGGCTGTTGCACCACATCCGCATCCGTCATGATGCAGACAAACACTCCCTTTCTTACCAGATAGTCAGCCAGGTTAACCGGCCGGTTATTATCGTCGTAAACAATCATCCGCGGCCCGACCACGACGGCCACGTTATTCCGGGCCAGCTCATCGGCCACTTTATAGGCTTCCTCAGCGTGGGCCAGGGATAACTTTTTAAATTTAAATTCCCGGGCCAGGCGCACGGCCGTCATGATGTCATCGGCCGAACTGACGTGGATGTGGACGGGAATTTTCTGTTCCAGAACAAGGAGCATGGCTTCTTTCTTGAGGTCGCGAGAGGGCGGCAGAGCGGCCGGATTTTTCTTTCTTTCCTGCTCATGGGCTTCGAGGGCCTTTCTGTATTCTTCCGCATCCAGCATGGCCTGCCTGACCAGATAGGCCGTGCCCATCTTGGTCATGGGCATCTGCCCTTTCTGAGCATAGGCCCCTTTGTGGCCGAGAGCCATTTTCATATCGGCCGGGAAAAGCAGACACATTTCGTCAACCGTTTTTCCCCTGAGCTTCAACACGGCCGACTGTCCGCCGATGACATTTCCGGAACCCGGCCTGACTACCGCGGCGGTTACCCCTTCGGCCAGAGCATTAAGGAATTGATGGCGGTCCGGCCCCACCCCTTCCGGATGAATCGAGTCTATGATGCGCAGCTGTGGGGTGACCGGGTCAGTCATTTCGTTATCTTCAGTCACTCCGCCGCTGGGCCCGAGGCCCAAATGAGAATGGGCATCGATTAGCCCCGGGGTTATCAGGCAGCCGGAGACATCTATCACCCGGGCGCCGGCCGGTACCTGAACATTTTCTCCGAGGTCAAAAATTCGGCCATTTTTAATTACCAGGTTGCCCCTGGCGAAATTCTTACCGGTCGCCGTTATAATTTGCGCACCGCTCAGCACAACGACTTCATCATCCGTCACGAGGCCGGCCGAAAAAACAAATTGCACCGCCAGGGCCAGGCCCAGAAAAGCTGCAACCAATAGGGCGCACTTTTTTAATCCTTTTTTCTGACCGCACGTTTTGGCCATTTCTGCCTTTCCTTTCTTATCTTTATTTTTTTATTTTATTTTTTTATTTTTGTTAGTTTTTTTATTTGTTTTTGCTCAGCTTAAAACAAGAGCCTTAAACTTCCTCCCGCTATCATAGACCTGATTGGTGTGCCGGTAAAACGTCCTGTTAGGAATATTATTCCGCTCGACGAGCCTGACGAATGTTTCTTCGCAAACATTCCATTTTTGAAAGCCAAAAACATAAATAAATTCAATTGCCCGAAACACAGTAATTATAAAAAACTCCGGGCGGGATGGCTAACTGTATTTTCGCCGAAAGAAGACCGCTCAAAGATACATCTGGCACGGTAACCCTTCGAACTTATAAAATCAGAGCGAAAAACCGGAAGCCTGGAATTAACCACTTCGATTACTATTTTTTACCGCGGGGCCGTAAGCCATTCGAATTCCGGGCATAAAGATTTTCCGGGCATTTCGCAGCTCCGGAGCTTTTCGTTTCTGCGGGATGATTCTTTATCGTCAGCCTTTTTGGTCAGCCTGAAATTCAGCCCAGAACACTCTGCTTGCTGCGCTGCCATTCCCGCGCTGGATTCCGAGCGTTTCTTGTCCTATCGCCTTACCCACATGCCGAATAACGGGTCACATCCGGAAAAATATCATCTATTGACTTTCGAACCTGTTCCGCTTAAAATGTCGGTGTTACGATTTAATAATTCGTAATATTAGCAGGAGCAATCATGAAAAGCATCATCAATTCACGGTCTGGTAAAATCCTTTTCGGCCTGGGGATTTTTCTGTTTGTGGCCGGCAGTCAGTTTCTCTCGGCCGCTGGAGCCTCGAACCGGTCATCGGTTCTGCAATTAACTTCCGGACATATGTTCGTTGAGGCGGGTGAACTGGTCGGCCAGCAGGCTGAGGCTGTTTCAAGAAAGACCATGGCCGCCGAATCATGCCTGTCTGAAGCTCAATTCCAGGAAAGCTCAACATCGAGAACACCGGAAACCAGAGTAACATCCGATGCTGTAGAAAACTCATTGTCTGAAACCAACATCAGCGTTCAGGCCAAAACCGGCAGCTCGCAGACTGAATCTCAAACTGAAAAAAAGCAGAAAAAACCGCGGGGCGAAAAACCCGATAAAAAAGACAGGTCTCCGGTAAGCAAAGAAGAAATATCCGGTTCACCTCAATTTCGGCCGCACGAAGAAATTGTTGTCACGGCCACCATGTCGCCCCTTGAAGTTAAAAACAGCACAGTATCAACTTCGGTCGTCTCTCAGGAGAAGCTCTCCGCCCTTCATGTGTCCAACGCCCTCAATGCGCTTCTCTATGAGCCGGGCATTTTTATCATGAGAACCGGAGACTTCGGTCGCTCCGACGTGGAAATTCGCGGCCTGGGCCAGCGCGGCCAGAGAATCGGGGTGATGGTGGACGGCCGTCCCGAGAAAATGGGCATCTTCGGCTGCGTCGTCACCCAGACTTTTCCTTTTGACAACGTGGACCGGCTGGAAGTGGTGCGCGGACCCAATTCAGTTTTTTACGGCTCTGACGCGCTCGGCGGGGTGGTTAACATCATCACTCATACACCCGGCCGGGGCTTCGAAAATGAAATAAAAAGCTCCTACGGTTCATTCAACACCAAGCAGCTGAACCTGCGCCACGGAGCCGGGTTTGATAAATTCAAGTATTACCTCACTTTTGACCACAGCGAAAGCGACGGACACCTAACCAACTCGTCCTACCGGGGAGACAGTTTTACGGCGAAAGCCATGTACAATTTCCGAGAAAAATGGACGCTGACCCTGAGCGGAAAATACTACGCCGGGCTCAAACACGAGCCGACCATCCTTTACCCCAACCCACCGCAAGAAAACTGGTTCGATTACAAGCGGGGCGCGGCCGACCTCACTCTGGCCCGCCATTCCGACGTTTCTGACCTGAGTTTTAAATTCTACACCGATTTTGGCCGCCATCACTTTTCCGACGGCTGGAACTCCCGCGACCGGGTGTACGGCAGCATCCTGAAACACACCTGGTCCGGCTGGAAAAATAATCAGCTGACCGTGGGGGCTGACTACCGCTATCTCAGCGGACAAAGCTTCAATTACCCGGTTGGTAGCTGGCACCGCAGCGAAGGTGGATTTTTTGTCTACGACCAGTTCACCTTCAGGCAGAAGGTAATCCTGACCGGTGGAGCTCGCCTGAACCTTGACTCGGTCTATGGGACGGCTTTCGCCCCGAACGCCGGCCTGGTCTTTCTGCTGTCAGAAAACACCACCCTGCGAGCTCTGGTCAGCAAGGGCTTTCGCTCGCCGCAGCTCAACGAACTTTACCTTTTCCCCTCTTCCAACCCCGAGCTCAAGCCAGAAACCCTCTGGAATTACGAGGTCGGTATCAACCAGCGCTTCCTGCAGAGGTTTGATTTCGGGCTTACCCTTTTCACCATGAAAGGCCGCAATTTCATCGAGCTTCGGCCGAATCCGACCCCGCCGCCCATGTACCGGATGACCAACATCGGAACCTATCGGGCTAAGGGAGTGGAGGCCACCTTAAACGGTCAGATAACCGATTACCTGAGTTTGATGGCCGCCGCCACTTACCTCGACCCGGGGGTCAACACTCAGGGCAAAGCCGGGCAGAAATACGATTTAACCCTGCTTTTCTCCAGGGGAAAATTACTGCAGGCAGCCACCGCTCAATACGTCACCGACTATTATGCCGGAAACAACAAAACACAAAAACTGCCTTCATTTTTCCTGCTTAATTACAAATTGGAATATCAGCTGACTCGCTTTCTTTCTGCTTCTCTCAACCTGGATAATCTGCTGAATACAAAATATCAAATTTACGTCAACCTGAGTGAAGCGGCCGGTCCCTACCCGATGCCAGGAAGGGCAGTCTATGTCGGGTTGAAAATAAGACCTTAGAAAAATAAAAACGTTGAAGTCAAAATGTTAAAATGAAAGAAGGACAGAGCTCAGGCCATCTTATAGAAGGCTGACGGCCGAAGAAGGATAAGTTTAGATGGACCGCAGAAGACACTTTGAACTCCTGCTGGGCGGGCTGTTCCTTGCCCTCGCGCTGGGCCTGCCTCCGGCGTTTCACCTGGTCGGGCTGGGCAGTTCTTTTCTTCCGATGTTCTATCCTGTGCTCCTGGCCGGTTTTCTTCTCCACTACGGAATCTCTGTGCCGGTTGCCCTGCTGGCTCCGCTGGTTTCGGCCGCTTTAACCGGCATGCCGCCCGTCTACCCGCCGATTGCCTTCATCATGATGGCTGAAGGGCTGGCCATGACGCTGCTGCCCTACCTTCTTTTCCAGAAATGGAAGCTGAACATCTATGCCGCTTTAGCCATCACCATGGCAGCCGAGAGGATAATTCTTTTTCTGGCTATCTGGATAACAGCCGACTGGTTGAAGCTGCCCGGGCTGTTTCTCGGTCCGGTCAGCTTGCTAAAGGGTCTTCCGGGCATTATCATTATTTTTCTGGTCATCCCACCGCTGGTGGCCAACCTCAAGAAAAAAATCGGGGAAATCCCCTTCCTCCAGGAGGAAAAACCGACTGAAAGCTGATTTCAAGGAGCCGGGCCAATGGGCAACAATGATTTATCAGTTCCCGCTTTTAAGGCAGGCAGTCAAACCGTACTCACCGAGAAAGCGTCAAATCGGGTGCCGGAACACCTCGCCGCAGAAATCACAAGCCGTCAGGTTTTCTTCGACGGCGTGGCTCTGGAGTGGGAAGAAGAACACCGCACGGTTGAACCTGACCAAAAATTGAATCGCATACTGGAACGCCTGGAACTGAGGGCGGGACAGATTGTTCTTGACGCCGGCTGCGGCACCGGCCGCTTAATTCCTTTCATCCTTGATAAAATCGGACCTGAAGGAAAGCTCGTCGCGGTGGATCTTTCAGCCAGAATGCTGGACATCGCTCGAAATAAATACCGGCAACACAACGTGATTTTTTACCAGGCCGACGTCTCTGAGCTTGAGGTCGAAAAGCTTTTTGACCGCATAATCTGCCTGTGCCTTTTTCCCCATCTTCCTGACAAGGAGCGAAGTCTGCGCGCCTTCAGAAAATACCTGAAACCGGCCGGCCGGCTGGTCATTGCCCATACAGCCAGCCGGGAAGAAGTGAATAACTTCCATGCCCGGCTTCCCGAGCCAATCTGCCATGACCGGCTTCCTGAAAGGTCGGAGATGATAAAACTTCTGCAAAAGACAGGCTTCTCTCTGCTAGAGCTTGAAGAGAGCGATATATATTTTTTGCAGGCCATTCCTCATTAGACGCAGACAAATGATAGCTCTGCGCCGCTTTTAAAAGGTATAATTAGGAAGACCCGACGTGGATATGAGAAAAAAGAGACAGGAGTGGCATGAAAAGTGAGAGCTGTTTACCACCCCCGGACCCGAGAGTCGGGCTGGTCTGCTTTCTGGCCGTGCTGGTATTTGTGGTGGCTTTGCCTGTAGGTGCTTCTTTCTGGAAAAGTGCCGCGCTTCTTTTCTGGTTGCTGATAGCGGGGCTGCTTTTTACTCCTCAGCCTGCCCAATTCTGGAAAAAACTTAGAAGATTACTTTCGATTCTCATTCCCTTCCTGGCTTTTCTTCTGGCCATAACTTTACCGGTTTCAAAATTTATTTCAAAAGAGCCGGCCGGGAAAACCCTTTTTTACTTTGGCCAGATAGTTCTGCGCGCCCTGATTGTCGTGGTGGCCGACCTGGTTTTTATCCTGAGCCAAAAAAGCGAAGACCTGCTGGCCGCTCTGAGCCAGGCAAAGATGCCCTCCGTGCTGATTCAGCTGCTTAATTCCGGGCTCCGCTATTCACAGATATTTGCCGAAGAAGCGACCGATTCTTTCCGAGCCAGGCTGGCCAGAGAAACCGGCGCGCGGCCGTTTTTCGAAAAATTAAAAACAACCGGCCTGATCATCGAAAAAATTTTCTGGCGGGTCATCGACCGCAGCGGCCGGGTTTATGCGGCCATGCTTTCACGGGGGTATGACGGGTATCTTTATTTTCACAAGAAATTCAAGCTGCGGTTTTCAGACATCTTTCTTCTGAGCAGTTTTCTGGCAGCACTTGTCATCCTGAGCCTGATATGACAGAGAAGGAGGAATAAATTTGTTCGGCTCCGAGCTCATCGAAGTTAAGGACCTGAGTTACCGCTTTCCGAACGGAACACTGGCCCTCCATCAGGTATCGTTTTGTGTGCGAGAAAAAGAACGGGTGGCCGTTATGGGGCCCAACGGGGCCGGTAAATCGACCCTTCTTCTCCTGCTTGACGGGCTGCTTGCGGGAGATGGCCTCATCAGGATTTTTGGACAGCCGCTCAACCGTCACAACCTGAAATTTATCCGGTCAAAAGTTGGCCTGGTCTTCCAGAATCCTGACGACCAGCTTTTCCTGCCCTCCGTGCTGGATGATGTGCTCTACGGCGTGGCCGCCAGGAAAAAATCAGCCGCGCCCGAGGCCATCAAAAAAGCCGAGGAAATCCTGCGCGAGTTAAAAGCTGAAGGGCTGGTCAACCGGTCAACCATGAGCCTCAGCCTGGGGGAAAAGAAAAAGGTTGCCCTGGCCGGAGTGTTAATCATGGAACCGCAGGTCCTGCTGCTTGATGAACCGACTTCGGGCCTTGACCCGGCCGCCCGACGCTGGCTTGAAAATTACCTTGGCGGGCTTGACCGCACGATGATTTTTGCCACGCATAATTTCGACCTGGCCTCGAAGCTGGCCAGCCGGGTGATTCTGCTGAATGGCGGCCGGCTGGTGGCTGATGGCCCGGCCGCAGAAATTCTCGGCAATGAAAAACTTCTTCTGGAAAACGGCCTCTGAAGATAATGAAAATAAGGAAATAAGACTCAGGAATTAAGGCCGGACTTTATGGTCTGATAAACCTGCTCCACCAGGGCGGGGATATCGTCCGGAGTTTTGCCCGCCACCTCAACCGGCCGGTGGAATATCACTTTTATGGAACCTGGCCGGGGGAAAAGACGACCGCGGGGCATAAGCTCGAAGGTGCCTTTAATGGTTACAGGCACAATCGGAGCTCCGGCCGCCAGTGCGAGGAAAAACCCGCCGCGCTTGAAGGGCTGGAGCTCGCCAGTCCGGCTGCGGGTGCCCTCGGGGAAAATGAGAAACGAATAGCCTCTTTCGCGCATGAGACGGGCGGCTTCATCAATGCTTCGTTTACCGCCGCTGGCTCGCTTCCGGTCAACCGGAATAAATCCGACAAAACGCATTCCCGGGCCGACCACCGGCAGACGGAAAATGCTTTTTTTCAGGATAACCCGAACCAGCCCGGGGATAACATAGAAAAGAAGGGGGCCGTCCAGAAAGCTGAGGTGGTTGGCCATAAAGACATAACTTCGCCCCGACTTGACCTTCTCCAGGCCTTCCACTTCAACCCGAAGCCCCAGAATCGAACGGCTGACTCCCATGGCCCACTTGGCCACGGCCAGAAGGGGGTCCCTGATGCCGAGCGGCCAGAAGACCAGCAGCACCGGTGTGAGCAGCACCACCAGCACAACGTAAAAAAGCAGGAGAATTATCGTCCGTAGAACTGCCATTTCTGTAATATTTTAACATAACCAAGCTACATATTGGCACCCCACATATCATATAACCCTGTCCTTCTAAGCTAAAGGCATTTTCTTTGCGGGTAGAGTTTAGGTTTGTCGGCTATTTCCATTTTATTTAAAGCTATTTTGAAGATATTTTTTATTAGAAAAAATTAACAAAGAAAAAATCGGGACACACTATATTTTTCCGATTTTCTGTGAAAAAATCGGGATACACTATATTTTCCCTAATTTTCATAATACCTGCTCACCATATAATAGCAGCTTGAGTTTAATCAATAGCTGCGGTATAAACGAAATAGTGATAACAATAAGGAGCCATAAAGCCTATAAAATAGGCGTTTATTTGCTCGCGTTTTTTGTCTTCATAGGTACCAATTTATTTTCAACTCTTATATTTGATCGCAGTCCGCACATTCATGACGAAGCCGGCTATGATTTCCAGGCAAAAATTTTCTTGCTTGGCCGACTGTTTGTTCCATCGTCCTGTGCTAAAGAATTATTTGATTTTCCACATGTTATAAATAATGGTCGCTGGTATTCTCAGTACTCCCCAGGCTTCCCCGCCCTCCTGGCCATCGGACACCTATTTAGGGCGCAGTGGATAGTCAACCCCTTTTTCGCTTCTTTTCTGATAATTCTTTTGTTTTGCTTAGGTAAAGAAATATTTGATGAAAGGACTGGATTCCTGGCAGCCCTAATTGCTTCCCTTTCCTGCTGGTTTATAACACTTTCTTCTACCCTGATGTCCCATACCTCTCATCTATTTTTCTGCACCTTATTCCTTCTTTTCTTTATCAGGTTTACCAAAACGCCAAACCTCAAAAACGGGATTATCGCTGGAACGGGCATCTTTATGGCTTTTCTTATCAGGCCATATGAATCCATCCTTTTCGCCATCGCCCCGGCAATATATCTTCTGTTCAAATTGATAAAGGAACCAAAAAAATATTTTAAAAATTCTCTAATCATATCGCTTATGGCTTTGGGAGCCGCCGTCATCCTTATGCTCTATAACTATGGGACAACCGGCCATCCCTTAAAAATGGGTTATATAGAAAGATACGGCGCAGATCACGGTCTTGGTTTCGGGAAAACAGGCTACCTTGGAGTGCCTCATACCTTCTTAAGGGGTTGTAATTATATTTGGGCAAATATCGTCCAGCTTCATCTGCATCTTTTTGGCTGGCCGGGTTCTTCATTTTTAGGTATTATTTTATTTCTGGTGTTTTATTTCCGACGAGTTTTCCGCCACCAGTCTCAAGCCGAAGAAACTCTTTTAATATTCATCCTTCTAACCACGGCTATCGGTTTTCTTCCATACTGGGGCGCAGGTACTTTTTTCGGCGCCCGCATGTATTTTCAGCTATTTTCAATCCTGACTATTCTGACCGCCGCCGGATTTACAGAGCTTATAAAAGCCATTAAAAATCTGAATCATTTAAACTTAAAAATTGATTATATCTTATATTTTCTCCTGGCTATTTTTTCGCTTTATGGAGTATTGGTAAGGCTCCCTGTCCTTCTTGCTCAAACTTATGAAGCGCGGCCTCCCGACATAAGTTATAAAGATTATTTTAGCCACCAAAAACGATTTAACAACTTAATCAAGGAATTGGGTCTTTCAGAAGCCCTGGTCCTGATAAAACCATTATGCCCTCCGCGGCCTTTTTTCCCAGACAGCGGCTGGGGTGCTGGTTTTGCTCTTAATGATCCCCTGCTAAAAAACGAAGTAATTTTTGCCCGGTATAAACGAGCTTACATAGACGATGTTTTCAGATGTTATCCAGGGAAAAAAATCTACCTTTTCATCACTCACATAAATAAGGGCATGCTTTTTGAGTTAAAAAAAGAAGAGGGAAATCTCAGACTCACACCTTTTCTCCCCGAGGCAGCAAAAGCAGCAGACCTTAAATTAATAGATAAAGCCAGCGAGTTTTTTAAGCCATATTCAACTGAATTCTCTGATTTTCTGAAAACTCTCGACAGATTCTCTCCTTTTGATCTTGACCTTAAATTTCTAATTGAAGTGGCCTCGCAAAAAGAGAGAGAGGGAAATTACCTGGAAGCCTCAAAATATTACGAAGCTATCCTTCAGCTCGAGCCATTCCCAGAAAACCGAATAAAACTGTATGAAAAGCTGGCCTTATGCTATTATAAAATTAACGAGAAGCAACTGGCGAAAAAAATCCTTGAAAAAATATATGCTTCCACCGAGCCTCAACTTCATAATATTATTCCAGAACGAGGGATATAAATACTACAAGAATAGATTAAAGTATTGAGCAAACAGATGAAGGTAATAATTATCGGGGCAGGACCAGCTGGCCTGACCGCCGCTTATCACCTGATAAAACATGGTGTTCAGGTACTAGTAATCGAAAAAGATTCTCAGGTTGGAGGAATTTCCAAGACAATTAATTATAAAGGATTTTTATTCGACCTCGGTGGCCATAGGTTTTTTACGAAACATCAAGAGGTTAAAAAAATCTGGAGAGAAGTTCTTCCAGATGATTTTCTTCTGCGTCCAAGGCTTTCAAGAATATATTATAAGAACAGGCTTTTTTATTACCCGCTCAAGCCGCTAAACGCACTTTTTAACCTGGGACCACTTCAGGCCGCTTCTGCCCTGTTGAGTTACATTCAAGCCAGAATAAAACCTGACCCGGACCCAGCTAATTTCGAGCAATGGGTTTCCAACAGGTTCGGCCGTAGGCTCTACCAGATTTTCTTTAAGACCTATACAGAAAAAGTCTGGGGAATTCCCTGTACGGAAATAAGCGCTGATTGGGCCGCACAGCGGATAAGAGACCTTTCCCTCGGCAAGGCGGTGGCCAATGCCTTCAACCTTAGCGGAAAAAACAAGCCGAGAACTCTGATAGAAGAATTCTATTATCCCAGGAGAGGGCCCGGCCAGTTCTGGCAAAAAATGGCCGACCTGATAAAAGACATGGGGGGAGAAATATCTCTGAATACCGAGCTGGTTAGATATGAACTGGAGGAGGGCAGAATTAAATGCCTTAAGGTCAAAGTGAATGGCCTTCTCTCCGAAATTATCGCCGACGGTGTTATTACAACCGCACCGCTTTCAGAAACAATCCAATCCATTAATTCCAGTATTCCTGATGAAGTGAGAAAATCTGCTATTGCCCTCAGGTATCGTGATTTTATTACCGTTGGCCTCATCATAAACCGCGAAAAACTCTTCCCCGATAATTGGATTTACATTCATTCACCGGAAATAAGAGCAGGCAGGCTCCAGAATTTTAAGAACTGGAGCCCAGAGATGGTGCCTGACAGCAGGTTTACTTCTCTCGGGCTTGAATATTTCTGTTTCTCTTCAGATGAAATCTGGCAGGCAGAAGACCAACAAATAAAAGAAATCGGCATTGTTGATATCGTGAATCTGAAAATGGCTGCGCCTGGAGAAGTGATGGATGCCTTTGTTAAGAGGGTGCCCAAAGCATATCCTGTTTATGAGCGGGGATATCTAAAAAAAGTAGAAATTATTAAAGAATTTCTTAGGGGCCTTAAGAATTTTCAGACTGCCGGCCGCAATGGCCTTCACCGCTACAATAACCAGGACCATTCCATGCTTTCCGGCCTTATGGCCGCCAGAAAAATCCTCGGGGAAAAAGGCGATCCCTGGGAGGTCAATACCGAAGAGGAATACCATGAGCTGGCCCGCGATTGAAATATTCTGATATGGCGCTCAATAGCTATGTCTAAGATTAATATTCAAGAAAAGGCCAATGGCTAAAAGACAACCAATACTAAGTGAGATTTCAAGAAGGGCTAAGCTGAAATTATTATTGAAACACCTGAATCCACGATCGCTGATATTAGAGGTTGGAGCCGGTGACGGCTGGTTTGCTGATAAACTTAGACAATCTGGCCACAGAGTAATAACGCTTGACCTGAAAGAAACAGCCGACATAGTCGGGAACATCCTTGACTGGAGGACTCTTGGTCTTCAGGAACATTGCTTTGATGCGGTTATAGCACTTGAAGTCATAGAACACGTGGATTGTCTTGAAGCCATATGCAACTTATGCAAAAAAGACGGGCTTATCATGCTCTCTTCACCACATCCTGATTGGGATTGGCTATTGAAAATTATGGAAGGCATAGGATTGACCCAGAAAAGAACTTCGGCACACATAAACCTGACTTATTTTCGCAAGATAAACCTCAAGCCCCTCATCTACAGGCGGCCTTTATATATCCATCAGGTAGGGATTTTTATCAACAGGCCAAGCAATTAAAGCTGCAAACCTTTCAGTCACCCAAAATTAACCTTCAGGGCAAAAACATATTCCGAATTCTGATAATAAATTGGAATATCTGATAGAACTGAACTATTATCCATAGGTCAATGCTTTAAGCAGAACTTTAAATAAAAAAAAGGGCGGCCGAAGCCGCCCTCTTTTATAATGCTCAGCTAAAGTATATCAGGTAGTTGTCCCGCTTCCAGTTGTAGATCCAGCAGCGGTGCGCGGACCGATAACCATGCTGCCGTTCCAGTTAACAATTTCATAATTAAAATCTGACATTTTTGTAACTTCATAAAGGCCGGTGCTTGGATTAGTAGGATCATAACCTTGATAATCATTTGTTGCGGTATTTCTGCCACTAGAGGCAACTACAAAGTCATCTTCAGCCGGATCAGTAACTGTTAAACCAAAAGCGCTCGCGCCAGTAGCACTGGCGCCAGTATAAACATAAAACAAATTCCCCCACTGGTCTTTAACCGGAAATACTTTTAAATAGAAACCCTGCAGAGCTTGGACTAAAGTATCTCCCGTCTCGCTAAGTACGCCATCATGGACTGTCGTGTCTTTGAAGCCACCTTTATCAGTTACATAATCCATCAAACCTGCAGCGATGGTGTTAATGTCCTTCACGGTGCCCTTCTGTTTGGCCTTCTGAAGCGCGCTCATGGCGTTGGGGATAAGCAGAGCGGCCAAAATACCGATGATGGCCACGACGATGAGCATTTCGATGAGGGTGAATCCTCTCATCTTTTTTAACATGTTAAACCTCCTTAATTCTCGCCGACTATCCGCCGGCCGAGATGTTTTTTTTCTTGCACCCATTATAATGCAAATATCATGCCAAGTCGAACTAATTATTTAAACTATTGATAATAAACTACTTACAAAATGCCACGCTTCCTATTAGAACCGCAAAATGACAATCTGTGTCACCGGGTGTTAACAAACTTTGTCTACAATACACCCTTAATTCTATCCAATTTTTCCTTTGTTTTTTCATCCAGCCCTTCCGATAAAATTTTATGAACCTGAAACCCAGCATTTTGCGCTTCACTTCTTTCTTATTTTTATTCTTTCATTTCTATTCTCTTATCCTCTTTTCATTCATCAATCTTTTTTCCTCTTTCACCCGCTGCCTGTCCATTTTTTCTCTGCCCTGCCTTCCCACAAATCTTAATCTTATTTATTTTTGTTTTCCTGCCTGTTTTATTCTGCATACTTTATTTTTTTCTCTTTCTATCTATCGGCGTTCCCTGCCCCTTCGCTGCCAGTAAATTCTTCTTCTCTGATTTTTGATTTCAGGCCGTATTTTTCAATCAGGTAGCGGAGCGTGCGGTAGCTCACACCGAGCAGTGGAGCCGCTCTCTTTATCCGCCCGCCACTTTTCTCCAGGGCTTTCAGGATGTATTTCTTGGCTATCTCGTCAAGATGATTATTCAGGTTAAACCCGGGAGTCAGCTCCACTCGATACTCCTCCTTCTTGACTATGCCCAGCATTTCCGGCGGCAGACAGGCCGTCGTTATGGTTTCCCGGTCTTCGATGGCCACGATGCGCTCAATCACGTTCTCCAGCTCCCTGATGTTCCCCGGCCAGGGATAGGCTTCAAAAATGCCCACCACTTCCGGGGCCAGTCTTTTCATCTTCTTCCCCATCTGCTGGCAGTACTTCTGAAGAAAATGCTGCACCAGAAGGGGTATATCCTCAACCCTTCTTCGCAGCGGCGGCATCTCAAAGGAAATCACATTGAGCCGGTAAAACAGGTCTTCCCGAAACTTTCCTTCCTCAATCCTTTTCTTTAAATCCTGGTTGGTGGCGGCAATGACCCGCACATCCACCGGAATTTCTTCCGTCCCGCCGACCCTTCTTATTTTCTTTTCCTGCAGAGCGCGCAGCAATTTGACCTGAAGCCAGGGAGACATCTCTCCGATTTCATCCAGGAAAAGCGTCCCCTTGTTGGCCACTTCAAACATACCTTTCTTCTCGGCCACCGCGCCGGTAAATGAACCTTTGGTATGGCCAAAAAGCTCGCTTTCCAGGAGATTCTCCGGCAGGGCGGCACAATTTATGGTGACAAAAGGCTTGTCTTTTCTCCGGCTCAGATTGTGAATGGCCCGGGCCGCCAGCTCCTTGCCCGTCCCGCTCTCACCCGTTATTAAAACAGTCGAGTCAGTTCCGGCCACTTTTTCAATCAGCAGGTAGATTTCCTGCATGACCCGGCTCTTGCCGATCATATCTTCAAACCTGAACTTTTCCTTGAGGTCTTTCTTGAGCAGGATGTTTTCCATCTCCAGGTGTTTGCGCTCCAGCCCGCGGGCCACCAGAATCTTCAGCTCTTCCACATCAAACGGCTTGACGATGTAGTCCAGGGCCCCCGCCTTGAGCGCTTCGACCGCCTGCTGGATGCTGCCGTAGGCGGTGATGACGATGACCGGCACCTCCGGCATGTTGTCCTTCACGTAGCGCAGTATTTCCATCCCGCTGATGTGCGGCATCCGGATATCGGTAATCACCAGGTCAACGCTGTTGGTGCCGAGAATTTCTAAAGCCTGAGCTCCTGAACTGGCAGTCTTGACCTCATAGCCTTCTTTTTTGAACACGACTTCGAGGACATCGAGCAAACTTTTTTCGTCATCGATGATTAATAAGGTATCCATCGCCTTATCCTTTTATTCTTAATTTATATTTTTAAGCTTAACTTCTCTGAATTAGTCGCTGCGAATTTTTCCGTTTTTTTTATTTAATAATTCGGCCTCGGCTGCCGGTATATTTTTTTCAGGCTCAAATTCTTTTTTAGCCAACTTTTCCTGATTATGCTCATTTATTCTCTGCCAGCAGTGGCAGGGTGATAATTATCTCCGTTCCCTGCCCTTCTTCGGAGTTCACCTGGATTGAGCCATCGTAATCTTCCACCAGTTTTTTAACCGTGGCCAGCCCCAGGCCGCGCCCCTCTCCAAAACCGGAATAGAAGGGCACGAATAAATTTTCCTTATCCTTCTCGCTGAGCCCCACTCCGGTATCTCTGATCACTATCTTCAGCCCCTCGCGCCGTGAATTGAAGAAATTTACCGTGAGTTTTCCGCCCTCCGGCATCGCTTTGATGGCATTCTTTATTAAATTCCAGAAAATTTGTTTGAAATGATTCGGATTTCCGTAATAGGTAACCCGACGCACCAGATAATTACCGTCCACTCTGATTTTTTCACGGTCGAGGTCTCCGGCCGAACGAAGCATCTCCATCGTTTCATTTACCAGCATGCTCAGGTCCACTTCACTGAAAACTTTTTTGGTCGGGCCGGCAAAATCCAAAAACTGTTCCAAAAGCTGCGACACGCGGTTTGATTCTCTGATGATGACATCCATCAGCCGGGCTCTTTCCGCGTCCTGCTGTTCTTCTTTGCGCAGCACCTGAACGGCGCCCGAGATGGCTGCCAGCGGGTTTCGAATCTCATGTGCCAGCGAAGCTGACACCCGCCCGGCCTCCGCCAGCCTTTCCCGCAGGATGATTTCCTTCTGGGCCTTTTCCAGTTCCTGCCTGGCCCGACGCAGATTTTTCGACAGATAACTCATAAAAAAAGCCACGGCAAAAAAAACCGCCCAGGCCAGGATGAGGTTAAAGAGCACCGAACCGAATTCCTGACGGCTGGCATGCTCGGGGTTAAAATAGGGAATGAGGCCAAAATAGGTGCCATCCACCAGAAAGCCGAACAGAACGGCGGCCAGGGCGGCGGCAAAGTAAGCCGCCCTCTCAGAAATGACCAGACTGGCCGCAATGATGGCAAAAATATAAAGAAAATAGGTGGAGGTGGTCGTTCCGCCCGAGATGTAAACCAGCAGGGTGATCAGCAACAGGTCGATAATTAACTGCAAATAGGCCTGAGCCAGCAGATTTTTTCCCCACAGATAAAGCAAAAAATAGATGAGCGAAAGAAGGTAAAAGGCAGCAATGGACAGCAGAAAAACCGGCGGAAAATCTGACCCGGTTGAATAATTTATGATGATGGTCGCGATAAAAATAGAGGTGATGATGATGAGCCGGAAAACAATGTATCGCAGGAGGTCCTTTTTACCGATTTGGTTTTTCATCTACTCGCCTTCCCCTCACAGCTCTTCATCAAACCGGTCCGGGCAACCCGTCCCCCTTTTTTATTCATCTTTGGCGAGTGGCCACTTCTCCGCATCGCGCGCCCTTAAGCCTTTTTCCTTCTCTTTTTTTTTCGCGGTTTTTTGCGAATGGCTCCTTCCTCTTCAAATCAACAAGCAATTCTGTTTGAATTTTTTATTTCAGCTTTTTTGTATTAAACTAATTTTGCGCCCCGCCTGTGACTCCTCTTAAACAAGAATTCAGCCCCGCCTCACCTCAGAATTTCTGAATAAGGTTGAACAGCGGCAGGTACATGGAAATCACCAGCCCGCCGACTATGCCACCGACAAAAATCAACACCAGTGGTTCAAGCGCCGACAGCAAAGCATTCACCGCATTGTCCACTTCATCGTCAAAAAAGGAGGCCAGCTTGCTGAGCATTTCATCGAGCGTACCGGTTGATTCGCCGACGTTAACCATCTGGACCATCATCGTGGGAAACTGTCCCTGACCGGCTTCCTTGAGGGCATCATTCAGGCTCTTTCCCTCGGCTACCAACTGCCGGGCATTCATTATCTGCCTTTCGATTATCACATTGCCCGTCGTGGTGGAAGCAATACGCAAACTTTCCAGCATGGGCACACCGCCCGAAATCAGCGTGCTCAGCGTCCTGGTAAAGCGCGAGAGGGCGATTTTCTTCATAAGATTGCCCATGATGGGAGCTCTGAGCATCGTCCGGTCGACGACTTCACGCCCGGCTGGAGTTTTCTTCCACTGTCTGAAGACAATCACCAGGGCAACCAGACCGATTAAAATCAAGATGATAAACCTCTGCACAAACCGGCTCAGGGCCAGAACGAAAGCAGTCAGAGCCGGCAGCTCGGCCCCGAGTTCCTGATATATGCCGCCGAACACCGGAATAACCTTCCACAGCATGAAGATGGCCACCACGATGGCAAAGGTAATAATAGCCGAGGGATAAATCATGGCCTGCCTGACCTTGGCCCGCAGCTTGATCATGCTTTCCTGGTATTCAGCCAGCCGGCGCAGCATGACATCGAGCGAACCGCTCTGTTCGCCGGAAGCTACCAGGTTGCAGTACAGGTCATCAAACACCTTGGGGTGCTTGCGCAGGGCCTGGTGAAAGGCCGAACCGGCTTCCACATCTTCCTTAATTTCATTAATCACCCGGCTGAAGTACTTGTTCTTCTGCTGTTCGGCCAGAAGCCCCAGGCTCTGGATTAAGGGCAGCTCCGCATCTATCAAAACGGAAAGCTGGCGGCTGAAGATGGACAGTTCTTTAAGCCCGACTTTTTCTCGTTTGAGGAACGGTATGGCCGGCATGGCCCTTTTCGGCTTGATGCTGATGATGGCAATCTGGTCGCGCTGTAAAGCCAGGGTTAATTCTTCAATTGATTCGGCCACGCGCTCGCCGCCAACCACGTCCCCGTAACGATTTTTGCCCTTCCAGATATAAACTGGCATGCTTTTTCTCCTTAGGTAACTTTATGTCGAAGAAAATAGCTTAAAAAATCTCATTTTATTTTCCGGTATACGGCCCGGAACCTTTCTTGCCGACGGTTCCTTCATGCCGCTGAATGATGTCGATGAGTTCTTCCGGGTTGGAGGTAACCGACATGGCTGTGTCTAGGGTGATCAGGCGTCTGAAATACAGGTTGGCCAGACTCTGATTCATGGTCTGCATGCCGTACTTTTCCTGCCCCATCTGCATGGCCGAGTAAATCTGGTGAATCTTGTTTTCTCTGATGAGGTTTCTGATGGCCGGGTTCGGGATAAGAATTTCCATGGCCAGGACCCGCCCCTTGCCGTCCGCCCGCGGCAGCAGGGCCTGGGTCAGCACCGCCTCGAGAATCATGGAAAGAGTAACTCTGACCTGGGCCTGGTACTGGCTGGGGAAAATGTCAATTATACGGGAAATCGATTCGCAGGCCGAATTGGTGTGCAGAGTGGAAAAAGTCAAATGCCCGGTTTCGGCCACCCGCAGGGTGGCTTCCGTCGTTTCCAGGTCGCGCATTTCACCGACAAACACCACGTCCGGGTCTTCCCGGAGCACTGACCTTAAGGCGTTCGCATAGGAAAGAGTATCGGTAAAGAGCTCCCTCTGGTTGATGATGGCTTTTTTTGGCGTGAAGTAGTATTCAATCGGGTCCTCCACCGTGACAATGTGCACATCGCGCTCGTGGTTAATGTGGTCCAGCATGCAGGCAATGGTGGTGGATTTACCGCAGCCGGTCGGACCGGTTACCAGGATGAGACCGCGTGGCAGGTAGCAGAGCTGAGCCACCCGCTGCGGAATACCCAGCTGAGCAAAACTCCACATCTGCGGCAGGAACCGCCGAAAGGCCGCGGCCACCGAACCTTTCTGACGAAAAACGTTTACCCGGAACCGGCCCAAATCCTTGATCCCGAACGAAGTGTCCAGCTCCATTTTTTCTTCAAAGACCTTTTTCTGCTTGTCATTGAGGATACTGTAGATGAGTTCCTGAGTCTCGCCCGGCGAGAGCGGCGGGTGGTCTATGTTCTTCAGCCGGCCGTGCACCCTAATACGCGGCGGGACGTAGGCCGTGATGTGCAGGTCGCTGGCATCCTCCTCCACCGCAATTTTTAAAAGCTCGACCAGAGGTTTTGCCATTTATGCCTCCTATTCCCAATCTCTGACGGTTTCTCTTAAAACTTCCTCAACCGAGGTTATACCGTTTTTGATTTTAATCAGGCCGCTTCGTCGCAGCGTTATCATACCATTTTCTATGGCCTTCTTCTTGATCTCCCGTGTGGTGGCCCGGTTGAGGATCATTTCTTTTATTTCATCGGTAATTTTCATCACTTCAAAAAGTGCGATGCGGCCTTTGTAGCCGGTGTTGTTGCAGGCTTCACAGCCTTTGGCTTTGAAGATGTGCAGGTCATCCACCTCATCTTCCCTAAAGCCCATATCAAGCAGGGCGCGGCGCGGCAGTTCATGCGGTTCGCAGCATTTCTTGCACAGTCTCCGGACGAGTCGCTGGGCAACGATTAAAATGACCGAATCGGCAATCAGGAAGGGTTCCACATTCATGTTAATCAAACGGCTGATGGTGCTCGGCGCATCGTTGGTGTGGACGGTGGAAAATACCAGGTGGCCGGTCAGGGCGGCTTTGATGGCCACATCGATGGTGTCATAGTCACGGATTTCACCAACCAGCATGATGTCCGGGTCCTGACGCAAAAAAGAACGCAGAGCGTTGGCAAACGTCAGGCCAATCTCTTCTTTGATCTGGACCTGGTTGATACCCGGAATGTAAAACTCAACCGGGTCTTCCGCCGTCATGATGTTCACGTCAGGAGTATTCAGGGTTGAAATGGCTGAATACAGCGTGTTGGTCTTTCCGCTTCCGGTTGGACCGGTAACCAGGATAATGCCCCACGGTCGGTGGATGGCCTCCTGGAAAATTTCCAGAGATTCGGGTTCGAAACCAAGCTGGGTCAGGTCCAGCCTCAGCATTTCTTTATCAAGGATACGGGCGACAATTTTCTCCCCGAACATGGTTGGCAGAGAAGAGACACGCATGTCCACTTCTTTTTTCTTGCCGTTGTCCAGCTTGACCCTCAGCTTGATTCGTCCATCCTGAGGAAGCCTTTTCTCAGCGATGTCCATGTTGGCCAGGATTTTAACCCTGGACAGCACCGGGTTCTTGAATTTCAGAGGCAGGTCAGCCACCTCATACAGGTCACCATCAATCCGGTACCGAATCCTGAATTGTTGCTCGTACGGTTCGAAATGAACGTCGCTGGCGCCCTTTTTTATGGCGTCGATAAAAGTCTGATTGACCAGGGTAATGATGGGTGCCTCATTGCTGGCCTGCTCTATCTCGGTGATGTCATAATCTTCGCCTATCTCCTGTTCTTCGACCACATTGACCCGACCTTCGTCGGCCAGTTCGATATCTTCAATAAGTTTTTTGACTTTCAGGGCATCGCTGACACCGTAATATTTGTTAATGGCATTAACTATCCCGCTCTCGGTGGCTATCACCGGCTGTATACTCAGACCTGTCCTGAACCTGATGTCTTCAATGACTTCAAAATCAGTCGGGTCAACCATGGCCAGGGTCAAAAACGATTTGATCTTGTGAATCGGCATCACCATGTATTTCTTGGCCACGTCGGCGGAAATCAGGCTGATAACTTCTGGATAGACTTCAAATTGGTCCAGGTCGATGTAGGGATAACCGAGCTGACGGCTGAGAGCCTGGGCAATTTCTTCTTCCGTGACAAACCCCAGGGCCACCATTGACGAGCTTATAGGCAGGTTATTCTTTTTTGCATAGTCGAGCGCCTGCTGCAGTTGCTCGGCATTAATTATCTTCTCTCTGAGAAGAATTTCTCCAAGTTTTGAGGCCATGTCTTATAACCTTTCTAACATTTACGACAAATTTTGTCAAAATCTTTTTGCCCTTTTTTACGTGGCTATTATTTCCATTCCCGCTGCCTCGGTCAATGCTCAGACAAGACTAATAATAGGGTGAAAATAACACTTTTTGGCTCACCCTCTTTGATGCACAGGAATCACCTCTTCTTTTCCACTGCTTTGCCGGTCTTCTAAAGATCCCACAGATGAATCCCTTCCGCTTAAATTACTTTAATTTTAATAAACCAAAACAGAAAAAATTTCAACTAAATATTTATTTTTTTATTTTCAACTTTTTTGCCCCTGGTTCGACTAAATGAATGGAAGCGGCGGACTAAGGTAATTAAATGACCGCAGAAGACATAAAGAAAAATCGAAGCGATATAATCCAGGCCATAATTTCCGGCATTAACGAATGCATCCTGGTTGCTTCCACCGGCGGTTTTGAATTCGTCAACCCGGCTTTCGAAAAGCTGACCGGCTACTCAGCCTCTGAAGTAATGTCCCCGAAATTCAATTTCCTGCAGCTGGTACATCCGGACGACCAGCACCTGTTTCGCCATCAAAACCACACTGGCTTTAACAGATTCTATGCGGGGAACTTGCCTCCTGTTGAGTTCAGGCTGATCAACAAAAGGGGGGTGGTCCATTATGTGGAAGCTTCTTCTTCTCCTCTTAAGGAAATCCCCGGCCAGCTCCTGATAATCATCCGAGACATAACCTCGAGGAAAAAAGCTGAAATAGAGCTCAGCCAGACGCTGGAAAAGCTCAGAAAGACGATGATGGCCACCATCCAGGCCATCACCCTGACGGTTGAATCCCGCGACCCCTACACCGCGGGCCATCAGCGCCGCGTATCAGACCTGGCCCGGACGATTGCCACCAGGCTTTCCTGGAGCACAGAACAAATTGACGAAGTCAGGATGGCCGCCCTGGTCCACGACCTGGGAAAAATCTCTGTGCCGGCAGAAATCCTGAACAAGCCTGGCCGCCTCACTCCGAGCGAATTTAACATGATTAAAGAACATCCCCGAGTCGGTTATGAAATACTGAAGACCATAGATTTCCCCTGGCCGGTAGCAGAAATCGTTTACCAGCACCATGAAAGGCTTGACGGTTCAGGTTACCCCCAGGGGCTAAAAAACGGCAAAATTCACCCTGTTTCCCGCGTTTTAGCCGTGGCCGATGTGGTGGAAGCCATGCTTTCCCACCGGCCCTACCGTTCCGCCTTTTCTCCCCTGGAAGTGGCTGCCGAAATAAAAAAAGGCAGCGGAACTATTTATGACCCGCAAATAGTAAACGCCTGCCTCGATATCCTGAGAGAGAAATACGACATTAGCCTTTCCTGAGCGGGCCCCTTCAAAAGCCGGGTTGCAATCAACCTCCCCAGAAACCCAATGGCTCGAAAGCATTCAGGTAAACATTTTAAATTTGAGTCAAGCGGTCAATTGTTTTTGTTATTTGATAAAGGTTTATTAAGAAATAAAAAATTATCGATAAGAAATAATGATTTATCGGTAACTTAACCCTGTGAACAATTAACTCAAGGCGAAACTCAAGCAAAACTGACTTTTGCCCGGGCAGGTTAAACGGTCAATGATAAACCACTCGGAGAATTCAGAAAAAAAGAAGCTCAACCGTCCGGCTGTGCTTAAAAAATGACAAAGCGCGCCTGGAGGGATTCGAACCCCCGACCCGCTGCTTAGAAGGCAGCTGCTCTATCCTGCTGAGCTACAGGCGCGTCTTCCAGTTTTCATCATAATAAGTTTAAAATCGGGGAGATCGGATTTGAACCGACGACCTCCTGCTCCCAAGGCAGGCGCGCTAACCAGGCTGCGCCACTCCCCGGTTGTCAACAACAACAGCAAATAGAGCCAGAAGGCGAAGTAGCGAGCTAAAATGTTAACAGAAACACCCTGAAATTGTCAATTTTTCAGCCCTTTCCGGGCTGACGGCCGAGAGTTTTTTCTATTTTAGCCCGGTCAACTTTGATGACCACCGGACGGCCGTGCGGACAGAGGCCTGGATTTTCGGTTTTAAAAAGCTCTTCTACCAGAAACTTCATCTCACTTGCCCTGAGTTTCTGCCCCGCCTTAACGGCGGCTTTGCAGGCCATCGTGGCCAGCATCCGCAGACGCCGGTCCCTGAATTTTTCGCTTTCTTTCTCTTCCAGCACTGCCAGAAGCATCTGCTCGGCTTCCTCTTCCCGAAAAATTTCAGGATATTCTTTGAGAGCCAGACTGTTTCCGCCCATTTCTTCCAGCCTGAAGCCGAAGCTTTCCAGTTCTTCCTTGAGTTCTTCGTAACTCAGGCGCTGCCCGACGGAAAGGTTTATGACCGCCGGGAAAAGCATCGGCTTTGAAACCCAGCCCCCGCTTTCGGCCAGCCGGGTAAATTTCTCAAACAAAACTCTCTCGTGGGCATTATGCTGGTCAATGATATAAAGCCCATCTTCCCTGGTGACGATGATGTACGAATCAAGGTACTGACCGATGAGTTCAAACTCTGCCGCCGGCGTTTTTTCCACCGCACCCATTTCTCTAATTTCACCGGCAAAGGCCTGCCCAGACGTTTCGAAAGCAAAGGGAAGAGTACCTACTTTCAGCGGGGCCGCTTCTTCATTTTCTTCTCCATTCTCAGTTTCTCTTTCAGATATTCCAGTTTTTTCCTCCGCACCAACTTTATCTTCTTCCGGCCCAACCATGATGGGCTTGACCAGGCTTTCCTGCCTGGCGGCCATCTCCACGGCTTTCAAAATAAGACGATAGACCAGCTGCGGCTCACGGAAGCGGACCTCGGCTTTGGCTGGATGGACGTTCACGTCGACCCGGTCATACGGAATTTCCAGAAAAATAAAGGCTTCCGGGTTCCTGTCTTTTTCCAGAATACCGAGATAGGCCTGAGCCAGAGCTGCCGCCAGCATTCTGTCCTTTATCGGCCGGCGGTTGACAAAAAAGAACTGGTGCTGGCGGTCAAGCCGTCCGGAAAAAGGTCTCGAACCCAGGCCATAAACCCGGTGGCCGTCATCTTCAAAATCGATGTCCATCAGGCCGTCAGTCGTTTTTTTACCGTAAAGTTGATAAACCCGGTCTCGCAAAGAAGCGACCGCCGGGCAGTTTATTATCTCGCGTTTGTTGTTAGACAGATAAAATTTGATATCCGGAAAAGCCAGGGCCACCTGCGTTACATAAGAAACAATCAGGCTCAGCTCGGACCTTTCGGCCCGCAAAAATTTTTTTCTGGCCGGCAGGTTAAAAAACAGGTCCCTGACTTCAATCAGGGTTCCTCTGGGAAAGGCGATTTCCGAAAACCTGATTAATTTTTCCCCCTCCCTCTCTACCTGGTAACCGCGTTCCGACTGACCGTCGCAAGTTTTCAATACTACCCTGGATACTGCAGAAATGCTGGCCAGAGCTTCGCCTCGGAAGCCAAGAGTGGAAATCCTTTCCAGGTCTTCTGCCGATGAAATCTTGCTCGTGGCATGCCGGTGGAAGCTGAGCACGGCGTCTTCCTGGCTCATGCCCGAACCGTTGTCCTGAACCCTGATGAGCTTTTTACCGCCTTCTTGAAGTTCAATCCTGATTTCAGTGGCGCCGGCATCGAGGGCGTTTTCTACCAGTTCCTTAACCACCGAAACCGGTCTTTCCACCACTTCTCCGGCGGCAATTTTTTCCGCCACCTCTTCCGGAAGAATTTTTATCCTGGACATCAGGCAACCTCACCTTCCACCGCATAAGGCGCTACCTTTAATATCTTAACGTTTACCAATTTTCTCGGTTTAATTTCAGGCGTGACCCTGGCCTTCACTTTAATGTAGTTCGAAGTCAGAAGTTCAGCCTGCCCGGCCTCCTTTTTGATGACCACCGCGGGCAGAATTTTCCCGACAAAAGAATTCCTGAACTGGAAATTCTTTTCCCTGGAAATCTTCCGCAGCTCCTCTGACCTCAATTTCTTAACTTTCTCTTCCACCTGGGGCCAGCCGGCGGCGGGTGTGCCTTCCCGGGCGGAAAAAGAAAAAACATGAAAATAAGTGAGCGGAGATTCAGTCAAGAAGTTTTTCAGGAACACATAATCTTCTTCCCCCTCGCCTGGAAAACCAACGATGATATCTGCCCCCAAATTTGCTTCCGGCCGTTTCTCCCGCAAAAAATGGAGAATGGCCCGGTATTCTTCCGGGCTGCTCCGGCGGCCCATTCGGCGCAGCACCTGCGGGGAAGCATGCTGGAGGGAGAGATGAAAATGCGGACAGATTTTTTTCTCGGAAGCCAGCAGGTCAAGAAGTTCCTCGGGCATCAGCCTCGGGTCGAGCGAACTTAGCCTGAGCTGTTTAACTTCCGGCAGGGCGGTCAGTTTTTCCAAAAGCTCCGTGAGTGAAGCCTTTGGTTTTAAATCCTGACCGTAGGCACAGAGGTGAATTCCCGCCAGGACAAATTCCTCATAACCAAGAGAAGCTGCTCTTTTAACTTTTTCCACCACCTTTTCGATCGACTGACTGCGGCTGGCGCCTCTAAGGTTAGGGATGATGCAGAAGGTGCACCGGCTGTCACACCCGTCCTGAACCTTAATCAGAGCTCGCGAGCGGTAAAATTTTTTTTCAGGAGTTAAACCGGCGTTCTTCCCCGCTATTTTAATAACCTCATCCACCAGCCGGTCTTTGGCCGAATTGGGAACGGTCAGAATCACATTTGTCCATTCTTTTAACTCTTCAAGTCCTTTCTCTGCCAGACAGCCAGTAAGAATGACTTTCGCCTGCGGGGCTTCTCGCTGCAACCGCCGGATGAATTGCCGCACATCAGCTTCGGCCCGAGCGGTCAGGGCGCAGGAATTAACCACCACCACCTCAGCCTGTCTCCAGTCTCTGACGACAGAAACCCCGGCTTCTGTGATAGAATCCGACCAGTCAAAAGCTTCGGACTGATTAACCCGGCAGCCGAAGTTGTGGATGAAGACCGAGGTCATAATTTTTCTTTGAGCCTCCGTGAGCTTTCTTCCACTTTTTCGGCCATTTTCTGCCGGTAGGTTTGAAGCCTGGCGGCCAGATTTTCGTCAGAAACAGCCAGTATGGAAATCGCCAGCAGCGCCGCATTGGCTCCGCCCGCTTTGCCCAGAGCGACGGTGGCCACCGGAATACCCTTTGGCATCTGCACAATTGACAGAAGGGCATCCAGTCCGGCCAGGGCCTGACTTTCGACCGGCACTCCTATGACCGGCAGAATGGTGTGCGAGGCAACCACGCCCGGCAGATGAGCCGCCTTCCCGGCCACCGCAATAAAAACTTTTGTGCCCTGCGCTTCAGCTTCCTTTATCAGCCTGAAAGTTCTTTCCGGCGAACGGTGAGCTGAGGTCACCTCCAGGTTAAAAGGCACACCAAATTCTTTCAAAAGGTCCAGGCCTTCCCTGATAATTTCAAAATCAGAATCGCTCCCGAGAAAGATGGTGACTTTCATTTTGTCTCCTTAATTGCTCCAATATCTTTTCTGTAAAACATACCTTCGAAATAAATCTTCTGGATGTGGTCGTAGATTTTTCTCATCGTGGCAGACAGCGTGGGTTCCGAGGCACAGACGTTCAGCACCCGCCCGCCGTTGGTGTAGTAATTCCCATTCTCATACTTCGTGCCCGCATGAAAGACGACCAGCCCGGGAACCTGTGCTACTTCTTCCAGGCCGGCGATGAGCTTGCCCTTTTCATATTTCAGCGGATAACCGCCGGAAGCCACGACCACACAACCGGAAGGTTTGTTGCTCCATTTTATTTCTTCCCGCAGCAAATCTTCATCCACCACTGACATCAGAATTTCCACCAGGTCACTTTCCAGTCGCAGCATCTGTGCCTGGGTTTCGGGGTCGCCGAAGCGGCAGTTGTACTCCAGCACCTTCGGACCCTCGTCGGTAATCATCAATCCGGCATAAAGGGTACCCTTGAACCGCCGGCCTTCTTCCAGCAGCCGGGTGACCGTCGGGAAGATAATCTCGTCCATGATCTGGTTAAAAAGCTTTTCGTTGACAAATGGAGAAGGAGAAATTGCGCCCATGCCGCCGGTGTTCGGCCCTCTGTCTCCATCGTAAGCAGCCTTATGGTCCATGGTGGTCACCAGCGGTTGAACCTTGGTTCCGTCAGTGAAAACGATAAAGGAGACCTCACGCCCCCGCAGAAATTCTTCAATCACCACCCTCTCCCCGGCCGGCCCGAATTTTTTCTTGACCATCATTTCCACAATGGTATCTTCTGCTCTTTTGATGTTGGCGCAGACCGACACCCCCTTGCCGGCCGCCAGGCCATCAGCTTTTATAACCACCGGAAATTCAAATTCACCGGAGTTCAGAATTTTCATGGCCTGGTCTGGAGTATCAGCCACTTTAAACCGGCCTGTGGGAATGCGATGCCGGGCCATGAATTCCTTGGCGAAAACTTTGCTTTTTTCGATTTCAGCCGCCTTTTTATTCGGTCCGTAAATCCTGAGCCCGCGCTTTTCAAATTCATCAACAATGCCCATGGCCAGCGGCATTTCCGGCCCGACCACCGTCAGGTCAATCTTCTTTTCTTCGGCAAATTCGGCCAGGCCCTTGATGTCCGTATCTTCGATGGGAACAATCTCGGCCATCTGGGCCATACCGCCGTTGCCGGGCGCGCAGTAAAGCTGCTCGCAGTGAGGGCTCTTCTTTATCTTCCAGGCCAGAGCATGCTCCCTGCCTCCTGAGCCAACCACCATTATTTTCATCTTTGCTCCTTTTTACTCAATTTTCTTTATATCAAGGGTTCATTATGATTATTATCAGCCGGTTAAGACAAATTCCTGACCCGGTCGAGCATTTTCTCGGCCAGGAGCTGGCCAATCCCCTTTTCTGGCAGAATGCTCAGCAAAAGCCTGGAAGCCACTTCCACGGCCTGCTTTTCGGGCAGGCAATAATGCATCTCCAGGAAATTCTGCCGGAACTTCTTAACTTCCTCCTTCACCTGCCTGTTTCTTATGACCACGTCGGCAATAAGACCGGCCAGAACTTCAAAGTCCTTTTCTTTCATGCCAAAACGGGTCATTTCCTGCACTCCCATCCTGACGCCGGATGATTCCAGGAAGGTGGTATCATCGGGCAGAGCCTGGTAATTGGTCAGGATATTGTTGTTCTCCAGGCGACGGGCGATTTCCTGGCCGACGCCAAACGGCCTGACCCTTATGAGCACCTGGTGAGTTTCAGTAAAGCCATCAGCCTCATCTCCTTCGACCGGGATGCCTGCTTCCCGCAGATATCGGGCAAAAGCCCTGGCGTTCTTTATTACCTGAGACTGATATTCTTCTTTAAATTCATTCATCTCGTAAGCTGAAAGCAGCAGCCCCAGCAGCGTGCCCAGATGGTGGTTAGAGGTTGAACCGGGGAAAGCCCGGCCCTGGATGTCGGTCCACAGCTGTTTGAACGGGCTGTCGGCCGGGATATTTCCCGCTATCAACCCGCGCTGGGTGCCAAAGAAAGTCTTGTGCGTGCTGCCGGTTACCAGGTCAGCGCCTTCATCAAAGGGCTTCTGGAAAGCCCCGTACAGGCCGAGCACGTGGGCCATATCATACATCAGGACAGGACGGTCCGGCCAATCTCTGACCAGGTCATAGACAAATTTAACCGGCTCGCGGTAGATGAACATGCTCTTGCCAAAAACAATGAGTTCGGGCCGGTATTTTTGCAGAAGCTCGGCCAGCCTGTCCAGGTCTGCTTTGTATGGATTATCCTGACGCACCGGGATGTTGATGACATTTTCTTTGCCGGTGGCCGGGTCTTCCTCCACCAGGTTAAACAGCGCACCCATCGGCTGGGAACTGAGATGACCGCCCTTGTTCAGGTCATTATTCATCACCAGGCGCAGCCGGCGGAATGGCTGACCTGGCTGTCTTTTTCGGTTGACAAACTTCACCAGGCCTTTAAAAACCACTTCGTTGGCCATCTGGCCGCTGATCGGCCTGAGCTCAACATCGCTGCAGTTAAAATACTGGCGAAGCTCTTTTCGGGCTTCAATTTCCACTTCGCGGATAAAATCCGTGCCCTGGTAAAAATAAACTTCCTCACCCTTCATCGTCCGGTGCTCAGCATAGCGGCCGGACGGGTCGGCAATCTCGGCCATCTTGACCAGCAGGGAAGGCGTGTTTTCTGAAGGAATAAGGTTAAAACATTCCTTCTGCCGCCAGATGTTATTTTTCTCAATTTTATCACACCAGAACAACAGCTTATCAGTCAGGTTTCCCATTATATTACTCCTTCTTAATTATTCCTTAAATTATTTTAGTTTAATTGTCTTTCGCCTCAGTGATTTATTTTTTTGCTATCTATTTTTTGCTTAAAACCCTGTTCCCCGGCCGGCCAATCAGAGGCCTTCCCGATTTTTACCGCCTGAAATTTTCTTCTTCTATCTTATGAATCTTACCCACCCGGCGCTCGTGCCTTCCTCCCTCAAACTCCTTTTCCAGCCAGAGACGGACTATTTCCACCGCCAGTTCCGGCTTGAGCACCCGACCGCCCAGGCACAGCACGTTGGAGTTGTTATGGGTTCGGCTGACCGTCGCCGTGAATTCATCCCAGCAGACGGCGGCAATTATCCCGGGGAATTTGTTGGCCACCACCGACATGCCAATACCGGTGCCGCAGAAAAGAATGGCCCGGTCAAACTCCCCGCTCACCACCCGCCTGGTGGCTTCCGCTCCGTAGTCCACGTAATCTACGTTCTCGCCGGGGCCGCAACCAAAATCTTCGAACTCCACGCCCGCCGACTTCAGGTATTCAATGACCCGACTCTTTAATTCATAACCGGCATGGTCAGAAGCTAAGGCCAGTCTCATTTTTCTCTCCTCGCAAACCTTTCTGGCATCATTTCTGGCTCAAGAAAGCCGCTGCCTCCGGCATAACTTCCACCGCTTTCAGGACGACGGGGTCGCTGCGGCGGAAAATCTTTACGCCTTCTTCCAGGTTGATGACGGATGAGAAAATTTCCCTTTTGATTTCGTTCTTAATCTCAGCCTCGGCCTCTTTAAACCTGGACATATCCACGTTTATTTTTTGCGCCTTCAGAAAATCTAAATAATCCTGAACAACCTCAGCCGTCACCTCGAATTTTTCGTCAAAGAGCTTTTTGCCGGGAGGGATGGCCTGGTTTTCTTTCTGCTCTTGCGGAAATACGTACTGCTGGGAAAGTTTCGTCTGATGCTGGCTGAATTTCCGTCCGTAGCTGAAAAAGGTTCCTTTAAAGATAAGCTCCACCGTAATCGGTTTATAAGTATCTTTTACCTCATAGTCAGGAGTGATGCCGCCCTGCCCGAGCACTTTGCGCCCTTTCAGCGTGTACTTTACATCCCGTTTTTCTTCAGGTGTTCTCTTGGCCAGGTAATAATCTTCCAGGTGAGAGAAATCGCGCTGAATTAATCGGCCGCTGGGCGTCAGGTACTTGGCCGTGGTCAGGGCGACCGCCATGTCGGCGGCCAGCGGGAAGACCGTTTGCACCAGTCCCTTGCCCCATGAATCCTCACCGACAATCAACCCGCGGTCATTATCCATGATGGCTCCGGCCACGATTTCCGAAGCGCTGGCCGTACCCTGGTTGATGAGAATGACCAGCGGCAGGTTTTCATACTGGTTGTTTCGGGTGGCAAAAAAGTCACGGTTATAGGCCGGGTTTCGTCCGCGCATGGACACAATCAGCGCGCCGCGCGGCAAAAATTCATCCGCCATGTCAACCGCCTGAAAAACCGGTCCGCCGGTGTTGCCGCGAAGGTCAAGAATCAGACTTTTCATACCCTGATCGCTCAGCGTTTTCAGGGCCTCTTCCAGCTCGTCAACCGTGTTTCGGCCAAACGACCGCACAAAAATGTAGCCTATCTTTTTCTCCTCATCGAGGATAAAAGCATAAGGCACGCTCTTGAGGGGAATTTCCTCCCGCGTGATGGTCAGGTCAAAAGGCCTGTCGAGCCCTTCCCTCTGGATGGTAATGGTCACCTTGGTTCCTTTTTCGCCGCGCAGCTTCTGCATGGCTTCAAAGCTGCTGAGGGGTTTGGTGCTCTCGCCGTCTATATGAGTAATAACATCCCCGGGCTGAATGCCCAGCCGCCAGGCCGGAGTGCCTTCAATCGGAGCAATGACCACCAGCCGGTCTTCCTGCTTCTGGATCTGGATGCCCAGGCCGTAATATTTGCCGGTATAATCTTCGGTAAAGCGCATGGAAGTTTCAGGGTCGAGAAAATAAGAATGAGGGTCAAGGGTGTCAAGCATGCCCCTGATGGCGGCAAAGGTCAGTTTCTGCGGGTCTTTTTCTTCGTAATAGTTCTGTTTTACCAGGTTGGTCAGGGTAACCACTTTGGCCAGACCCTCTTCCCAGGGATCCAGAGCCACAGATGAAGAAAACAAAACAGGTAGAGCCAAAAGCAGGAGAAGAATTAGACTTTTTTTAATTCTGATGGCCATTATTTTACCGGTTTTCAATAGCTCCTGAATAATAAATCTTACCAGACAGGTATTTTAATGTAAAGCCAAACCTGTCTTGACTAAAGATGTTATAAAGATTATAGTTTAAAAGTTGCCATGTTCGGAAGCATCGGATTGCCGGAACTTATCGTTATTTTTATAATCGCCCTGCTCGTTTTCGGGCCCAAGAAACTGCCTGAAGTCGGCAAATCGGTGGGCAAGGCTATCCGGGAATTTAAAAAAGCCTCGGACGAGCTGCGCAGCAAAGTAGAAGAAGAAATAAACGCGGCTGACCTCAAGAATGAAATTGTCGAAGTTCAGAAAGAGGTTAAGGAAGACCTTAACGGAATTAAAGACAACCTCACTCAGGTTCAAGATTCTCTGAAAAAGGATTTAAAAGCCGATGAGCACGAGGAAGGCCAGAAAGTCACCTGATGAAATGACCTTCCTTGAACACCTGGAAGACCTGCGAAAAAGGCTTTTCTACTCGGCGGTGGCCATTCTGGCAGGGGTTATCCCGGCCTGGATTTTCAGCCGTGACCTGTACGCCATCCTGGCCCGGCCGGTAACCCAGTATCTGCCCCCGGGAACCAAGCTGGCTTTTACCACACTGACCGCCCCTTTTATGCTCTATCTTAAGGTTTCTTTCCTCGCAGCTCTTTTCTTCACCTCTCCATTTGTTTTTTACCAGCTGTGGATGTTTGTTTCTCCGGGGCTTTACCAGAGAGAGAAAAGGTATGTCATTCCCTTTGTCTTTTTCACCAGCTTTTTCTTCCTTCTCGGAGCAGTTTTCGGCTATTTCATCGTCTTTCCCTGGGCGTGTCGCTTTTTTCTCACCCTGGGGCGGGATTTTCAGCCGGTCATCACCGTTGACCAGTACTTCAGCTTCGCCCTCAAAGTGCTGGTCGGAATTGCCCTGGTGTTCGAACTGCCCACCCTGGTTTATTTTCTTTCTCGTATCGGGTTGATTACTTCACGCTGGATGGTTAAAAATTTTCAGTACGCCGTGCTGGCCGCTTTTATCATCGCGGCCGTCATCACCCCGACTCCGGATATGATTACTCAGAGTATCGTGGCCGTGCCGATGATTGCTTTATACGGTTTTAGCATCCTGATTGCTTTTGTGGTGGGCAAAAACAAAGACCGGCACAGAAAAAAGGAAGAAACGGATAACCACCAGGATAATCTGGCCGGTTAAACTTCCGCTGGATTTTTTTCCTCTTTGAGATATATTTAAATTTCATGGGTGCATTGCTGGTCAAAAAATCAGAACTTAAAAAAGGCCTTTCCAAATACCGGCTGGTCGGCCTGACCGGCACCAACGGGGCCGGCAAGGGAGAGGTGGCCCGATTCCTGCTAAAAAAGGGCTTTGACTATGTGTCCCTCTCTGATGTCATTAGAGAAGAGCTAAAAAACCGCGGCCTGGAAGCCAGCCGGGACAACCTCATTGCCTGCGGCAACGAGCTGCGGGAAAGATTTGGCCCGGCCGAACTGGCCAGGAGGGCCGCCGCCAAAATCAGCCGGCCGACAGTTATCGACAGCATCAGGAACCTCCGCGAAATCGAGTACCTGCGGCAGCTGGGGGATTTTGTCCTGGTGGCGGTGGATGCTCCGGTAGAAATCCGTTTCGAGCGCGTCATGCGAAGAGGCCGGAATGAATCGGTCTGCTCGCTCGAAGACTTCAGGGCCAAGGAAGAGCTCGAGAAAAATAACGGAGAAACAGGTCAGCAGCTGGCCGCCTGCCTTGAAGCGGCCGATGTACTAATCATAAACGACAGCACGCTGGAAGAACTCTGGCAAAAACTGGAGGAACTCGGATGAAAAAAATTTCAGCCCGCGCGAAAAAACAACCGGCTAATTCCTCAGCTAAAAGCCATTCTCTGAGAATATCCAAAGATGAATATTATTTAGGCATTGCCCGAGAAGTTTCCCGTCGCAGCACCTGCTTCCGTCGGTCGATTGGCGCCATCATCGTCCGCGACGACCAGATTATTTCCACCGGTTATGTTGGTGCGCCGAGAAAGACCAGAGACAGTCTCGAGCATGGTTTTTGTCTGCGCGATAAATTGGGCATCCCCCATGGCCAGCGCTACGAGCTGTGTCGTTCGGTGCACGCCGAGCAGAATGCCATCATCAACGCCGCCCGGGCCGGGGTCAGCCTGCTCGGTGGAGATATGTTCATATATGGTTCTGACCCGAAAAGCGGTCAGCCCATAGACGCTTTCCCCTGCTTCATCTGTAAGAAGATGATCATAAATGCCGGCCTCAGGCGGGTGGTCTGTTCCACGGCAGACGGCCGCTACCAGATTTTTTTGGTCGAGAGCTGGATAAAAGACTGGCAGGAAAATGACATCCTCGACGACACGCATAAATACGGCAGCCCGTTTCCTGAAGGAAAAATCAATCAGGAGAGGGGAAAATGAACTTCTGGACGGATTACAGATTCAGGCCTGTCATCAGAAAATCAAAAGGCATAAAAAAATCGTGGCCGGTCTTTGTCTGGGCCGGATTAATTACTACTATTTTAGTAGGATTTAGCCTCGGGCTGCGGGCCCAGAGCCAGCCTTCCGGTTCATCTTCTCTTCTTCAGCTTCTCGGGCTTCAGGTGTCTGAAGAATCTCTGGATTATGTGCTGAACAAGACTCAATTTCAGCTTCATACCCTGCTGACCGAGCAGCGGCACCCAAAAACCATGAACCTGAGCGACCGGGTTCAGTCCGACACTCAGGCCGGGCTGCACATGCTTTTTTCGGTTGATGAAGATGTGGCCACCAGACTCGACCAGTTAGCTTCTGCCCCCGCGCTGATTGAGCAGCTTTCTTCTGAGATAAAGAAAACCATCCGGGAAGGACAGAACATCTACATCTACGGCTGCGGAGCCACCGGTCGGCTGGCTAAGCAGATGGAAAGCACCTTCTGGCGACCGTTCTGGCGAACGCTGCTCGAAGATAAAAATCTCGGCCCCAGAATAGAGCAGGCCTTTGGCCGGAAAATCACCGAAAGACTAATCGGAGAGATGACCGGCGGCGACCGGGCGCTGATATCTTCTCTGGAAGGCTTTGAAGACCTGCAGCTCATCGGGCGTTTACAGCTGTACGACCGGGGAGTAAAAAAGGGAGACCTGGTTATCTGTGTTACAGAAGGCGGAGAAACTTCATCGGTTATCGGGACAATTCTGGCTGCCCTCGAACAATGGAAGTCAGAGCCCGGATATTCACCTGAGAAGAGCCGTCAGAAGCTCTACTTCATCTACAACAACCCGGATGACCGGCTGCGTCCTTTTGAGCGCAGCCGCACCGTCATAGATGAACCGGGAATAACCAAAATTAACCTGACGACCGGGCCGATGGCCATCACCGGTTCAACCCGCATGCAGGCCACCACCATCGAAACCTATGTGGTAGGCCTCGCCCTGGAAAAAGCCGTTTATGACCTTTTAAAAGACGTGCTCGGCCCGAAAGAACTCAGCCTGGTCGGTTTTAAAGGGCCATATGAGGTAGTGGAAAATCTGAGAAATTTCAGGCCTGTTTTGGACAGCATTAAAGAGTCGGTGGCTGACATAGCCACCTGGACCGAGCTGGAAGCCAGCACTTATTCCAACAATCACTTTTCCACCTATTTTGCTGACCGGGCGCTGATCACCGTCTTTATAGACAGCACCGAACGCAGCCCGACTTTCAGACTTTTCCCGCTGGATACGGTTGACATGCCGGGCCGACGCTGCTGGATTCAGGTCTGGACTCCGGCCGGCGATAAACACCAGGCCTGGCAGCGTTTCCTCGGGCGCCCTTTTCGCGGTTTGCGGGAAGATTTTTACCGACCTGAGTTCGAACAGAAAATAGACGACCCCTACCTGAAGCAGGCCGCCCTGAGCAGCCTGAAAAAGGCCGGTGACAGCCAGCAAGAACTTTACGATTTTTCTTTTTCTGAAGAAAACATTAAAAAAAGAGGCCCTCAACCCGGCGACCTCGGGGTGGTGATCTGTCTCAGCCCGGAAGAAAACGACCTGCTCAACAGCAACTCTTCCTTCCATAAATTCGTGAAGCTTTTCCTGGACAGAAAGGCCGGGGTCGTCATCGTGGTCGTTACCGGCCAGCCGGACAAAAAAATCGCCGAGCAGCAGAAGAAAATAAAAGAGACCTTCAAGACAGCTGCCGGAGAATCAAGCCTGCATATGGTCTGGCTCAAAATTGATTCCGGCCAGGACCCTTTCCGCCTGAAACAAAACATCGGGTTGAAGATGGTGCTTAACGCGCATTCGACCGCCGTTATGGCCAGGCTGGGAAGAGTGGTCGGCAACACCATGACGAACGTCAGTCCGAGCAACCTGAAGCTCATCGGCCGGGCTACCTATTTAATCCAGTCACACGTAAACGAAACTTTAAAGAAACCCGAATGGATAAAAAAGTACGGCCTGCGTTCTCCGATAACTTACGGCGAGGCCAACGCCGTTCTCTTCGATTCTATTGCTTTTCTAAAAGACAAACAGGAAACTGCCGGGCAGACGGCCGAAGTAGCCCTTTCCATCATCAGAATTCTGGAATCACTCCGGCAGAAAAGAGGAGTGAGCAACGAAGAAGCTCTGAACCTCGTCCAGACTGTTGGACTGGCTGATTACCTGAGAAAAATCCTCACCTAAATTCTCGGGCCTTCTGTCTGCAGGCACGGCGGCTGCATTCTGGGTCTTTTTCTCCTGGCGCTCTTAACCTGGGGGTAGACATATATTTCGCCCGCGTAATTGCGCATGACCACCTTGTCATCACTTATTGACTGTACATATTCCGGGATTAACGGGATTTTTCCGCCGCCGCCGGGCGCATCGATGACGTACTGGGGCACGGCCAGGCCAGAAGTCCATCCTCTCAGGCCCTGATAAATTTCCAGCCCCTTCTCCACGGTGGTTCGAAAATGGTCCGTGCCCTTCACATAATCGGCCTGGTAGATATAGTAGGGCCGAACCCTGACCGTCAGCAATTTCTGCATCAGCCGGCGCATGGTCATCACATCGTCGTTTATGCCCTTGAGCAGGACGGTCTGGTTGCCCAGCGGAATACCGGCATCGGCCAGCATGTTCAGAGCCCGGGCTGCCTCTGCGGTAATTTCATCCGGGTGGTTGAAGTGCACGTTCATGTAGAGCGGATGGTACTTCCTGAGCATGTTGACCAGTTTTTCCGTGATGCGCTGGGGCAGGAAGCAGGGCACCCGGCTTCCGATGCGCAGTATTTCCACGTGCTTTATCGCGCGGAGCTGGCTCAGGATGCTTTCCAGCTTTTCATCACTCAGAATGAGCGGGTCGCCACCCGAAATGATTACATCGCGAACTTCCCGGTGTTCTTTTATGTAATTGATACCATCTTCAATGTAGCGGGGATGAATTTTCATCGGGTCGCCAACTTTTCTCTTCCTCGTGCAGAAGCGGCAGTAGGAAGCACAGCTGTGCGAGACCAGAAACAGCACCCGGTCAGGATAACGGTGGACAATGCTGGGGACGGGAGAATCCAGGTCCTCTTCCAGCGGGTCTTCTTCCCCGGAATTTTCTGCCAGTTCGGCTATGTCCGGCACTACCTGCTTGTAGATGGGGTCGCCTTTCCTTTTAATCAGGCCGGCGTAATAAGGTGTTATCTGGATTTTAAACTCCTGGCTGATTCGTCTGACTTCCTCCAGGTTCAGGCCAAAACGTGTCGCAATTTCTTCCGGCGTCCTCAGGCTGTCGCGTAAGATTAATTGCCAGTCGTCCATGTTCTCCTTTTCTCACTCCTTTATGAGAAATATTTGCCGAAGATAACTCGGTCGTCGCCCGGACGGTAGAAATCCGGGATGCGAGCCACTTCGGTATATCCCAATTTTTCATAAAATTTTCTGGTTGGCTCATACTTGGCCTGAGAAGAAGTTTCGATCAGGATGAGACGGCCATTTCTTTTTTTCACTTCCTCTTCCAGCCAGCGCACCAGCTGTTGTCCGTAACCTTTGCCCTGGTCCGAGGGGGAAACAGCAATCCAGTAAAGGTCCCAGGTGCCTTCGGTAAGCGGAGTGGGTCCGTAGGTCATGTAGCCCGCCACCCGTCCCTGCTCGTTTTCGACCACCACGATGAAGTAGTCACGCTGCTCTGGCTGGTTGAGATAAATATCTATGAGCTCCTCGGCTACCTGGACTTCCTCCGGGGTGAAAAATCCGGTAGCCCGGATAAGTTCCAGCACGGGCTGGCGGTCAGCTTTTACCATTGGTCGCAGCATACTGAGCTTTTCTCCTCAAAGCGTTATCTATCATTTTCTTCCAGAACTCGTCATAGCCAATGCCGGCCGCTTTTAGAGCCCGGGCATAACCGGCATCAAGACTGATGTCCGGGTTCGGGTTAACTTCCAGGATAAATATCTCGCCGGCCTCGTTCATCCGGAAATCAACTCGGGCATAATCACGGCAGCCCATGACCTTGAAGGCACTGATGGCCAGCGATTGAAGCTTTTCCCTGAGCTCATCATCAATCCTGGCCGGACAGACCGGCGGGGTGGTTTGGTAGAGAATGTGGTCCGGATACCACTTGGCTTCATAGCTGCAGATGCGTGGATAACCTTCTGGCATACCGGAAAAGTCAATCTCCGAGACCGGCAGTGCTCTGGGTTCTCCGTCATCCAGAATCGCCACGTTAAACTCGCGACCTTCGATGAACTCTTCGACGATCGCTGGCTGACTGTAAGTATCGATGATTCTTTTAACCTGAACGGACAGGGCTTCGGATTCATAAACGACGGATTCCGGATGAACACCCAGGCTGGCATCTTCCGAATTGGGTTTGACAATCACCGGAAACCTCAGGTCCACCATTTCATCAGCCGAAGCAATCAACTGACTGGGCGCCACCGGCAGGTTATATGAACTCAGGATGGCCTTGGCCTGATGTTTATCCTGACAGAGTGCCAGTGTTCTCGAACCGTTGCCGGTGAAAGGAATGTGCAGCACTTCCATCACGGCGGCCACGTTGGCTTCCCACTGGGGTTTGCCGAAAAAGCCCTCGCACAGGTTGACAATCACATCCACGTTCAGCTCTTTTATCCGGCGCAGGAAATTGAACATGCTCCTCTGCAGAGGAATGAGTGTGGCATTCAGACCGGCCTGGTTTAAAGTTTCGCAGACCACCTCCGCCACTTTGGCCACGGAATCTTCAGACACCCGGTCCTTGCGGTAGATGAAAGGCTCATAGGTGTTAAAGGCAACTCCAATCTTTAGCCCGTCAGCTGACATAAGACCCCCTCACCTCCTGTTGGGAATGAGGCCGGAAATAATCGCGGCTGACAAAATCAATCGGCAGGCCGTATCTCTTGCAGGCCTCATAAACCACCCGGTTAATCAGCTGCTCATAGGTGTATCCGGCGGCCCGGGCCGCCTTGGGCAAGCAGGAGTTGTCTTCAGGATTTGGCAATATGCCCGGAAGCGGGTTTATTTCCAGGATGTTCGGTTCGCCTTCGGCATCAAGCCTGAGGTCAATCCTGGCCCAGTCTTTGATGCGCAAAATGCGGCAGGTGTCTCTTACTATCACTTCAATTTTTTTCTTAAGCTCTTCAGAAATTTCAGCCGGACAGCGGAAAATCTCCAGCGGTTTTTCCGGCCTATCCCAGACCCATTTGGCTTCGTATGAATAAATCGGGTTGGCCCCCTCCGGAAGCTGACTGTGGTCTATTTCCACAACCGGCAGAATTTCCAGCTCCGGATAATTTCCCAGCACCCCGACGGTAAATTCCCGCCCGGTCAAAAACTCTTCCACAATTGACGGTTCATCATAAAGTCTTTTAATCTCGGCCACTTTCTGACGAAGCTGATTCAGGCTGGTGACCACCGAATCATCTTTTATGCCCTTGCTCGAACCTTCGTAGAGAGGTTTGACGATGGCTGGAAGGGCCACCTCTTCCGGCAGATGTTTCTCGTCCTCGACCACCCAGAAACGGGGGTTGCGAATTCCGTAATAGGAAAGTATTTCTTTGGCTCTTGATTTATCAAGGCAAATTCCCAGCGTCAGCGGGTCAGAACCGGTATAGGGAATGTTCAGGACTTCACAGATTGTTGGAATGTGAGATTCGCGATTCGGCCCGAAAAGTCTTTCCGCTATGTTAAAAACCAGGTCAGGCCTTTCCTGCCGGAGTTTTGGATAGGCTTCTTCATCGGCTTCAATCGGCACTACCCCGTGAAACTTTTGGAGCGCTTGCTGAACGGCAACGATAGTTTCATCGCTATCACATTCAGCAAGCAAATCAGGTGGAGGTTCTTCTCCCTCTTCGATTTTTTCTTCGTGAGGGAAACGCATCAGGGCCTTGGACATGGCCTGTTTCGAACTGAAAAGCAACGCGATTTTCATTTTTATTTCTCTTGTCTGTTCAAAATTTGTACAGTCATTCCCCCGTCAAATTTTTTAAATCGCTGCTTTCAGTTTTTTTGCTTTTATCATTTTCAATTGTATATATACAGCTTTTTTTTATGATGTCAATAGTTTTTTTGGAAAAATATACTTTTTTTTGTATTTTTTTTTAAAAAAACCACTATCAGTGGTGGCGAACTATCTCTTTCACCCGCATCAGCTGAACCTGGTAAGAACGTTCAATTTCTTCCAGCCGCGCGGAAATTGCCTTGATGGTTTCTTTTAGGTTAGGTATCAGAATGTATTCAAGAGCGTTGACTCGCCGGCGGGTGACCTCAATTTCGCCGGACAGCAGTTCCAGTTTTTTCCAGAGGCTGGCAAATTCCAAAAACTTGGGCAGCGCTTTTTCAAAATGTTTTATGGCCACATCGAGCTCGCTTTCCGTGTTGAGCAAGTCGTAACCGGAAAGTTCCACCCCGTCGAGCTCAAATTCCGGCACGGTCAGGTTTAACAGCCGCCCTTTTTCCAGTCTGAAAGCGAGGTCGCCGACCGGAACTGCCTCTTCCACTTCTTCAAGAGAATGCGACATCCTGACCACGGCCAGGGCACGGGTGATGACTTGCATTTCAGTCTGTATTTCCTGGCTCAGGACATTCATCTTTTTTGCTGCCTCGAGGAACTGACGCATCAATTCTTCGAGCTTATCTTTCAGCAGCTTGTGCCCTCTTTCGGCCAGAGTTAAGCGACGCTTGAGCCGCAGGAGCTCCATCCGGTTCGGGTTGACTTTTATTTTCATCTCACGCCTCGTCGCTTTCTTTTATTTATAGGCTCAATAATATTTTTCCAAAAATTCCGGCCTCACTCTCTTCAGTTCTTTTTTGGGCAGCAACCGCAGAAGTTTCCAGCCGAGGTCTATGGTTTCCTCAATCGAGCGGGCTTCAAATTCGCCCTGCCGGACAAATTCCGTTTCAAACAGGTCGGCAAACTTGAGATAAACCCGGTCGAGGTCAGAAAGTGCCGCTTCACCGAGAATCAGAGCCAGTTCCCGGGCTTCCTTGCCGCGGGCATAGCAGGCAAAAAGCTGGTTGAGGACATCAGCGTGGTCTTCCCTGGTTTTGCCTGCGCCGATTCCTTTATCTTTCAACCGAGAAAGCGAGGGCAGAACATCTATCGGCGGGTAGATGCCTTTGCGGTGAAGTTCGCGACTGAGGATGATCTGGCCCTCGGTAATGTAACCGGTAAGGTCCGGAATCGGGTGAGTCTTGTCATCTTCCGGCATGGTCAGGATGGGGATCATGGTGATTGACCCCTTCTTGCCTTTAATCCTTCCGGCCCTTTCATACATGGTGGCCAGGTCAGTATACAGATACCCCGGATAACCGCGTCGGCCGGGAATTTCCTTGCGGGCGGCCGAAATTTCCCGCAGGGCTTCCGCGTAGAAGGTCATGTCCACCAGAATGACCAGCACGTGCATGTCGAGGTCAAAAGCCAGGTACTCCGCGCAGGTAAGTGCCAGGCGTGGAGTAGCAATTCTTTCGATGGCCGGTTCGTTGGCCAAATTCAAAAACAGAACCGCACGGTCGAGCGCCCCGGTGTTCCTAAAATCTTCAATAAAGAAGTTTGCCTCTTCAAAGGTGATGCCCATCGCGCCAAAGACAACGGCAAATTTTTCTTCTTTGCCCAGAACCCGGGCCTGGCGGGCAATCTGAGCGGCCAGCCTGGGATGAGGCAAACCACTGCCGGAGAAAATTGGCAGTTTCTGACCGCGCACCAGCGGGTTCATCCCGTCAATGGAAGAAATACCGGTTTGAATAAACTCGGACGGATAATCTCGGGCATCCGGGTTGATGGGGCTGCCGTTTATATCAAGCCGCTTGCGGGCAATAATCTGCGGCCCGTTATCCCTCGGCTTACCGGAACCATCAAACACCCGGCCGATGATTTCTTCCGAAACTGGAAGTTCCTGCGACCGGCCGAGAAACCGCACTCTGGATTTATCGATGTCCAGGCCAACCGTGCCTTCAAATACCTGAACCACCGCCTGGTCGGTGGAAACATCCAGCACGGTCCCGCGACGGATGTTGCCCTGGGAATCTTCTATTTCTACCAGCTCGTTGTATTTAACATCAGCAATTTTTTCGACAATTACCAGAGGCCCAACGATGTTTGAAACGGTTAAATATTCCTTGTGCATGGTCATCACCCTCTCATAGCGATTTAAAAGAAGCGTCTATTTCTTTCTCCACGGCCAGCAGAACCTGCTCGTCCTCCGGCAGATATTTCATCTTGGCAATCTGCTCGCGCACCGGTAGGGCCACAATGTCGGCCAGCTCTTTTCCTTCATCCAGCGCCTGATTGGCTCTCCGATGAAAATGCAGAATCGCCCTGAGCATCAAGTATTGTTTCCGCAGGGAAGTGTAAGTGTCCTGCGGATGATAGGCATTCTGGTGCAAGAAATCTTCCCGAATCGACCTGGCCGTTTCCAGAATCATTCTTTCCTTGAAAGAGAGCGACTCCACCCCGATTAACCTGGCTATTTCCTGAAGCTCCGACTCAAGCTCCAAAAGCTTCATGGCTTCCTGGCTCAGCTCGACAAAATCTTCTGCCACTTTTTCCGAAAAATATTTTTTGAGCGATTCCCGGTAAAGCGAGTAACTCTGCAGCCAGTTGATGGCCGGGAAATGGCGCATGTTGGCCAGCCGGTCATCCAGAGCCCAGAACACCTTGACCACTTTCAGAGTGGCCTGGACCACCGGGTCAGACAGGTCGCCACCCGGCGGGCTGACCGCGCCGATCACGCTCAGCGCACCAACCCGTTCGTCAGAGCCGAGGCAGACCACCTTCCCGGCTCTTTCATAGAATTCAGCCAGACGGCTGGCCAGGTAAGCCGGATAACCTTCATCGCCGGGCATTTCTTCCATTCGGCCGCCTATCTCTCTCAGAGCTTCAGCCCAGCGAGAAGAAGAATCCGCCATCAAAGCGACCGAATACCCCATATCTCTGAAATACTCGGCAATGGTCATTCCCGTGTAGATTGAAGCTTCGCGAGCGGCCACCGGCATGTTGGAGGTGTTGGCGATGATGATGGTTCTTTCGAGCAGCGGGCGTCCGGTGCTCGGGTCCTTTAATTCCGGGAAGCTAAGCAGCAGGTCGGCCACTTCGTTTCCCCGCTCACCGCAGGCCACATAAACTATTATTTGGGCATCAGACCATTTGGCCAGCTGATGCTGGACGACCGTTTTGCCGCTGCCGAACGGCCCGGGCACGCAGGCCGTGCCACCCTTGGCCAGCGGGAAAAGCGTATCAAGAATTCGCTGCCCGGTGACCAGAGGTTCGAGCGGCATCAGCCTCTCCTTAGATGGCCTCCGTTTACGCACCGGCCATACCTGAAAGAGGTTTAACTCTTTTTCTTCGCCCGTTTTACTCTTTACCCGGCAGACAACTTCTGTTACCTGAAATTCTCCTTCCTTAATGTCCACTATTTCACCTTCCACGCCCACCGGCACCATAATCCGGTGCTGGATAAGCGGGGTTTCCTGGACATAACCGATGATGTCGCCAGGAACGACTGCTTCGCCCTTTTTCTTTAGCGGCTTAAACTCCCATTTCTTTTCCCGTTTAAGGGCCGGAACTTCTATACCCCTCGAGACGAAATCACCGTGCTGGGCTCTGATGATATCAAGAGGTCTCTGAATACCGTCGTAAATCGAACCCAGAAGACCGGGGCCAAGCTCGACCGACAGGGGTTTTTCTGTAAGCAAAACCGGTTCACCCGGGCCAACTCCGGTTGTATCTTCATAGACCTGGATGTAGGCCTGGTCGTTGTTAAGCTCAATTATTTCACCGATAAGGCCGAGACGGCCGACCTTCACCATGTCATACATCTTGGCGCCGAGACACTCGGCGGCTACTACCAGCGGGCCGGCAACTCTTATAATCTTACCTTGTCTCATGGTTCTTCCTTCCTCTGGAGAAAAGTGCATCCGAGCCGGTGGCTTTTATCGAAAGCTCGGACATGAATTTTTCTATGGCATCTGAAATTCCCCGGTAATCTGAAAAACCCATCCAGACGGGGGAAAATTTCTGGCTGAGGGCAGACAGCTCGCTTCCGAGCTTTTCCATCCACTCTTCCTGAATAAGGCACAGGGCATACTTTTCGCTAACCACCTGGGCCAGCATTTCTCTGGCTTCTTCCACCGTGCCGGGTGAAAAAACAGTCAGCCCGAAAGCTTGAAGCGGCAGGAATAAATTCCTGTCACCAATCAGGGCTATTTTGCTCTTTTCAGACATAGGTCTGAGTTATCCTTTCTTTGATGATGTTTTCCGGCAGGCCCAGCATCTTTCCCACCAGCACGAGGCGTACGAGCTTTAACTCCTGTTTTCTGGCCAGACCGTAAGCGAAAAGAATTTCCGGGCCAAAAGTTATCTGCCTGGCTTTTTTCAGAATCTCCATCAGCAGATTTTCCGCCTCTCTTTCGAAAACGATAAAGCTTTCCTGCGCCAGGAGAAAACTGACTCCCTGCTTCCAGACCTCGGCATAGGGATAAGCCCTGAGTGCCGAAGCAAAATCTTCAAGCGGAGTTTCCAGATGCTCTGAGAAAAACTTCCTTTCCAGGCTGCCGCCCGAAATAAAATTTTCTTCCAGACACGAAGCGGGTTTTTCTAAATAGCGACAACGCAGGAAAAGTTTCAGGTTGGAAAGGTCTATTTTTTTTGTTAAGTACTCTCGAATAAATAGGTTTTCTACCTTCGAGCCCATGGCTGAGGCCTGGGCCAGGTCCTCCAGCGCCCGGTAGAGGTCGAACTCTTCTTTTTCCAGAAAAAGCTCCTGCAAAGTAAAATCAAGCGCAATTCTTTCTTTTTTCAGCACGCGGTCAAGCGCTTCCGGCGAGCCGGCCAGAAGCAGGTCTTCTCCGTATTTCCCGGCGTCAGAAATGATTTCCAGGGCTCTTTCCGGGCTTTCGGCCGAGGCCGCTTCGCGAAAAACCGGCTGCGGAATAAGATAGTTTTCGAGCGCTCTGATGCGGCCAACGGCAAAGGCATAATCTAAGGGAGGATGCTGACGCGCCATTTTATATCTTTAACCACTCCACGATGTCGTTTTCTACTTCCGGCCCGAGTTCGGTCAGAAGCCGGTCTGCCGGAAGGACTTCTTCTTTGAGTCCCTCGCGGGATACGATTTTTTTCTTCAGGCGAGCCTTCTTTAACTCTTCAGTTTGGAGAGCCGCTCTCAGCACCCGGTCAATCAGCTCCCGCCTAATCTTCAGAAGTTCCATCCTTCGGCTCAGCTGGGCTTCAGTCAGAATTCGGCTGGCTTCCAGCCGTGCTTCAGCTTCAGCCTGTTTTAAAATTTCTGCTGCCTGAAGCCGCGCTTTTTCTTCTGCATCTTTCTTTATGGTTTCGGCTTTTTCTCGGGCTTCAGTCAGGATGGCCTGCACTTCAGCCTGAGCTTCCTGCTCTATTTTTTCCAGTATCTTTCCCAGGCTCATTTTCTTCTTTCTGGTTATCAGAGCTTGATTCCGTTGAGCAAAAGCACCGTGGCCAGCAAACCCAAAACGGCGTAAGTTTCCACCAGGGCAGCCAGGACCATCGGCTTGGTCATCTCTTTTGGCTGCTTGGCCACCATGTAAATACCCGCGGCGCACACTTTGCCCTGATGTATGGCAGAAATCAATCCGGCAAAGGCCACGGGAAAACAGGCAAACATTATCTGCAGTCCTTGCTGAACGGTCGGCTGCGCGGCCTGGGCTCCAAGCAGTCCCAGCTTCAGGATGACCAGAAATCCACTCAAGAATCCGTAGATACCCTGCGTTCCGGGAAGGGCGGCCAGCAGCAGCATTGAACCAAACTTGGACGGGTCCTCGCTCATCACGCCGGAGGCCGCCTGTCCGGCCAGGCCCACCCCGATGGCCGAGCCAATGCCGGCCAGAAAAACTGCCAGGGCTGCTCCGAGAATGGCCAGAGTTAAACCTAAAGTCATTTTCTACCTCCTGATTGAGTACGGTTCATTTTATTTATTACCTGATAAACTCCACATATTTATTTTCTAATTTGAATGGCTTAAACGGCCGGCCGCCGGCCTGGTAAAACCGGGTGAAAAATTCCACAAATTGCAACCTCATCGAATGGACAAAGGCACCCAGAAAACCAATGGCCAGGTTAAACAGATGCCCGCCGATGAACCCCAGCACTCCGATTATCCAGCCGAGGACCGGAATTTTCCATACAATCTGCACGATGGAATTTACTACCATGGCAATGACGCCGGTAGAAAGCCCCAGGGCGAGAATTCTGGAATACGATAGTATATCGGCCATGTAACCAGAGATACCGTAAAGACCGTACAGGCCGCTAAAAACCCTGGCCACCGGATTCTTCGATTTGGAAGTGAACAGAACAATGCCTGCCGCCCCCAGCAGGGCTGAATAGCCAAGCCAGGGCTGTTTCAGAGCGAGATAACCAACCAGTGAGGGTAAAAGGATTATCCACCCACCTTTAACGGCAATGGCTCCCACTCTGTTTCCCTCGCGGTACTCTTTAACCAGGCTGAGAAACGTCGACAGAAGTACCTGGATGAACCCGAGAACCAGGGACAAAATCATGAAGGGAATCGGGTCTTTCAGCGGGTCGATGAGCAGCAGTGGCTTTATCGGAAAGCCTAACCAGCCCCCAACCAGAGTTCCAAACACCACGTTGGAAAGGCCGAGGTAAAGCATCAAACGCATGAACATTCTGGTGCCGCCCTGCGGTTTGGCCAGTTTGAGATAAAGAAGGCTCAGCAGGGCCACCAGAAGCCCGTAACCGCCTTCACTGACGCACAGCCCGACGAACACAAAAAAGAAAGGTGCCAGGTAAACAGTCGGGTCAATCGTCCCTGGCTGGGGCAAACCATACAGGCTGGTAATTATTTCAAAAGGTTTTAGAATTTCCGGATTTTCCAAAATGACGGGAGCCTGTTCCTGTTCTTCAGGCGACGGGTCACGAAGCGTCAGAAAAACCAGCTCCGAAAATTTATGAATTTTTTCCGCAAATCTTTCCGCATCGGCTGCCGGGACCCAACCGGTGAGCAGGCTGGTTTTTTCTGTCAGGCCGGCCAGGCTGGCCCCGGCCATTTTTTCTTTCTCGTTCAGCAGTACGTCGTAAACGGCCATCAGAGCCGGCCGGTGGACGGCAAAGCCGAGCAGTTCTTTTTCAAGTTTTAATACCCGTTCCTTTCTCTCTTCTTTCTTCTGGCCGAGCTCTTTAAGTAAATCTTCAACTTTTTCTCCAGCTTTAGCCCGGTTCAAGTACTGGCTCAAAACCAGAAAATTTGCTTTCAGCTCAGAAAATATTCTTTCCACATCGGCCCGCGCCGCCTCATGGTAAACAATCATCAGCAGAACAGAATTCTTGCTTTGTTTGATAATTTCAACCGCCGCTTCCAGCTCCCGGACCTGCTCCAGGATGTGGCTGAGGTCAGCCGGCTGGACCTCCACCAGCTCTACCTGGCAGGTTCTCAGCCCGGTTAATTCTCTAAGCGGGATGGTCAGGACAGTTAAAGGTCGCAGGAAATCTTCTTCCTTTTCAACCTGTTTTATTTCCTGAAGGAGCTCATTCCGGTGAGCCTCAAGCTTTTCATAGTCTTCGACAATTTTTTGATAATTAAAATCGAGCAGAGCTTTCCTCAGGCTGGCCGAGTATTTTGGCTTCTGGGCCAGCAGTTTATCCAGCCCTTTCTTGGGCTCAGTTTCCGGCAGGCTGGTTATCACGTGGTTAAGGCGAGCCAGCCATCTTTCATACTCAGAAAGGTCTGTTTCAGCCGGGGCTAATTTCCATTCTTCGTATGGCAAAGAATCGAGCTGGGCCAGCCCGATTTCCTGAAGATACGACAGAAAACCGTCGAGCTGGTCCCGGGGCACCAGGATTTCAAATCGCTTTACCGGAGAAATGGACATCTTCAACCTTCCCGTGAAGTCAACAACTGACGTAATTTTTCTGCAGTCTTGCTTACAGCTTCTTCAAAATTAGCCTCGCCCTGTTTTAAAAGTGCCTGCTTTTCTTCCTCGGTTTGCTGTTTTATGGCGGCCGCCTCCGCTTCGGCTTTCTGGATGATTTCGCTTTTTATCCTCTCAGCCTCACGCCGCGCTTCAGATAGGATTTCTCTCTTCAATTGCTCAGCTTCTTCTCCTGCCTTCCGCAGAATTTCAGGAAAAGATTTCTGCCGGGCTTCTTCTACCAGCAACCTGGCTTTTTCCTCTGCTTCCCTTACCCTCTGCAGAGCCTGCCAGGCCGCGTTACTGCTTTCTTCCTGTTCTTTTCTTTCTTTTTCTTCCATGTTTATCATCCAGAAGCAAAATAAGAAGATATATTATATCCAAAATTTCACCGAGCGAAACCTGCTCCGGGGTTAAGTTTCAAAAGAACGAACAGTCAACTTCAGGTCATAAGATTCGGGTAAAGATAATAGGCTTCCCCGGGCAGTTCTTTTTTCCGCCAGCGTTTCTCCAGGTGGTAAAGCTTGGAGCTGAATTCAACCGGCGGCAGGTTAAAAATCAAAAATGCACCGTGCCGGTCAAGAAGTTCAAGGAAATGGTCAGATTGGGCACGGTCAAGGTGGACCACCAGATGCCCTTTCTTTTTTTTCATTTCTTTCAGCAGGTCCAAGAGCATCGTTTTCTGGTCTTCAGAAAAATTTCGGTTGGACACATGAATCCACGTTAATTTTTGACTGATTTCAGCCAACTTTTCTTCCAGGTTTTGATGATGATAATAAACGAGCGTTACCCCGGAAGTTGAGATATTTCTTGAAAGCCTGGCCAGCCAGTCAAGGTCCAGCGCTCTTTCTCTGGAAGAAATAATTACCGAATTAAAGGACTTCAAATCGGTAAATAATTCCTCCTGGCCGTTAAGATTTTTTTCTAACAGCAGATAAACTGGTCTTTTCTTCTTACGCAGTATCTCCGCCAGAAAGCTTAAACCGCGAAGGTCTTCGCGGACCGAATCAGAAGTATAAAAAGAAAAAGGAAAGCAGCTGAGCATTTCTATCTGCAGGTGGTCGAGCTTCCCGCTATCTACCAGGCTTATGGATACTTTCTTTCTGGCCGCTTCTTCCAGAATTTTCTGGAGCCCGGAAAATTCATACTGGTCATCACGGATAATCAGCCTCTGTCGGCGAAGCTCTCCCCGGCTCTGGCTTAAGGTCTCCAGCAGGTCCATGGTCCGTTCATATCTCAAGTTTTTTTATACATTAGCACCCGTTACCGGCCATGTCAACCAAGCGGAAAAGGAACGGTCCAGTTAATATTAGCTTGAGCAAATCAGAAGAAACTGCCTGAAGATAGTTCCTGTATTCAGCAAATCACTGGAACACACTTGTGAAGAGGATTACTAATGGCCCCGGAACCTTCTGTCTTATCCTGGTTGTTTCGAAGACAAACCGGGCTGCTTCTTATCAGCCCGTGTATTACCAAAGATCTGGCTTATCACCAACCACTGCCCAGAGAACCGGCATCTGAATAATCTTTTTTTTATTCAACGGACTTTTATTAAGCTCTCTACCAAAGAAGGCCTGAGGGAAAGAGGAAAATTCGGCAGGTTTCCCTGATCTAAGATGATTTTGGCTTTATTCTGTCGCCGTCCGGTTCTCATAAACCGGTTGAGTGAGGCTAAAACCTGCTGTATTATTTTAATAAGGTTAAATTTGAAAAAGGCTGCGTTTTTAAGAAATTCTCAGGAAAATAAGCTATGACCAAGACAAAAGCTAAAACCAAAGAAGGCTGCCTGGTGCTTCTGTCCGGCGGGATAGACTCTACCACCGCGCTGTACTGGGCAAGACTTCGCTACCGTAAAGTTATTCCGGTAATTTTTTCCTACGGGCAGCGTCACCGAATAGAAGTCAAAATGGCCAGAAAAATCTGCCGTAAGCTGGGCCTGGAGCCAAGAATCATAAAAATCGACCTGCGCCAGATAGGGGGCTCGGCCCTGACTGACCGCACGGTTAAACTTCCTGAATTTAAAAATGACCGGGAAATAAAAAAAGGCCTGCCGGCCACTTATGTGCCTTTTCGCAACGGCATTTTCCTGTCGCTGGCCGCCGCTCTGGCCGAAACTCTGGGGCTTTACGACCTGGTCTGCGGGTTTAACGTTATCGATTCGCCCAACTACCCGGATACCACCGGCTCTTTTGTCAAAGCGGTCGAAAAGGCTATCAATGAAGGGACCGGTGCCAGGTATGGCCGAAAAAAGTTCCGCGTGCTGGCTCCTTTTCTTAAGATGAAAAAATCAGAAATAATTTCCTACGGATTAGCCGTCGGGGCCGATTATTCTCATTCCATCACCTGCTATGCGGGCGAGGAAGTGCCCTGCGGGCGGTGTTCCGCCTGCCTGCTCAGAAAGAAAGCCTGGCAGGAAATCGGGCAGGAAGACCATCTTCTGGTGCGCCTCAGAAAGGAGGGGAAAATATGAGCTGGAAGCTCCGGGTGAGAGACAAATTTTCTGCGGCTCATTACCTGAGGGAATACCAGGGGAAATGCGAAAAATTGCACGGTCATACCTTTCAGGTCGAGGTGGAAATTACCGTGCGGGAGCTCGATCGAACCGGGCTGGGAATCGACTTTACTGAAATAAAAAAAAGGCTGGCTCAAATCCTGCCCGACCACGCTCTGCTCAACGAGGTCTACGAGTTTAATCCCTCGGCGGAAAACCTGGCCCGAGAAATTTTCTGCCAGATGAAAAAATATTATCCGGTAACAGCCGTCACCGTCTGGGAATCCGAAGATGCCGCCGCTACCTACACTGAAGATTAGCGAAATATTTTTTTCGGCCGAAGGAGAAGGCCTTCGGCAGGGGGAGCCGACCATCTTCGTCCGGCTGAGCGGCTGTAATTTAAGGTGTTCTTTTTGCGATACAAAATATGCCTGGGCGGAAGGCCGGTCCATGACCGCCGGCCAAATTCTTAGTAAAATAGTAGGGATTAGGCACAAGCTTCCCGTGAGCTGGGTTTCCCTGACCGGGGGTGAACCGCTGCTGCAGGACATAGGACCGCTCGTGCGGATGCTCAGGAAATCAGGTTTCAGGGTGCAGGTGGAGACCAACGGCACCAAACCTCTGAATTTCAGAGTGGACTGGCTGACGGTCTCGCCCAAACCGCCGGCCTACAAAGTTTTCGCCGGCTTAAGGGTCAAAGCCAGAGAAGTCAAGCTGGTCGTCAGCCGTGAGCTTGACCTGCCCACCCTTAAAAAAATAAGGAAGATGTTCAGCCCGAAAACACCTCTTATTTTACAGCCGCAATCGGCCGCCGGCTGGAGCTACCGTAAGGCCTGGAAACTTTATCTGCAGGCCATAAAAGCCGGGGTTGAGAATATCCGCCTTTCCTGCCAGCTTCACAGAGTTTATGGTTTAAAGTAAGCACGCGAAACGTCTCTGCCTGATCCGGCCAATTAGGCTTAATTTAAATTCGGTTATGAGTTAAATCAAGAAATGTTTTTACATCAGTAAATTTTGTTTTTTTAACTCGGCGCTTTTAAGGGTTGGAAGCGATCAGCCGAACAAATTTCAGAATCTAAGATTAAATTTTTAAAAATCGCAATGCTTCATTGAGCATACTTCACATTATTTTTCATTAAAAACACCCAAGATGTGGCTCGACCCATTATCTCAAGCCGGCCCGATAAAATTCCTGTCAGTAAAGCCGCTTCTGCTTTTTGAAAATATTACTTTTTTGGGTTATCCAAAAACCGGTTATGGCTGAGAAGATTACTTTATTTTTTACGGAAAAATAAGAAAAAATTTTCCGCAAGTCGAGAACTGCCTGCACGAAATATAAACAGGCCGGCGGCAAACAGATTTTTAAGATTTCAGACAAAAAACAGCCTTGTTTCCCGGGTCTGCTGATGGCAGATTTTTTTTGGAAAAGTTGATGGCCGTTGCGGGTTAGATAAACGCCGAAGAAAATGGTCAGCGCGCCGAGCACCTGAAGCAAGGTAATTTTTTCTCCGAGAAAAAGGCAGGCTGAAAGCACGCCGAACACCGGGGTCAGGTTACTGTAGACGCCGGTCCTCGCTCCGCCAACTTTCTCTACCGACTTGTACCAAATCACAAAACCAAAAACCAGCGCCAAGGAAGCCGAATAAAGGAGCCCGGCCCACCCACCCGGAGTAACTTTTGAGAAGTCAGCTCGACTGAATTCCTTCCAGGCAAAAGGAAGGTAAAAAATGGTGCCGATGATGTTGGTCAGCCCGGCCAATTTAAGTGCCGACACGGTTTTAAGCACTGGCCTGGCAAAAATCGTATAGAAAGCCCACATCAGGCCGGCCAGGAGAATCAGAAAAACTCCGCTGACCTCTGCTCCCTTAAGGTTAAACCCGTTGGGACGCCCCAGGATTATTCCGTAAAACCCAACCACCGACAGCAGAATGCCCAGCCAGCCAGTCCAGCGCAGGCGGTCAAAACCAAAAAGCGTGCTCAGCACGGCGATAAAAATTGGCGTCATGGCATTGCCCATGGATACCAGGGAAGCAGAGGTCCTGCTCAGGCCGGTGATGAAAAAAACCTGATAAAAAGTAATTCCGGTAAGTGCCAAAAAGATGACCCGCGGCCAGTCCTTCTGGCTGACTGAAAAACCTTCGCCGCTTTTCCAGATGAGAACTGAATAGAGCACAGCCGACACCAGGAACCGGCCGAGGTTAAAAGCATGAGGCGGCATCTGGGAAAAAGACGTCTTGATAACCGTGACATTTGCTCCCCATACCATGGTGGTCAGCACCATCAGCAAGTCGGTCAGACCAAAAGCCGGAGGCTTATCGAGTGTGGCTGTATTGTTGTCGGTTATTTTCGAAAAATTAGCCACGGGCGAGAGATTTACTTCAGTATTTTTGTTTAAATTTTCTGAACTCATGGCCTGTTTGGTTATTTGTCTTGCGATTTAATACTTCCCTTTATTCAGGATAAACGCCGGACTTTCAAAATCTCCTGCCCACACATCCTGTTTCCAGGATAATCGCGGTCTTCCGGAAAACAGCGGGTTCTCCTGCAACCGCTTTTTCCGGTATAAATCTTCCTCCCGCATTTTTACGTTTTTTGGGCGGCAAGGATGGGTTTACCTTATTCTCCGCGCGGGTAATGGGCTTCCACCGTAGATTTCAAACCGCCGCGCGGGGTGAATTCACCCCTGACGATGGCCTTTTTAGGCCGGCAGGCCCTTACGACATCTTCCAGGATGCGGTTGACCGCGTTTTCATAAAATATTCCCAGGTTACGGTAAGCCAGAATGTACATCTTGAGCGATTTAAGCTCGATGACCTTTTTATCGGGCACATACCAGATGGTTATTTTCCCGTAATCGGGCAGTCCGGTCTTCGGGCAAACTGAAGTGTATTCCGGAATTTCAACGGTAATTTCGTAATCAGGAAACTGATTGGGGAACGTCTGGATTTCTGGCAGCCTGGCTTTAAGGCCGGCCCGCGCCTCTTTCTCAGTATATTCTGGCCTGGTGGTCGATTTACTTTTCGCCATTTTCCTTCTCACCTTTATCACAAGTAAATTTAATGATAGCTCAAAACACCGGACTCAGCAACCGGCCCGCTCGAGCACTTTCTCACCGGCCAGGACTTCTTGATTTTCACCCAGCTCCTCAGCCGCCTTTGTCTGCCCGCAGATTAAACCTTCTGCCGGCCAGACATATTTATTTTTACGAGAGCAAAAAACGAAAACTGGCCACGAGGCCAGAAGACGCTCAGGGCAGGCGCAGTTATTTGAATTAAGATTAGCATGTTATTAGAATTTTAATGGTAGAAAAATGCGGGGGCGCTAAATGAACTGGCTCAGGCTCTTTCCGCCCGAGAGTGAATCTGGTGGCGAGGCCTCGGCACCAGACGAACCCGGCCCGCTGACAAAAATTGACTGGCCCGGCTTCAACCGAGCCATTTTGTGGTCGGCTTTCTTCCATCTCATCATTTTTGTTCTTTTTTCTTTTACCACCGTCATCCGGCTGCCTTCTGCCCCGCCATCACCCTTAGCCTCAATTGAAAAAAGTGGGGCAAACGACCTGGAGCTTTTTTCTACGGCTCTTCAAGAGCTTACCAGGGATAAAGACTGGCAGGAAAAACTTTCCCGTGTCCTTCCCACCCTGGAAGACAACAGGCTTCCAGAGCTACCGGAGCAATTCCGACTGCTCGAAGACAAAATTCCCGACCGGGAGAAAGTTGAAATTTTTAAAAAGCTGCTTGAAGTCTATCTTACAGCTTCAACCTCAAATGAACCGGGCAGTGCTTCCGCGCCAACCGGCGCCAGCTCTTTCTTGTCTGGAGAAAACAATTTTCAGGTCAAATCCGGCGAGCGGGTGTTTCTCCGGCCTTCGGCCAGTCAGAAAGGTCAGGTTGAACTCTATGTTCTGGAAGCAAAAGCCAGCCATGAACTGGAAGCTCTTCAAAAAGCCGACAGCCTGCGTTCGGCCCCTGCTTTGATTGGGCCCGGGCAGAGCGTTAGGTTAAACTTATCCGGTCATTACGCTGAAGTCCCGGCCGAATATTACTACCGACGTTCTCCGTTTGAAGAAATCCTGGCCCGCGGCTCTTACCTTTTTTCCATTGTACGGGGCTTTCCGAAAGTTTCATCCGGAAAGGCCTCCGAAGAAGAAATAAAAAAGCCCCCGCTTCCACAAATATTTCCCCAGGGTGAATTTCAGGTTATTTATTATGGTCAAGTTGAAATTCCCCTTGCCCGAACTGAAACTTGCCCAAAAGATGACAGGCCACCTCTGGACCTCAAACCAGAAGAATGGAACAAAAAGCTTGACGCTCTGATGGTTGACCCGGAAGAAATTCAGTTTGCCCGGTTTGAAAAAGATTATCTCCAGAAATACAGCTGGCAGGACGCGCGGCTGGCTCAATTCACCAGGAATTTCATCAACTCCAACCTGAACGGAGTTTTCCTTGTTGAAGATGAATTCACCTCGGCTTTTGACAGCCTGGAAGAACTTTTCTACAAAAAAACTATTTTTGAGAGAATGGCCGCTCTGGTAGAAAAACAGCCGCCTTCACCGGTCAGGGACGAGTTAATGTTTTGCCTGGCTTCCTCGCTCGACTTAGAGAGAAGGGTCATAACCCACTTAGAAAAGGCTTACCCTCAGGCCAGTGAAATATGCCTCAGAAAATATCCTCTGCCCCACGTTCATTATTCGCTTTCAAAAGCCTATGTGCTCAAGAAGATGTATGAAGAATTGCTGGCTGAAATCAAAAGGTTGGGTTTTTATTCCTGGGACGAAGTTGAGAAAAAATATTTAGAAAAAGAACTGGCCATTTATCAGGTTCTGGCAGAAAGAGGCGGTCAAACCCGCGCCAGAGCCCTTTATGCCATTGGCCTTACTTACTGGGAAGAAGGCCAGGCCGACCAGGCCATCAAAACCTGGCAGCAGATTGAAGAAAAGGGCTGCCCGGATTATGTTTCCAGCCTGCTAAAAGTAATCAGAGAAGCGCCCTCGGCGACCATTTACACTTACATCGACAACGAATTAAACTACCAAACCGCCAAAAACACAAAATATCTTTACCGCCGACAGCAGCAATTTCATAAATGGGCCAGACGCCGTTTCTGACTCGCCGCCAAAGCTACCGGGCTGTCTTGTCATCGGATAAATTTCCGTTAAAATAAGGGCGTTCCAATCCAACGCGGAGGAGGATGTTTCATGTCGGAATGCCGTGTGGAGAAAAATTTAAAGCGATGTAACTGTTCCTGGGAGCCCTGCCCGCGCAAGGGAGTTTGCTGCGAATGCCTGGCTTATCACTGGAACCATGGCGAACTTCCCGCCTGTTTGTTTCCGGATGATGTTGAAAAAACTTATGACCGCTCGCTGAAAAGATTCATCGAAACATACAAGAATAAAAAGTAGCCGGCCTTTTTAGCCCCGGGTTACGGTGTCAGGATTTCCCGAGCGAAGTCCATCTTCTTCCCGGTCAGCTTGAGTCAGGAAAAGTTTCAAAGCGGCTCCGGAGTCCTGGCTCTCGAGTCTGCCGGTCAATTTTTTCATTTCTGACCGGGACATAAAATGAGCCGGTCCGTAGCGGTGGTTTAAGGAAACTCCGGGCTGCCTCCTTCAAGAAACCTGCGTTCCCTCTTAATCACGAGGTATGGTCGTGAATGATGCGCCAGCCTTCCGGAAATTTCTTTAAAATCAGAGTGAAAACCCCGCCTTTCTTCTCAGCCTTCACCTCGACTGACCAGCGACCCAGCGCGAGGGCGTGGCCGTTTCCCAGCATCTTGATTTCCAGGTCAGTAAAATCAAGCCGGCCCATGTTACCCTGGCCATAACTTTTGGAGTACCTCTCATAGAGGGTTTCCCAGCCTTTAACCCGGCGGTCCCCGGACTGGAAGGTCAGCTCATCAGAGTGCCAGTAATAGGCCATGTACCCCTTCAGGTCTCCCTGATTCCAGGCCTCTTTCTGTTTTTCCAGCACGCTCAGGATTTCATCTTCCGGGCGGGTCTGGGGCACGGCCCGAGACCAGAATAAAAAGGTCAGGCAAAAAACGGTCATAAAAATTTTTTTCATCGTGTTACTCCGGCCAGGTTTGATTAACACAGACAGTTTACTTTTTCTCCGGGATTTTATAAAGTCGAAACCAGGAATTTTTAAGCGAGAACATATTCTGGTATACTGAAATTTCAGCCGGAGATTCCTGATAGATTTGCTGGCCAGCTCGCCAGCCGATTTGGTCAGGATAAGCTATTGGAATTATTCAGGATGGTCTGCTAAAAATGGAGAAAAAATGACCAAAAAGAAATATCCCCATCTTTACGGACCCGTGCCCAGCCGCCGGCTGGGTTACTCACTGGGGGTGGATTTGCTGCCTTTTAAAACCTGCACTCTGAACTGTGTTTACTGTCAGCTGGGTAAAACACCGAAAACCACCATCCGCCGCCGGAAATTCTTTTCTGAAGAGCAGATTCTGCAAGAAATCGAAGATTTTCTGAAAAGCGGGGTCCGTGTTGATTTTATTACCTTTTCCGGCTCTGGCGAACCGACTTTAAACCTTTCCATCGGGAGCCTGATCCGGAAAATAAAAAAAATAACCGGGAAGCCGGTGGCCGTACTAACCAACAGTACCCTGCTGACGCGCCGGGCCGTGCGCCGGGACCTGGAAGAAGCCGACGTGGTTGTCCCCTCGCTGGATGCGGCTGACCAGAAAACTTTTGAAAAAGTCAACCGCCCTCATCCCTCGCTGAAAGCTTCTGAAATCATTAAAGGTTTGGTCAGCTTCCGCCGGCAGTTTAAGGGTCAAATCTGGCTGGAAATTCTTTTGGTGCGAGGTCTCAACGATTCGCCGGCTCACCTGGAAAAATTAAAAAAGGCCGCAGACCGGATTAACCCGGACCGCATCCATCTCAACACGGTGGTCAGGCCACCGGCCGAAAAAACGGCCAGTCCGCTATCGGCTGATGAGCTTGAAAAAATCAAAGAATTTTTTGGGCCGAAGGCTGAAGTAATTGCCCGCTTTCACCAGAAGGAACAGGAAAATGCTCCCGCAGACCTGGAACAGGCCATCCTGTCCATGGTAAGACGCCGCCCGGTCAGCCTCGATGACCTGGAACGGGCCGTCGGCCGCCCGAAACACGATTTGAGCCTTATCCTTCAGCAACTCACAGAGTCAAAAAAAATAAAAAAAGTGGAACATAACGGAATTGTTTTCTATGAGCCGGCCTGAACATTTTTTGCTTGGAATTTTTTATTCTTTATGATATTTATATATCTAATTGTTCAGGGACTGACCGGTGCTAACAGAATACAGCGAATCCAAGGTCGAACCATTCTTTAATCCCGTTCAGGGGGCTTTTTTATAAAAAATCATTCGGAAAAAGGAGTATTTTTATGTTTTTGAACACGCACTTTTCCAAGGCCAAAAAATACTGGTACATGGGGAAACTGTATGACTGGTCTGAGGGAATATTCCATCCGATGATGCATGCTCTCCACTACGGTACCTGCACCTTTGAAGGCATCAGGGCCTACCCTACCGACAGGGGACCGGCCATTTTCCGGCTCAAAGAACATGTAGACCGGCTGTTCCATTCAGCTTCTGTCATCAAGATGAACGTGCCCTTCACCAAAGAAGAGGTTATGGAAGCCTGCAAGCTGGTGATAAGAGAGAACCAGCTGGAGAGCGCCTACATCCGTCCGCTGATGTTTTATTCCTACGGCAATCTCGGGCTGGTGCCCAAATTCTCTCCGGTCGAATTAATCATCGGAGCCTGGGAATGGGGCGCTTACCTGGGTGAAGCGGCTGAACGTGGCAGCAAGGCCTGCATCGTCCCGAAACGCCGCATACACAATTCCCAGCTTGACCTGTCAGCCAAGCTGGGCGGGGTTTATGTCCAGTCAACCATTAACGGCATAGCCGCCCGCGAGCACGGTTACGATGAGGCCATTTTCCTCAATTTAGAAGGACGCATCGCCGAAGGACCTGGAGAAAATATCTGCATAATCAAGGACGGCATCCTCAAGACGAATGACCGGACCGAATCAGTCCTTGAAGGAATAACCAGAACCACCCTGCTGGAAATCGCCCCGGAAATCGGGTTGAAACCGCAGATTGGCCCGATTACCAAAGAGGAATTTTTCCAGGCAGACGAAGCCTTCTTCTGCGGCACGGCGGCTGAAGTTTCCCCCATCGTCATGGTTACTGACTTTTCTGAGGGATTTGACAGAGGAGTAGATTACAAGATTGGCGACGGCAAACCCGGGCCTCACACCAGCAAATTGAGGGAAATTTACCTGGACATTGTCAGGGGTAAACACCCAAAGTACGAGAAGTGGCTTTATTATGTGAACCGCTGAAGCCTTGGAAGAGAAACCTGCTTCGAATTCAGCATTTTTATAAGCGGGTGTCGTTTCCTTTTGTGGAAGCAGCCATAAAATTATGGCAAAAAAAAGCAGGTTATTTTAACCCTCCGACCTCAGATGAAGTTTATGTTCCAAGTAGAGACGGCTGTCCAATTTTCTATGTATCAAGCCAATCACGCCTGATTAAAATCTTTTTAAATAACCAATTTATTAATTAAACTTTTTGAAGCAACTTCAGACCCGGAGCCATGCTGCTCTCATCCTGCCGATGAAAAAGCCAGATGCCCTTTCAGGTGAAAATCAAACCGGGAAAAAAGCGATGGCTGAATATGCCCTGTGCTCAACATACTTATAATCTGGTAAAACAATTTTCGCTCTGCCTCCATTTCAGACAGAGCTGTTTTTTTATTTTTTCAGACCTCTATAAATTTGCCAATTTTAAAACTTTAGTAATAATCTGCTTGTGCTGCTGAGCACCATTCATAGAAGGTTTTTTAAAAAAAAGTTATAATTCAACCGGCAGATAAATATGATAAGCATCAAGCTTTCTTGCAAGGGGTAAAACATGGACTTCAAACCTGGCCAATTAAAAAGACAATTTTTAGCGGTTTTAATATTGCTTGTTTCTTTTCTCACGACTTTTTCTCTGCTCGAGGCGCAGAATTTTCTTTCCGGCCTTGAAGAAAAACAAAACTACCGGAGCAAAAGAATTTCTTCTTACGACCCAACTGGCGGAAATCGCGATGCTCTGACCATTGCTCCGGGTCAGACGGCCCTGCTGGCCGAAATAAAAGGGCCGGCCGCCATCCACCATATGTGGATGACCGTCGCGGGAGAACCATTCTACGGCCGAAAGCTGGTTCTTCGGATTTACTGGGATGGGGAGGATTCTCCCTCGGTGGAAGCCCCTCTCGGTGATTTCTTTGGTGTGGGACACGGTCTTAACCGCAACCTGATTTCCCTGCCGATTGTACGTTCCTCAGAGGGCCGTGCTCTGAACTGTTACTGGTACATGCCTTTCCGCTGGTCAGCCAGGATAACCATAACCAATGAGGGAACCCGGCCGGTGGGTTCTTTTTATTATCATATCGACTACCGCGAGCTTGATGATTTACCGCCCGATGCTCTTTATTTTCACGCCCAGTACCGCCAGGAAATGCCCTGCGAGCCAGGCCGCAACTACCTGATTCTCGAGGCCGTCGGCCGCGGACATTATGCGGGCTGTAACCTGAGTGTCCTTCAGCAGTCCATCGGCTGGTGGGGCGAGGGAGATGATATGATTTTCATTGATGGTGAAGAGACTCCTTCCCTGCACGGTACCGGCAGTGAAGACTATTTTTCTGATGCCTGGGGCATGAGGGAAGGACAGTACCTTTACTACGGCTGTCCGCTTCAGGAAGAAGACTTTCAGATGGGCGCCAAGGCGACCGTTTTCCGTTTTCATCTGCCCGACCCGATTACTTTTTTTAAATCAATCCGGGTAACCATTGAACACGGACACGCCAACGACCGTTCGGACTATTACAGCTCGGTGGCTTACTGGTACCAGACCGAACCGCACAAACCATTTCCACCCCTGCCGGCGGTGGACAGACGTCTGCCCTATGCCCTTGAAACACCTGACAATTTCGTCCAGCCGGGCTGGATAAAGGTTGAAAACGAACAGGGCGAAGAAATTGTTTTCCTGGACCGGGTTAATAACGTAAAACTTTCAGGCCAACAGTTGAGCTATTTGCTCACTCCTTTTTATGACCAGAATGGACAGAGGTATCCGGTGATCAACACGGAAAACGCTTCCCCGGGCACCAGACTGAAGCTGAAAGTTAAGGCCGGCTGGCGGGATGTCTACGACCTGCAAATCTACTACCTTAAAGGCCCGGCGGCCGGCAACTGGTCTGTCTTCCAGGAAAAACCGGCTCCGGCCGAAGCCAGAGGGGAAGGCCAAAACTCAGAAACCGAACAGAAGCAGGCCGATGGCCAGGGACAGGTTCAGGAGAAACCTTCTGACGTTAAGCCTGCCCCTGAACTTATCAACCTCGGCCTTATAAACGGCTTTGCCCCGGAAATGATGATTGATTCGGTAAAAATCAAGAGCCTTGAACTCTCAACTGAAGAAACTGAACTTATCCTGGAAGCAACCGGAAAAGATTCCCGGTCTTCCGGCTTTAACCTCGGCCTGGTGGCCGTCAGCCCTGTGCCGGGCCAGCAAAATTATGCTCTTGACTGGTATGTGATCGGTCCGTTTGAAGCCCCAGACATGAGTTATCTATCAGTGCCATATCCGCCTGAACAGGAACTGGCCCTCAACAAGAGCTATCCGGGTAAAAACGGTCAGCAGGTCACCTGGAAGCAAGTCAAAGCCAGTTCATCGGGCTATGTGCCCCTCAACCAACTTCTCCAACCTAATGAAAAGGCAGTAGCTTATGGATTAACCTATCTTTATTCTCCAGAAGAACGAGAGGCTTTGCTTCTTTTGGGAAGCGACGACGGGGTAAAGCTGTGGGTAAACGACGCCCTGGTTCATACCAACCCGGCTTACCGCGGTGCCTATCCTGACCAGGATAAAGTAAAGGTTCACCTGCAGGCTGGCTGGAATAAAATTCTGGTCAAGGTTTTGCAGGGTGCCGGCGGCTGGGGATACTACCTCAGGATTCCAGACCCGGGGAAAGAATATCGGTGGAGCATTAAGCCAACCAAATAAATAATTTTATTTTAAAACTTCATCAGCTTTGGCCTTGATTATTTCAAGCGCCTGGCGCACATGCCGTTCTTCAGTTGTGCGCTGCCCAACAACCAGCCGCAAAGTATATTTTCCGTTTAAAGTGGTATGCGTCAGGAATACCCGGCCAGTACTGTTTATGGCTTCGAGCAACCTCTGGTTAAGCGCATTAAGTTCTTCTTCCGGCCGTCCGTCATTGAGCCGGAAGCAGACCAGGCTGAAATAAACGGGGGCCAGGATTTCAAACCTCCGGTCCTGTTTGAGTTCATCACGGAAAAGCTCGGCTAAATGTATGTGCCTGCGGATAATTTTCTTGATCCCTTCCACGCCGTAATCGCGGATGACAAACCAAAGCTTGAGGGCGCGGAAGCGGCGGCCGAGCTGAATCCCCCAGTCTCGAAAGTTCTTCACCACGGCATCCACTCCGGTCTTCAGGTACTCGGGATGGATTTCAAAAGTCCTGGTTAATTGCCGCGCATCCCGGACAAAAAAGGCTGAACAATCAAAATTGGTCAACATCCATTTGTGCGGGTTAAAAACCAGAGAATCGGCATATTCCACACCTTCCAGAACCCAGCGCTTTTCAGGCAGAATGGCCGCTGTGCCGGCATAGGCCGCATCCACATGCAACCATACCCCGTATTTGCGGCAAATTTCACCGATGGGCTTCAAAGGGTCCACCGCACCGGAGGAGGTGGTGCCGACGGTGGCCACCACACAGGCCGGCCGATAACCGGCTCTTAAATCTGCCTCTATGGCCTTTTCCAGCTCCCCGGGTATCATGGCAAATTCATCATCCACCGGGATGTAGACCAGGTTTTTCTTTCCGAAACCGGCAATTTTCGCCCCCTTTTCCACGCTTGAATGGGCCTCGCGGGAAGCATAAACCCGAAGAACTCCGGAAAATCCTTGCTCGTTGACCGTTTGTCCGGTGGCTTTCTCCCTGGCGGCCAGAAGCGCGCAGAGAGTTGCGGTGGAAGCGGTGTCCTGGATAACGCCTGCATAGCCATCCGGCAGCCCGATCATCTGGCGCAGCCAATCCATGACCACTTCTTCCAGCTCAGTGGCTGAAGGAGAAGTCTGCCAGACCATGCCCTGGATGCCCAACCCGGCCGAAAGCAGCTCTCCAAGTATCGAAGCCGGGCTGTTATTGGAGGGGAAATAGGCAAACCAGCCGGGGTGCTGCCAGTGGGTCAGGCCGGGCACGATGATTTTTTCAAAATCTTCCATTATCCGGTCGAGGCCCTCCGGGTGAAGAGGTGGAGAAGCAGGAAGCTGTGATTTTATTTCGCCGGGCTTAACGGTTGATTTTACCGGGTAATTTTCCACTTTTTCCAAATAATCTGCTATCCAATCAATCAACTGGTAGCCATATTTTCGAAATTCTTCCTTTTTCATGGTTCATTCCTCCAATTTTCAGGGCCGATTTATAAGATTTTAAGCCCTTTTATGGCCATTTTGAGCTCCAACGTAAGAATTCTAACACCAGAGGCTGCTATTTTTAAAGCATTTTTGCTCAAAATTGAACCATAAGCTGCTTTTTAGTGAGTCATTTATTCACCCTGGGTTGATTTTTTCCGTAATATTCAAAAAAAAGATGATTTTCCTTGACTTCATAAAATTAATATGGTATAATTATAAATGTAGTTGGCGAGAGGGAAAAATAAATTTAATCAAGAATTCGGTTGCTTGTATTTTGGTATTTTCTTAAAATTCCTGAAAATTTTCTCAAAACAGAAACCAATTTCTTTTTAGGCAGTTAATAATATTGGAAAAGAAAAAAGGTTTCTGGCATGTTTAAACTAAAAGGCCTCCTTCCTTAATCCTCCTTTCTTTGCCCTTCACCTCAGGCCCTGCTTTCCCCGGCAGGGCTTTTTTCGGCTGATCGGGATTATTCGTGGATACCTATGGAATTTATTTCTACGGACGTGGAAAGCCGAGCTTAAATATTAGATGGCCTGCTCCATCAGTTGTAATCCATAGATTTTTATCAAATTAACCGGTTATCCAATCATCGCCAGCCTCAGTTTACCAGGGCATATCTATCTGTAGAAAATGTTATTTTCTAAAACCTCTTTGTAGTCTTTTTGATTTTCTGGCTGGCAAAAAATTACAAACCCTTTTCAGGCAGAAGTCTTTTCAATTTTTTCTTTTCTGTAATAGTAGACGTAAATTGATTCCATAAGCGCGCCGGCGGTTACCAGCCCGAGAAGGAAAACGGGCAAATTCAGCGCCAGAAGCCCGAACACTAAGGTAGCAAAGAAATCACGGCGCAGGGCAAAAGCCAGTTTGGCCGCCAGGCGGTCGGCCAGAGAAACGTCTTTTTTGCTCTGCCCCTGAGCTTCCACCTGCTTGGCCACCAAATATATTTTGTTCCCGATTCCGGCCTTTTTGGTCAGGTGGTAAAGGTTAAAATAATACCAGCTGACCGAACCTAAAAAGAGGCCAAGCATCCATAAAAAAATTGAGTTTCCTGTGTTCCGGTATAAGCCAATGGCCAGAGCGCTGAAAAATAAAATATAAGTCAGGGCGTCAAAAATTACATCAAGCAGCCCGCCCTTTTCTGAAGTCTGGTAAGTCAGCCTGGCCACTTCACCATCGCAGCCGTCGAAAATGCTGGAAAACTCAAAAAGAAACCCGCCGGCTAAAAAATGCCAGTAATTCTTACCGGAAGCGCAAAAAGCGGCGGCGGATATGCCAATCAGAAAATTAATCAGGGAAAGCAGGCTTGGTTTTACCCGAAGCGGAGCCAGGAAACGCGTGAAAAATAAAGACACCCGACGGTTAAAATGGCGGGCGATAAAACCATCCTGCGGTTTTCTGGCGCTGGCCAGTAACATTTTTATGGCTTTTTTCCTGGCCTCGGGTGAGTTAATCTTTATTAACCAGCCAGATAGCAGCCTGACAATTTCGGCCGAGCGGTGTTCGATGAGCCAGGCCGTCAGCTTTTCTTCATCTGGCTGACCGTGGCCATTTTCCCAGGCTTCCGTTAAAACTGGCCAGACATCTGACGGGCAAAAGGCCAGGTCCAAACCGGATGGCCTCTGGTTGGCTGGTTGTGTTTCATCTGCGGTAAAAATCAGCGGCCGGTTTGTATCTGATTTTGTCTCTTTAATAAAGTCAAAGACCTTTTCCGAAAGAACCAGGTCACCGGAAAGCAGCCAGAACCCTCGTTCAGAGATTATCGGGTTGAGGGGGCTGATATTTTCATCATTCTTGCCACAAGCTGGCGTAAGATATGTCAGCTTAATCCCACGCGCTTCAATTCTTTTTTCACTCGCCACTGACTGAACAAGCTCTTCTTCTCGGGTATCACCCTGCGCGAGCAGGATAATATTTTTTAAACCGGCCTGAGCAGCCACCAGCACGAGTCTCATGATAACCGACAAACCGAGTATTTCAACGCGGGAATGGTCTTTTAAAATGATAACAGCCGTGCTACTCAATGGCTTCACTTCTCCTTTCATCGTTCAGATTTTATTTTCACCCTGCCTATCAAAACAATCAATAAAGTCAGGGCGGCAAAACAAAGCTTTCGAGCCCGGCGCACCAGACCAATGCTCAGCCCGGCGGCCGCCGGATAGCCAACCGTCATGGCGGCCAGCAGATTGGCACCCTCGGCTGCCCCCCACTGGCCGGGAATGATAAAAAAGGCGGTGTTGATAACCACCACAAAGGCTGAAATAAAAAGCACCTTGATCAAATCTACAGGAAGACCAAGAGCTTTAATGATAACCAGAACTTCCAGCGCCCCCAGAAGCCGGGCCATCACGTGCAGGGTCAAAGCCAGGATAAGTTTGGCCGGAGAATGTTTGAACAGAAGGCGCATGTTAGCATCAAGAGCTTTTATCATATCCTCTTTTTCCAAAAACCATTTTTCCAGCCTCGGTGATAAATGGCTTAATTTGGCAAAAACTTTGTGTGTTCCACGGAATTGCAGGGCAAAAAGAGCCACCACCCCGACAATGGTAACCGAAAGAACCACCAGAGAAGAAATTTTCATTCCTTCCGGGATTTTAAGATAGATTAAAGAAATCAAAAGACTGCCCGCCAGGTAGATAAAAGAAGCAGCGTATTCAATGGTCTTGTCAAATACCACTCCAGGAATACCTTCATGCAGAGGAGAATGCTTTTTGATGATGACCGCCCGGGCGGCCTCCCCGCCAAAATTGGCTGTCGGGAGCAGGGTGTTAAAGCCATCCGCCAGAATCTTGGCCCTAAATAAGGCCAGCAGCGGCACTCTCTGAAAAGCCCCCTGAATGATTGACCAGGCCAATGCCTGAAGAAAAAGCCAGCCGAAGGCAATCAGACAGCAGACAGCAAACCACCAGCCCACCCGAGAAAGGTTGCCCAGGGTCTCCTGAAGGCCAACCCTGTAAATCAGCAGGGCAAAAAGCAGCAGGCCAAGAAAAATGGATATTAATTGAAGCCTATTCTTCTTATGTCTATCCATTCTGTTCATCCACTGCGGCTTATTTGAATATTATCTCCAACCGGCTTACTTTTTTTTACTCTATCTTTAATACCTTTAGCTTTCAAGCAGGCACAGTTCAGAAACCTATTAATAAAAAGCAATCATTAACAACCGTAACTTTTTTCAGCATTCTACCAGATGTCCTCCAGCCTCGAAAATAAAGCCTGATCTCTTTTTTCCTCAACTCCCGGGCCGTATCTTCTGCCGCGAAAAGCGCCCGTATGTTCCAGGCATTAAAATTATCTCTGCCTGCCTTTTCATCTTCCGGCCCGAAAAATCCTTTTTCCCTCAGCTTAAATATTTAATTTAAGCCCGAGGTAGAAACGCTTTTCATGCTGGGTGTCTTCAAAGTCATGAATTATGCCCCACCTTTTAACCCATTCTAACCTGGATTCAACAGCTAAGCCTGTCCCTTTAATCCTATACTGCACCCCCAGCCCGTAATGCCATCTTGAATCCCTTAAAGGGGAATCGTCAAGCAGGTCATTTTGAAAACGGTCACGCCCCTGAATAGAATAATAATAAAAATAATTCAAAAACGCCTGAAAACGGAGCGGGTCATATGCCAGCTCGACCAGGCTTTTTAAAGCTGGTCCGAAAGCGTAATAATAGCCATAATACTGGAGCGTTGTCTTCATCCCCCGGATGTCATGGTCAACCGAATATTTATTCAGCGGAAGAGAATTTATCAGGCCGAAGCTCAGATAACCTTCACCCCGAAAATGGAACTGCCACGGCCGGGCAAAATAAGCATAATCAAAAACAGGTCCCAGGATATGGGCAGCTCCCAATTTATCCCGAAAATCGCGCGGCAGCTCAAAATGGAAATCCTCCGTCTGGTCTATTGAAACTTTTCCGGCGTCATAATCCGTAACCGGCCTTTTTATGTAAACTTCAAGCGAAGACCCCAGCCCAACAAAATAGCTGTACCCCCGGTGCTCATCGGAAATGTCTTGGGCAAACCAGCCGAAAGGTACTATCTTGGCCAGCAGATTAAACTCCTCTCTTTCCCGCCCGTGATACATCATCTCCAAATCAAGCTGGCTGAAGACAGGCCGGTTAAATTTTTCTCTTATTTTTCCCGGAATTCCATATTCCTCCCTGGTGATAATCCTGGAATTAAAACTTACATCCAGATTACCAACCCCCTGGCTGCTGCTTGAGGTGGGCGAATGCCGATAGCCCAGGAAGAAAAACACATCCTGAACCTTCGGGTTGTAAGCATGAAAGTAAGGCGGCACAGCTCGTTTTCGGTCAAACCAGCCGTTAATCTTCATAAAAGGATTAAACCAGGAAAGCAACCGGACATAGCGATTGGGTGAATTAGTTAAATATTGCCCCAGCTGAAACCAGGCTTCCCCGATGGGAATGCCTCCCAGGCCGGTCATGATATTGTCATTGGTGGAAATAACCTCCCGCCACTCGACAAAAAATTCCCAGCCCAGAGAACCGCCGATTGAATAAAGAGCTGACTGCCACCAGTCGAGGTTGTTACTCCTGGCAAATTCGTAATAAATCATTCCGGCTAACGAATGCCGCCAGTTGAGCCCAAAGTCATTCGAGTCAAACCGCTGTGCTTCAAAGGTAAAAAACCGCCTCTTCTGGTCATGCCAGGTAAACTGATATTGCCAGTCCTCAATGAATTTGCTGTATTTTATGTTGTAATTTATTCCCGAGTAAGCAAAAAGGCCAAAAAACTCTAAAAAAGCTCTCCATCTGTGCTGCGGTGGCTGGCTTATCTTTTGGAACTTTGCCGGGTCCGTGATAAACGGACCGTCAGCAAAGGGAGAGCCGAGGGAAAAATTCAGGCCGGTCAAGGCCCTGCCAACTGGTTGTTGCTTGAGTGCCGACAGGCGGAGAGAAAAATTGGCGATAAAAGAATCAATTTCAGCCGGCTTTTCCTTTTTCTGGTCGGCATACACATTCAAGGCGAGGAATAGCGCCAGCAAGGTGATTAAAATAAGCGTTTTTCTCATTTTCGTGCTTTTTATCAATAAAATTATACAACTTTATGCTTTTATTTTTATGTTTTTATCGTAATTTCCCCATAATTAGTCTGTAAATATTAATACTCATTTCGCCCTCTGTCAAAGGGACGGGTCAATTTTGTTTTTGAAAGATCACCGGCTGGCCTCCTGAAAAATTCCGGGTTACGCCCCAGGGAAAATACAGACGGGAGAAACCGGGCTTCTTCCTCATTTATCTTTTATCTTTTTAACTTAACATTTTTGTTTATTAACTTTTTAATTCGGTTGACTCGGAGAAAAGATATGATAAACTTATGCTCCAGGGTTTAAGCAGGGAAGTCCGTGCGAAACGGACACAGCCCCCGCTACTGTAATCGGCGACAAATCCCTGAAAAAGCCACTGCCGGTGACGGTGGGAAGGCCAGGGAGGAGGAAGACCCGAGAGTCAGGATACCTGCCTTAGACCTGCTGGCCCATCTTTTCTTCGGGCGGAAGAGAAGATGAAATGTCTGGCCACAAAAACTTCAAAAAAGCGGGGGGAAAGGAGTAAACATGGTAAAAAGCCTTTCTGCCCGTTTCTGCCTTTTCCTCATTTTATTGTTTTCTTATTCCATCCTGTTCGGTGCAGTGGAGGATGACCAGTTCAAGGAAGAAAAAATCCATCACGAAATCGTGGTAACAGCCACCAGGCTGGAAACGCCAGTCAAAGAAACTGCTTCCAGCGTATCCGTTTTAAACATCGACCCGCTTACCCGGCTTAAATGCACCAGGCCGGAAACCGTTTTCTCCCAGGTCCCGGGTGTTTTTTACGCCCAGGCCGGGCCGGCTGGTGGAGCCGGTTCTCTTCTGCTTCGCGGCGGAAATTCCGAGCATACTCTGTTCATGATTGACGGGGTGGAGGTCAACGACCCGATTGCTCCCGCCCGGTCTTTTAATTTCAACTTGTTTAACCTGGCCCTGGTGGAACGGCTGGAAGTCCTCCGCGGGCCGCAGAGCACGCTATACGGTTCTGATGCCCTGGCCGGGGTGGTAAATTTAGTCAGTTCGGAACCAGCTTCCAACCATTCGGAGCTCTTAATCTCCGCCGGAACGTTAAAAACCTGGCAGGGCACCTTTTACCTGGCCCGGAGGGTAAAAAATCTCGCCTGTGAACTTGAATTAAATTCTTACGCCACCTCCGGTGTTTCTGCCGCCAGCAGATATTACGAGGGCAATAAAGAGCCCGATGGATTCTCTCAGCAAAGCTTCGCCTTCAAGGCCAGATACCAGGCCAGCCCTGACTTTTCTTTTAGCTGGCAGGTTCGGGGACTGCTCTCTGAGGCCGACCTTGATGCCTTTGGCGGGCCATATGGTGATGACCCAAACTTCAAGCAGAAAACTTCATTTGCCTTCCAGCGGGCTGAGTTCAACTTCTTTCTTTTCGGACATCGCTGGGAACAAAAGTTGATTTTCGGACTGGAAACCAGCCGGAGGAAAAATCAAAACGACCCGGATGAAAGCCATCTCGGGGAAAGCGAAAGAGCGGCTTATCACGGTAATTTCTTCAAGCTCGACTGGCAGAATAACCTTTTTCTCTCCAGAACACAGGCGGTAATTTTCGGGCTGGAGCTAAAAGAAGAATCCGCTCATTCAGAAGACTTCTATACCGGCCCTTTCGGTTCTTACGAAAGCCTCTTCCCTAAGAAAAAAGCCGGGCTGCTGGGCTTTTACCTGCAAGACCAGTGGAAGCCAGCCTCTGGCCTGTCACTGACTTCCGGACTGCGCCTTGACCGGCATCGGGAATTTGGAATGGCTCTGACTTACCGGCTGGCCGCCCTTTATTCCTGGCCGAACCAAAGATGGAGAATAAAAGCCACGGCGGGCTCGGGTTTTAAAGCTCCATCCCTCTACCAGCTATACGCTCCTGACAGTGCCTTCGGCCCTATCGGCAATAAAAATCTCAGACCAGAAAAAAATTTCGGTTGGGACATCGGGTTTGAGCACGATTTGGGCCACGACCTGTCATTCAGCCTGACTTATTTTGAAAACCGATACCGTAACCTCATTCAATTTTATTTCGGTAGTGGCTATGAAAACCTCGGCCGGGCTCTAACCCGCGGGTTAGAAGCTTCCCTGAGCTTCAGACCATTCCAGGCTCTCTCGGCCGAGGGGGGCTGGACCTGGCTCAGGGCGCTCGACCTGGACCATGACGAACAACTGGTCCGGCGCCCGGCCCACAGTGGTTTCCTAAACTTCGCCTGGGTAGAAAAGAAATTTCGCCTGGGCTTGGAAATCAATTATGTCGGCGCAAGGATTGACCTCAACTACTCAACCTATCCGGTTGCCCGGGTTAAACTTCCGGCCTGTTTTTTAACCAGCATCGACCTCCGCTACGACCTCAACCGGAAGTTTGAGGTTCTGTTTGTGATAAACAACCTGTTCAACGTCAGGTATGAACTTGTTTATGGCTACGGTCAGCCAGGCACTACAATTTCCACCGGTTTTAGATTAAAATTGTCATAGCCCTGCTGGCTAATTTCGGACAAATCATCCGAAAGCAAGTAGAAAGAGAAATTAGTCAGGCCGGAGTTATTATATGGAAGCCATAGAAACTCTTGATAAGATATTTAAACCGCAGCGCATTGCTCTGGTCGGGGTAAGCCCTAACCCGAAAAGCGTCTCCGGGAAAATTCTGTCTAACCTCATTACCGGCGGGTTCCGGGGCGTTGTTTACCCGGTAAATCCGGCGGTAGAAGCCGTCATGGGTATTCCCTGTTTCCCTTCGGTCAAAGATTTGCCAAAAACACCTGACCTGGCCGTCATTACGGCCCCTGCTCCTCAGGTGCCAAAGTTGGTGGCTGAGTGCGGCCAGGCTGGCATCCTTGGCATCATTATAATTTCCGCCGGTTTTAGAGAAACCGGTCCTCAGGGCCGGGCTTTAGAACAACAAATCCTCGAAGAAAAAAAGAAGTACCCGGGGATGCGCATCCTGGGCCCCAACTGCCTCGGGGTCATCTCGCCCGGCTTCCAGCTCAACGCCAGCTTTGCCGCTTCCATGCCGCTCAACGGCCACATTGCTTTCATTTCTCAGTCAGGTGCCCTTTGCACCTCCATCCTCGACTGGTCCCTGGAAGAAAAAATCGGCTTTTCCTATTTTGTATCCATCGGTAATGCTATAGACATAGATTTTGGCGACCTGATTGACTATTTCGGTGAAGACGAAAACACCAAATCAATTTTGCTTTACATAGAATCAATCTCAAACCCAAGGCGCTTTATGTCGGCGGCTCGCGCCTATGCCCGTACCAAACCCATAATTGCTTATAAGGCCGGGCGGTTTCCAGAATCAGCCGAGGCTGCTTCCTCTCACACTGGCGCCCTCGCCTCAGAAGATGCCATCTACGATGCGGCTTTTAAGAGAGCCGGCATGGCCCGGGTGTTTGAAATCAGCGAAATGTTCGACGTGGCCGAACTGATTGGCCGCCATAAAATTCCCAAGGGTCCACGCCTGGTCATTGTCACTAACGCCGGCGGCCCGGGGGTGATGGCCTCCGACGCTTTGATTGAAGCCGGAGGCCAGCTGGCTGAACTTGCGCCTCAGACGATTGAAGTTTTGAATCAGGCTTTGCCGCCGGCCTGGTCACACGGCAATCCGGTTGATGTCCTGGGCGATGCCAAGTCGAAGACAGTGGCCAAAGCGGTTAATGCCGTCTTAAACGACCCAAACACAGATGCTGTCCTCCTGATTATTACCCCCCAGGCCATGACCAACCCCCCAGGTATCGCCAAAGAAATCATCCCCCTGGCGGCTGAAACGCAAAAGCCCATCCTGGCTGCCTTCCTGGGTGGCCCGAGCATGCGTGAGGCGGTTAAACTGATGAACGAGGCCGGCCTACCAACTTACACCACGCCGGAACAGGCGGTGCGCGCCTTCATGATTCTGGTCAACTACGCCCGCAACTTAGAAGACCTCTATGAAACTCCGCGGGAAATCTCGGTAGAATTCCCGGTTGAAAGAGAAAAAATTCGCCAGGAAATAATTCCCATTTTGAAAAACGGGCCAGAAATCTTAGATGAACAAACTTCCAAAAAAATTCTGGAAGCCTACGGCATCCCCACCACCCTACCGCGGGTTGCCCGAACGAAAGAAGAAGCGGTGACCATCAGCCGGGAAATTGGATTTCCGGTCGTGCTTAAAATTTACTCACCAGACATCCCTCACAAAACCGACGTCGGCGGGGTGGCGCTCGACCTGGAAGATGAGCACATGGTGGAAGTGGCTTTTGAGCGCATGATGAATTCCGTCAAAGAAAAAGCTCCTGCAGCCCGGATAGAAGGTGTAACCGTCCAGAAAATGGTCAGGCTAAAAGATTCCATAGAAATGATTCTGGGAAGCAAGAAAGACCCTACTTTTGGAGCGGTCATCATGGTTGGCTCGGGCGGAGTAACCACCGAGGTGCTCGGCGACCGTTCACTCTGCTTCCCGCCCCTCAACGAAAGGTTGGCCCGCCGGTTGCTTGAACAGCTAAAAACCTGGCCGCTTCTTAAAGGTTACCGGGGCCGGCCTGGAGTCAACATAGACAGGCTGGTTGAAATAATCATCCGTTTTTCTTATCTGGTAGCTGATTACCCGGAGATTAAAGAAATCGACATCAATCCGCTGCTGGCCGGTGCTTCCGGCGCGGTGGCGCTCGATGCCCGGATTGTGGTCGACCGCACGGTTGAGCCGGGTAAGGCCAGGCCGTATGAACACCTGGTGCTCAGGCCTTATCCGGAAGAATTTATACGCAAGGCCACCATGCGCGACGGTACCGAGATAACCCTTCGCCCGATTCGGCCTGAAGATGAACCGCTCTGGCTGGAGCTCCTGGGAAGCTGTTCCAAAGAAACCATCTACTCTCGCTTTAGATATTTCTTCTTCTGGCAATCCCATGAGGTGGCTTCCAGATACTGTTACATCGATTATGACCGGGAAATGGCCATCGTGGCGGAAATCCAGGAAGGAAACAAAAAGAAAATCCTGGGCATCGGGCGGTTGACCGCTGACCCGACCAGGACGGTGGCCGAATACGCCGTTTTGGTGCAGGACAACTGGCAGAACAAGGGGCTGGGCGGCCTGCTCACCGATTACTGCACCGAAATTGCCCGGGCCTGGGGCGTTAAAAAAATCGTCGCCTACACCACAACGGATAACCCGCGCATGATTGCCGTGTTTAAAAAGCGAAATTTTGAAATACGGCAGGACCCGGATTCAACTCTGGTGGAAATTCAAAAGATTTTGTAAACATCACTGACAGGCAGTCAGTATAACTAAACTTCAAAGATTCAGCTCAGTGAATTTATGTTCTGCCTTCAGTTCTTGCCAGGATGTCTGCAGTTAAAGCTCCTTGACCAAAGGCCGGGCTGATACATAACTGACAAAAACAAAATTCAGGTCAAAATGTTTTTCCGAATAAATGTTTGTGCACGGTCGCTGCATGCTTTCGGGCAGATTATGAACTTCAGGCATTGCAATTTCTAAAAGAGCGGCTGTTATGTCTGAATCAGCGCTCTAAAATTTATCCTGGCCAGCTTTCTCCAATCCGTGGAGATAAAAAAATTAGCCGTTCTTTCTATTCGAAATTTTTTATAGCATAGACTGCTCTTCCATAATTTGCTATAAATAGAAACGTTATGACAGCCAAAAAATTTAGAAAACTCATCAACTGGGCTCCCGTATTTCTTTTCAGCTGCTTTCTTTCTCTGGCCACTTTAAGGCTGCCGGCTCAGACTCAGGATGAAGGGAAAATGAGCCTGAGTTTTACCGGTTATGTTAAAACCGACCTTATCTATGACACGCGGCAAACGGTCAGCATCCGTGAAGGGCATTTTCTGCTCTACCCTAAGGACCGGCTGCTGGATGTGGAAGGGAAAGATTTAAATGCCAAGGATACTTTTCACATACTCTCCATCCAGACCAGGCTGGCCCTTAAAGCCACCGGACCGAAAGCTTTCGGGGCAGCCACTTCCGCCTATGTGGAAGGAGAATTTTTCGGTCACTCCGAAGGCGATATTAACGGCTTCAGGTTGAGACATGCTTACCTGAAGCTCAGCTGGCCAAAGACCGAGCTGATGATCGGTCAGTTCTGGCACCCGATGTTCATAACAGAAAGTTACCCGGAAGTAATTTCTTTCAACACCGGCGCGCCTTTCGAGCCATTCTCCCGCGCTCCGCAGGTGCGCCTCACCTGGACTGAAAAGAAATTATCGTTTTCCGTGACCGCTCTTTCTCAGAGAGACTTTGCTTCAACCGGGCCGGAAGGAGTCAGCACGGTTTATATTCGCAATGCCGCTTTTCCGGAGATAGATTTCAAAGCGGCTTATGCCGGAAAAGACTGGCTGTTCGGGGCAGGCGTCAATTCTCTGAAAATTGTTCCCCGCCTGGTCACTTATGCAGGCTATCAAGCCGATGAATCTGTCACTTCGCTGGCCGGTTACTTTTTTGGCCGTTTTAAAACCGAACTGCTGACCTTTAAAGCACAGGCGGTTTACGGTGGTAACCTTCACCATCTGACCATGCTCGGCGGTTACGGAGTTACGGGAATTGCTGACTACACCTCTCTCAGATGGGAATACGCTCCCATTAACACGAGCTCAGCCTGGCTTGAAATCCAGACGAACGGGAGCCAGTGGCAGGCCGGGCTTTTTGGCGGTTACAGTAAAAATTATGGAGCCAGGCAGGAAATTACCGGCTCAATCTACAGCCGGGGAGACCTCATCGACCATCTGTTCCGGCTGGCGCCGCGTTTGGTATTAAATTCCGGCAAAATCCGCTTCGCCCAGGAAATCGAGCTAACCTCGGCCGCTTACGGCCACCGCGACCAGAAAGCCCGGGTCATTCCTGACCGCACGGTTACCAACGTCCGTTTTCTTTTCGCGGCCTACTACTTTTTCTGATCAATTCACGCGTTCTTAACGTCCGGAAATTCAGAGTTGATTAAATTCCGAAGCCGACTGGATGAAATAACAAACAAGAGCTGCTTTTGCTTCTTATCCTGTATGGCTCATCCGGCATATCTCGTGTGGCAGAAGTGGTTGGTAAGCGCGGCCGCTGAAGCCTGAGGATAAATGCCTTACCAATAAATCACCCGGCCTTAAAAGATTCCAAGAGTCTGGCGGGCTGATGCTCAGGCCATTCCATTTAACATCTATCGGCACAGCCGGGTCTGCTTTTTAAAATCAATGACTTTTTCCACATCCCCCAGAAAAATCCTTAAGATTCTCTTCTGTTGACCAATTCAGCTTAAGCAAAGACTGAACTTCGCGGCCGGACAGCCTGGCTGGCCAGAAATTTTCCCCGGGCAGAACAAAAAAAGGGGGCAGCTTTACCTGCCCCCTTCTCCGAATTTTTCCTGCTTCCTAATTATGGTCAATCATCGGCCGCTTTTACATTCCGTACATCTCAATGATTTCCTGCTTTGTCTTGTGCAGGATGTTGAACTTCTTGCCAACCTTTATAAAAGCATCAAGGGCTTTATCCAGATGGTGGATTTCATGGGCGGCAGAAATCTGCGTCCTGATCCGTGCCTGCCCCTGGGGCACAACCGGGAAGAAGAAACCGATGGCATAAATGCCCTCTTCATAAAGAGCCTTGGAAAACTCCTGCGCCAGCCTGGCGTTGAACAGCATTATGGGGACAATCGGTGTGTCACCTTCTTTCAGGATGAACCCGGCTTCTGTCAGACCCTTTCGCCAGTATTCGGTATTTTTTTCCAGCTTGTCGCGGCGCTCGGTGGTGGCCGATAAAATTTCCAGCACCTTCAGCACGGCTCCCACGATAACCGGCGCGATCGTGTTGGAGAAAAGATAGGGACGAGCTTTCTGCCGGCACATCTCGACTGTTTCCGCCCGGCCGGAAACGCAGCCGCCGGTGGCACCGCCCAGAGCTTTACCGAAAGTTGTCGTGATGATGTCAATCTTGCCCATGACGCCGTATTTTTCATGCGTGCCGCGACCCGTCTTGCCGATGAAACCGGTAGCATGGGAATCATCCACCAGGAGCATGGCGTTGTACTTCTCGCACAACTCGACCATTTTGTCCAGCCTGGCCGTGTCGCCGTCCATGGAAAAAACACCATCGGTCACCACCAGCCTCAGCCGTTTGTCCTGGTACATCTGCAGCTTCTGCTCCAGGTGCTCCATGTCCGAATGTTTGTACGTGTCGTGCATGGCACTGCACAGCCTGATGCCGTCTATCAGAGAAGCATGCACCAGACGGTCCGAGATGATAACATCGTCCTTAGTCAGGATGGCTTCAAACACACCGGCGTTGGCATCCATGCAGGAGGGAAAAAGAATCGTATCCTCTGTGCCGAGAAATTCCGTAACTTTCTTTTCCAGTTCTTTGTGGATATCCTGGGTGCCGCAGATAAAGCGCACCGAAGACATGCCAAAACCTCGGGTCTCCAGGGTTTCGTGGGCCGCCCTGATTACTTCCGGGTGGCTCGACAGCCCGAGGTAATTGTTGGCACACATGTTGATGACTTTTTTCAAAGAAGAACCTGCGGGAAATTCAACCTCTATATCGGCTGCCTGGGGGGAGTGGATAAACCGTTCCTCTTTAAAAAGGCCGGCCTCTTTCAGGGCCTTTAACTGGTCCTGATACAATTGCCTGACATTATCCGGAAAAGCCATAGTTTCCTCCTTTCTATGGTTCTGCCGCCTGGCTGGAATTCTTTCCGGTCAAGCGGAATTTCTTGCTCAGGCTTTGGTAAATTCCCGGACCAGTTCGGCAATCTTGTTAACCGAATCAAAAGCTTCGGGCGTGGCTTTTTCATCAGGTATCTGGATGTTGTACTTGTTCTCCAGGAACCTCTTCAGGGAAACCATGGAAAAAGAGTCCACAATCCCGCCGGAAATCAGTGGTGTGTCATAGGTAATGGGGTCCGAGTCCGGTTCAAGATACTCATTGATGATGTAATTCTTGATTACTTCTTTCAATTCATCCATCGTTACACTCCTTTTTATTAATTTTTATTCAACCTGACTATTTTTTCAACCACTTCAATCATTTTCCAGGGTCGAGGTATCGCCTATTTCCTCTCCCCATTCCTTGGCATGAAGGATTCGTCTCATGATTTTGCCGCTTCTGGTTTTGGGCAGAGCATCGATGAACTCTATTTCCTGGGGCATGGCCAGAGGAGACAGCTTCTTGCGGATAAAGTTCATGATATCAAGCTCCAAATCCTTGGAAGGAGTAAAACCGGGCTTCAAAGTGACAAAGGCTTTGACGACTTCCATGTTAATCGGGTCCGGTTTGCTGACCACGGCCGACTCGGCTACCGCCGGGTGCTCCAGCAGGGCCGACTCCACTTCAAACGGGCTCACCAGGTGGCCGCCCGTGTTTATAACATCATCATCCCTTCCGACAAACCAGAAATAGCCTTCTTTATCTATGCGGGCCCGGTCGCCGGTCAGGTACCAGCCGTTCCGGAATTTGTTCCTGTAAGCTTCTTCGTTGTTCCAGTAAGTTCTCATCATTGATGGCCAGCCGGGCTTTAGACCGATCAGCCCGATTCGCCCCGGCTCCGGGTAAGGCTCGTGATTATTCGGGTTCAAAACGGTGGCCGTTATGCCAGGAAACGGCCGTCCCATTGAACCCGGCTTAACCGGCATGCCCGGGAAGTTGGTTATGACAATGCAACCCGTTTCCGTCTGCCAGTAGGTATCGTGGAAAGGTTTGCCGAAAACTCGAATGGACCAGTTTACCGCTTCCGGGTTCAACGGCTCGCCGACGCTGGCCAGGTGTCTTAACGAGGACAGGTCGAACTTCTTTATTATTTCATCCCCGGCTTTCATCAGCGACCGGATAGCCGTTGGTGCCGTATACCAGACGGTCACCCGGTGTTTTTCGATAAACCTGTACCAGGCTTCCGCCGAAAAGCCGCTGTCCAGCACACACTGGGTAACCCCCAGGCTGAACGGGCCGATTATGCCATAAGATGTGCCGGTAACCCAGCCCGGGTCAGCCGTGCACCAGTAGATGTCATCATCTCTTAAATCCAGAACCCATTTGGCCGTCAGATACTGAGAAATCAAAGAGTAATGCACATGCTGCACTCCCTTGGGCATTCCGGTCGTGCCCGAAGTATAATGCAGCACGGAGGGGGTTTCAGCATAGGTGGGATAAACGGGATAATCCTCCACCTTTTCTGACCCTTCCATGGAAAAGCCGACTTCTCTTTCCTGAAGCGGTGTCTTCCCATCATAATCAACGATTATGATATGCCTGAGGTGAGGCAGGCGGTCTCTTATTTTTCTGACCTTGGCCACATGTTTTTTTTGCGTGAAAATGGTGGAAGTCTGAGCATTTTCCAGACGAACAAAAAGAGATTCTTCGCCGAAGGCAGAAAAAAGAGGCTGAACAATGGCTCCGGTTTTGAGAATTCCCAGAAACCCGATATAGAGTTCCGGCACGCGGTCCATAAACAGACAAACTCTTTCGCCCGCTTTAACACCGAGGTCAGTCAGGAAGCGGGCCACCGTGTTGGAATAAAGGCGAACATCGTTGTAGGTAAAAACTTTCTTTTCGCCTGTAAACCCTTCCCAGATTAAAGCCACTTTTTCCGCTTTTCCTAACTGACAGATGCGGTCCGAGCAATACCAGCCGATGTTGATGACCTGGCCGGGTTGATAACCGAGCTCCTGCTCGGAAATGGCCCAGGAAAAATTTTTTACTCTTTCTTCGTAAGAACCGAAATTTGACATGGCACCTCCCCGTTTTATTTCTCTAAAATTACGATGGCCACAGCATATGTTTTAAGATGAGACAGCGAAACATGAGCCCGGCTCAATCCCTTGCTTTCGAAAATCTCCTTCGCCCGCCCGAATAACTCAAGCACCGGTTGACCTGTTTCCAGGTTGCGAATTTCAACCTCAGAAAATTTAACCCCTCCGCTCCAGCCGGTACCCAGAGCTTTCATAAAAGCTTCCTTGGCCGCAAACCGGGCAGCATAATGCAGAGCCGGAGAATGCTTGCTCTCACAATAAGCTATCTCCAGGCTGGTAAAAAGTTTCTCTTTCAGGCCAGGCGTTCTTTTCAGCTTTTCTTCGACCCGGTCCACTTCAATAAGGTCTACGCCAATCCCCGAAATCAAACAGCCTCCTGCGCTTGCCCAATAATATTCTGCATTCTTATTTTTAACCGCTCTGAACCTCAGAGCAAAAGCTATTATAGAAAAAACCTGATAAATGTCAAAACGATGAATTTTAAAATGTCAGCCAAGATGGTCAATCAATATTTTGAGACCAATTAATATGAGAATAACGCCACCGGCCACCTCTGCTCGGCGGCCAAAGACTTTTCCAAGAAGCGGCCCCACTCGGCTGGAGGCGACCGTCAGAGAAAAAGCCATCAGCCCGATGACCACGCTAACCAACCAGATGTTGATCCCCAGCACGGGAAGGCTGAGTCCGGTAGCCAGGGCATCCTGACTGGTAGCCAGGGCCAAAACAATTAAAGACCAGCCTCTGGTCGGGTCTTGTGCGTTGAACCTCTCTTCATCTTTTTTAAATGATTCTCTTATCATGCGCAAGCCAATCAGCAGGAGCAGCCCGAAAGCTATCCAGTGGTCATACTCCGCCACCAGCCTCAATAAATTTTCTCCGACAAACCAGCCGATGACCGGCATGATGAACTGAAACACCCCGAAATGCAGCGCCAGCCTGAAAGTCTGTCTTCTGTTAAGACCGTTAAGATAGCAGGCCAGCCCAATGGTCACCGCCATGGCATCAAGAGCTAAAGCCACGGCTATTCCGAGTAAAATAAGGACCTTCATCTGATAACCTTTTCAAGTTTTAAGATTATACCAGAAAGCCTTCCCGTTTGCTTTCCCTAAAGGTGGAACCTTAAGTTTTCATGAATTGTAAAGCGGCGAATTTAAGTTTAGTTTCCGGTTGAAAATTTCCGCTTTCTTTAGCCCTGCCCGGCCTTGATTTTTTATCAACTAATTTATTTTTTATGGCGGGAAGACATTCTCGCAAAATTTGGCTCGATTTCCCATGACCCACCTTTATTTATCCATCTTCAAATTTATTTCAGTCAGGTCAATAACTACCAGGATAAAATCCGGCCGACCAGTGGCATCTCATTCTTACCTAAATTAATCTTTAAGAGTATAATTTTTTTCCATGGAAGAAAAAATCATCCTGCGCGGCGTCCGGGTTCACAACCTGAAGAATATAGACCTGGACCTGCCCGTCGGAAAACTCATCGTCATCACCGGGCTGAGCGGTTCGGGCAAATCTTCTCTCGCTTTTGATACCCTGTATGCCGAGGGTCAGCGCCGGTACCTGGAATCGCTTTCCTCATACGCTCGCCAGTTTCTGGAAAGGATGGACAAACCAGAGGCTGACCTCATCGAAGGCCTGCCGCCGGCCATCGCCATCCAGCAAAAAGCTCCGGCTCGCAACCCGCGCTCAACCGTTTCTACCGTCACAGAAATATACGATTATCTCCGTGTGCTCTATGCTCGTCTCGGAACCATCCACTGCCTGAACTGTGGACAGCCGGTCATTCGTGACACAATAGATTCTATGGCTGATACCCTTCTTAAATTGCCTGCCGGAGAGAAAATTTACATCACTTTTACCGCATCTGAGGCAAAAAAAATTTCAGAGCTAAAGAAGGAAGGTTTTCTCAAAGCTTATGGCCAGGGGAAAATCCTGGATCTTGAAGAAATAAGAACCGGCGGCCGGGCGGCTGACCCCCTGGAAATCCTGGTCGACCATCTGTCGCTCGACCCGGAAGACCGAGAGAGGCTGGTCGATTCCTTAGAAATAGGTTTAAAAAAGGGCGATGGGCGGGTAAACGTCCATACTGCCTCTTCGAAAACTTTCCATTTTTCCGAACACTTGGGGTGCAAGATCTGCCACCTTACTTATGAAGAGCCAACCCCGAACCTTCTTTCTTTCAACAGCCCGCAGGGAGCCTGCCCGGTCTGCCACGGGTTTGGCGACCTGGCCGTTCTGGATGAAGACCGGATTATACCGGATAAAAATAAGTCTCTGGAAGAAGGGGCGGTCGAGCCCTGGACCAAGCCGGCTTCTCGAGGTCTGCTCCGCGAATTACTGCGAGAAGCCCGGAAAAGGCACATCCCGACTGATGTTCCATTTTCTCGCCTCACGCCGGAACAGCAGCGCTTTGTCCTTGATGGCGGAGACGGCTACTACGGGGTTAAAGGATTCTTTGAATGGCTTGAAAGCAAAAAATACAAGGTTCAGGTTCGGGTGATGCTCAGCCGTTATAGAAAATATGTCCCCTGTCCGGCATGCGGTCATACGAGGCTCAATCGCCAGGCTCTGGCCGTAAAAATAGCCGGAAAATCCATCGGTGATTTTAACGCCATGACCGTGGCCGAAGCTCTCAATTTTATCGAAAGCTTAAATCTTTCGTCTTATCAGCAAAAAATTGCCGAAAAACTCATCCAGGAAATCAGCAACCGGCTGAAATTCCTTTTGGAAGTCGGGCTGGATTACCTGACGCTTGACCGCCTGACTTTCACCCTGAGCGGTGGTGAAGCCCAGCGCATCAACCTGGCAGCCGCGCTGAGCGCTTCGCTGGTAGGCACCATGTTTGTGCTCGATGAACCTTCGATTGGGCTTCATCCAAGAGACAATCACCGCCTGATTAACATTCTGCGCCGCCTGCAGGACATTGGCAACACCGTCGTGGTGGTGGAACATGACCCGGAAATCATCAGAGAAGCCGATTACCTGATAGACCTCGGCCCGGGAGCCGGAGAACACGGAGGCCAGGTAATTTACGCCGGACCGATGGAAAGCTTTCTAAAAAACAGCTCTTCTCTTACTGCCCGCTATTTACGTGAAGAAATTTCTGTTCCCTGTCCGGGGCATAGGCGACAGCCACGCGGCTTTATAATCATCAAGGGGGCGCGCAAACACAATCTTAAAAATTTGGACCTGAAAATCCCTCTCGGCAACCTGGTGTGCATCACGGGAGTTTCTGGCTCCGGTAAAAGCACCCTGGTGGAAGAAATCATCTATCGCGGGCTTAACGGCGAAGCTGCCGATGCTTTTGACACCATAGAAACCACTCAAAAACTTGACCGGGTAATCATGGTTGACCAGTCACCGCTCAGCACTTCTCCGCGCTCCATACCGGCTACCTACACCAAAGCCCTCGACGGTATAAGAGAAGTTTTTGCCAGCACGCGGGAAGCAAGAAGCCTGGGCTATAAACCCGGGCATTTTTCTTTCAACACGAGCCGCGGACAGTGTCCGGACTGCCAGGGGGCCGGGTTTAAGGAAATCGAGATGCAGTTTCTGAGCGACGTGGTTCTGACCTGCGAGACCTGCGGCGGAAAGCGCTACAAGCCAGAAATCCTGGAAATAAAGTACCGGGGCAAGAACATCCATGAAGTTTTGCAGATGAGCATCACAGAAGCCCTCGATTTCTTTTCTGACCGTGAAGATATAGTCAGGAGGCTAAAGCCGCTGGCTGAAGTGGGACTGGGCTACTTAAGGCTCGGCCAGCCGACCACCACCCTGTCCGGTGGAGAGCTGCAGAGAATCAAGCTGGGCTATTATCTGAGCCACGAGAGGGGTCGGCATCTTCTCTATTTATTTGACGAACCAACTGTCGGTCTTCATCTTGATGATGTGCGGCTGCTGCTAAACTGCTTTCACAATCTGGTCGATAGAGGACACAGCCTGGTGGTTATTGAGCATAACCTGGAAATGATCAAGAATGCCGATTATGTGATAGACCTCGGGCCGGAAGGCGGAGAAAGAGGTGGTTACCTGGTTGCCCAGGGAACACCGGAGGAGGTGGCTCAAACTCCAGGTTCCATCACCGGTCAATACCTCAGAAAAGCCTTGAAGATGGCTAAGTAAGTTTTATCTGGCGCCGGCCATAATCAGAATAATCAGGCGTCAGGCGGGGGTATTCCTCATCCATCAGCGGGGAAGAAATCATGAAGTCGGCGGAGGAACGGTTGCAGGCCACGGGGATATTCCAGACCACCGCTATCCTTAACAGGGCTTTCACATCAGGGTCATGGGGCAAAGGTTCCAGCGGGTCCCAGAAGAAAATCAGAAAATCTATCTGCCCTTCAGCTATCTTGGCTCCGACCTGCTGGTCCCCGCCCAGCGGGCCGCTTTTCAGAATGTTAACTTCCAGTCCCAGCTCTTTTCTTAAAAGAGTGCCGGTCGTCCCGGTAGCCCAGAGCTCGTGTTTGGAGAGCAACTGGTGGTTGAACTTAACCCATTCTAAAAGGTCTGGTTTTTTGTTGTCATGGGCCACCAGGGCAATCCTTTTCCTTTTTCCCATTTTTGTCACGGTTGATTTCATTGGCCACTCCTGTTCATATTTTCTCAGAAGTAAGCGACTAAATAAAGGGCGTCAAAAAGCCAATAATTTTTCATTATTGATACTGTCAGCCGCCAGGGCAACCAAGCCTTTCGGCAGGGAGGCCAGATATGGGTGAAGAAATCGGGAAAATTTTTCAGTTTCAGACCAGGTACCAGAGAGAAATTTATTCCCAGGGTTATCTTGAGTGGCAGCAAAAAATTGACAGACTTAAATCACAGCTGGCCGATAAAACAATAAAACTTCCTCAGCCTGAGGTTAAAGACGGGCTGCCGGTTTTTCAGGTCATCAACAGCAGGCGAAGCCGCCGCGAGTTTGGCCGAAAACCCGTTCCGCTGGGGTTTGTCTCTCAGGTCATCTGGGCCGCTTCCGGCATCTCTTTTCGCAAAGATGGTTTCTTCCTCAAAACCGCCCCTTCGGCCGGAGCACTCTACCCGGTTGAGACTTACCTTTCAGCCCAGTTAGTAGATGGCCTGGAAGCCGGGCTTTATCATTATCAGGCGGAAAACCATTCACTGCAAATGAAATATGCAGGCCATTTTGGCCAGGTCCTGGCCAGCTCGGCCCTCAACCAGGATTTCCTGGCCGAGGCCGGCTTTATTCTTCTGTTCACGGCTGTCTTTTCCAGAGCCAGCTGGAAGTATGGTGACCGCAGCTTCCGTTATATTTACCTGGATGCCGGACATGCGGCTCAAAACGCCGCCCTGGCGGCGGTATCCTGCGGGCTGGCAAGCTGCCCGGTGGCTGCCTTTTTTGACGATGAAATAAACTACATCCTCGACCTGAACCCGGCCCGGGAAGGAATTCTCTATCTCATGGCTTTTGGCTTTCCTGCCTGAGCACGATCACCCGCCAGAAAACCAGGCTTTTTCGCTTAGTTACCTGAACAGAGCCGGGAAAATTTAATAAACTTTTAACTGCTCGTTTTTCAGGCAGCCATCACAACACAACTTTTTTCTTACCCCACTTGAGCTTCATGGTCAGCACCCGGTCGGTGGAGAAAATCTTGGTCGTCCAGTAGAGGAGCACCGCCACAAACAGGAAATTGTAAACAATCCCCAGGTAAACCATGTTCAGGTGTCCGAACATGATGTTGGTCATGGCAAAGAACGGGTGGGAAAAGGGAATAGCCAGGACGAGCAATTTGGCCGGAAGAGACATGGTGTTCACATCAGCAAACAGACTGATAAAATAGGGTATCATGACGATGAACACCAGAGGAACGGAAAGGCTCTGTGCCGTCCGATAATCTTCTGCCAGAACCCCCAGCACGGTGGCCAGGGCCAGTGCGCAGAGGATGGTCAGAAACAGAGAAATGCCAAACAGAATGTAGCCCTGGGTGTTGATAGTCAGGCCAAGCTGTTTCATCAACGGAGCCACTCCGCTCAAAGCCTGGCCCAGGTCTGCTTCAGAAAAAGTAAAGGCTTTCCGGAAACCTAACATGTAGATGGCCGCCGAGAGCAAGCCCACCACGGCGGCGGCCAGCATCTTGGCCATGACGATTGAAGTTCTGGAAATCGGCACGGTCAGCAATGTTTCCAGCGTTTTGTTCTGTTTTTCCATGGCAATGGCCGTAATGACCATCTGAGCCGAGTACATGATGATCATCATCAGGATAACCGGCAGGATGAAGTTCTGGGCGGTCATCGCGTTGAGAACCATGGAAGCAGAACCCTCGGCCTGCTTGTCTCTGACCACCACATATTCTTTATTTTTAATCGGGGCTTTCAGCAGTTTTGGGTCTACCCCCGGTATCTTATTTTTAATAAATTCGTTCGACAGGTATTCGTTGGTAGAATTCAGAAGTATCTTTACCACTTCGGTTTTGGTGCGGCCCGCAATGGAAACACCTCGGAGAAAGGCGTAGGTTTCCACTTCAACCGGCTGCAGGTTAGTGGCGCGTTCCCCAAATCCCTCGGGGATGACCACCAGCAGGTCAAGCGGACTCTGGCGAACTTCGTCCACCACCCGGTTCTTGTCACCCGATTTCTCTTCAATGATAAAATTGGCCGCGTTTAGGGCTCCGATCAGGTTGCGTGATACCGGAGAGCGGTCGAGGTCGAGCACGGCCACTTTCTGCTTGGCCATGGCTTTTTTCATCTCTGACCTGGTGATGTTCCCGATGAAGTTGAAAATCACCAGGATAAAAACCAGAGAGATGATTAACTGTTTATTCAAAAGCTCCCGGATTTCTTTAACCAGAAGATGGGTAAAGTTTTTCATCTTACGGCACTCCTGAAAACGATTTCTAAATTAGAAGCCTGGTATTTTTCTTTCAGGGATGAAGGGGTTCCGCTATCGAGGATAAGCCCGCGGTCGATAAGGGCCACCCGGTCTGAAAGAAACTCAACTTCCAGCATGTTATGAGAAGAGAGCAGCACTGACACTCCTTCCTTGGTAAAGCTCTTAATCATTTCCCGAACTTCCAGCGAATTGATTACATCCAGCCCGGAAGTCGGCTCATCAAGAATGGCCAGCGCCGGCTTAGTCATCAGGGCGCGGGCCAAAAGTAATTTACGGGTCATTCCCTTGCTGTATGTGCCAACTTTATCTTTAAGTCTCTCGCCCAGGCCGCAAATCCGCTCGGCTCGTTCGACAAACTCCCTCACCTGCGATTCATCCCTGGAGTAAAACCTGGCCATGAAATTCAGGTAGTCAATGCCCTTCATGTTGCGGTAAGCGCCGGCTTCTTCGGGCAGGTAACTGATGTGTTCTCGGAATTTCTCCGGGTTCTTTTTCAAGTCATAGCCCATAAAGCTGACCCGGCCATCAGTCGGGGTCAGCAGCGTGGCGATTATCCTCAGAGTGGTCGTCTTGCCTGCGCCGTTCGGGCCAATCAGGCCAAAAATTTCGCCCTCTTCTACCTTGAAACTGATTCCCCGGAGAGCTTCGAGGCTTCCATACCTTTTTTTCAAATCCTGAACTTCAAGAACAACGCCCATCAGAGCCTCCTACATATTTTTTTCATTTATACGAATTATACAAAGAAAAGTTATGTATGGAAACATTTACTTTCCTGGCTGTCTTCTGCTGCCATCCTGTAATCAAACTCATCTTTTCCAACTATGCCGCCAGAGATAATCAGAGACATGGCTTCCTGGACTGACCAGGATAAAAGCCGCAACTCATCTTCCCTGGCTATTACGGTAAAACCGGTAGTAACATTGGGGGCGGTGGGAATGAATAATTTAACAAGATTTTCACCGGTCTTTTTATCCTTTATTCTTCCGGTAACAAACCCGACCGACCACAGACCCGGACGGAACTGTTCCACCAGGGCGACCTGCTGAAAAACCTGTTTTTCGGGCAGGGCAAGAGCCAGGCCGAGCTGTTTGCCCAGGTTATAGACCGTTTTTATCAGCGGAATTTTTTCCATCACTTTTTCTACCAGCCAAAACAACCGTTTTCCCGTCCAGTTAGAAGCCAGCAGGCCCAGAAGATAAAGCGAAATAAGAACTATAAGAATTCCCAGGCCGGGCACACGGTAGCCAAGGTAGCTTTCGATGGGTGAAGCCACTTTCAGGTCGATATATACATAGATAAACTTGATTACTATGTAGCTCAGGTAAAGCGGAATAAGGGCCAAGAATCCCCGGAAAATATTTCTCTTCAGATTATGGAAAATGCTCTTAAAGTTCATCCCTTGCCTCCTGTAATAAAGAAAAAGATACCGAAATTACCTCTTGGTTGTAAGCAGATAATTAACTACCAAGATTAACCAAACCGGCCTAAAAAATCGAGGACCATGATAACTTACGGAGAGAAAATACGGCAAGCCCTGGCCACCGGCCAAGGTCAACCCGGAAATTCATCTCTCCTGCCTGGTAACTGAACGGGCCCATCTTCAGCCCAAGCTGGACTTTAATTTTACGGAATTTTACGGCCGTTCTTTTGTGGTTTTAGCAGGTAAACCGATCACTTCAGGCGGCTTTCTACCACTTTCCAGTTAATGTTCTTGAAGAAGGCCTCTACATAGTCAGCTTTCTTCAGCCCGTAGTCGGTGATAAAAGCATGTTCAAAAACATCCATGACGAGCAGCGGCTCTCCACCCGCGGGGTGGCCGCTGTCGTGTTCGTTAATCCAGAAATTTATCAGACGGCCGGTCAGCCGGTCCTGGTACAAAACCACCCAGCCAATGCCCCTCATGGTGCCCATCGCTTTGAATTCTTTTTCCCAGAGTTCGTAGCTGCCGAAGTTCTCGGTGATCTTCTGATACAGTCGGCCCCCGGGAGACAGAGTTTCCTTACCACCCAGGTTTTCAAAATAATACTCGTGAAGCCTCAGGCCGTTCCATTCCCAGCCGAGCCGACGTTTGAGCTCGGCAAATTCCGGCGTTCCCGCTTTACCATCTTTAACCATCTGGGCAAGAATCTCCAGAAGCCTGTTGGTGTTGTTCACATAACCCTGGTAAAGCTGAAAATGGTTTCTGAGCAGGGTGTCGCTAAAACCCGGCAGTCCGATTAACCCGGAATAATCCTTTGCCTGATAACTCATACTTTTCCCTCCTCCAATAAATTTTGCTTTAATCCCCAGCTTTAAGGGCAGGCTTAACCCCAGCCCGCCAAGTGAATGGAGAAAAGCCCTTCTTTTCATATCCTCCCCTCCCATAATTCATCTTCCGGCTGAACAGAATAGCCTGGCAAATTTATTTTTTGCTTTCCTTGCTGTCTTCCTGCTCCTCGTTCAACAGGCCAACTTTTAACCTGATTTCCCGGTCGATCTGGTCAGCCAGTTCCTTGTTTTCTTTGAGCAACTTCTTGACGTTTTCCCGGCCCTGACCCAGTCTTTCGCCCTTGTATGAATACCAGGTGCCGGTCTTTTCCAGGATACCGTACTGCAGGCCACAGTCCACCAGGTCTCCTTCCCGCGATATGCCTTCGCCGAAAATAATGTCAAACTGCGCTTCCCGGAAAGGAGGAGCCAGTTTGTTTTTAACCACTTTGACTTTCACCCGGCTGCCCACCACTTCTTCCCCTTCCTTGATAGCCGCCAGCTTGCGCACATCAATTCTCAAAGAGGCATAGAATTTAAGCGCCCGACCGCCGGTGGTGGTTTCCGGAGAGCCAACAAACACCCCGATTTTTTCTCTGATCTGGTTAATAAAGATAAAGCAGGTTTTAGAACGGCTGACGATGGCCGTCAGCTTTCGCAGGGCCTGGGACATCAGCCGGGCCTGCAAACCCATGTGGGCATCACCCATTTCGCCCTCAAGTTCGGCCTTGGGCACCAGCGCGGCCACCGAATCCACCACGATGACGTCCACCGCCCCGCTGCGCACCAGGACCTCGGCAATCTCCAGAGCCTGTTCACCATAATCAGGCTGGGAAATTAAAAGTTCATCTATGTTGATGCCCAGCTTGGCAGCATAGTTGGGGTCCAGGGCATGCTCGGCATCGATGAAAGCCGCCTGCCCTCCTCTTTTCTGAGCTTCGGCAATCACGTGCAGAGCCAGCGTGGTCTTTCCGGTGGCTTCGGGGCCAAAGATTTCGATGACTCTGCCCCGCGGGAAACCACCTATTCCCAGGCTCAAATCAAAAGAGATGGACCCTGTTGGTATCACCTCGGCCTTAACGGCCGCTTCTTTCTGGCCCAGCTTCATAACGGCACCTTTGCCAAACTGCTTTTCTATCTGGGAGAGGGCCGCATCAAGAGCTTTGGTCCGGGAAACCTGTTTCTGTTCAGTTTCATCTGGTTTCATCCCAATCCTCCAGTTCCTGGCTCTGAACCATCAAAGCCATAAAATTTAAAACTGCAAGTTTTAGTTACTCATCAAATTTATTTTATTCAATCCTTTTTTCCGTTAGAACATTTAAAATATCAGGCAATTTCTGCTGTCGCTTTGCCCAGCTCAGGCCAGTTTAAATCATGCCCACTATTCTTCCCTCATCATCAACATCAATCTTTTCGGCCTGGGGTGCCTTTGGTAAACCCGGCATGGTCATTATATCACCACACAGAATGACGACAAAACCCGCACCGGCACTCAGCGAAGCATCGGTAACCGTCAGAGTCCAGCCGCGGGGCCGGCCGAGTTTCTTGGAATCATCAGACAGCGAGGCCTGCGTCTTGGCAATACACACGGGCAGCTCGCCAAAACCCAGTTTCTCAAACCGCTCTATCTTCTTGCGAGCTGCCGTTTCTACTTTTATACCATCTGCACCATAAATTTTCTGAGCAATCGTTTCCACTTTGGTCAGGATGGGGGCTTCCACCGGGTAGAGAAAATCAAAACGAGCCTGGTCTTCTTCAATCGCTTTTATCACCTGCCCGGCCAGTTCCTGGCCGCCGGCACCGCCCTGATTATAAACATCGCTCAGCGCAAAGCGCACACCCTCAGATTTGACCAGGTTTGTCCAGGTTTCAATCTCCGATTTATGGTCGCCAGGGAATAAATTCAGCGCGACCACAAACGGAACCCCAAAAATCTTCAGGTTTTCGATATGTTTCCTCAGGTTATCGAAGCCCGTTTCCACGGCGGCCGGGGCTTCTTTGGACAGCTCATCTAACTTCACCCCACCATGATACTTGAGGGCCCTCAGGGTAGAAACCAGCACGCAGGCATCCGGCGGCGGAACCTGCCCGGTGCGCACCACAATGTCAAAGAATTTTTCCGCCCCGAGGTCTGAAGCAAACCCTGTTTCGGTCACCACATAATCAGCCAGGCTCAGAGCCAGCCTGGTGGCCACGATGGAGTTTGTTCCGTGAGCAATGTTGGCAAAAGGTCCACCGTGGATGAAAGCCGGTGTGCCTTCAAGCGTCTGCACCAGGTTCGGTTTCAGGGCATCTTTTAAAAGGGCGGTCATCGCCCCGTCGGCCTTGATGTCGCGAGCCAGGACGGGTTTGCCGTCAACCGTGTATCCGATCAAAATATTCCCAACTCTTCGCTTCAAATCCTTCAAATCTGATGATAGGCACAGAATGGCCATCACTTCTGAAGCGGCGGTTATGTCAAAACCTGTTTCCCGGGCAAACCCCTGGAAAGTCTCATCTACCCCAATTATTATCTGCCGCAGGGCGCGGTCATTCATATCAAGCACTCTTTTCCAGGTAACGTTGCGACCGTCAAGCAACCCCCCGGGTCCGTCAAAATGAATTCGGTTATCAACCATGGCGGCTAACAGGTTGTGGGCCGAAGTAACAGCATGGATGTCGCCGGTAAAATGCAGGTTTATTTCTTCTCTGGGGACGACCATGGCCTTGCCACCGCCAGTAGCTCCGCCTTTGATGCCAAACACTGGCCCCAGAGAAGGTTCCCTGAGAGCCAGGCAGGCCTTCTTGCCCAGTCGACGGAAGGCATCAGACAAACCGATGGCCGTTGTCGTCTTGCCTTCGCCCGCCGGTGTGGGCGTCATGGCCGTGACCATTATTAATTTGCCTCTTTTTTCTGAAACAAGAGGCTGATAGTTGACCTTGGCTTTAAAGCGTCCGTAATATTCGAGGTATTCTTCGGGAATACCCAGCTGGCCGGCGATTTCATTTATCGGGCGCATCCATTCACCTCCTTGCATTAGCATTTAACCAGAAATGCAATTTCTCTTCAACCGAAATTTTTCTTCAGCTGCGGCAGAAGTTGACGCTGTAAAAATGTGCCTGGTATTTCTCAATCAGCCCCTCATCAGCAAAGCTGTAATAACAATTGTTTCCGATGATGATATGGTCAAGCACCCGAATCTGCATCACGGCACAGGCAAAAACCAGGTCCCTGGTGATTTCCCGGTCGCAGGTGGAAGGTGATGGGTCACCTGAAGGATGGTTGTGCACAAAAATAAGGTTGGCCGCTTCATATTTAAGAGCCTGCTTGATAACCTCCCGCGGATAAACCGCGCTGGAATCTACTGTGCCTTCAAAGAGTGTTTTTTCTTCCAGAATCTGGTTCTTGGTGTTTAAGAACAGCACCTTAAAAACTTCGACTTTAAGGTCGCGTAAACTGTAATAAAGATAATCAAAGACTTCTCGCGAAGACTTACAGACCGGCCTTTTGATGATGCAATCTTTTAAATAACGTCTGGCCACTTCATGCACGAGCTTCAGGCCAAAAATGTTCTTGGGCCCGATGCCCTTGATTTTCTGCAGGTCGATCGGGTCGGCTTCCATCACGCCGCGAAAAGTTTTGAACTCTTTAAGTGCCAGACGGGCGGCTTCCCGGCAGTCTTTCCTGGGTGTGCCGAGGGTTAAAAGCAGCTCAACTATTTCATAATCAAGAAAGCCGGCCAACCCGCCCTTTAAAAATTTTTCTCTTAACCTCTGGCGGTGCCCCTCGCAGGCCAGTTTAATTTCCTCCGCCGGTTGGCTCATGATGAACGCTCCGTATTCAAGATAAGATTTCTTTAGAATTAAAGGTGCTGGCTATCACCTAAAAAGACGAAAGAACACTCTTTTTTTTCCCAGCGGAGGGTCAGATTTTCCGAACTCTTTTTTCCGCCCTATTCCTGATAGAGCCTGTCTATCACCGGTTTGTATTTTTCTTCGACAATCTTCCGTCTTACCTTAAGAGTTGGAGTCAGCTCGCCGGATTCCAGCTCAAAATCTTTCGGCAGGATGGCAATTTTTTTAATCCTTTCATAGGAAGCCAGATGGGGCGTCAGCCGGTCAATTTCCTGCATCATAAATTCAAAAATTTCCGGCCTGGAGACGAGTTCCTGGCGGTCAGCGTAGACAATTCCTTTTTCTTTAGCATAAGCTTCCAGCTTATCAAAATCCGGGACAACCAGCGCGGAGACAAACTTTCGGCCGTTGCCCACAACCACCGCGTTGGCAATGTAAGGGCTGGTTTTGATGGTATTTTCAATGGGCTGCGGTGCCACATTTTTACCGCCGGCCGTGACGATGATATCCTTCTTCCGGTCAGTAATCACCAGGTAACCATCTTTATCCAGATAACCGATGTCTCCAGTTTTAAACCAGCCATCTTCAAAAGCTTCGCGGGTTTCTTCTTCTTTTTTAAAATAGCCTTTCATGACGTTGGGGCCCCGCACCCAGATTTCACCATCCGGGGCAAATTTTACTTCCTCGCCCGGCAGCACTTTGCCCACCGTGCCAAACCTGAAATCATTTAGGGTGTTTAGCGAAATGACCGGCGAGGTCTCGGTCAGCCCGTAGCCTTCGATGATGATGATGCCCATCGCCAGAAAGAATTCAGCAATGTCTCTGGAAAGCGGAGCGCCTCCAGAAACAAAAAACCGTACCCGGCCGCCCGTCTTTTCAACAATTTTGGAAAAAACCACCCGGTAAGCCAGCCGGTAACGCAGTTTCAGCCACCAGGAAGCCTTTTCCTTGTTCATCCTTTTCTGGGCCATCTTGCGTCCGACTTTCAGCGCCCAGAAAAATATTTTTTTCTTCAGGGTTGAGGAAGACAAAACATTATCAATTACCCGGGCATAGAATTTGTCGAACAGCCGGGGAACGCTGACCATGATGGTCGGCCGGACTTCGACCAGGTTTTGCGCCACCGTATCGACACTCTCCGCATAGGCGATGGTCGCTCCGACGTAAATCCAGGCAAAAGTGCACATCCTTTCCAGCACATGAGACAGGGGCAGGAAGCTGAGGGCCGTATCCCGGTCAGTGTATTCGACCACTGACCGTAAAGTCTGGATGTTGTTTACCAGGTTATAATGGGTGAGCATGGCCCCTTTCGGAATGCCGGTCGTGCCCGAGGTGTAGATGATGGTCGCCAGGTCGTCTCGCCCCAGGCTGAGGGCAATTTTATCAAACTCTTCAGGATTCTTTTTGTTATATTCTTCTCCAGCCCTTTCCACTTCTGACAGGAGCAGAACTCCTTCCGGGGCGGGCTGGTCAATGATGATGAATTTCTCTATTCCCTTTATTTCCTGTTTTATTTGCGCCACCTTTTGCCACATGGCCTCATTAGAGCAGACCAGAATCCTGGCCTCCGAATCATTGACGATGTATTTTATCTGCTCCGGCATAAGTGAGGTATAAATGGGCACGGTCACTCCACCCAAACAGATGTTGGCCAGGTCGACCATGACCCACTCGGGCCTGTTTTCCGAAAGAATGATCAATTTATCCCCTTTTTTCTGACCGAGGGTTCGCAGCCCGGAAGAAATATTTCTGACTCTTCGACTAAATTCTGCCGTAGAAATTGGCTGATACTTCCCCTGCTTTTTGACCAGCATCAGGGCTTCTTTCTGATAAACTTTTTCGGTGTTGAGAAACACCTTGGCCAGTGTATCAATCATTCTTCCTCTCCTTTCTTTTCAGGCTATTGATGTCTGGCTTCATGCTGCAAAAGCCACTTCTTTCGCCAGAGGCCACCGCCAAACCCCACCAGCCGGCCGTCGCTTCCCACCACCCGATGACAGGGTATGATGATAACTATTGGATTTCTGTGATTGGCCTGTCCGACCGCCCGGCTGGCCCCCGGCCGGCCGCAGGCCCGAGCAATCTCACCATAACTCCTGGTCTGGCCGTAAGGAATTTTTTGAAGCTCGGCCCAAACTCTTTTCTGAAAGGGAGTGCCCTGCAGGTTGAGCTTGACGGAAAAGTTCCTCCTCTGCCCGGAAAAATACTCGTCCAGCTGCTTCCAGGCTTCTTTCAACGGCTCAGGGGCCTCTTCCGGCTTAAGCCCGGCCTCCGGCTCGCCCCCGGCTTTTCGGTAATTGGCCGGCAAAAAAGAACAGCCCTGCAGCCCCTCCCGGTCACCTCTTAATTCTATAATTCCTATCGGAGAATGATAATATAATTTCATTTTTCTCCGCCCGCCGCACTATTCTTTTATCCTCACCCAGATCCTGGTCAGGCCGCGGTCGTTTTCAAACCTCAATTCGAAAACGTCCGGATAGGCCTTAAACAGCTGCGATAATTGCCGGTATCCGTAGGTCCGGGGGTCAAACCCCGGGTCTAACTGCCGGAGGTAAAAACCGATGGTGCTGAGCTTGGCCCAGCCATCTTCATCGGTGGCCATATCAACCGCCGCTTTCAGAAGGGGAAGCGGGTCGTAGCCCCGCTGCTTTTGTTCTTCGGCCGGTTTTTCTCCACCGCTTTTGCGTTTTCTTTCCCGCTCCTTTTCTCTCAGGCCAAGGTTTTCAGTATAGATAAACACATTGCAGGCATTGACAAAGGCCTTGGGAGTAGTTCTTTTCCCGATACCCATAACAAAAAAGCCTGCTTCCCTTATCCTGGTGGCTAACCTGGTGTAATCCGAGTCGCTGGATACTATGCAGAAGCCATCCACCAGGCGGCTGTGGAGAATATCCATGGCATCGATAATCAGCGCGCTGTCGGTGGCGTTCTTCCCCACGGTGTAGCGAAACTGCTGGACCGGCTGAATGGCGTTTTCATGCAGGGCTTTTTTCCAGCCGGCCATGTTCACCGTTGTCCAGTCGCCGTAGATTCTTCTTATGGTAATAAGTCCGTATTTGCCCACCTCAGCCAGTATCTCGCTGATCAGCGAGGGCTGGGCATTATCCCCGTCTATCAGGAGTGCAATTTTTCGGCTTTTTTCTTCAGAATAGCTTTCGATCATTTTTGCCTTCTTCTTTCATTCATTTTTATTATTCTTATTTAATTTGTCATCATTTTTTTATATTATTACACATCTGGGCAGAATTAATCAAAACCTGGAGAGGTTTGTAAACTGCTTTAAGGGCAAAGATTGAGATGAGTTTTACCGCTATCTCTTTTTTGGTCTGCACGGCTCTTTCCGCCATTTCGGCCGTCGTTTCTGAGGTGCGCGGGCAAAAGTGGCTGGCCTATGCTTTTAGGCCCTTGACCATCGCCTTTATGATTGGCTTCTTGCTGGAAACGAGGCCGGCCTCCTTTTACCGGCAGGCCATACTGGCCGCGCTGGTTTTTTCCCTGCTCGGAGACACGATGATGATGCTCAAAAAAAAGAAGTTCGCTGCCGGAATGTTTTTCTTCCTTTTAACCCAAATCGCCCTGGCGGTGGCCTTTTTCTCACGGTTAACTCCCGGATTTTTACTCTGGCCCGTTTTCCCCTTGCTCGGCCTGGCGGCATTTGTCCTGTGGCTGACCTGGAAAAACCTCGGCCAGTACAGAATTCCTGCTCTGGTCTACCTGATGGCCATCCTGACCATGTCTCGCTTAGCACTGGAAATGCCCCACCAGCTTCCCGGTCTGAAACCCTGGTTGGCGGCGGCCGGAGCCGTTTTTTTCCTGCTGTCAGATTCATTCCTGGCTGTCAACCGCTTCTTCCGGTCTTTTAAGGCCGCTCAGGCTTTAATTCTCTCAACCTTCTATTCTGCCCTGATTCTGATAACCTTTTCAGTCTGATGATTAATCTTAAAGGCCCATTATTTTCACCCCTTTCGGTGATTGAAGTCTGCCGGTTAAACGGGTGTAATTATTTATTTTGAAGGAGATGGAAGATGGAACTGCATCTTCAAACTTTAATCGACAGCATCAGTGATGCCATCGTGGCCACCGACACGGAGGGCCGGGTTATCATCTGGAACCCGGCGGCTGAAAAAATGTTCGGCTACAAAAAGAAAGAGGCTCTCGGAAAAAACATTGATATGCTAATCGGTGGCCCGGAAGGGAAGAAGGCGCGGCAGATTACCAGCAAAATCCTCAGCCGAAAGATGACTAATGTTATCGCCACCCGCTACGCCAAGGATGGCCGGCCGATTACAGTCAGTATCTCGGCCTCCCCCGTGCTGTACAAGCAATACCTGATTGGCGGCATTGCCGTTTATAAAGACATCTCCGACCTTATTAAAAAAGACAGGCAGCTTGAGCACACTAACCGCCTGCTGCGGGCCATAAGCACCATCAACCAGACCATCATCCAGGAAAAAAATCCCGAAAATCTCCTAAAGCTCTCGGCCGAGAACCTGGCCGAACACGGCAATTATGACCTCATTCAGTTCATCCTGGTGGACGACAGGCTAAAGCCCGTGGCCTTCCTCGGTCACGGACCCAAAAAACTTTTAAAGAGATTTCCGCCCTGCGCGGAAAAAGTGCTTAAAGCCAGACGGTCACTTTTTATCCCGGAAATCGCCAGCAGCCGTCTGTGCCAAACCTGTCAAAAACATCTGGGAAGGGGCTGGGCCGCCACTTTTCTGCTCGAGCACAATAAAGAGATTTTTGGGGTAATGCACGTGGGCAATGCCCGCGATGTTTTCGACCAGTCGAGTGAAATAAAGCTGCTGGAAGAAATATCTGCCGACCTGGGCTATGCTCTCTATTCGATAAAAAAAGAAAGGGAGAAAAAACAAGCTGAAAAAGAAATCAAGCATCTGCAGCAATTTTACCAGACTATTATCACCAGCCTGGCTGAAGGTGTGGCCGTAGAAGACGCCAGCGGAATGATTACCTTTGCCAACCCTTCTCTGGAAAATCTGCTCGGTTATAAAAAGGGAGAATTGCTGGGAAAACACTGGAGCGTCTTTATCGCTGAAGATGAGGTCGAGCGAATAAAAGAAAAGACCAGCAGAAGGAAAACCAAAACCCAGGAGCAGTATGAAACAAGGCTGAAAACCAAGAATGGCCGGTTTATACCGGCGCTGATTCATGCCCGTTCTTTATATTCAGGCAAAAAATTTGCGGGCGTGGTGTCGGTCATCACGGATATTTCAGAGCTGAAAAAAATCCAGGAGGCGCTGAAGATTTCCAGAGACGAAGCTCTGGCGGCCAGCAAGGCGAAGAGCGAATTTCTGGCCAACATGAGCCATGAAATACGCACTCCAATGAACGGAATCATCGGCATGATAGAGCTGGCCCTGCAGACCGAGCTAACAGAGGAACAGAGACAATTCCTGACCGCGGCCCGCGCTTCCGCTGAGTCTCTCTTGACCATCCTCAACGACATCCTGGACTTTTCCAAAATTGAGGCCCGGATGATTGAGCTGATACCGGCTGAATTCAGGCTGCACGATTCCCTGACGGAAATCGTGGCCACCCTGGCCCTTACCGCCCACAAAAAAGGCCTTGAGCTCTTGTGCCATGTGCCTCCATCTCTGCCGGAAAGAGTGGTCGGAGACCTCAACCGGCTTCGCCAGATAATTCTCAACCTGGTCAGCAATGCCATTAAATTCACCGAAAAAGGCGAGGTGGTGGTGGAGGTAAAAGAAGAATCGCGGACGGACAAAGAAATCTTTCTCCACTTTACCGTCAGAGATACAGGCATAGGCATTCCCGCGGATAAGCTTGAATCAATTTTCCAGCCTTTTGTCCAGGCCGATGCCTCTCTCACCAGAAAATACGGGGGCACCGGCCTGGGCCTGGCCATCACTTCCCAGCTGGTCAGCCTGATGGGTGGGAAAATCTGGGTTGAAAGCGAAGTGGGAAAGGGCAGCACCTTTCATTTCACCGTCAGGCTGGGTTTGCCAGAGAAAGCGCAGGAAAAAGTTCTCCCCAGCACCCTTTCGGCCCTTCACGGGCTTAAAGTTCTGGTAGTGGATGACAACAGCACAAACCGGCTTATCCTTAAAGAAATGCTCCAGAGCTGGAAAATGAAACCCGTGGAAGCAGCCAACGGTCCGATGGCTCTTTCTCTCCTTCAATCTGCAAAACATGAACCATTTGGTCTGCTTATCGTCGACCTGTCCATGCCTGAAATGGACGGTTTCACTTTGATAGAAAACATCAAGCGCCTGGAGTTAGCCAAGGAGGCACCAATCATCATCTTGACTTCGGCTGACCGGGTGGGCGATTTCCAGAAGGCCAAAGAATATGGAGCATCCGCTTACCTGGTAAAGCCTATCCGGCCTTCGGACCTGCTCGACACCATCATGGCCATCAAAGGCTCCGCTGAGCTGGGGAAAAAGCTGGCCGAGCCAATAACCGAGCAAACTCTGCCTGAACTTAGAGCCAGGTACAAAATTCTGCTGGCAGAAGATAATCCGATAAACCAGAAGGTTGCCCTTCATCTGCTCCAGAAAAGAGGCCATACCGTCGTGGTGGTGGAAAACGGGCAGCAGGTTCTGGAAAAAATTAAAACGGAGGACTTTGACCTGGTTCTGATGGATGTTCAGATGCCCGTGATGAATGGTTTCGAAGCGACACAAAAAATCCGGGAACTGGAAAAGGACACCGGTCATCATCTGCCAGTCGTAGCCATGACGGCTCACGCCATGAAAGGCGACCGGGAGAAATGCCTGGAAGCCGGCATGGATGACTACGTTTCCAAGCCGCTCTACCCGGAAGAACTTTACAGAGTTATTGAACGAGCCGTAAAACATAAAAAATAAAATTTTAGGTTGAGGTTAGGGTAAGATGAAAATCAAACTGGAAGAAAAAAGCCCCCTGCCAGGCAAATTTTCTATCCTGATTGCCGAAGATGACCCTCTGGCCCGCAGGATGTTAGACAAGAGGTTACAGGAGTGGGGCTTTAAAGTGCTCAAGGCTGAAGACGGGAAAAAAGCCCTGGAAATTCTCAGGCAGCCCGAGGTCAGAATCGCCATCCTCGATTGGATGATGCCTGGCCTGGAAGGGCCGGAAATCTGCCAGAAATTGAGACATCTCAAAAAACCAAAATATACCTATGTTATCTTAATCACCGCCAGAGACACCTCCTATGACATAATCCAGGGGTTGGAAGCCGGGGCAGACGATTACATGGCCAAACCGATAAATTTTCTCGAGCTCAGAGCGCGCCTGCAGGCTGCTCTCCGCATACTTGACCTGGAAGACCACCTGATCAAAACCCAGAAAAAACTCCTGAAACTGGCCACGGTAGACAGTCTGACCGGAGCCTGGAACCGCCGAACGATTTTAAATTTCATAAAAGAAGAACTCGAAAGATACCGGCGCGAGAACAAACCCCTCGGCCTGCTGATGGTTGACCTCGACAATTTCAAGACGATTAACGACACATTTGGCCATCAAGCCGGCGACGCGGTCCTCAAAAACATCGTCAGGATGTTGAAGAAGAACCTTCGCCCGTATGACAAAATCGGTCGCTACGGTGGAGATGAACTGCTGATCATCCTGCCCAACAGCAACATTTTTAACACGGGGATTATTGCCAGCCGGCTCCTGGAATATATCAGAAAAAGCAAGATAGATTTCCGGCACAAAGCCACCCTCTCGGCCACTCTATCCATGGGCGGGGTTTCCACCGACTCTTTAGCCGAGCCGAACTTAGAAAAACTAATCAGAACGGCCGACCGCGCCCTTTACCTGGCCAAGAAACTTGGCCGAGACCGGGTCATCCTTTTTGGCGATTCGGTAAAAGAAAAAACAAAGGAGAAAAAGCATGCCCGAAAAGAAAAAACCTCAAGCTGAACAGGCCAAACCACCGATTGACCGAAAAGAAGTTTTGGAGAGAATTGGCGGGGACGAAGATTTTCTCGGTGAGCTCATCCAGATTTACCGGCAGGAATTCGATGAAAAAATCGAGGTCTTATCCCGCGCCATAGAAGAAAAAAACTACCAGCTCATCAGAGAAGCAGGCCACTCCCTCAAAGGAGCTTCCGCCAACCTGAGCCTGCCCGCCCTGCGGGAAGCGGCCTGGGAAATGGAAATGGCCGGAAAGGAGCAAAACCTGGAGCAAGCACGCCAGGCCCTGGAAAAGCTTAAGAAAGAATACAAAAGGCTGGTTGAATACCTCGGTTAGAAAGAAACTGTACTTGCTGCCCGACGGCCTCATTTCGCCTTTAACTCCGAACGAAGTGCGGGACCTCAGGCGGTATTTCTAAGCTCAGTTCGACCAGTCCCCTCTTTTCCCCGCCCGCCGTCCAGCAACTCTGAAAAATAATCTTTTTCTGACCGTTTTTTTCAATGGTGTAGACATTTGGCTGACCTGTTTCGAGTATCTGTTTGATTTTGGCTGCCGATTCCGCTCGATGACAGGCAAAAATATTCTTCCCGACCAGTTCTTTCCCGCCTTCAGCGGCAAACACCTCGGCTGCTTTTTGGTTGAGGTAAATTATTCGGCCTTCCAGGTCAGTTATGGTAATGGCTCCGACAAATTCCTCAATCCAGTCGAGACTTTCCATGCCCTTTCTCCTTTTCTTGCTCTTTGAGACTTTATTTTATATTAATCTGCCGCCACATGAGAGATTATTAAATGGCACAAAATAATTTATTTTGGATGAAAAAGTTTTTGATGTTCTTCATCAGAGCACTGTCCGCAAAAACTGGTCTCATTTTTGATAACATCATCTAATTCGGCAAGAAAACGATGGACAGCTTTCTCTTTTTCTTGATAACATAGGAAAAAATTTTTTTATTTTCGGTCAGGAGGCAAGGAAATAAAAATGGCTCAAAAAGAAAAAGCCCGGTTTCCCAAAACCTTCTGGACGGCCAACACCGTTGAACTTTTCGAGCGAGCTGCCTATTATTCCATGGCTTCCTTCATGGTCATCTACCTGAAAGAAGTCCTCGGCATGGCGCCCACTTTTGCCACATTTCTTAACGGGTCTCTGCTCTGGGGGCTTATTTATTTTATGCCCATCCTCTCCGGAACTCTGGCTGATAAATATGGTTATAAACGTTCGTTGAGCCTGTCTTTCATCATGCTCTTTTTCGGTTACCTTATCCTGGGAAACGTTCAAAAATTCTGGCCCGCCCTGGCCGGAAAAAACTTAACCAGCAATTACACCCTGCCGGTGGTCCTGGCCATCATCCTGATTGGCCTTGGTGGCTCCATCGTCAAGCCCTGTATTGCTGGCACGGTACAAAAAACTGCCGGGGCCTACGCGACGCTTGGCTTCGGCATTTTCTACATGGTGATAAACATCGGCTCGATAACCGGTCGTGGGGTTTCTTATTTCATCAGAACGAGGTTCGGGCTGCCAGCGATATTTAGCTACGCTTCTACGGTTTTTGTCTTCCTGGGACTCCTGGTCGTGCTCTTCCTCTACCGGGAACCTGAATACGTCAACGACGGGTTAAAAGATGGTCAGGTGGCCAGGGAAAAAACACTCCGGGAAGCCATCCTCGGAATTTTCATCGTCCTGAGCAATCTGAAATTTGCTTTCTTTTTAATCGTCATCGCTCTTTTCTGGTTCCTTTACGTCCAGCTCTACAATCTCATTCCCCTGTTCTTGCGGCACATTGACCCAAATGCGCCGGTCGAGCTGTACACCCTGGCCAACCCCCTGATGATTGTTTGCTTTCAGTTGTTGATCACCAGACTGGTCAAAAAATGGACACCGGTTAAATCCATCATGTTCGGCGTCGGCGTGACCACGGCGGGCATGCTGCTGAACATTTTCCCGGTGCTCCTTTTCTCCGACATCAAGCAGAAAGTTTCTCTGGCCGGCCTGGCCGTGCCGGTGGCCGGAGTTTTCCTTCTGGTGAGCATCGCTTCCATGGCGGTAGGAGAGATGATGGCTTCGCCGCGAATTTACGAGTACATCGGCCGGATTGCGCCCAAAGGAGAAGAGGGGCTTTACTTAGGGTATGCTAACCTGCCCGTGGCCATCGGCAGCATTTTGGGCGGGCCACTCGGCGGGGCGCTTTACCAGAAATATATTGCCACTCCGCTGCAAAATGCCCTCCAGCCCAGCTACATAATTATCTGGGCTACCATTGCTTTCCTGGGCGTGTGCTCCATGGCCGGCCTGGCCATCTACGACCGGCTGGTAGTCAAACCCTCAAAAACTAACTGAAAGAATGCAAAAAAGCTTTCGGCTATTATTCTGTTAGAAGATGATGATTTATTTTTGCCTGACGGTAATTCCTGAAAAAACCATGGCCCTGGCCCAAAAGTTTCTGCATTTTAATCTTAATTTTAAGAAGCGGGTCAGGTTCCCATCTCAGCCAAAAATAATTTTGACTCGCCCGCTCATTATGAGAAAAATTAATTTCCGAAGCGTGGGTTGACCACTCCGGCGTAAATAGAACCGAAAGTGTAGCTAATACCGAGAGAAACACCGTAGCTGTAAGCGGTGGCCAGGGCTTTTCTTTGCAGCAGAATATCTTCCAGGCTCAGGTTTCCCTTGGCCAGGTAGACCTGGTCGTTAATCTTAGAAAAGCGGCCGGAAAACCCAACGGAAAATCCTCTGTACAGCCTGAGGTTTAAATTGGTGGAAAACACCAGGTGATTTTTGCTGAAATCATGGAAATAATGGAAGCCTTCCAGAGCGGCACTGATGTTTCCCCACGGTTCTTTCATCTCAAAAGTCACAGATAACGTTTCACCCAGCAGACTTTCTTTTGTTTTATCATAAATAGTTTCATCGTAGTAAAAATTAAAATTATAACCCACCCGGTAAAGCACCCGGAGCTGTCTCCTGGTTGATTCGGAATAGGGGAAAAAATTGTACTCCACGGCCGGTGCCGGATTTATAGCCAATTTTATGTTGTTATAAGTGGAAGACCCCAGCCCGAACCAGCCACCGACTGACCAGTGGTCATTTAAGGCAAAGACCAGCAGAGAAGAAAGTCCGTAACTGTTCTGGTTGGAGGTGATGGTTTCAGTTACCCCGTCCTGGTCAACCTTGTAGGCACTGCGGTTTAAGTTTCCGGACAGGCCGGTCCGAAACTTAACTTTTTCTGTAACTCGGTTGGCACTCAGGTTGCTGTGCAGCGAAAGGAAATTTTTAGTCTGCTCGCCTGAAAGGCTGCCGGACATCCCCAGGCTAAAAACCCAGAAGTTCCAGGGGTCTTCAACCTCCGGCGGGGGAATCCTTTTTTCAAAATCTATCTTCAAGTAATCTCCCAGGTCAGTTTTCGTCAGGTAAGGGACCAGGCCCAACTTCAGTACCCTTACCAGCCCTCGCCTTTCCACATCGGCCGAGTAGGTTCTTTCAGCCACGTACTTTAGAGTGTTATGAATATCGTAAAAATTATTACGCCCGATAAAATTCAATGTGTATTCACGGCCGCCATCAGCCGTGGCCTGGATGGTGATCAGCACGTGAACGTCAGCTTCTGTTCTTTCCCGGACGAAATTGACAAAAGTAATTTCCTGGCGAATGTATGCCATGTCGCACTGATGACAATCTATGAATACTTTGGGCGGCTCGGCCTGGGGGCGAAAAACTCTTTCCTGGGCCTGAAGCTGGCTTATGACCAGAAAAATGATTAAGGCCGAGAACCTTTTTAATACTGAAAATTTACGCTTCATCCACTGCTCCTTCTGACCAGGAGTCAGGTCAGGCCGTTCCGGCAAAATCTCTGGCTGCCGTCTTTAAGACGGGTCAAAAGCCGGACGGCTCCTTAATTATTGAATCGGTTGGTTTAAATCCTGGTCCTCAGGCAATCTTATTTCAGTTCGGGATTTTCCTGCAGGGCGGGTTTTTGACATCTTAAACCAGTCCCGGGCTTCCTGACCGGCCAGGCAAAAAATCATCTTGAGCCCGAAAACGGTCCCCAGGGGAATAACTGGCAGCAGGGCCAAACCGAAGAAAAGGCCTGTCGCCCAGGACCATTTTTTCTGCTCACCTAACCCGGTTGAAGTTAAAAAACCCAGGGCAGAGAGCGCCAGCGCCACAATGAAAATCACCAGCCCTCGGCTGACGATAAAATCAACACCGCTAAGCTGCTTCAGCGCACTCCCGCTTTCAGTTACAGCCTCGCTGTAGAGCATGATGAACAGGCTGGCTGCGGCCGTCAGCAAAGCAAGGGAAGAAAAAACTTTGATAATTAGACGGGAAAACTTAATTGTTTCAGGCATCAAAAAACCTATTAGGAATATATTTTACTTGAGTTTCGGCTGGATTCAAGGGAATAAATCCAATAAAATAAAATTATCCCTCGCCAGGAGGTTTTGGATGAGAAGATTTATTGTTTTATTGCTGGGCCTGCTTATAACCAGTTCGGCCATTCAGGCTGATGTTTACATCAAAGCAAAAATCAGCACGGACCCGATAAATGCCTACGGACAGAACATACCGGCCCGAGAAATCATAACGGAACAGTGGATTGGAAACGACTTTTATTGCCAGAAAAGCGGAGAGGCCGCTTCCACCATTTATGATTTAAAAAAGAATAAAATTTATCTCATACTGCACCAATCCAAGTCCTACCTGGAACTGACTCCGCCCATCAATTATGCCAGCCTTCTGCCAGAAGAAATGTCCCAGATGGCCCAGGCGCTCGAACAGCTGACCATCTCCGTCAAACCGACCGGCGAAACCAGGGTTATTAACAACATCAAGTGCCAGGGCTACCAGGTGGAAATGAACGTGTTAATGTCCCCGACCAGCATGGCCGTCTGGGCTTCTGAAGAACTTCCGGTTAACCTGAAGACCTTTCTGGAAAAGGTCTGGCCGGAATTAATCAAGCTTGAGCTAAAAGGAAACGATAAAGCCCTGACCGAGCTGTCAAAAATAAAGGGCCTGTGGATGGCTTATGAAACCCATGTGCAGACCATGGGGCTGGAAATAAGCTCTCGCTATGAAGTGCAGGAAATAAGCAAGAAGACCCCACCGCCTGGCATTTATTCCGTGCCGGCTGGCTACAAGAAAAAAGACAAACTGGCGATGGAAGACCTGCAGGGCTTTTAGACTTTCCGGCCGTGCCGGCATTTTTTCAGGAAGGAAAAAACTTTACTGCCCGAGCGAGCAGCTGTAACTTTCCGGCCCAATTTTCATCCGGCCTGCCGCCTGGGTTGGTCGGCCAGGGATAGAGCAATCTGTCTGACTGGTAATGAAGGCAAATTGGGCGTTGGCAACCGGACGGCTGAATTTTTGCCTTTAAAAATTTAATTTTCAGCCAAAATTAAGCTTCTTAAAGGGAGAAAATACTTGGATTTTTAATAAAATTTTAGCCTTCAGCTACCAATTTTTTTATCTGATTCTTGAAAGGCGGCTGGATTTCTTGCTGACCTTTAAAGCTCTTTTTTCATCCACCATTTCATCATAAACACCCGGCCGGCGATTTCAGTTCTTTCTCGGGGCCGAAACTGTCTGGCAGGCTTAATTTTCTGCTTTTGTAAATTTGAGCTCAATTTAAAACAGGGGTAAAAGGGCTCATCTCTTGATTTTTCAGAAAGTCGGCATTATCCTTACGCTATGAATTACCAGGCTCAAGAAAAAGGTAAAATAAGGGTTCGCTTTGCCCCCAGTCCAACAGGGTACATCCACGTCGGGAACGCCCGCACGGCCCTTTTCAACTGGTTGTTTGCCAGGCAGAACAGCGGGATTTTTGTCCTGCGAGTAGAAGATACCGACCTGGAACGTTCCAGAGAAGAATATGAGAAAAACTTAATCCAGGACCTCAGATGGCTGGGGCTGGACTGGGACGAAGGCCCGGATGTCGGCGGGCCTTACGGTCCGTACCGGCAATCGGAAAGGCTGGAGCTTTATCATAAATACGCCCGCCAGCTTCTGGAAGAAGGAAAAGCCTACTACTGTTTCTGCACGCAGGAAGAACTTGAGGCCGAAAGAGAAGCCGCACTGGCGGAAGGCCGTATGCCCGTTTACAGCGGCAAGTGTCGGAACATCCCCCTGGAAATGGCCGAAAAAAGGCGCTCTGCCGGCGAGCCAGCGGCCATCAGACTAAAAGTGCCGGAAGAGGGAATAATTGCCTTTGACGACCTGGTGCGCGGCCACGTGGAGTTTGACCTTAAAGTCATCGGTGACCCGATTATCGTTCGTTCAAACGGCATGCCCGCTTATAATTATGCTGTAGTTATTGACGATGCTCTGATGAACATCACCCATGTCATCCGCGGTGAAGACCATGTGTCAAACACGCCACGTCAGATACTTCTCTACCAGGCGCTCGGCTGGCCAACCCCGGTTTTTGCCCATCTTTCAATGGTCATGGGAAAAGACAACACCAGGTTGAGCAAAAGGCATGGTGCCACCTCGGTCGACCAATTCCGAAGAGAGGGTATCCTGGCTGAAGCCCTGTGCAATTACCTTTCTTTCCTTGGCTGGTCGCCGCCCGAAGGGCAGGAAGTGCTCACCCTGAAGGAGCTGGTAAAGCTTTTCGACCTGGGCCGGGTCAGCCGCTCGGCGGCCATCTTCGATTATGAAAAACTTTACTGGCTGAACCGCCAGCATATCAAAAAACTAACCGCCGAGGAGAAATTAAACCTGGCTCTCCCCTACCTGCAGGAAGCCGGGCTGGTGGCCGGTTCGCCAACCGAGCAGCAAAAAGAATGGCTGAAAAAAGCCGTGGAAATACTAATAGAAGGATTGGATAAGTTTTCTGACCTGCCAAAAAAATTTGAACTGCTGTTTGATTTCAACCCGGAAAACCTTGACGAGGAAGCCAGAGAGATAATCGCCGGCGAATCCGCCCGACGGGTCATCAAGACTTTTTATCAGAAAACCCTCGGCCTGGAAGAATTTAACTACGAAATTTTTGCCCGCCTGACCGGAGAAATAAAAAAAGAAACAGGCATTAAAGGTAAGGAACTATATCATCCTCTCCGAGTGGCTCTGACGGCTCGGAGTTCCGGGTTGGAGCTGGACAAATTCATTCCCCTGGTGGAAGAAGGGGCCAGGCTCGATTTCCCAAGAAAAATATCAGGCTGCCTCGAACGGGTCAGGATGATGGTCACCGCTTTAAACATCTAATCGCAGAAAATTCAAAGATATTTAAAGCTCAATCAGCATAAATTATTATGTATATCAAAACAGCCAACTTCCAGAAGTAGCTCCCCGGCCAGGACTTTTCTTTTACCCCGAGCAAATGGTCATCATGAGAGCTGTGAGTCAACGGCCTGCTCGCCACCGGGAAATCTCACCATCTTTTTAATTAAAAAGTCAACCACAAACGCTTTATCTGACCCCGTATAATTTTCTTGATTCATCTCAGGGGGGCTTTGGACTATAATCATAAAAGAAAAGTTTTCCGCAAAGCACCCGGCAAGGAGGAACATCTATGGAACAGAAAGACAGGCTGGCCAGAATAAATCCAATCATAGAATGGCTTAAAGCGAACCCCAAACGCCTGAACAAAATTCTCGTCCAGAAAGAAAAGGGACATCATCGGCTTAATGAAATCATTGCCCTCGCCAGAACCAACCATATCCCCGTCGTCTTTGTCCCAAGGGAAAGGCTTGACCGTTTGCACCCGGAACATCAAGGAGTGATTGCCTTTATCGCCGAGAAAGAATATGTCCAGCTGGAAGACCTCCTGCCGGCAGACCATGCCGCTTTCCTCGTCATCCTGGATGAGGTGGAAGACCCGCAAAACATCGGGGCCATTATCAGAAGCGCGGAAGGAGCCGGGGCTGATGGCCTGGTGTTGCCAGAAAGGCACTCGGCTGGTCTGACCGGAACGGTGGCCACCGTGGCGGCCGGAGCCCTGGCTCATCTTAAAGTGGCCAGAGTAACCAACCTGGCGCGTTCGATAGAGTGGCTGAAAGAACAGGGGCTGTGGATAGCCGGGGCGGCAGCCGAAGCCACATCTAAATGGTATGAATTTGATTTTACTCAGCCGGTGGCCATCGTGCTGGGTTCGGAGGGATTTGGATTAAGAGCAAACATCAAGAAAAAATGCGACCAGCTGCTTTCCATTCCCATGCTGGGCCGTGTGACCAGCCTCAACGTGAGTGCCGCCGCGGCCGTTTTCTTCTATGAGGTGGTGCGCCAGCGGTTGCTGGCTGAGAAAATAAAAAAATAGCTTTTAAAAATCCTCCCCAAAACTGCCTTCTTCAGTAAAAACGGCTTAAAAGACAGACAGCAACTCAGAAAACTTATTTTCGGGCTGGTTGAGAAAGCCCCCACCTTTTTCCCATTTCTATCTGAAGCATTCTCACCTCGGCCTGAAGATTCAGGCTACCTAAGATAGACGTAAAACAACCAGTTTCTTTCTCATGACCGGAGTAAAAACAGAGACTTGACAGGTTGAGGGTGCTGTTTTTAGAATACCCTGAACGCCGGATTTCTGATAAAATACCTGAGAGAGAAGGAAAATGAAAGATAAGATTGATTTTTACTCTCTGGAACGCCCGCTGGTGGAACTCAAAGAACAGATCGACGCTCTCGAAGCCAGCGAGGATTCCAACCGGAAAGAAAAAATTGCCGCCCTGAGAGCCCGAATAGAAAAATTATGGGGAAAAATAGCTCCGGAACTCACGGCTGTCCACATCGTCCAAATAGCCCGCCACCCGAAAAGGCCCTACACGCTTGATTACATCAACGCTCTTTTTGATGATTTCATGGAGTTTCATGGCGACCGCCGTTTCGCTGATGACCCGGCCATTGTCGCCGGTCTGGCTTTTTACAAGGGGCAAACTGTAGCCATAATTGGGCATCAGAAAGGCCGGACCACCAAAGCCCGCCTTGAAAGAAATTTCGGCCAGCCCAACCCGGAAGGCTACCGAAAAGCTCTGCGCATCATGCAGATGGCGGAAAAATTCGGCTTTCCGGTGATAACCTTTGTCGACACACCCGGTGCTTACCCCGGTATAGGGGCTGAAGAACGGGGTCAGGCGGAAGCCATTGCTTACAACCTTAAAGTTATCTCCCGCCTTAAAACCCCGATCATCAACGTTATCATCGGCGAGGGCGGGAGCGGAGGCGGCTTAGGCATCGGCTTTGGAGATGCCCTGCTGATGCTGGAATACGCTTTTTATTCGGTTATTTCCCCCGAGGGCTGCGCGGCCATCCTCTGGAAAGACCAGGGGCCGATGGCCGTCGAACAGGCGGCCGAAAACCTGGGGCTCCGGGCCCAGAAACTGTATGAGCTGGGGATAATTGACAAGATCATCCCTGAACCCCCGGGCGGCGCCCACCTGGATTACGAGACGACGTTTAAGAATGTTGACAGGCATTTGAGCCAGACTCTAAAAAAATTGCAGCAAATGTCGGTTGAGGAATTGCTGGAAGAGCGTTACAAAAAGATAAGGCGCCAGGGTGTGTTTAAAATAATATGAGGAAGAATTGAGTAATTAAACCTGTTTTTCCCCGCAAAAAATTTATTTTTATCAGGTGATGGGCATGAATTACGAACCCGGAAAAAAGGAAATTACCGCCATCAAGGGAACAAAAGACATTTTGCCGGAGGAAGCTCGCTACTGGCAGGTAGCTGAGGCTACCGCCAAGAGGATTTTTGAACTCTATGGCTACCGAGAACTCCGGGCTCCCATCATTGAACCGACAGAACTTTTTGAAAAAGGCACGGGAGCTTCTTCTGACATCGTCACGAAGGAAATGTACACCTTCACTGACAAGGGCGGTCGGTCAATTACCCTACGGCCGGAATATACCCCCTCTGTCGTCAGGGCTATCATCGAGCACCGCCTTGACCTTCAACCCCAGCCGCTGCGGTTTTATTACATCGGCCCGATGTTCCGCTACGACAAGCCCCAGAAAGGTCGCTACCGGCAGTTTCACCAGATTGACATCGAAGTTTTCGGAGAAAAAGACCCGGCCGTTGACGCGGAAATCGTCGAGATGGCTCACCACGTGCTGAAAAAGCTTGGTGTGGACAGCGTGGAAACTCTGGTAAATTCGGTTGGCTGCAAAAAATGCCGACCGGCCTACGGTCAGGCTTTAAGAGAAGCAGCTCAGGCCGTCAAACACCAGCTGTGCCCTGATTGCCAGCGCAAGGCGGAAATCAACCCTTTGCGAATTTTTGACTGCAAGATAGAAACCTGCCGGCAGGCCGCCTCGACGTTTCCCCGGATTACCGAATACCTCTGCGATGAATGTCGCACCCACTTTAATCAGTTCACCGGCTATCTGGATTTTTACGGAATAAAATACCGGATTGACCCCACCCTGGTCCGCGGTCTTGATTATTACACCAAAACGGCTTTTGAAATAGTTACCGAGCACTTGGGGGCCCAGAATGCCATCTGCGGCGGCGGCCGCTATGACGATATGGTCAGGGAATTTGGCGGCCCCGACCTGTGCGGCATAGGTTTTGCCATGGGAGTGGAAAGGCTTCTTTCTGTGGCCAAAATCACTCCCCCAAAAGATAGATTCGTCTACATCGCGTATCTGGGCGAAGAAGCCAAGAAAAAAAGCCTGGCCACTGCCCGCGACTGGAGACAGCAAGGTGTGGAATGCCTGGTCGAATTCAAGGACCGGAACATGAAAGCCCATTTCAGCCGGGCTAACAAGCTGGGTGCTGACTGGGTGCTGATTATTGGAGAAAACGAACTGGCCCGGGGGCTGTTTCAGCTGAAAGACATGGTTAATTCAAAACAGTACGAAGGCAAACCTGAGGAGTTGCTTAAAATCATAAAAGAAAAAGGAAACCAAAATGGCCAAACCTGAAAAAAGAACCCATTATTGCGGAGACCTGAAAGCTCCGGACGCAGGCCGGACGGTCATCCTGAACGGCTGGGTGCAGAGAGTACGCGACATCGGCAGCCTGGTTTTTATCGACCTGAGAGACCGAACCGGGCTGGTCCAGCTGGTAGCTGACCAGGAGACCGCCGATCTTCTGGAAGAAGCCAAGAAATTACGCAGCGAATACGTTATTCAGGTTAAAGGAACCGTCAGGCTCCGTCAGGGCGAAGCTGTAAACCGCCAGCTGCCAACGGGAGAAGTGGAAGTAAAAATTGAGAGCCTGGAAGTTTTAAACACCTCCCGTATTCCGCCTTTCGTCATTTCCGACCCCCCGCAGGCGACGGAAGAGCTAAGGCTCAAGTATCGTTACCTCGACCTGCGGCGTCCGTCCATGCAGAGAAACATCATCCTGCGGCACAGAGCCGCCCTGGAAACCAGGAATTTTTTAAGCGAAAAAGGCTTTCTGGAAATAGAAACCCCCTTTCTGACGAAAAGCACGCCAGAAGGGGCCAGAGATTACCTGGTACCGAGCCGTATCCACCACGGAAAATTCTATGCCCTGCCGCAGTCACCTCAGCTATTCAAACAAATCCTGATGATTTCCGGTTTTGACCGCTACTTCCAGATCGTCCGCTGTTTTCGGGATGAAGATTTGCGGGCTGACCGACAGCCGGAGTTCACTCAGATTGACCTGGAGATGAGCTTCATAACGCGCGAGGATATCTATGAGCTGATAGAAGAACTGATGGACAGACTCTTCAGCCTTAATGGAGAAAAAATTACCCGACCATTCCCGAAGCTAAGTTATGACGAAGCGATGGAGAAATATGGCTCGGATAAACCCGACCTAAGAGACCCGGTGGCCATAGAAGACTTGTCCTCCTTCGCCCCGAACCTCGGTTCTGAAATCATCAACGGGGTGCTGGAAAAAGGCGGAGTGCTCAAAGGTTTGCTGGTTAAAGGCGGGGGCAGTTTTTCACGCTCGCGGCTTGACAAACTCCAGGAAGAAGCCAAAGCCATGGGTGCCGGCGGGTTGATCTGGATAAAAAAAGTTGAAGGACAGCTTAAGAGTTCCCTAAAACTCGCTTCTGATAAACTCGAGCAGCTCTGGGGAAAAATGTCAGCCGAAGAAAGTGATTTAGTCCTGATGGTGGCTTCCCCCAGAGAAACAGCGGTTAAAGTCCTCGGAGAATTCAGGAAGAATTTTATCCTGGAAAAAATTAAAGATGGGAAAATAGAAAAGACAAGCAGAGCTTTTTGCTGGGTCACTGACTTTCCGTTGTTTGAATGGAGCGAAGAGGAACAGAAAATCGTTTCCATGCACCATCCCTTTACTTCTCCCAACCCGGCCGACCTGGATTATTTAGAAAGCGACCCCTTTAAAGTGAAAGCCCTGGCCTACGACCTGGTGCTCAACGGTTATGAAGTGGGTGGCGGGTCAATCAGAATACACCGGCCCGAACTCCAGGCTAAAATATTCAAAATTCTCGGCCTGACGCCGGAGCAGGCCGAAGAAAAATTCGGCTTTTTCCTGGAAGCGCTCACTTACGGGGCACCACCTCATGGCGGAATTGCCCTGGGTTTTGACCGCCTGGTAATGCTGCTCTGCGGAGAAGATTCCATCCGGGAAGTCATCCCCTTCCCCAAAACGACCAGCGCCCTGTGCCTGATGACCGGTTCACCTTCGCCGGTCGACCCCCGCCAGCTGGAAGAGCTCGGCCTGGAAATCGCCAGGAAAAAATAGAGCCGAAGGAACATTTGTTCCGGCCGCACACCGAGCCGCTGAATATATTATTTTTAATCTTTCCAAATTCGCGAAATAAAAGCTACCAGGACTCATCTTAACCTTGACCGGGGATTAAACCGTTAAACATATTTTTCCTCAACCCCCGGCAAAAAACTTAATTAGCAAGCCTCGCCTATTTTAAGCCGGCAAAGCCATACGATACGGCTAAAACTTACGGCCTGAAAGTTCTCAGGTCTTTTTCCGGCCGAACTTCAGCCCGGCGCTTAAAATCAAGGCCCGGCTCTTGATGGTCTCGTAATATTCCAGCGTTCCCCTTTCACGGCTCAGGTTGCTCAGCCCGTGAAAATAACAGACCTCGATAAACGGATTGATTTTTTCCAGCTTGAATTCCAGGCCGACTCCAGCTACCAGTCCGAAATCCAGCTTCCTGGTGTCCGGCTTCAGGTTAGAATCTGACCCGCCAGGAGAAGAACCGAAAGGCTGTCCCCGATGGCTCAAGATAAAACCCAGCTCATACCCGGCCAGAAAATAGGGAGCTATTTTTGTATCCAGCCCTATTTTTACCAATCCGGTCTGGCTGAGTGTGCCGAGCCTGTAAGGATAAGACCCGGTCCTGGTGTCCAGGTAATAAACTTCCAGCTCAGACCCTTTCTGCAGGTAGCCGAGACCCAGGATGAAACTAACAGGCGTCTGGGGTAGTCTTAACTCAAGACCGGCACCCAATCCGAACCCCGTTCGCCAGGCATTCTTATAATGGGTTTCCGGAATTCCAACAGGTACGGGAAGTCCCTGGTACCTGCTCCAGGCCAGCCCGCCCCACGCTCTGAAATCGGCCTGAAGGCCTGCCGGATGGGCATTAGCGACCAGACCAAGAACCAGAACCAGGAGGAAGATTTCTCGGCGCATGGCCTCACCTCCTGAAAATATCATTTTACCAATAAAAACCCTTATGCTTCATAACTGCCAGACCGGAATCAGAACAGCCAAAACTTCAAACCAAGAACAAGGATTAAGTCTCGTGGTCTAAAATTCTTGTAATCTTCAACCTTTGCTAATCTGGTGATCCCATGGTGATAACGGAGTTCGGCGAAAATATCGAACTTTTTCAGTCTGACTTCAATCCCCCCACCGCCCACCAGGCCGAGACCTATCTTGCTGGTGTCAGGTATTATATAGTCACCGCCCCGCTCATGTCTCAGGTTAGCGGATACCTCATAACCCAAAAGGAAGAACATGGGGCCATTGCCAAACGTCTTTACTTTTAGCAATCCAAGGTGGCTCAGGGTTAAAAGCTTAAAATATTCCCTGTATAAGAATTCATCCCAGTAATACCAGGATACTTCCTGACCTTTCTGAAGACAGCTCAATTCGGCTATCAGGCTGAGCCAGGAAACTGAAAGCGGAATTTCCAGCCCGGCACCCAGGCTGAGCCCTTGCTTTTTACCGAGTTTATAGCCCATTTCCGGGAAGGTATACCAGCCCGGCTGCCCGGCATACCAGGCTGAATCCAGCCCTCCCCACAGCCTGATGGCCGGCCTGGCTTCAGCTGACAGGGAAGTGACCGCAATAAATAAGACAATAAATAAGATAAAAATAAAGAAAAGCGGCGCCCACTTTTTCATTTAAGGTTTTTCCCCCTTAAAATTTAAGACAGCGGTCCTGCCCTGTCAAGAAATGGAAATTTCCCGCTCTGCAGCAGACGGGACCTGACCCGAGCCCAGGCTTTTATCAGGGCAAAAATAAACAGGGGCAGCCCGCGGGCTGCCCCTCTTGTTTAATTCTGCCGCAGCTTACACTAAAGCAGCTTTTCCCGAGAGATATTCATCCTTCTCCCGGCAAAGCTCACTCCACCAGCTGGCCGGTCAGCGGGTCGAGCAGCTTCACCCGGTGAATTTTACCCAGCTTTTCCAGAGGTCCGGGGAACTTGTCAGAGCCCTTGTTGCAGGGTTCCCAATCGCCAACGATCATGATGACCATCTTGTCCGGGTGGATGTATTTCTTGGCCACTTCCAGCACTTTCTCTTTGGTTACCGCTTTAATCTTGTCCCGATAAGTGGCATAGTAGTTCATCGGTTTGCCCTGAAGCTCGAGGGTGGCAAAATTGACCATCGTGCCAATCGGGCTCTGGAAGAAATCGGCGAAGCTTTCCAGGTAGTAATTGATGGCCGTTTCCATTTCCGCATCGGATACGGGTTCCTGCCTTATCCGCTCAAACTCTTTCAGAATCAGAGAAATGGCATAACCGACGGTTTCCGATTTGGTCTGGACATAGCCGGCAAAAGTTCCCGGGAATCCCCAGCGGTAGGTGAAGCGGCTGCCGGTGTTGTAGGCCAGCCCTTCATCCGAGCGAACCTTGGAAGTGATTCTGGAGGTGAAACTGCCCCCGCCCAGGATAAAATTCATCACCTGCACGGCGAAATAGTCGGGGTTAGTATCCTCAATCCCCAGATGGCCAACCGAGACATAACCCTGATTTATCTTCTTCTGAATAAAATAAACCCCCGGCTCAGGTTGTGGGAAGTTTTTGCCGATAACGGGGAAGCTCAAACTCTTATTGGCCCACCTGGCAGCATACTTATTTATTTTATTTTTCAGCTGGTCCCGACTAAAATCTCCGGCGGCCGCGATGATGATGTTTTTTGGGAAAAAGTATCTGCTGTGGAAAGATTTCAAATCAGCCTGCGTAATACTTTCTACCGTTGCTTTTGTTGGTTCATAGGTAAGCGGATGGTCTCCATAAAGAACCTTTTCAAACTCGCGGGCCAGCACCTGGCTCGGGTTATCGTTGGCCGAACGAAGCTGTTCAATCAGCCTCCCCTTGGCCAGCTTGATGGCTTCTTCCCTGAATTCGGGATTCATCAGCACGTCAAAGAACAAATCCAGGCCTTCATCGAGGTCTTTGCTCAGGACAGACATGGTCAAGGAAGCCGTTCTCTCGCCAACGGCGAAGCTCAGACTGCCGCCAAGAAAATCAATCCGGTCTTCAATAACCTGGCCCGTCCTGGTTTTGGTACCGCCTTTTATCAGGCTTTCAGAAATAATTTCCGCCAGACCGGCTTTTTCTTTCGGCACGTAGAGGCTTCCCGTATTAATGATAGCCGTGATGTTAACAATCGGCAGAGCTCTTTCTTCCCTGATATAACCCCTCAATCCATTAGCCAAAACCACACGGAAATTAGCCGGGTTGGGTGGCTCGAATTTTAACGGAGGGAATTTCAGGTCCTCAGGCCTGGTCGGGGTCTGAGCCCCAACAGAACCGGTTAAGAAGGTCAAAAGCAGTAAACTTAATATCCAGATGGTTGAATTTTTCATGGTCATCCCTCCTTATCTTCCCTGGCCACGAGAATAGATAGCTACCAGGCAATTGTCTCTGACAAAGTACTTGGCCGCCACTCTCTTTATGTCTTCCGAGGTAACCTTTTTCATGGCTTCCAGGTCTTCGAGCAGCGACCGCCAGCCGCGGTTAAGCTCGGCTCGTCCGACTCTCATAGCCAGGAACATCGGGGATTCCAGCCCCCGGATAAAAGTGGCCTCAGTTTTGTTTTTTGCTTTCTGCAGTTCTTCTTCGGTAGCCCCTTCTTTCTTAATTTTATCGATTTCTTCCCAGATATCTTTCTCCAAATCTTCAGGCTTAATGCCTTTTTGCAGCTTCGGAATAACATTAAAGGTAAAAGCTCCGACATACCATTGCGGACGGCTCATGGCGGTAGCTCTGATAGCCACATCTTTTTGCTGCACCAGAACCCGGTTGAGCCGACCGGTTTCCCCGGACAGGATGCTGGCCAGGATGTTAAGAGCCGGCACGTCCGGGTCACCTTCCGGCGGTATGTGGAACCACATCTGCAGGTTCGGCAGGCCGGGACCTTCCCCGTACATTCTCTTGTGCGAATACTGAGGCGGCTCGGAGGTCCGGATGGGTTCAACGTCTTCTCCCCTTGGTATCTGGCCGAAATATTTCTCCGCCAAGCGAATTATCTCTTCCGGCTGGAAGTCGCCAACATAAATGGCCACTGCGTTGTTGGGCACATAATATTTGTTATGAAATTCAATCAGGTCCTTCTTGGTCATTTTTTTCAGGTCATCCATCCAACCGATGACATCCCAGTGATAAGGCGAAGCGGTGTAAAAGGCGGCCCTCACCTGCTCGCTGAAGAAATACCCGGGTCTGTTCTCACTCAACCTTCTTTCTTCCATGACCACGTCTTTTTCTGAATAAAATTCCCGAAAGTATGAATTCATCATGCGGTCAGCTTCAAGCAGCATCTGCAGTTCCACTTTGTTGGCCGGCAGGGTTACATAATAACCGGTAACTTCATCCGAAGTTGAAGCGTTCAGACCGGTGCCGCCATTCTTCATGTAAGTTTCCCACAGGTGGTCTTTGATGATGTACTTTTTTTCCTCTTTCATCAACTGTTCCACCTGTCTTTGCCATTCTGCTATCTTCTGCTGGTCGCCGTTTTTCTTCCAGTACTTTTCGCGGTAAATTTTGTCCATCAGCTCATCAATCTTCTTGTTAATGGCATCATCGGCTTCGAAATCGGTGACCCCCATGATTTTGGTGCCCTTGAACATCATGTGCTCGTGAACATGGGCAATGCCGGTAATCCCCGGCCGTTCATTAATCGAGCCGACCTTGTAATAAACATGGCAAACCACCCTCGGCACGCCCGGTTTCGGAATCATCAGGATCTTCATCCCGTTGTTCAGGACGTGCTCCCTAACTTCCAGCTTGACCTGAGCCATTCCAGGCCCGGCCACTGCCAACAGAAATGCAGAAGCTAACATGATCCCAAGACCTTTCTTAAAGCTCATTCATTCACCTCCTCCTGTCTCTTATATTTTTAGGGAAAGGTTTTGTTTAACCCTTTTCTTTCCATCCTGACGGAAGCCAACTATCTTTAGGATAAACTACCACTTTAATTTTGACGAAAAAATTTTCTGTGGCTTCCAATATTTCTAATTTTTTTGCTTAGTATATTTTTATGCTCTGAAATTTTTCTTGTCAAACAAAATTAATGTGAGTATCATTCATCACTTGAAGAAATTTTCCGAACAGGCGAATTCGCTTCGTCAGTTCAACCGGGAGAAAAAGCATGAATCTCTGGGTTAAGAAAAGGCCAGAAGACCTTCAAGATGCCTCAGAACACACTCAACTTCGCAAAAGCCTCAGGGCGGTCGACCTGGCCGCTCTGGGTATCGGCTCGGTAGTTGGTACGGGTATTTTTGTGGCTACCGGGCAAGGTGCGCACCTGGCCGGTCCCGGTGTCCTGCTCTCTTTTATCATTGCCGCCGTGACAGCCGGTCTCTGCGCCCTGACCTATTCAGAGCTGGCCAGCATGTTTCCTGTGGCCGGCAGCACTTATTCTTACTCTTACGCTGCTTTTGGGGAAGTCATTGCCTGGATTATAGGTTGGGACCTGATGCTGGAATATTTAGTCTCGGCCAGCGCGGTGGCCTCCGGCTGGTCGACAACCTTTATCGGGCTGCTGGAAAACCTGGGTTTAAAGCTGCCCAAGGCCCTGACTCAAACTCCGCTTCACGGCGGTATAGTCGACCTGCCGGCCATCCTGATTACGCTGCTCATTACCTGGATTTTATACATCGGCATTAAGGAAAGCGCGGTTACCAACAACATCATCGTGGTCATCAAGATGGCGGTCATCATCCTGTTTATCGTACTGGGTATTTCCCATGTCAAACTGAGTAATCTGGCTCCATTTGCCCCCTTCGGCTGGAAAGGTATCATGGCGGGTGCGGCCATAATTTTCTTTGCCTACATCGGCTTCGATGCAGTATCTACCGCGGCGGAGGAAACAGTCAACCCCAAAAAAGATGTGCCACTCGGGCTGATGCTCTGTCTCCTGGTAGTTATTCTGCTCTACGTGGGAGTGGCCTTCGTCTTGACCGGCCTGGTTCCCTACCAGGAGATTGACGTGGGTAACGCCCTGCCGGCCGCTCTGGCCCGGATCGGCATTCGTTGGGGAGGAGCGCTGGTGGCCACGGGTGGCATAATCGGCATGATTTCTACCCTGCTCATCACAGTTTACGGCCAGGTAAGAATTTTCATGGTTATGGCCAGGGATGGGTTGCTGCCAGAGATTTTTTCTCGAGTCCACCCGGTGCATAAGACACCGGCCATCTGCACCTGGATTACTGGCGGGCTTACCGCTCTTATCGCCGGGTTTTTCCCGCTTTCCATCATCATCGAGCTCTGTAACATTGGCACCCTTTTCGCTTTTATTCTGGTCTCGGTCGGCGTAATCGTCCTGCGCCACACGCAGCCTCAGGTTGAAAGAAAGTTTAAGACACCGCTGGTGCCTTTTACCCCGCTGGTCACCATCGGTTTTTGCCTTTATCTTATGGCCAGCCTGCCGGCACTGACCTGGTTGAGGTTTGGTGCTTGGCTGCTCATCGGGTTGATGATTTACTTTGCCTACGGCGCCAGGCATTCCAATCTGCAAAGAAGATATTTAGCCCAGCGCTGACCTCGTTCTGACATTCAATTTTAATTTTTATTTTCTCTAAAGCCCCAGGTGATGATTCTGCAGAGCTCCAGGGAATATTCTGTCCTTATTGAGTTGATTATTAAATTTGCGCGGCATTTTTGGTCGATGATAAGAGAGATAAAAGTAATAAATTTAACTCAAGTCAAAAAGTTGAGTGAAATTACAGCTCAGTTAAAGACAAATTTAAATGAATACGCCACGTATTATTCAAATAATTAGTTTAAATTGACCTGGCCAGGTTTAATATATTTTTTTGAGAAAATCTTTTCATTTTTTAATTTATTTTAATTCGAAACCATCCGCTTTTTAAGAAAACAACCAAAATAAAATTAACCGGCAGCCCTGGATACGCCTGATGTTTTTTCAATCTTCACGGCATTTTCAAGCAAACAATTTTTTGCTGCCGGGAGAAAGTTTGGGGGGTGCCGGCTTCTATTAACTCTGGAACAACCCGTCCTTTTATTTATTCCAGCCCGTCCGGCAAAACGCAGTTTTCCTTATTTCTAATTTTTTTGAAGGGCCCGGCAAAGCAGTTAAATTTGTCTTTATCCTCCCTGTTATTTTTGATTTTGGAAGCTATGTTCCACCCCGTAAGAATTATTAAATTGACAGCCAGGCTGCTGAAGCCTATATTTACTTTGCCCGAGAAAAGCCGTTATTTAACTCATTGAAAACAATGGGTTTTCTTCCTTCTTTTTAATTGACGGAGGGGAAGATGACTGACGAACTGCAAAAAGTATATCGTTCTCGGGAAGCCCGAGCTGCCCGGCTGAGAAGAATAGCCAGATTAATCCCTGTTCTCAGGACCTTTAAACCCCTGGCCTACTATCTGGCCAGTTCCTGGGAAAAGCAATTGAGAAAAAATGCCGCTGAAGAAATGGCTCGAGGCGAAAAACCACCGGGCGCAGTCCGGGACCGGGCAGAAATGGGCATAGCCATTCTCCGAACCATCACCCGGGCAATAATCGAAGACAGGCTGTCCCCGCAGACGCTGGAAAAGCTCCTGAACGTCCTCATCGCCGAGGCCATCATCAAAGAAGGTGAAATACCGGTAAAGGAAAATTTCAGGCAGCAGTTCGGCTGTATCCCTCCCGCCTTTTTACTCATCAGCCCGACCAAAAAATGTAATCTTTACTGTATAGGTTGTTATGCTGATTCGGACCGTACAGAGATAAAACTTGCCTGGCCAGTGCTCGACCGTCTGGTGGCCGAATCCAAGGAATTATGGGGAGCCCGGTTTGTCGTCATCAGCGGGGGCGAGCCGCTGCTCTACGAGGACCGGGGCCACCACTTACTCGACCTGATGGAAAAACACGGCGATTGCTTTTTCCTGATGTATACTAACGGCACGTTGATTGATGAGCAGACTGCCAGGAGAATCGCCCGGGCCGGAAACATAATGCCGGCCGTTTCGGTCGAAGGCCTTCGAGAGACGACAGAAAAGAGACGGGGGCGGGGTGTTTTTGACCGCCTCCTGACTGCCTTTGAAAACCTGAGAAGAGAAAAAGCCTTTTACGGTATTTCTCTAACCATTACAAAGGAAAACGCCGAGGAAGTATTTTCTGATGAGGTAATGGATTTTTATTTCAACCAGCAAGGTGCTCATTTCGCCTGGGCTTTTCAGTACATGCCGATTGGCCGCGCTTTTACCCTGAACCTGCTGCCAACTCCGGAGCAGCGGTTGCGGATGTACCGGAGGGTCTGGCAACTGGTCTACACCAAACATCTTTTTCTGGTTGATTTCTGGAACAGCGGCACAGCCACCCATGGTTGTATTTCTGCTGGCCGTTCCGGCGGGTATCTGGCGGTTAACTGGGACGGCACCGTTACCCCGTGCGTTTTTGTGCCCTACTCGCCGGTCAACATTTACGAAATATACGCCCAGGGAAAAACCCTCAACCATGTCTGGGCCCACCCCTTCTTTGCCGATATCAGAAAGTGGCAGCACGATTACGGTTACGGAAAGAACCTGGCCTTAGAGGGCCCGGTGAAGAACTGGATTATGCCCTGCCCGATGCGAGACCATTTTGAAGATTTGTTTAAGTTGCTGGAAAAACACCGACCGCACCCGATTGACGACAACGCGGCCGAGGCTCTGGCTGACCCTGAGTATTATCAGGGACTGGTGGAATACGACCGGCAGGTAGCCGCCCTGCTCAACCCCATCTGGGAAGAAACTTACTTAAAAGCCGGGCTTCCTCACTGAATTTATAATTCAGAAGAAAAAGCAGCCAGCTTCTTTTCAAAGATATTCGGGGCCTTCTCTTTTTAGCTTTTCTACCAGCTCCTTGACTAACTGGTCCTGGTCCCGGTGGCAGACCAGCACGGCATCATCGGTGGTTACCACAATCAGGTCTCTGACTCCAACCAGGGCGGTGAGTTTTTTCGGGCTGAACACCAAGCAGTTCTTGGCTTCCAGCCCGATAAATTTCCCGCTGAAAGAGTTGCATTCGCCGTCCTGCGGTAAATAAGCGTACAGAGAACTCCAGCTGCCCAGGTCTGACCAGCCGAAATCTCCTCGGGCCATCAGAGCCTGAGGAATTTTTTCAATCAGGGCGTAGTCTATAGACAGCGCCGGAATTTCTCTAAAAACTTTTCCAAGCTCACGCCGGTCTTTATTTCGTAGACAACGCAAAACCTTCATCCAGGCTGAAAAAAGCTCGGGGGCATATTCCCTCAGGTGGTCGACGAAAACATCGGCTCGCCAGAGAAATATACCGCTGTTCCAAAAATACTCGCCGCTCTGCAGGTACTCAAGAGCCGTCGGCAGGTCTGGCTTTTCTTTAAAAGCCTGAACTTCAAAGAAAGTCTCACCGTCTATTTCACCCACTTTCTGCCCCGGGCAATGGATATAACCATAGCCGGTGGCCGGGCTAACCGGCGGAATGCCAAAAAGAATGATTTTCCTCAGCTGGTAAGCCGCCCGGGCGGCGGCTGAAAGTTTTCTCCGGAACTTTTCCACGTCGCTTACGTAATGGTCAGCCGGAAGCACGGCCAGAACAGCTTCCGGATTTTTAAGATAAATGCTGGCCGTGGCCAGGATTAGTGAAGCCGCCGTGTTTCGAGCTTCCGGCTCCACTAACAGATTTTTAGCCGGTATCCTGGGCAAAAGCCGCCTGAGAATCTTGCTCTGCTGGGCGACCGCCACGGTATAAACCTGACCCGGCAAAACCAGCCCGTTGACGCGGCGGAAAGTCTCTTCAATCAGTGTTCGGTCTTTTATGATTTTAAGAAATTGCTTGGGTTTTTTTTGCCGGCTAAGAGGCCAGAACCTGGTGCCTGAACCGCCGGCCAGGATGACCACGTTGAAATCGAATGGCAGCTGGCCAGGCTTTGTTTTTTTATTTTTCGCTTTCCTGTTCATGTGCCCCTTCCTGCTTTATGAGTTGAGATTGGGAGTTAATCCCTTGATGACCTTTTCCATGGCGGCCTGCACCCGGCTTCTTATCTTTTGCAAATTTTCCTGGCTGTCAGCTTCAAAGCGCAACACCAGGACCGGTTGCGTGTTGGAAGCACGGAGCAAACCCCAGCCCGATTCATAAACCGCTCTTACGCCGTCAATATCGATAATTTCCCTTACCTCCGGGTCCTGCTTTAATTCCTGCTTCACCAGTTCGACAATTTTGAACTTTACTTCCTCAGAAGCATAGATGCGTATTTCCGGAGTGTTAAACATCGCCGGTAAATCGGCCAGAAAGCTTGAAACCAGGCGCTGGCTGCGGGAGACAATTTCCAGCAGGCGGGCCGAAGCATAGATGGCATCATCAAAACCAAACCAGCGGTCGGCGAAGAAAATGTGGCCGCTCATTTCGCCCGCCAGCAGGGCATTTTCTTCTTTTATTTTCTTTTTGATCAGAGAATGCCCGGTCTTCCACATAATGGCCCGGCCGCCGAGCCTGGCCACTTCTCGGTAGAATAACTGCGAGGCTTTCACTTCGGAAATGATGGTGGCCCCGGGATGGCTGGCCAGAATGTCGCGAGCAAAAATAATCATCAGCTGGTCTCCCCAGATGATGCGGCCGGTTTCATCCACCGCACCGATGCGGTCGGCATCTCCGTCGTAAGCTATCCCCAGCTCGGCCCCTGTCTTTTTGACCGTGGCTATCAAATCTTTAAGCGCCTCCGGAATGGTGGGGTCAGGATGATGGTGCGGAAAATGTCCGTCCATTTCCGTGTAAAGCTCGATGACTTCTGCACCCATCTTTTTAAACAGCTGGCTGGCCACCGGCCCGGCAGTTCCATTCCCTGCATCAATCACCACTTTAACCGGCCGGTGCAGTTTGACCTGCCCCGCCACATAATCAACATATTCCGGAACAGGGTCATAATGAGTTACCGTGCCTTTTTGCTCTGACAGGCTGAAAGACTTCGATTTTATCAGCCGGTAAATTTCTTGGATTTCTGGCCCGTACAGGGTCTCTTCCCCCACCATAACTTTGAAGCCGTTGAATTCCGGAGGGTTGTGCGAACCGGTGATCATGACGGCTGCTTCTTTTTTCTTGTAATAGACTGAAAAATAAACAAGCGGGGTTGGCACCACTCCGAGGTCAACTACCTGACAGCCACAATTTAATAAACCTTCTATGAGACCTGCCGCCAGTTCAGGTGAGCTCAAGCGGCAGTCCCGGCCGACCGCCACTTCTCTTTTCCCTGCTGATTTTATTCTTGTGCCCACCGCCTGGCCGATAAGCACGGCTGCTGGTCGGTCCAGGTCCTGTCCGACAACTCCGCGTATATCATATTCCCTGAAAATTTCTTTTTTAAGCTCCATGCTGGCGCTCCGAAAAATTCCCTCGCGGATAAGCTCCGCGCATAAGATAGAATAATACAAACCGTTATCTATTTAAAACACTTTTTATCTCAGCAGCGCGCCCGGCCACCTCCGCCCATCGCCCCTGAGCGCGCAGTATGAATTCCAGAAATTCTCGGACAGCACCGCGACCACCGTTTCTTCGGCAGAGATAAAGGGCACACTCTTTAATCATCGGGTGGGCATTTTTTGGAGCGGCGGGCAGTCCGACTTTTTTCATCACTTCCAGGTCTCCCAGGTCGTCTCCGATGAAAGCCACCTGCTCCGGAACAAGATGATGGCGTTCGAGAATTTCTAAAAATACTTTCTTCTTGTCAAGGATGTTCTGGTGCACCTCATCAAATTGCAACTTTTCCGCCCGAATCTCAAGCGCTCTTGACTGTTTGCCGGTGATAATTCCCAATTTTAGCCCGGCCAGCCGGGCCAGCAAAATACCCAGCCCATCAGCCACATGATATCCTTTTACTTCCTGACCATCTGGCAGAACATATACCAGACCATCAGTCAAAGTGCCGTCGACATCCATCAGCACGAGCTCAATTTTTCGGGCAGCTTGACGTGCTTTTAATTTTTTCAGTAAGCCCATTCTTTTCATTTTTTTGCTTTTATGTCCGGAAAATAGCCGTAAAATTATAATTTATTTATTATCAATAATTTACAATATGCTGCGGCCTGGCTTTTACCGCCGGCTTTTTTTCCGGTAAGCATAAGCTGCCCCAATGAACGACTTAAACAGCGGGTGCGGCTCAAGCGGCCTCGATTTGAATTCCGGGTGGAACTGGCAACCAACAAACCAGGGATGATTTTTCAGCTCGATGATTTCTACCAGGTCATGTTCAGGATTACGACCAGAGACAACCAGGCCGGCAGCTGTCAGCGCTTCTTCAAATTCCGGGTTGAACTCATAACGATGACGGTGGCGCTCGCTGATGAGAGGTTTTCCGTAAATTTTATAAGCCAGAGTTCCTTTTTTTAGCTCACAATTATAAGCACCGAGCCGCATGGTGCCGCCCAGGTCATGCTCTTTTTTCAATTCCCTCCACAGGCGAAAAATCTTGTAAGGGGTGTTCGGGTCAAATTCCTCACTGTGAGCTTTTTTCAGCCGGGCAACGTTACGGGCATATTCAATCGTGGCACACTGCATACCCAGACATATACCAAAAAAAGGAACCTGCTGTTCGCGAGCATAAGTAACGGCCTTTATTTTCCCTTCGATGCCTCTGTGCCCGAACCCGCCCGGGACGAGGATGCCGTCTGCTTCTTTGAGCAGGCGAGCCGGTCGGCCGGATTCCAGGTCTTCCGCTTCAACCCATTTCAGGTTAACTTTCAGAGAATGACTGAGTCCGCCATGGTCGAGTGCCTGGTAAAGGCTGATGTAAGAATCGTGTAGCCCGACATATTTGCCTACGACCGCTATGTTAACTTCGTCCCGCGGGTGCCGGCTGCGCTGGACCAGGCTCTCCCAGCGACTTAGGTCCGGTTTCCTTACTTCCAGGTTTAATTTTTTCAGGATAATCTGGTCAAGGCCTTCAGCCGCAAAATTTAGAGGAATCTCGTAAATTGAGGGCGCATCCATAGCCGTTATGACTGCTTCCACCGGCACGTTGGTAAAAAGAGCTATTTTGGCTTTCAATTCTTGAGGAAGTTCCCGAGAAGTACGGCAAAGGATTATGTCAGGCTGAATACCGATGGCTCTCAATTCCTTTACGCTGTGCTGAGTCGGCTTGGTCTTGAGTTCGCCTGAAGCGCCAACATAGGGAATAAGAGTTAAGTGAATGAAGACTGTATTTTCACTGCCGAGAGAAAGCCTCATCTGCCTTATAGCTTCCAGGAATGGCAGGCTCTCAATATCGCCTACTGTCCCGCCGATTTCGATGATGACAATATCATTATTACCGGCCACCGAGTAGAACGCATTCTTGATTTCATCCGTCACATGTGGAATCACCTGGACTGTTTTCCCGAGATAGTCCCCTCTTCTTTCTTTTTTGATAATCAGGTCATAAATCTTCCCGGCTGTCCAGTTGTGCGAACGGGTCGTCCTGGTAGAAGTAAATCTTTCATAATGCCCGAGGTCAAGGTCCGTTTCTGCTCCGTCGTCCGTCACATATACTTCCCCATGCTGGAAGGGGCTCATCGTGCCGGGGTCAACATTCAAATAGGGGTCAAATTTCTGCAAGGTGATTTTATAGCCATGAGATTCCAGCAGCAATCCCACTGAAGCCGCGGCAATGCCTTTTCCCAGCCCTGAAATTACGCCTCCAGTTACAAAAATATACTTGCTCATCTTTTTGCCTTTGACAAATAACCGATTAAGTTTGATTATAAAATCAAATGGTAAAAATAACAAGTTTTTATCTTCATCATCTTCGCCAAAAGTGTGTTAATCTGTTTAGCTTGTAATTCGTATAAATTATTAAATATCAACCAGATAGAAAATTTTTTATGGCCAAGTTCAGATGACAAAAAATCGAAGTTTATTTTCTTTGTCAGCTATAAATAATGGATGGAAAGGGTTTATTTAAACTGTATTTAGCCTCAAAAAAGAAATTCATTTGGCCGAAAAGCAGCAAACACTCTGCGATACTCCTTGATTAAGAATTTCAAATCTTATCTAAGGAGACAGATTTGTAATATAATAATTAAAAAAGGCAAAATAGCCTCAGCAGATTTCCGCCGGCAATCTAATTGGCTTAAATTTATTAATATTTCTCTAACAGCAAAGCCAGAATTGCTATTTTGAACCACTTTCACAAAAAATTAAAAAGAAAAACTTAAGAAAAGCGGGGCCTCTGACGTTCTTGTGTTTGGCCGGAGAAATGATAACTGCATGGCTAAAACTTGACCATAGCACATCGTTGAAAGCATTCTTGATTATGACCAGTTTAACAAAGATTTAGGAGTTGTTCAGCAGGATAGGATTAGCAGCAGACATGTCATGCCTGTTTTTAAAGCTTTATTTTCCAAATTTTTCATTGATATTAAGAAAATATAGAAATTAAGCGATTTTGTAGAAATGTAAAAGCCATACTCGTTAATTTATCTGTAATTTTATGTTATTTTTTGAAAATAAAATTTTTGATTTAGGCGTTGTGCCAGAATGAGTTTATTAACTGCCTGAACATTTCATCTTAATTAAGCTCTAAAGCAAAAATAGGGGCTAAAACCAGGCACTCATGCAATTTATTTTGACCGGCCAGCGCACCTCTTTTAACTCCGGCTCGACCAGGGACTGCGCTTATATCTCCTGTTTTTTGCCTGCTTGAAATGTAATTTTGCTCAACTTTTTAGTTTAAATTTCAGCCAAACTGGGATAGAACAAAACGATTTCATTTCTGAAACTTAGAGCCACAAGACAATTCTACCGAAGAACAAGAAAATTTAAAGAAGCATGGTTTGTCGAGCATAAAGAGAATTGGCAGCCTAAGATGGAGGTTTTGTAAAGGGCCGTGAGAAGTCCGGGTCGAAAGTTACTTTTTCTCCGCAGGCGGCACTTCCTGAGATTCAGACAAATCAGATGTCTGGCAGGTAGCTTCTAAGTATGCCCCTTCTTCAACCACTAACCTCGGAGTGATAATGCTCCCAAAAACACGGCCTTTGTTATGGATTTCAACTCTTTCCTTAGCCTGTAGCTTGCCCCTTATCTCACCGTTTATAATCAACTGTCCGACCCTAACGTCTGCTTCCACTTTTCCTTTCTCTCCGACGATAAGCATGGAATCTGAATATATTTTGCCCTGGAAGTAACCTTCTATCCTGAATGAACCCTTAAAATTCAATTCTCCTTTTAATTCTGTGCCCTGGTCTATCAGACCGGCTAACCTGTGTTCTTCCACAATTTCTCTTATTTTTTCTTTCTCTTTCATCATTTGACTCCTTTTATCTTATCATAGACTCGATTCAGGTCATCCAGCGAAAAATAAAATATTCTTATCGAACCTTTCTGCCTGTTTCCGCTGATGACCACCTTGGTCCCGAGATGTTTTACCAACTCTTCTTCCAGAGCTTTTAGGTCTGGGTCTTCCAAAGTTTTCTGAATTCTGGGCCCTTTCGTTTTATATCTCTGGACCATTTTTTCGGTTTCTCGAACTGAAAGGCCTTTCTGGACAATCATCCGCGCCAGCTCAACCTGAGAACTTTCCTCCTCAAGAGCCAGAAGTGCACGGGCGTGCCCCATCGATATTTTTTCTTCTCGGATGAACTGCTTTATTTCCTCTGGCAATTTTAGAAGGCGAATATAGTTTGCTACCGAGGCCCGGTCTTTACCAACTTTATCAGCAATTTCCTGCTGAGTAAGGCCAAGACTCTCTGCCAGTTCGTTAAAAGCCTGCGCCACTTCAAGCGGGTTTAAATCCTCCCGGTGTATGTTTTCTATAATCGAAATTTCAAGCTGTTTTTCCGGCGTGATGTTGCGGATGATAGCCGGGACAAAACGCAGCCCAGCTTTCTGCGCTGCCCGCCACCTCCTTTCACCTACGATAATTTTATAATGGTCGTCTTCGGGGACCACCAGAATCGGCTGGATAATCCCAGTTTCTTTTATCGACCTGGCCAGCTCATCTATCGATTCCTCGTCAAAAATTGTTCTTGGCTGGTTGGGGTTAGGCCGTATTTTTTCGATCTCAATTTCTTCATAACGGTCTTCTTTTAATATGCCGAATTCTTCTGGTATGAAAGCTCCTAAACCTTTTCCCAGAGCTTTTTTGGTCATTTTTTAATCAACTCCTCTGCCAGATTTAGGTAGGCCTCCGCTCCTTTTGATTTTGGGTCATACAAGATAATCGGTTTGCCAAAACTCGGAGCCTCGGCCAACCTGACACTTCTTGGGATGACTGTATTTAGAAGAAATCCCTTAAGGGAATTCTTGATTTCTTCTGCCACCTGCTTGGAAAGGTTAGTCCTTTCATCAAACATCGTCAACAAAACACCTTCAACATAAAGCTGGGGGTTAAAATAACGCCTGACGACATCAAGAGTATGAAAAAGGTCCGGTATTCCCTCCATGCAAAAAAATTCAGCCTGCACAGGAATCAGGATAGAATCCGAGGCAGCAAGCGCATTTATGGTTAAGAAACCGAGCGACGGGGGACAATCAATCAGAATGAAATTGAATAATTTTTTAACTGGTTCCAGAGCTTTTTTCAGCCTTTTTTCTCTTTCCGGGGCACTGAACAGTTCCGCCTCGGCCCCACTCAGTTCAGGCGAACATCCACATAAGAACAAATTTTCCATGTCGGTCCTCTCCAAGCAATCCATTACATCCTGGCCGTTTAAAATAGCCTGGTAAATCCCTTTCCCCTTGGCTTTTGGTTTCCCCAGGCCGACGGTGGCCATCCCCTGTGGGTCGAAATCAACAATCAACACCCGAAAATTTTTGGAAGCCAAAGAAGCGCCAAGATTAATTGTCGTAGTGGTTTTCCCCACGCCTCCTTTTTGGTTGGCTACAGCAATTACCTTATTCATTTGGCTTTAATGTTCCACGTGAAACATTTTCTCCGAGGTTCTTTCGCCTTATAACCTCGATATACAGATAAATATTATAAACAGCTGCCGGCGTAATTCCAGATATTTTTTTAACTTCTTTCATCGTACGGGGTTTAAATTTATTCAATTTTTCTACTTGCTCTCTGGTTAACCCAGGAATATCGCCATAATCGAGCTCTTCAGGTATCGCCATGCTTTCTAATTTCAAAAGCTTGGCAATTTCTTTTTCCTGCTTTTTAATATAACCCTCATATTTAACTTCTGATTCCACAAACCTTTTTTCCTCCGGGCTCAGTTCAACCGGGAAATTAACTTTCGAAATGACCATATCTATGCTTATGCCTGGCTTTCTCAGATAATTTACGATGGGCACAGACTGATTTTTCTCATCCTGGATTTTCTCTCTTTTCATAAAATCTATGATAATTTTGCATCTTTCCTGCTTTTCTAAAAATCTCCTATAATCTTCTTCTGTTATAAGGCCAAATTTATAACCATAAGGCAGAAGCCTCTGGTCAGCATTATCAATTCTCAGGTTTAACCTGCTTTCCGCTCTCGAAGTAAACAATCGGTACGGTTCATCCACCCCTACAGAAATCAGGTCGTCAATTAAAACGCCGATGTATGCTTCGTGCCTGGAAAGGATAAAAGGCTCCTGGCCTCTAATTTTTAAAACTGCATTTATGCCGGCTACCAGGCCCTGCGCCGCTGCCTCTTCATACCCAGAAGTTCCATTTATCTGGCCTGCAAGAAAAAGATTCTTTATCTTTTTTGTTTCCAGGGTAGGCATAATTTCTGAGGTTGAAACAGCATCGTACTCAATGCCATAAGCCGGTCTCAATATTTTGGCTTCCTCTAACCCCGGCAAGGTTTTAAGGATTTCTTTCTGCACCTCGTAAGGAAGGCTGGAAGACAGCCCATTGACATACACCTCTGCGGTGTTTAAACCCTCTGGCTCCAGGAAAAACTGGTGTCGAGGATGATGGGGAAACTTTACTACCTTATCTTCTATCGAAGGGCAATACCTCGGACCTATGCCTTTTATCTTGCCGCTGTAAAGAGGAGATTTATCCAGGTTGCGTCTTATTACCTCATGAGTTTTTTCATTAGTATACCCCACATAACAGACCACTTTATTTTGGAGTTCTCTTGTCGTTCTGAAAGAAAAAGGCACTGGTTCTTCGTCGCCGGGCTGGGGCTGGAACTTTCCCCAGTCAATGCTGTTTTTATCCAGCCTCATCGGCGTGCCTGTCTTAAGCCTCAAAATCTTAAATCCCAATTTTCTTATGGCCTCAGCCAGCTCCACCGACGGAGGTTCGTTTGCCCGACCGGCTGAATAGCTGTTCAGCCCGATGTGGATTAAGCCATTCAAAAAGGTTCCTGGCGTAAGGATAACAGTTCTGGCTCCTATAACCGTGCCGTCCCTGTTAATTACCCCCTTAACTTCTCCATTTTCAACTATAATATCTGTAGTAATTCCTTGAAGAAGCCTCAGCCGGGGGATTTCTTCTAACCACTTTTTCATAGTCAGGCGGTAAGCAGCTTTATCGCACTGAGCCCTCGGCCCCTGGACTGCCCCACCCCGGCTTCTGTTAAGCAAACGGAAATGAATGCCCGTTTCATCGGCCAAAAGGCCCATCAGCCCGCCAAGAGCATCTATTTCTCTGACAAGATGGCCTTTGGCCAGCCCCCCAATGGCCGGGTTGCAGGACATCTGGGCAATAGTCTCCAGGTGAATAGTAATCAGGCAGGTGGAAGCACCCATCCTGGCCGCGGCGGCAGCAGCTTCACAACCGGCATGCCCGGCTCCTACTACCACCACCTCATATTCTTCATCAAACCGCAGGCTACTCATTTTCCTATACAAAACCGACCAAAAATCTGCTCGAGAACTTCCTGTGGCTTTATTTCCCCTTTAATCTGGGCAAACAGCCCGACTGCGCTCCTTAATTCTTCTGCTACCAATTCCTCGCTAAAACCTTCCAATAAAAGCCTGCTGGCTTCTCTGAGATGGACCACCATCTGTTCAACCAGCGTTTTCTGATGCTCATGAAGGATAATTTCTTCGTTTTTATCAATGGATGGCGAAAATGTCCTGACCATGAGATCTCGCAATTTTTCTACGTTCTGACCGGTCAAGGCAGAAAGTTCAACGGCCGGAACATCCAAATTTAATCCTAAAATTTTTTCTTTGTTGATTTTCTGTGGCAGGTCGCACTTGTTAAAAACAATTATTCTTTTTTTATTTCTGTATTTCTCTAAAATATACATATCTTCTTCCGTTTCTTCTCGCGAAGCATCAAGCAACACTAAAATACCATCCGCCCTGTTCGCCAATTTCTGCCCTCTTAGAATTCCTTCCTCTTCCACCGGATGTTGAGCCTGTCCGAACCCGGCCATGTCTATTATCTTCATCAAAACGCCGTTGACCATTATGGTTTCTCTTATGAAATCCCGAGTGGTGCCCGGGTAGGGGGTAACAATAGCCCTTTCTTCTTCCAGAAGTGTGTTGAAAAGTGTAGATTTGCCGACGTTGGTCTTCCCAACCAGAGCAATGGTCAGCCCTTCCAGGAGAGCCCGCCCTCGCTGATAGCTTCCGGCCAGATTCTCGAGGGTTTTCAGCACCTCCTGTATGGTGGACCTGATTTGCTGGTCAGTAACGGAAATTTCTTCCTCGGGAAATTCTATCCTGGTTTCCAGCAACACCAGGATATCAATCAGTTGCTCGCGGAGAAGAGAAAGTTTTTTCGACAGACTCCCTTCCACCTGACGAAAAGAAATCTTGGCCTGGTCCAGGGAAGAGGCCCGGATCAGGTCGTTTATCGCTTCAGCCTGAATTATATCCAGCCGGCCATGCAAATAAGCCCTCATCGTAAATTCACCTGGCAAAGCCGGCCTGGCCCCAGCCCTAACTCCCAACCGCACCGCTTCGTTCAAAATTACCGGAGAACCGTGCAGGCTTATTTCTACCACATCCTCTCTCGTATAAGAATTGGGGGCAGGGAAGTAGCAGATGTATCCAGAATCAAGTTTTTCCCCGGTTTCCAAATCTACCAGGTGGCCAAAACACATTTTTCTCGGGTTCAGGGCAGGTGATTCATGGGCCGGAATAAAAATACGGGTGGCCGTGTTTAAAGCCTCGGTGCCGCTCAATCTAACAATACCAATACCGCCTGGTCCGGGCGGCGTGGAAACTGCAATTATCGTATCGTCCAGATAATAACTCATACTATAATTTTAATCCTGGCCTCCTTGAAGGTAAATCAATCAAATTAAGATAAATCGGCCGGACAGCCGGTCAGCCCTCACCAGCCTGTTCCGGCCTCTCCCCCTCGACTTTGTAAATACGAACTTTTTTCAAAAAGCCATCTCCAATGCTTTCCGTCGTCAAACCAGGAATCTGGTTGACAGCAATATGAATTATTCTTCTCTCGTAGGGGTTCATCAAATCAAGTATCTCTTCCTGTCCTGTCTCCTGAACCTTCTGCGCCAACTGCATGGCCAGTTCCTTCAGTTTCTTCTCTTTACGGCGGCGGAAAAACTCGCAATCCACCTGAACCTTAATGGGTGAAATCTTGTTCAGTATATGCTGTATCGCCAGAAGCAGCGCACCGTCATTCCGCAACAGTAGCTTCCGGTCTTCTCCGTCAAAAATTACGTACACCAGCTGGTCTTTTTTCTTTATTTGATAGCGAAGGTCAAGGGGAAAAACCTTCATCAACTTTTTTAGGAAATTAGAAACCGCATTCTCTTCCTGGTCGCTTTTCGGCCAGGCGCGAATGACTATTTCTTTATTTTTCAGGCCGAAAAGTTTCGTCTTCTCGGTGACGATTTCATAATTAAATTTTTCCCTCGGTACTTTGAGCACATGCTCGGCCAGGCTTAGGGCATCTTCCAGCGACCTGCCTTTAAATTCTTGTTTATCAACTATTTGGCTATTTAATTGGTTGTCATTTTTTCTTTCTTTTTCCATCTTTTTCCCTCTTGACAGCCATCATCTTGTTCATGATAGCCTGCTGGGCTATTTGTAAGACGTTATTGGTCAACCAGTATAAAACTAATCCGGCTTGAAAATTCATAAAGAAAATGGTGAAAATAAAGGGCATCAACAGCATCATCTTCTGCTGCGCCGGGTCAGCGGTCGAAGGAGTCATTTTCTGAGAAATGTACTGGGTCACTCCCATAAGGATGGGGGTTACATAATAGGGGTCGCGCACTGAAAGGTCTTTTATCCAGAAAACGAACGGGCTGTGTCTGAATTCGACCGCCACCACGAGCATTCGGAAAAAGCCCCAGAAGACCGGCAATTGAATGAGAAGCGGCAGGCAACCGCTGGCCGGGTTGATGCCGTGCTCTTTGTAGAGCTGCATCAACTCTTCGTTCATCTGGCGGCGTTGCTCCATGTCCTGCTTGGCTTTCTTGTATTTAGCCCTCAGAGCCTTAATCTTCGGCTGAAGTTCCTGCATTCTGGCCATCGATTTGGTCGAGCTGTAGGTGAGCGGGAAGAAGATTATTTTTATGATCAGGGTCATGATGATGATGGCCACTCCCCAGTTGGGGAAATAACGGTGGAAAAACTTGGTCGCGACGAGCAGAAGCTCCGCCACTCCGCCAAAGAAGCCAAAATTTATTATTTTTTTAGTCTGGTGGCCGTAGGCCACTAACCTGTCATATTCTTTGGGACCGAGGTAAACTTCAACCGGATTGACCAAGGACAGGTAATAATAGGGGACAACAGCCGATTTACCGTCTTCCTGCGGCTCGTTCAAATCTACGCGGTAAGCAAAAGCCTGACTGCTTCCTGACCCAAACAAAAATATGGAAGCAAAATAATTTTCTTCGTAAGCGGCCCAGTCCAGGCCGACAAAACGCTGGGCTTCATTTTCAGGCGGGATTTTCTTCTCCAGAAGCCTGTAGACTTTTCTGTCCCTCTGGCTCAAGAAAGCCACTCCGCGGTTGGCGCTGAACTTCTGCTTCAACTCCTCAGGAGTGAGGGTGCCGATGCCGGGGCCCCAGAGCACCTCCGGCTGGATTTCTTTTCCATCAACTTCCAGAGTTGTCCGAACCTTAAAAGTGTATTCATCCCCGTTAAAAACAAACTCCTTCCTGACTTTTATATTATTCCCATCGGAATACTCAAATATTAGAGTCCCGGTCTGGGTTCCACTCAGTTCCAGGTCCTGGCCCCGAACCAGGTACAGAGCCTGGTTTAGCCTGCCGGTCAGCTCCTGGTTTTCTGTTTTCAGGGCAAAGGGATAAATCCCTGTTTTCGCCGCGCTTTCTGGCACCAGGTCCAACCATTCCGGCTGCGGCTTATCCTTGGTGGGAAGTCTCTTTAAATGGTGTTTTAACTTCCAGCTTCTGAGGGTAGCCCCCCGGTTGCTCCACTCGGCCAGATAAAGGGGGGTTTCTACCTTTATGGTTTTTTCCTGGGTATCTTCCAGAACTTCGAAGGACTTTACTTCATCCTTGGCTTTAGCCGCGGGCAAAGGTTCGCTGGCCGTCCTGGCTTCAGACGGCGTGACCGCTTCCTTGGCAACCGGTTGATTGGCCTGAGCCGGCTGCTGAACCGCTTGAGGTTTCTGAGCCGGCTTGATAAAAATCAACTGATAGAGAAAAAGCACCAGAAAAGAAAGCACAATGGCCAGGATCAAACGTTTTTCCATTTTTTCCTCTTATGGGACAGGGTCAATTCCCCCTTCATGAAAGGGATGACACCTTAAAATTCTCTTTCCACCCAAATAGCTCCCTCTAATCAAACCATATTTCTTTATTGCCTGATAAGTGTATTCTGAACAGGTAGGATAATAACGGCAGTTATGGCCCAGCAGGGGAGAGATCAGCCACTGATAGATTTTTATAAGGCCCAGGAATATATATTTCATATTTTTCCGTTCTTCTTTTTTATTCAGACAATCTTTTCACCGCCTGCCGGTATTCTTCTACCAGCGCTTTCCAGTCAAGCTCCAGGATATCTTTTTGGGCAATCAGGACCAAATCCACCGGCCTGAGCATCAATGCCTTATTCCTCCGGAAAGCTTCTCGGAACCATCTTTTTATCCTGTTACGAACGGCCGCTTTCCCAATCTTCTTGCTGACCACCACACCCAGCCTGGAAAATCCAAGTTCATTTGGCAGATAAACCAGGTGGAAATACCTTCCTTTTATCCGGCGGCCTTTCTTGTATAATTCGGCGAATTCCGTCCGTTTCCGGATTCTTTCGCTCGGCCTAAGGCTTTCATCCATCAGACCGCGAGTCTCTTGCGTCCCTTGGCCCTTCTATTTTTTATGACCTTCCGTCCACCGCGAGTGCTCATGCGGACCAGAAAGCCATGCGTCTTTTTTCTTCTTCTGTTATTTGGCTGAAATGTCCTCTTCATCGTCCACTCTCACCAGTAGAATTAAGCTTGTATCTTAAACGAAAACAAGCATTTCTGTCAAGTCTGGAAAATCAGAAGGCGAGGAAACATTTTTGCTACAAAACTTTTATCTTCACCCCCGGCTCTGTGCGACTTGCCTTACCGGCCGTAAAGCAGCCGTGGCTTTATTCCCCCCGCTTTTTTCCTGATTCTTCCCCCATAATTGTTCAATCAGGCGCTGTGCCGGGATAATCATCTCCAAAACGGTTATAAAAATAATACGGACTTTTTATAATGGTCGCCGGTTAAAAGGGAAATTACCCTTTTAATGGGCTCATGTTATCCCGTTGTTACCATTCAAATGAAAAGCGGGCTGGTTTTGAAAATAACCACGACCTTCTTGGCTGCTGATATGACAGTAAAGCCGTTAAATGCGCACACCACTGAAACGCGGTAATCATAGCGGCCGGCTGTTTGACTATCCCCGCCGCATAAACTATAATTTGAATCTAATGAATTCTTTAAAAATCGGCGATAAAGTCATTTACCCTGCCCAAGGGTTGGGAATAATAGAAGATATACAGGAAGAATCGTTTAACGGACAGGTCTTCCGCACTCTCCATATCAGGCTTCTGTGTAACAACACGCTGGTGGTTATTCCTTACTCTTCCGCCAGCGAAATCGGGCTCAGAAAACCAATCCCGGCCAAAAACATAAACAAATTCTTTTCCTTCCTGAAGGCCTGCCAGGTAGACATCAGCGCCGACTGGAAAGACCGTTACAAAGGAAATTTTGACCTGATGAAATCAGGACAGTTAGAAGACATTGCTCTTGTGTACAAGACGCTGTTTTTCCTGAGTCAGACCAAGCCGTTATCCTTCAGAGAAAAAAAGATGATGGAGAAAGCCCGGGAGCTCATCATCAGCGAGCTTTCTGCTTCAACCTGCTATTCACCAGACAAGATTAGCGCAAAGCTCACTCAGACCATCGAAGCTTGCCTCAAAAATTTTAAGCCTGAGTCAGGTTTTTAATTTTTAACCGATGTGGGTGCGTATAGGTCTATTTCTGCTGTTTCTCCTGCTGAGCGCCATTTTTTCTTCCTCAGAAACAGCTTTTATTTCTCTCAACCCCTACACTCTCGAATATCTTGACTCCAGGGGTTCAAAAAAAGCCCGGCTCATCAGAAAAAGCTTGACCCGGATAAATGACCTGCTGGCCACCATACTGATAGGGAACACCCTGGTTAATGCGGCCGCTGCTTCTATCGCCACATCCATTTTTGTTAGCTTCTACCCCAACGACAACCAGGCCGTCGTCCTGGCCACTCTTTTCACCACTCTGCTAATCCTGATGTTCGGCGAAATAAACCCCAAAATTCTGGCTGCTCACCGACCGGTTAAAATCTCATTTATGGCCATCTACTTCATCCGGGCTGTCTATTTTCTGTTCTATCCGCTGATCAAGTTCTTCGGGCTGCTGCCCAGGATTTTCCTGCCTGAAGGAGAAAAAACCGGAAGCGTTTTCTCTCATCACCTGAGCGAAGAAGAGGTCCGGCTGGTGATAACCTCCGGGGTAAAAGGGCTTTCCCGACTCAGGAAAAAAATGCTGGCCGGAGTGCTGGACCTCAGCAACCGACCTGTCAGAGAAATCATGGTGCCCCGCACGAGGGTAAAAGCCCTGGAGGTCAGCTCCACTCTGGATGAAGTCATCAAGGCCATCCAGGAAAACGGGTTTTCCCGCTACCCGGTCTACCGGGAAACCATTGATAACATAGAGGGGCTTTTCCACGCCAAGGATATTCTGCCTTTCCTAAACTCCAACCGGGAATTCAATCTCGCCCATTGCCTGAGAAAACCGCTTTTTGTGCCCGAGCTGGCCACCATAGAGAAAGTTCTTCTGCAGATGCAGGAACAGGCCATCCACCTGGCCTTTGTGGTGGATGAGTTTGGCAGCTTTGAAGGAATTGTCTCTTTTGAAGACATAATTGAAGAAATCGTGGGCGACATCAGGGATGAATACGACCGGCCGGCCGAAGACTGGTATCAGAAAATAAGTGAAGATGAGTACATCATCAAGGGATCCGCTTCCATCAAGGAAATTAACGAGAAATTAAACCTGGGCATTCCAGAAAAAAAATACTACACCACGCTGGCCGGGTTTTTCCTCTACCACTACGGTCATTTGCCAGCGGAGAAAACTTCAATTAGAATAAAGAACCTGAATTTTACGGTAGAAAAAATGATCAAAAGACACGTTTCCCTGATTAGAATCAAAGTGATTAAACCTGCTAATCAGGAAAACCTGGCCGGGGTCTGATGAAAATCATCGCCACTAACAAGAAAGCCCATCACGACTATGACATTCTGGAAACGATGGAAGCCGGCATAGCCCTGACCGGAAGTGAAGTCAAGTCGCTGCGCGAAGGCCGAATTAGCCTGAAAGACAGCTATGCTGACTTCAAAGGAGACGAACTTTTTCTGGTTGATTGCCATATAAGCCCTTACCTGGCGGCCAATGTTTTTAACCACGACCCAGAACGGCCGAGGAAACTCCTGCTGCACCGCCGGGAATTGAAGCGCTTGGCCGGCAAAATTCAGGAAAAGGGGTTAACCCTCATTCCGACCAAAGTTTACTTCAACGACCGGGGGCTGGTTAAAGTCGAACTGGCACTGGCCAAAGGCAAGAAAACTTATGAAAAACGGGAAGCCATCAAAAAAAGAGATGTCGAAAGGGAAATAAGAAGTGAGATGAAAAAACGCTTCCGCTGAGTTATTCCCGAGAGGCAACCAGTTTCCACGCTAACCAGAGGGCTTCCTTCATGCTGCCGAGGTCAGCCTTCCCCTGGCCGGCCAGGTCATAAGCCGTCCCATGGTCAGGCGAAGTTCTCAGGAAGGGCAGACCGAGCGTCAGGTTCACCCCGCTGGAAAAAGAAACAAGCTTAAACGGAATCAGTCCCTGGTCATGATACAGGCCAAGCACCATTTTTTCTGGTTGTTCGAGAGCCCGCAAGAAAACAGTATCGGCCGGGTATGGCCCTGAGATTTTCAACCAGCTGCCGGAAATCTGTTCGATAGCCGGTTTGAGCTCAGCTTCTTCTTCCACCCCTAACACGCCGGCTTCTCCGGCATGTGGATTCAGCCCGCAGACCAGGATTTCTTTAACCCCAAAGGGCCATCGCTGAAGGTTTTTTTCCAGGGCAGACAAAAATTTTTGGAACTCTTCTTTTCTGATTTTCTTTATGGCTTCTGCAAGCGGCACATGATGTGTGAAAAGCACAACCTTCAGCCTGGCTGACCAGAAACTCATCATGCATCCCGGATAAAATTGCTCAAGATATTCAGTATGCCCGCGGAAATTTACCCCGGCCATCGCCCACGCTATCTTCGATACGGGAGCGGTCACCAGGGCATCCAGCTGCCCGGCCCCGGCTTTGGCCACCGCCTCTTTAAAAAACTCAAAAGAAACCCGGCCTCCCTCAGCCGTTGGTTCGCCCGGCACAATCTCATCCAGGGGAGTTCCTGCTTCCTCAATGATGATTTTTCTTTCTTTAATTTTTTCCTCTAAGATAGCACGATTTGCCCCCAGCCTGCCTGCCCAAAAATCAAGTATTTTTTTCTGGCCAAAGATGATAATCTGACCCGGCGGCAGTCCGTTCTCCAATATAAGACGGATGATGAGCTCCGGGCCGATGCCCGACGGGTCTCCCAGAGTTATCCCGAGGCGGGGAGGATTCATTTGTTCTTTTTGCTGGCAGAGGAAGCAGGTTTTTCTTCGTCTTTTTCCGTTTCGTTTTCCTCGCCTGTGGCGGGAGGTGAAGCCTGTTCCACTTTATAAAGGTATTTCACCTGTCTTTTATAAATAAGCAGGTTCGGCGCGTTATCACGGTTAAGCTTAAAGCAATTCCGGTCATACCATTCTATAAACCCCTCGACCTGTTCGCCGTCGGCAAAAACGACCGCCATAAGGGTCTTCCTGTTCATCTGTTTCAAATAGTAATAATTTTCGGCATGAGTATCGGTCGGCGGGGGAGATTTCTTCTTGGCAGCTTCCTTCTCCTTGGCCTCCTTGGTCATCTTTTCCTTGACTTCAGAAAGATTAGGACGGATAAGCTTTCTTTGCATCGAAGCCCTCACTTTGAATCAGAAGTGAAATTTGACTTTATGTTAACACCTAATTTTATAAATTTCAACAAAAAAAATAACCGGGGGTTATAAACATTAAATGTTATTTTGACAGCCAGCCCAAGAAAAAGTAAAATGAGCTGGCTGATATGAAAAACAAAAAAATATTTTTTTCCCTGGCCTTCCTGCTGACCCTGATTACCCTGACAAACATCATAGCTCACGATTTCTTCTGCCATGAAGAGCTGCATCGGCTGTTCAGCCCGGTTCACCACTCCTTCCAGCATTCTTCTTATAACCCGGTAGATTTCATCATCGCTAACCTGAAAGAAATTTCCATCTTTGGCCAGGATAAAAGCGCCGAATACCTGGCTAACTTTTTCCCCTCCATTTTCCACCCACCTGATTAAAAAGCCTTCGCCCTTTTCCCAGCTTTTTCATCAGGAGGTAATTTATGTTTTTTTTAATCTTTCTTTTCTGTTTCAATTCTCTCAGCATACAGCTTCCAGCAGGAGAACCCGCTCTTCCGCTTTCGCTTGAGCAAGCGGTGGAGCTGGCCTGGCAGAGAAACCCGGGTCTGCAGTCGCTTGCTCAAGAAATTAGCACGGCGCGGGCTCAGACTATGGTTGATTCTTCTTTGCCCGAGACAGAAATCAGTCTCGACTTCGAAGGCCTGCGGATAATTAACAAAAACAGCGTCGAGCAGGAATACAATTTCGGCCTCAGCCAGTATCTGCCATTTCCGGGAAAACTGCGCCTCAAAGCCCTGGTGGGCTCAACCAACCAGAAAGAAGCAGCCCTGAAATACGAACAACAGAAATGCCTGCTGGCTGCTGAGGTGAAAAAAGCCTATTACCTTTGCCTGCTCAACCAGAAAACCAGAGAAACGCTGGAAAATAACCTGTCCCTTCTGAACGATATCCAGGAAAGCGCCATTTCTCTTTATTCGCTCGGAAAAGTCTCTTATGAAGACATCCTGAGAATTAGAATAGAGGCGGCTCGCACGAAAAACGAACTTATTCAGGCTGGCCGTGATTACCGGGGCAGTCTGGAAGAGCTCAAACGGCTGCTCCACCTGCCACCCGAGACCGAACCTGTCCTGACCACGCCCTTGACCTACTCTCCGCTTTCTGCCCGGCCTGAACAGATGCTCGAGAAAGCCCGGCTTTCCAGCCCGGTTCTCAAAATAGCCAGATTACAGACAGAAAAAGCTGACCTTCTGGTGCAGCTGGCTAACAAAAACAGGCTCCCCGATTTCGTGCTCGGCCTTTATGCTCCGAGTCACCGGCTTGGAGCAGTCGGTTTCAGCGCTGGAATTACCTATCCTTTATTTTCCAGAAAAAAAATATCCGGCGAAAAACTCCTGGCTGAAACAGAGAAGCAAAAAGCCGGGTATTATCTGGAAGCGGCCAGCAGGTTTTTTGAAAGCCGGAAAAAACAAGCGCTGGAAAACATCCTGGGGGCTGAACAGCAGGTCAAAATTTTCTCCGAACAATTGCTGACCGAAACAGAGGGACTGCTGGCCAAAGCGCGCGCTGATTTCAGGCTTGGCCGTCTCGACTCACTTAACCTGCTTGACATCTTCAGGAATGCCAGCTCCGTCAACCTCGAATACTACCGGGCAGTTTATTTTTACCTGACCGCTCTGGCCGAGTTTGAAAGCGCCGGAGAAGATTATTTTTAACACGAGGGAGAACAGCCATGACCGAACGCATAGAAAACAAAAATAAAAAGAACAGAAAAGCCTTCGCCGGGACGACCTTGGCAGTCCTTCTCTTTTCAGCTTTTTTTATTTTGCTCTTCACCTCCTGCCAAAATAAAAACCGGGCAGCCGGCCTCGGACCACAGGATGAGCATTCTCAGGTCACTTCTGAAATCAGCCTTTCCCCCGAGGCCATAAAAACGGCGGGCATCGAACTTCAGGAATTGAAACCTGTAAAACTAAGACCACAGCTCAAGGTGCCCGGCGAAATAAAATTTAACCCAAAGCTTTACTACCGTTTGACTTCCCGGGTGGCGGGAAGGGTAGAGCAGCTTTTGGTTTTTGAAGGGGACCGGGTTAAGCGGGGTCAGTGCCTGGCCAAGCTTTTCAGCCTGCCTTACTTAGAAGCTCTCACCGAACTCCGGCTGGCCTATGAAAGATGGCAGAGGCTCGACCAGCTGCGGCGGGAAGAAAAACAGGCTGCCTGGTCGATTCTGGAATCAGCCCGGGCTAAGCTTGAGCTTTTAGGGTTAAACGACCAGGAAATAGATGACCTGATTGGCCAGCCGGCGGCTGACCAGCTTTACTGCCTCAGAGCCCCCATTTCCGGACAGGTCATTTCTCGCCAAGTATTAACCGGCGACCAGGTGGAAGCGGGGGCCGTGCTCTTGGAAATTGCCAGCACGGAAACCCTCTGGGTAGAAATATTCATCCAGGAAAAGGACCTGTCCCTGATTTCCCCTGGGGCCCAAGCCCTGGTCCGGGTGCAGGCTTATCCCGGGATGGAGTTTAAAGGTCAGCTCAGATATCTCGGACCGACGGTTGACGAATCAACCCGCCTGGTCAAAGGTCGCCTCGAACTTGAAAATCAAAGCGGGTTGCTTAAACCCGGGATGTACGCCGAAGTCTTTTTGCCGGCTCAGGAGATGACCGCGCTGGCCGTTCCTGATGAAGCCGTCCAGGAGCTGTCCGGACAAAAGGTGATTTTTGTCTCAGAAGATGGCCGGAAGTTCAACGTCAGGCCGGTCCGCGTGGGAGAAGAAATTGACGGCTGGCGGCCTGTTCTCCAGGGTTTATCCCTCGGTGAAAAATATGTCAGCCGTGGAGCCTTCATCATCAAATCTGAATTATTAAAAGCCACCTTCGAGGAGGATGAACACCACCATGATTGACCGGATAATCCATTTTTCACTCAAAGAAAGGCTGCTGGTGGCCATTCTCGTCATCCTGGTTATATCGGCCGGAATTTATTCTTATCTGAGGCTGCCCATTGATGCCTTCCCCGATGTAACCGGCGTTCAGGTAGAAGTTCTCACTTATGCTCCGGGTTATTCTCCTTTTGAAGTGGAAAAGTTCGTGACCTTCCCGATAGAAAATACTCTGCGCGGGTTGCCCAAGCTTACCCAGCTCCGCTCCATTTCCAGAGCCGGGCTTTCCGTTATCACGGTTGTCTTCGACGACAAAACCGATATCTACTTTGCCCGGCAGCAGGTTTTTGAACGGCTTTATGAAGCCCGGGAAAAAGTTCCGCCAGAAGTTGAAATAACTCTCGGACCTATTGCCACCGCCATGGGCGAAATTTACCAGTATACCCTCGAAGGACCGGAACCCGCCGACCCAAAAGAACGAATTGACTACCTGACCGAACTAAGGACGATTCAGGATTGGCTCCTCAGCCCGATGCTAAAAAGTGTACCCGGAGTAAGCGACGTCAATTCTTTCGGCGGGTACATAAGGCAATATTTGGTGCTGGTCAACCCTGACCTCTTGCTCAAGTATGACCTGACTTTTGATGAAGTAATGGCCGCCGTAGAAAAAAATAATCGCAACGTGGGGGGCAACATCATCGAAAAAGAAGACCGCCAATTTATTGTGCGTGGCACCGGTCTCTACCGCGACCTGGAAGACATCAAAAAAACGGTGCTCAAGGTAAACCGCGGCGCAGCCGTCACTCTCGAAGATGTGGCGGAAGTTAAAGCCGGCCAGGCCATAAGACAGGGGGCGGCCGTAAAGAACGGAGAAAAGGAAACGGTGGGCGGCATTGTGCTCATGCTGAAAGGGGAAAACAGCCGAGAGGTTACCAGGCGGGTGGAGAAAAAAGTTGAAGAAATAAATTCCTCCGGGCTGCTTCCCGGCGGAATAAAAATTGTGCCCTTTTACAGGAGAACCGATATAGTCGAGCGGAGTGTGCACAGCCTGACGGAAGCCATGCTCATCGGAGCGACCTTAGTGATCATCATTCTTTTTCTGTTTCTCGGTCAGGTCAGAGGAGCCATCGTGGTGGTTCTGTCCCTGCCGCTGGCTGCCCTTTTGACCTTCACCGTGATGAAACAGGTCGGGCTGACGGCCAACCTTATGACGCTGGGCGGCCTGGCCATTTCTATCGGCATGATAGTTGATGCGGCCATCATCCAGGTGGAAAACATTCACCGTCATCTGCAAGAAAACCCGAAAAAAGACCTGTCAACTTTTTTTAAGGCCATCGTTGAGGTCAGAAAGCCAAGCATCTTCGGTGAATTAATCATCGTGCTGACCTTTGTTCCGCTGCTCAGCCTGCAGGGGATAGAAGGCAAAATGTTCTCCCCCCTGGCCATTACCATTTCCATAGCGCTTCTTTGTTCGCTGACTATCTCTCTGGTTATAATCCCGGGCCTGGCTTTTATCATCATCAAACCCGGGGAAAAAAAGAGCAATAGAAATTTTGTTGAGAAGCTGGCCCTAAAATACTCGCGCGGACTGCAATGGGCTCTTAAACACGGCGCCATTCTGGTGGGAGCCATGCTGTTACTTCTGCTCCTGTCTGCCTTCCTGCTGCCGCGGCTTGGACGAGAATTCATTCCCATCATGGACGAGGGAGCTTTTGACATGGACATCCAGATGCTTCCGGGCATATCTCTGGAAAAAGCAGTTGCCCTGAGCCTTGAAGTTGAGAAGAGGTTGAAGCAATTTCCCGAACTGGACACCATTGTTTCGAGGACCGGTCAAACCGGCCTTGCGCTGGAAGCCCGTGGAGTGGAGAAAACTGGCTTTGTCGGCTCTCTTAAACCTCGGAGTCAATGGACCTCGGCCAGAAACCGGGAAGAGCTGACCCAGAAAATGAGGCAGGCCATTGCTGACATCCCCGGCCTCAGCTATTCATTCAGCCAGCCGATTGCCTGCCGCATTGACGAGCTGGTGGCCGGCACCAGAGCCCAGCTCATCATCAAACTTTTTGGTGATGACCTGGAGGTACTCCAGGCTAAAGCTGAAGAAATCGCAGCGGTCGTCAGACGCCTGCGCGGAGCAACAGACCTCGTGCTGGAAAAAATTTCCGGCCAACCCTACCTGACCATAAACATCGACCGCGAAGCGATTAAACGCCACGGCTTAAAGGCCGGAGAAGTTCTTGAACTGGTGGAGGCGGCCATCGGCGGCAAAGCGGTGACCAGGTTTTTTGAAGGAGAAAGAGCTTTTGAGGTGGTGGTCAGGCTTCCTGAAGAACAGCGGCGTTCAGTGTCCAGCCTAAAAGAAATGCTGGTAAGCACTCCTCAAGGATATCGCCTTCCTTTAAGCCAGCTGGCCTCAGTGGAAGAGGTGGAAGGGCCAGCTCAGATTTCCAGGGAAGGCGGCTTCCGCCGAATAGGGCTGGAAGTCAACATCAGCGGCCGGGACCTGGGTAGCTTTGTGGAAGAAGCCAAAAAAGAAATAGCGCAAAAGGTTAAACTTCCCCCCGGTTATCATTTACAGTGGGGTGGGCAGTTTGAAAATCAGCAGCGGGCCATGCGCCGGTTGATGTTCATTGTGCCGATGGTCATACTGCTCATCTTTTTCCTGCTTTTTACTACCTTTGATTCTTTTAAACTGGCCCTGCTCGTCCTGCTTAACCTTCCTTTAGCCTTAATCGGGGGAGTACTGGCTCTCTGGATTTCAGGGCTTTACCTTTCAGTGCCGGCTTCCGTCGGGTTCATCAGCCTGCTCGGTATCGCGGTGCTCAATGGAGTGGTTCTCGTGAGCTACTTCCAGCAACTGGTTAACGAGGGGAAGCCGGTAACTGAAGCGATTATTACAGGGGCGAAAAACAGGTTAAGACCGGTTTTGATGACAGCCAGCACGACCCTGCTTGGCCTCCTGCCGCTTCTTTTTGCCCAGGGTCCCGGGTCTGAAGTACAGCGGCCTCTGGCCGTGGTGGTAACGGGGGGCTTATTCACTTCCACATTACTTACTCTTTTCATCTTGCCCGTATTTTTTAAATGGACCGTGAAGAGCGCAGATAATAAAAAAGTGGAGGGTTAATCGGTTCGGGAAAAAATATTTTAAAAAGAAAATAAAATGGGCCGGGCTTTTTGCCCGGCCCTTAATTTCTTTAGCTTATTTTACTGTTTAATCCCTCGGTCTATTTAGAAAGGAAATCCACCACTTTTATGTTTCTGTTTTTGAGGCTCAATCCAAGAGCTCTGTCCAGATTTGCTCTCGAAACGTTGTAATCGATGATGGCTTTCAGTTCGGCTGAGCGGGCATTGGCCAGGTCTCTTTGGTACATCAGCACGGTGTAGTTGGTGCTCTGGCCAACCTTTAATTTTTCTTCTTCTGCCGCCAGCTTTTGTTCCTGCAGTTCACGGGCCGCCCGGTAAGCCTGAACTCTTTTCAGGTTGGCCTGCAGGTTTCTTAAAGCGGTCTTTACTTCCAGGATAGCCTGCTGCTCCTGCTGTTTCAGGCTTAACTGTGCCTGTTCCAGGTTTAACCTGGCCTGAGCTAAGGTGGCCTTAGAAATCATGTTGCTGAGCGGGATGTTCAGGGTCAGCCCTACCGACCAGTTGCTGTAATTAAAACCGAGGGCATCCTTCAGGGATTTGCTGCGCGGACCCGGGATAACATCTACCACCACACCCGTCAGAGGGTTGTTATTAAGATAGATGAGTCGGTCACCTGAAAGCCCCGGGCTGTAATAAGAAGCGGTCAGGTTCAGGGCCGGCAGAGTCTGGTTCTTGGCCACCGTCAGATTAAATTCCTGCGCCTTGAGGTTTATCTGCAGGCTGCGCAAATCCGGACGGTTGTTAAGAGCAATGGACAGGGCTTCCTCCAGAGACATATCCTTTATGTCATAGGATGGAGCATCCACCGGTAGTATGGTGGTGAATTTTTTCTGCTCCTCCTCGCTCAGATTCATCAGGGTTCTTAGCTGGTCTTCAGCATTTTTGACTGCCACCTCCGCCTGGATGATGTCTGCTTCCCGGGTAGCAACTTCCGAGCTGGCGCTCAGAACATCGAGCGGTGCCAGAGTGCCAATTTCGACTGACCTTTTATTTTTCTCCAGCAATTCCTGGGCCAGTTTCAATGACTGTTGCTTTACCTTTAAATCCTCGATGGCGTAAACCAGGTTCCAGTAAGCCTGTTCGGTCGAATAAATCGTGTCCATCAGGGATTTTTCCAGCTGGGCTTCGGAGGCGGCCAGGTTGTTTCTGGCGATGATAATCTCTTTCTGGCTGATTTTCCAGCCAAAATTCTGGAGCAAAGGCTGGCTGAAATCAAACCTCAACGTGCTGTAATAACGCGGGTTCCAGGTCTGGAAATTCTGGGTGGTAAAGTTTTTGTAAGTATCAAGCGACACGGTGAGGTTCCCGCCGAAAGGAATGGCCTGGGAAATTTGCCCGTTCAAATCATTGTATTTGGTGATGGTGCTTTCGATGGATTCCAACCCGGAAAACGACGGGGTGTTGTTGCGGCGCTGAGTGTATCCGAACTGCAAAGTCGGGTAGAATTTTTCCTTGGCTTTGGATAAGGCCGCCGCCTGGATTTCCGGAGTTAATTCCTGGATGGACACACCGAGGTTATTTTTAATCGTCCTGAGGATACAATCTTCAAGAGTCAGTTTTAAAACGTTTCCTTCCTGCTGTTCCTGAGCCACCACCAGCCCTGAAGTCAGGGCAGTCAGGGTGATTAAAAAAGTAATTAATTTGATTTTTCTCATGTTCTCCTCCTAATAACTCTGCTATGATTTTCTTGGCTTGACCGGCATAAGCTCTTCATCCTGCCTGAATCGTTTATTCATAACGCAGAGCTTCGATGGGGTCGAGCCGGCTGGCTTTTCTGGCCGGATAGTAACCGAAGAAAATACCGACCGAGGCCGAGAAAAGGAAAGCCAGCAGAATAGACCCGGGGGTAACCACCGTGGTGATGCCCTGGAAAACCGATATGTACTTCATCAGTCGTGAGGCACCGACGCCGACGATTATCCCGATGATGCCACCGCCCACGCTGAGCACGACCGCTTCGATCAGGAACTGGAGCAGAATGTCTTTCTCCCGAGCACCCACCGCCAGCCTCACGCCAATTTCTCTGATTCTTTCTGTTACGGAGACCAGCATGATGTTCATGATGCCGATGCCGCCGACAATCAGTGAAATTGAAGCAATCGAACCGAGCAGGATGGTCATGATCTGAGTGGATTCGGCCGCGCTCTGGGCCACATCAGCAATATTTCTCACCTGAAAATCGTCATCAGCGCCAGGAGCAATACGGTGCCTTTCTCGCATGAGTTCTTCAATCTGGCGTTGAGCCTCGGCCGTTCTTTCCGGAGAAACGGCCGAAACATCAATTGAAGAAATATAATCCACGCCCATCAGCCTTCTCATGACTGTAGTGTAAGGGACAGCAATCATGTCGTCGCGGTTAAAAAACCCGCCCTGTTCGCCTTTTGATTCAAGCACGCCAATAACCTTAAATGGAATCTTTTTTATCCTGATTGTTTTCCCAACCGCCTCTTCATCTTCAAAAAGATTCTGTTTTACCTGGTAGCCAAGCACGCATACTTTGGCAGCTGAAGCTACGTGCGTTTCATCAAAATAGGTCCCTTCGATAACCTTCCAGTTTCTGATTTCCGGGAATTTTTCTCCCGTGCCCTGGATCTGGGTGTTCCAGTTTTTATTGGCATAGACCACCTGAGCCCTGGTACTAATCGATGGGGAAGTGGCTTGGACCGCGTCACAATTCTCTTCTATGGCTTTAGCGTCTTCCGGTTTAAGCGTGTTGAAGCCTCCAAAACCCGTGGCCACCCCGCGGAAATTCCTGCTCCCGGGATAAACGAACAGCAGGTTGGTACCCATCGACTGAAACCTTTCCTGGATACCTTTCTTGGCCCCTTCACCAACGCTGACCATGGCAATGACCGCCGCCACGCCGATGATTATCCCCAGAATGGTCAGGAAGGACCTCATCTTGTTCCGGGTTAGGGCCCGTATTGAGACCTGTAATATTCTGAATACTTTCATCTTCAACCTCCTGAAACCGAGGCTTCGGCTCCAGCATTTTCACTAACTTCCTCCCTGATGATCAAACCATCCTTGAGATACAGCCTTCTCCTGGCATAAGAAGCAATGACCGGGTCGTGCGTGACCATAATCAGGGTGATTTTCTTCTCCTGATTAAGGCGGCAGAAAATATCCATGATTTCTGCTCCGGTCCGGGAATCCAGGTTGCCGGTTGGCTCATCCGCCAAGATGATGGACGGGTTGTTGACCAGCGCCCGGGCGATGGCCACTCTCTGCATCTGTCCGCCGGAAAGCTGGTTCGTCCGATGGTGTTCGCGGCCTTTTAACCCGACACTGGCCAGAGCCTCCATTGCTTTCTCTCTGGCTTCCTTGCTGCTCACGTTCGCATAGAGCATTGGCAGCTCCACATTTTCCAGCGCGGTGGTTCTGGGCAGAAGATTAAAATTCTGGAAAACGAAACCGATTTTCTTGTTCCGGATGGCCGCCATCTCATCTTTCGAAAGCTGGGAGACATCCACACCATCAAGGTAATACTTCCCTGAAGTCGGGCGGTCGAGCAAACCAAGGATGTTCATCAGGGTGGATTTCCCGGAGCCCGACGGCCCCATGATGGCCAGGAACTCAGAGTAATCCAGGCTGTAGGTTATACCCCGTAAAGCCTGGACCTCGACTTCCCCGATCTGGTAAATCCTTGTTATATTTTCCAATCTGATAATTTTGTCGCTCATCTTCACTCCTGCTTAAATTACCTTCTGATCATAAACATACCACCGGGTGGTGGCGTCTGCGTCCTGGTGGTGGTAGTGCTGGATGCGGTCATCAGGCCAACAATAACTTCGTCGCCTTCTTTCAGGTTTCCGCTGACGATTTCTGTGTACTGATTATCAGTGACTCCGGTGCGCACAAAGACCACTTTGAGATTACCTTTTTCATCCAGCATCCACACTCTGGCGGGACCCCGTCTCTGGCCCGACTGCCCGGCGCCAGCCCCCATCTGCCCCATTTGGGCAAAATTAAAAGTTCTCTGGCCGCCCTGACCCTGTGCGGCGGGAGCTCCTTCAGCCGGTCTGGCCGGTCCGCCCTGCCCTGAGCCCTGCCTCCTGGCCGCCATCTCTTCAAAAGCGGCTTTCATGATTTTCTGCAATTCTTCTGGCTTTAAATCCGGGGTAAACCTTAAAGCGGCATTGGATACGCGTAAAACATTTTTAGCCTCACCCACGATGATGGAACAGGTGGCGGTCATACCGGGCAAAAGTTTGAGACTCGAGTTGTCGACGTCGAGGATGGCCGTGTATTGAACGACATTCTGCTGAACCTGGGCAGCATAACGCACCTGCCGGACCACACCCCAGAAAGTTTCATTGGGATAAGCCTCAACCGTGAATTTTACTTTCTGGCCTTCTTTTACTTTACCAACGTCTGCTTCATCCACCAGACATTCCACCTGCATCTTGGTCAGGTCATTGGCAATTTCAAACAGGGTCGGGGCCTGGAAACTGGCCGCCACGGTCTGGCCCACGTTAACATTTCTGGAAACCACCACACCGTCTATCGGTGAACGAATGATGGCATAACTCAGATTAACTTTGCTGGCATCCAACTGATATTTGGCCTGAGCCGCCCTGGCTTCGGCTGAAACCAAATCAGCCTTGGCCTGAAGATAGCTGGCCTCGGCCTGGTCTTTTTCCTGAGAAGAAATTAAATTTTTCTCATAAAGGCTTTTAGCCCTTTCATAATTTTTTTGAGCAATTTCTAAAGCAACCTTGGCTCTCTCGACCGAAGCAACAGCGTTTCGGTAGTTAGCTTCGTTCTGTTCAATCTGAGCTTTTAGCTGGGACTGGTCGAGCTCGGCCAGGATGTCGCCTTGTTTTACTTTGGAGTTAAAATCCACATAAATTTTTTCAATTCGACCGGAAACCTGGCTGCCGACCTGAACCAGCACGACCGGGTTCAAAGTGCCGGTAGCCGTAACCACTGATTCAATGTCACCCCGGGTGACTTTTTCTGTCCGGTATTTGGGCTGCTTGTTGGAACTCTTTTTAATCAGGGTAAATCCAACAACCAGGCCAACGATAACCACAAGGGCAATGATGATGAGTAAAGTTTTTTTCTTCATCTTGGTACTCCTTTAATCTCCTTTTTTCTTCTGATTTTGGTCTTGAGGTTTATCCTCACGCCGCTGGGGAGCATCTCTCCTCTGCTGGCGCATGTATCTTTCCATCAATTCTTGCATTTTTTTCTGCTGTTCCGGAGTCAGGATGCTGTCCATCTCCAGTTTCAGCTGGTCGCGCAGTTCTTTAAGCCGGCCGTGCACCTCTTTTCTGAAGACTTCAAACCGCTCTTCGCTTCTTTTAAAGACCTCTCTTATCTGCGCTTCCTGCTCATCCGTGAGTTGAAGTTCTTTCTTCAGAGTTTCCATCGTCGGGAAAGGTTCCTGCCTCTGGGGTGGCCGGGGTTGAGCCTTTTTCTGAAAACCTTTATCGACAAAAAATCCGACAGCGAAGCCAAGGGCAAAGACGACGACCAGAGACAGGGCAATGATTAATTTATATTTATTGTTCATTTTCCACCCCTTCGACTGATTTCCTGACCTTCAAGCCCGGCAAACAGCAGCTTTAGCTGGCGATTTTCCGGTTTTTCCTCTTCAAAAATCACCTGGGTTTCTTTCAGCGGATTCTGGTTCTGAAACAGCAGCAACTCGGCCTGGCTGTACTGCGGTTCTGTGGGCTGAAGGAGAAAAAGGAGACCGAGGGCCACCGTGGCGACAATCAGGAAGGCCGGGACAGCGGCCGCATACCATCTTTCCACCGCCGCCCAGATGGAGGGCCTGGTCGCCTGGCTCAACCTGGCTTTCAGCCTTTCTTCAAAATAGGGGAGGGGTTCGGACTCTATCCTAACACTTGACAGGAGGTTCTTAAGGTTCCGGTATTCGGCCAGAGTGCGAGCGCAGGCCGGACACTCCTGGACATGCCGGTCCAGAGCCTGCCGGTCCCGTTCACCCAGCCGGCCATCCACCAGCCTGGAAATCAATTTTTCGGCTTTTTTACATTTCATCTTAAACCTCCTCCCTGAGCCAGGAAAGGACTCAGTTTCTTTTTCAAAAGCCTTCTTGCCCTGTGCAGCCGGGAATCAACCGTTCCCGGTGAGATGTTTAAAATCTTCCCAACTTCTTCATAACTCAAGCCCTGAATATCCCTCAGAGATAAAATTAGACGATATTTTTCCGGCAGTTCTTCCAACTTTTTTCTTATCAGTTCTTTTCTGCGCTCTTCTTCCTGCTGTTCCGAGAGCCGGACCGAAATATCCTTTTCCGGCGACCTGAGCTCCGGCACCTCATCAAGCCTCAGGTCATTCTTTTCTTTGCGGCTTTTCCTCAGGTAATCCCGGATATGATTTATGGCAATCTGGTAAAGCCACGTGCCGAATTCAGATTCGAACTTGAACCTGGGAAGCGACAGGTAAACCTTCAAGAAAATATCCTGCACCAGGTCATCGGCCACTTCCCGGTTGTGGACAACGTTGACCGCCAGACCGATGACTTTGTGCTGGTAATTCTTAACGAGCCAGGTAAAGGCCTCCTGGTCACCCTGTTGCGCTTTCTTGATTGCCTGAATTTCTTCCATCTAAGCCTCGTCCCGGAGCTCTCAAAATTAGACGAAACCCCTTTCTTTATCTTCCTAAAATCAACAGATTTATCTTATTAAACGAAAACCGCCGCCTGGAGTTTCAAATTCTTTTTTATAAATTAAATCATACATAATCAATAAAATCCAGAGCCCCAGATAAAGACCGGGCAAATGTTCAGGTCCTCATTTTTCGTAGGTAGTGATTGATTATCATTCATCCGGGGGCTATAATTTGGGTATGAAATGGGAAGATATTGCTAAAGAATTAACTCAACCAACGGATTCAAAGATTGTCCTGCTCGTCATGGACGGGCTGGGTGGTCTGCCGGTCAACGGGCTGACCGAGCTGGAAGCGGCTTATAAACCGAACCTGGACGAAACCGCCCGACGGGGTATCTGCGGCCTGACCGACCCGGTCTTTCCGGGCATAACACCCGGTTCAGGGCCGGCTCATCTGGCGCTTTTTGGTTATGACCCGCTCTACTACCAGCTCGGACGAGGCATCCTCGAAGCGATGGGCACCGGCGTGGAAGTGGGCCGCGATGATGTTGTGGCGAGGGGAAACTTCGCCACCTACCGCGATGGTCTGGTGGTCGACCGCCGGGCCGGGCGGATTTCCACGGAAGAAAACCAGCGCCTCTGCGCCTTCATCAACCAGAACCTGAAAGAAATAGACGGTGTGAAGATTTCCCTGTACTCCGGAAAAGAACACCGGTTCGTCCTGAAACTTTCGGGAAACGGACTTTCCGACGCGCTGACCGATGCTGACCCCCAGAAGGAAGGTAAACCGGCCGTGCCGGCCAAACCCCTGGTTGCTGAAGCCGAATTTACCGCCCGGGTGGTCAATAAATTTTTAGAAGAACTGAAGCAGCTGCTTAAAAATGAAGCCAAGGCCAATTACGCGCTGCTCCGCGGCTTTTCCAAGTTTCCCTCTCATCTTCCTCTTATGCCAGACCTCTATAAAATCAAGCCCGCCTCCATTGCCAACTATCCGATGTATCGCGGCCTGACCAGGTTGCTGGGCATGGATGTGCTGGAGGTCGGCCCGGCCACTGAAGACATCTTCCAGGTGCTGGAGAAAAACTACGCCAGCTACAATTTCTTCTACCTGCATTACAAGAAAACGGACTCCACCGGGGAAGATGGCCGTTACGAAGATAAAGTCAAAGCCATAGAAGAAATTGACCGGTTCATTCCCAGGCTGTGGGCCTTAAACCCGGATGTTCTGGTCATCACCTCCGACCATTCCACGCCATCGGTCCTGAAATCTCATTCCTGGCATCCGAACCCCTTTGTTCTGGTTTCCAAATATGCCCCGGCTGATGAGGTGAGCAGGTTCACCGAAAAAGATTGCGCCCGGGGCTGGCTCGGTCGGTTTCCTTCGCTGCAGGCCATGCCTTTGATGCTGGCTCATGCTCTGAAACTTAAAAAATACGGTGCCTGATTTTTCTTTAAGTTGATTTCAGCCTGATTTGCTGGTAGTTAATATAGTGAAAGATAATAAAATTAATGGCCGGGAAATCAGGCTTTTCGGTGTTACTTATTGTTTTAATCGTAACACTTAGTCTCTCTGCCGGCCAGCCTGCTGACCCGCGGGCGGAAATTTCCAGCCTTCGCTACCATCAGCACCCTGCTTTCCTGCGGATCGTGCTTGAGATAAATCAGGTGCGGGAATTTTACTCGGCCGAACTGAAGGCCCCGGAGCGTTTTTACCTGGATGTTTTCCAGGCCAGGCTGAGCCCGGCTCTGACCGGTAAAACTCTGGAGATAAATTCCGGCTGCGCCCGGTCGATGCGTCTGGCCCAGAAAAATCCTTCCACCGTCAGGTTGGCCATTGACCTGATTCCCGGGATGAAGGCACAGCAGAAGATTTATTATTTAAAAAACCCAAATCGCCTGGTCATAGACCTTTACCATAAAGAAGGGGCCTCTCTGCCAGAAAAACCCAAAAATTTACCCGCGGAAGACCGTCAAACAAAAGAACCGCCGGCCGGCAACCAGACGGCGGTGGTTAGAGAAACCCCGCCTTCACCACCTCAACCGACCAGCTCCGGTTATACCATTGTGCGTCAGCTTGGCCTGGGAGTTAAGCGCATCGTTCTCGACCCCGGGCACGGTGGAAGCGACCCTGGCTGTCTTGGAGTAAACGGCCTGAAGGAAAAGGACGTGGCGCTGGACATCGCCCTGAGGTTAAAAAGGATTTTGGAAACTGAAGGAAAATTTGAAGTCATCCTGACCCGCGACCGGGACATCACCCTGCCATTAGAAAAACGAACCGCCATAGCTAACCAGAAAAATGCTGACCTGTTTATCTCCATCCATCTTAATGCCAGCCCGAGGAAAAACCGCACCGGGGTGGAAACTTTCTACCTCAATTTCAGCCCTGACCCGGCCGTCAACGAGCTGGCTGCTCTGGAAAATGCCTCTTCCAATAAAAACATCAGAGAAATAAAATTTATCGTGGAAAAAATTATGAAAAACACCAAGTACGATGAGTCGAAGGAGCTGGCCGAAAAAATTCACCATCACCTGTACAGCCACCTGAAACAGCACTTCGGGCCGCGCGATGACCTCGGTGTCAAGGGCGGCCCTTTCTGGGTGCTCATCGGCACGGACATGCCGGCCGTCCTGGTGGAAGCATCACACCTGTCCAATTCTAAAGAAGCCGAATCCTTAAAAACTGATATGTACCGCGAATCCATAGCCACCGGCATTTTTCGTGGTATCATTGAATATGTAAAATCCTTGGGTAAAGGATAAAAGCCATGGAACGAAGAGATTTTCTGAAAAGCCTTTTGCTCTCGGGCTTGGCCCTGAAATTTACCCCGGCCTTCCACGGGCAAACTGCTGCGCCGGAGCTGGCCGTGGTGGAAGGGGAGGACCCGTCCGTCATTGTTAAAGAAGCCATTAACGCGCTGGGCGGGATGAACAAGTTTATCAGCCGCGGGGACAGGGTCCTCATCAAGCCGAACATTGGCTGGGACCGAACCCCGGAAATGGCCGCCTGCACCAACCCGCAGGTGGTCAGGGCCCTGGTAGAATTAGCCTATGGGGCCGGGGCGAAAGAAGTTATCGTCATGGACCACACCATCAACCAACCCAAACGCTGCTACATCCGCTCCGGCATCCAGGAAGCCGCTCAGCAGGCCGGGGCGAAAGTTCTCTTTACCGAGGAACAGCGTTTGAAGAAAATGAACCTTAAAGGAGAATGGCTCAAAGAATGGGAAGTTTTTCAAGATTTTGTCGAAGTTGATAAGCTCATCAACGTGCCCATTGCCAAAGTTCACAGCCTGTCGCGTGTCACCCTGGGCATGAAAAACTGGCTGGGGGCGATTGGGGGCAGTCGCAACCAGCTGCACCAGAAAATAGACCAGGCGATGGTTGACCTGGCCGCTTTCTTCAAACCGACCCTGACCGTGCTCGATGGATACCGCATTCTGGTACGAAACGGGCCTCAGGGAGGCCGAACTTCAGACACCCTGCTGAAGAAAACTTTGGTGGCCGGGAAAGACCCGGTGGCGGTGGACGCCTACGGTGCTACCTTTTTTAACTACCAGCCTTCCGAGCTTGTTTTCCTAAAATTGGCCCAGGAAAGAGGTTTGGGAAAATTTGAATTGGAGAAGGTAAAAATTGAAAAGAGAAAAATCTAAAAAATATTTCTGGCTGCAGAAGTTAAGGATATTTTCTCAGGTTTTTTTCTTTGGGTTATTCTTTCTCCTTCTTTTAAAAACCCATTATGCGGGTGAAGACTATCTTAAACCGACGGTCGAGCGTTTCTTCCACTTTGACCCCCTGCTGGCCCTGACCACCATCATCGGCAGCCGTCTGCTTTACGCCGCGCTTCTTCTTTCCCTAATCACAATCTTGCTCACCGTGTTTTTCGGGCGGTTTATCTGCGGCTGGGTCTGCCCGCTCGGCAGCCTGCATCAATTTTTCTCTTTCATTTTCAAAAAGACAAAGCTCCTCAGGCCCAAAAAAGATGACCGGCAGAGCCTTGTTCCTAAATATCTGGTGCTACTTCTCGTGCTGGTGGCTTCGCTTTTAACCGTTAACCTGGCGGGTTATCTGGACCCATTATCTTTTATTTACCGTTCGTTTGCGGTCTTCGTCTCTCCCATCCTGAATTTTATCATGTCTGAAGGAGCCGGACTGGCTTATCATCTGGGTTTAAAAACCACCGGGCAGGCGGTCAGCCAGGCTCTGGAAAACCTGGCCCTCAACCGAACCTTTCAGAATGCTCTGGTGATCGGTCTGTTTTTCCTGGGAGCTCTGCTGCTCAACTCGCTTAAAGAAAGATTCTGGTGCCGCTATCTGTGTCCGACCGGTGCTCTGCTCGGCCTTTTTTCCCGCTTTAACCTTTTTAAGCTAAAAATCGACCCGGAAAAATGCATCAACTGCCATCTTTGCTCTATTCAGTGTCAGACCAACGCCCGGCCCTATCCGGCAGATGAATGGCGGAGCTCTGAATGCATCTACTGTGAAACCTGCGCGGCCATCTGCCCGACAGCGGCCATAAGCTTCCCTCTTGTGTTTAAAACCGAGAAAATCAGAGGGGTTGACCTCAACCGGAGAAAGGTGCTGTTGACTTCGGTGACTGCCCTGTTCCTCGCTCCCATTTTTAAGATTAATTCTCACCGCCAGAGGTCTTATCCGACACTCATAAGACCGCCCGGAGCTCTGGCCGAAGAACAATTCCTGGCCAAGTGCGTAAAATGCGGTGAATGTATGAAAGTGTGTCCGACAAACGGGCTGCAGCCGGCCCTGACTGAAGCCGGCCCGGAAGGGGTCTGGACCCCCGTGCTGGTTCCGCGCATTGGCTACTGCGAATATTACTGTTCGCTCTGCACTCAGGTTTGCCCGACCGGAGCCATCCGGGAGCTCACGGTGGAAGAAAAAACCAAAGTAAAAATTGGAACAGCCTGGGTTAACAAGAACCGCTGCCTGCCCTATGCTCTGGGAAAATCCTGCATCGTGTGCGAAGAGCATTGTCCGGTTTCACCCAAAGCCATTCAGCTGGTCAGGGTGGAAACCCTCACGCCGGAAGGCAAAGTAGCTTCCAACCTGGCTCCGTTCATCGTCCAGGAAAACTGCATCGGCTGCGGTATCTGCGAAAACAAGTGCCCGGTCGTTGATGAGCCGGCCATCCGGGTGAGCAGCATCGGCGAGCACCGCTCTCAGAAAAACAGATTGCTGCTGGAAGTAACCGAAGAAAGCACAGAATCGACCGAAGCTCCCAACTAAAAAACTTGATACATTAAAAAAGAAAAGCCCCTTCCACAAGAGGAAGGGGCTTTATTCTTCAAGAATTAATGAAATAGTTTAGCCTTCAAACTTCTTGAGCAACAGGCTGGCGTTCGTGCCGCCAAAGCCGAAAGAATTGGTCAGGGCGTAGACAATCTCGGCCGGCCTGGCCTGGTTGGGCACGTAATCCAGGTCGCATTCCGGGTCGGGGAATTCATAATTGATGGTCGGGGGCATGATCTGGTGGTAGATGGCCAGAGCCGTGATGGCCGTTTCCGCCCCGCCGGCCGCTCCGAGCAGATGACCGGTCATCGACTTGGTTGAACTAATACCCAGTTTCTTGGCCTGCTGGCCGAAGACGGTTTTAACTGCCATGGTTTCGGTTTTATCATTGTAGGGAGTTGAAGTTCCGTGTGCGTTGATGTACTGAACTGCTTCCGGTGGAACGCCGGCATCGTTCAGGGCCATTCTCATCACTCTGGCCGCACCTTCACCATCCGGACAGGGAGCGGTAACATGGTAAGCATCACCGTTAAGCCCATAACCGACCACTTCGGCATAGATGCGGGCGTTCCGCTTCAAGGCACATTCCAGTTCTTCCAGCAAGACGACTCCGGCTCCTTCGCTCATGACAAAGCCATCTCTTTGAGCATCGAACGGGCGGGAAGCTTTTTCCGGCTGGTCATTGCGTTCAGAAAGTGCTTTCATGTTGCTGAAACCGGCCAGGCTGAGCGGCGTGATGGGCGCTTCTGCCCCGCCGGCAATCATCCGGTCAACCAGGCCGAGCTGGATCATCCTGACGGCTTCGCCTATGGCGTGGGCACCGGTGCTGCAGGCCGTGGCATTTGACATGTTCGGCCCTTTCGCCCGGTAGCGGATAGAGATGTGGCCGGGAGCCTCATTGATGATGGTCTGTACAATAAAAAAGGGAGAAACTCTTTCCGGACCTTTTTCCAGCAGCACCCGGTGCGTCTCTTCGATCGAGCCTATGCCGCCTATGCCCGAGCCCACATATACTCCGGTTCGCTCGCCTTCCAGCAGGGCCAGGTCAATCCCGGAATCTTCCACGGCTAATTGAGCGGCAGCAATGGCATACTGGACAAACAGGTCCATCTTCCGGGCTTCTTTACGGTCGATGAACAGCTGAGGGTCAAAGTTTTTGATCTCTCCCGCAATCTTGGTGGGAAAGCGAGACACATCAAAACGAGTGATGGTGCTTATGGCCGAGCGCCCGGACAGCAGCGCCTCCCAGTTCTGGTCTTTGCCGATTCCCAGAGGTGTAACCAGGCCAATACCAGTTATAACTACTCTTCTTTTGCTAAACACACCCATCTTGCCTTTTGGTGAGAAAAGTTTAAGGAAAAGGGAAAAGGGGAAATCGTTATTTCCCCTTGTAATGCTCCATTATGTAGTCGATAGCCTTCCCAACGGTGCTTATCTTTTCCGCCTCATCATCCGGAATGTTTAAACCAAATTCATCTTCGAGAGCCATGACCAGCTCGACCGTGTCCAGGGAGTCCGCGTTCAGGTCCTGAGTAAAGGATGCGTTCTCCGTAATCTTGTCTTCGCTGATGTTAAGCTTGTCAGCCACGATGGCCTTGACTTTTGCCAGTACTTGTTCTCTGTCCATTTTTACCTCCTTTTAAAATTTAAATTACATATACATGCCGCCATTTACGCTTATCACCTGACCGGTGATGTATGAGGCATCTTCTGAGCAGAGGAATTTAACGACCCTGGCCACCTCTTCCGGCGTGCCGAATCGCTTCAGCGGGATGATATCGAGAAAAGCCTTCTTTATGTCTTCTGGTAGCTTTTCAGTCATCGGAGTAGCGATGTAGCCCGGGGCCACACAGTTAACCGTGATGTTGCGCCCGGCCACTTCGCGAGCCAAGGACTTAGAAAAGCCGATTAACCCGGCTTTGGAGGCAGCGTAGTTGGTCTGGCCAAAATTTCCCATCAGCCCGACCACCGAAGCGATATTCACTATCCTTCCATACCGCGCAGAAAACATGTGCTTTAAAACAGCCCGGGAAAAATTAAAAGCTCCTTTGAGGTTAACGTTCAGCACCAGGTCCCAGTCCTCCTCCTTCATGCGCAGCAAGATTGTATCGCGAGTAATGCCGGCGTTATTCACCAAATGGTCTATATGACCGAGTTTTTCTACAGTTTTTTCCACCACTTCAGAAACTTTACGAAAATCGGTAACGTCAGCTTCAAACGGATAGGCTTTAAGACCTTCCTCGTTCATCCTGGCCGCCAGCGCTTCCAGCTTTTCCTTTTGCACATCAACCAGGATAACGCTGGCCCCCTCCCGCGCCAGTTGCCAAGCGATGGCTTCACCGATTCCCTGGGAAGCTCCGGTTACCAGGGAAACCCTGTTGGCAAAAAGCATCTTACGCCTCCTTACCAGGCCTGTTCGACCAGGGCCAGGTTCCTCTGAATTTTTTCCTGCAAGCCCTGCCCGGCTATTTCCACACCCAGTTTTATGGCATTCTTAACCGCCCGGGCATTCGAACGGCCATGGCCGATGATGCACACCCCGTTGACACCGAGCAGGTGCGCACCTCCATACTCTGAATAGTCTATTCTTTTGTAAATTTTTTTCAAATGGTGTTTTAAAAACAACAAACCGATTTTGGCCAAAAAGTTTCTGGTTATTTCATGTTTCGCCATGGTGAGCATGGTTTCCACCACGCCTTCCGAAACTTTTAAAGCCACATTGCCGGTAAACCCGTCGCTGACGATGATGTCTGCCGCTCCGCTGTATATATCTTTGCCTTCTACGTTGCCAATAAAATTGAGCGAGGAGGCCTGGAGCAGCTCATGCGCTTTGATGGTCAGTTCATTGCCCTTGGTTTTTTCTTCCCCGATACTCATCAGGGCAATGGTCGGGTTTATTTTTTTCAGGGCTGTTTCCATGAAGACTTTACCCATGACAGCAAACTGGACCAGGTGGTGCGGCTGGCAGTTGGCGCTGGCGCCAACATCTATCAAAAGAGAAACGCCTTTGAGCGTGGGAATCAGCAGGGCTAAACCGGGTTTTTCTATGCCAGGCAGGCTCCCCAGAATCTTTTTTGAGATGTAAGTAACTGCGGCTGTGTTGCCCATCGAGATGAAAGCCTGCGCCTCCCGGCTTTTAAGAAGTTCAGCTCCGATGTGGATAGACGAGCGCCTTTTTTTCCGCAGGCTAAGCAGCCCTTCACCCATACCGATAGCTTCCGGAGCGTCGACCAGTGTAAGGTGCGCTCCTTTTGCAGGAAAACGGTCGAGCTCTTTTCTTACCTGCCTTTCCGGTCCGACCAGCAGAATATCTACACCCAGTTCCTCCGCGGCCGCGACCGCACCCTCAACCACTGTCCGCGGGGCAAAGTCACCGCCCATCGCATCAACTGCGATTTTCATCACAGGCTCGCTTACTGCTCAGTGCCCTCTATTACCTGGCGGCCTTTGTAGTAACCACACTCAGGGCAGGCACGGTGAGGAAGCTTGGGGCTGCCGCAGTTCGGACATAAAGAAAAGGAAGGCAGCGTAAGATGGTCGTGTGCTCTCCTTTTTCCTTTTCTTGAATGTGAGTGTCTGCGTTTTGGGTTTGGCATTATCTCTTATCTCTCAAAAAAATTTTTAATTTTTCTAACCTCGGGTCAGAATCTTTCACTTCACAGGAGCACTTGCCTTCTTGAATAATCTCTCCGCAGACCGGGCAGATACCTTCGCAGTCTTCAGAACAAAGCGGCCTCAGCGGAAAGCTCAAGTTCAGCTGCTCCAAGATGATATCTCTCAGGTTGAGCTGCTGGTGATAGTAAAAAAACTTGTCCAGGTCTTCTTCTTCCAGCTCTTCCTTGATTTCATCCAGCTCTTCCGGCAAGTACACCAGGTCAAAAACTGAATCGACCGAATACTCGAACGGCCGCAAGCAACGGCTGCAGATGAAACTTAACCGTGTGGTGATACGGCCCTTGACCTGCACATCAGAACCAATTTTGCGCACTTCAACCACCGCATGCGTCGGCTGCAAGAAAACAGCATCTTCCTCGACCAGGTCCAGACTGATAAAATCAAAATCCTGGTCGATGTGCAGTCCCTCTTTGGGGATTTCATTCACGTCGATTATCATCGCTTATTCCTTTTATGTCAAAGTATTATACCAGCTTGGACCTTTATGTCAACCCGGACCGG
>JBNARJ010000004.1:0-256964 GCA_049719515.1 Candidatus Saccharicenans sp.
GGCTCTTCAGCCAAAAGTGTGGTGAAAAAAGAAAGGGAATGTGGTAGGAACTCCTTGATGATAAAGAACTTAAGAGAGGAGTTAACCTACCACAATGACCATTAAAAATTTTATGCTGAAATTGATGGATTTACAAGGGTATAGAATAAAGGGTCTGGAGGTCAATGGTAAGGAGGTACTAATCAAGGTTGAATTAAGCCGGAGGACTGGCCGTTGTCCTTACTGCGGTAAAAGGACGAGGCATTTACATCAGTATCAGAAAGAGAGGAAGGTCTGGCACAAGGTTATAGGGGAATACAGGATTTATTTAGTAGGGAGGAAGAGGCGGTGGTGGTGTAAGAGGTGCGGAAAGGCTTTTACTGAGGAGTGGCCGTCTGTTCGCAAGTGGTCACGGAAGAGCCGACCGGCTGAGGCAGAAGTTCTTCATTTACTAAGTAACCACAGTTTTCGTCAGGTTGAGGAGCGCTATGGGGTGAGCGACAAAGTAAGCCGGGGCGTGTTGAGGAAGCTGGAATTGATTCCTGATTGGTCAGAAGAGCTAAGGGGCAGGAAGATAAGGTTGGGGATAGACGAACATAGTTTTCGCGGCCGGGATTTAGTGACCACGATCACCAATCTGAAACGGAGAGGAGTGATTACGGTTTTACCTGATGACCGGCAGGAGACGCTGCGGAGATTTTTGAGTCAGATACCGGCCTCTATCAGGGGAAAAATAGAGGAGGTCTGTGTTGATCTCAAGCCTTTATTTATCAATGCGGTGGAGAAGGAGTTACCAGGAGCGAGCATAGTCATAGACCGGTTCCACGTAATCCACGATGCTAACAGGCGACTGGATGAAGCTCGAAGAATAGAACAGGAGGCAGCTCGAAAGCCCATTCCTAAACATCTGTTCCTAAAGGCTGAAGAGCGGTTAACTGATAAGCAGCGGCTTCTTCTCGATCACTATCTCAGATTATATCCGTCTTTAAAGGAGTGGTACTGGGCCAAAGAACAGTTGAGGAGGATCTACTGGGTTAAAACGAAAGAGAAAGCTCGAGAAGAGCTTCTAAGCTTAATCAAATGTCTGGAGGCTTCTGATGATGCCGCCCTTAATGACTGGGGCAGAATGCTGAGGAGATGGCACGAATATATACTCAATTACTTCAATCACAAGACCACTAATGCCTATACCGAAGGAGTTCATACCAAGATGAAGCTGATAAAGAGAATGAGCTATGGCTACAAAAATGTGGAAGTCTACATCAAAAAAGTTCTTCTCTCCTTCATCCCGGCTACCATAATCCCCCTCCTTCTCTACCACACTTTTGGCTGAAGAGCCTCAGCCAGGTTGACATATTAGTTCAGGCAAGTTATAAGATATTTCTTATTTATCACGAACTTATCCATAAGGAGATAAAATGTCTACAGACACCGATACCATCCTGGTCACCGGCGCGGCCGGACAGATTGGCTCGGAACTTGTCCCCGCCCTGAGAAAAATTTATGGAGAAAGCAAAGTTATCGCCTCGGACATTGTTGAATCCTCACCCCGCCTGCGGGATTCCGGGCCCTACGAACAGCTGGACGTTACCAGTCGCGAAGCCTTAAGCGAGGTCATTAAAAAACACAAGGTTAAAATTATCTATCATTTGGCCGCCATCCTGTCGGCCACAGGAGAAAAATTTCCCCAGAAGGCCTGGGAAGTAAACATTAACGGTTTCTACAATGTGCTGGAAGCCAGCCGCGAGCTCGGCGTGAAGCAGGTGTTCTGCCCGAGCTCGATTGCCGTGTTTGGCCCCGCTACCCCGAGAGTAAACACCCCCCAGGATACGGTCTTGTCCCCCACCACGATGTACGGGGTCACCAAAGTGGCGGGAGAACATCTGGGCGATTACTATGTAAAAAAATACGGGCTGGATGTGCGCGGTTGCCGCTTCCCGGGCATAATCAGTCATGAAACCCTGCCGGGCGGGGGAACAACCGATTATGCCGTGGCCATTTTCTATGAAGCCATCCTTTACAAAAAATACACTTGCTTTCTCAGGCCAGAAACCAGGCTGCCGATGATGTATATGCCGGACTGTCTGAAATCGATAATAAACCTGATGCAGGCTGATTTCTCCAAGTTAAAGCATCATTCAAATTTCAACGTGACGGCCATGTCTTTCTCGGCCGAAGAGCTGGCCGCAGAAATAAAAAAGCACCTGCCCGATTTTGAAATTGACTACCAGCCGGATTTTCGTCAGGCGATAGCCGACTCCTGGCCCGAATCGATAGATGACACGGCCGCCCGGGAGGAATGGGGCTGGAAACCGGATTATGACCTCAGCCAGATGACCGCCGACATGCTCCGGGTGCTTTCAGAGAGGAAAGAAAAAGGGTTGCTTCATTATCATAAATAAAAATCTGTCTTCGATGAAAATTTTTTGCAGAAAAATGGAAGAGGCAAAGGGCAATAACGTCAAAATAAATAGGAGGCGTAACATGAGAAAAGCTTATTTATTGCTCCTGGCCCTGGCTCTTTTCAGTCTCTTAGCCATAGCCAAGGATGTCAACGTGACCGGAGACTGGACCTTTACCATCACCACTCCTCAAGGTGAAAGGACCAACGACATTACCTTTGTGCAGAATGGAGAAAAATTGACCGTAACCATGAAGAGCCCGCGTGGCGAAGTTACCGGAGAAGGCACCGTCAAAGGGAATGACATCGAATGGTCGATTACCCGTGACACTCCTCGCGGCCAGTTCACCCTCACTTACAAGGGCAAAATTCAGGATGAGAACACCATAACGGGTGAAGTGGAGATGGGCAACTTTGGCACGGCCAGCTGGAAAGCCGTGCGCAAGACCAGCTAACCTAAATCAAAAATTTACAGATTTTAAGAAGGGGAAACAGAGAACAATGTTTCCCCTTTTTGTTTTTAGGGTTTATTGTTTTTAAAGATTGTTGTTTAGTTTTTTCAAACTTTAGGTTTGGGAAAGGAGGGAACCGATGAAGCTCGTCAGAAAATCCGTGGCCACCTGCACTATTTTAGTCATTTTATTGGTGGTATTGGCGGCCAGCTTAACCGCTGCCCGGCTTGATCAAAAAAATACCGGACAGCAAAGCAGACCGAGGCCGGTTACTACCTATTCCATCGTGGCCTACGACAGAGAAACCGGAGAATTAGGTGTGGCCGTCCAGTCACACTGGTTCTCGGTGGGCTCAGTCGTTCCCTGGGCGGAAGCCGGGGTTGGGGCGGTGGCCACCCAATCTTTTGTCGACCCGTCCTACGGAGCCCTGGGGCTGGAGTTGATGCGGGCCGGGAAAACAGCCGAGGAAGCGCTCAGGGCCCTGCTTCAGGCTGACCGAACGCCAGAAGTGAGGCAGGTGGCCATGGTAGATGCCTCAGGACGGGTAGCCGTCCACACCGGAAAAAATTGCATCGCCGAAGCCGGCCATTTCGTTGGGGAAGGTTTCTCCTGCCAGGCCAACATGATGCTTAAAAACACTGTCTGGCGAGCGATGGCCAGAGCTTATTCTGACACGAAGGGCGAACTGGCTGACCGGCTGCTGGCCGCACTGGAAGCGGCAGAAAGAGAAGGCGGAGATATAAGAGGCAGACAATCAGCCGCTCTGATTGTAGTTAAGGGAAAGCCCTCAGGAGTGTGGTGGAAAGACCGGGTGTATGAACTGCGCATTGAAGACCATCCCCGGCCAGTAGAAGAATTGAAAAGGCTTTTAACCATTGCCAAAGCCTATAACCACATGAACCGGGGCGATGAGTACCTGACTGAAAACAAAGTGGAAGAAGCTCTGCAGGAATACACCCGCGCCATGGAACTTTACAGCGGCAACCCGGAAATGATTTTCTGGCCGGCCGTGACCCTGGCCTCCACCGGTCGAGTTAAGGAAAGCCTGCCGCTTTTCCGGAAAGTTTTTTCCATTGACGCCAACTGGGCACTGCTCCTGCAAAGATTACCCGCCGTGGGACAATTCCCAAAGGACAGGAAATTAATGAAGCAAATACTGCAAGAAATGCCCAAAAAATAGCCTGAGAATTACCTGTTCACTTTTTCCAGAAAAAACTGGGGCCGGGCAAAGGCCGCGGCGTGGATTTCCTCATTGTAGTATTTGAGACCGGGTGGAATTCTCAAATTATTAACTTTAAGGGGATTAACCGTCTCCGAAAGAAAATTATAACACCAGGTGCCCACAGGATAGGTGGGAACCGGCCCGAAGTAGAACAGGGCATTTTTGAACATTCTCTTCAGGAATTTGAATTTCTGGGCATGCTCGTCAAGATGGAGAAGCTGAGAGCCAGCCTGAGCGGCAATGATACCGTCAGATTTTAAAACCCTTTTCAGCTTGAGGTAAAAATCTCGGGCGTGAAGGATGGCCGAGGGCCCGACCGGGTCAGATGAATCGATAATAATCACGTCAAACCGGTCCCTGGTTTGCTGGATAAAATCAAAGCCATCGGCGATGGCCAGCTCAGCCCGGGGGTCAGAAAGAGCTGAGTCAAGCCAGGGAAAATGCTGCTGGCAGGCTCTGATGACTTCCTGGTCTATTTCCACCAACCAGGCTTTCTTGACCGGATGTTTTAAAACCTCGCGCAGCGCTCCGCCATCACCGCCCCCGATAATCATGACCTTTTCCGGCCGGGGATGGCAGGCCAGGGCCGGGTGAACCAGCATCTCATGGTAGAAAAATTCGTCTTTCTCTGTGGTCTGCACTAAGCCATCGAGAAAAAGGACCTTTCCGTAATAGGGGTTGTCGATGATTTCAATACGCTGGAACTTTGACTTTTTCTCCAGCAGAACTTTCCTGGCTTTAAAAAAAATGCCGGAATGCCGGGTTTGATATTCTCTCGCTTCACGGCGAACTCGGTCCACAGCTTGGTTTTTCAATTTTTCCTCCAAAAAGTCAGCTAAATTTAGCCTGTATTTTAGAGAAGTTGTCCGGGCAAGTCAACCTGAGCGGGTCAGACTACAGGTAACGAACAAAAATCAGCATGGCCAGAAGGACCCGATAAATCACGAAAGGAATAAGGTTTCTGGTTTTCAGATAACCCAGCAAAAACTTTATGGAAAGGAAGCCAAACAGAGCGGACACCAGCCATCCCGTGAGGAACGGGCCGTTTATCTGGGCAAGGGAAATTTTGGGCAGCTCCAGCAGAGCGGCGCCGGCAATAATCGGCGTAGACAGAAGAAAAGAAAAACGCGCCGAGGTCCCTCTTCTATAACCCAGGAAAAGTGCCGCCATGATGGTCATCCCAGAGCGTGAAGCTCCCGGAATGATGGCCAGGCTCTGGGCCAGCCCGATGAGTAAAGCCTGTTTCCAGTTCAGCTCCGGTAACTCTTTCTGGTTGGCTGCTTTCCTGTCCGCCAGAAAAATGAAAACCGAAAAAAACAGGAGGCTCAACCCCACCACCCACGGCTGGCGGAAAACCGTCTCGGCTTTATCTTCCAGCAGATAACCGGCCAGGGCTCCGGGCACAGAAGCCAGAACAATGTACCAGAAAAGCTTTCCGTCGGTGGATGAGGGGCGGGTGAAACCATCTTTTAACATCCTCAGCCAATCTTTCCAGAAAACCGAAAGCACGGCCAGCAGGGTTCCCAAATGCAGCATGACATCGTAGGCCAGTCCCTGGTAGGTCCAGTTAAATAAATAGGGAAACACGGCCAGGTGAGCCGAGCTGGAAATCGGCAGAAACTCCCCCACTCCCTGCAGGAGGCCAAGCCATATTGCCTGTGAGTAGCTCATCGGTGCAGTTTCTCCTTAAATATTACCTTTGCGAAAAGTCTCAGGCATTTCAAAGCTTCTTTTTACTTTTAAATCAGGGTGCTGTCAACTGAAAAGATGAAGCCGCCGGATTGCAGGCTTACCGTCAGCTCAGCCGTCAATGTATCTTTTCCACCCTGGTGTTCCGGTAATAGTGGGAAAGGATCTCGCGGTAATTGGCTCCGGCGATGGCCAGACCATAAGCTCCCACCTGACACAGGCCAACCCCGTGCCCCCAGCCCCGGCCGGTGAAAATAAAATGAGAAATTTTCTGGTCGGGCAGGTATTCTCGGTCGATGAAAAACAAAGTATCCCGCAGATTGAGCACCCACTTAACGCGCAAACCGGAGACGGTGATGGTCTGATTCGTGCCGATGATTTGCAGCTCAACCACCCGGTTGGAGCTCCCTCTTTTGAGGACCTTTACATCCACCAAAGAACCAAGTTTTGGATAGTAGCGCAGGATATTTTTTTCTAAATCTTCTCTTTTTACCCTGACCACCCAGCGGTTGTAGCGAGAATTACGGTCAAGGACGTTTGAGTTAGGCGGGTAGATAACCTCTAACAGCAGGACGCGGCCATTATATTCAAGCCATCTGATGTTTTCTCCGCCAACCAGGTTAAGCTTTCGCGCGGTGAACTGCCCTTCCTCAATCCGCCGGATCAGGATGGCTCTATCAGACAGGTTCAGCAATTTCCTTTCGGCTTTCTCCTGAACTTCCAGCAGATGCCCTTTAGATGAAAGGAAAACACCGTCATGAAAATAATCTTCCAGCCAGGGGAGGGATTTTCTCAAGATGTAAATGAACTCGGCCCTGGTAACCGGTCGGTTCAAGTTTTCTTCCCTGAGATAACTCGGAAATATGCCAGACTGCAGGAGATAGGCCAGCAGGCGGGCTTCGCCTTCCTTAAGCTCTGACCGATTGGGCGAGTTCTGCAGGATAAATCGTGCTTCGCTGTCGAGGACAAAATGAACGCTCTTTTCCTGCCAGCCGAAAAATTCTACCAGCCAGCGAGCCAGCTTTCTAAAATCAACCGTCTGATTCCCGTCAGGGGCTTCCATCCTCAGCTGGCCGTGGTTAATTTTTTTAAAACTCAGGACTTTTTCCAGGGAAGAAGCCAGCTCACCGGTTTTAACCGGCTGGTCGAAATAGCCCGGCTTATTTTCAGCCCGGAAAATATCCATGGCCAGAAGTGGGGCCACCTCTGGCAGTATGTCCCGGCCTCTGACCACAACAGCCGGATAGTCAAAGGCTGTTTCCAGGTTCCACTCTGGCTGCTTTTCATAAAAGCAGCTCGTGGCCTTAAGATAAGGGAGTGGTTTCCCGGAGAAGACGTTTTCCGCATCTTCCGTCATTCCACCGCACGTGCTGGTATAAAGGGCATCGATCAATTCCCCTTTGTAAACGATAACTTCCCCCGCAGTTTCTTCCACCGCCCTGTTGCTCAGAGGATGTTCAACCGATATCCCGCCGTAAACCTGAGAGCTCTGAGTATCGGTCAGGTCAAAGCTCATCTGCCGGTTGCGGCCGATGTTTTTCAGAGCATAAGTCCTGGCGGCCACGGCCTGTGCTTTGAGGGCTTCCAGCGCGTTGAAAGTGCCGGGTGAAAGCTCCAAGGGCACCACACCTTTTAAATAATCCTCCAGGTTAAGAACATTTATCAGCGAGAGGCCACTTCCGTTTCTTTTCAGAATAAAGATGCCCCGGTAGGGTTTGCCGTTCAGGCTGAGGTAGCTCTGTTGAAAAGAAGGAATGAAATAAACATCAGATTTCCCGTCGAGAGAAACCAGATGGTGGTCGATTTGCAGAACCAGATGCCCGGGTTCCGGAAAGCTGACCACCTCTCGCTGAATCCAGATATCTTTCAGACCTGTTTTTTCCAGCTCATGAATGAAGGATAAAGCCTGTCCGCGGGTGAGAAATTCACCGTATTTGATTATGAAAAAATTATTGCCTCCGACACTCCGCTCTTCCAGGGTAACCGGTCCGGGTAATTTTTCCTGCAGTTCATTGACCAGACCTTCAGCTTCAGACCGGCTCTGCACCTGTGCCAGAATCAAAACAAATTTTTCGGTCAGGATTTCTTTTTCCACCTTGACCAGGACTTCACTGGCTCCTTCCGCCAGCAAGCGGTATTCAGCCCCAATTTCATAGATTTTCATACCGGAAGAAGAAGAAATCGTGGCCTTTTTCAGGTTGCTGAGCAGCCCTACCCGGACCACAGGTTTGGGAATTAGATATGCCTGAAAAAACTGGTTTTCCCGGCCGAATTCTGGCGGGCTGGCCACTATAAGAAATAATGCCAAAAATATGCCGGCAAAATATTTTACGGTTCTCATGATATTGATTTGACTTAAATATATCCTTGATTATGAGATAGCCGGAGAAGATGGCCTCGACGGGCCGGCTGGGTCTAATAAATCGTGTCCGACCAATTAAATTACCTCTATATAATCTACCTTTTTATTTATAACCCTATATGTTGCGTTCCCTCGCTTTGTTTATAATTTACTTGAACTCGGATAAAAAGTCAAGGAAGAGGTTCTTTCAGGTTAGCAGATGGTATCCAGGGTAAAGGGAGTATTTAGAGATGGTCACGCTGATTCCGCTTAGCTGTGAACGCTTTTCGTTTTAAAATTTTAGAATAAAGACAAGGATACTCGGAAATACAGAAATCAGGTAAAAAGAGAAATATCCTAGATATAGCCGTGGACGTCAGCTAAATTCAGCTAAATAATGAAATTTGCCAAGGCACCTGTTTGCGGTCATTAAAATCTGGTTTTTATGATATGAAAGGCCATTGAACATAAAAATTTATTTACTGAAATCCGTTAGCCGGGTGTTACTATTCTTATAATATGTAACACCTGTCAGCGTTCGGGGGTAAAAATCACGGCTGCTCCGCCCCCTGGGGCCAGGCTCAACTTTAAGATTTGACCGGAGGAAACAGTCAGGCTCGAACGGCGGTAATCGCTGGCCCAGCGTCCGGCATTGACCCCATCCTGCCAGATGTCTGCTCTCCAGTTGTGGCCCGGCGGCAGAAAATCCAGCTTGAGTTCTAACTCGCGGGCCGTCCAATCTGTCATCGCTCCCAAATACCATTTGTCCCCGTTCTGTCTGGCCACCACCAGGTAATCCCCTATTTTCGCCTGGAGAACTTTGGTTTCATCCCATACGGTCGGGACATTTGACAGAAAATCCATCATCTCGGGTTCTTTTAAGTAAGCAGAGGGAGAATCGCACAACATCTGGAGCGGCGATTCGTACACCACATACATGGCCAGCTGGTGGCATCTGGTTCCCTGACTCATCGGCTGGTCGAAAACCGGCCGGAACTGTCTTTCCTGGGCGTTACGCATGGCACCCGGAGTAAAATCCATCGGCCCGGCCAGCATCCGGATGAAAGGCAGCAAAAGGTCATGTTCAGGGGTCACCGTGTTAGTCCATTTGCTGTACTCGAGGCCCATCACCCCTTCTTTGGTCAGAATGTTGGGGAATGCCCGGCGCAGGCCGACCGGTTTGTGCGCTCCGTGGAAGTCAACTATCAATTTGCGTCTGGCGGCCGCGGCGGCACAGCGGCGGTAAAAATTGACCATTTTCTGGTCATCACGGTCCATGAAATCAACTTTGATGCCCCTGATACCCAAACGCTGAAAATAATCCAGGGCGGGCTCCATCTGCCGGTCGAGCGTATACCAGACACACCACAGAATAAGGCCGACATTTTTCTGCTGACCGTGCCTGACCAGCTCTTCCAGGTTAAGGTTTGGGTTTATCTTGAACAGGTCAGCCGGGTCTGACCAGCCTTCATCTAAAATTACATACTCAATCCCGTACTTCGAGGCAAAATCAATGTAATATTTGTAGGTATCGGTGTTAATGCCCGACTTGAAGTCGACGCCAAAAATATTGTTGGCATTCCACCAGTCCCAGGCCACTTTGCCCGGCCTTATCCAGGAAGTATCTTTCAGCTCGAGCGGCGGTGACAGCCGGTAGACTATGTCGGTGGACACCAGGTCGGCATCTTTTTCAGCAATCACCACCAAACGCCAGGGAAATTCCCTGCCGCCTTTCGTTTCAGCTATGTAATCCGCTTCTCTGACCACTTCCAGTTCCCGGTCGCTCTTCTCGCGCAGCTTTTCTTCCAGCGGATAGGGGGCAAAATATCCGGTTAATCCCGGTTTACCCTGACTGTTACCCTTTAGAAACATCCCCGGATAATCATCCACCGCCACATCGGTAATGGCCACCTTGGGTCCGTTAGTAATATCCACAACTACCGGGGCAAAGCCGAAGCGGTCCGGACCTATTTCGGTCAGCGGCAGGTAGGTATAGTTGCTTTCGAAAGAAGTGTGCAGGCTTTTGGTAAAAGGAAAATAAACATGATAATTTTCCGGAAAGTTAAAGGTAGCCTCTTCAGACCTGATTTTTATGGGAACGCGATAGCCCGTGTAAAAACGATAAGCTACCCCGTCGTTATACACCCTGAAAATCAACCCGTAATTTCCCCTGAATTTAAGCCTGAGCTCTTCACAGTTATTTTTGATGAGGGCGCGTTTTTCTTTGACCACGGGTTTTATTACTTCGTCAATTTTCTGACGGCTCATATTTTCCAGCACCAATTTCTTTCCCAGGACGACACCGTCGTTTATGGTCAGGGAAACTGGTGAAGGGCTCAAAATTAATTTCTGGTCAAAGTAGACGGAATAAGTAACCTGGTTTTTAAGCTCTACCACCAGCTCTACCCTTTTATCCGGTGAGTAAACCGAAATCCTGGCTGGGGTTTTGGTCTGACCGGTCAGGCTGTTAACCAGGAACAAAGCCAGCATTAATAGCCACCAATTCTTTGTTGTTTTCATATTTGGCCGCAGACCTCCTTTCACCTCGTTTCAGGCCGGTCTTCTGGTTAGAGCCAAAAATTACTGTCACTCTGGCTGTGACCAGAGCCGTCGGGTGGCAGAACTTCCTGCCCCTGCCCGTTCCTTTTCCAGTCCTGCTCTTACATTATCCTGAGCCGGCCCGAAAATTACAAGAAAAATTTTTCAAGCCGGGATAATCAAAAAAAATTTACCAGGAGGCGGCTGGCCTGAACTTTATCTTTCCCCGTCTCTGTTTAACTGACTTCAGAACAAATGCTAAAATAAACCTATGAAAATAAAAACAGGACATTTAACATTAGCCTTCATTTTTATTATTTCCATTGGGTCTATTACCGGCCAGCTTCTCGCCCAGGGGCTCAGCCTGTCGCAGTTATACCAGCCAGGGAAACTTTTGCTCGACAGCGACGGCGATGGGCTGGTTGACAAATTGGAGCTGACCATCATCCTTCCTGACAATCCTACAGCCACGGAAATTTCTCTGGCTTCCGAGCTGGCCGCCCGGGCCAACCTGGAAAGCCTGGTGGTCAATCTTGACCTGGTTAAAAAAGAATCAGAAATAAAAAATTTTTCAGACCTGCCCCATCCCATTCTGATCGGCTCCAACCTCAATCTGAGCAAAAAAATCCTTAAGGAGAAAAAATTAGACCTGGCCTGGCTTAAACCCAACCAGGGCCTGGTTTTGTCCTTCACCTACCAGGGAAATCAGGGGCTCTTACTTATCGCCGGGGGAGAAGAAGCCCTGCTGCAGACTGGCCGGGCTTACTTTTTGCGCTGGCCCTATTTCTGGGAAATCTGGGGTCGAGACTCGGGCTATACCTTTTTAAAGTTTGAAGAGGACCTTGTTAACTTCCTGACGGAGGCCGGGGTAAAACTTCCCAGGATAATGGTCAAAAGCCTTCTCTACTCGTTCCCGCCGAGCGATGTTATTCCGGCCTCGCTTGACAGTCTGAATTTCAAAAATAACGGAGAAATTACCTGCCTGACGGTTGATGTTTATTTTTCTGACCAGAACGAGCAGCAAAAGGCTTTAACTTCTCTGCGGCAGTTAGCCGGGCTCAGGGCACGGGGCCAGAAAACCGAGGTTTTGAGCTATCCCGGCTGCGCAGAAATTGAGTTTAACCTGATTTCCGGTAACCATCAGGACAGGGTTAAGCTGCCCAGGCCCGGCGCTTCTAAAAGGCTGCTGACCCCGGCCTTTAAAGAATTTCGTCGCCCGCCAGAAAAAGGAAAGCAATTTGACCTGACCGAGCTGTTTACCGCCCGGGGTGTTTATGCTGACCGCAACCAGGATGGCATAAACGATGACCTTGATTCTTACGTCATCATCCCGAAGGATTTTAATGCTTCTTCACTGAACATCCTGACCGGCCGGCTAACCCTGGACACCGCTGGCTGTTCCTTCCCCATCTCCCTGTTTGACGCGGAAGTGGAAAATCCGAAAATCCTCTCTGCCCCGCTGCTGGTAGGTGACAACCGGTTAACCCGGGAACTCCTGAAATCAGGCAAGCTAAAAATACCCGCTCTGGAGCCTTCTCAGGGCTTGATAACCATTGTCCCCTCTGGTTTTGGTTCATCTGACATGGCGGTAATTTATTCACCATCATCAATTACCCTGGAAAAAACCCTCGCCTATTTAGGCCGGCAATTCCCCTATCTTACTGATTATGCTAAGGGTCAGCCCGAACTCAGCTGGGTCAAAGAAGATTTTTTGAAATTCCTCTCCGGTGAAAAGGGAGCAGCAGAAGTTTTTTTCCTGAAAAAATTGCAAGAAACTTCACAGAAACTCAAAAATCAAGACCTGAAAAGCCTGGAAGTAGAGGTTGTCCTGCCTTCCTCCAATCCTAAATTCCAGGCTTTCCTGGAAAAATACCTGAAAGTTAATTTTAACTCAGAAAATATTTCACTTGAGGTGAAGCCAGCTCGAGAGAGCAAGGAAATTTTTAGCAAGGACCAGGTTCTGCGCTGGGAAGCCGATGAGGCACTTGAACTTCTCAGCGAAAAAGTTCTGCCTGTGGTCCCAGGCGGCTCGGAGCCGCTCAGGATAAGCATTGGCCTGAGCGAACCATTAAAGATAAGAAACCAAATCAAACAAAGGGTACAAAATCTTTTACAGGAAAGAAACCTGGCCGGCGAAGTCGAGGTTCTTTCTGCCTACAAGCCAGGCTTTTTCTGGCTGACAGAAAAAATTATGCCCGTGCTAAAAAATCAACCCGTCCACCGGCTTTTAATCCGCGCGGCCGAATTCAAGGATAACCCCACTGAATGCCTGAAGAGGTTTTACCAGGACCCGTATCGCTGGCTTCAGGAGTTATATCCGGTTGATGAAATCTTGGCTCAAGAGCTGAACCTGCCTCTGGAAAAGATTGAGTTTGAGATAAGTCCTACAGCTGAACCGATTTATGAAGTCTATGCTTTTGGCGAGAAGAACAGCATCCTGCTGCACGAATCCTTTACTCCCCGGACCAAAAACATTCCTTACCTGAAAGTCATGCCTGACTGGGGGTCAGTAACCATCAACAGCGGGTGGCTGACCGTCGAACAAAACCGGAAAATTATTTTTGAGGCTCCGCTGGCCACCGACCTGGAAAAAATCTGGGATTACTACCAGGAAGAAGGCCTGAAGCCACTGCGCAATTTTATACTGAAGAAAACCTCTTTTGAGCCGACTTTTGCCAAACAACCCTATTTCAAAAAGCTAACCGTCGAGCTGTGGGCCAGCGAACCAGATTACCGGCTCGGTTTGGATGAAGAAATCATAAGCTCGCTCGAAGCCATGCATGATGAGCTCTACTTTGACACGCTTGATTTTTTGCGCGGCCTGACCAAGTTTCCCGGCGAAGAGGTCGAACTCCCCGAAGATGCTTCTCGTTCCTCCGCTCCGGGCAACATCCTGCCCGTTATCCACTCCTTGACTGAAGGCGGGCCTGCCCGCATATGTGTCAGACTGGAAGATTTTAATTCTTTAAAGCCGGTCATGAAAATCAGATGGCAGGCCGCTGACCAGCCTCCAGCCGAGCAGAGCTTTGAATTCAAGCCCATCAAGCCTAAAAACCTGAGATTGAATGAGGTCATATATGATTCCGCCCGGGAGGTCCTGGACTCGGTCGGGCTGGAAGCCCAGCTCGAAAGTGAGCCCGACTACAAATTGCTCGCCGATTTGCTTGAAGGCTACAGCGAGCTAAGAATGATGCTCAACGCGCAAGAAGCTTTTAGCTATCCCGGCCTGGAGAAAATAAAAGTAAGAATCAGCCGGGCGGAGGTATTTGTTGATAAAGTTATCGAAGTACTGCCGGTCAGCGAGAGAGAAAAGGAAGCCGAGCCGGCAGCTCCGCTGACCGTGCCCACTGACCGCATCCTGAGTCCGGAGGAATGCTGGGAAATATCCCAGTCTTTAAAAAAATTCCCCGCGCTTCACCCCTACCGAGCCGGCCGCTCTTTTGAAGGGCAGCCTGTCCCCGTCATCGAAGCTTATCTGCCTCAGGGGAAGTACGTTTCAAGGCCGAGGCTGATTACCTTCAAACCTGTGCTGTTTATCCTGGCCCGACAGCATGCCAATGAAGTTTCCTCCACCAACTATTCTCTGAAATTTGCCGAGCTGCTGGGACGGGACCGGAGCCTGCAGCAGTTGCTGAAAAAAATAAACGTGGTCATCGAGCCGATGGAGAACCCGGACGGAGCCGGGCTGGCTCTTGAGCTGATGAAAAATGAACCCTTCCATTCACTTCATGCCGGCCGGTATAGCGCCCTCGGTGTCGACATTGGCTATCAGGTCGGGCTTGCCCAGCCGCTCCTGCCCGAAGCTCGAGTTCGAGCCCAGGTCATAAGAGACTGGCAGCCTGACCTCTTCCTGAACCTGCACGGTTACCCATCCCACGAATGGGTGCAATTGTTTTCGGGCTATTCCCCTTATCTCTTTCGGGATTACTGGATACCAAAAGGCTGGTTTACCTATCTGCGTCAGGTGAACCTGGACATTTACGAACCCTTTAAGACGGCCGCTGAAGAGCTAAAAAAATTATTGATTCAGGAAATGAATGCCGACCCGAAAATAAAAGAAGCTAACCGCCGTTTTTACGTCCGGTACGAGCGCTGGGCCAAAAGATGGTCGCCTTTTGTCTCACCGCTGGAGATTTATGACGGGCTCAACATCTTTGCCAAAAGACAATCTTCTACCGAAACCAGGCTTACCCCCAGAAACCAAATTACCTGGGTTGAAGAAACACCTGAAGTTATGGATGAGACGGCTACCGGCAAATGGCTGCAATTCCTGTGCGACCAGGGGCTGGTTTACCTTAAAGCTCATGCCAGATATCTTTATCAGGGAACATTCAAGAAGGCGGTCATTGAAGAAGAGGTTAACAGCCGGGTGCGTGTGGAGTTTTACCGAAGCCGCCCTGTTCTGAGCGGTAAATAATAAATGAAAAAATTTGGGGTAAATAAGAAATTACAACCTGAAGCCGAGCAGCAATATTATTCTTCTGTTCCTGATGTCTTCCTGAGTTTCCCGAGAGATAGAATTTAGCCCCTGGCCGAATACCAATTCTATCAGCCAAATCCCGGCCGCCATTCTGTATTCAGCCCCGGCCGCCAGGTTTAAACTAAAATCCTCTTTCTTGTGGCTACCCAGCTCAACTGAATATTCAGCCCCGGCAGAAAGAACAGTCAACCGCGCTTTGATATTAAAAGCCACGGCCGGACCGGCGGTCAGGTAAAATGATAAGTGGCTTTGTGGCCGGATATAAAATTTAATTAATACCGGAAACTGGACATAAGCCAGAGATACTGTTTCCCGGTAGCCTGTTTCTTCATCTTCTAACCTGAAAACCGAGCCCCCGGGCAGATACATAAGGCCCGCTTCCAGGTAAAAATTTTTCCAGAGCTTAGACTGGCCGGTCATACCACCGCTCCAGACATTTTTCCAGCCCTGCCGGTAGGTATCACGGCCAAATAATTCTGTCCGGCCGGCCCCGAGCTTTATGACCGGGCTGATTTTGGCAAAAGCCGGCGCGGCTGCTTGAAACAAAAAAATAAGCAGCACTAAAAGTAAGGTCTCCCGCCGTTTGTCATGTCTGAAACTGGCCATGCTCCGCCATTAAAGCAGGTTACAGCAAACCTGAGCTTAACATTTTTGTTTATATTTTTCCTGCGATATATTTTATGCCGCTAAAAACACCGAGGCAAACTGGCCCAAATTATTTTTAAGCTTCGCCCGCACCGGAAACCAGGTAGCGGTTGCCCCCCTGAATTTTCGCCTGGTACATGGCCTGGTCGGCCTGGTTGATAATTCGCTCGGCTTCGCCCTTCCCGGTAATCATGGCCACCCCGATGCTGAAACTAACCTGGAAGGTATTTGACCTGATGACAAATTGATGCTGGGAGATGTTATCCAGTAACCTTCTGGCAATATTTTCAGCTTCCTTGAGAGAAATGCCGTCCAGCAGTATGGCAAACTCATCGCCGCCCAGACGCACGAGCAGGTCACCTTCTCTCAGTTGTTTTTTGAGCAGCCGGCCCAATTCTATGAGCAACTCATCGCCGACCTGGTGACCGTAATTATCGTTGACCTGTTTGAAATTATCCAGGTCGATGAAGAATAGAGCGCTTGATTTACCGAGTTCCGTTTCCTCGATCAGACGGGGCAGGACTATTTCCAGCATCCGGCGGTTGGGAAGACCGGTCAGCGGGTCCTGCAAGGCCAGTTCTGCCAGTTTTTCTTCCTGGAGTTTTCTCTCAGTAATGTCATAGCATGAGCCAACAAACCCGGCAAATTCATCTTCTAATCCGGAAAAAGGCCGGCCCAGGCACAGCACCCAGCGCCACTGCCCGTCGTAACGTCTCAGCCTGAATTCAACCTCAAAAGCCTTTCGCTCGGCTATGGCCTGGCTGAAGATTTTTAAAAACCTTTCCTGGTCGGCCTGGGGCACGCCTTCCAGCCAGCCTAAATTCTTTTCGTTTTCCAGCGAACGCCCGGTAAAAGCCAACCAGGCCGGGTTAAAATAATTAAAGCGGCCGGTCGGGTCAGCCCGCCAGATCATGGTCGGAAATTCTTCAAAAAGTGTCAGATAAAAATCGCGGGCTCTGGCCACTTTCTTTTCCGCTTCCTTAATTGAAGTAATATCATTCATCAGGATCAGAGTGCTGATGTGCTGGTCAAATGGGTCAAGAATTTTTTTAAAGATAATCTGGAAGATGGCCGGGCCGCGGAATGTCTCAACCTCTTTTTCTATGGTTAACTGCCGGCTGAGTCCGGAAAGAAAATAGCTCAGCTCGTTGCTCAGCCAGGGAAACACTTTATCCAGGGGAATTTTATCCCCATAAATTAAAGAGGCGGGCAGCTGGTTCTGAAAATACTCGAAACAGGCATCGTTGATGGCTTCCACCCGGCCATCGAGGTCCAAAACCACAGCCGGATTAGGAATGGTATTAAATATACTTTTATAGCTGTCTTCAAATGATTGCCAGAACATCTTACGCCTTGTTTTTTTGAGTATAAGATAAGGTGAAATCAGGCAAAAAGCAATCCCCTTTTTAGATGATTTTGAACCGGGCCGTTCACCCCCTGGGAACCCATAACTTTTTTTGAACTCATAACTTTTGCTTTAAATTTTCGTATTTCTAAATTAGAATACTAAAAAATATTACAAGGGAGGAAAACCATGAAAAGAAAATTATTGAGCGGGTTCCTTATGCTTCTCCTGGCGGTTGGGTTGTTTCAGCTTCCAGTCCGGGCTCAGGCCGAAAAAGACATTCTGGAAAAAATGATTAAAGCTTTGGGCGGCCGGGAAGCCCTGGCCGAAATCAAAGATTCCAGGATGACGGGAAACATAGAAATACTTCAATACGGCATGAATGCCCCCGTTACCATCTACCAGAAAGAACCGGATAAATACCGCATGGAACTGGAAGTAATGGGCATGAGCATGATAACGGTTTATGACGGCCAGAAAGCCATGATGACCAACCCCCAGACGGGAGAGGTGATGGAACTTCCGGCTGACCAGGCTAAATCATTCAGAAGGCAAGCCCTGGGAAATGATGCTACCCTTCACCCGGAAAAATACGGTATTACCTACACTTTTAAGGGTGAAGAAACCATCGAAGGGAAAAAATACCTCGTGCTGGAGCAGAAATTTCAGGACGGAGACCTGGCCACTATTTACCTTGACGCGGCTACCTATCTTCCCTATAAAAGTAAAAGCAAGGCGCTCGGGCCCACCGGAACAGAAATTGAATCAGAGAGTATCATGTCTGACTACAGAAAAGTTGGCAAAACCATGGTTCCCTTTTCTATTTCTATCCTGCAATCAGGCGTGGAGCAAATGAAGATAACCATAACTGAAGTTGTCTACAACACCGGTCTTGAAGATTCTCTGTTCGTGCTCAAGTAAGACAAAGCTCCAACGGTTGAAGTCAGAGCAGCCGAATTAAGTTAAGGTAAGAATATCTTTTTAAGGCGGTATCTGGATTAAAAGAGAAAAGAGCTGGATGAGAATTAAATTTTCTCATCCAGCTCTTCTTTTTTCAGAATGCCGGCCACCAGCCTGGCTTCAGCCACGACTTCTTCGCCCACCAAGGCCTGTGTGTCCATCACGGCGAAGGTAGCTTTCAGCTTCACCAGCTTCGCCTGAAGCTTGAGCTGGTCGCCTGGAATGACAGATTTGCGGAATTTTGCTTCCTCTATCTTGCTGAGGACAACAAAGACCGCTTCCGGATTTTCCACTGAATGCCAAAGAAGAATGCCACCCGCTTGAGCCAGCGCTTCAACTATCAACACCCCGGGCATTATCTTTTTTCCGGGGAAATGGCCGGTAAAAAAAGGCTCGTTGTAGGTAACATTCTTCAGGGCAATGATGCTCTGAGAGGGTTTTAACTCCAGCACCCGGTCAACCAGGAGAAACGGGTACCGGTGCGGCAACCATTTCTCAATCTTTTCTGCCGTCATGCTGCTTGCTTATAAGCTTCACTTATTTGGCCGGGGTCTTGGTAGCGTCGTACCGTTTGATAACTTCCTGGGTCAGGTCAATAACCGGGTTGAAATACAGCACACCGCTGGCCCTTAAGTCAAGGATGAGGTCGAGCCCTTTTTCCTGTCCGAGCTTGTTGATGATGGGCATAACCTCGTTCTGAATCTTCAGGTAAAGCCTCTGCTGAAGTTCCTGCATTTCTTTGGTGGCGTCTTCGGCCATTCTCTGTCTTTCAGTTCTCTTGCGGTCGAGGTCAGCGCTTAAAGAAATCACCGCTTCCTGGGTCATGGTCAACCCCTGAGTGTTCAGCCTGGTTTCCAGCTGTCTGATCTGGTCATCGAGCTTGGCTAAATCCTGCTGGGTCTTTCTGTTCTTTTCTTCCAGCTGAGAAATAGCCTTTTTGCCTTCAATAGACTTTTCGAGGATTTCCTGAGAATTGATGATTCCCACTTTGATGGTCTGGGCTTGAGCCAGCAAGCTACACATGCCTACCATCACGGCAGCCAGTAAGACCATAGTCATCAGTCTTTTTTGCATGTCCTATTCCTCCTATAAATTTATAAGTCGTTAATTTTACACTTTTCCAATCAAATAATAAAGATGCCCTTCACCTAAAATGTTGTCCCGATAGCGAACCGGAAAGCGAAGTTGGAATCATCCACGTAAATCTTCCGGTTGTTATAGGAAAAAATTAACCTAAATGGCACTCTCAGAGCTGGCACAAAAACCCTTATCTCGAGCCCGGTTGAAGTATACATATCCTTCAGGTTGAATTTCTGCGAGGGCAATAACGCGTTGCCCCGGTCATGGAACAGGATGGCGAACAGCTGCCCGCCGATGGGAATTATGTATTCAAAATTGGCCACCAAGGATTTCTCTCCACCGATCAGGATGTTCTTTTCGTCCCGCGGGCCCACCGTAAAAAACTCATAACCTCTGATTGACTGTTCGCCGCCGAGGAAAAACCTCTCCCAGTAAGGAACGGGTTTGTTCTTCAAAGGCTTGATGAATTGATACTCCACATGAAATCCAAGAACATGGTTTGAGATGAAAGGCTGGAAATGAGAGAACTCGAACCGCGGCCGGATGAGATGCACATCTCCCCCCAGGAAAGAACCGGCAAACTTGACCGCCGCCTGATACATCGTCCCACGGGTGGGGGTCAACGGGCTATCTATGGTCGAACGATAAACCACGGGCTCGACAGCCGAAACAAAGTACTTGCCCGGATAAAAATAAGGGTTGTAATAATACTGGGTTCCTTCAGAAGTTTCATAAGAAGGAACTTCCAGGGTAGTATTCTGGTAGGAATAAGTCAGGTTAAAGCGCCAGTATTCATAAATTCTGGTCCCGTAAATGAGGCTGATACCTTTGGCCAGCTGATTGTAGAGGTAGGGGATGTTAACCTTGCGGTCAAAAATGTTAAACCCCAGAGTCATCGGTTTATCAAAAACATATGGCTCTGTCAGACCAAAACTGTAATTTTTAACCCTTTTTCCCTGTTGCAGGGTTAAATCCAGAGTTTCACCTGCTCCCAGGAAGTTGACCGTAGAATAACTGAAAGCTACGAACGTGCCTTCATACCCGCTGTAGCCGGCGGTAAATTGCAAATTGTTTCGCTGCAATTCTTTAACATTAATGTTGACGTCTATTTGAGTCGGCTGCTCCGGGTCCGGTTTTATGTCCGGCTCTTTCTCCACGTCAACCAGGCCAAGCTGCTTGACCCGCAAAATGCTATCTTTAAACATGGCCAGGCTGAACCGGTCTCCTTCCCTTAAGAGCATTTCCCGGCGCAGCACCTTATCCTTGGTAAAGGTATTTCCCACGAAGTTCAGCCTTCTTAAATAGGCCACCTCGCCTTCATTTATGTTAAAAGTCACATTGACTACCTTGTTCTTCGGGTCCAGGCTTTCCACCGGGATAATCTGAGCATAAACAAAGGCAAAATTCCGGTAAGCTTCTCCCAGGGATTCTATGGTCTTTTCTCTTTTCTTGATGCTGTATATTTCTCCGGGTTTCAGTTTAATCTGGCTCAGGATGTAGGAAGTCTTAAAAAATTTATTTCCTTCAACTTTTATTTCGCCCGTCCGGTAAACATAACCGGGCTCTACCGGGATAACCAGCCTGACCATCTTCTGCTTCTTGAACAATGGCCCTCTGGCCGTTATTTCTTCAACCCTGGGCTCGCCCACCGAAGCTTCCATGTAGCCAAATTCCTGCAGCTTCTTTTTGATGGCCTCGATGTCTTCTTCCAGTTTATTTTTCTTGTAGACATCCTTGCCCGCCACCCAGTTAAACAGGTTGTGAGCCCGATTTTCCTTCATGGCCTCCTGCAGGAGAGAACTCGGAATCTTGGTCCGGCCGACAAAAACCACTTCCCCCACCCTCAGCTTGGGACCTTCGTCAATCCGGAAAATCAGGTCAACTTCATTCTTCCCTTTCCTGACCAGGTCGGTATCAATCCTGGCCGCCTGCAGGCCTTTTTCTTCCAGCAACTCCTTGATCGTCTTTTTGGCTTTCTGAATCTTGTCCGGACTGAAATAAGAATGGGCGGCTATGTATTCGTCTTTTTCCTTTAGCTTGTTTACAATGTCATTTTCTTTAACTTTTTTCCCGGTTTTAAATATTACACTTTTAACCACCGGGTTCTCTTCCACATAAATTTTTACTATCTTTCCTCTGGCCCCTTCCTCTGTTTCTATCTTCAGGTCAGCGAAAAAACCGGTCGACCAGAGCACCCGGAAGTCCTTTTTTAAAAGCGCTTCGTTATAATAATCGCCTTCGCGAGAAGAAAGATAATAAAGAATAGTTTCTCGAGAAATCCGGTCATTTCCTATAACTTCAATCTTCTCCACCACCTCTTGGGCCAGAAGAGTACCGCTTAAAAGAAGCAACATAAATACCAGCGTTAATCGTTTCATGGGAATAACTTTATACCACATTGTATCTGTTTTTTCAAAAATATGGCTGATTTCCTTGGGATTCTATTGGCCACCACAAACAGATTAACCTTCATTGCTTTCAAAAAGTTTCAGTTGACCGGCTTCCAGCAGATAAGCTTTATGGCAGTAACGTACAATCTTCTCGTTATGCGTGACGATGATGGAAGAAAGCCCTTTTTTCCGGTGAAGTTCGACTATCAGCTGAAGAATCATTTCTCCCGTTTTCCAGTCAAGGTTGCCCGTCGGTTCATCGGCCAGAAGAAGCTCCGGCTGGTTTATCAGAGCCCGGGCCACGGCAATTCTCTGCTGTTCTCCCCCAGACAGTTGAGCCGGCCTGAAATTCTTTCTGGCTTCCATTCCCACTTCCGCCAGAGCTTTTTCTGCTCTCAGCAGAGCCTGCTCTTTTTTAACCCCGGAGATGAGCAGGGGCATGGCCACGTTCTCCACGGCCGAAAATTCTGGTAACAGATGGTAAAATTGAAAAATAAAACCGATCTTTTTGTTCCTGATAATTGCTATTTCCTCTTCTTTTTTATCCAGCAGGCTTTGGCCGTCAAAGAAGACCCGGCCCTCGGTCGGGCGGTCCAGCCCTCCGATGATGTTCAGCAGGGTGGTCTTTCCCACCCCGGAAACTCCCATGATGGCCACCAGTTCCCCCGCTTTAAGTTCAAAATTGAGGCCGGAAAATATCCTGAGCCAACCCCGGTCGGGCAAGGGAAAGGCCTTGCCCAAATTTTCGGCTCTGACAATCACTCTGTCTTCTGACATTTTACGGTAACCAAAATCTTTCATTCATACTTTAAGGCCAAGACCGGGTCTACCTTGGCCGCCCGGCGGGACGGGAAAATGGTTGAAACAAAGGTGATACCCATGGTCACCAGAACAATCAGCGACAGGTCGAGGAGCTTGGGATGAAAAGGAACGTAAGAAATCTGGTAGATATCAACCGGAACTTTAATCAGCTGGAAGGTGTTGGCCAGCCAGCACCAGAGCAAGCCCAGGACCAGCCCGGCCACCGTGCCCACTACTCCGATAATTGTGCCCTGCCATAAAAATATGTTTTTTATGTTCCTGGAAGTAGCTCCCATGGCGACCAGCAGGCCAATGTCCCTGGTTTTTTCCATCACCATGAGCACCAGACCGGCGATAATGTTCAGGGCCGCCACCAGGACAATTAAAGATATGGTCAGGAAAAGAAGGGTTTTTTCCAGTTTAAGCGCGGAAAAAAGTGAGCGGTTGAGCTCCATCCAGGTGGTAACGTAGATTCCGGGATGGCTCAGGCGGTGAATTTGCTCGGCTATTTTTTCTGCGGCAAATATATCTTTTATCCTGACCTGAAGATAAGAAATTCTATCCCCCAGATTAAACAATTTCTGGGCCAGAGACAGTGAAACAACGGCCGTGGTCGAATCAAATTCGTAAAGCCCGGAGCTAAAAATCCCGCATATTTTAAAATTTTTTGAGCGCGGCAGGATGCCCACCGGCGTCAGCCGGCCGGAGGGAATGAGCACGGTTACGGTATCACCCACAGAGACACCCAGAGAAGCAGCCAGGTCTTTGCCGAGGAGAATCTCTTCCTGATGTTCACCGCCGGGCAGGGTACCGGCGGCCAAATTTTCCAGCCAGCCGGCCACCTTAACTTCCTCTGTGATATCAAGCCCCCTGAGCAGGGCACCGGAATTCCGGCCGGGCCCGGATATTAAAACTGTGCTGTAGGCCACCGGAGTTACCGATTCCACCCCGGCTAATTTTTTTACGTCCTTGGCCAGGGATTGATAATCTTTCAACCCTTCACCCGACAGGTCGGAAATCATCAGGTGGGAGGTGGTCCCAAGTATCTTATTCTGCACGTCTTCCTGAAATCCCGTAATCAGGGAAAGAGCGATGACCAGGGCCATAACCCCGATGGTCACTCCAAGAATGGAGACAAAGGTGATGACAGAAATGAAAGCCTGCTTTCTTTTGGCGGTCAGGTATCTCCTGGCTATCAGCAGTTCAAAACCCATGGTCAGCCGGTCTCTTTCATCTGGGCTTTAATAACGGGAACAGGATAACTTCGCGGATGGATTTCTGGTTGGTAAAAATCATGGCCAGACGGTCAATGCCAATTCCCTCCCCGCCCGTTGGCGGCAGACCGTATTCCAGAGCCTCCACATAATCCAGGTCCACCAGGTGGGATTCTTCATCGCCGGTCTGGCGCATGGCCGCCTGCTCTTCAAACCGCCTTCTCTGTTCAAAGGGGTCAGTTAACTCCGAAAAGGCGTTGGCCAGTTCCATTCCGGCAATGATCAGTTCAAAGCGAGCAGCTTCGGAAGGCACTTCCCGGTCAGATTTAGCCAGAGGTGAAATTTCCTTTGGCGGATTTATTATAAAGGTCGGCTGGATAATTTTTTCCTTGACCAGCTTGTCAAAAATAACGTCAAGCGCCTTGCCATAAGACAGAGGCTTTTTGTCCGGCGTCAGGGTGGCGGCAAATTCCACCAGACCTTTCGGGTCGTCAAACCGGGAGGGAGCCAGCCCGCTCATCTCTTTGAGAGCGTCCATGAACTTTATCCTCTTCCACGGCCGGCGAAAAGAAATCGTGTGTTCACCGTAGGGAATTTCGTCTTTCCCGTGCAGCTCCTGCGCCAGGTAAAGGAAAAGTTCCTCGGTCAGGTCCATAAGCTGGTTATAATCAATGTATGCCTGGTAAAACTCGAGCATGGTGAATTCCGGGTTGTGCTGGGAGTCGACTCCTTCATTGCGGAAATTGCGGTTTATCTCGTAAACTTTCTCCATCCCGCCAACCACCAGCCTCTTCAGGTAAAGCTCCGGTGCGATGCGAAGGTAAAGGTCAATGCCCAGCGCGTTGTGAAAAGTTTTGAAAGGTCTGGCCAGGGCTCCACCGGGTATAACCTGCATCATCGGTGTTTCCACTTCAATGAACCCGCGTTCGTCAAAAAACTTCCTGATTCTGGCTACCATCCGGCTTCTTATCCTGAAAGTTTCGCCGGATTCCGGGTTCATGATCAGGTCTAAATAACGCCTGCGGTACCTCAGCTCCACATCCTGCAACCCGTGCCATTTTTCTGGCAGGGGATGAAAAGACTTGGCCAGAAAGAAATAACTTTCAGCCAGTATGGTCAGCTCGCCCGTTCTCGTGCGGAAAAGCCGGCCGTTGACCTGAATGACATCTCCAATGTCCAGCAGGTCAAACAGTTCATAGTTTTCTTTGCCCACCAGGTCTTCGCGTAAATAAACCTGAATTTTATCCTGAAAATTCGCAATGTGGAAAAAGGTGGCCCGGCCCATTTTCCTGACCGAAATGATTCGGCCCGGGACCTTAACCGCTATGTTCTTTTCCTCAAGTTCTTCTTTGCTCAGGAAGGAATACTCGCTGACCACCTCATGCACCTGATGTGTTATGTCAGCCCGGTGCGGAAAAACTTCCACTCCTTTTTCCTGCAGCTTTTTCCACTTCTCAAGCCTGATGATTTCCTGGTCGCTTAAATCTTCCTGGACCAGCCGGTAGTCTTTCTGGCGTTCTTGGTCACTCATTTTCTTTCACCTCTTCCTCAGATTTATTCTCCGGTTTATTTATTTGCTTTTCTTCCTGCCCGTCTTCCTCCCCTTTTTTATTTTCATCAGACGGCCATTCGGGCATCTGGCCCTGTTTTTTCAGGTTCCGGTAAACTCCATCAAGTATCCCGTTGATAAAAACTCCGGCTTCTTGTCCCGAGAACTTCTTGGCCACTTCAATGGCTTCGTTGATGATGATCGGCGGAGCCAGATTCTTTTCATAAAGCATTTCAAACACGGCAATGCGCAGCACATTGCGGTCGACATTGGCCATTCGCTCCAGCCTCCAGTTTTTGGAAGCTTCTTGGATTTTTCGGTCCACTTCGGCCTGGTGCTGGCGAATACCCCGGACCAGCCACTCCGCATATTCTTTAACTTCAGCCGGCTGCTTCTGATGCTTCCAGTAATCAGAAAATACGCTGCTGAGTTCTCCTTCCGTAAATTCCAGCTGGAAAAGAATTTGTAAGGCGCACTCCCTCGCTTTTCTTCTTTTTCCCATTTTAAAAATACTCTCTAAAGAATTATTTTAGCTGAGTTTGGCGTCCCGGAGGAGGTTCAACATTTCCACCAGGGCAAAAGCTGCATCATAACCCTTATTTCCGGCCTTCGTGCCCGCCCTTTCTATGCCCTGTTCGATTGTGTCAACTGTGAGTATACCATAAGAAATCGGAATTCCCTCTTCCAGCCCTACCTGAGCCAGCCCTTTGGTCACTTCAGCGGAAAGAAAATCAAAATGGGGCGTGTCGCCGCGGATTAAAGCTCCCAGGCACAGTAGACCATCGACTTCTTTCCTGGCCGCTATTTTCTTTGCCAGAAACGGGATTTCAAAAGAACCCGGTACTTTGTAGATGGTCAGGTCCTTTTCCTCTGCGCCCAGTTTTTTCAGAGCTTCCAGCGCTCCTTCCAGCAGCCGGCCAGAAATGAACTGGTTAAAGCGGCTCAGGATGATGGCGATTTTATATCCTTTAGCCTGCAGCCTGCCTTCATACACTTCCATTCTTTTCTCCTTTTAAACAATTCTTTTCTCATAAATACGATATTTTTTGTATATTTTACCACCGATAGAGGTAGTAAATCTATTGATGGCCTCATTATCTTCCAGCTGCCACGACATTTCGGCCCATTCATACCCGCCGGCCAGGGCATTTTTCTCTAACCGGTCATAAAGCAGATAAGCCAGGCCGGTATGCTGGACCTCGGGTACCACGCCAAAGACGACAGCTCTCATCCCCTTTATTTTCTTTCGCTTCAGCAAAAGTTTAAACAGGCCAAAAGGAAAGAGCCGGCCGTTCAATTCTTTAAGAATTTCGTTATAATTTGGCAGACCAAAAGCAAAACCAACTTCTTTTCCGTCATGCAGGGCAAAAATGACCAGCTGCGGGTCGGCAAAATTCTTTAACCTCTCGGCCATAAACTTCATCTCGTTTTCCGTCCAGGGCACAAAGCCCCAGTTTTTGGCCCAGGCCCGGTTGTAGATGTCCGCGATTTTTTTCACTTCCTCATAAATCTTCTTCATGTTGACCGTTCGTAAAGAAAAAGAAGTGGCCGATTTTACTTTCTCAATCACCTGCCGGACCTTTTCCATGGTGTGATGGTCCCTGGTCATCTTAAAAGCGTAGAGGTCCTTGGCCTTAACCAGGCCGGCCTTTTCCATTAACTCAATGTAATAAGGCGGGTTATAGGGCATCATGATGACCGGAGGTTCATCAAAACCTTCCAGCAGAAAAGCGCACTCGTCGTTCATCGACAGGTTCATCGGCCCGCGGAGAATTTCCATGCCCTTTTCCCTGCCCCAGCCGGCCACTTTTTCCAGCAGGGCCCGGGCCACTTCCAGGTCGTTAAAGCTTTCATAAAGGCCAAAAAAGACCACTTTTTCTTTGTGGTAGCTATTGTAGTTGTAATCAATTATCCCGGCAATCCGGCCCACCACTTCCCCGTCTTTCCGCGCCAGGAATAACTCCATTTCGGCATGCTCAAAAAACGGGTTTTTCTTCCGGTCGAGCTTTTCCTTCATCTCCAGCAAAAGGGGCGGCACCCAGTTCGGGTAATCCCGGTAGACCTGCCAGGGAAAGTGAATGAATTTTTTAAAATCTTTTTTGCCAGTAACCCGGTCAACAGATATTATTGCCATTTTCTCCCTCTCTCATTTTTTCAATTCTACCAAATCTTATTTATTTTTGCAGTAATAATTTAAGAAAAAACTGAAAGCAACATCGTTGATGTAAAAATGATAAAATGGTAAAAAAGAAAAAAGGAGACAAGATGAAAACAGTCAATAATTTTTATGAATTAAAGCCTGAAGACCTGAGATGGACTTGCCCTCTGGATAAAATTCCGGTGGCCACCACGGATGAGTGCCAGGCCTGCGAAGACATCATCGGCCAGGAGCAGGCTCTTAAATCAATCAGGACCGGCCTGGAGATAAAAAGTCGAGGCTACAATATTTTCATCACGGGCATGGTCGGCACTGGCCGGACCACGACTATCAAGAAATTCCTGGAAAAAATCCGGACGCGAGAACAAACTCCCGAAGACCTGCTTTACGTAAATAATTTTGAAAAGCCAGAGGAACCACTTTTGTTGACCCTGCCCGCCGGCCAGGGCCGCATCCTAAAAGACAGCCTGGAGAAGCTGGTCAGCATGCTCCGGCTTAACATTCCTGAACTGCTGAAGAGTCAGTATTTTCAAGAAAGGAAGCAAAGCATCCTGGAAGTCCAGCAGAGAAAGCAGAAAGAAATTCTCCAGCAGTTTGAAGAGCTGGTGGCCGAGGAAGGGTTTGCCGTCATCCAGGTCCCGATGGGCCTGTTTACCAGACCAGACTTAATTCCGGTGGTGGACGGCCAGCCCACCCCATTCAGCAAGCTGGAACTGCTGGTTAAAGAAGATAAGTTTCCCAAGAAAAAGCTTGAAGAGTTAAAGAAAAAATACGAGCAGCTGACCGAACAGCTGGAAAAGGTTATCGCCGCTTTAAAGGCCATCGATGAAGAAACCAGCGTCCAGCTGCGCAACCTGGAGATTGAGGCCTGCACCCCGCTGATTAAAGGCGCCCTGAATGACCTGCGAAACAGGCTGGCCTCAGAAAATGTCCGTAAATATCTTGAGGAAATTGAAAAACATTTAATCCAGGACATCGACCTTTTCAAGCCACAACCAAAAGAAGTAATGGAAGCTGATGGTTTTGACCCCTTCCTGCCTTATCGGGTTAATCTGTTAGTTGATAATTCCGACCAGACCGGCGCGCCGGTGGTCATTGAAAATTACCCGAATTACACCAACCTGTTCGGGACGATTGAATATTCCTACACCCGCTTCGGCGTGGGGCAGACAGATTTTACCAAAATAAAAGCCGGTTCCTTCTTAAGAGCCAACGGCGGTTACCTGGTTTTAAACGCCCTCGACGTGCTGACCGAACCCGGGGTGTGGACCACACTCATGAGGACCATGCGTTACGGTCTGTTCGAAATCCAGAACCCCATTTCCCTGTTCCTGGTATCTACCGCCAGGATGAAGCCTCAACCTATAAAGTGCCGGGTGAAGGTTATTCTCATCGGAGATGATTACCTTTACAACCTGCTCTATTTTCTGGATGAAGATTTTAAAAAAATCTTCAAGGTCAAAGCGGAATTTGACTCGGAAATGCACCGTGACAACCAGACCATCAGTGATTATGTGCGCTTTGCCAAAAAAATAATCGACGAAGATAACCTTCTGCCGATGGACAGAACCGGACTGGCCGCCGTGGTTGAATTCGGGGTAAGACTGGCCGGCCGTAAAAATAAGCTGTCCACCCGTTTTCACCTCATTTCTGATGTCATCCGAGAATCTGACTACTGGGCTAAACAGGCCGGGAAGAAAGTCATCTCCCGGGAAGACGTGGAAAAAGCTATCGCTGAAAAAGTGGAAAGGGTCAACCTCGTCGAAAGAAAAATCCAGGAATTGATTGAGGAAGGAACCTTACTGATCGACACCGAAGGAAAGGTGGTCGGGCAGGTTAACGGCCTGGCTGTCTACGATACAGGAGAACTGACTTTTGGCAAACCGACCAGAATTACGGCCCGAACCTCAACCGGCCGGGCCGGTCTGATTAACATAGAAAGAGAAGCTGACCTCAGCGGTAAAACTCACAACAAAGGCGTGCTGATCCTGGCCGGATACCTGCGCGGCAAGTACGCTCAGGATAAACCTTTTGCCCTGTCGGCCAGCATTGCTTTTGAGCAATCTTATTCCGGGGTTGACGGGGACAGCGCCTCCTCCACCGAAGCTTATGCCATACTTTCCAGCCTTTCCGGGCTGCCCCTGAGGCAGGACATCGCCGTGACCGGGTCGATCAACCAGAAGGGAGAAATCCAGCCCATCGGCGGGGTTAACGAAAAAATAGAAGGATTTTTTGCGGTCTGCCGGGCGCGCGGGCTGACCGGAACCCAGGGCGTAATCATACCGCACCAGAATGTCAAGAACTTAATGCTGAAAGAAGAAGTAGTCAGAGCGGTGGCCGAGGGCAAATTCCACATCTATCCGATAAAAACTGTAGATGAAGGGATGGAAATACTGACCGGGGTAAAAGCTGGGGAGAGGTTGCCTGATGGCAGTTATGAACCAGAAACCGTCAATGCTCTCGTGGACGAAGCGATCCGGCGATTAGCCCGGGCCTGGGAAGAAGCGGAAGGAGAGGAAGAAGTTCCTCCGGCCGGCGAAGAAGCCACCAAGGTGGAAACAGGAAGCGAGATAGAAGAAGAATAGCCACTGCCTCGGCAAGCTTCGATTTAATGATTGCGTAAATTTGTTTTTTATTTCAGGCCGGTTAGTTTTTTAAGTTTTTCGACTTCTTCCGGCTTAAGATGTCTGGCGAACCCTTTTCTCAACCCTTTGATGCTCACATTGCCTATCGACAGGCGCTTTAGTTTCCTGACCTCAAAACCCAGAGCATAAAACATCTTGCGCACTTCATGCTTTCTTCCCTCATGGATTTCCAGATGGATAAGGGAGTTTTCGCGGTTGCGGTAAATGATGGCCACTCTGGCCGGCGCCGTCCGGCGTCCGTCCAGGTAAACGCCTTTTTTCAGCTTCTCCAAATCTTTATCCTCAACAAAACCTTTGACTCTTACCTCATAGACTTTCTTTACCTGGTAACGGGGATGCATCAGGCGGTTGGCCAGCTCACCGTCGTTAGTAAAAATGAGTGCTCCTTCGCTTTCGGCATCCAGTCGTCCGACCGGAAACACTCTGACCGGAAGGCGTGGCAAAAGTTCCAGGACTGTTTTTCTCTGATGCGGGTCATCCATGGTCACTATGTAACCGGAGGGTTTGTTCAGCAAAAGATAGTAAAAATTTTTGGGCAACCTGACCGGCCGGTCGTCCACCTCGACGCGGTCCTTTTCTTCATCTACTTTAAGGCCCAGCCTGGTAACTATTTGCCCGTTTACTTTGACCCGCCCTTCTTCTACCAGGCGGTCAGCTTCCCTTCTGGAAGCTACACCGGCCATTGCTAAAAATTTATTAATTCTGATAATGGTTTTTCTCCTTTTTGCTTTTTTGCTATCTCTTCTTAACTCAGGTTAATTTTGAGAGTTTCCCGCCGCTTCTAATTTTTTAATATTTTAGCATAAACCTGGAGAACAGGATATGCCGGGCCTTTTTTCTGGAAGTCCAACAGAAATTCCGCCTCGCCCGGCAAGGCTCAAATCTGACAGCCAGGTCTACCGTCCGCCCGGTACCTTCTCTTCGGCGTTTTTTGTTTTTCAGGCCGGGCAGCCTTTGAAATCAGCCGTGGTAAAAACCGGGCTTGGCCAGGATTTCCATCACTCTTAAATCGAAGAAATTCTGAGCATTGGCCGGCTTCACCAGAATGGCCGTGTCAGCTCCTTTTTCCGTGCCACCGATGGCCAAGCAGGGCTCACCGGTTTCTATCAGTCCGGCATCCGCCGCCATCAGGCTTACTTCTACGGCCACTTTAAACCCTTCACCCAACGTCCTCAGAGCATAGGCAATTATCTCGTCCAGCTGGTAAGTCCCCAGCTTTTTTCTGACGGCGCGGTTGACCCCGCCAAAAGCGTGCTGGCAGGTTAAAACCCTGGCTCCCCGGGCCTCAAGCTGCTGCCGAACTTCAGCCGGCATTTCCTGGTAGTTAGGTTTGTAAAAGCCGGTCGAGTGGGTAACCACAATGATTTCTACATCGTGGAAAATATCCACAGCTTTGAGCGCTGTCGCACCGGAAGCAGAAGCCACCACCACCTTTTTGATTTTCAGTTCTTCCGCCCGCATGGCCGCCCTCTTCAGAGTGGCTTCTGTATTTTTTTCCCCGGGCTCGTCGAAATACAGAGCCGGAACGCTGTCACCGTCGGCGTGCAGGTCGAACTCACACATGGTCTTCTCCTGTTTTTAAAATTAAGTTTACTTTATTGTTAAATTATTACCTGCTTCGGGCCCGGGGTCAAGCTGCCCGGTCTTATTTTCAAAACTTCCCCCTTATCTATTCGTATAAAATAGAGTAAACTTTAAGCTAAGAAACATGCGGAAAGGCAGTATTTACCTACACGAATCACTGAGCATGGCTCTGTCTTCCCTCCGGTCTAACAAGCTGCGCACCTTCCTCACCCTGCTCGGAGTGATCATCGGCGTGCTGACAATAATCGCTGTGGTCTCGGTTATTCAGGGATTGAATGACTATGTTTACACCAAAATGTCTTTTTACGGAGCCAACGATTTTTCGGTAACCAAGTTTTCACCTTTCATTTCCACCATCAAGGAATTTAACGAGCAGTTGAAGAGAAAGGACCTGACCATGAACGAGGTCAGGCTGCTGCGCGACAAATGTAAATCATGTGAGCTGGTGGGCGCTTCCGTCAGCACGACCCAAACCGTGAAGTACGGCCGACAGACCGTAAAAGACGTAAACGTTTCTGGCGTCACGGCGGTTGACCATCTGATCGGTTCTGTTTTGGAGCTGGAGAGCGGCCGGCACTTCCTGCAGGATGATGAGGACCGCTCGCGCTTTGTCTGCATCATCGGTGCCGACGTGGCGGAAAAATTATTTCCCGGACTAAACCCCCTCGGCCGCTGGATAAAGGTTGGCTCTCAGAACTTTGAGGTAATTGGTGTGGGCAAGAAAAAGGGCAAAATCCTGGGTTTCAGTCAGGATAATTACGTGCGCATTCCCATCTCCACTTTTCTTAAAATTTATGGCAGCCGGAGAACTATCAGCATCAACATCCATACTTCTTCACCGGCGGCCATGGAGCAGGCCATGGAAGAAGTGAGGACCATTCTTCGCTCGGCCCGCAAGAGAACCTTCAACCAGCCAGATGATTTTGCTTTCCAGACTTCCGAGACTTTTATCCAGTTCTACAAATCGGCCACTTCCGGCATTTACTTTGCCATGATTGCTATCTCGTCCATCGCCCTGCTGGTAGGCGGGATTGTCATCATGAACATCATGCTGGTCTCGGTTACTGAAAGGACCAAAGAAATCGGAATCAGAATGGCCATCGGCGCCAGGCGTAAGGATATACTCATCCAGTTTCTCATAGAATCCGCCATATTATCCGGTCTCGGTGGCTTAATAGGCATATTTATTGGCTACCTGATCGCCCGGATTGTCACCGCCACCACTTCTCTGCCCTCAAAAATCGACCCGGTTTCCGTCATCGTAGCCATCCTGATGTCCATGCTGGTGGGCCTTTTCTTCGGACTTTACCCGGCCAATCGAGCGGCCAAGCTGAATCCGGTAGAAGCTTTGAGGTCAGAGCAATGAAAGTCAGGACCAGATTATTCCTGGAAATTTTTTCCATGGCCCTGGATTCCATAAAAACCCATAAGCTGCGTTCATTTCTGACCACCCTGGGCATTGTCATCGGGGTGATGACGGTCATCGGCATGGTCTCGGTCATCCAGGGATTAAACCGCAGCATCGCCGGGGAAATAGAAAAAATCGGCAGCAACCTGATTATCATCCAGAAAAACGAACCGGTGCGGGTGGGTCTGCCTTCAGAGGAAGAAAGACAGAGAAAAGACCTGACCATCGAGGACGCACAGGCTATTCTTCACGAATGTCCGCTGGTCAAAGCCATGACCATTCAGTTAACGCCTGATTTTACCAGGCTGCCCGAGGTTAAATACCAAAACTTCAAGAGCGATAATGCGATTATTTTTGGTGCTGATGAAAATTTTAACTCCGTCTACTCAGTTTATCTGCCGAAAGAAGGCCGAAGTTTTACTGGAGCCGAGGTCAGACACAGTGCCCGGGTATGTCTCATCGGGAGTGAAGTGGAAGATGCCCTGTTTCCCCATGTGAGCCCCGTCGGCAAAGAGCTGCGCATCGGGGCAGAAAAGTTCACCGTGATCGGCGTGATGAGCAAGCGCGGTCAGATGTTCGGTCAAAGCCGGGACAATTTGGTGGTTATTCCCTACACTTCGCTCATGAAATATTTCCCCTATGACAAAAGTTCGCTTCAAATAACCATCATCCCCTCTGACCCAACCAAGATTAACGAAACCATCGAACAGGTCACCAACCTTCTTCGGATTAGAAGAAAGGTACCGCCCAGCAAGCCAAACGATTTTGCCGTTTTCACTCAGGAAACTCTGCTCAGCCTTTATAACCAGATAACAGGAGCCGCTTTCATTGTTATGATCGTCATTTCCTCCATCGGTCTGCTCGTTGGCGGCATCGGCGTTATGAACATCATGCTGGTGGCTGTCAAAGAAAGAACCAGGGAAATTGGCATCCGTAAAGCAATTGGAGCCAGGGCTCGAGATATTGTCAGACAATTCCTGATAGAAGCCATGGTGCTTACCGGCCTGGGCGGAGTAATCGGCATTATCATCGGTTTTGCCCTGGCTTTAATCATCAGGCTGGCCACACCTCTGCCGGCGGCCGTAACCTGGTGGTCCGTCTTCCTCGGGCTTTCAGTATCGATGGCCGTGGGCCTGTTTTTTGGCATTTTTCCCGCCCAGAAAGCAGCCCGGCTCGACCCGATTGTTTGTTTGCGGTATGAATGAGAAAATAAAAATTAATTCTGCCCTCACTCGAGCTGAAGCCTGCCACACTCAGGATATTTAACGAACCTTCCCCCTCAGATAATTAACTGCCAGCTCGAGGATTTTTTCCGCCTTTTCTTTTTCTGGCGAAACCATCTCCACCAGAGTGGGGCTTCCACCACCCTTCAGGTTTATTTCTGCCTGCAAAGCTTTTATTAATTCTCTCATATCCACTTTTAGCCGGTCGGAGGAAGCAGCCACCAGATGGAGAAATTGTTCCCGGAAAGCGCCGAACACCACCAGCACTTCGGCCTGATGGACCAGGTTTAAAGCCAGAAATTTGACCTCTTCCGGAGATTTTTCCGGAAAAAGCCCGCTGATAATTTTTTCCTGATTGCTCTGCAAAATCTCCCTGGCTTCATACTCGGATATTCTTTCTTCCAGTTTCTTCTGCCTTTTCTTCAGGTTTCTGAGCTCGGTCAGGGTCTTTTCAGCACAATTATATACTTCGGCCTCTTCAGCCGAAAACAGCCGGGCTGTTTCCTGAAGCCATTTTCTCCTTTTTTCGAACTCACGAAGGGCGCGAAAACCGCAGACAAAATAAAAGCGCACATTTCCTCTGATTTTTTCCTGCTTTACGATTTTAACCAGCCCCACCTCACCCGTCCTCCGACAATGAGTTCCCCCGCAGGCAGAATAATCAAAGCCATCCACTTCCACCACCCGGATTAAACCGGATTTCTTGGGCGGTTTTCTCAGCGGTATGGAAGAAATTCTTTCTTCTGGCAAAAAATAAGTTTTTACCTCGAGGTCGGAGAAGATTACTCTGTTGGCCAGCTCTTCCACTTCAGCCAGGGCTTTATCCTGAATTGAGGGCAGGCTTATCTCCACGCTGGACTCATCCTGCCCCAGGTGAAAAGAAAGGGTTTCTCCTCTGACCATTTCGTAAAAGCTCTGCGACAGGATGTGCTGTCCGGTGTGCTGCTGCATGTGGTCGAAGCGGCGGGGCCAGTTTATCAGACCTTTTACTTCCTCGGCCTTCAGCTCGTCTTCCAGAAAATGCAAAATCACTTCGCCTTCTTCTTCCACTCGAATAACCCTGGTCTGATTCAGCCAGCCAAGGTCGTGCGGCTGGCCGCCGGATTCCGGGTAAAAAGCCGTCCGGTCGAGGATAACCACCGGATGGCCGTCGATTATTTCACGTCCAACAACCCGAGCGACAAATTCCTTAAGATAAGCATCTTCAAAATACAATTTTTCTGTCGGCTGGTAGGATGATTTTAATTCAGTCATGCTTATATCCTCTTTTGTTTATAAAATTGTTATACGTGCCTTCAATTCTTTGACCCCTGGCAGTTTTAGGTGTAATTTTCTTTCCGGTCTTATCATTTTTTCCGATATTTCAAAAAAGATTATCTTCCTGCTCAAAAACCCGCTGCTTTTAAAATTTTATCGGTTGTCTTGAAGTGAAGCTTGGCTACCCTGGACAGCACCTGCTGGCCAAATGCTTTGACCAGCTTCACCCCGGCCTCTTCCACCAAGGGAGAGGCTCCCTTGGGAAGCTCCACTCCCACCTCTTGAGATAATTTTTCCAACCTGAACAAAAATTCAGCCCTGGCCAGTATGGAAGCAGCCGCCACCGCCAGGTCATCCTCGGCTTTTGTTTTCTGCACCAGGTTGATTTTTTTCCCTTTTTTAAGCAATGCCTGGAGGACAAATTTTTCATCCCCGAACTGGTCGGTCAGCGCTTCCTGGCAGTTTACTTTTTCCAGGATGTTTTCAATCACCCGGGCATGTCCCCAGGCCAGCAGCCGGTTAAGGTTTTTCAGGCGGCCATACAGTTCATTATAGCGTTCGGGTCCTATGGCCACAACGGAATGGACATAGCCTTTCCGGAGAATAGCGGCCATTTCTTTCACCCTGTTATCAGAAAGCCTTTTGCAGTCTTTAACCCCCAGTTCTCTAAGGACTTCTTCCTGCCCTTCAGGCAGGAAAAAACCGGCAACGACCAGCGGCCCGAAAAAATCACCTTTGCCTGATTCATCCGTTCCGATATGACCTTTTTCGGCCGGAAAAAGTTCGTCCTGTCTCATCTTCAATTTAGACTCCGCCCGGGTCTGGTTTAATTAAGATTAGCACTTTCTCAGAAACTTATCTATATTTCGGGCTGCTTTTCGGCCATCCCCCATGGCGAGGATAACCGTCGCCCCGCCCCGCACGGCATCGCCCCCGGCATAAATGCCCGTCAGGCTGGTGCTCATAGTTTCCCAGTCAACTTCCACATTCCCCCAGCGCCCCAGTTTTAAACCTTCCACTTGTTTTATCAGCAAAGGGTTTGGGCTCTGGCCTATGGCCACCACGGCCAGGTCAGCCTCAACCTCATACTCGGAACCGGGCACCGGCACCGGTCGCGGCCGGCCGGATGAATCAGGCGGGCCAAGAGTTAATTTTTGGAGAACCAGACCGCAAAGCTTCCCCGCACTATCACCCAGAAAACGCACCGGAACTGTCAGAAAATTAAAAATCACGCCTTCTTCTTCAGCGTGCTTTATTTCTTCCGCCCGGGCCGGCATTTCCGCGCGAGACCTCCGGTAGTAAACAACCGCTTCCTTCGCTCCCAACCTCAGGGCCGTCCTGACGGCATCCATGGCCACATTGCCCCCGCCGATGACGGCCACCTTTCTGGCCGCCGGCACCGGCGTGTCATAATCGGGAAATTTGAAAGATTTCATCAGGTTTACCCTGGTTAAGTATTCATTTGCTGAAAAAACACCGAGCAGGTTTTCACCCGGGATACCCATAAAGCCCGGCAAGCCTGCCCCCGTCCCGAGGAAAAAGGCTTTAAAACCGGCCTGTCTGAGGTCTTCCAGGGTAGCGGTGCAGCCAACTATGAAATTGGTTTTGATTTCCACCCCAAGGCTTTTTACAAAGTCAATCTCAGAATTAAGAACCGTTCTCGGCAACCTGAATTCGGGAATGCCATAAGCCAGCACACCGCCAGGCAAATGCAGGGCTTCAAACACGGTCACCTGATAGCCAAGCCGGCTCAGGTCAGCGGCCACGGTCAGCCCGGCCGGGCCAGAACCCACCACTCCAACCATGTCGCCTTTGGAACAGTTGGCCGTGGACAGGTTAGCTCTTTCTGACAGCTGACAGATATAATCGGACACAAACCTTTCCAGATGGCCAATGGCCACGGGTTGTTTCCCGGCTTTGACTAAATTACAATTCTTCTCGCACTGAACCTCCTGGGGACAAACCCGGCCGCAGATGGCCGGAAGCCCATTTGTCTCCCTGATTTTATTTAAAGCCCGGTCAAATTCTCCGACCTCAATGTGCTTAATAAAAGTGGGAATGTCTATGGCCACCGGACAACCGGCGACGCAGGCCGGCTGCCCGCAATCAAGACAGCGGCTGGCTTCAGCTCGAGCTAACTCCACCGTATAACCCAGGTTCACTTCCAGGAAGTTCTTAATTCTTTCAGAAGCCGGCTGCTCTGGCATTTTGTGTCGAGGAATGATTAACCTTTGCTGAACGGAAAGGTCCCGGCGCAGAGCTTTTCTCCAATCTTTTTCTCTTTCCCGAGCCAGTTTCTGGGCGAAGCCGGGCTCGAGGCTCTCAAGCCTGTTCATGTTCGTCCTGCTCCACAGGAAGGTTTTCCAGATGAAGAAGAGCCAGTTCTTCCTGGCGGAGAAAAGCTCTCCGCCTGGAAAAATATTCCGTCCAGTCGAGCCGGTGTCCGTCAAAAATTGGGCCATCAACACAGGCAAAATAAGTTTTTCCAGAAACCGTTACCCGACAGGCTCCGCACATACCGGTCCCGTCGACCATGATGGGCGTCAGGAAAACCTCGGTCCTTATGCCCGGCGAAGCGGTCAGGCTGGAAATCTTGTAGAGCAAATAATCACAGCCTATGATTAAAACCCGGCTCAACTGAGGATAATTTTCTTTGATGTTTTTTATGGTTATTTCCAGCTTTTCTCCGCCGTCAAAACAATCCCGGCGGAAAACCGTCAGGAAATTGTCAGCTACCTTTTTTATTTTTTCTTCCCAGTAAAGATAAGCCTTATCCCTGGCTTCAGCCAGAAAAATAACTTTATTTTTCTCTGATTTTAGCGCTCTGGCCACCGGATACAACCCGGCCAGACCAAAACACCCGCCGACCAGAAGAACCGTCTCTTCTTTGTTTATCTCCGCAGGTCGTCCCAGTGGCCCGGCCACGCCGGTCAGGAAACTTCCTGGTTTTATCCTGGCCAGTTTCCTTGTGCTGACTCCAACCACCAGGTAAACGAGCTCAACCGTTCCTCTGTCTTTATCAAAATCAGCTATGTTCAGCGGAATGCGCTCTCCTTTTTCATCCGGGATGACCATGACAAACTGTCCGGGCCGGGCTGACCTGGCCACTTCCGGCGCTTCCACCACCAGGTGATACAGGTTGGGCACCAGCCTTTTGTTTTGCAGTACCTTATTCATGGCTTTACCTGATTTAATTATTAGCCGTTTTTACTGCCAAAATCCTTTTTAATCTTCCCCTTTACCAAGCCATGGGGATATATTTCCAGCCAGAAGGCCTGACTTAAATCAGGCCTGACCACGGCCGTCCCCTTTGGCACCCTCCAATCTGCCTTAATTTTCATTCGAATTTCTTCTCCCTGAATTTCCAGCATTACAGACTGACCATCTTCGAGCCCGCAGCCTGAAATATCTTCTGGATGCAGCCAGACCGCTTCCAGCGGCCTGATCAAACTAAAATTAGTTCCTGCTTTTCCCATGTAGTGTCCGGCATAGCAGTCCAGATTCGGTTCAAGAAAAACATCCAGGCCCTCAGTTTCGGTCCTGTGCTCTTCGGCCGAAGCAAAGGTTTCAAGCTCCCTGGCGGATAGCTCAAGCCCGATATACTTTTGTCTTTCAGTTGAGCGGCAAGAAGCTTCTTCTATTTCCCGGGCCAGTGCTTTTAGCCTTATCTCTGTCTTCTCAGGTTGAGCATCTTCCCCGGACAGGAGTTCTAAAAGTTTCTGACTGCCGTTTAATTCTCCGCCGGTTCTCGTTGAACGTTTTAGCTGGCCGAACACATCGCTGAAATGGCCAGCCGCCGATATGATGTCCGCCACGGGCCAGATTACATCGGCCTCAGCTTTAAAGCGAGTTGCCCCGGGGGTTAACCTTACCAGAAATTCAGGTTTAACGGGTAACGGCACAAATCCCTGGAGAAAAACAGCTTTAATCGCTCCATTTTTTACCTTCTGAGATAATTCCTTCAGGTCAGCTGTGCTTTTAACAGAATACCTGGAAGCCAGCTTCTCCACGAAAACCTCATTAGCCCTGACTGTCACCGGCCTCACCTCGGCTCCGGCCGCCAGGCCCAGGTTCCAGAGAAAGATTAAATTCAAAGTCCACCTTTCCTGCCTTAACAGCCTCTGACCGAAAAAGATTATCGCCGGTTGATGGTTGAGCAGCCACCCGGCCGCCTCTTCCACTTTTGATGGCTCGAGCCCTGTCGCCCTCAGTAAAATTTCTTCGGGAAGTTCGGATAATTTTTCTCTCCAGCGGTCGTGACCTTCCACAAAGTCCAGGCCGGTTTTTTTCTCGATGATTTTTTTATGAAGAAGGGCCAAAGCCAGGCTTTCTGTTCCCGGTGAACATTTGAGTTTGATGGAAGCCCAGAGCTCCGAGCCGTCATAACCGCTGCCGAGCGTAATCAACCTGACACTGTGAGACAGATTTCTTCTAACCTGAAGCCAGAGTTTTAAAGCTTCATTTTTCAAATCTGAGTCAACTACCAGAAAGGTCTTGATGCCGGAAATTTTTTCTTCTTCTATTCTTCGCCCGAAGTTGACGTTATGGTCTTTTTCAAATTCTCCCAGCCTGGTTAAAAAATTCTCCGGATAAAACCAGAAAATATTTTCTGTTTTAAACTGGCCGGCCACTTCCAGAAAACTGACCAGCTCTTCCAGAGAAGATTGGCCGTCGAAAGCAAAAGCTATTTCTGAAGGTGAAAGCGGCCGCAGTTTGTCTTTAATTTTCTGACTCAGGCCGGTCAGTTCAAAATTTCTCTCTTCAAAATTTTCCGGCCGGGCAGAAATACAAGTCTCATTTTCTCTCAGAAGCTCTTTTAAACCAAACCTTCCCCGGGCACATCCGCTGACAAAAGAAGGCTGTCCGCTGGCCGAAGGTCGAATCCGCCTCAATTGTTTTTCCCCGCTCAGCTCAGCTTCCATTTCGCAGACCGAACCGCAAAGAGAACAGAGGTATTTAACATTTTCGAGCGGCGGCTGCCGGTCATATCCTACCCCTTTTTCGGAAAAAGCGGCCACCGGACACACTTCCAGGCAGGCCCCGCAGAAACTGCAATCAGAAGCACGCAGGCTTCGGCCAAAGGCGGTGCTGACCTCAATTTTCTGCCCCCGCCAGGCAAAAGTGAGCACCCCTTCCCCCCGCACTTCTTCACAAACCCTGACGCACCGGCCGCATAAAAGGCAAAGGTTCGGATTGTGCCTGATAAAAGGGTCTGAATCCCACAGGGGCAAACCGCGGTCGCGAAAAGTATAGCTGACCGCCTCTATTTTCAGGTAACTGACTACTTTTTGCAGCTGGCAGTTTCCGTCTTTCTCACAAAACACACAACCGCCGGGCTCGAGCGCCCGCGAAATAGTAACCTTGGCTTCCTGGCAGGTGGATTTCTCCCGGCATAAAAGACAGAAATAAGGATGCTCGCTTAAGATTAATTCCAGGATATTTCTCCTGAGTTCTTCGAGCTCCGGGGTGGAAGTGATTACCTCCATTCCTTCTTCAACCTTAATCTGGCAGGCCGGCAACCAGCCCGGTTTCCCGGCCACTTCCACCAAGCACAGCCGGCAGCCGGCAAAAGCCGGCAGTCCTTCAAGCTCACATAAGGAGGGGATGAACAGGCCATGGGCTCTAGCCACTTCCAGCACAGTTTTTCCCGCTTCTGCTTCCAGCAGGCGTTCATTAATTTTTATAAATATTTTTTCCTGGCTCATTTCTTGCCCGGAAAGTTATTTTTTTCTTCTTTGACTTCTTCCGCGCCGACCATACCAGATTTTTGCTTCTTATAAATTGCTCCAAATTCTGACGGGCAGACCTCCAGGCAGATTCCGCAGGCCTGGCATAACCCCGGCTCGATGTACGGCTGTCCTCCTTCATCTATCTTTATTGCTCCGGCCGGGCAATTTTTCAGGCAGAGATAACATTTACGGCATCTGTGCGGGTCAATGGCATAGGTTATCAGGCTCCGGCAGACGAGCGCCGGGCATTCTTTTTCCACCACATGTTTTTCAAATTCTTCCCGAAAATAACGCAGCCCGCTGAGCACCGGGTTGGCCGCTGTCTGGCCGAGACCGCACAGAGAACCCTTCTGCATCACCCGGCTGAGTTGCTCGAGCTTTTCTAAGTCAGAAAGCTCACCCTGTCCCCTGGTTATTTTTTCCAGGATGTTAACCATCTGCCCGGTGCCAAGGCGGCAGGGTGCACATTTTCCGCAGGATTCACTGGAAGCAAACCTGAGAAAATAAAGAGCCAGGTCAACCACACAGGTGCGGTCATCAAGCACAATCATGCCGCCGGACCCCATGATGGTACCGGCAGACTGGAGAGATTCATAATCGACCGGCAGGTGAAAAAGTCCGGCCGGCAGACAGCCCCCGGACGGACCTCCGGTCTGGACTCCTTTTATTTTTCGGCCGGCCTGCGGCCCGCCGCCAATTTCTTCTATTATCTCTCGCAGAGTGATGCCCAGCGGCACCTCGACCAGGCCCGTAAGTTTAACCTGGCCCACCAGAGAAAATATCTTGGTGCCTTTGCTGGTGTTTGTCCCTGCTTGCCGGAACCATTCCACCCCGCGCCGGACAATCAACGGGATGTTCGCCCAGGTTTCCACATTATTAATGACTGTTGGCTGGCCAAAAAGCCCTCTGACCACCGGAAAAGGCGGCCTTTGCCGCGGGAAAGCTCTTCTGCCTTCCACGGAAGCAATCAAGGCCGTTTCTTCGCCTGAAACGAAAGCTCCGGCCCCCCGGATGAGTTCTAAGTCAAAAGAGAATCCGGTTCCTAAAATATTCTCCCCTAACAGCCCGGCCTGACGGCAGCTCCCGATGGCTGCCTCCATGGTTTCAACGGCCAGCGGATATTCTTCCCGGATGTAGATAAAACCCAGCTTAGCCCCAACGGCAAACCCGCCGATCAACATTCCTTCAATCACGCTAAATGGGTTGCTTTCCAGCAGACCCCGGTCCATGTAAGCCCCGGGGTCACCTTCATCCCCGTTGCAGATTAAATATTTTTCCTGGCTTTCAGCCTCTCTGGCGAGTCGCCATTTCAGGCCGGTCGGGAAACCCGCCCCACCCCGGCCGCGGAGCCCGGAAGCCGTGAGCAGCTCAATCACCTGTTCCGGAGTGAAGGCGGTTAGAACCCGGAGCAGACCGGAAAAACCATCGTGGGCAAAATAATCATCGAGCTGGCGGGGGTCAAGGTCTAGGTGAGCATCGAGCAGCCAGCGCCGTTGCTTTTGATAAAAGGGAAGGTCTAAAAGGCGGCGGCAAACCTTCCCGCTAACCGGGTCAATAAAAGCTAACTCTTCAAGAAATTTACCTTGCCTTACTGTTTTTTCCAGAATGTCCGGCACCTGCTCTGGCTTCAGGCCGGAATAAAAATAACCTTCAGGGAAAATGATTATGTCCGGTTCCAACTGGCAAAAGCCATGACAGCCGGTAAGCTTGAGCGAGACCTTTCCTTCCAGACCGAATTCAGTCAGATTTTTTTCAAAGGCGGCGGCCACTTTAAGCGCCCCTGCCGCCCGGCCGCAGCTGGCCGCTGACAGAGAAATTATTTTTTCAGGGCGCGGCCGGTCAGCGCACCTCCGCAGGTAATGGCGCAGTTCGTCGGGAGAAAGGAATTTTCTCATGCTAATCCTGCTCGGTCTGACCGCCGTCTTTATTTTTAATCTTGCCCTCACTCTGAGCAAGCTTTCCGACCAGGCTTTTAACCTTAGCCGGAGTTAATTTAGATTGTATGTGTCCATCAACCATGGCCACCGGACCGATGGCACAGCAGCCGAGGCAATTTACCTTTTTTAGCGAAACTTTCTTCCTCCAATCTTCCGGGCTAAAATGCTCCTCCAGGTGGCGAGAGAACTCTTCCATAATTGCCCGTGCACCCCGCACATGACAGGCTGTTCCGTGGCAGACCTGGATTTCATGGTCAGGCTGTTTTTCAATCCGGAAAGAAGCATAAAAGGTGGCCAGGCCGAAGATTTCAGCCGGAGTTACCGAAAAATGTTCGGCCAGGATTTTAACCCCCTCTTCGGGTATATAGCCAAATTCTTTCTGGACTTCATGCAAAAAATTTATCAGGTATCTTCTTTCAGACGGAAAATTCCTAAGCAGTTTTTTCAATGCTTCCCGGGAAACCTGGCTTCCGCTCATTTCACCAGCCCGCTTGTTTCATCAACAAAAACAATCCGGCCGTCGACCATGGTTAAGAGCACCCGGCAGTTTATTATTTCCGCCGGGTTAAGGCTGAAAATGTCCCGGTCTATGACCACCAAATCAGCCAGTTTGCCCGGTGCCAGGGAGCCTTTTTCTTTTTCAGAAAATTCAGCCCAGGCTGCGTTTACCGTGTAAGCTTTTACTGCCTGCTCTGCCGTTATTTTTTCCTCGGGAATCCAGCCGTCAGGGTGGAGTCCGTCCAGCGTTCGCCTGGTAACGGCCGCGTAGATGCCGGCCAGCGGATTAAGCGGGGCAACCGTCCAGTCTGAACCGAAAGCCAGCACGGCCCCAGCTTCCAGGAGAGAACGGAAAGCGTAGGTGGTTCGAGCTCTCTTTTTTCCTATCTTTTTTTCAGCCCAGCAGCCGTCATCGATCAAATGATAGGGCTGCACCGACGCCACCAGTCCGAGTTCAGCCAGACGTCGGATGTCTTCTGCTCTCAAATGCTGAGCGTGTTCTATCCGCCACCTGGGGTGTCCCCCGCTCCTTCCTTTGATTATTTTTTCCATAATATCAAGGATAAGCGCGTTGGCTCGGTCGCCAATAGCATGTATGGCTACCTGAATCCCGTTTTCATAAGCCAAGCGTAACCTTTTTTCCATGATGCCTTCCGGAAACATGTGGGAAGCTAACAGGCCACAGGTTTGAGGGTTATCAGCATATGGCTCAAAGAAGTAAGCCGTGCTCGAGCCGAGCGAACCATCCACAAAACCTTTTAAACCGGCCCAGCGCAGAAAAGGATGCCCGAAGCCTGACCTGAGCTTCAGCTTTACGACGTGATCAATATCTGTTATCTGAAAATAAACATACAGACGGGCGGTCAGCTCACCCCTTTTTAGGAGTTCTTCATAAACTTCAAAACTTGACGGGTCTGACATGTCATGAATAGAAGTAACCCCGTGACGGGCTGCTTCCTGAAGGGCCAGCCTGACCGCTCTCATCTTTTCTTCCGAAGATGGTTCAGGAAGGCGGGCATAAACCAGGTCGCAGGCGGCATCTTTCAGTATTCCTGTTGGCTCCCCGCTGACCGGGTCGCGGACAATTTCTCCGCCCGGCGGGGAAACAGTGTTCTTATCAATCCCGGCTATTTTCAAAGCGAGGCTGTTCAGCAACACCATGTGCCCGTCAAACCGGTTAACACAAACCGGATGTTCTGGCGTTACTTTATCTATCCACTCTTTTCTCGGCAATTCTACCGGCCTGAACTGTTCGTGGTCCCAGTCGCCGTTGAGAATCCAGGTGCCCGGTGGAAGTTCTCTGACTTTCTGCCTGATTCTTTCAACAAACTCTTCCCGGCTGCGGCAATCGCGCAGGTTGACTGCTTGAAGGGCAAAACCGCCGTTTAAAAAATGAGTGTGGGCATCTATGAAGCCCGGCAGCACCAGCTTACCTTTGAGGTCAATCACTTTTGTTTCCGGGCCGATTAAAGTTTTAATTTCTTCAGTCGCACCAACCCTGAGGATTCGATTCTGTGTGATGGCCAGCGCTTCCGCCAGCGGCCGGTGTTCATCCATGGTCTTAATCTTTCCGTTTAGAAATACCAGCTCGGCCATCATTCCTCCTTTTTCCTTGAGGCCGGACAGGACCGGGACAACCAGCCCCAGGGCAAATGTCAATATCAAGCCAAATTTAAAGTTTTTAATTTTTTTACTCATTTTCATTCACCGAGGAAATATTTACTCGGAAAAAAATACACAAATCAAACAGGCTTTGACTTTTAAAACAACTGTCCAGCTTCGGTCGATTTAAAATCTTTTTTACTGTTTCAGTCAATTTCCACCACCTGAAAATCCTCGGGCAGGAGGAGCGGACCGTCATAGCTGGCTCTGATTTCTTTTTCTACCTCCGAGAGGGAAAAGCCAAGCTCGCTCAGAAAATGGACCGCGATGAGGAGTCCGGGCTTTATCTCGCCGGCGGCCTCTCCCAGTTCGAACGAATTGGTGTGCTTCTTCTGCAAAGCGGGGAAATTCCTGGCCACCGTTGAAGGAAAAGAGCAGTCGTGCACCAGAACTGAAAGAGAAGAAACCTGAGAAAGAAGCTGCCGGTCGAGGGCCGTGTCTCCAGCAATAAATATTTTCTTTCCGTAACCGGCAAAAAGAAAGGCAAGAGAGGAAGAGTGATGCTTTACCCGGAAAGCCCTGACTTCCACCTCCGGCGACACGTTTGTACTCTGACCTTCGCTCAGCTGGATTAGCTGAAGATTGGGCCAGATTCTTTCCCGGTCAAGGTTGAACAGGCGAAGAAGTTTAAGGCAGAACTCAATGGTCTCCGCTGAGCCAAAAAGGCGGAGCGGCTGTTCTCTTTCTCGCCAGGCGTGAATCAACAAAGGCAGACCATACACATGGTCGGGGTGAATATGGGTCAGGAAGATATCTGAAACCTGCCCGGCCTGATAACCAACCTTCTCCAGGCGGGCCGGCAGGCTACCCGGACAGTCAACCAGCACTCCGGCCCGATTAAAATCCAGGAGCAAACCGGTATTATCACGGCGGGCCGTCGGCCTCGAGCCTCCTGTGCCCAGGAAGATTATCTTCATTTTCTGGTTTTCTCCAGGAAGTTTCTTTTATATGAAATTTGCCGGTCAAAATCAACCTCGGGCCGCCGGCCAGGCCAAAACTTAACGACTCTTCTGAATTAAAAAAACGCCGCCTTATTCAGTAACACTTTTTTCATAAAATTATTACGGTTCTTCAAAAGCTAAAAAGCCGGCTGAAGTCAGGACCCGCCCTGAGTTTTTTTCAAGGCATTTATCAGCCCGCCCTTCCCTGAAGAAAAAGCCTGATTGACACCTTTTAGATAATGGGATAAATTCTAACTTCACCTTCTTGAAATTGCAGATATTCGGAAAGCATCTATGGGTGACATAAAATACCTAAAAGTCTCTTCCCCGGGTCGCATCTGTCTCTTTGGAGAGCACCAGGATTATTTAGGCCTGCAGGTCGTGGCCGCGGCCATCAGCCTGCGCTTCTGGGTCGAAGGAAAGCCAGGGCCAGAAAATCTGTTTACCATAAATTTGCCCGACCTCGGGGAGAAAGAAGAATTCAAAGTAGAAGGGGAACTTCCCTATCTTAAAAAAAGGGATTATTTGAGAAGCACGGTCAATGTTCTTCTCCGGCTTGGCTGTCACTTCAGCCGTGGCTGGGAAGTTCAGATGCACGGCAATATTCCCATCAACGCCGGCACCTCCAGTTCTTCAGCCATGGTCGTAGCCTGGACGAAATTTTTGCTGGAGGCAGGCGGTCATTCGCACCTGGCCGAAAAGCCGGAACAGGTGGCGGAGCTGGCCCACCGAGCGGAAGTGGTTGAATTTAATGAACCGGGCGGGAAAATGGACCATTATACCTCGGCCGCAGGCGGGCTGGTCTGGATTAAGTTTTTACCCGAGCTTAACCTGACCAGGCTGACGGCACCCCTGGGAAAGTTTGTTCTGGGCGATTCCTTGGAAAAAAAGGACACCACCGGCACGCTTGGCTCGGTGCGGGAAAGGGTTAATGCCGGTCTGCAGAGGCTGAGAAAAATCGAGCCGGGTCTTGACCTTAAAAAAGTAACAGTAGAGGAAATAACCGGGCTGAGCCAGAACCTGCCGCCTGAAATTAAAAATCCGCTCATCGGGGCTGTTCTAAACCGGGATCTGACCAAGGAAGGGCTGAAATTATTCATGTCGCCCAATTTTGACCATAAAGAATTTGGCCGTCTGCTAAGCGAACACCATAAAGTCTTGAGGGAGCTGGTCGGCATCTCCACTCCGAAAATTGACCGTATGCTTCAGGCTGCGGCAGAAGCCGGCGCCTACGGTGGAAAAATTAACGGTTCCGGGCAGGGTGGGTGTATGTTTGTTTATGCTCCGGAAGACCCGGAAAAAGCAGCCCGGGCCATAGAAAAGGTCGGCGGCCGTCCTTATCTGATAGAGGTGGACGAAGGGCTCAGAGTAGAAGAAAAAATAATGACCTGACAGAGATAAAAACCCAGGAGGGGCCGATTTTCCCGGCCACGAGGAAAAATATTTGCTTCAAATTTCCTCAGAATTACATAGACAAAAATAATTTTTTTTGTAAAATATATACTTAATCCTAAAGTCAACGCTATCTTTTATTTAGTTAATTTTGAAAAATTTCAAGCGCGAAGCTTTACCTTGAGGAGGCCAAATGATTGACGCAACCAAGATCAGAAGAGGAATGATTATCAAGCTCGAAGACCAGCTTTACCGCGTGCTCGACTGTCAGCTTATCACCCCGGGGCGCTGGAAAGCTATGGTCCAGACCAAGCTGCGCAACATCAAAGATGGTTCTCAGTTAGAATACAGATTTCGCTCTGAAGACCGGGTGGAGCAGGCTTACCTGGAAGAAGTGGAAATGGTTTACCTCTACCGCGACGGTGACGACTTCTATTTTATGAACCTCCAGACTTATGAACAGATAAAGCTTGAGGCCGAAGCTATCGGTGATGGCGTGTATTACCTTAAACCAGACCTGGTACTGACCATTGAACTGTATGAAGGCCAACCGGTGGGCATCAAGTTACCCAACACGGTCGACCTCGAAGTGGTGGAAACCGAGCCCATGTTAAAAGGGGCCACACAGAGCGCCAGCTCCAAGCCAGCCAAGCTGGAAACCGGGCTGGTCATCCAGGTCCCCCAGTTCATCAAAGAAGGCGACATCATTCGTGTTGATACGCGCGAAGAAAAATATCTGGAACGCGTTAAGACGAAATAATCTTAAATATTACTGGGGCAAATAAAAAAGGGACAAACCAGGGATTAAAATACTCTGGTCAGCTTATCCGATAATTAACACTTTCATAAAAAGATGGCCCTGTTTTCAGATTAATTTCGTTAGCCTGTAAATTCGGCCGAGTTCAGTCATCAATCCGAGAATCAGAACTGGGACTGAAATGTTCCCAGATTGCCAAAACTGTCCCTGACCCTTATTAAAATCAGGTTGTCAGATTGAGAGGTTAATCGGACGGTGAACCTGAAGCTTTCGCTGCGAGAATCGCACATAGCGTCTGTGGGAAAAACCACCTGCCAGTCGTCGGGCTTGACCATAAACTTAACTTCCTGCACATAAGAATAAGAATCTTCTGCCTCAAAGCTGACTTCTAAGCGGTCGCCATTTCTCCGAACTTGAAAGTTTTTGACCACCGGCAAGGAGTTGTCTATGACAAAGGGCTGACTGATTTTTTCCGCCTTCTTTTCTGTGCCTGCCGGGTTAGAAGGAAGGTCAGAGGCTTCGAGTTTCACCAAATAAGTCCCGTCAGAAAAATTCCGGGTATCAAAGCTCAGCAATTTTTCAGTAATTTTATCCTGCAGCAACCGCCAGGAACTTTCATTTTCTTTACGGATGTAAAGGCTAAAATTCAGCTGGTCTTCGTTCGCATCGCTTGCTTCCCAGGTAAACGTCCGGAAGCCCTGGCGCCAGGCCTTTTTGGGTGAGATATAGATATCTCTGTCCTTTCTGGCATTTTTTTCCTGGGAAGTTTGGTCCAACCCCAGGATGACTTCATCCTGTTCCGGTGGCTTGAGGTAAACCTGATTGGGCGGCAAAACTTCCAGCTTTTCAATGACCGGAGCCACATTAGCCTGAAGGTAGAAGACCACCAATCTGGTTAACCTGGGAAACTTCTGGCCAGCCTGGGCTTTCAGGCTGACTTTAAGCTGCAGGTATCGGCCAGCCGGGCTGAGGATTTTTTCTTCAGCTTTAACGTAAGGGGGTGACCAATCACTCCAGGTTTCGTCTGGCTCGGCTGTATTCCCGCTCCGGCTCTGAACCTGCACTGCGCTTCCGGCGGAGGTTTCTGCTTCCCAGATAACCCGCCCCCAGCTGGCTAAAATTTTGGCATCCAGCACCGGGCTGAGGTACTCTCCGGAAAAATTCTGGCCCAGAGGCAGGATTCCCAGAAAGCAAGGGTTGTTAGCTATGACATATATCTTATCCGAAGATGGGAAAAGCCGGAAAATCTGCTCGGAAGCTTCCTGCGTTAAAAGCTCAACCGCCCCTTCCCGGTCAACGGCATAGACCCGACCCTGAGAACCGGTGCCAAAAAGCACTCTTCCGGTATCGGAGTTGTAGATAAGGTCGTATGGTATTTCTTCTTCTGAGCTCCAGAGCTTCCTGGTCAATCCATCAGGAGAAACCTGAAAAATGGCCCCCTTGGTTGAAGCACCCGATTTGCCCGGCGAAGATGAAGATTCAGATTGAGGCAGCAAAAGGTCCAGGTCGAGGGCCGTGATGCTGGAAACAACCACAGAAACTTCAGGCTCAGATTTACTGGAAGAAGATGAAGCGGAGGCAGGGCTTGAGGCAGTGGCACTTTTGGCCAGCTGTCCGCCGGCCGTAAAATAAATATTACCTTCCCGGTCAAAGGTGAGGCTGCGAATCTCATCGTAAGGCGACTCAAACACCACCGCCGGCTTGCCGGATGACAGGCGGTAAAGACGGCCGGGCCCCCCGCTTCCCGCCAGGATGTCTCCCGACGGTAGCTTTTTTAAGCAAAGAATATGATTGGTTTTGGCTTTAAGAAAAAGCCGTCCCTCGCCCGCAGGGCTTATTTCGTAGATGCCGCCGCTTTCGCCGACGGCTGCCAGCAGGCTTCCTTTGTCGGTAAACATCAGGTCCCAGATGTACTTTTCTTGCGGGTCAAAAAATTCTTCTCCTTTGCCCCGGGCCGTTATACGATAAATCTTTCCGTTGGGCGAAGTGGCCGCGTAGAGCTGGCCCTTGCTGTCGAGGGCCATGGCCGTCACATCCATTTCGGCCGCCTGAAAATAGAGTTCTGCTTTTCGGTCGCTGCCAATCCGGTATATCTTCCCGCCATGGCCGGTGCCAAGAAAAACCGCTCCATTCGGCGCGACAACCAGGGAAAGGTAAAACTCTTCGGCCGGCAGTTCCCATTTTTCCATTTTCGGCCCGATGGACACTGCTCCGGATGAAGAAAGAGAAAGGCCTGAGAACTTGCCCTTCAAAAAATCTTCCTTCGTGCGCAGTTCCCATTTCTGGGGCACCACTGCTCCCAGGTTCACGGCCAATGACAGGACAGCAAAAAATATGACTGAAAAAGCGGTAATTTTTTTCATCTGATCGCCTTCCTGGTTACCATAATATTTCTCTAAATGTGAAGAGTTTCATTTTTTGATTTTTATCGGGATGCTGACCGAGCCTTTGAAGACATAAGGAATTGGCAGCTGGTACTCACCAAGGGTAGAACGGTCTATTTCTGCCTGATTGGTGGTGGCCGCCCGGGGAGAGGTGAACATCATCTTCAGGCTGGGCGGCAGGTTTGGCATTTCTTCACCGCGGAGAAACAAACCGGGCTTGCTGGCCATGATTTTAAAATAAATCCGGTTGTTCTTTCTCAAATTGCTCAGCAGGCGCAACAGCTGGTTGAAGTTCCGAGGTGTAAAATCCTGCAGGCGGTACATACCCTTTTCCAGCTGCTGCATGGAGACCGCATCCCCAACCACCAGGTTAAATTCTGTGCCCGGCGGAAGAGCCGGCGCCATAAATTCCACTTCTTCCTTCTTCACTTCATTCCGCGAAGTACGAAAGTAGACAGCCACCCTGATGATTTCGCCGGGGTTGACTTCATACTTGTCCAGCAGTACTTTTTCCAGGGTAGCATTGCGCATCTGGTCAACCGCTCTTACCTTCAGGTCTATGGTGTTTATTTTTACTTCCTGAAATTCATTGTTTTTTAAAAGATAAACCACCGCGGCCACCAGGCCGGATAAATCGGTAGTGGGATTATTATAATTGCCGCTGAACAGGTCTTCCACATGAACTGCCTGCCCCTGATCCAGAATGATATCACCTTCAAAATCAAGGGAGAGATTCCCGTAGGAACGCTCTTCCGCGCTCACCAGACTGGAAATTCCCAGGTTGAGCAGGGCCGGCGTGAGGATGGGGTCATTTACTATTTTAAGCTTAAACTGCTTCTTTTTGACCGGGCTCTGCTGAAGCTCAAGGCTTACCGGAATGTACTTCGGAAAAACACCCAGTTCTCCCGCGACACCGCTCGTTCGGTCCTGAGTAACCCGGCCGATAAGCTCTCCCATGGCCGCCATCTTAAAAGAACTTTCCAGGCTGGGCACCACTGTCAGAACCTGGACTCTGGTGAGTCCGTAATCAACCGGGCCCAGGTTATAAAAAGGATGTCCGAGAGCCAGAACCCTGTTTCCTTCGACCTGGGTCACGGTGCCAACCGCCGTTAAATCCAGGTCTCCGGCTATAAGCTGAATGCCGACCGCTTCTCCGGGTGAAAGTTTGGGAGCGGTCGGGTTCAGGTTAAGGTTGATTTTCTGGGGCGAGGCCACTCCCCCACCCAGCACCGGATGAAACGCCAGAGGGTCGAAAAAGTTCCTGGCTTCTTCGACAGATTTTTCAGAAAATCCGGTAAAAATCAGCGGCAGACGCAGCGGGGTCAGGGCCCGGTCGAGTGCCGTCTGCTGAAACTGGCGACGGCTCAATTCGAGATAGAAACGGCCAAGCTGTTCCTGAGAAGGTATTTCACTCAATAAAAAATTGGCCGGAGCTGAAGCCAACCTTGGTTCGCTCACTTTTTGCTGGATTTCCAGCATCTCCTCAATCGGCGTAATTCCAGCAATAGCTTCCTTGGCAAAAGCATAGCTGAAAGCCACCGCCCCAACCAGCTTACCATCTATGTATACCGGGCTTCCGCTCATCCCGGCCACCACTCCGGTGTTTTCCAGCCCCTGACCGCTCAACCTCGCCAGAATCCAGTTCCTTTTGGGCTGGTTATTCTCGATTACTCCCAGGATTTCAACTTGAAAATCTTCAATTTTGTTTCCGGCAAAAACACTTTTCCCCGTGCCCCGGAGACCAGGCTTCACCTCTGACAGAGGCATTATCTGGGCTTCAAGAATGGCAGACATCAGCCAGAAGCCGAGCAATGACAAAAACAGAGCTTTAGAGTAAGACCTGAAAATATTTTTGGTTAATACAAGCATTCCCTGCCTCGAGACTCAGGGCCGGTTCACGGAATAAGGCCAAGGGCCTGACCGCATTTTTTGAAGGCGGCCAGGATCAGGTTGAGTTCTTCATCAGTATGGTTAGCTGAATAGCTGGTCCTGATTAGAGCCTGTCCTTTGGGCACAGCCGGATAGATGACCGGTGTTGTAAATATGCCTTCATCCCTCAGGGTTTTCCACAGAGCAAAGCACTTTTCATCATCCCCAATGAGGATGGGAATGATGGGCGTCTGGCTCGGCCCCGTGTTGTAGCCCATCTGCTGGAATCCCTGGCGCATGTAATTGGTCACCTGCCAGAGCCTTTCCCGTCTTTCCGGTTCATTTTCCAGGACTTCCAGAGCCGCCAGCACGGTAGCCACGGAAGCCGGCGTGGCCGCCGCGCTGAAGATTAAGGAGCGGGCATGATGCTTGATGTAATTTATAACTTTTTTCTCCCCGGCCACGAACCCGCCGATGGACACCAGAGATTTGCTGAAGGTGCCCATGATGAGGTCCACTTCTTTTTCCAGGCCAAAATGTTCTGCCGTGCCGCGGCCGTTTTTGCCCAAAACACCCAGGCCATGGGCATCATCCACCATCACCCGGGCGTGATACTTCTTGGCCAACCGCACGATGTTGGGCAGGTCAGCGATGTCGCCTTCCATGCTAAACACGCCATCCACCACTATAAGCTTACCTTTGCTGTCCGGGATTTCAGCCAGGACCCTTTCCAGGTCTTCCATGTCATTGTGCTTAAACTTCTTAACTTCGGCAAAAGACAGCCGGCAGGCATCTATGATGCTGGCGTGGTCCATTTTATCCGTGATGACCACGTCATCTTTCTGGGCAACAGATGAAATAATTCCCAGGTTGGTCTGGTAACCGGTAGAAAAGGTTACGGCTGCCTCCTTGTTAACAAATCTGGCAAGCCTTTCTTCAAGCTGCTCGTGGAGGTCGATGGTTCCGGTAAGAAAACGGGAACCGCAGGTGGCCACACCATAACGGTCTATGGCTTCCTTGGCCGCCTGTTTTACTTTCGGGTGGTCAATGAGCCCGAGGTAATTGTTAGAGCCAATCAGAATCATCTCCCGGCCATAAACTTTGACTCTGTTTCCTTTGGCTTCTGAGATGGGGGTGAAATAAGGATAAAGCCCGGCCGCCTTGACTTCTTCATCACGGCTGAACTCGTAACATTTGGAAAAAAGGTCCATTTCTTCCTCCTCTTATTCTCTTATTTCTTTTTTTCGCTTTTAACTTTTAAACTATATCTTTTTACCTTTTTATTCGAATTTTTTCAAGCTCAATTGACCGCCCGAGCTGGCTGGTCTAAAATTTGGGCATGAATATTTTGGTAACTGGCGGTTCAGGCTTTATCGGAAGCCGATTGATTGAAATCCTGCTGTCCCGCGATAACTGCCATCTGTACCTCCTGGCCCGCCAGCCCGAGAAGCTGTCCTGGCTGGGCAGCCATCCACGAGTTAGCTTCCTGGCCGGAGACCTTTTGTCTTTACCTCCTCTGCCAGAAAAAATTGACGTTGCTTTTCATCTGGCCGGGCTTACCAAAAGTGTCAGGCCGGAGGAGTATTATACTGTAAATCACCTCGGCACAGCAAGGTTGCTCGAAAGAATAGCAGAAAAAGGCTGGAAGCCGAAGTTTGTGCTCCTGAGCAGCCTGGCCGCCGGCCGCCCCTCACCTGACGGAAAACCGGCCAAAGAAGATGACCCGCCGGCTCCAGCTTCGCCCTACGGCCAAAGCAAGCTCAAGGGCGAGCAGGAAACCCTGAGATACAAAGATGATATGCCCGTCATAATCTTCCGGGCAGCCGCCATCTACGGGCCGCGAGACCGTGATTTCCTCCAGTACTTCCAGAATGTGAAAAAGGGTTGGCTTGTTACCTTCAACAAGAAAATTACCATGAGCCTGTGCTATGTGGACGACCTGGTCCGGGCCCTGCTGCTACCTCTTGAATTTGATTTCAAATCCGGAGAAATATACAACGTGGCTGACCCTATTCCGAGAACCTGGGAGGAGATAGGCTTCCAGGCGGCCAGGCTTCTTAACGTTAACCCGAGGGTGTTAAGAATTCCCCTCTCTCTCGTGCGGTTGGCCGCCGCCCTTTCTGAGTTAAGAGCCAGGTTTACCGGCCACCCCAGCCCGGTTAACCTCAGCAAGTATCAAGATATGGAAAAATTGTCCTGGATAGCCGATGTCTCCAAGATAAAAAAAGATTTCCATTTTGAAACCATCTGGGATTTCGAGCAAGCCCTGAAGCAAACGCTTGATTGGTACCAGGAAAATGGCTGGCTGTAGAAATATTGATAGACAGGTCACGACCAAAAGATTTTTTATTGTTTTTGAAAAAATTTATGTATATAAACTAAATCATCTATTTTATTAAGGAAGGGACTCATGAGAAGAACAATTATCAAAGGAATCGGGCACTACGTACCTCCAAGAGTGGTCACCAACCATGACCTGGAAAAAATGATGAACACCACTGACGAATGGATTCGGGAAAGGACCGGCATTCTTGAAAGACACTGGGCCGAGCCAGGAGTGGGCACCTCAGACCTGGCCACGGAAGCCGCTCTCAAAGCCATAGAAGACGCTGGCATTGATAAGTCGGAAATTGACTTTATCGTGGCCGCCACCCTTTCCCCTGACCATTATTTTCCCGGTATCGGAGTGCAGGTCCAGGCCAAGCTGGGTCTTAAAGAAATCGGGGCGCTCGATGTCAGGAACCAGTGTTCAGGTTTTATCTATGCCCTGTCGGTGGCCGACCAGTACATCAGGACCGGCACTTATAAAAAAATTCTCCTGGTGGCAGCTGAGCTGCAATCGGCCAACCTGGATTTTTCTGATGAAGGCCGGGACATGGCTGTGCTTTTCGGAGATGGGGCCGGAGCGGTGGTGCTCGAAGCTAACGATTCAGATGACGGTCGGGGGGTTCTGTCCTGTCACCTGTTTTCTGACGGTCATTTCGTCAGTGAGCTGTGGATGGAAAAGCCATCTTCCAAGGACAACCCGACCTTTCGCGAGGAATTTTTCCGCCAGGGAAAATTTTATCCAAGGATGAACGGCCGCCTGGTCTTCAAAAACGCCTGCGAGAAAATGCCCCAGGCCGTCATGTATGGACTGGAAAAATTGGGGCTGACGGTGAATGATATCGATTACCTGATACCCCACCAGGCCAACGACCGTATTTCTCAGATGGTGGCCCGGGGCCTGAGGATTCCGGAAGAAAAGGTCATCAGAAACATCCACAAGTATGGAAACACGACAGCCGCCTCCATCCCCATCGCTCTTTCCGAAGCCGTGAAAGAAGGAAAAATTAAACCCGGTATGCTCATCGCCCTGACCGCCTTTGGTTCCGGTTTCACCTGGGGTTCGGCTTTTATCCGCTGGTAGCCCAAAGGATTTTTTCTCTGGCAGATAATTTGTGTTTGATATTTTAAATTTGATTATGGTAGGATTTAATGTTGAACTTAAAATTGAATTTCAACCAGAATGAATTTGTAAAAAGATGAGGAGGTAAAAAATAATGAAGAAAGCAAGACTCATCGCTATCCTGTCAGCCTTCCTGTTCCTGGCCCTTCCCCTGAGCTACCTGCTTGGCCAGAGTCAGGAAGACGCTAAGTTCCAGAAACTTCTGGAAACCTACCTGGATGAATACTGGAAATTCAACCCCACGGCGGCCACTCTGGCCGGCTACTACAAGTACAACGATAAGCTGGAAGACCCGACCGTATCCAACTTGGATAAAAGAGATGAATTCCTGAAGAAATTCAACGGCGATATCATCAAATTAGACAGAGCCAAGCTTACTCCGGAAAACCAACAGGTTCTTAACATACTTTTTGATTATATCGATATAGAGTTCGTCAAGTTAGAGAACCTGCTGCCCTGGGATTACAACCCGCTTTACTATAATGATATTATCATCAACAGCGTTTACGGCCTGCTGTCCAAAGAGTTCGCCCCGGTAGATGTCCGGGTCAAAAGCGCCACCGAGCGAGTTAAGCTCATACCCGGTCTGCTCAAAAAGGCCAAAGACAACCTAAAAACGCCGGCCCAAGCCTACACCGAAACGGCCATCGCCCAGATGCCTTATATCCTTGATTTTTACAAAAACGAAGTATCCTCTATGATAGCTGGAGCTTCAGAACCGGTGAAGCAGGCTTTCCTGGCTGAAGTTAACAAACTCCTGCCGGCGCTGGAAGATTACCAGAGATATCTGCAGAATGAATTACTGCCCAAATCAACCGGCAATTTCAGGCTCGGTCCTGAAGTTCATCGCCGTCTGATCCAAAGGCTTTCCGGCACAGCCATCAGCCAGGAAGAACTTATTTCCAGAGCCACCACCGACGTCAAGAACATACGCCGCGAGATGCTCCTGGTCTGCATACCCCTGCACAAGATGATGTACCCGGACATTAACATCGAGCAGATGCAGGGAGACCAGGATGTCATCATGAACAAGGTTATCAAGAATGTTTTTGATAAGATAAAAGGCCTGCATCCGACCAAGGAGGAGCTGGTTAACAGCATCGCCGCCGCGGCAGAAAAAATCAAAAAATTCGGCACCGAATCTAAGCTCTTTCCGGTGCCGGCTGAAAACCTGACCATTAAGAGGATGCCCCCTTATTTTGCCCTGCTTACCCCAGCCAGGCTGGTTGGCCCTGGCGCCTATGACACTCAGGGCAACTACGCCGTTGAAATCGCAGGAATCCCGGCCAACTGGCCAGATGATAAAGCCAACAACCTGCTTGAAGAATACAATTATTTTTACATTGATGTGATGACCGCTCAAAAAGTTTTTCCGGGCAGTTTTGTTCCTTTAGTCAACACCAGGAAATCGGCCTCCCTCATCACAAAGATTTTCCCCAACCAGGCTCTGCTGCTCGGCTGGCCGGTTTATCTGCAGGAGAACATGATTACCGCTGGCTTTGGCGATTATGACCTTCGCTTAAGGCTTACTCAGCTGAAGCTGATGCTAAAGACGGCCATGGATTTCATCGTCGACCTTAACATCCACCAGGGCGGCATGACCAAAGACCAGGTAATAAAATATTTAACGATTCAAGGGTTCCAGACCGAAGCTGAAGCTGAAAGAAAGTGGGATTACTTAGTGCTCAATCCGGGCATGGGCGCACTTCCATATGTGGGTCTGCAGGAACTGCTCGACCTGGAAAAAGACGTCCAGAGGACCAAGGGAGCCAATTTTGACCGGGCCGATTTCTTGACCAAGCTCATCTCTAACGGTGCCATCCCCCCTGCCCAGCTAAGGTCAAGAGTCCTTAATTGATAAGAGTGCTGATCAAGGGAGGAGAAACCAGGGTTTCTCCTCCCTTTTTTATTTAGCTTTTAATTCAACTTTACAAGAAAGCAGGTTTTGTGAAACCGGTCCAAAAACTATTCAATAATTAAAAAAAATGATTAACAAAGATTCTCACCAGCCTATTCTGGTTGATTCGCACGCTCATCTTGACGACCGCCAATTTGATGCTGACCGTCCTCAGGTGCTGACCAGGGCAAAAGATAGAGGAATAAATTGGATTCTCTGTCCGCTTGACCTGTCTCTCGAAACCAGCCTGGAGGTCGGGCTCAAGCTGGCCAAAGAGCAGTCAAACATCTATCTGGCCGCCGGACTCCATCCCCACCAGGCCAAGCAACTTAACGAAAATCATCTTCAGACTCTGAAACAGATGGCCGAAGAAAAAAAGATAATGGCCGTGGGCGAAATTGGGCTGGATTTCCATTACAATTTTTCCCCGCCCGATAAACAGCTCAATGCTCTGGAGCTACAGCTGGACCTGGCGACCGAGCTTAAGCTGCCAGTTATCATTCACAGCCGACTGGCCGGAGATAAAATCATCGAGCTGCTGGAAACCAGGAAAGGCCGGCTGCGCGGAATATTTCACTGCTTTACAGAAAGTTATGATATCGCGCGAAAAGCCCTCGACCTCGGTTTTCTGGTCTCTTTTTCCGGCATCCTGACCTACCAGCGGGCCGAAGATTTGAGAGAAGTGGCCAGAAAACTCCCCCCGGAAAGCCTGCTGGTGGAAACTGATGCCCCCTACCTGACACCCTGGCCGGAAAAAAAGGTTTATTCCAGAAATGAGCCGGCCCTGGTCATAACCACCGCCCGTCGGCTGGCTGAACTCAAAAATATGACCCTGGAAGACCTGGCCAGGAAGACCACGGAAAATTTCTTCGACTTCTTCGGATTGAAAAAAGCCGGAGCAGGTGTTAACATCTAACAGGTGTTAACATCTAAATTAATCTTACCAACTTCGGCAGGCAAGATGATTTATAAAAATAAAGCAGATAAGATAGCAAGCACAGAAGCTGTATCGCTGGACGAGATTTTTGCCCCGATTAAAAAAGACTTAAAACAGGTAGAAAATTTTTTCTTAAAATGGGCGGACAACGCTTCTCCCGCTTTAAAAAAGATGGCCACTGCTTTTTTCCAGAAGCCGGGCAAATTAATTCGGCCTGGGCTTCTGCTTCTGGCTGCTTCGCAGCTCGGGTACCGAAAACAAAAAAGAATAATCGCGGCGGCAGCCGTGGAAGCTGTCCACGCCGCCAGCTTAATTCACGATGACCTCATTGATGGTTCGGTCACGCGGAGGGGCCAGCAGAGTCTGGCCTTGGCTTATGGAGAAAAGTTCGGCCTGCTTTTGGGTGATTTTTTCTTCATCAAGTCAATAGCCACTTCGGTAGCCGCCATTTCACCCGCGAGCACTCAACTCCTGGCCCGGGTAACAGAAAAGATGATCGAGGGCGAAGCCGAAGAACTGGCCCACATGATGGATTACAGCCTGGATGAAAAAACTTACTGGCACATCATTGAATATAAAACCGCCAGCCTGTTCGAAACCACCTGCCTGATAGCTTCCGAACTGGCCGGAGCGTCAGAGGAAGATAAAAGAGCTCTGGCCACCTACGGCAAAAATCTGGGGCTGGCTTTTCAGGTAATTGATGACCTTATCGACATCACCGGTTCTCCTGATGAAACAGGCAAACCGGCCTTTTCTGATTTGAGAGAGGGACGGCTGACCCTGCCTTTTATCCTGGCCCGCGAACTGGCCGACCCCCGGACTAAACGAGAACTCAAGCGTTGGATAGAAAAAAGTACGGATGACCGCAGCCATTTGAACAAACTTTTAGACTTTTTAACAAAAAGTGGTGCCCTTGAGTTAACTTATCAAAGGGCGGAAAAACTTATCAACAAGAGTAAAAAATCAATTAAAAATATGAAAGAAACTCCCTACCGACACTCGCTGATGAAAATGGCTGATTTTGTTCTGTTGAGAAAATTCTGAGTTTGAGGGGCCTATGCTGGAAATTGAAGCCAAGATAAAAGTTGACAACCTGAAAGCCATCAAAGAGAAACTCATAGCTCTGGGCTGCCAGGTGGAAAAAGAATTTTACCGCGAGTGGAACGCTTTTTACGATTATCCCGACGGACGTCTGACAAAAAACAAACAGGCTCTCAGACTCAGGCTGGAAGGGAAGAAAGCTTTCCTGACCTATAAAGGACAGCCGCTAAAATCCAGGTCTTTTAAAATTAGAGAAGAGCTGGAGACGGAAATAAAGAACATAAAACATCTCAAAAAAATGCTGAAAAAACTCGGCTTCAAGCAGATTTTTCAGTACCGTAAGAAAAGAATGATTTTACGGAAGGACAGGATAAAAATCTGTCTGGATGATACAGAAGCGGGCTGCTTTATGGAGCTTGAAGGTAAGCGCAGTGATTTGGTCAGACTGGCCAAGCAGCTGGGTTATAGAAGAAAAAATTTTCTGACTGCTGATTACGTCCAGATGATTAAAGAGGCCAGAAGCCGGACTTATTCGTCTTCTTCCTCAAAACCTTCCTCTTCCTCTAATTCTTCTTCAAACTCTTCCAGTTCCTCTTCGGCTTCCTCTTCTGATTCAAATTCTTCTTCCTGACCCTCTAATTCCTCAGACATCTCAGTATCCATTGTTTCCAGCGGAACAGGTTCGGCCAGAATGATTTCTTCTTCCTGACCCTCTTCCCTGGTGAAGGGCAGGATTTCATACTGCACGGCCCCGGTCTTAACCTCTTCTTCCGCGATGCGAATCGGGCTTTTTTGTTTTGATTTGATTTTTGGCTGGGCTCCTTTCAGGAGCTGTTTTGCCCGCTGGGCCGCCACTATGACAAAACGAAACTTGCTGTCAAATTTGCTTTCTTTCAAAGGGATTCTCTCCTTCTCCATGCTTCTGATCACAGAACAGAACTGAAATATAGCAGATTTTGTGCCAATTATCAAGATAAACGGACTTGCTGGCGCCGGTTGTTCCGGCCTGGGTCCGCATCCCACCAGAAGAAATAACCTAAGGAGTTAAATTATCCTTAATTTTTCATTGACAGTTTGCGCTCCCGTGTGTTAAAGAAAATCTCGTTGTAAATTTTTATACTTTGCTTCAGATTTGAGCATCAAAGTTTAGGAGCATAAATCATGGAACTCTTTCTGAAGAATTTGGCTTCCTGGCTGGATAAAACAGCTACCAACATCTGGACCATCATGGTTCCCATCCTGTTTGGAGTAGGACTTTTATTAACTATACGGATAGGGTTTATCCAGTTCACCAAGCTGGGCACCGCCTTTAAGGTAATGTTCAGCAGGCGCTCCAGAAAGGGCGGCGGTGAAGGAGATGTTTCACCCTTTGCCGCTGTTTCGACTGCGCTGGCCGCCACGGTAGGTAACGGTAATATTGCCGGCGTGGCCACTGCCCTTTACTGGGGCGGGCCCGGCGCTATTTTCTGGATGTGGGTATGCGGCTTCCTCGGTATGGGAACTAAGTTCTCGGAAGCCTTTCTGGGCGTCTTATACCGCGAAAAACATCCCGACGGCACCATCGCCGGCGGCCCCATGTACTACATAAAGAATGGCCTGAACAAAAGTAATTTTGCCGTTTTTCTGGCCGGATTCTTTGCTGTCTGCGGAGCTTTTGCTTCTCTTTTTGGCACAGGCAATATGATGCAAAGCAACCAGATGTCCCTGGCCTTCAAAACTCAATTCGGCATTCCACCATTTATAACCGGCGCGGTTATTACTTTTTTTGTCGGCCTGGTGGTTATCGGCGGAATAAAGAGAATCGGCGCGGTGGCCGAACGTCTGGTTCCGGCCATGATTGTCCTGTACATTTTGGCCGGAATAATAGTGCTCCTTGATAATGCCGGAGCCCTGCCCAAAACTTTCCTGCTAATTTTTGAACATGCCTTTACACCGGCGGCCGCGACCGGAGGTTTTCTGGGGGCAACCATCAAACAAGCTGTTCAATTTGGAGCCAGACGTGGTATTCTCAGCAACGAAGCCGGCCTGGGCAGTGCCCCCATCGCCCACGCAGCAGCTCAAACACCAAGTCCGCTGCATCAGGGGTTAATCGGCGTGATGGAAGTTTTCATCGACACTATATTGGTCTGCACCTTTACCGCCCTGATTAACCTGTCATCCGGAGTCTGGACCAGCGGAGTTTCCGGGTCGGCCATGACTGTAACTGCCTTTTCCAAAACGATGCCTCACGTGGGGGGGATTATTGTTTCCCTCTGCTCGTTTCTCTTTGGCTATACCACGCTGATTGGCTGGTGCTATTATGGCGAACAGTGTCTTAAATACCTTTTTGGCGTCAAGGTGGCCATGCCCTACAGAATTGTTTTCATTGCCCTGACCTTTATTGGCGCGGTAGTTTCAATCGAGATTGTGTTCTTTATGGGTGACATCGCCAATGCTTTTATGGCCCTGCCGAACCTGATCGGTTTACTGCTGCTTTCTGGTGTGTTAAGCAGGCGGCTTAAGGAAATGAAGGAAAAGTATCCAAACTTATTAGAATAGCCACCCGCATTTCTTTAAAGAAATAAAGAACAGAAAGAGTGAAGTGAGGCAGGTGGACTGAATTAAACCTGCCTTGCCCCAAACAAAGCAGACCTTTAGAATAATCCTTTTAACGTAAAACTGTTTTAAGTTTTTTTGCCGGTAAGCTAACAAGGATATCTATGGAGAAAATTTGCTGTTTAAGCTCAATCTTGTGGCTGGCTACCTTAATTTTTTTTCGGTGAAGCAGGCTAAAATAATTTAAAAAATTTTAACGCGCCAGGATTTCTTAAGGGAAATCAGTAAATTTTGACGATATCATCTTCGGTCTCAAATTGCCCGTCTGCTCCGGCCGAGCGAAGCTCATAACTGCTATCAGAGAGCTTCCGGTAGCGGATGTTTCTTCCCCAGCCATCGGTCAAGGCCAGACCGTAACTCCGGCCTCCCTGGAGTTCCTGCAATGACCCGGCTACCTGCCCTTCATGCTCGGCCATCCATTCCTGAACGGCCCGGCTTATTTGCTCTAAATTAACGGTCGTCAGCTCCGCTTTCGTCTGGTTGAATCTGGATACTTCCTCCTCAACCGGTGCCTTCTTTTCTGTCCTCAAAAAATAAACGAAATAGATGACCACTACTGCTAGAAGCAATATTACCAGCGCACCTTTTCCCCGCACTTTTACCTCCCCATAAAAAAAGAAATGACCCGTGAAGGACTCGAACCTTCAACCCGCGGATTAAGAGTCCGCTGCTCTACCTATTGAGCTAACGGGCCAGTCAGAAAATTCTTAATAAGTTTAGTTTAGAGCAGGCCTGTTGTCAACTGAGGCACCTCAACATTTTTCAGTGCCAAAACCGCTTTTTTTGCTGTTTTTTTCTTTCGGATGAGTATAATTTTATTCTCAGAAATAAAGCCAGATGGAGGAATCATGAACCATACGTTCAAGAAGGAAGTGGCCAGGAAAGATTTTCTGGCCGGGTTTTTGTTTGTTTTATTGGCTCTATTTTTAATACTTTCTGGTGTGGCCCCGGCTCAGGACCGGCTCAAGACATATCCCAATTACGACCGTTACGAAAAGCTTTCCAAGGAAATCAGGGAAGCGGTAAAGCTGGGAGCCCTGCGCGTCACCTGGAAAGAAGACGGTCAGGCCCTGGAATTTGTCAGGGACGGCAAGAAATGGCTGTTTGACCTCAGGACCAAAAAGCTGACGGAAGCCGGAAAAGCTCAGGAACAGCCCCCGATGCCCTTCGGGCGGCGGGCCGGAATGCCTGAAAGGGGACGCCAGTTCACCACCTATGAATCACCGGACAAGAAATTCAAGGCCATCTACAAAGACCGGAATGTCTACCTGGTAGACACCGCCACCCAGGCTGAGATTCCGGTAACAACCGACGGCTCGGAGAAAACCCGGATTAAGTACGGCACCGCTTCCTGGGTGTACGGAGAAGAGCTCGACCAGATTACCTCCATGTGGTGGTCGCCGGACAGCCAAAAGCTGGCTTTTTACCGCTTCGACGAAAAGGATGTACCGGACTTTTTCCTCCAGATGGACCAGACCAAGCTTTACAGCCGGATGGACATCGAACCGTATCCAAAAGCCGGGCAACCCAACCCGGTAGTGGACGTGTTAATCTATGACCTAAAAAGCAAAAAAATTACAACGGTAGACGTGCGCGGAGGTCAGCCCTTCTCCAACGAAGTGGTTGGACATTATGTTTATGGCATTAACTGGACCAAGGATGGTCGCGAACTCCTGTTCTTCCGGGCCAACCGACGCCAGAATATCACCGAACTGGCGGCCGCAGACCCGGAAACCGGGAAAACCAGGGTGGTGGTGCGGGAAGAATGGCCGGCCAGCTGGGCTGAAAACTCCCCTTCTATTACCTGGCTGAAGGATGGGCGCCGGTTTATCATTGTTTCGGAAAGAACCGGTTTCAAGAATCTGTACCTCTACGACCTCAGCGGAAAGCTGCTCTCCACTCTGACCAGACATCCTTTTGAGGTGGTCAGCGTGGTGGCCGTAGATGAAAAGGCTGGCCAGGTTTACTACCTTGCTCGAAGCGGCGACAACCCGATGAAAGTCCAGCTCCACCGCGTTAACCTGCAGGGAAAAAATGACCGTCGTCTGACCGACCCGGCATTCAACCACAGCGTGGATATTTCTCCAGACTTCAAGTATTTTGTGGACATTGCTCAGACCCATGACATCCCTCCGGTAACCCGCCTCTTCACTACCGACGGGAAGTTTGTGGCTGAGCTGGCCAAATCAGATTTAAGCAAATTTGAAGAGCTCGGGTTAAAAAAAGCCGAGCTTTTTACCTTTAAAGCGGCTGATGGCCAAACCGACCTCTACGGCCTGCTTCAGTTCCCTTCCAACTTCCACCCCAGCAAAAAATATCCCCTGCTGGTGAGCGTGTATGCCGGTCCGGCCACTAACGGAGCTCGCGAAACTTTCATCACTCCCAACCCGATTACCGAGTTTGGCTTTCTGGTGGCCTCTTTTGATTCCCGGAGTGCCGCCGGACGCGGGAAAAAATTCCTGGATGCCATCTACCAGAAGCTCGGTGTGGTTGAAATCGATGACCAGGCCGCCGGGGTAGAATACCTCAGCCAGAGACCGTACGTAGACGGCAAAAGAGTTGGTATTTTTGGCACTTCCTACGGCGGTTATGCTTCTCTGATGGCCATCCTGCGCCATCCGGACGTGTTTGCCGCGGCGTGTGCCTCCTCTCCGGTTACCGCCTGGGAGCATTATGACAGCATCTACACCGAAAGGTACATGTGGATACCCGAAGAGAATAAAGAGGGATACAAAAACGCCAGCGCCATGAATTACGTCAGTAATCTCAGGGGACGGCTGATGATTTACTACGGCACGGCCGACAACAATGTCCACCCCAACAACACCATGCAGCTCATCCAGGCGCTGCAAAAAGCCGGCAAGAGCTTTGAAGTCCAGGTAGGGCCAGACCTGGGTCACACCAGCGTCCGGTTAGACCGGATGATGGAATTCTTCATCGAGAACCTCATCCTCGGCAAATAGATTTGCCGGCTAAAATATGTGGAAGGGCGGGCCCGAACCCGGGTCTGCCCTTTTTTATTTATTCAATGTATGAGTATTTTCCCTGCGCTGCCGGCTGAAGCAAAGGCTTGATTATCACCCTTTAAATCACCCCTGGGGATTATTGCCTAAAAAAGATATAATTCTTATAAATTCGGCAGGAGGCAAAATAGGTCTATGCACGGCAAAGAAGGCCAGGACCGCCACGTTTCTCTAACCGACCTTCCCTCGGCTGAGCCCTTGATGGTTTCTTCCGCTGACCGGCCATGGCCGATAATATATCTTGCTTTTAATGAAGTGACTGGGTTAAAATTAAATCAAATCATGAACCAGCAGGGATAATCTAATGAAAAAAGAAGGGTTTACTCTGATTGAAATCATCGTCGTTATGGGGATTATCGGCATCATACTGGCCGCTTCTTACCCGAGCATCTTAAACGTGCTGGAAGCCCGGGCTCTGGACAGTGCGGCCCGCGACCTTTTGACCACCCTTGAAGCCGCCCGCTACACGGCGGTAAATGAAAAAGTGAACTGCCGGGTTCGTTTCTTCCAGGAAAATAACGAATGGCGCTATGTGGTGGAATATGAAGCCGGAGAAATTTCTGGCAACAATCCCACCTTTACCTGGAAAGCCGTGCCTAAATATATAAAAAAGACCATTCCCCGCAAGTTCAACCCCCAGATTTTGCTTCCGGCCACCGCTCAGGAAATAATTTTTTCTCCGCTCGGGCTGGTGGCCAATTACGATTTTACCGGTACTCAAAATTTTAGAATAATACTCCAGAGTCAAAAATTAAAAAACCTGGCCCAGGACGACCGGAGAATTATCACCATTTACGCCGGCGGGTCGATAGGCTACAGGAGGGCTAAGAGCTAAAAGGGGAGAAAACATGAAAAGCCTGATAAATAAAATTTTTAAGAAAACGACTTCAGAAAATAAGCTTCGCCAAAAGAGTGAGGGGTTCACCCTTATCGAGACCATCATCAGCCTGGCTTTGGTGACCGTCGTGTTTGTCAGCCTGGCCCAGCTTTTTACTCTGGCGGTCATGCAAAACCTCCGGTCTAACGAGATGAGCAACGCCATCTTTCTGGCCCAGCAGCAGATTGATTACCTGAGAACCCTGACCGCCGATGAATTGAGTGCCTTTCCCAACCGCGGCATTGGAGAAAGCAATGACGAAATTATTGATATTAATCAGGACGGGACACCTGATTTCCGCCGTATAACCGAAATCGGTTCGTCCGGTGCTGTTGGCACGGTTGGCTACGATGTTCTGATCCTGGTCTTCCCCATTTCTTCTCAGAACATTTCCCGTGACCAGCTGATAACCAATCCCGAACGTTACAAGGTCAGAGCACGGATTCATACGATTATCAGCAGATAGGAGAGAACAATGGAAAATCGCAAATTAAATTTTGGTAAAGAAAAAATAATCAGTTCTCTAAATTCCTGGTTCAAAAATAAAGCCGGCCATAAATTACCCGGGCGGGCCGGCTTTACCCTTATCGAAGTGCTGATTGCTTCGGCCATTATGGTGGTGGTGGTCGTCGGGGCTCTGGCCCTTTACTCCCGCAGCAACCAGATTTCCGTCGACCAGCTGCAGTATGCGGAACTCCAACATGATGTGCGCTCGGCCCTTTATCTTATGACCCGCGACATCAGGATGACCGGCGTGGGTATGCCGGAAGGTTTCGAAATGTTTTATCTTGAGGGTAAAAACAACGAAGACCAGGGAACGGAAGTTAAGCCTGACCGGCTTAGAATTCTTGGAAACATAGATTTTCCCCTCCTCCTGAGAATAGAAAAATATCAGGGAAGTGCGGCCACCGTTTTCATAGAACAAGGAGGTTTTGCTTCCTATCCCTATCCTGAAGAATTTTATCAGAAAAGAATTGTCATGATTTTCCCCAACCCGGCTTCCCCCTGCCGGCGGGCGGTTACCAGGTATATTTCAAACGTAGAGTTTTCGTCCGACATGATGAATTTCCCGCCCGGACAGGCCCCGGACATTAACCCGCCCGGTGGTCTGACAGCAGGAACTGAATGTAATTCTGATGATTATGATGGTGGCTATATCATGCTGCCTAACGTTAAAGAATTCTGGCTTGACCTCACGGGACGATATCCCGGGCTAACGCCCGGAGTTAATGGCTATGCGGGGGAACCGGGCATTCTGTATCTTACAAACAACAACAGCCTTCACATTCCGCTCGCCCAGAATATAGAAGACCTGCAGTTTGAGTACAACGGCGACTTCAACGACGATGGCCTTCTGGATGGCTTCCGGCCCTGGAGTGATGCATTTACTGATGATGAAATTACGCGCATCCGCCAGATTAGAATCATCGTGGTCGGCCGAACTCCCAGCAGAATGGCCTCTGTCTCAGGTAAGGTTCCGGCTAACATCTATAATTATCGGAAACCCCCGGTGTCTGACTCTCCTGCCTCGGCCACAGACGACTACCACCGGCGGTTTGTGCTGGAAACAACGGTAAACATCCGGAACCTTAATTTGAACCTCTACAATACCGGACAGAGATAAAACCATCTGGAGTGCCAAACATGATGACAAAAAAATGTAATAAAATGCTCCGGAAAAGAAATGGTTCAGGCATGATAGCCGTCATTTTGGTTCTGGCTTTCATGCTGACCGTGGGCGTGGCCGTGCTAACCGTAACCAGCTCCGGGCCCAAAGTGTCAGCCACCATGCGCTACCAGGAAGAAGCTTTCAACGCGGCGGAAGCCGGGTTTGATGCGGCCAGAACGGCCATCGAAGAAAACTTCGGAAATGGCCTCTGGGCTAACTTTGAGAACCATTACCTGACTTCTCCGGCGGGCATTGATATACCCTTTATCGGTCAGGACCCGACCAAGCCCAACCCTCTTTATTTTCGCCGCCTGACCGATGAACAGATACTGAAATTATTGGACCCTGACAGGAACGGTCTGCCTGACAATCCAGACCAGCTGGTTTTCTTCGAGCAGCCCTTTGTTATGGACCAGAATGGACAGGAAGACAGGAGATATCGCTATACAGTCTTTTTGATAGATGATGAAGCGGGCACCGGACTTGGTTCTGACCCGAGTGACGTGCTGATGATTTGTATCGGTGTGGTCAGGTCGGGGCCCGAAGTAAAAGACAAAATTTTAGCTACCTGCCGCCTGGAAATTGAAATCGCTCTGCCTTCGGCAGGAACGAACCCGTAACTGTAAAGGTCTAAGGCAATGCAAAAAAAATATTTCAAAAAAAATAAATGGTTAAGAACAAAGTGAGGGCAAAATGAGGAAAAAATATTTGTTAATTCTGGGGATGATAATCATCGCGGCCAGTTTTCTGGTCCTTAAATTTGTCGGTCAGCAGCAGGAAGCCTGCATCGAATACACCTCCAGCTTCACTGAAAATTTCAAGACGGAAAGCCATAAAGACCCCAGCTCGTCAGTTTCTAACTGGCCATCCGGTCCGGTCTCTCTTGAATATCTGGGAGCAAATTTTGCCATTACTCAGCCCGGCGGCATGGGGTCCAAAATCTACGTCTGCGATGCCGGCGATTTTGATGGCGACGGCAAACCGGACCTGATAGGCCTGGATATAGGGGTTGATTATCGGTTAATTCTCATTCGTAACCGCTATTATGATGGAAACACCGACGGGATAGATGACGACGGCATAGTCTACCAGCTGGATACCTCCAAAGTCTTTGACACCGGCCTGACCTGCGGGCCGGCTTCCATAACGGTCGGTGATTACAACGGTGATGGGTTGCTTGACTTCTTTTTCTACAAAAATGGCAACGATAGTTTCTCTTACAATAACTTTGTGGCCGTAATGTACATAAACTGCGGGACACCCACTGACCCGGTCTTTTATCCGAGGACTGATTCCCGAAACTTAAACTTCACCGCCAGGTTCCAGGCAGCCGGGATTTACTGTAACTGGGCGTCCAACCATCTGTTTACCGTGGACATTGATAAAGATGGGGACCCGGACATTCTGGTTGCCAGCCAAGATAAAATTTTTCTGATGAGAAACCCCGGCAGGTTGAGGTTCAACCTGAGCGAATGGGAAATCTCAGAGCTGGCTTATGACCAGAGAACCGGCTATACTGCTCCAACACCCGGTGGTTATGCAGACCGGGGGACCTCGGCCATGGCGGCTGGAGATTTCGACAAAGACGGCGACATTGACGTGGTGGCCGGCTCAGTAAACGGCTGGCCTTATCTGGTTTATTATCAGAACGACGGCACCGGCCATTTTAGCCGGAGCGAAATACCAATTCCGCTTGCCACCTGCACCGGCACGGTGGCCCTGGCTGTGACTGATTTTAGAAAAAACGGGCGCCCTGATATTTTCGGGGCTACCGATGCCTGGAATGCCGGCAACCAGGCTCACATGTGGATTTTCAAAAACCTGGGACAGACTCAAATGACCGATGAGGACGGTAATGTTTATTATGAGATAAACTGGTCATTCCAGTGCCTCAATAATTGTAATCCCATAATTCCACCCTATTATGACGTCGATATGTGCTCCATGGTTGACTATGATGGCGATGGAGACATGGATTTAATCGTGGCTGATGCCAACCACTCCGGAGATTATTACTTAATAATTAACCAGCTGGCCGGCGTTTACAATACATACGGAGAAGCCATTTCCACCAACGTGGTGGAGGGAATAATTGATGCCCGAAAATATGCCATCACCAAAGCCAGAATCATCAACCTCAATCAGGGGGTAAAGGGCACAGCCACCGGGCTAAAGATTGAATATTATCTGTCAAATGATAACGGTTTGCACTGGGAACCCTATAAAACCTTTGAAGGAAGCAATATCAAACCATTTTCGGACTCGGGCTGGCATGTCTTCGATAATTTTGGCGGCATGCTCAGATGGAAAGCTGTCCTGAGCGCACCGGAAGACCCGATGCAAGACTACACCCACGCCTCTTTTGACACACCGCTTATCAGGCAGCTGACCATAGAGTTTACCTATGTCGGCCGCCGCGAATACTCCAGGTCATCAGTGGCCACTGAAGTGGCCGACCGCAGCGGTCAGAAACGCAAGGTGATTGTGGCCGCTTCTTTCATCTACCCGGGCTGGGAAGGACACCTTAGAGCCTATGACGTGACCAACATGGCCGCCGTGAAAAACAGTTATTCCACCCTGCGAACAGTCACCACCTCTGACCTCGGTTCTGATACCGGCAGATGGTTAGCCGAGGGTGTAGAACTTCTTTGGGATGCCGGGAAATTACTGGATGATCGCTCTCCTGAAACCAGGACCATTTACACGGCCATCAACCGAAATTCTCCCAATAAAGGTCCGTTAGAAAGAGTGGATTTCAGGGTGGAGAATGCCGAGCTTCTGAAGAATTATCTTTTAGATTATCAGAACAACCCGGCCGGGTTGATTGCTTTTGTCCGCGGATTCGGGCGTTACTGGAAACTGGGAGATATCAACCATTCCACGCCGGCAGTCGTCGGCCCGCCAGATGGTGATCCACGGCTGATGGGGACAGGTTATGCCGACTTCAAAAACGCACTCTCTTCAAGAAAAAAAGTAATTTATGTCGGAGCCAATGACGGCATGCTTCACTGCTTTGATGCGGCCACCGGTGAAGAGCTCTGGGGTTACATTCCCTACAACCTTCTTTCCCGGCTTAAGGAGATGTGGCAGGTCGATGCCGCCAGGAGCTTAAGATATTTCTCCAGGAGAGTTTATGTGGATAGCTCCCCCACCGTGGCTGATGTTTACATTAATAACCAGTGGCGAACGGTGCTGGTCTGCGGTCAGGGCGCGGGAAACGGAAAACAGCCGGATGGTTATACTGGCATGAGCAACAATTATTACCATTATTATTTCGCCCTTGATGTAACAGACCCTCTTGACCCCAAACCGCTGTGGGAATTTCCCGGAAGCTACCTTCAGGTTGGTTCCGGCAAAAAGGCTAAATATTATTTTACCAATGGACAGACCTGGTCAGTTCCTTACATCGGGAGGGTTAACCTTTCCAGCGGTCCGACCTGGGTGGCCATTATGGGTTCCGGTTATGACCCCTCCTCGCTCCTGTACATTGGGAATACCTTATCTGTCGTGAGAATTGACAACGGGCAGGTTATTAAAGACTTTCAGATTAAAGACGAGGATTCAAGCGTTAAACAGCATCCTAATCCATACCCAAATATCTACGTATCTCTGCCCGGTTCGCCCAACGCTGTTGACCTGAATAACGATGGAATCATAGATTATATTTACATCGGGACCCTTGATGGTGCCCTGCTGAAATTGGATGTGACCAACGGAAATGAATCCAAATGGAATTATTCTGTCCTTTACCAGGATCGCTGCCTGTATCCAATCATTACCAGACCGGCTATCTGGCTGGGCCCGGCCACATCCGGTTCAAATTATCCGAGGATATTCTTCGGCACCGGAGGTGATGAAAGGGCTCCGGCCGACAGATTCTATTCTTTTGTGGCTCTGGTTGATGATAACAAAACCACCGGGGCGAACGCGGTAGAATGGTTTATGGGAGAAGTATCCGAAACCGGCCTGCCCAACACCAAGAAAGTTGGCTCTCTGGAGCGCGGAGAAAAAGTCTGGGCTGACCCGGTGATAGCCAACTACATCGTGTACTTCAGCACTTTAAAGGGCAGCATAGAAGCGGCCGACCCCTGCCAGAACCTGGGCGATTTTGGCCGCCTCTATGCCCGGTTCATCCAGCCGGTCCTTGGAGTTCCAACCGGCGGCAGCGCTTTGAAAAATGCTCAGGGGCAGGCCATCGATTATTTAGCCCTGGCCAGCAAAGCCAGAACAGCCGTTACGGTGGGTGAAAGACAAAGAGTTGGAGGCACCTACAAGCAGGATGTGTACATCCAGGAATATGATTCGACCATAGAAAAACTCGAACAGCCGGTTGGCGCCCTGCTCAGGATAAAATCATGGAGAGAGGTTTATCAGGTAATTCGCTGAAATCAGAAAACAATAAAATTTGGGGTTGCGACCTGAAAACCGGTACGGCTTGAGCAGAAAAAAACTGCCCCCAGAGGAAAGAGAGAGCAAAAATAATTTGAAGACAGAGAGAAGCGGTCCGTTTAAAAAGGACAGGTTAAAATAAAAGCCATCAGGCTTTCAGGTGAAAAGGAAAAACCTGAAAAAAACCGGGATTGAGCTGATTTCTCAGGTAAGAGCAGAAGAATAAACTTAGCTGTTTATCTTAAAAAAATTTTTTTCTATAATATGGAAGGAGTTTTTATTTATTTTTATTTCATTGGCCGAAGTTCTGGCCACTGAGGGCCACCGTTTCTGAATTTTAATGAAGGAGGCAGAAATGGACGGTAAGCTGTTTTCTCAGTGGTTTGTCGACCAGGCGGCCAGCGACCAGTTCCACTGCTTTGGGGTACAGCAGGTGCTGGTCGACCATCAATCTTCTTTCCAAAGAATTCAGATCATCGAGGTGGAAAGCCTCGGGAAGTGCCTGATTATTGACGGAAAAATCCAGTCCACCCAGAAAGACGAATTTATTTACCACGAGGCTCTGATTCACCCGGCAGTTCTGCTTCATCCGGACCCCCAAAAAATTTTGCTCCTGGGTGTCGGCGAAGGGGCCACCATCCGGGAACTTTTAAAGTATGAAAACCTGACCATCTGGGCCGTCGATATTGACGCTGAGATGATAGAATTTTCCAAGACTTACCTGCACGAATGGCATGACGGTGCGTTTGAAAACCCCAGGGTGAGGATGTTCCTGGAAGACGGCTGGGACTTTATCCAGAAAACAGAAGAAAAATTTGACCTCATCATCATGGATTTGCCTGAACCGTACCCAGACACACCTGCTTACCGGCTTTACACTCCGGAATTTTACAGAATGGCCATCAAGAAAATGAACCCCACCGGGCTGCTGGTCACCCAGGGGGAAGCCACCAAGCCCGGACAGGAAAAAAACCACTTCTGGATAAAAAATAACCTGCAGCGGGTCTTCCCCAGTGTTTACAGCTATCAGACCTACATTCCTTCCTACGACAGCAGCTGGGGTTTTCTTCTGGCCTCTCAAAACTCCCTCAATCCCTTTTTATCGGCCGAGGAAATAGACCGGAAGATTAAAGAAAAAGTTAAAGGCCCTCTGCGCTTTTACGACGGCCAGACTCATCTGTCGATGTTTTACCTGCCACGCCATCTTCGGAACGGCTACCCGGAATAATTTTTACAGCTGGCTATTATCAGTTTAATCTGGTAAAATGGAATATATGATTTAAACAAAGGAAAATATTTCAATAATGAAAATAAAATATTTAGATGGTCGAAGGATTTATTTTGCTTTCCTGGCCGGCGGCAAAGCCATCCTTCAGGATTTCGCTTACCTCAACCAGATAAACGTTTTTCCGGTGCCGGACGGAGACACGGGCACCAATCTGGCTTCCACGGTGAAAGCTATTGCCGAGCAGGCTCGCCCGCACCGGTCGATCAAAGAATCACTGAGGTCAATCGCTGAGGCCGCCCTCTCCGGCGCCCGGGGAAATTCTGGCTTAATTTTTGCCCAATTTATCTACGGACTGAGCCGGGAGCTTGGCAGCGAAATAAGAGTCAGCACCGCCCGTTTTGGCGAATCGGTGCGGAATGCCGTTCATTATGCTTACAATTCGATTGCCCATCCGCAGGAAGGCACCATGCTTACTCTCATCAGAGAATGGGCGGAAGAAGTCTACCGCAACCGACATCGTTTTTCTGACTACCATGACCTGCTGTCCCACTCGCTGGAAAAAGCCCGGCAGACACTTCAAGAAACTCCCAGGAAGCTGGCCGTTCTGAAAAAAGCCGGTGTGGTCGATGCCGGGGCCAAGGGATTCGTCGATTTCATAGAAGGTGTGGTTAACTTCATCCGCCGGGGAAGTTTAAAGAACGTCATCGACCAGGATTTGCTTCAGGTTGAACTCCAGGAAAAACCGCACCGAGTCAGAGAGGAAATAACCCACCGTTACTGTACGGAAGCTCTGATAACCGGTGAAAACGTCGACCTGGAAAAAATAAAAGAACTGGTCATGGCGGCCGGAGACTCCGCCATTATAGGGGGCTCAGAAACAAAAGTTCGGTTTCATGTGCACACCAACCGGCCCGATGAGCTGTTCTACGCTTTAAAAGACCTGGGCACCATCGAACAGCCAAAAGCCGAGGACATGAGACTTCAGGCCAGCATTGCCCTTCAGCCAAAAAGTAAGGTGGCCGTGGTGGTGGACTCGGCCTGTGACCTTCCGGCCGACATCTTGGAAAAACATCAAGTTGTGGTCATTCCCTTTTCATTTAACATAAGACAGAGCGTTTTCCTGGACAAACTGACCATCTCCCCGGAAAAGCTTTATGAACTGATGGAAAAAGAAGAAATCTTGCCCCAGAGCTCGGTCCCGCCCGCCAAAACTGTCGAAAACTGGCTGTCTTATCTCAGCAGTCACTTTGATTCCATTCTCATCCTGACCATTTCCGGCAGGCTTTCCGGTTATTACAACCTGGTGAGTGCCGCGGTTAAAAAATTCCCGGAAAAGCAGATAAAAATAATAGACAGCAAAAATATTTCCGGGGCTTATGGATTGCTAGTTAAAAGGCTGCTGGAAGAAAGGGAAAAAGGAAAGGGACTGGAAGAGCTGGCTCAGCTGGCCGAAAACCTGGTCAAAAAAACCGAGATTCTGGTAGATATCAGAACCCTGAAATACATGGTCAGGGGTGGTCGGGTCAGCGCGGCCAAGGGACTGCTGGCCAAATTATTAAACCTGAAACCTATCATCACGCTAAATGAAAACGGCCAGGCGGTGGCCGCCGGTAAAGCTTTCAGCCGAAAACAGAGTTTCCGAAAAATACTGACCATGGTTGAGGAAAAGCACCGCCGGCAGCCGATTCATTCATTTGCCGTGGTGCACGTCAAAAGCCCGGAAAGAGCCGAGCTCTACGCACGGGAAATAGAAAAGATTTGTAGCCGACCGGTGGCCTTCATTTCAGAAGTCGCCCCGGTGGTCGGAGTGCATAACGGAACCGGAGCCGTTGGAATTTGTTTATCATATGAATAATTGTTCATATATTGAAATTAATTTTCTTCTTTTATGATGTTGGCTTATTCCGATATTTTCTAACACAAAACCGTCATCTCCTCACCTTGTTTCACTCGCTCTTTTCACTCATCTGTTACTTTCCGGCGCGCTTCTGCTCATAATCAGGTGGCTTTATGGCTCATCGGTTCAGCCTTTTTTAACATCCGGCGGGAAAATCTTATAAATTTGCAAATAATTTTCAGATGCTTAATTCTGAAGCGGGGGCCCCTTCAGGCAAAATATCTGAAAGATTTTTTCAGAACTGGTTTTCGTCAGCCTCCTCAAATATCAAATTTAATTTTAAGACTTTCTTCCATTCACCCCTAAATTTCCCGGGTACGGTTTAAAATTTCGAGCAGATGTTAACCCGTGCCAAAACGTCCGGTCAGATTACCTGCTTAAACACTTTTATTATCAGGTCAGATTTGTTACTCTATGAAGGCAGAATGCTTAACAGGGGTTAAAATCATGACTCACCAGATATTTTTCACGGCCGCCTTAGCCATATTTGTTTATTTCAGCCTGATTTTCCTGCTTTCTCTGGCGAAGAAAAATGCTTCCATCGTTGATGTGGCCTGGGGAGCCGGGTTTTTCCTCGTCCTGGTCGTCTGCCTGCTGACCAGCCCGAGATTTCCGAAGCAGCTGACCGGCCATCAGCTGTTGATACTGACCATGATTGCTCTGTGGGGTTTTCGCCTGTCCTGGCATATCTACCGAAGAAATAAAGGGAAACCGGAAGATTTTCGTTATGCCGGCTGGCGCCAGAAATGGGGTAAATGGTTTGAGCTGCGCGGTTATTTCCAGATTTTCCTGCTCCAGGGGTTTTTCATGTTTCTCATCCTGCTGCCGGCTTTATTCGTCATCAGTCAGCCGACAGGTAGCGGCTGGACCTGGCTGGACAGTCTGGGACTTCTGGTCTGGCTAACTGGTTATCTCTTTGAATCCAGAGCAGATGCCGAACTCAGGCGTTTTAAAGCAGACCCGGCCAACCGGGGGAAAATTATTCAAACCGGTCTGTGGCGTTATTCCCGGCATCCCAATTATTTCGGTGAAGCTCTGATGTGGTGGGGAATTTTTATCATTGGCCTTAAGGCTAAGTGGGGATGGCTGGGGCTCATCAGCCCGCTGACCATCACTTTCCTGCTGACCCGTGTTTCCGGCATTCCCTTGCTGGAGAAAAAGTATGCCGGACAGCCCGAATACGAAGCCTATAAAGCCACCACCAGCGCCTTTATCCCCTGGCCGCCCAGGAAAAAATAAGCCCGACAACCGGCTGTCTTCTGCGCGAATAAACTGATGGGGAAAATTTAAAATTTTCGAAAAAGATATTAAAGGTTGATAATCATTTACCTGAAAAGCCAGCGGTAAAGGACTCCGACCACCAGGCCACCCCAGCTGCCCAGAATCGGACCCCAGATAGCCTCAAGCAGGGTCAGCCTCAAGCTCCAGTCCTTCATCAGAGAATAATTTGTAAATCCGTAAACCGTGATGGCCAGTACACCGGCCAGCAAACCGACCAGCACGGAGTCCTTAAGGCTGGACGGATTTTTCATCAGCACGAGGATAATCAGGCTGCTGACCAGGAAAAACTGTGCCAGAACCCCCCAGGTTGCTCTGAAAACAATCTTTTCCCCCACCACGCGGGCGAGCGGCCGAAAATCCTGCTGGTAAGCGTGCCGAAAAATCACCAGATGCCAGATGGCATCGACCAGGCTGAACAGAACAAAGGCTAAAATCCAGAGTAATGTCATTTTAAGGATGTTGGACATTCAGGCCTCCTGTTCAATTGTAATTTTGCCCTTTTATTTCTTATATACTTTTTCTCGTTCCTTATCAATGATTCGAAAGCGGACCGAGGGAGGCCGCATGAAAACGTCCGGCCTCCGGACATAAAAGGTTAATCGAGTAATTAACTATATGCTCAAACATTCGCCTTTTCCCCCCAAATGACATTTTTTAATGTATACTGGATATGTAGGAATTAGTAGAAGGAGAAAGAACTTGACCAGGTTTTACCAAAAAATAATTATCCTGGCCATAAGCCTGCTGCTCGGCTGGGCCGGCTGGCAGGGTTTGAATGCTTTCCTTTACCAGGAAAGCGGCCAGGCTTTGACACCACCAGAGGGGACAGCTAACGTGAAAAAAATAAACAAAACCAGGGCAGAATGGAAAAAAGAACTGACGCCGGCACAGTTCCGCATCATGTTCGAAAAAGGGACCGAACCGGCCTTTAGCGGTAAATACAACAACTTCTGGGAAAAGGGGATTTATTTCTGCGCCGCCTGCGGCACTCCCCTTTTTCGTTCCGAAGATAAGTATGACCACGGGACAGGCTGGCCCAGCTTTAAGGAACCATTCTCCGAGGCTTTTTTAGAATACCATGATGACCTGTCTTTTGGCACTCACCGGACCGAGGTCCGCTGTGCCGTGTGCGGCGGGCACCTCGGCCACCTGTTTTTTGACGGGCCAGAACCCAGCGGAAAACATTTTTGTATAAATTCCGCTGCCCTCAACTTCAAACCAGAGGAAGAAACCGTCGGGAAACTCCCGGAAGTGGCCACCCTGGCCGCCGGCTGTTTCTGGGGTGTGGAATACCAGCTGAGCCGGCTCGACGGCGTGCTGGCCACCATCGTCGGTTACAGCGGTGGGAAAAAGATAAACCCCACCTACTACCAGGTCTGTACCGGAAAGACCGGCCATGCCGAAGCCGTGCAAGTGGTCTTTGACCCGAAAGTGCTGACCTATGAAACCCTGCTCAGGAAATATTTTGAAATCCATGACCCCACTCAGCTTAACCGCCAGGGCGCCGACGTGGGCACCAACTACCGCTCGGCCATTTTTTACCACAGCGAGATACAGCGGCAAACGGCGGAGAAAATCATAGCTGAACTGCAGGCCAGCAATCGTTATTCCGGCAAAAAAATCGTGACCGAGCTCGTCCCTTTTAAAACATTTTACCGGGCTGAAGACTACCACCAGGGATTCTATGAAAAAAATCCCGAGCGCTTCTGCCCGGTAAAGTAAAAAGACCGGCGAGCGTTTATCAGAAGCACTGGCTGGCGCGGAAAACAACCCGGGTTAAGAACCCGATTCGCTGATTTTTTTTCAAACAGGTGTTTATTCTCAGACAACCTGGCCTGTGGCCGGCTCGAGCTGGAATTTGACGTAAACGACTCTTCTTTATCAGCCTGCCGGCTATCAATCTATTATTTCTATTTGTGCGGGAGTTTCAACCACTATTTCCGGTTTGCCCTGATATTCCTTTACTTCACCAAATACTCTAATTTCCTTACCGGCATATAATTTTTCAGGAGGCTGCGGAAAACGGTCAAAGGCGCTGTCAAAAATAACCACGGTGAAATAGCGACGCCAGTTGCGGTGAAAATTCAGAAAGCAAACCCGGCCGGTGTTATTCGTGGCCACCACTCTTCCCCTGACGCAGACTTTATGTCCGAGGTAATCCCCCGCCTGTTCCCAGGATATCTCGGGAATTTTTCCGCTCGTTTTGGGAGGAGACACTGCCCGGCCTGTGGCTTCAGAATTTTTTTTCTCCGGTATCTGGTTATCATCATCCGGGCCCGGTCTGCTGACCGCTTTTTCTGGAGCATCATCAGGCAAAATTTTAATTTGAGAGGGCGAACTCAAGATAATTTCTGGCCGGCCCTGGTAAAGTTTAACCCGGCCGCTGACTCTGACCTTTTTATTCAGGTAAAATTTTTCCGGGCTGGGAGGAAATTTTGAAAAGTCTGAAGCAAAAATGACCAGGCTCAGGTAACGACGGTAATCGGGGTGAAAATTCAAGAAGCAAGCTCGTCCGGAATTGTGCGTGCTGACAATTATGCCCTCAACCGTCACGAGCTGGTTGGCATACTTTTCAGCTTGTTCATAATTTATGACTTTTGCCTGAGAAAAACCGGCCGGCCAGCGGCTGAGGAGAAACACAGCGACCAGCAAAAACCCTAACCATAAAAACTTCCTTCTAACCATGGCCTTACCTGATTTTCATCCAGCCATTTTTTAAAAGTGTTTTTTCCAGGTCGGAAGGAGAAAGTTCGTTTGTCCAGCGCCGAAGATTTTCCAGTTCCCGGCTTAATTCTGCCAGGCCTATCCTTAACCTGACATACTCTTTATACCTGATGCCCCACCAGTTGTTGGCCATCTCATAAATTTCATAAGGGATGACCTTCTGAGATTGCAGCCATCTGAATTCTTCCAGCCCACCATTGGCCCACAACCCGAGCCCCTGCCTTCTGGCCTGCGCTTCCAGCTGCCTGTACCGGACCAGCCAGCGGAAAGGGAAGCGGGTCAGGGCAAAACCGTAACCCTGTTTGATTATTTCTTCGTTGAGGCAACGACCATCCTCAAGATAAACATAGGCCAGCGTTCGGCCATATTTGTCCTTGGTTTCATTATCAAAAGCCAGCCTGACCGTCTTGCCCTCTGCTAACTGACGGACAAAATCTGAAGCCTGGCGGCCGAAGTACTGCTCGGGCTTTAGCGGGTGATACACTTCGGGCGTGTCCACGCCGATCAGGCGCACCTCACCTATCTTATCGACTAACAGCGTATCGCCGTCGAGAACTTTGGTCACCCGGTAGCGGGCCTGCTTGTTACTGATAGGAATTAACTTCCCGCCGGCCGCCTCAGGATGCACTGAAAGACTGCCGGCCAGAAGGAAAGTGACCGCAAAAAGAGCAGATAACAGATGATAACAAAAAGAGAAGAGAGACTTACTGTCTGTGGCCTTCCTCATTTTTTCAATGTTGCGGCTTTTATCAATCAATTTCCGCCACATACATTCGCCCCTTGGCCCCCGGGGCATTAACCCGCCTGACCATCATCCGCATTATAAAACAAGCGACAACCAAATTAAAAACAAACTAAAAAATAAAAAGTACGCCTGGCGCGATTCGAACGCGCGACCTACGGATCCGGAGTCCGTCGCTCTATCCAACTGAGCTACAGGCGCACTGATTTATTTATAGCTGATTTCTCGGCAGTTGGCAAGAAAGCCCGGGCATCAAACTCCATTCAGCCCGGTCTCGCCTGATTTCCCTCGTTTTCAACCAGAGCGCTGGCCAGCAGCTCAACCACATCCAGGACAGGTGTGTTTTCCTGGCCTTTGTCTTTCAATCCATCCTGGAGCATGGTCAGGCAGAATGGACAGGAAGTCAGCAGAAGCTGGCTGCCGGTTTTGATAATTTCGGCTGCCCTGAGGTGATTGACCCTCTGACCGGGCTTTTCTTCCAGCCACATCAACCCTCCTCCGCCGCCGCAGCACAGGCTGTGTTCCCGGGAATTTTTCATCTCTCTATGCTGCCCGTTAATAACGGCGGAGGCCAGTCTCCGGGGCACTTCAAATATCTGATTATGCCGGCCATAATAACAGGCATCGTGGTAAGTCCAGGCAGGATAGTCAAGCTTTTTAAGTTTGAGCCTTCCTGTTCTGACCAATTCTTCAAGAAATTCCAGGTGAGAAATTACTTTCCAGGATTTTATCAGACTGATTTCGTGTTCTTCAAAATCAGAGAACAGGTCGAGCAGTTCCGGATATTCATTTTTCAGGGTGTTGTAACCGTGGGGACAGATGGTGATGATGTTCCGCGCGCCGGCCCTGGCCAGAGCTTTGAGGTTGTCATGAGCCAGGTTCTGGAAAAGATATTCATTGCCGAGGCGGCGGGCCGAATCACCGCAGCATTTTTCCTCATTTCCCAGAACGACAAAATCGACCCCGGCGGCCTGCAGCACCCTGACCATTGACCTGGCTATGTTTCGGCCACGTTCATCATAAGAGCCAAAACAGCCCACCCACAGCAGGTACTCGGCCTGAGAGACTTCAGCCGCCGTCCTGACGTTCAGTCCTTTGGCCCACTCCAGCCTCGAGCCGCGGGAAAATCCCCACGGGTTGTGCTGGGATTCAAGCTGGTGGAAAAAGCCACGCAATTCGGCCGGCGGACGCCCCTGAGCCAGAACCAGGTTTTGCCTCAAATCGAGAAGCTTGGACGGGTGTTCGATGGCAAACGGACAAACATGAAGACAGGCCCCGCAGGTGGTACAGGCCCAGACCTCTTCTTCGCTGAAGACTTCAGGCACCAGGGGCTGAAGTTCTTCTGTTTTTCGTCTTTTTATGGCCCGGTAAGAAGATAAAAGATGCCTCTCCAGATTATAAATCACCATTTTGGGCGAGAGCTTCTTGCCGCTCTGAAAAGCGGGGCAGACATCCTGACAGCGCCCGCACTCCACGCAGGAAAAGGCATCCAGGGCATCTTTCCAGGTAAAATCCGTAACTTTTTCCACACCGAAATTTTCGGCTGTTTCCAGGTTAATCGTCCTGACAGTGGCCGTGGGGCCAAGCCGGCGGAAGAACAGGTTAAACGGGCCGGCAAACAGGTGAAAATATTTAGAATGGGGCACATAGGCAATAAAAGAAAAAACCACTACCGTGTGCAACCAGTAGGAGATTTTAAGATGAAGCTCAAGCGCCGGAACGGTCGCCGCAAACATTCCCAGTCTGCTTACCAGGAATTTGCTCAACCAGGCCCAGCGGGCTTCCCCCGGGTGAAGGGCCACCAGGACGGTTTCATAGTAAAGGTAAGTGAGGGTGGCCAGAGTAATCAGGCTGTAGATTATGGCTGAATCGCCCTCAGAAGTATTGTAAGCCGTGGGTTTCAGGATAAACCGTTTAACGGCAAAAAACAAAACTCCCGCCAGGACGGTCAGGACAAATAAATCCACCGAAGCAGAAAACAGCCGGGCAAAAAACGTATCGCCGAAGATGAAAAATCCCTTAACGTAGCCTTCAAGGATGTGGTTAACCGTCATGGTGTCAAAAGCCAGCGCCCCGTAAAAAATTAAAACATGGGCCAGCCCGGTCAGCACTCTTTCGTCCCGCAGGGTGCACAGCTGGAAGAATACCCGGAAAAATGCGTAAAAGAACCTTCTCAGGAAAGAATTTCCCCGGTCTTCCGGACGGCAGCGAGAAAGGATAATTATTTTTTTTATTACAGGAATAAAAAACACCACAACGGTGGAAATAACTAAAAAGGTCAGAATTATTTTCTCTGCCAGCGATAACATCCATAAACTCCGGCTTAAAATTTTATTTCGAATATAACCATTTTTAATACAATTTCTGAAGGAAACATTCAAGATGTCTGATGATTTTTTTGCTCTGGCTAATAATATCGCAGCCGGGGTTGACTGCTCTCCCGATTTTTTCTGGAGATTTAACCGGGCCGGCCCATTCAGCGCCGAATTGGCGGAAAGTAAAACTGCCCAGATTTTTGATTTTAATCAATTAAATCAGCTGAATCGTCAGCCGCTATCGGCGGGCGGACAAATCAAAATCTGCCTTCCCTGCCCCTGCCTATAATACGTCGACCTGTATTCAGAAAAGAGACTAAAAATAATACCTGAAGCCGATAAACCCGAGTATGTTAAATTCGGTAGCCGGCACCAGGTCAAGCACCGGACCTATTTCCAGGAAAATATCAAAAGGTGCTTTATCGAACATGTAGCTCAGGCCAAGCGGGAGACGAACGCCAAACCGGGTGCGGTCCTGGAGGCTGAGCCTGGCTCCGATGCCATAATATACAGGAAGTTTTCCCCGGTCGACCTTAAAAAGGTCAAAATTATGATAAAGGTAATCGGCATGAAGGTGGAAAGAATTTTCTCCAACAAATGACCAGGAACCGGCTATGTCAAAAGCCGTGGTTCTGGAAGTCCAGTATTTGAATATTACTCCAGTAGGTTCACCCAGGATGATGCCCAGGCCAAATTTTTTCTCCTGAGCCCGGCTGGAAACGCTGAGTGACAGCAAGAAAACCAGGAAGAAAACTATGATCTTTTTTCTCATTCATCTCTCCTTTGCCACAATTTCTTTTAATGATTGAATTTTATATTTAAACGTTATCAAAAACAAGACGGGCCGGCAACCAACAAGCAATTAAAAAGTGCCATCTGGCAGGGCCGCGGTTGCGGTGTTGTTTATCAATCAGTTTCGGTAAATAAATTACCAGTGTTTTTATTCAAATCAGGCGGCAAAAGATTTCCTTAAGTTGGCCTGTTAATAGAAATACCAAAGATTGAATTTCAGAAAAAACATCATAATCAGCAAGCAAGAAATTGCTTTAACAAAAAATCATTCAACCAAAAGAAGCCGGGTAAAATCGCTCGGAAGAAGGTCAGCTCAAAATCCAGGTTCTCGGCCAAAAAGTAAAAAAATCCTTGAAATTTTTCTTTTACCTAAAATAAGATATTTTATCTTAATTATATTTGATAACCGAAAAAAGGTTACCAGTCGGTTGATGTTAAGATTTCGGCCCTTTTATCTCAGGACCCCAGCTTACCCCCCACCCCCAGATAATCTCGGAAAAAAATTTTTTGCTAGGGAAAAATGCCTAAAAAATAAAGGAGGCGCATGAGGCAAAAAAGCTCCAGACCAGACTTTGGTTGGCGCCATCTGACATTTTTACTGATTCTGATGGCGGGAATGATGGTTATCATGGCCGGCGGCACCCGAGCAGATGTCAAACCGACTTATGCTCTGACCAACTGCCGGATCGTGGTTTCTCCCGGACAAACCATAGAAAAGGGCCATATTATTGTGCGGGATGGCCTGATTGAAGCCGTCGGGCCGGCTGAAAAAATTTCCATACCGCCTGATGCTGAGCTCATCGACGCTTCCGGTCTGACCGCTTACCCGGGGTTGATTTCCGCTCACACCAACCTTTTTCTCGAAGTAAAAGACGCCACGCCCCAGACGACGGAGGATTACCTGAGCTCATTCATGCAACCTGCCGAACCGCAGGAATTCCCCGACTTTTTAGTGTTAAAAGAATTAAAACCTAAAATGCAGACCGTGCAATCCTACCATCGAGCTGGGATAACAACGGTAGTCGTCGCCCCGAACCGCGGCATCTTCCAGGGACAGAGCGTTATTTTGAACCTGAACGGGGAAAACTTGAATGCCATGGTGCTTAAGCAGCCCTGGGCGCTGCATCTAAACTTCACCACCGAAAGAGGAGTTTATCCATCCAGCCTGATGGGCACGGTGGCCTTCATCCGTCAAAAATTTTATGACACACAACATTATGCCCTGCACTGGAAAAAATACACCGCCTCTCCCGCTGGCCTGAAAAGGCCGGAATATGACTCTTTTCTTGAATCTCTGATCCCCTTCGTCGTCGATAAAAAACCGGTGGTTTTCCAGTGCAACAATCAGGAAGACATAAAGCGCGCCCTGCGGCTGATTGAAGAGTTCAGGCTGAACGGGATCCTGTCCGGAGCGAATGAAGCCTGGCGAGTGGTTGATGTTTTAAAACCATCCCGAACACCCCTGCTCGTTACCCTTGACTTTCGCGCTCCAGGCACCAGCGTTTACGCCCAGCAGGGAGAAGCAGCCCGGAAAACCGCTGAAGCAGAACTTTACCCGGGGAATCCTGCTGCCCTGCAAAAAGAAAACATAAATTTTGCCCTCACCAGCTTTGGCCTCACCGATTCTACTTTTATCAAAAATATCCAGTCCGCCATCAAGAAAGGACTGTCACCGGAAGCCGCCCTTCGCGCTCTGACTACCGAGCCGGCCAGGATTCTCGGCCTGGAAAAACAGCTGGGCACGATAGAAAAAGGTAAGATAGCCAACCTGGTGCTTACCCGTGGCCCGCTGTTTGAAGAAAAAACCAGGGTGGTCAGGGTCCTGGTTGACGGCATTCTTTTCAACTACGAGGAGAAAGGCCAATGAAAAACATAAGGTTATACCTGATGAAAATAAATGGTTTAATTTTAGCCCTGGCCGTCTTCTTCGGGTTCGGGGCTTCCGCCCTTCAGGCCGGCGGCAACCTGCTGATTAAAAATGCCAACATCCTGACCGTAACCAGCGGCACGCTGAAAGGAGACGTGCTGGTTATCAACGGAATCATCAAACAGGTCGGAGAAAACCTGTCAGCCCCGCCAGGAACCCGAGTCATTGAAGCCAACGGCCGCTACTTAATTCCGGGCATCATCGACACCCACACCCACATCGCACTTTCCGGAACAAACGAAGGCACAGAGGCCATCACCCCCGAAGTCAACATGGCTGATGTCATAAACCCGGACGACACTTCAATCTTTACCGCTCTCAGCGGCGGAGTAACCATGGTTCACACCATGCACGGTTCGGCCAATCCTATCGGCGGAGTTAATGTCGTGCTGAAACTTAAGTGGGGCAAACCTTCCGAGCAATTAATTGTCCGGGAGGCATACCCGACCCTGAAATTCGCCCTCGGCGAAAACGTCAAGCAGTCCAACCGGACGCTCCTTCCCGGAAGGCCGCAACGCTACCCGGCCACCAGAATGGGGGCCAATGCCATCATCCGCCGCGAACTTCTTCGGGCCAAAGAATACATGGCTGAGTGGGAAAGGTATGAGAAGCTGAGCAGGTCAAAAAATCCGCCGGCCAACTTGCTTCCACCACGCAGGGACCTGAGACTGGAAACCCTGGCTGACCTCCTGCGCGGAAAACTCATTGCCCGCTGCCACGCCTATGTGGCCACCGAGATGGTTGAATTTCTCAACCTGGCCAGAGAATTCGGGTTTAAAATCGGAGCCTTTGAGCATGCCTGGGAAGCTTACAAGATAACCAATGAACTTCTGGCCGCCGGGGTGGGAATCTCGGTGTTTATCGACAGCTGGGCCTACAAAATGGAAGCGGCCGAAGGCATTGCCTACAACGCTGCCTACTGCACGCAGCGCGGGGTCCTGGTTTCCATAAATTCGGACAGCGGAGAAAGAATCCGTCGCCTGTTCAATGAAGCCGGTAAAGCCGTGAAGTACGGGCTGACCCCTGACCAGGCCCTCAAACTGATCACAATAAACGCCGCCAGGCAGTTAGGTGTTGATAAATACGTGGGCAGCATTGAAGTGGGCAAACAGGCTGACCTGGCTCTGTTTAGCGAACACCCGATGAGCGCCTACACCAGATGCGATATGACCATTATCGAAGGAGAGGTTTACTTTGACCGCGACCAGATAATCAAAGAAAGAGAAGCCGCCGTCAAGAAAGGAGGCAATTAACATGAAAGGACTGAATAGATTTTGTTCAATAGAAGCTTTGGTTTTAATAATAGCCCTGAGCCTGTACACCGCCCTGTCCGCTTCCCTTCTGGCCGGGCCTGACTCATCATCGGCTGACAAGATAATTGCCATAACCGGAGTAAAAATTGTCCCGGTGACCGGTCCGGACCTCGATTCTGGCACCATTCTCATAAAGGGAAAACGGATTGAGGCCATCGGTCAAAATATTCCCCTGCCTGAAGGAACTCTGGTAATCAACGGCCAGGGGTTAACCGCTTACCCAGGTCTCATCGACGGCTATTCTTCACTTGGCCTGGTGGAAATAAGCGGGGTGGCGGCTACCGTGGACAATCGGGAGACAGGCCGCATCAACCCCCAGGTCAAAGCCATCGAAGCTCTGCGCTACGACTCCATGCACATTCCGATAGCCAGAGCCAACGGAATTGTGGCCGCCGTGGTGGCACCCAGCGGAGGGTTAATTTCAGGCCAGGCCACCTTGGTGAAGCTCGAAGGCTGGACCAACCGGGAAATGGCCATAAAAGACAGCCTCGCCCTCGTGGTGGAACTCCCAGGCATAAGGGGCGGTCGCCGCGGGTTCACCGGCCTGTCTCAGCAGGCGGTTGTCTCCACAGATAAGGCTCTGGCTGAATTAAAAGAGCTTTTCCACAGAGCACGGATGTACGAAAAAAGAAAAGAGTATGCAGCAAAAAACCTGCTGGTTCCTCCCCCGGACTTCGATGAAACCAGCCTTTTTCTGCTGCCCGTGGTCAAGGGCGAACTGCCTATAATTTTTTCGGTTCACTCCGATAAAGATATATTGCAAACTATTAAATTCGTCCAGGAAGAAAAAATTAAAGCCATTTTTTACGGCGTGGAACAGGGCTTCAAAGTGGCAGAGGAAATCAAAAAAGCCGGCATACCCTGCATCATAGGGTCGCTTTACGATTTGCCGCCCGTCTGGGAAGATGGTTATGATTCTCTTTTTGTCAACCCGGTCATCCTGAACAAGGCCGGGGTTAAAATTGCCTTTTCCTCTTCGAGCTCCTCCGCGGCGAAAGACCTTCCTTACCACGCGGCCAAAGCGGCCGCCTTCGGGCTGGACCGCCGGGAAGCTCTCAAAGCGGTGACCATCTACCCGGCAGAAATCTTCGGAGTGGACAGGGACATGGGCAGCCTGGAAAAAGGCAAACTGGCCAACATCGTGCTGGCACGGGGAGACATTCTTGAACTGGGAACGACCATCGAGAAGGTGCTGATTGAAGGCCGTGAGGTGGACCTGAGCAACCGCTACACCGAACTTCTGGAAAAATTCAAGAAAAGGGAGACCGACCGATGAGACCGGGGAAAAACCCAAGGCCCGCCTCAGAGCTAAAAGCCAAAAATGACGCACACCGGGCGCATGCACTAAGATTGTTTGAATTGGTGGTTATCTTCCTCTCTATAATCTCCATTATGTGGCCTGCCGGCCTTCCGGCTGGCCAGCAGACGGCCCACCCGAAACCTTCTTCAAAAATAAAACTTCCGCCAGAAAAAAAGTTTGTGCTGGACTGGTTAGGCCAGAAAGAACAGGTAGAATTTTTCGGGCACATCTCAGACCGTATCTGGTCGTTTGCTGAACTCGGGCTTCAGGAATACAAATCTTCTGCCCTTCTGGCTGAAATTCTGGAAAAGGAAGGTTTCAGGGTGGAACGCGGGCTGGCCGGGCTTCCAACCTGTTTTGTGGCCACCTACGGCCAGGGAAAACCGGTCATCGGCTTCCTGGGCGAATACGATGCCCTGCCCATGCTTTCCCAAAAAGGCCGCATTCCGAAGAAAGAACCGCTGATTGAAGGCGCACCGGGGCATGGCTGCGGCCACAACACCATGGGCACCGCCGCAGTGGCCGCCGCGGTGGCCACCAAACGGGCCATGGAAAAGTTTGGCCTTAAAGGGACGATCAAGGTGTTCGGCTCGCCGGCTGAAGAAATCCTGGCGAGTCGCCCTTACATGGTCAGAGCCGGCCTGTTTGGAGGGGTTGACGCCGTCATCGATAATCACAGTTCAAGTGACTTCGGAACAGCTTACGGAGTTTCGGGCAATGCCGTTATCTCGGTCATCTTTACCTTCAGGGGAAAAACCGCCCACAGTGCGGGGGCTCCCTGGGAAGGAAGAAGCGCGCTCGATGCGGTCGAACTGATGAACGTGGCCACCAATTACCTGAGGGAACACCTGAACCCGGCCCATCGACTGCACTACATCATCCTTCAGGGAGGAGAAGCACCAAACGTGGTGCCCGACCGGGCCTCTGTCTGGTATTACATCAGAAATACCGACGACCAGCTGGAGCAGATGTATGAACGGGTGGTCAACTGCGCCAAGGCGGCCGCCCTGGCGACCGGGACCGAACTGGCCGAGATAAGAGTTCTTTCGGCCACCCATCAGTTTCACGGCAACAAAAGCCTGGCCGAGCTCATCCAGAAAAACATCGAGCTGGTCGGCCTGCCGGCCTGGGATGAGGAAGAACTGGCCTTTGCCCGGGCACTCCAGGAGGAACTGAAATCCAAAGAAAAAGGTCTGAAAACCGAGGTAGCCAAACTGAGAGAACCACGAGAAACATTCATCGGAGGCGGGTCAACCGATGTTGGTGAGGTTACTCTGGTGGCTCCCACGGCGACAGTCAGATTCCCCAGCAACGTCCCGGGTGCCATAGGACATCACTGGTCAACCGTAGCCTCGGTTTACGGTTCGATCGCCTGGAAGGGGCTGAATGCCGGAGCCAAAGCCATGGCCCTTTCGGCTCTCGACCTGCTGAGCCGGCCGGAGGAGTTAAAAAAGATAAGAAAAGAATTTGAGGAATACATAAAGGCTCACCCGTTCAGGTCTTTCCTCCCGGAAGACGCCACTCCACCACTCGACCTGAACAAGCCCCTGATGGATAAATGGCGCACCCTGCTCGAACAGTTCGAAATAAAAGATTAAGGCCGGGCTGACCGCTAACGGCCGGCGGGGCCTATCTAGCAGTTAATCGCTAACAACATTTTTAGTGTTACGATTATATTTTTCGTAATACCGAGCCACGGCTTAAAAAACCGGCCGGCGGAGGCCGGCCGGCTTTTTGCTGAACGGTTAATCAGTTCGGATTTTCCTCTCTTTATCTACAAATCCGTTTACTTATAAACCTTACTTATAAATCGGCTTCACCCCCATGATGTAAAACATGAAGGCATACTTATCGGTCAGTTCATCAATGGCCTTGGTAATGTTGCTCGAGCCGTGGCCGGAACGCGTTTCGATGCGAATGAGAACAGGATTGGAGCAGGCCTGTTTCTCCTGCAGCGTGGCGGCAAACTTGAAGGAATGAGCCGGCACCACCCGGTCATCATGGTCAGCCGTGGTAATCATCGTGGCCGGATAGCAAACTCCATCCCTGATGTTGTGCAGGGGCGAATATTTGATCAGGTAGCGGAATTGTTCCTCGTTGTCGCTTGAACCGTACTCTACCACCCAGCCCCAGCCGACGGTAAATTTATGATACCTCAGCATGTCCATCACCCCGACGGCCGGGAAAGCCACGCCGAACAGCTCGGGCTTCTGGGTCATAACGGCTCCGACCAGCAATCCGCCGTTGGAAGCCCCGGAAATGGCCAGGTATTTGGGCGAGGTGTATTTTTCCCGGATAAGGTATTCCGCCGCCGCGATGAAATCATCAAACACATTTTGTTTGTTGTGCAACATGCCGGCCCGATGCCAGTTTTCTCCGTATTCCCCTCCACCACGGAGGTTGGGCTGGGCAAACACCCCGCCGTTTTCCAGAATAGGTACAATTGAGGGATTAAAAGCCGGAAGCAGGCTGATGTTGAAACCGCCATATCCGGTGAGAAAGGTCGGGTTCTTTCCGTTCAATACCAGGCCTTTCTTGTGGACGATGAACATCGGCACCCTGGTTCCATCCTTGCTCTGGTAGAAAACCTGCTTGACTTCAAAATCTTCCGGGTTGAATTTTACCTGCTGCCTGACAAAGACTTCTGAAGTTCCGGTTTCCAGGTCGTATTTGTAGATGGTTGGCGGGTAATTAAAAGAATTAAAAGTGTAAAAAATTACCTTATCATCCCGCCAGCCGCCAAAACCGGAGGCCGTGCCGATGGCCGGCAGCTGAATTTCCCGCACGAAACTGCCATCCGGCCCGTACTGGTAAACCATGGTGTGAGCATCCTTGAGGTAGGTGGCGAAGACATAACCTCCGGCAGTGGCCGCCGCGGTCAAAACCTCTGGTTTTTCCGGAATTACTTCCTGCCAGTTTTCCCGGGATGGCTTTTCCGGGTCAATCAAGACCAGCCGGTAGTTGGGAGCGCCGATGTTTGTCCGCACCAGAAACCTGGAGCCGATGTTATCTATCACTTCGCTGTCGTTTTCAAACCCGGGTATTAACAGCCTGAATTCCCCTTTCTTCTGAGTGAGGTCTTTCCAGTAAATTTCATTACCAGAAGTGCCGGCCGAAACTTCCAGGATGGCATATTTCTGGTCTTCGGTCACTCCCAGGTTGAAGTAGCGCAGCGGATGTTCCCGGTCTTCATAAACGAGCTGGTCTTTTTCCTGGGGCTGGCCGAGTTTATGGTAGAAGACTTTCTGGTATTCATTCCTGGCTTTTAATTCTTCGCCTGGAGCCGGCCTGTCATAACCGGAGTAGAAAAAGCCATCCTGGTACCAGGAAGCTCCGGAAAACTTCACCCACTGGATACGGTCGGGCAACTCTTTTCTGGTGGCAATCTCCATCACCCTGATTTCTGACCAGTCCGAACCCGCTTCTGACCGGCTGATGGCCACGTAGCGAAAATCAGGGGAAAAACCGGCCAGGTTAATTCTGATGGTGCCGTCAGGCGAGAGCTGGTTCGGGTCAAGGAAGACTTCAGGCTGTCCATCAAGCCCTTTCTGATAATAAATTACCGATTGATTTTGCAGCCCGTCATTTTTGTAGAAGAAATAATATTCCCCCGCCCGGAAAGGCTGTCCCATTCTGGGATAATTGTAAATATCTTTCAGCCTTTCCCTGATTTTTTCACGGAACGGGATTTTTTCCAGGAAACCGAAGGTCAGCCGGTTTTGTTCTTCCACCCATTTTTTTGTTTCTTCGGAATTATCATCTTCAAGCCAGCGGTAGGGGTCGGCTACTTTGGTGCCAAAATAATCATCGACCACCTCAACTTTCTTGGTCTGCGGATAGACAATTTTTTCTCTGACCTGGGATTTACAAGCAGAAAAAATAAAAACTGATAAGAGCAGGCTAAAAACAAAGGCCATAATCATCATCTTATTCTTCCTCATCAGGACCTCCTTTTTCAAACTTTATAAATAACACAAAAGACCGGCTTATTCCAGAAGAAGTTAACCAGATTTTTAATTGCCACCACCCTGCTCTCTATGATATTTTATTTTTTCTCAGGGAGGTGAACATGTTCTCCACCATCTTCGGACTTTTCCTCATGCCGGCGGCTATAATCATCCTGGCCTTGGCTCTGGCCATCAGGAAGGGAGGCAGGTCATGACTTCGGTCAGCATTCATACCAACTACTGGGCTTTATCAGCTTTTTTAATCTATGTTTTGATGATGGTTTCGGTCGGAATAATAACTGCCCGGTTTTCCTCCCGCGGAATCGGGGAATTTTTCCTCGGCGGAAGAAAAATGAAATCTCTGGTGGTCGCCCTCTCGGCCGTGACTTCCGGACGTTCGGCCTGGCTGTTAATCGGTGTTTCCGGGCTGGCCTTTACCAGAGGAGTTTCGGCAGTCTGGGCCGTGGTCGGCTACATTGTGGTCGAGCTCTTCATGTTTGTCTTCCCCGGGAAAAGGCTTCGTTATTTTACCGGCAAGATGGGCGACATCACCATCCCGGATTACATGGAGTCAAGGTTTGAGGACCGCAAACACCTGCTGCGCATTTTTTCTTTGATCCCCATTCTGATTTTTATGACCGCCTATGTTTCGGCTCAGTTCAACGCCGGAGGAAAATCTCTGGCGGCCAGCTTTAACGTCACGCCCTGGCAGGGAGTGCTGATTACAGCCGCCATTGTCATTTTCTACACCGTGCTGGGCGGGTTCATGGCCGTTTGCTGGACTGATACCCTGCAGGCCTTCTTCATGATTTTTGCCCTGATGATTTTGCCGATCATAGCCATCATTCATTTCGGCGGCCTGGGCCGTCTTTTCAGCGTTCTGAAAGATGTTTCCCCCGGTTATCTGGATACCTTTTCCATTTCGGCTGGTGCCCTGATCAGTTACCTGGGTATCGGATTCGGCTCGCCGGGCAACCCGCACATCCTTAACAAGTACATGAGCATCGAAGACCCGGAAAAGCTGAACAAGACCGGATTGATCGGTACGGTCTGGAATGTGCTGATGGCCTGGGGAGCCATTTTTATCGGGCTGGCCGGCCGGGCTCTTTACCGCGATGTGGTCAACCTGCCCAACCAAGACCCGGAAAATGTCTATCCCCTGCTCGGCTCACAGCATCTCCATCCCTTTCTTTTTGGCCTGACCATAGCGGCCATCTTTGCCGCCATCATGTCAACCGCCTCTTCCCAGCTGCTGGTGGCCTCTTCGGCCGTCGTCCGTGATGCCTACCAGAAAATACTCCTCAAGGGAAAACAAGTGTCCGAAAAAAAACTGGTGTTCATCAGCCGGTTGTTCACCCTGGTGGTGGCCATCATTGCCCTGCTGTTTGCCGCCTATGCCAACAAGCTGGTTTTTTACCTGGTTCTTTTTGCCTGGGGCGGGCTCGGGGCAGCTTTCGGGCCGTCAATCATTCTTTCCCTTTACTGGAAAAAAACCACCCGGGCGGGAGTCATAACCGGTATCTTGGTCGGCAGCTTAACTGAAATTGTCTGGTACCTAATTCCTAGCCTCAAGGCGGTTGTCTCAGAATGGGTGCCGGCTTTCATTCTTTCTTTCATAAGTGTCGTAGTTGTCAGTCATCTGACCAGCCCTCCGGCCCGAGCCGAAGAGTTTATGGAATACATGAAAGGTAAATAAAAAACTGGATAAACAGAAAAAATCAAAAAAGGTATTCGATAAAAGAAAGAGCGAGTTAAAATAATTGCCTTTCAAAAATCAGACTTTCAAAAATCAAAAAAGTTCTGTAAAAAGTGATAAAATAACTTAAAAAGCGATTTTATTTCACGTTTAATCGGAGACAGAAGATGTTCTTCTTTGTGGGCGGAATAACGCCCAGGCTGAAGAAGTTGACTGACCAGCCTCTAACCTGTCCTCACTGTGGCCGGGCTTCACTCTACCGGGTGAAAATAGACCATTACCTTAATCTGTTTTTCATACCGGTTGCTCCGGTAAAAAAGGGACAGCCTTTTTATTTATGTGAAAACTGCGGTTTCCAAAGCCCTGAGGCTTCCGACAAACCCCTTGAAGCTCAAGACACTGTTTTTTCTCAGCCGAATTCCAACGGCCTGAAAGTCTGTCCCGGCTGCGGCCGTCTGACAGAGAAAGAATTTTACTTCTGTCCTTACTGCGGCCGCCCTTTAAAGTAAGCCTCCGTTCTGGTATTATTTTAAAAATTTAAAAACGAGAGGTAATCCCCATGATCAAAAGAATTGGCGTGATCACCAGGGATTGTGCGGGGGTAAATGCTGCCCTGAGGGCCGTCGTCAGAACAGCTGCCAGTCACGGGGTGGAGGTTTACGGCGTAATAAGGGGTTATGATGGTCTGATTGACGGAAATCTCCGTCCGCTCGACCGAAAGGCCGTCTCCGGCATCATCAACCTGGGCGGTACCATATTAAAATCAGCCCGCTCTGAAAGGTTTATGACGGAGGAAGGCCAGAAAAAAGCCTGGCAAACAATACAAGATAACCAGCTTGATGGCCTGGTGGTCATCGGTGGTAACGGGTCGCTCACCGGGGCTCACCTTCTGGCCACCAGGTTTGGCGTAAGGATTATTGGTATACCCGCCACCATAGATAACGATGTAAACCAGGTCGACCGCTGTCTCGGAGCTGACACGGCGGTAAATGTGGCTCTCGATGCCCTGGACAAAATCCGCGACACGGCCACCAGCCTGGAAAGAATTTTCGTGGTCGAAGTGATGGGTCGGGATTGCGGTTACATTGCGATGAAAGTGGCTCTGGCTGGCGGCTGCGAAGATGTCATCCTGCCAGAACAGGATTTTGACCTGACTGAAATCTGCCGGGAAATCCAGGCCGGAAACGCTCAGGGAAAGGTGAGCTGGATTGTCATTGTGGCCGAAGGCAAAGCCAAGGCTCAGGATGTGGCCACGGCCATCAGCCTGCTGACCGGCCTGGAAACAAGAATCGCCGTCCTCGGCCACATTCAGCGTGGAGGGCGGCCGACGGCCGTTGACCGGATTCTTGGAGCCAAGTTAGGAAACGCCGCCGTTGAAGCCCTGCTGGCCGGTGAAACCGACAAATGTGTCAGCCTCAAACACGATGAAACCATTGAACTGATACCGCTGTCTGTCGCGATTCAGCCCAAAAAACTTGCCTTCGAACCGGAATACCGGTTGCTGAAGATACTTTCCTGAAGTTAAAAAGAGCCTGTGGAGAAGGAGGCTTCCATGGCCGACCTTTTTCTCGGACTTGACCTCGGAATTCACACTCTCAAAGCGGCAATCTGCGACCACAAACTGCAAATTTTACACCTTGAAGAACAGCCAGTGCAGGGCAGGCTGTGGTCGTCTTTTGAACAGATGATGAGCCGCCTCGCCTCCCGTTTTCCTGAAGATAATTTCCACCTCTCAGTAACCGGCGGCGGTCAGCACGGACTGAAGTTCAGCGAAAGGGTGCTTAAGGTCAACGAAATCACGGCTTTAGCGGGCGGGGCCTTCAAGCTTTTCCCATCAGCTGCCAGCGTGTTTGACCTCGGCGCAGAAAACGCTCGCTGGGTCCATTTCAAACCGGCCCAGGACAACCCGGAGTTACCGGAAATCCTGGATTTTTCTTTCAACGAACGGTGCGCGGCCGGCACCGGCCTTTTTCTCGAGCAGCAAGCTCAACGTTTAAAGCTTTCCATACAGGAATTTTCCGCCCTGGCGGTCAAGGCCAGAAAAGCTGCCCGCCTGGCCGGACGCTGCAGCGTTTTTGCCAAATCGGACATGATTCACCTGCAGCAGAAAGGCACGCCGGTAGAAGAAATTGCCTATGGAGTGTGCCAGGCGCTGGTCCGGTCGGTGGCTTCTTCACTGCTCAAGGGAAAGCCATTGCCGCGGCCTGTGGTTATAAGCGGCGGGCCAACCAGAAATCCAGGTCTGATGAGAGCTTTTCGCCAGGTGCTGGAACTCAAAGATGGCGACTTGCTGTATTCTGAATACTCACCTTTTATCCCGGCTTTCGGAGCGGCCATCACCGCTTTTAGGCAATCTGAGAGCAGAAAGCCGGTCCGAGCTGATAAGATCATGGCTGAAGTAAAACCGGCAACAAAGGAAAGCCTGTCTGCATATCCTCCTTTGGGTCAGGTGAATACGGGTCCAGGCCAGGAACCGTGCTCTGTATTAAAAGGTCAGGTCAGAGCCTACTTGGGGGTGGACATTGGCTCGGTCAGCACCGACCTGGTTTTAATGGATGAAGAAAATCGGGTGCTGACGGCGGTTTATCTGCCAACGCGCGGGCAACCGCTGGCCGTCTTGAAAGAAGGTTTTGAAGAAATTCTGCGAAGGTGCCCCGATGGCCTGGAACTCCTGGGCATAGGCACCACCGGCAGCGGCCGCTACCTGGCCGGAAAATTGCTTCAGGCGGATGTCATCAAAAATGAAATTACCTGTCAGATGCGCAGCACCTGCTTTTTCTTTCCGGAAGTGGACACCATATTTGAAATTGGCGGCCAGGATTCCAAGTACATCCAAGTTAAAAACAAGAAGGTTGTTGATTTCAACCTCAACAAGATTTGCGCCGCCGGCACCGGTTCTTTTCTGGAAGAGCAGGCGGCCCAGCTCGGCCTGAGCGTGGAAAAAGATTTTTCCAGGCTGGCCGGTCTTTCAGAACATCCCTGCCAACTGAGCAGCCGCTGCACGGTTTTCATGGAAACCGAGCTGGTGCAGGCCGCCGCCAACAACCTGCCCTTGCCCGACCTGGTGGCCGGGCTCGCCTATTCCATCGCTCGGAATTATCTGGATAAAGTGGTCGAAAGAAGGCCGGTCGGAGAAAACATCGTTTTTCAGGGCGGAGTGGCTTCCAACCAGGCCGTGGTCCGGGCTTTTTCTTTACTGCTTGGTAAAGAAATAAAAGTTCATCCCTACAACCGGCTGAGCGGGGCAATTGGCGCCGCCCTGGAAGCCAAGGAGCGAGTCAAGAAAACCGGGAAAAAATCCCTGAACACCCAGGAAATAAAACAAAAATGGCTGAAACCTTTTGAGCTTAAAAGTTTTGAATGCCAGCAATGCTCTAACCGCTGTCAGGTGGTCAGGATTAACTCTGACGGGGAAACCGTTTATTTTGGTGATATATGTGAACGTTATACCTCGCAGTCGGTAAGAGAAAGACCTTTTACTTACTTCCACAACCCGGTTGAACAGAGGAATAAATTCATCGAAAATCTCCTGCAGGAGAGCATAGACACCCCAGCTCCGTTAACGGTCGGGCTGCCCAGAGCTTCGGTCTTCCAGGAATTCCTGCCCTTCTGGATATCTTTTTTCCAGGAACTCGGTTACGGGGTAAAACTTTCCGAATTAACCGGCCCTGAAACTCTGGAAGAAGGCTTCAGGCTGCAGTCGGCCGAAACCTGTCTGCCGATCAAAGCCGCTATGGGCCATATTAAATCATTGCAGTCGGATGAATCGGTAGACCTGGTTTTCTTTCCTTCTCATATCGACAGTCACAGGCAAAAAGATTCCTCATATTATTTCTGCCCCTATACAGAACACCTTCCATACATGATTCCGGAAGGTTTAAGGCAAAAGCTGCTGACCGTTCCCGTGTTTCTGTCTCCGGATGAAGAATCTCAAAAAGAAAGCATCCGGACGATGGCCCGGGCTCTTAAAGAGCCGGAGGATAAAATTGCCAGAGCCTGGGCCAGGGCTCAGCAGATTCAGGCTGACTTCAAAAAAAGCCAGCAGGCGAAAGGCCTGGAAATTTTAAAAGAATGTGCCAGCGCCGGTAAACCGGTCTGGCTGGTGGCCGGACGCCCTTACCTCCTTTACGACCAGTATCTCAACCTTAATTTCTGGTCTCATCTTGAAAAACTGGGAGTGACAGCCATCCCGTTAGATTATTTGCCGCTTGACCGGGTCGAACTGAGCGGCAGAGTCATCGAACCCGGCGACATTCCGCCCTGGCGGTATCCTCAGAATGTGCTGAAAGCAGCGGTCTGGGCCGGCAGTCATCCCCGTGTTTTTCCGATTTTCCTGACCAATTACGGGTGCGGGCTGGATGGCTTCACCCTAAAACAGGTTAAAAAACAGCTGGGGCCTCATCCTCACCTTATGTTAGAGTTTGACGAACACCGCGGTGAAGCCGGTCTGGTGACCAGGCTTGAAGCTTTTGCCGATGAAATAGCTCAACATGAAGAAATAAAAGAAAAAATCCAGCTTCTGATAAAGCCCGCCGAAGACCCCGAAAATCGCCCGGTGTCAGAATTAAGGAAGCTGCCGTTTGTCATTCCCTACTTCGCCGACCATGCCTTGGCCTTTGCCGGGGCGATGAAAAGCTGCGGAATAAAAGCGGAAGTCCTGCCCCCGCCGGATAAATATACTCTGGAAATTGGCGAAAAATATTCATCTGGCAAAGAGTGCCATGCTTTCTCTTATCTTCTCGGAGACCTTCTGCGTTATGTCTTTGAGCACAGGCCTTCCTCAGAAGTGGTGTTCTTCTTCCCCGGAGCCAGGTTTTCCTGCTTGCTCCAGCAGTATGGCCCGGCCATGAGAAACCTGCTGTCCGAGCTGGGATATTCTCAGGTGCTGGTCTTGACGCCCACGCTTGATTACTTCTGGAAATTGATAGAATTTAGCGGCCTGAAAACGCTCTGGCAGGGTCTGATAGCCATAGACTACCTCATAAAACTGAGCTGCCAGATAAGGCCATATGAAATAAACAGAGGAGAAACCGACCGGGTTTTTGCCCGCGCCCTGAAAAACATCGAAAAGGGACTGGCAGAAAACAGGCTGAACCAGGCTCTGACCGAAATCAAGAAAGACCTGTCCGGCATAAAAATAAAATGGGAAAGAAAACCGGCCGTGGGCATTGTTGGAGACATTTACACGCGGCAAAATCCATTTGCCAACAACCAGCTTTTCCGCCGCCTGGAAGAACTCGGCTGCGAAATCTGGCCCTCTCCTTTCCTGGTCGATGAAATTGATTTTACTTTCAGCCGAGAATTCTACGAAAAACTGGCCGAAGGGAACCTGGCTGAAACCATCAAGCTCGGCGGCCTAAACCTGATTAAGGAAGCTAAGAAACGCCAGGTCACCGGCCGCCTCCAGGTGTCAGACCTCAAAATCAAGGAGCCGGGCTATGAAGACCTGGTAAAATCAACGGTTACTTACCTGAACTACAACAACAACCAGACTCTGTTCCTTAACATCGCCCAGATGGTGAATTTTGCCAGAAAGGGAGCCGACGGGTTGATTAACGTCATTTGTTTCAACTGCATGCTGGGTACGGCTTCCGCGGCCATTTCTCAGAGAATAAAAAAGGATTTTGCCGACCTGCCACTGCCGACTCTGATTTATGGTGAAACCCAATCAACGAGCGAGGAAGCCCGTCTGGAAGCATTTGTTGAGCAGGTGAAAGCGCGGTTTTCAAGCCGCCGGCCAAAATCTGTCTTTGCCTGAAGCCAGAAAGCTGACCTCAGTTCAGAAGAGAAAAACAGGAAAAATTTGACCGTCGGGTGTGGTGGCCTGATTTCTTAAATTGAAGTCAGAATAACGGCAATTATTCCGGTTAAAAACACGCCATCAAAAGTGCCCGCTCCGCCGATGGAAGCCACCGGAGCTCCCAGGTCAGCAATCTTTTTCAGGTTGAGAAGGTCAGCACCAATGAGAGTTCCGAGCGTCCCGGAAACATAAGCAAGCACCGGAGTAAGCAGTTTACTTTCCGGAAGGACCAGGCCAACCAGCAGCGACACCAGGGCTGCGGCCAAAGGAGGGAAAAGAGCCGGAGTAGCGATTCCCAGGCCTCTGACCGGCCTGGCCACCCGGTGTACCAGGACAGTCACCATGAAAGTTGCCAGGAGAAAGTACAAAAGAAATGGCAACCATTTCAATAAAAGATAAAGGCTTATCGCGGATGGTATGATAGCTCCGCCCAGGTTTACGGCCAGGATAGTGGTGTTTGCCTGACGGGCGGCCGGCACATAAAATCTCCAGCCAAAAAAGTTAACCACCTGAGCTTCCATTAAAGATTCAGAGTAAATCCTTTTTATCGGGATATTAATTCCGCTTCCCAGCAGGCTCAGCATCAGTAACAGGAATACGGCATCGGGAGAAAGCCCCAGACGGTTAAAGGCCAGGGAAATCAAACCGATTTTTAAAAAGAAAAACAGCCCGCCCAGCAGAAAAAAATAAAAAATGAGGAACAAAAAGATAACCGGAAGGAAAAACATCTTAACCTGCCTTTTTAATATTTTTCCCGGCGGTCAGAGCCGGTTAGCCTCCTGGCCAGAAGTATTTTGGCTTATTTTCTGGGCAACATCGGGATTTTAATCTTATTTTTTCTGGCGCAGGCTATGGCTTCTTCGTACCCGGCATCGGCATGTCTGGCCACCCCAATACCCGGGTCAGCCGTCAGGACTCTCTGCAACCTTCGAGCCATGGAAGCGGAGCCATCAGCCACGATGACCATACCGGCATGGATGGAATAGCCAATGCCCACCCCACCGCCGTGATGCACCGAAACCCAGGAGGCGCCGCAAACAGCATTAAGCAGAGCGTTGAGTATCGGCCAGTCAGCAATGGCATCTGACCCGTCTTTCATCTTTTCTGTCTCCCGGTTGGGCGAGGCGACTGAGCCAGTATCCAGATGGTCGCGGCCGATGACAATCGGGGCACTGATTTTGCCCTTCTTCACCAGAGTGTTTATCACTTCCCCAAAGAGGGCTCGCTCCCCGTAGCCAAGCCAGCAGATGCGAGCCGGCAGTCCCTGGAATTTAACCTGCTTCTGCGCTTTTCGGATCCAGCGGGCCAGGGCCTCATCTTCCGGAAAGGTCTTGAGCACCGCTTCATCGGTCACATAAATATCCTGTGGTTTTCCGGAAAGGGCTGCCCAGCGGAAAGGTCCTTTTCCGACACAGAAAAGCGGCCTGATATATTCCTGGACAAAGCCGGGAATGTCAAAGGCATTTGCCACTCCAGCTTTTTGAGCCTGAGCTCTGATGTTGTTGCCGTAGTCAAAGGTTTTCGCTCCGCGCTTCTGCAGCTCGAGCATGGCCTCCACATGGGCCGCCATTGACTCATAGGCCATAGCTATGTACTTCTGCGGGTCTTTTTTCCTCAACTCCAGAGCTTCTTCATAGGGAATTCCCCGCGGCACATAGCCGTTCAGCTCGTCGTGGGCTGAAGTCTGGTCGGTCAGGACATCAGGCGTAATGCCGCGCCTGACCAGTTCAGGCAGGACATCAGCCGCGTTACCCAGCAGAGCAATGGACAGGGGCTCTCCCTTTTTCTTTGCTTCCTCGGCCCTGCGCAGAGCTTCATCAAGGCTGTCGGTCACGGTATCAACATACCTGGTCTCGAGGCGACGCTTGATGCGGGCCGGGTCAACTTCCACCACAATGGCCACGCCTTCGTTCATGGTTACAGCCAGGGGCTGAGCTCCACCCATCCCGCCTAAACCGGCGGTCACCACCAGCCTTCCTTTCAGGGTACCGCCAAAATGCTTTTTGGCCACGGCCGCTAAAGTCTCGTAGGTTCCCTGAAGGATGCCCTGGGTGCCAATGTAAATCCAGCTTCCAGCGGTCATCTGGCCGTACATTGTCAGGCCGAGAGCTTCCAACCGGCGGAATTCATCCCAGGTGGCCCACTTTGGCACAATCATGGCGTTGGAAATCAACACTCGAGGAGCTTCGGGATGAGTTTTAAAGACGCCAACCGGCTTGCCCGATTGGACCAGCAAAGTTTCATCATTTTCCAGCTTTTTCAGAGTGTTGACAATCGCCCTGAAACATTCCCAGTTGCGAGCCGCTTTGCCGGTTCCGCCGTAGACGATTAATTCCTGCGGCTTCTCGGCCACTTCCGGGTCGAGGTTATTCATCAGCATGCGCAGGGCACCTTCCTGCGACCAGCCTTTTGTGTGAAGCCTGCTTCCCCTTGGCGCTCTGACAGGCTTATAGGTGAATTTTTCTTCTTTTTTATTCAACTGACACCTCCCCCATCTGTATTATTTATGGTTTTCCTGGCCTCAAACAGATTATCAATCCTGGCCAGGGTTTTTTCCTTCCCCATGAATTCCAGGACTTCAAAGAGGCCCGGGCTTACTGACTTTCCGACCAGCAAAACCCGCAGTGGATGGATTAAAGTGGCAGCCTTCACTCCCTCTTTTTCTGCCCTGGCTCTCAAGACACGCTCTGTTTCGGCGGCCGTAAAATGTTCAAGGTTAGCAAAATCATTCTTAAGAGCCCGCAGGAGTGATTCCAGCCGGTCATCCAGCAGATGCTTTCTTACCGCTTCCGGGTCGTAATTTATTTTATCCGAAATGAACGGCCGGAGCATCTCGGTCAGGTCAACCAGGGTTCGACAGCGCGAACGCACCAGGCAGACGAGCTTTTCAAACCAGTCTTTTTTCTCGGTCAGAAAGGCCACATCCCAGAGCGCTTCTTTCATCAACCAGGGCTTGAGGTGGCCGACCAGCTCAACCACGGGCATTTCATTAATCAGCCTGCTGTTGAGCCATTCAAGTTTGGCCAGGTCGAAGACCGGACTGCCCTTGCTTATCCGGTCGAGGGAAAACTCGCGCACCATCTCTTCTACCGAATACACCCTTTCTTCCGGACCAGGCGACCAGCTCAATTGAGCCATAAAATTAAAAAAGGCCAGAGGCAGGTAACCCTTATCCCGGAAATTCAAGACGGAAGTATCACCGTGCCTTTTGCTCAGTTTTTTACGGTCTGGTCCCAGGATGAGAGGCAGATGGGCAAACTGAGGGACGGGTGCACCAAATGCCCGGTACAGGAGAATTTGTTTCGGCGTGTTGGAAATATGGTCATCGCCCCTGATGACATGGGTAATTTTGGTGTCAATGTCATCAACCACCACCGAAAGATGGTAGGTGGGCAGGCCATCGCTGCGCAGCAGGACAAAATCTTCCAGGTTTTTGTGGTCCACAGAAATCGGTCCGTGGACCAGGTCTTCATATTCAGTCTGGCCTTCGGGAACCAGAAAGCGAATAGCCGCCGGCCGACCTTCAGCCAGCAGTTTATTTTTTTCTTCCTGGCTCAGCCTGAGGCAACGACGGTCATACTTCCAGTGTTCGCCCCGGGCCAGAGCCTCCCGGCGCCTTTCTTCTATTTCACCGGGAGAACAAAAGCAATAGTAGGCCAGCCCTCTTTCCACCAGCCGGCGGGCCGCCTGACGATATAACTCAAACCTGTGCGACTGGTAAATCGGCCCTTCATCCCAGTCAAGCCCTACCCAGCGCAGGGCTTCCAGAATCGACTGGCTCATCTGCTCGGACGACCTGGCCAGGTCGGTATCCTCAATCCTCAGGATAAAAACTCCCTTATGATGACGGGCAAACAACCAGTTAAAAAGCGCTGTCCTCAGCGCGCCGACATGCAGGTGACCGGTGGGGCTGGGGGCAAATCTGACTCTCACCATAGGATTCTCTCAACTTAAATTTCAGGCTAAAATATAGCACACTCGGGCGGCTTAGGCAAAAATTCATGGCGTCTGAGAAAAAGCAAAATAATATTCGTCGATATAAATAAGAACTCAATAAAAATAAGTTGACTCGGGCAGTCGATTTTATTAAATTATAGCTGGAAGAGCCAAGGTTATCGGAGGCGAAGGGAACAAATTCCCGGGCAAAATGAACCAGATAAACATCCTGGTGTATGTTAAAAACATAGACCAAGCTCTGCGTGTCATCAGAGTAAGCGAAAGAGAATGTCAGCCGCTGGTCATCCATTCCAAGGAAGAAATTCCTTCCATTCTGGAAAACCGTGACATCTGGGCGCTGATCGTTGAGGCAGAATTTGGCAGTTATGAACACTGGAAAGATTATCTGAAGCCGGAATGTTCAATCATCATCCTCAGCCAGAGCGAAGCCGAAACATTCCAGGCTTACCTGACCTGGCCGGTGGAATTTCATCTGGACTTCATAATAGAAAAAGACGGACATTCCGTTGAGCCAATTTTAAGTCAGGCGCTGAAAAGAAGCATCTACCTGAGCCGAATAAGACGAGAATGGAACCAGCTGAAACAGTCAGTCAGCCTGAACACCATCAACACCAGGCATCTGTTTAACGAAATAGTCGAAATAAAACATCTGATAAATGAAAATTACATTCGGGAGCTGGAAAAAAGGATTTCCATCGAAACTCGTTATGTCTGGTTTCAGAAAGAGAGAGAAAAGATTGAAAACATCATCCGAAAGATTTATTCGGCCAATGACGTCAGCAGTCTGCTGAGCATCGTGCCTGACATAAAGGAACTGCTGCAGGCTCAGGGCCTGACCATCTACATCATCGAAGAAAACGAAGCTCTGGGGAAATTCCTCAAGCCCATCATCTGGGATGATTCGTTCATCAACCATCCGGAAACTTTTAAATATGTGGCCCGGCTTGATGCGCCGGATTTCGCCGCGGCGGTGGCCCGTTTCGGTCAGGAAGTGAACATCTCTGACCTGACCTATGACAAGCGTTATTCCCCGAGATACCAGAACAACCTGAAAACACCGCTGAAAAGCATCATGGCGGTGCCCATCCTCTACGCCGGAGAAACCATCGGAGTGGTTGAGCTGTACAACAAGCTCGTGATGGGACATCTTTCCTCAGAAGGTTTTTCCAAGGATGACCAGCACCTCCTGCGGAATATTTCTGAGCATCTGGGCATTGCCATGACCAAGCTCAACCTCATCCAGTACGACGCCTTAACCGGGCTTTTGCGCGGTGAAGCTTTCTTTGAAAAGGTGCTGCAGAAAGTCAATTCCCTGAGCAAAAGAAAACGCGAGGAGGGTTCCTTTGCTCTGGTGATGGGCGATGTCGACTGGTTTAAAAATTACAACGACCGCAACGGCCACGAAGCGGGAAATCGCCTTCTCCAGGAACTCTCCACCATCCTGAAACAATCGGTACGGGAAGATGACCTGATTTGCCGCTACGGTGGAGAAGAATTCCTTTTCTTCCTCAGTGGGGTAAGCAACCTGGAAGAAGCCTGCCAGCTAACCGAGAGAATCAGGAAAAATGTGGAAGAACACTATTTTCCTTTTGAAGAATTCCAGCCGGGAAATAACCTGACCATGTCCTTTGGCGTCACAATCTTCCCCCGGAAAAGGATGGCCGCCAACGAACCGCTGACCATAGAAGATTTAAAACATCTGGTTCATGAATCAGACCTGGCCCTGGCTGAAGCCAAGGGTAAACAAACCTGGCGCCTGCCACCGTCTGACATCCAGCACAGGCAGCTGACCAAAAATACGGTCGTGGCTTATTCCAGAGATTGGGAGAAGTTTAATCACGCCAAACCGACCATTTCTTTTCAGGAAAAGCTCTACCGGGAAAAAAGACACTTCCAGAGATATTACACCTCAACCGTTTTGCTTTACCGGGAAAACGGAGAGCTCAAGGTCAGCAAAACAATAAACATCAGCCTCGGTGGAGTAAAATTCATTTCTGAAAAGCCCTATCCTTCAAACCTGCCCCTGGAAGTAGTGCTAATTCTTGGCAAGAAAGCTCATCCCCTGAAAAGTGAGGTGGTCTATTCGGAGAGAGCCGGCAACGATTCCCCGCATTTCTACACCGGGCTTAAGTTTACCTCTTTGTCGTCCGAAGATTTCCAGGTCCTGGAAAATTATTTTGAGCAAATCCAGAAGCAAGCTCAGAATTGAGCCGCCGCTCAGGGGCAGTTTTCAAGCAGAATTTCAATCAACCTTCAAGCTCTTTTTTGAGAGCCGCATAGTAAAGATGGTCTGGTGTGGTTCTGTTTTTGAAAGCTACCAGCAGAGAAATAACCTTCTTTTCAAAAAAATCGAGGTCAGCCCCTTTTCCCCAGTTCTGCACCCTCAACCATTCTGCCAGCTCTTCCAATGTATGACGGTTAACCAGGTCTTGAGTAAAGGCCGGAAAGCGAAAGCCTTCTTTTTCTACCAGCGCCAAAACTCTCTGCAGGTAACGCCGCAACCCTTCCTGACTCCTGATGATTTCCTGTTTTAGAAAAAATTCTTCTTTCTTGTTATTGATAAAAGATAATTTGTAAAGGAGCTTCTTGGCTTCTTCGGTGGCTGATTTTAATCTGCCCAGCAGCTCGGCCACTTCGATGATGGCCTTGCCCTCTTTCTGGTAGTAACCGATCTCCCCCGAACCGTTGGCCTGCTCCAGGCGATAAAAATCTGCGACCAGTTCACGCTCTGTTTTTTCAGGCGGCAAAACTCCCTTTTCCTCGCTTTTGACTTCCCGAACTTCCGAAGCCTCTTTTCCTGCTGCCCCGGAGACAGCGCTCATTCTTTCCATAAAACCTTTCTTTATTTCTTCGGCCAGCTTATTCTCCAGGGATATCTCTTCCCCCTCTTTTTTAACGGGTTCTGCCGCCTCAGTTTCTTCTTTAACTTCAACTTCGGTGACCGGAGGCTTTTCTTCCGTTTCTGTTTTCTGCTCCAGTATAAGTAATTCTTTAATTTTCTTTAATTTTTCCAGCTCGGGGGTCAAATCCACCATTCCGGGAGCTTCCTGGTTTTCGGCGCTGACAGTGGTCTTTAAGCCGAACTTTTCCTCAAGCCGGCGGCCCACCAGCTCAGCCTGTTCTTGAGATTTCTTCCGGACTTCTTCCAGCTTTTGCTGGAGCTCGTTCAAAATTCTGATATCTTCAGCCGTATCCCTGGCCAGGCGCTCAATTTCCAGCTGGCGGTTGATGATTCTCTGGAGGCAATCATTTATTTGCTCAAGCAAAGCATTACTTTCTTCTTCCAGCTTTCCCCAGTTGCGAGCGTACTCTTCAAGAGCGTCCCATTCTCTTTTAACTTCCTCCTCAATCTGAGCCAGCTGCTGCCGGGCAGCTTCCCTTTCTTTCTGAATCTTCTCATCCAGAGTTTTTTCGATTTCTTCCCGCTGGCGACGCAGGTAGTTCTCAAGCTGCGCTTCTATTTCCTGGATGATCGAAAATGGTTTTTTCTCGAGTTGGCTGTTATCTTCCACGGCCCGCTCCTTCAGCTCCGGTGTGCTTATTTTAAAATCAGGCTCTTTCGGGTGTCAAGATAAATCTAAGGTGATAATTCATATGATATTTATCGACACCGCGGGTCAGGCCGGCTAACCGCCAGAGGTGATAATTTTAAAAAATTTTCACCCCCGATAAATTTTTACTTGCTCTTTGCCGGCAGATATAGTATACAAATTAGCAAGATGAGTAATAATTTAAACAACGGGGCTAATAACAATCATACCAAAGTGTTAATTGTGGACCCTGAAGAAAAATTCAGGTTCCGGTTGCTGTCTTACCTGAAAAAAATTCACCCTGATGTCTACCAGTCAGGCAAACTGAGTGACTGGTTGAAGCAGCAATCCCTCAAAGAGGCCATCCTGGTCATTACCGTTACCCGCCTGGACAGCCGGAAAATTGACCAGCTGCACCAGCTTAAAATGGCCTTTCCCCGGTTAACCATCATCCTGCTCAGCGCTGTGGCCGGCGAAAGCCAGCACCTTAATTTGCTGGAAGCAGGAATTGTCGACTTTGTCTGCCCCCGGAGTAATTTGTTATCAGTATACTCTGCGGTCAGGGCCGAATTGAACCGCCGACATTTAAAAAAGGAAAACGAAATTTATCTCAAGAATCTGACCAAGCTGAAGCTGGAGCACTCCAGAAACATCCGCAAACTGCTCAAGCTGGAAGAAATCTACGATACGACAGTAGAAAATTTGATGACGGCTTTAGACCTCCGGGATGTTGAAACCTTCGGCCACTCGAGGACCGTTTCAAAATACAGCCAGGTGCTGGCCGAGCTTCTGGGTATCAGAAATCAGAGCACTCTTGATAACATCCGCAAAGGTGCGCTGCTGCACGACATCGGCAAGATTGCTATCCCGGATTCTATCCTGAAAAAACCGGGAACATTGACCCCGGAAGAATGGGAAAAAATAAAGCTTCACCCGACCCTGGGTTTCGGGCTGATCAAAGAAATGAAGCTGCTCAAAGAAGTTGGCAACATCATTCTTTATCACCATGAAAAGTACGACGGTTCCGGCTACCCGAAAGGTTTAAAAAAAGATGAAATCCCAATCGAAGCCAGGATTTTTGCCCTGGCTGACGCCCTGGATGCCATCACTTCCCACCGCCCCTACCGCCCGGAAAAAGATTTCGCCGCGGCCAGAGAAGAAATACTCAGACATGCGGGGCGGCAATTTGACCCGGAAGTAGTCGAAGCTTTCCTGTCGGTTGACCTTGAACACTGGGAAAAAGTTCGCTACGAAAGCACCAAACTGCTCCCCTCGTTTGAAGACTACCAGAAAATGATAAAAACCAGAGAAAGCAATCCCAACTGAGTTTTCCCCGCTTTTATTTTCTTTTAAGGTACAAAACGCGCGGCCAGCCGGCATAATCACTGAAGATTTCAGCCTCGACCCACGAATCATCCACCAGGGCCAGAACAGATTCTGCCTGTCGGGCGCCAATCTCCAGTAAAAGATAGCCACCCTGAGACAGGCAGGCGGGCGCCTGAGCAATGAGCTTCTTGATTATTTCAAGGCCGGTGGGCCCGGCCACCAGGGCCCGGCGGGGCTCAAAATCACGCACCGGCCGGTCGAGTTTTTTCCATTCTTCTTCAGAAACATAAGGCGGATTGCTGACTATCAGGTCAAATTTTTCCCGGCGCCTGATGAACAGACCAAGCAAATCGCTTTTTACAAATTTTATGTTCCTGACTTTATGCCTGGCCGCATTTTCTCTGGCAATTTTCAGAGCTCGAAGGCTTAGGTCACAGGCTGTAATCCTGGCTGTCGGCTTCTCTTTGGCCAGGGCCACAGCCAGGTTGCCGCAGCCCGTGCCCACGTCCAGAATGTTTGGCCGCTCCGGCAGATTAAGCTCCAGAGCCTTTTCCACTATGAGCTCGGTCTCCGGCCTGGGAATTAAAACCTGCCGGTTAACCTTGAATTCCAGGCTCCAGAATTCTTTTTTGCCGGTCAGATAGGCTATCGGCCAACCATCTTTCCTTTTCCGCAGCAGAGTGCTGACTTTCTTTAAAACCTGAGGTTTAACAGGGCGGTCAAGGTTTTTAAAAAAGTCCTGTTCATCAAATCCGGAAGCTAACATGATCAGTATTCTGGCTTCAACAAACGGGCAGGAGGAAAAAGAAAGCTGAGAGGCCAGTTTTCTGAGCAAAGCCTCATAATTTTCCGGGGCTGGTGATTTATAACTCAATGGCCTGACTGACGGAATTAAAGTTCCGGTCTTCTTCCAGAGCTTTAGTCTGAAAATAGATGATGAGTTTTTCGATTAACTCGTCGAGTTCTCCGTCGAGGATAGCTTCAATGTTATAAAAATTTTCATTAAGACGGTGGTCGGTAACCCTTGATTGAGGGAAATTATAAGTTCTGATTTTTTCGCTTCTTTCTCCAGTGCCCACCTGTTTTCGCCGGTCCTGAGAAATTTTGCTCTGCTGCTCCTGCCGGGCTATGTCCAGCAGCCGCGTTCTTAATATTTTCAGAGCCTTTTCTTTGTTACGATGCTGAGATTTTTCATCCTGACAGGATACCACCAGCCCGGACGGTTTGTGAGTTATTCTGATGGCCGTGTAATTGCGGTTGACGTTCTGTCCGCCCGGGCCGGAAGCGCCAAAAGCTTCAATCTTCAGGTCCTTGGGGTCAATTTTCAGGTCAATCTCTTCCGCTTCGGGTAAAACCGCCACGGTGGCGGTTGAGGTATGAATCCTGCCGGACGCTTCGGTTTTAGGCACTCTCTGCACACGGTGAACGCCACTTTCGTACTTGAGGAAGGAATAAACTTTTTTACCCTGGATGTTGATAATCGCTTCCTTTATGCCGCCAATCGGGGAATAACTTACGTCCATCAGCTCCCATTTCCAGCCTTTATGCTCGGCATACCTGGTGTACATTCTGAGCAATTCCTGGGCAAAAAGAGAGGCCTCATCCCCTCCCGCTCCCGCCCTGATTTCCAGGATGACATTTTTTTCGTCGTTCGGGTCTTTGGGCAGAAGCATTTTCTTGAGCTCTTTTTCCAGCTGTTCTTTTAATTCCTTGAGCCGGTCAAGCTCGGTTTCAGCCAGTTCTTTTAGCTCCTGGTCTGCCTGAGCGTCATTCAATATGGACCTGGATTCCTCAAGGTCCTGCTGAACCTTTTTGTATTCTTCATACTTTTTGACCAGGGGTTCAAGCTCGGCCCTTTCCCGGGCCAATTCCTTGATTTTCTGTGGATTAGAAGAGATGTTGGGGTCGGAAAGTAAGGCAGTAATCTGGTTATACTTTTCTTCTACCGCCTTTAATTCCTGAAGCATATGGCTTATTTTTTAGTTTTAGCCGCATATTTTTTCCTGAATTTTTCCACGCGACCGGCCGTGTCAACTATTTTCTGCTTGCCTGTAAAAAAGGGATGGCATTGAGAACAGATTTCCACCCTGATTTCTTTTTTGGTGGACCTGGTTTTAAAAGTGTTGCCACAGGCGCAGATAACTGTACATTCCTGATATTCCGGGTGAATTCCTTTTTTCATAATCTTCACTCCTCTTCCAGAGCCCTGATTATAGCAGTTTTTTCGGCTTCAGTAAAGGATACCCTGTTCCTGGCATTTTTTGCGGAATAAATCCAGGTCGAGGCCGAACCGGGCGGTCTTCTCCACGTGCCGGGCTATTTCTTTATAAACTTTTGAATCCACATATTCTTTCAGGACGTCGCTGATGGGGTAAATCTGCTCCTCCGCCTTCCATTCATAGACCTGCCCCTCCTCATCTTTCAGACACCCCAGGTGCACCGCCCAGGCTAACTGCCGGAAAGGCAGATGGCTGAACTGACGGCGTATTGCTTTTATTTCTCCTTCCTTCACCGGATTGACAAAATAAAAATACCTGGAAAATAGAAGGGCATTGTGGAAATAGGCGGGGAAAGCCACCAGCACATCCAGATGTATCAATTTTGACAGGTAAAGGAAAATCTCCAGGATTTTTTTCGACAGGCTGAGCCCCGGTTTCACCTGCCCGGGAAGGGGTGGATGCTTTTCATCAAAACTCATCCTCGGGTTTTGGAGCGTCAACCACTCAAACAGCAGGCCACGCTGTATAGGCAATTTATAACCGTGCTTTTCCGCCGCCCTGAACCTGACTTCACTTTCTTTTATTTTCAGGTCTACGATTACTTTTTCCGGATGTTCTTCCTGCCAGTATATCAGCAGCCTCTGAGCCGGATAATCTGAATTGTCCAGACGGTATTTTATCGGCCAGAGGTTTCTCTTTTTTGCCTCCCGGAAAAAGCTTTTCTTGGCCAGGACAGCCATCACTTCTTTGAGTGTATACCGGCCGAGGAACAGAATGGAGCCTCTGGCCAGCCCCAAGCCTGAGAGCACTTCATCTTCTTTAAAGTCAAGGTCTGAAGACCAGAAAGGCTGAATTTTTCGGTCATCTTTCGCCATGGACTCTCCCTTTAACTGCCTTCATATTTTAATCTGATTTTTCGATTTACTCAAACCGCTTATTTACTGACCTCTTCACCTTCCCCTTCTTTTTTGACCACTTCTCCTGAATAAAAAGAAAAAATATCGTCGCCAAAATCAACCTGTCGCACCAGCTTAAAATCCTCCCTGGAGGGGTTGAACTGGCGATGATGTCTGATGATGAGCAGCCCCTCGGGCCTGAGAATCTTTCTCTTTCTGATAACTTTCAGGGGATTTCTCTCGGCCAGCAGAAGATAAGGCGGGTCAAGAAAAATGATGTCGAATTTAACACCCTTTTTCCCCAGGTCTATCACTGCCCTGTTAAACTCTTTGTTTATAACCACGGCCAGGTCCTCGGCCTGGCATTTGGCAATGTTGGCTTCAATAATCCTGGCCGCCTGGGGGAGTTCTTCAATAAAAACGGCCCGGCTGGCCCCACGACTGAGAGCTTCCAGCCCGACTGAACCCGTGCCAGCAAAACCATCCAGAAAGTGAGCGTCCATTATTCTTGACTGCAAAATGTTAAAAAGAGAACCGCGAAGTTTGGCCGGCAGAGGACGAACTGCCGGGTTGGGCACCATCCTCAACCTTCTTCCCTTGAACCTTCCGCCTATTATTCTGATCATTTTTTCCTCAGTAATTCACTATGATTTTACCCCGCCTGGTCGAAAGGTTCAAAACCCCTTCCGGTAAATCGTACCAGCTGTCCAGGGTTCTCACCTCGAGGTTTTGCGAAGCAGCCACCACCTCTATCAGGGCATTTATGGCGGCCGGCTGAATTTTTTGTGTTTCCAGAAAAAGGCTATCAAAATTTAACCGGATTTTTCTCTGCTTTATTTCCGCCACGGCTGAAAAATATAAATTGACTTCCTCTTTCAGGTATGAGGGAAGGTTCATTCCTTTAAAATTCAAGATTAACCAGCCCTCGACTCTGTTGCCCGGGAAAAGCTTCAAGGTTATCTTCCTGAAAGCCGGAGCTCCTTCTGATAAAATCTCCTGGAAAAAGGCGCTCAGCTCCTCTTCAGAAAATTCAGCTGTTTGCCCCTGATAATGGCCTGCCTTCTGGTAATGGCTTCCGACTTCTTCCAGAAAATTGATAATCTTCAGAGCTGAATCAAGGCTGCTTTCCTGAACCGTCTTCGAATTCTGCCGGCCAGAAACAAGCGGTGAAAACGTCAACCCGATTACCAGCAGAAGAAGAAAAGCCACGCAGCCGGGTCGGTTCTCGGCCTGACCGGGGTAAGTTTTCCCTTCCATTTCCCTTAAATGCTATCAATTATCCTTTGTTTTGTAAATCCACCGGCCAACACTCCGTGATAAAATTATTATTGAACACGGTCCTTAACTCATGAATTCCGCTTTCCTTGACACTATCGGGAGGGTAATCTATACTGAGTTTTTAGAATAGTTAGCCACCATTTTTAGAGAGAAAGAATTATAAAATGACCCTGATTGAAAAAGCCCGAAAAGGTGTTGTTACGCCGCTTATCAGGAAAATTGCTTTAGAAGAAAAGATAGAGGTGGAAGAGCTTCTTTCCCTCCTGGCCGGCGGTCTGGTAGTTATCCCCTACAACGAGAATCATGCTCCGGCCCGCCCTTCGGCCATCGGCAAAAAGATGCGAACCAAAGTTAACGTCAACCTTGGCACTTCCCGCGATTTCCCTGACTTAAAAAACGAATTAGCCAAGCTCCGGATAAGCCTGAAATATAAGGCCGATGCCGTCATGGACCTGAGTACAGGCGGCAACATCAGAGCCATCAGAAAAAAGCTAATCAAGCTGTCCGCTGTGCCTCTGGGAACCGTGCCGGTTTACCAGGCCGCCATTGAAGCCATCAGCCGACGCGGGTCAATCGTGGCCATGACGGAAGACGACCTTTTTTCAGTTATCGAAGAACAGGCGATAGAAGGTGTGGATTTTATGACCGTCCATGCCGGGCTTACCCTCAAAGCCGTCGAGCGGCTGAAAAAACAAGGCCGCATTGCCGATATCGTTTCTCGCGGTGGTGCCTTCCACCTGGCCTGGATGCTTCACCACGAAAAAGAAAACCCGCTTTACGCTCATTATGACCGCCTGCTGGATATTGCCAGAAAATATGACATCACTTTAAGCCTGGGGGATGGTTTAAGACCCGGAGCCATACATGATGCTACTGACCGGCCGCAAATCGAAGAGCTGCTGACCCTGGGGGAACTTGTCCGCCGGGCCCGGCAGGCCGGAGTGCAGGCCATGGTCGAAGGACCAGGTCACGTGCCGCTGGACCAGATTGTGATGAACATAAAGCTGGAAAAAAGAATCTGCGAAGAAGCTCCCTTTTACGTGCTGGGACCTCTGGTGACAGACATCGCGCCCGGCTATGACCATATCGTTTCGGCCATTGGCGGAGCCATAGCCGCCGCCGCGGGGGCAGATTTTCTCTGCTATGTAACGCCGGCCGAACACCTCGGACTGCCATCAATCGAAGACGTTAAAGAAGGCCTGATCGCTTCGCGCATCGCCGGGCATGCGGCAGACATCGTCAAAAACGTTCCGGGAGCCAGAGAGCTCGACCTGGAAATTTCCCGAGCGCGAAAAAAACTCGAATGGAAGAAACAGGAAGAGCTGGCCATTGACCCGGAAAAATTCAGGGAAATCAGGAACAGAAGAAAAACCAGAACCACCGCCTGCTCGATGTGCGGCGAATTCTGCGCCATGAGAATAGTCAGCGAATTCCTTAACGGAGAAGCTGATGAATCCTGTTTCTGACAGACTTTATTTCGGCGTGGCCGGCGTTCCACAATCCTGCCCTGATGATTCTTCCCTAAAAGGACTGGACTGCCTGCTGAACACCGGCCTGGAAGCCATGGAACTTGAATTTGTAAACGGCCTGAAGATGAGCTTTGAAACCGCCTCGCGCTTGCAAAAGAAAGCTCACCAGCATCAGCTGAGATTGAGTGCTCATGCCCCTTACTTCATCAACCTGAATACCGAGGACCCCATTAAAAGAATGCAGAGCCAGGACCTGCTACTCAAATCATTAAGGCTGGCCGCCGCGGCCGGAGCTTCCGAGCTGGTTTTTCATGCCGGTTATTATGGTCCAAAAAGCGCGGAAGAAACCTACGAGACTATAAAGAACAGCCTGTCAGATGTGATTTCAATGGCCAGGGCAGAAAGAATTCCCACCCGGCTCAGAATTGAAACCATGGGTAAAAAAAAGCAGTTTGGCTCTCTGGATGAAGTGCTAAACCTTTGCCGGGAACTCGACGGACTTTACCCCTGCCTGGATTTTGCTCACATCTTCTCTCGGGAAGGCCGGGTTAATTCCTACCGTGATTTTTTCCAGGTGTTAAGCAAGGTTGAAAAAAAGCTTGGCTCCCGGGCTCTGAAAACCGCTCATATCCATATCTCTGGCGTCCATTATAACCAGACCGGAGAACTCCGGCATTTGAACCTGAGTGAATCTGATTTCAGGTATGAAGAATGGCTGCAGGCTCTGGATGATGCCGGTGTTCGCGGTACTGTTATCTGCGAAAGCCCCTCGCTGGAAGCCGACGCTTTGATGCTGAAAAACCTTTACCACAGCCTGCGTTATAAAAAGATAACCTCAGAAGAACAGAGATAATATTAAGGTCTCGGTTTAACCGGCGGTCTCAAATGCCCGCGCGCCCGTCCCGGAAACCTTCCTCTAAAATCCTTGACATGAGAGGGGCTTAAGTCTAAACTAAATTCTAATCTTATTCATAAATTTTCCAAATGGACTCAAAGATACACGGGGAGAAAAGAGGAGTTCTTTTTGAAGGCAGTCTTATCTGTTACCTTGCTTTAAAAACCCTCCCAGCTAAACTGTCCCTAAAATCGGCTTTAAATTCACCATAAATCCCGAATAAAGGAGAGGTAGATGATTGAGATTAGATTTCACGGACGAGGCGGCCAGGGCACCGTGGTGGCTTCAAAAATTCTGGCTGACGCTCTGGCCAAAGAAGGCAATTATGTTCAGGCCTATCCGGAATTCGGCGTGGAACGCCGGGGCGCACCCGTGTTCGCTTTTATCCGGATAGACAACAAGCCCATTTATGACAAAAGCAAAATTTACAACCCAGACCACGTGGTGGTGGTTGACCCCACCCTGGTTGAAGCTATTGATGTTACCGAGGGCCTTAAAGATGGCGGCTTCATCATCATCAACAGCCCGAAAAAACCGGAAGAGTTCAAATTCCCGGCCAGGTTCAAAGTGTTCACGGTGGATGCTACTTCCATCGCCATCAAACACAGGCTCGGCACGCTGGCCGCGCCGATTGTTAACACGGCCATTACCGGAGCGGTCATCAGAATTCTCAACCTGACCAGGTTAGATTCCCTGGTGGAAGCCATAAGAGAAGGAGTTCCCCTGAAACCGGAAGATAACATAAAAGCGGCCATTGAGGCATACGAACTGGCCTTAGGAGGTAAAAATGCCTAAAAAGAAAGAAGCCAGAAAAATATATTTTAGCTCGGAGAAAGAAATGCCGCTGGCTCCGATGTCGATCGGGTCGATGCTTCATAACAAAACCGGAGCCTGGCGCAACATCAAACCGGTCATAGACCTATCCAAGTGCATTAAATGTGGAATATGCTGGAAATTCTGCCCCGATGCTTCCATTGATATTGTCGATGAATGGCCGCAGATAAACTATGATTATTGCAAGGGCTGCGGGATCTGTGCAGAAGAATGCCCGCAAAAATGCATCACAATGGTTGAGGAGGAAAAATGAGAAAGGTAATCATGGGAAATCACGCCCTGTCCTATGGGGCGATGTTATCAAGGGCCCAGGTCATTGCCGCCTACCCCATTACTCCCCAGACCCAGGTGGTGGAACTTCTGTCCGAGATGTGTGCTGACGGCACTCTGAATGCCAAGTTCATAAAAGTGGAATCTGAGCATTCAGCCATGGCTGCCTGCCTGGGAGCCAGCCTGGCCGGAGCCAGAACCTTTACGGCTACTTCGGCTCAGGGCCTCGCCCTGATGCACGAAATGCTGCACTGGGCCGCCGGTGGCCGAATGCCGGTGGTCATGGGCAACATCAACCGGGCCATGGCGCCGGGCTGGAGTATCTGGACCGACCAGAACGACAGCCTGTCAGAAAGGGATACTGGCTGGATCCAATTTTACTGTGCTTCCAATCAGGAAGTGCTTGACACGGTAATCCAGGCTTACAAGGTAAGCGAAAAAATAATGATTCCGAGCATGATCATCCTTGACGCCTTTGCTCTTTCTCATACCTATGAAGTGGTGGAGATTCCGGAGCAGGAAAAGGTTGATGCCTACCTGCCTCCTTTTAACCCGCCTTTCCGGCTCACGCCAGAAGACCCGCATGCTTTCGGAGGCCTGACTTCTCCTGACCACTACATGGAACTGCGTTATAAATTGCAAAAGGATATGGAAAAAGTTCCCGACCTGGTGGAAGAAACGGGGCGGGAGTACGAAAGAATGTTCGGCCGCTACCTCGGACAGGTTGACGAATATTTATGTGATGATGCTGAATTCATTTTTGTTACTTCCGGAACTGCCGGATACACAGCCAGGGTGGTGGTGGACGAACTGAGAGAAAAAGGTATTAAAGCCGGCAATCTGCGGGTCAAGATGTTTCGTCCCTTCCCCTTTAAGAAAGTCAGAGAAATCCTGTCCCGGGTGCCGAAAGTAGCCGTGCTCGACCGAAACCTGTCTTACGGACACCATGGCATCTTCTACCAGGAAGTGAAATCTGCCATGTACGGCCAGCCGGTCCAGCCGGTCATTTTTGGGTTCGTGGCCGGCCTGGGCGGTCGGGACATCACCCGTGAGTCATTTAAAGAAATTGCTGACTATGCTCTGAAACACGACAGAGCCGAGGAAGAAATCGTCTGGATAGGAGTGAAAAAATGAGTAAAGAAAGAAAAATGGCCATAACCATACCAAGGGAAGAACTGATGAGTCCGGGGCACTTAGCCTGTCAGGGATGCGGAGCAGCCCTGGCCATGAGGCTGGCTCTAAAAGCCCTGGGCCAGAAAACTGTGGTCTGCATTCCAGCCTGCTGCTGGGCTGTTATAGATGGACCATTTCCCTATTCCTCGCTTGACATTCCCATCTATCACTGTGCTTTCGAAACAGCCGCCTCTTCGGCTTCGGGGGTGCGAGCCGGGCTGGATATGGTTGGAGACCGGGAAACAGCTGTTCTGGCCTGGGCGGGAGACGGTGGAACGTTTGATATCGGACTTCAGGCTTTATCCGGAGCGGCCGAGCGCAATGATGACATCATCTACACCTGCTATGATAATGAAGCCTACATGAACACCGGCATCCAGAGAAGCTCGGCTACCCCGCTGGGGGCCTGGACCACCACCACACCCGTCAAACATTACAAAAAAGAAAGGAAAAAGGACATCATCGGCATCATGGCCGCCCATGCCATTCCCTACATCGCCACAGCCAGCGTGGCCTATCCTGAAGACATGGTCAAGAAATTCAAAAAAGCCAGAGAAATAAAGGGAACTAAGTTCATTCATGTATTTGCCCCGTGCCCGGCCGGCTGGAAGAGCCGCCCGGAAGATACCATCAAACTGGCCAGGCTGGCCGTCCAGACGGGTTATTTTCCGCTGTATGAGATTGAAAATGGAGAAAAATGGACTCTCAACCTCAAGCTCAAAGAGAGAAAGCCAATTGCTGACTACCTGAAGCTGCAGGGAAGATTTCGCCACCTTAAAGAAGAAGAGGTCAGCTGGATTCAGCAGGAAGTTGACGCCAATTATGAAAGAATCCTGAAAAAATGCGGTTTATAAGCTGCTGAGTCTCAAACCGCAAATAATTAACAAGATTAAGAAAAAAAGGAGATTCTTATGAAAAGAAAATGGTTGGTTGCTTTTTTGATGATGGTTCTGGCCATCATGTTCAGCTATAGCTGCAAAAATAAGGAGGTGGCTTCGGGGGCAGGCTCCGCCTCTTCAGCTGAGCCGGCTCCAGCCTTTGAAGTTACCACTCTTGACGGAAATACCATTTCGCTCGACGGACTCAGGGGAAAAGTAGTTCTGGTTAATTTCTGGGCCACCTGGTGCCCTCCCTGCCGGGCGGAAATTCCCGATTTTATAGAAGCTTACAGCGAGCTAAAAGATAAGGGGCTGGAAATTCTCGGTTTTTCTGTGGATGACCTGCCTGAAGCTGAATTAAAAAAGTTCGTGGAGCAGGCCAAGATGAACTATCCGGTAGCCCTGGTTGGCAGAGACATTGTTTCGGCCTTTAAACCCGGGCAATACATACCGACTTCTATTTTTATTGACAAGAACGGGAAAATAAGAAAAAGACACGTGGGTAAACTTGAGAAATCTGACTTGCTCAAAATTTTTGAAGAGTTGAATAAAGAATAATAAAAAACATAAGCGTTAATCTAATTTTTCCGTTTGATTGGTTTCCCCGGTTTATCCGGTGCGGGAAAATTGGCTTAGAAAATAAATTGGACTTACCGAGCCTGTCCTGAAAAAGAAGACGGGGCATACCATCAAAAAAATCCTGCCTCTTTCTGGCCGATGTCAGATAGCCTGGGCTGGACAATGGCCTTCTAAACTGGCAGAAATTCCTTAACTTGTGCAGGTTGATAATTATCCGTTCAGCCTCTGCTTCTGTACGGATACAAATTATTCCATCGGCTTCCGCAAAAAGGTTGGGCAGGCCACCTATCGGCAAAGCCGCAAACTCCTGCCCTGAAAGTTCAAAATTACTGAATATAAAGAAAAAACATTACGGTGGAGGCGAACTCGTTACTTTTTCAGGAAAGCAAAATAGCAGAATTAATGCTTGTAAGCACATCCAGACCCAAATCGGCAATTGACCAGGGAAAAATTGAGCCAAAAGCTCCCGGCTTACCAGCGGTAAACCACTGAGGCCCAGGTGAACCCTGCCCCAAAAGCAACCATAACAATAACCTGGCCCTTTTGCAGCCGGCCAGATTCAGCCAGTTCGTAGAGAGCCACCGGAATGGTAGCAACCGACATATTCCCGTACCTGTCAACATTGACAACCACGTTTTCTGGGGAGAGGTTTAATCTTTCTCTGGTCGCATCTATAATTCTGAAGTTGGCCTGATGCGGGATAAGAAAATTCACCTGCTGTTTTTCCAGGCCGGCTCGTTTCAGAGCTTCAAGGGCTGATTCCCCCATTCTCTTGACCGCATGCTTAAAAACATCATTCCCCTTCATGTAGATATAATGCATTTTTTGCCGCACAGTTTCCTTGCTGGCCGGATGGAGCGTCCCCCCTCCTGGTAACATCAAAAGCTCACCCAGTGAGCCATCCGCTCCCCAGAAGTGAGATATCATGCCCGATTCGTCTTCGCTTCTTTCGAGAACCCAGGCTCCCGCTCCGTCGCCAAAAAGGACGCAAGTGCTGCGGTCTTCCCAGTTGGTAATTTTAGATAGAATATCGACGCCTATCAAAAGCACCCGGTTGAGCGAGCCGCTCAGGATGAGACCTTCAGCCACTATCATCCCGTAAAGCAAACCGGTACAGCCAGCCTGCAGGTCAAAAGCCGGAATCTCGCTAACCCCGAGCTTTTTTTGCACCCAGCAGGCCGTGGCCGGGAAAACGGTATCCGGTGTGTTGGTGGCCACCAGGATTAAATCTACATCCTGAGGCTTCAGCCCACCTCTTTCCAGGGCCATCCTGGCCGCTGCTGCCCCCAGGTCAGAAGTCACTTCTTCCGGTTTGGCAATTCTTCTTTCTTTGATGCCCGTCCTGGTGGTTATCCATTCATCTGAGGTCTCGACCATTTTTTCCAGGTCAGCGTTGGTCAGGATTTTCTCCGGTAAGTAAATGCCCATGCTTTTGATTTTAATTTTTTTGTCCTTCTCACCCATGTCAGCACCTTTCTGTTGCCAGATATAATACCTATTTTAGTTTTAAAAATAAAGGTCGGATGGTAAAATTAGGCTAAAGATGAGCCGGCACAGGAAGACTTGGCTTTCCGCTTTTCTTATCATTGGATTCCTGTTAAGTCCGGCAATTATCTTCGCTCAGCTTTCTCCCGGCCAATACTTAGAAGAATCTTCTCTGGGGAGCTGGAACAACTTTGGCGCTGAAGCAGCAGCTTCCATAGGGGCCGGGCTCCGTCAGATTGTTTTTTCTGGTGGAGGGCAATCACTTTTGAGCAACCCGGCCTTTCTGGCCAGCCTGTCCCGGCCAGCCATTGACCTGAGCTTCAGCTTTCAACAATCACAGGTCTACCGGTACTGGATGGTTAATACCGGAGTGCTTTCTACTGACGGCAACCTCGGCTGCCAGGCCCTTGGCCTCAGCTTCGCCGGTCTTTCGGGGAAAATTAAAGATTGGTCCATAGCTCTGGCCATCTCTCAAACTGAAAATTACAGCCGTCCGAAAATCGAATATTCCTATACCTCAGGTGGAATTTTGTACGAGCAAATGACACTTTCCCAAACAGGGCGGCAAACAGTCTACGCCCTGGGTTTAGCCAGGGCGTTGACGCCCAGGTTATCTCTCGGCCTGAGCCTGGCTTTCATCAACGGTTATCTGAAGAGAAATTTTGAAGATAACTACCCGGCAGAAGGCATCAAAATAAATGACGTCAGAGAGCAGAAAATTTCAGGTGTTTACCTGATCTTTGGCGCCGGCTATCAATTGAATAAAAAACTGGCGGTGGGGTTCAGCCTGACACCGCCTTACAGTAGAAATTTCCGGGGAACCAGCCTTGCCGGGTTTTATTCGTCGGAAAACCAAATAGAAATTCCAGGTACCGGTAATGACAGAATTAAAATGCCTCTCGTAGCCGGAGTTGGACTTTTATTCCAGGTTAACCGGTCTGTGGATCTATCCCTGGAAGCCATCTATTTTGACTGGGAAAACTATTCCTTCAAATATTTTGGGGAGCCTCTCGAAAGAAATTTTAAGAGTATTTTCAGGTTAAGTTTTGGCCTTGATTACAAATCAACATTTAAATTCCTGGAGAAAAAGTGGGAGGCGCCTTATTATGCGGGCCTCATAATCGACCCCCAGCCGATGACCGATGTCCGCTCTAACTATTATTACATTACGTTCGGAAGCGGGATGGGCAACACGGATTTTCTGCTGACCTTTTCTACCGCCATCGGGCTGGAAAAAGGTTCGGGCCACCACCTGACCAACCAGAAAGTTTGCCTGTCCCTCCAGCTGAGGCCCTCATTGATTGATAAATTCCGGAGCCGGAAAAAAGGGAGATGAGAACAGGATTAAGATTTTTTTCACGCATGTTGGCTGACCGGGCCATTTTAATTTTAATTGCTTCAAGCCTAATTATTTTGACCTTCAATTTTTCCCTCAACCCGGCTTTACCATCCGCCGCCCAGGAGATAATCAGCCTGACTTTTCGGCCTGCCCCTGAAATTATCCAGGATTATCAGCTCGACCCGCTGCTGGAAAAGGACGGCCGGGTATATTTTGTGGTAAATAAAGAAAACCTGAGCCGCTTGCGCCAGGTCATGCCGGAGGTCAGGCTGGAAACCGAGAATTTTAAACACCTCTTTCAAACTCGCGCGGCTCTTCCCGGCCAGATTTCCCTGTCGTCTGCCGGCGGGTTAAACGGCGCATACCACTCTTACTCTGAGGCGGAAGCCGAGCTTAAGAGCCTGGCCGCTTCCTTCCCCAATCTGGCCAGGCTGTATGTTCTCGGTCAGAGCCTGGAAAAGAGAAAAATATACGCCCTGAAAATAAGCGACAACCCGGCCTTTTCAGAAAATGAGCCAGGTCTGGCTCTGATTGGCTGTCATCATGCGCGGGAATGGATTTCAGTGGAAATTCCGCTGTTAACAGGAAAATATCTCTTAGAAAACTATGCCGGGGATGAACGCCTCAAGAACATCGTTAACCGGTCGCAGATATGGATTATCCCGGTTCTTAACCCGGACGGGCTGCAGTATTCCATACTGAATTACCGCTTATGGAGGAAAAATCGGAGGCTCAACCCTGACGGTTCTTTTGGTGTTGATTTGAACCGAAATTATTCCTATCAATGGGGCTGCGACAATCAGGGCTCAAGCCCTGAACCTTCTTCAGACGTTTACCGGGGCCCCGCACCTTTCTCCGAACCCGAAACCCTGGCGCTCAGCCGGCTCTTTCTTGACCATCAATTCTCGGCCGCCATTAGCTTCCACAGCTATTCCCAGAGTATCCTTTATCCATGGGGATATGCCGACTTTCCGACCGAAGATGAAGCCCTGATGGAATTTTTAGCCGAACAGATGTCGACTTTGATTTTTCAGGTTCACGGGCGCAAGTACCAGGTGGGGCGTTCTTCTTCATCTCTTTATTTAACAAACGGAGATTTCACCGACTGGGTCTACGGCCTGTTCAAAATACCGGCCTTGACGGTCGAACTTCCACCGGTTGACTTTCTTTCTGGCGGGTTCTTCAACTCCGAAAGTGACATCCAGGATATTTTTGAAGAAAACCTGCCTTCGGTCCTTTTTCTGGCCGAATGGGCCATAGCCAATTTTCCTGCCGGTAAAGAAAATTCTGAAAAATTAAAAGAAAAACTTGAAGAGAAGGGCCTCAATTTAGTAAAAAAGAAGAGCAAACTTTACGAGGGCAAGGAGTAGCCACAATGCCGGAAAGCATGTCGCAACAGCTCGGCCTTATTCCCCAGCTAGAAGGCCAAAAAGCCGGCTTGCCTTTCTGGCTCTTCTATTTCTTGCTGAGCATAATTTTGCTGCTTCTTTTTATAAATTTTCTTCAGAATAAGAATTTAAGGCAAAAAATAAGCTTCTTCCTGTCGGGACCAAGGCGCCGTTTTAACCGACTTCGGCTGGAAATCAGGCGGCAGCAAGAAACGGAAAAAAAAGAAGAGCTTATCCGGGAACTCGGCAAACTGGCTTCGGTCAAGAATTTAAAATTCCCAGAAGTTGAGGAGCTGATGAGTGAAATAAGGGCACTTGAAGAGCAAAGTTACCAGCTTCAGGGCCTCTGGCATGAGGTTTACCGAAAACTGGAATTTTTAAAGCTGGAAAAAAGAAAGGCCTTGTCCGAACCCCAGAGCGGTCAGACTCCAGATTTAAACCAGCTCCAGGAAAACATCGCCCGCCTGGAAAATGAAAAGAAACTTTTAGAAGATAAAATAATGACCATTAACGAACAGCTGGCTCACTATCACCTGTCACTCGGGCGGGTGGTGAACAGAGTCCGCCCTGATTATGAAGACCTGGCCTTTCTTTATTTTCAAATTGACAAAATAGAAAAGCTCATTACAAATCTGGAAAAAGAACTCGATAATTTTTAAGCCGTCTTTACCGCTCTGCCTTTAAAGACTAAAATATTTCTATGAACCAGAAACAAAAAATACTGGCCCATATCTGCTGCGCTCCGGATGCCCTCTATGTTGTCAGTTTGCTGCAGGAAAATTATGAAGTGGTGGGCTTTTTTTATAACCCCAACATCCATCCGCCAGAAGAGTATCAACTCAGGTTACAGGAGGTCAAAAAGGTGGCCTCTCATCTGAATTTTGAGCTTGTTGAAGGACCGTACGACGCAGACAGCTGGTTCCGGCTGACCGAAAAATTCAAGGATGAGCCGGAAAAAGGCCGGCGCTGTCATATATGTTATGCCTGGAGGCTACATCAAACCGCCCTTTTAGCCAGGGAACGCCAAATTCCTTTGTACACCACCATCATGAGCATTAGCCCCTGGAAAAGCGCTGAAGTCCTCAACCGGATAGGCCGGATGACCGGTCGCCAGATTGGTGTGGCTTTTCTCGAAGCTAATTTTAAGAAAAAAGACGGCTTCCGGAAAAGTGTCCTCCTCAGCAAACAATTCGGTTTATACCGGCAGAATTACTGCGGCTGTCTCTACAGTCTCAGGAGCCAAAAGCAGCGGGAAATTTTATGAGCAGACAGCTTCCCCAGGCTTTCAGAGTGCTGGTTAAAGGCACGGTGCAGGGTGTTGGCTTTCGGCCTTTTGTTTACCGCCTGGCCACCCGCCTGGGCTTTACCGGCTACGTCAGAAACGTTGGCCAAGGGGTGGAAATTTTCCTCGAAGGTCGCAGGGATGATTTTGACAGATTTCTGGTTTCACTGCGCCAGGAACTCCCGCCTCTGGCCAGGCTGGAAAGCCTCGAATGGCTGGAGGCGACGCCGGAAAACCTCAAGGAATTTACAATCGACCGTTCGCGTCAGGAAGAAGCTTTTGTTTTCATCTCGCCAGATATCGCTACCTGCCCGGATTGCCTCAAGGAAATAGAAACAGAAGGCGAAAGGCGTTATCGCTATCCGTTCACCAACTGCACCAATTGCGGGCCAAGGTACACGATTGTCAAATCTCTTCCATATGACCGGGCCAGCACCACCATGGCTGACTTTCCCATGTGCCCCGATTGCCGCCGGGAATACGAAGACCCGCTTGACCGCCGCTACCATGCCCAGCCCATCGCCTGCCCGGCCTGCGGACCATCTGTCACCCTGCTTGAAGCACATAGCAGAAAACCCGTGGCCAGAGATATTGACACGGCCATTAAACTCATCAGGCAGGGAAAAATCCTGGCCGTCAAGGGTTTGGGCGGTTTCCATCTGATAACAGATGCTTTAAACATAAAAGCCGTTCTGAGAATACGAAAAATCAAGAATCGTGAATTTAAGCCCCTCGCTTTGATGGCCGATAGCCTTGAAACCATAAAAAAATATGCCTACCTGACGCCTGAAGAAGAAGCCTGGCTGACCTCGCCCAGACGCCCCATCGTCCTGCTCAGAAAAAAGAAGGATATTCCTGGCATAGCTCCGGGAATCGATACCGTGGGCTTTATGCTGCCTTACACCCCACTCCATCATTTGCTCCTGAAGGGAATCCCTCTGGTTGTGGCCACCAGTTCCAACCTGAAAGATGCGCCGATTATCAAGGATGACCAGTTTATAACTCCGGACCTGTGTGATTACATCCTGACCCACAACCGGGAAATAGCCATGCGAGCTGATGATTCGGTGATGAAGCTGGCCAACGGTCAACCTCTCTTCCTGCGCCGGGCTCGAGGCTTTGTCCCTTTTCCCCAGAAAGTTCCCGAAGGATTGAGAGTACCGAACATGGTGTTGGCTGTTGGCGGAGAACTGAAAAATACCATCTCCATTTACAAGAACGGGTACGTGGTTACTTCCCAGTTCTTGGGAGACCTGGATGACTACCAGAATTTCACTTATTTTCAGGAAACGATAGCTCATTTAAGCCGGCTGTTCCATTTCCGGCCCGAGTATGTGGTTTCTGACCTGCATCCTGATTTTCAGAGCACACGTTGGGCCCGAAGCTTAGGGGTGCCCCATTTCCGGGTTCAGCATCATTTTGCTCACCTGCTGGCCGCTCTTCTTGAGCATAACGTTCCGCCTGATGAAAAAGTGCTGGGTATAAGTTTTGACGGTTATGGCTACGGGGCTGACGGACAGGCCTGGGGTGGTGAATTCCTGATAGCAGATTACCACGAGTATCTCAGGCTGGCCCACTTTTCCTATGTTTCTCTTCCGGGCGGAGACCTGGCAGCCAAAGAACCCTGGCGCATGGCCGTTTCTTACCTCAGGCAAGCTTTTGGGCCAGAGTTCCCCCGCCCCCCTGCTCTGAAAAACATTCCGGAAAAAAAAATAGCCCTTGTCGGCCGGATGATTGAAAAAGGGATTAATTGCCCCCTCACCTCGAGCGTCGGCCGTCTTTTTGACGCTGTTTCTTTTCTCTGCGGCCTGGCCCCTGAACGACTTGAATACGAAGCCCAGGCCTCATCTCTGTTGGAAGCCGCCGCCTCTGAGTGGACAGGCAAAATTAACAGGACTTACACCTTTTCCGTAAAAGGCTCACAACCGCCCCTGACGGTCGACTTTTCAGAAGCCATCAGGGAAATGGTTAAGGAAATAAGTGATAAGAAATTCTCCTGCGGGGAGCTCGCCCGTAAATTTCATCTTACTCTGAATGAAGTCATGATTGACCTGGCCGAACTGGCCAGAAAAAATTACGGAATAAAAACCGTCGTGCTGGTGGGCGGGGTTTTTCTAAACCGCCTGCTGACCGAGAAGGCAGAAAGGCAGCTTAAAAAAAAGAAGTTCAGGGTGTTAAGGCCTCTCTTATACTCGCCCAATGACGAATCTCTGTCCATCGGCCAGATAGCCTATGCTCTTAATAGAATTAAACAGCAAGCTTAGAAAAAAAGACTAAATAATTCTCGGAGAAGAAATAGGCAGTCTGAAATAAATTGACGTGCGGGCTAACCCTTTTTGGAAATGGACTTTTCTGACCGTTTGAGGTGGATGACCGGACCGCCAAGAAAATAGATGGAGGCATTAATTAACAAAGCAAGGGCGACTCCTGTCAGAGCAAACAAAACAAAGCCCAGCACCCCGCCGACCAGGCTAAATATTAAGCCTCCCAGCATCTTTCCCTGTATGTCCTGTAAAAAACCCGGCAGGGCGGAGATTACCGAGGAAAAAAACTCTGTGGCGCCGGCCACCAAGCCCAAAACCATTCCGATAAAAATTCCCAGCCCGCCGAAGAAAAGAAGAAAAGACTTGTAGTCAACGCTTTTTATGGACCAGCTTCCACCTGAATCAGCTGGGGTAACCAGAGAAAGCTCAGGCGTCTGCGGTTGTAAGCGGACTTCTCCCGGAGACAGCTTTAATCCGCAAACCGGGCAAACTGTTTCACCAGATTTAAAAAGATACCCGCATTCCGGGCAGGTAATTTCTGATTTGGAACCCGATAACACTCTGCCGCATTCTGCGCAAAACTCGGAGTCACTTTCGTTGTATGCACCACAGGCGAAACACACTACATAAGATACCTCAGAGGTGGGCGGAGTAGATTGAATCCAGTTCTTACCGTCATAATAATACCAACGGCCGGTTTGGGCCCCGATCATCCAGCATCTTCCCTGGTCATCCAGCAGCCTTAGCTCTCTCAGGGCCTGGGCAAACTGCTCCCGGCTCAATTCTCCCGTCAAGAATTGCCTCTTTAACCTGGCAAAATTGTTTTCAACGGCCCTAAAACGTGAGTCAACCATGTTTATTCCCACTTAATTTATCCCTACTTCATCTGTTTTGGCAAGAGGTAAGAAAAAAAATGATGCCCATATTTTGTGCAGGCTGTCATATCTTCAAGATATTCAACATTTTTTGCTCGCCCTTGGGCCTGGTTTTTCACAGCCTTTTCCACAGAAATTGTGAATTTTTGCCATGACTCTTCTCCTGTTCGGCCAGATGTCAGGTCACTTGAAGAAATCAATAAGGCTGCTGCCGGACACGGGCGCCGGAATGAAGGAAAGAATAAAGATAACCAGAACAAAAAAACCAAGCCATTTTCTTCGACTGTCCATCTTCTCTGTTTCTTCGACCATTCTTGGATGTTTCCAGCCCAGAAGGTAAATCAGGCCGGCCCACAAGAGCCAGCCCGCCCAGAAAAAAATTCCCAGGCCGACCATGATCAGCAGAACAACCAGGGATATTTTCTCAGATTTTTTTTCGAACACCGCGTAAAGGATATGTCCACCGTCCAGCTGACCGACCGGAAACAGATTGAACGAGGTCACCAGGAGTCCAACCCAGCCGGCCACCGCCAGGGGATGAAGTATCAGGTCCTGGTTCTGCCCAACCTGGCCAAATATCAGACGGACAAATATTTTTAAAATAAGTGGTTCACCAAACAGAATGGAATTTTCCCTTGGCAGTGCCGGCACCAGCTTTGATAACCGCAGCCCGAAAAACAGGAAAGGCACGGAAAACAAAAACCCAACGATTGGTCCGTTAGCCCCTACATCAAACAGCTCCTTTTTCCTGGCCAGTGGAGATTTTATTTTAATAAAGGCGCCAAGAGTCCCTATTATGGTCGGAGCCGGTATGAAATAGGGCAAAGTGGCCCGCAGGCCATAGTGCCGGCAGGTGAGGTAATGTCCGAGTTCGTGGCTCAAAAGGATTAACAGCAATGAAGCCGAATAAACCAGGCTCAAGCTTATTAAGCCGGGCTGGCGCAGGAATGACAGGTTAGATAAATCTGGAATATCCTGAGCATAATTACTGCCGTAGAGATAGTTTATAGACCAGAGATAACCGACAAAAAAAGTTGACAAAATGGTCAGGATAAACAGGACGAAATTTACCCACCTTTTGCCTTCGCTCATCTTAGGTTAAAAGAAAAAGCAGGAGGGAGAAAACTCCCTCCTGCCAGCTTTTCTAGCCCTATTAATTGCCTTTCAACCTGCGAAACTTGGCTTCCAGCTCTTCTTTGCTCTCCCGATGGTCAGGGTCAGGCACGCAGGCACCGCTCGGACATACCGAAGCACACTGTGGTTCATCGTAGTAGCCCACGCATTCCGTGCATTTTGCCGGGTCGATTTCGTATCTTTCATCTCCGGGCGAAATGGCCTGATTGGGGCAAGCCGGTTCACAGGCACCGCAATTAATACAATCTTCCGTAATTTTATAAGCCATCTGTTCCTCCTTTATGCTTAAATTCTATTTATTTTACCAACCTTATTCAAGCCCCTCTGTTAACCTACCTGGCTGTTTGAAGCTGCAAGGCTTTCAGAGCAGCCTGATAGCCGAAATAAGTGTTCTGATACTTTGTCTGCAAATCCTGGTAGACCTCCAGAGCTTTCCGGTTTTCTCCTTTTTTCTCGTAAGTTTCTGCCAAACGGAAGAGTATCACATCCAGAGGGTAAGATTTGGGCTTTTCCTTTTCCATCTGCCGGTAAATATTTATGGCCTCGTCAAACTGGCCTTTCTTTGCTTTTATCTGAGCATATAAATCAAGGATCTGATAATGAATCAAATCTTTTCCCTTATCTTTCACTCCGGCCAGCATCTGCTCAGCCTGTGGCAAGTCGTTCTTTTCCAGGTAATAAGAAGCCAAAATCAGGCTGGCTATCCGTCCGTATCTGGTTTTCCTGGAAAGCTGCTGTAGCTTGGCCAGGTTTTCCGGCTTGCTGTCCAGCTCTGCTCTCAGCGCCAGAACCTCGCTCAGGTAGGTGGCTTCTCGGCTGCGCTGGTAATTCACAATCAGATTTACCGCGACGATGACCACCAGGATGACTACCAGCCCAACAGCCAGGGCCATAAATTCCTTTTCATGCTGTTTGGCCCACTTCATGAACCGGCTCAAACCGGTTGCCAATTCATCTTCCTTCAGCTGTTTCCTCTCTGTTCTCTTCATGTTAGCTCCTTAAGGGGTCTTTTTAGCACAATTTTAGGAAAAATCCAAGTGCTGTTTTATGTTTTGACTAATCTTCGGGCAGAAAATAATTCTTCTAAGGATTTTACCTGCAGCTTAGAAATTAAACTGGAGATAACCGGATTTTTCTTTGAACTGCCTGATTATTTCTTCCTTGGTGATCAAACCTTCTTTTTCGGCTTTTATGGCCTTAAACAGGTCGTAGGTAGTGACCAGCAGATTCTTGTCCTTTTCGGCTTCTTCCATCTGAAATTGAGAAAAAGGATTATTCCTCAATTTTGCTTCCTGCTGATTGAAATAATTGCCGACCAGCATAGCTTTCATCTTGGTATTATCAAATTCCTGCATCCGACGTCCCTTGTATCTTTGGAGCATCATGCAATCATCATCTGTTGCCCAGTTTTTGCTGCCTCTGACAACCACCAGCATCAGAAAATCCTTCCGCAGGCTGACTTCCGTCGGCTGGTCGGCTGATTCAATCAACCAGATATCCTCTTCTTTATCCCTGATGACATTTTTCCAGTACTCATCAACATCAATCACCTTACCCCAGCCCAAATACTTGAAGGCATAAATAACAGCTTCTTTTAGCTCCCGGCCTTCGGCTTTCAAAAGCCGGTAGAACATTTCCTGTTCTGTGCTCTTTATCTGCTTTATTTTTTCGTCTATTTCTTTAATTTTTTCTTCATACTTCCGCCGTTCCTCTTCCTTTTGCCGGTAAAGGCTCTTAATTTCGGGGAAAAGGTATTCTTCTTTTTCCACCCAGTCCGCCGGCTGCTCCTGTTCCCCTTTGAGCTCGAGCAGCGGGAAAACATCCTTCAGGATAAAATCAGCCACTTTAAGATTATTTTCTCCAAAAGAAGGCAGCAGCCAGATCAAACCCTTTCCCTTTTTGATAATCAAGGACACGGGATAGCCATCAGAACTCTTGGCCACAATCTTCCAGCTTTCATCAAAGCCGGAGGGAATATCCCAGCGGTCAAGGCCAAAAGCGGTGGGCAGTAGCTTGTACATGTGTGAAATCTGGTCATAATACTTGTCAAACAGCAGGTTAAAAGGAAGTTCTGGGGTGACCTGGATGGCATCGCCTGGAATAGCATCCTGGAAATGTATCTCGGCATAACTTCCGATGACGGAAGAGAGTTGATAAAGCCGCCCTTTGCCGATAAAACAAACCACCCTTGTCCCGGCCTTGACCAGGTCTTGAATTTTTGAGGACAAGTCTACAGGCAAAACATTATCTTCAGCCGGCCTGGTCATCTGGAAAAATACTACATCTGCTTCAGGCCAGCTGAGCGGAACTTCTTTCAGCTGGCTGGTCTGAAACAGATGAGTTTTGATTTTTTCCGCCTCAAAATACTCGCGGTCTTTTTCCTCAAAATCCAGAAGAATGATTCCTTCCATGGCCCTGTCCTTTCGTGAATTCTATAGTTTTATCTATATAACAACAGTTAGTAAAAAACAAATTCTTTCTCAAATCATCACCCCTCAAGATGAATTTTAAGATGAATCTTTTCCCCCTCTGGAATGATGGTGCCCCTGGCCAGACTCGAACTGGCGACACAGGGATTAGGAATCCCTTGCTCTATCCATACTGAGCTACAGGGGCAGCCCGGACGAGACATAAATATAATATAAGCCAGCTCTTTTTTCAACAAAACAAGACGCACAGCAACTTCGCGGCGGGGCTATTTCTGGCACACCGGACAAAAATAAGTGCTGCGGCCTGCCACTTTCTGACGCCTGATAAGACCGGCTCGGCAGCGGCGGCAGCTCAGGCCGGCTCTTCCGTAAACCCGGTGTTTTTCCTGAAAATGTCCCTTTTCACCGTCGGCATCAACATAATCACTGATGGAGGACCCCTTCAGGGCTATGGCCTCTTTCAGAACCAGCCGCATGGCCCGGTGTAATTTCCTTATTTCTTCGTTGGTCAAAGATTCAACACGACGGTCGGGTCTGATCCTCGCCCGGAAAAGCATCTCATCGGAATAGATGTTGCCGATACCGGCAATTATTTTCTGGTCAAGCAGCAGACTTTTAATCAGCCTTGACGGATGTTTCCGCAAAAGGCCCAAAAAATCTTTAAATTTTAGCTCGAGCGGCTCCGGCCCCAGCAGGCCTGAAATTTTTTTCTCGAGCAGCTGACCTTCCAGACAAAGCCAGAAGCCGAATTTCCGAACATCCCGGAAGCGAAGCTCTTCTTTCAAACTTTGAAAAAGCACGCGGGCATGAACATGTTTATCCAAGGGCTGATTCTTCGGTGCCAGGTAGAGTTGCCCGGTCATCTTCAGATGAATCAGCCAGCTAAGCTGTCCGTCAAAGTGTACCATAATCATCTTGCCCCGCCGTCTGATGTCTGTGATTCTTTTCCCCCTGAAATAATCAAGAATTCTTGCTTTCAGAGGCTGTTGCTTTCTGAGATGGGGAGAAAGAAAGATTATCCGATTAACTTCCTGTCCCAGAATTCTGGACCTTAATCCCCGAACTACATTTTCGACCTCTGGCAACTCCGGCATAGTTTCATTGTACACGATGGACAGGGCAGGCGAAAGCCCCGAATTGCTGGTTATTGCTTGATTTAACAAACCAGTTGAGTTAACATTAAGGGCGATGAAAAAGAAAGCGTTGCTGGCAGGTTTTCTCGGTTGGGTGGTGCCGGGCCTCGGTCATGTGTACCTGCGTAAATATTTTCGCGGGCTTATTTTCTTTGTGTCCATCGGGTTGATGTCCTGGCTGGGTCTGGCCATGGGCGGGAAGATTTACCCGCTGCAGGCAGAAAATCCATTGACCGTTCTGGCTTTTCTGTCAGATGTGGGAAACGGCCTTCTTTACCTTCTGTCACGTTTCCTGGACATCGGGCTGGGAGAAATGGAACGGGTGTCCTTTGAATTCGGCACCGCTTATTTGGCCGGAGCAGGTTTGCTTAATTACCTCATCATGCTTGATGCCTGGGACATCGCCAGGGGGAAAAAATCATGATTCTGGAAAGTCACCTTTTCACCATGATCATATATGCCTTATTGGTATCGGTCGTCCTGGCCACCATTCGCCGGTCTGATTTTAAATCGAGATTAAAATACGGAGTAACACTCTTCCTGGTGATGATGCTGGCTTCCTTGGCCTTCGGCTGGTTTATGTATCTTTTCGCCAAATAAATAGCCACCGGCCTTCATAAACTAACTTTCTCTGTTTTCTTCAATTGCCAGCTTTACTTAGCTTCTTTCCGGCATTCATAATTCATTTGCTCCGGCTTAACTAACCCATCTCCCGCAATAAAAACTTTTGACCTCAGTTAAAATCTGTTATAATCAGTTTCCGTTAAAGCCATGAATATGAAGTACGAAACAATCATCGGACTTGAAATCCACGCTCAACTCCAAACTCGCACCAAGCTTTTTTGCCGGTGCAGCACCGAATTCGGTCGCCGGCCCAACACCCTGACCTGTCCGGTGTGTCTTGGCCTGCCGGGTGCCCTGCCGGTCATAAACGCCGAGGCGGTGAAGATGGCCATCAAGCTGGCCCTGGCCCTTGACGCCAGAATCAACCTGAAATCCATGTTCAGCCGGAAAAACTATTTTTACCCGGACCTGCCCAAAGGTTACCAGATCACCCAGTACCATCTGCCGATTGCCGAGGACGGAAAGCTCGAAATTGAGTTAAACGGTGAGAAAAAAATTGTCGGCATTGAAAGAATAAATTTAGAGGAAGATGCCGGAAAATCTATCCACGACGGCCAGCCCGACTCTGACCGAAGGACTTACCTTGATTTCAACCGCTGCGGCGTGCCACTTCTTGAAATTGTCGGACGCCCTGACCTGCGCTCGGCAGAAGAAGCGGTCGAATATGTCCAGAACCTGAGGACCCTTCTCCAGTACCTGGAAATCTGCGACGGCAACATGGAAGAAGGCAATCTGCGCTGCGACGCCAACCTGTCTGTCCGACCGGTCGGCTCCACTGCCCTGGGAACCAAAACCGAAGTCAAAAACCTTAACTCTTTCAGGTTCCTGGCCCGGGCGCTTGAATACGAAGCTAACCGTCAAGTTGAGCTGATACAGCGCGGAGAAAAGGTGGTCCAGGAAACACGTGGCTGGGATTCCTCGGAAAACCGCACGGTTCCTCAGCGCAGCAAAGAAGAGGCCCATGATTACCGTTATTTCCCCGAGCCAGACCTTCCTCCTCTTGTGCTCAGTGAACAATTCGTTAAGCAGGTGGCCGGCGAGATGCCCGAGCTTCCTCAGGCTAAAAAAGAAAGGTTTATGACCCAGTATCTTCTTCCGGCCTATGATGCCCGCATCCTAACAGGTTCACGCGCTCTGGCCGATTACTTTGAAGCCACGGTCAGGGCCTGCGGGAACCCCAAGCAGGCCAGCAACTGGATAATGCGAGAAGTGTTGCAGTACCTTAAAGAATATGACTTACCCATCGAGAAATTCCCCGTAAAACCGGAACATCTTGGCTCGCTTATTAAATTAACAGAAAGCCAGGTCATAACCCTGACCATCGCCAAGGAAAAAGTCTTCCCGCAGATGATTGTCTCGGGCAAGAGTCCGGAAGCCATCATCGAAGAACAAGGTCTGCGACCGATCAGCGATGAGGAATCACTGCAACAGATCATCGAAGAAGTAATCCAGAAGAATCCCGGCCCGGTCAATCAGTACCTGGAAGGCAAGGCGCAGGTGCTCGGGTTTCTGGTGGGACAGGTTATGAAATTGAGCAAGGGCCAAGCCAACCCGCAAAAAGCACAGCAACTTCTTAAAGCGGTGCTTGATAATCTCAAGAAATAAAATAGATTTTTAAACTGAATGATACAGCTTTATCATATCTGGAAGCAATACCAGAAGCCCCACTGGGCACTTTCGGACGTTTCCCTGGAAATAAACTCCGGTGATTTTTGTTTTATCACCGGGCCGAGCGGTTCGGGGAAAACCACTCTTCTGAAGATTATCTTTCGCGAACTGTTCCCCACGGAAGGGCAGGTGCTGATTGATGGAGTCAACATCCTGAAGATTCCTGACCACAAAATCTACCGCCTGCGCCGCACGATGGGTATTGTCTTTCAGGATTTCAGGTTACTGTTTCATCAGAGTGTTTTTGAGAATGTGGCCATTCCTTTGAGAATCCTTGGACTGCCTTACAAGGAAATCCGCCGTCGGGTGTTTCAGGCGCTGCGACAGGTGAACCTTCATCATAAAATGTGGGAATATCCGCAGAGGTTATCCTATGGCGAACAGCAGAGAGTGGCCATCGCCCGGGCGATTGTCAACAACCCGACCCTGCTTCTGGCTGACGAGCCGACCGGCAACCTGGACCCTGAATTGGCCTTCGAAATAATGACCATTTTTAAAGAAATTAACAAACAGGGAGCCACGGTCATCATCGGCAGCCACGACCGGGAATTGATCAGGCATTTCGGAGACAAAATTTTCTTCTTGCAGAAAGGAAAAATCATCGGGAAGGAAGAGAAAAAGTGAAGCTCCGACAACTTGGTTATCTGGCCCAGGCAGCCGGCTCAAACCTGTGGAATTTTCGGGGCCGCAACTCGGTTTCTGTCTTAATCATCGGCTTTTCCTTCCTGATCATCGGCATTTTCCTTTCCCTGTCCAACAACCTCACCTACCTTGGTGAACAACTGTCCAACAACCTGGCCATTTCCTTTTACCTCAAACGAAACATAAGCCAGGAGGAAATAGAAGCCATCAAGCAGGAAATCTTAAGCAGCGGCTTGAAAGTGGAAATCAATTACGTTTCACCGGAAGAGGCCAGGGAACGTTTCAAAAATAATTTCCCCGAACTCAATGACATTCTGACAAGCCTGAACGCCAATCCCTTCCCGCCGTCGCTCGAAGTTCGCCTCAAAGAAAAGGTTATCACCCTGGCGGCCCTCACGGCCTTCATGGACAGGATTAAAAAGGTTAACGGAGTGGAGGATTTGCAGTTCAACCAGGAATGGGTGGAAAAAATGGATTCTCTCAGCCGGATTGTTCGGGCGGTTGGCCTGTTTCTGGGCAGCATTCTGATTCTGGCTTCCTTTTTCATCATTTCCAATGTGGTCAGGCTTAATGTCTTTGCCCGAAAAAACGAAATCGAAATTCTTCGGCTGGTGGGCGCGACCAACATGTTCATCCGCCTGCCTTTTCTTATCGAAGGCTTTGTTCTCGGATTGCTGGGCAGTTTGCTGTCCATTGGTATTCTGTTTCTCCTTATGAAGCTCTTTCCGCTGTATGTGGGCAGCTCGCTGGGTGCCGCCCGTCAGCTTTTCGAACTTCGGCCGCTGACCGCCGAGCAGATAGGCTGGCTGATAGCCGGTGGTGTCATAACCGGGACACTCGGCAGCATAACTTCCGTGTCCAAATTCCTCAGGATTTGAGTGCTCCTTCCAATTCCGGTAAGTGTCAGAAAAAAGTAAATTTTATAATTGACTGGATAGTCAGTTTTTATTTACAATTTGTAAGGCTAAAATGGAAAGCTTAGGTAAACAATTACAGAACGAGAGAGAAAAGAAGGGCATAAACCTGAAGGACATCTCCCTTCAGACCAAGATCGGACTCCGTCATCTGGAAGCCATCGAAAACGACCGGCTCGACCTGCTGCCGGGCGGCTTTTTCACCCGCCAGATACTGAAAACGTATCTCACCTCGATCGGCCTTAACCCGCAGGATTGGCTGGCAAAGTACTTGGCGGCCGGACTGATTGAGTCCGAAGAAACTCTGGCCAGGAAGCCGAAGAAATCAGAGAGTGACCGGTCAGATGTTCTGCGTAAATTATTTTCCGGCCTGGTGGTGCTGGCGGTCATTTTAGCCGTGGGGGCGTTGGTCCTTTTTTCCATCAAATCTTCGAAAAAAACTGCCGAAAATTTAAAAAAGCAAGCCACCGTGCAGATGACCGCGGAAAAAAAGGAGAATGAAGCAGAAATTCCCAAAACTCAGGAAGTGCCTGCCGACCGGGCCCTGAAAACGGCCGCTGAAGCAGCCCCTGCCCCGGAATACCAGGGGCTGAACCTGGAATTGAACTTCACCGAGGAGTGCTGGATTCAGGTTTATGCTGACGGAAGGTTAGTTCTGGATGGGCTTAAGCTTGAAGGTTACAAAACAACGGTTAAGGCGGAAAACGAGCTTCAAATCAACATAGGAAATGCCGGGGCTCTGACTTATTCCCTGAACGGAAAGCCCGGAAAACCCCTGGGCAAAAGAGGAGCGGTGCTCAAGAATATTAAAATTACCAGAGATAACATGCAGCAGTTCATAGCCGAATCAGCACCGCAATAACCCATTCACTCAGGTCGGGACCAAACCGCAGACATGCCAATCGATAAATGTGAAGCCATAATCTTAAGAACTCAGAACCTGGGCGAGCAGGATAAACTGGTGGTCTTTTTTAGCCGGGAGAAAGGGCTGGTCAAAGGGGTAGCCAAGGGGGCCAGAAAATTTAACAACCGCTTTGGCAGCAGCCTGGAGCCTTTTTCTCTGGTAAAAATACTCTATTACGAGAAGGAGAAGCACGACCTGGTAACCATCAGCAACTGCGATTTGCTGGACTCGGCTTTTGAACTCTTTGGCGACCCGAAAATTTCCTGTGCCCTGGCCTATGTAGAAGAGCTGGTGGAAAAATTTTCACCTTACCGGGAAAAAGAAGAAGTGCTGTACCGCCTGCTGCTTTCTCTCATCGGGGCACTGAAGCAGGGTCAGCGCGTCGAGTACCTGACCCGTTATTTTGAGTTCTGGTTTCTTAAAATAAACGGCATACTGCCCGAGTGGACCTTCTGTCAGAAATGTCGCCGGCCGCTGACCACCCAGGCCTGGCTGAACTCAAAACGGGACGGGTTTTTTTGCCCGCGCTGCGCGGAAGAAAGAAAATTATCATTGAACGCAAATCAGTTGCGAGCTCTTGATTGGATGAGGAAAAATGCCCCGGCCAACAGGCCAGAATTTGAACTGACGGCTGAAGAGTGGAGACAGCTCGGGCGAGTATTCCAGGCCATCATTCTTTATAACCTGGAAGAAGCTCTCCGGACGCTGAACTTCATAGATTTCTGACGGTTTTAATTGAAAAACACATCTTTTTGAAAAATTTAAAAAATTCACAGGCCTCATTCATGTCTGATATCCGTTAAGGCAGTATTATTTATTCAAAAAGCAGAAACTTGAAATTAAGGGAGGGGCGGGTTTACGTGTCCGGGATCAGGAAAATAATATTTTTCAAAGCAGACATGGGCTGCCTGACCGAAATTTAAAGCGGCCACATAAACTACCTGTTTTTATCTTCTTAAAAAGCATCTCGTTGAATATCTGTTCCGACATCACATGCAAGACCGTGTCATTCCCATCATCAGTCCAGGAAACACAAAAGGGCTTTATCAATTAGGGCCGCTGTTAAAGAAAAAGTAATCAGAGAAAAAAATTAATGAATTTACAAAAACGGTCTTGTTATTTGGCACAGATTAGTGCTAATATTTTCTCTTAAAATTAAAAAAGCTTTAAGGCCCTTTTGGGCACTGGCTCACAAAAACAGCAAATATAACTTAAAAAAAACAGCCAAATAATGGCGAGGCTCAGGCCCTAAGGCCTGAGCACCTCCATACCGTTTTCCTTCTTAACCTAAATTCCCTCCGGGGAGGGCGCAAGCCCTCCCTCTCTTTTTGACCTATAAGGAAAAGAATAATTGAGCCGGTTACTTTTTCTTCCGCCTTTTTTTTCACACCAGGTAGCTGATTACTTTGCCCTCAGCATCACAGTTTCTAAACCAGGCCAGCACCGGTTTATTCTGGCTGTCGTAAAATTTCCCCAGAAGAATCATGACCAGGTCAACCACCACCCCGATTCCCAAACAACCGAGAGTTAACAGCCAGACCACCGCTGTGCCGGTCTTACCCACATAAAAGCGGTGGGCACCAAAAATTCCCAGAAACCAGCAAAAAAGAAGTGAAACCAACCTTGATTTTTCGGACATCTGACCTCCTTCTCTATTAAAAAAAATTTCTGAATTAACTCTAAAACAGGAGTTTGATTAAACTGATGACTGGTGAGCCAATTTTTCTAAAGCAGAACACCAGCAGCAGAGTTTTCTCACTTTTACTCAAGCCAAATGAAAGCAATTTTTTTCCCCTCTGGTTTTCCAGTCCCATGAAGTATATACCCCTCCTTCCCTAATTCAATTAATATTTTTTTACAGTATTTTGACCTTATCTGGCTACTGCCATCTGATAACCGAGCATGATCATAAACCCGCCGGTCCGGTTGCGCCCGGTTATTTCAGGATGAGCCTGAATGTTGGAAAGTCCATAGTTAAAACGAGCTCCCAGCAGGATCTTCCCCCCGCCCATCACCAATTCCAGCCCGGCGGCGCCGCAGAGACCGAAATTCCAGCGGTTTATCTCCGGGCTGACATCAGTTGTGGCGTCGAAAGAAACAGGTTCAGGGCTGACCGGCTGTGTACCGGCGGGGTCAAGATAAATCAGGCTGCTGCCGCTTGTTTCTGTTTTTGCTCTCACCCGGTAGCCTGCATAACCGCCAAAAGCAAAAAACAAACCCGGTCGGTGGCCAGTTTTTATCTGAAGCATCAGCGGAACTTCCACATAATCGAGGATGGTCTCGTTGTGGAAATTAGCATACAGGGTTAAGTCGGGAGGAAGCGGGAGCGGCACCTGACTGGCATCTATCGGTTGCAAACCATCCCTTTTGCCGCCCTGAGATGAATAATTTAACTCCGCTCTTAAGCTCACCTGACCCGACAGCGGTCTTATCAATGTTACGCCCCAGAAAGGAGCTTTTCTCGAGGTATAGCCCTGGCTCAACAGGTTATCACCGCCTTTCAGGTTAGGTAAGCTCAACCCGCCCTGCACTCCAAACCATACTTCACCACCATAAATCAGGCTGGCAGAAAGCAAAATTATGATAAATGCCACGACAGACTTTAAAAAATAACCTTGAAAATTGAGCCCTTCACTTTTTCTTTTCATCTCATCCTCCTGTGAGCGCTTAATTTCTTATAACTATAATCTGCCTCAAAAGTCAACCTGCACCTGGTTTTTAAGCGTAAGCATGATAGCTAACCCAGTTTTTTAATAAATAAAGGGCGCGGCAGCTGTCCGGTTAGAGGAGCGGTGAATTGGGTTTAAACCTTTTCCTGTTTCTTCTTCAAGACCTGCGCTTCAGCCAGAAGCCTCTTTCAGGCCAAAACACCCCTCTCAAAAAATAGGGGCGGATTTTTCCGCCCCCCGTTCTTTTTCTGCCCTGAATACAGGCTATAAAATTTTACGGTTTTCCTTTTACGCTGCCTTTTCTATTCTAATTTAATCGGCGGCGGGCTCGGCAGGACTGTAAAGCCTGCTTCCTGCAAGAGCCTGTTCAATCCGGTTACATCTTTTTCGTAAAACTCATTGACTTTTTTCACAAACTCAACGAGTCTGGACCTCGCCATATCATACTGGACCTGAGCCGGCTGGGTAACGGGTTCATAGCCGGCGGAAGAGATTCCTCTGACAGCCGAATTTATAATTGACATCAACCCCTCAGAAGTATCCACCAGGCCCTGCTTAGGCGGGGTCGGGTTCATAGTTTCATTTAACTCCCGCAGCCTATTTTCCACTTCTGTCAGCTGCTTCATGGATTCCATTATTTTCTGATTCCTCTGTCCTCGGGCCAGTTCTCTTATTGACTGAAGAGCACGCTGGGTCTGCTGCAAACGGGAACTGATCATCTGGGCGGTACGCAAAAGCTGCTGGGCCGCTCGCGCCTTTTCATAATTGGCTTTCAGGACAGCCTCATCAATTTTAATTCTCGGGTCCGGCCTGACTTCAAAGTTCTGACTGACTTCCTGGTCCTCGTACTTAATTTTGACCGTGTAGACACCGGGAAGAGCGGTAATGCCCCCTCTCCCGGCGAAAAAAGACCTCTGCTGCCCGGCTGGCTCATCCGTCTGCGGCACCGGGTCAACTTCTCTAAAATCCCAGTAAACCCGATTCAGACCCTTTTCTTCCGGGCCGTTCATCTGCCTCACCACACGTCCTTCGCTGTTTGAGATAGTTATGGAGACACGGCCGCTGCCGCCAGCCATGGATTGTCCCCCCTGTCGGCCAAAATAGAAGGCTGGCAAATTCTCCGTTGTATTCTTCTGAGTTTCAGCCTCAGAAGGCTTCTTCTCCGAGGGAGTCAGATAATAAGTGAAACAGGCTCCTATGGTCTTGTTCTCTCCGTAAAATTCTCCATTTCCCGAGCTCATGTAGGAACTCGTCCGGCCCGTAATAAACTGAATGGCCGGGTTTACTTTAAACAAATACAACTTCTTTTTGAGTATTTCTTCAGAAAGTTCTCGCAGGGGAGAAATATCGTCAATTATAAACAGGGCCCGGCCGTGTGTGGCCACGATCAGGTCGTTTTCCCTCGGGTGAACAGCCATGTCATAAACAGGACAGGTAGGAAGGCCGCTGGTCCACCTGAACCAGCTTTGCCCGCCGTTCAGGCTGATGAACAGGCCAAACTCTGTGCCCAAATAAAGCAGGTCTTTTTTTACCGGGTCTTCTTCAATGGCCCGGCAATAACCATCAATTTCCGGAGTGGCCAGGCTCTTCCAAGTTTGTCCAAAATCATGGGTTACAAAAACATAAGGAGTAAAATTTGACCTCATATGGTCATCAAAGACCACATAAGCGGTGGCCGCATCAAAGCGCGAGGGTTTGATATGCGGTACGGCTGCTCCGGCCGGCACCAAAGGCTTTTTGCCAGAGGTCAGGTTTTTGGAAACTAATTCCCAGGTCTTTCCGCCGTCTTTTGTCAGCTGGACCAGCCCGTCATCTGTGCCTACCCAGATGATCCCCGGCTTTACCGGGCTGGGAGCAATACTCAGAATGGTGCAATAATTCTCGGCATTAGTCACATCGAGCGTTAAACCCCCGCTTTCCTTTTGCTTCTGTTTTTCCGGGTCGTTGGTAGTCAGGTCGGGAGAAATGATTTCCCAGGTTCGTCCTTTATCGCGGCTGCGGTGAACAAACTGGCTTCCCAGGTAAATGGTCGAAGGCTCAAACGGGTCCACGGCAAATCCGGCATTCCAGTTAAACCTGTATTTGGTTTCAGATGGAGTGGGCACGGCCGGCCGGGTGGTGCCCAGGCTCAAATCAAAGTAAAACAGGTTACCTCCCTGAGACATACCGTAACCGCAACCTGGTTTTTCTGGGTCCGGAGCCGCATCGAAGCCATCACCTCCGCCGATGGTCTTCCAGTGATAGAACTGAATGGCTCTTTCCGGCAGCACATAAGCCGGCCCTATCCAAGTTCCGTTATCCTGAAGACCACCGTACAGGTTATAAGGAATTTGCATATCAAAATTAATATGATAATACTGGGCTAAGGGTAGGTTTTCCACAAAACGCCAGGTTTGCCCGCGGTTGTGGCTTATGACCACTCCCCCATCATTCCCGACTACCAGTGTCTCCCCGTCAGGACTAATCCACATGGCATGGAAATCGGAATGAGCCTGGTTGAACATGGTCAACGGCCGGAAAGTTTTCCCTCCGTCCTCGCTGACCCTGAGCTGCGTTTGGCACAGGTAGACAATGTTTTCGTTTACCGGGTTGACAAAAATTCGGCTGTAATAAAAAGGCCGGTTGTGGATGTCACTATCTCCGTTTACAAGCCGCCAGGTTTCTCCTCCATCATCAGAGCGATAAAGGCCATTCTTTTTTGCCTCTACCAGGGCATAAACTATTTCCGGCCTGTTCACGGCAAAGGCTACTCCGCATCGGCCAAGTTCCCCGGCCGGCAGCCCGTTCTTTTCAGTCAACCTGACCCAGGTTTCGCCGCCATCATAGGTAACGTAAATGCCGCTGCCCGGGCCGCCTGAATTAAAAAACCAGGGATAACGCCGGTGCTCCCAGAGGCAAGCTATCACATGGTTGGGATTAGAAGGATCTGCGGCCAGGTCAGCCACACCTGTCCTTTCGTTAACATAGAGTACTTTTTTCCAGGTTTTGCCCCCATCCGTAGTTTTGAATACTCCTCTCTCTGGACTGTCTCCCCAGGTGGGGCCTAAAGCGCCGACCAGAACCACCTCCGGGTTATCGGGGTTGATGATGATGTCAGAAATTTTTTCAGTCTTTTCCAGTCCCATCCGCTGCCAGGTTTTGCCCCCATCCAGAGACCGGTAAACTCCACGGCCAACGCTGACCGAGTTTCGGGGAGCCGCTTCTCCCGTGCCAACCCAAACCAGGCTCGGGTTCTTCTGGCAGACAGCAATGGCTCCGATGGAGGCCACCGGCTGTCCGTCAAAGACCGGTTTCCAGGTCAGGCCGCCGTCGGTGGACTTCCAGACTCCTCCAGCTGCACCGCCAACGTAGATGACCCTCGGGTCCGAAGCAACTGCTTCCACTGCCCCGATACGCCCGCTCATGTTGGCCGGCCCGATGTTCCTGGCCCTAAGCCCGGGAAACAGTTCTCCTGAAACCTTAACCTGGGCCTGGCCAATGGCACAAATCAAAAGCCACCCCAAAACGAGAACCAGTCCTCTAAACAGATACTTTTTCATCTGGCCTCCTTTAGATTCTTTATCACTATTTTGACACCAAATCACAGTTTTTTCTTCCACCGGCTAATCTTCTATTTTCCATTTTTCCACCAAACTCATATCAACACGTGTTATCAGCGGCATACCCTCTGATAATTTATAAGGTTAACATAAAATTAAAAACAATGTTTCATAAAAATCAATTTTGCCTTTGGACGAAAGGTATCGTTCTTGGTGCGCCAAAGGCCGCTTACCGCAAGACTTTCCTGGGCAGACTGGCTGAAAAATAGCAGAAACAAGTGCAGCCAAGTATTAAAATACTGTTTCAACACTCCTGCGGACGAAAATTTCAACCTGAGAAAAAAATGCGGTCCGGCAAATTCCACTTGATATCGGTTTACTGATATTGACCTGAACTCGGTCAACAAAACAAAATCTGCTCGGGGAAAAAACTTTTCTTCATCTTGCCCACATACAAGCAGGGCCGGACTAAAATTTTTTTCCTGTTTTGATTTTTTCCGGGAATATTTGCCGGCTCCCCCGAGAACTTCCCCTCCCTCCCTTTCTGCCGGTCTTTCTGTTATTCCGCACCTTTATTTATGGTATAATTGAATTAAATTAAGTCGAAGGAAGGGACATGAGTAAAATTTTAATCGCCTATGCTACCCATCATGGGACAACAGAAAAAATTGTTAACCTGATGGCTCAGCATCTACCGGGAGCAGATTTACATGACGTGGGAAAAGGACAGATGCCCTCCATAGAAGCATATGACCTGGTGGTCATCGGCGGTCCGATCCAGGCCGGGAAAATTCATAAAATGGTCAAAAAGTTCTGCCAGACCAATCTTGAACAGCTGCTTCAAAAGAAGCTGGCTCTGTTTATCTGCTGCATGTATGATGGGCAGAAAGCCGAACAGCAGTTCAACCAGGCCTATCCTGACACTTTACGAGCGGCGGCGCGGGAAAAAGCCATACTCCTCGGCGAGCTCAATCTTGAGCGCCTGAATTTTTTGGAAAAATTTGTCATCAAAAATTTCATCGGCGTTAAACAATCGGTTTCCCGCCTTCAGCCTGATGAAATCATCAATTTTGCCCGGCGGCTTAATTCCCTGGTTGAAACTTCCTGAATAGCACTCTGGTTCCTTCTCTTCAATAACGATAACCAAGATAAGATTTAAAAAAGAGGGCAAGGCGTTTGTCTGGCGGCCGATAAAAGAAGAATCGCGGGCGCCGGAAGCAGAGGCTGAATGGTAAATTGATTGTAAAATCAGTTATGAGAATTTGAATAATCCAGGCAAAATTTTTTTTAACGCACTGACCCGCAAGAAAGCCAATGTCTATTTTATTCCCTGTTTGCCCAACACAAAACTCGGAAGGTCAAAAAATAAAAGAAAACTGATCTCTAAAAAGCCTTCAATATTTATTTCAGCTGTCCTGCGGAAGGCTAAATCGGCTACAGAATCTCCTTGTTATAGCAAACACCAGTGTGATAAATTTCTCCGTATGATAATATTCGAGGTTAGGCCATGAAGCTTTTTAAACCCATCCCTGGTGACCAAACTTTTAACCATCAAAAACCAGGCCCGTCCAGGTTCAAAGTCATTTTCGGGCTGCTCCTTTTCGGCCTGGCTGTGCTGATTGGTCTTTCGCAAAATTCCTTATTCTGCTTCTCAACTGACCGCCAACCGGCCACCGGCTCCGGTTCGGTTCTTTCTCTTCCGGTGTTGCCTTTTCGAACGGGCAGCTGGGACCCCGACAGCGGGCTTGGCAATCATCGCGTGCTGGTAAGGGTCCGGCATAAAGCCGATGCGGTTTTTGTGCGTCTTCCCTGGAGAAGGCCCGATTCTTTCCCCGAGAAAAAAAGAGTTCTGGTTTTTGCTGGCCCTCAGCACCAAGAAATCAAAAATGTTTTTCCGGTAAGCGTCAACAACGAATACGGCGATTTTGTATTCCAGGCTTTGGAAGCTCCGGCTGATTATTATTTTTACTACCTGCCTTACAAATTAGAAGGCAGAAATTACCCGAAAGTTACTTACCTTCCAGCCGATTATCAGGCTGAGTCAGGCTGGCTTCTGCGCAACGGCCTCGGCCAGAGCAGTTCCTTCAATCCCGATGTTTTTCCCCGGGCTGAAGCCACAGCCATCGAATCAGTTGATGAATTCAGCAGTTTTTATCCGATGGAAGTCGTGGCCACAGCCGGCGAAGTCCAGAAAATAATTGATGCCCATCAGGATAAACCGTTTCTGGTTTTTCCGGAAGACCGGCGTTTTCCCGTCCGGATGACGGATTTTCTGCCATCACGCTGGGTCGAATCAGGGCCCAAAACCTCTTTTGAAGGTCAGGCTCAGCGCGGCGAATACTTTGTCTTTCAGCTGGCGATTCTGGCTCATCGTGAAAAGCTAAATAAAGTGCGTGTTAAATTCAGCGATTTTACCAATCCGAACTTCTCCAGTCAGATTAAAGCCAACCAGGCCACCTGTTTCAACACAGAAGGAATAAGCTGGGACGGTCAATATTTTCAAAAGGACCTGGCGGTGGAAAAAGGAAAAATCCAGCCCCTGTGGTGCGGCCTTCAAATTCCCGAGGATATTCCGCCGGGAGACTACCAGGGATATGCAGAAATCGCCGCCGAAAAGCTGCCGCCGCAAAAGATAAAAATAAAACTCACGGTTTTGCCCGAGGTGATACCTGAAGCCGGTGACTCAGAGCCCTGGCGCCTGTCAAGGTTGCGCTGGTTAAACTCCCTGCTGGCTGTCGACGAAGAAGTAGTCAGACCATTCTTGCCGCTTGAGGTTAAAGGAAAAACCATAAGGTGCCTGGGCCGAACCTTGACCCTTTCCAATTACGGGCTGCCCGAAAAAATCGAAAGCTATTTTATTCCGGAAATGACTTCCATCGGTTCTAAACCCTTTGCCATTCTTGACTCGCCTTTTCAGCTCATTTTCAGAAACTTTTCGGGGCTCAACCAGCATGTTGTCAACAAATCCTTCAAATTTACCGGCAAAAGCCCCGGCGCTGTCTGCTGGCTGGCGGAAAACGAAGTTCCCTCGCTCCACCTGCTGGTGACGGTCGAAGGACGGATGGAATTTGACGGTTTTGTGGAAATAAAGGCCGCCGTCAGGGCTCTTCAACCGGCTGAAGTCGACGACATCAGGTTGAGTTTTGCGCTTCAAGAAGAGGCGGCCCGTTACATGATGGGGCTCGGTTTTAAAGGCGGACTGAGGCCAAAAAATTTTTCCTGGAGCTGGAATGCAGAAAAGAACCAGGATGCCCTGTGGCTGGGTAACGTCCACGCCGGACTTCAGGTGCAGCTTAAAGCAGAAAATTATTCCCGGCCTTTAAACACCAATTTTTACCGGCTCAAACCCCTCAACCTGCCGCCTTCCTGGTGGAATGAAGGGAAAGGCTGGGTGGCCATCAGGGAAGAGCTGATGAAAAACGGCCGGGATAAAAGGGTTGTTTTTACCGCGGCCAGCGGGTCAAGGACAATAAAGCAGGATGAAACACTGCATTTTAATTTCAACCTGCTGCTCACTCCCTTTAAGACGATTAACCCGGCCAAACATTTCTCTGAACGATATTATCACGCCTACAAACCTGTGGAAGAGATAGCCGCCAGCGGAGCCAGTGTCGTCAACATTCATCATGCCAATGAAATAAACCCTTACATTAATTACCCGTTCCTCCGGCCGGATAAAATGAAAGCCTACATCGAAGAAGCCCACCGGCGAGGACTTAAAGTCAAGATTTACTATACCATTCGGGAATTAAGCAACCGGGCAGCAGAATTGTTTATGCTGAAAAGCCTGGGAAATGAAATCTTCACCGATGGACCAGGCGGCGGTTATTCCTGGCTGCAGGAACACCTGCGTTCAAATTACATCGCCGGCTGGTTCGTGCCAGAACTCAAGGATGCCGCGGTTATCAACAGCGGCATGTCGCGCTGGCATAATTACTACATCGAAGGCCTGGCCTGGCTCTGCCGACATGTTGGGATTGATGGCCTGTACATAGATGATGTGGCTTTTGACCGGGTGACCATGAAACGCGTGCGAAAGGTGCTGGAAAAATACCGGCCCGGTTCTTTAATCGACCTCCATTCTGCCAACCAGTACAACCCGCGAGATGGTTATGCCTCAAGTGCGAATCTTTATCTGGAACACTTTCCTTACATTGACCGGCTGTGGTTTGGAGAATATTTTGACTACAACAGCCCTCCGGATTACTGGCTGGTCGAGATGTCCGGCATTCCCTTCGGGCTCATGGGGGAAATGCTGGAGAAGGGCGGCAACCCCTGGCGGGGAATGGTCTTTGGCATGACTGCCAGGTTACCGTGGTCCGGCGACCCCAGACCTCTCTGGAAAATCTGGGATGAATTCGGAATAACCGGAGCAGACATGATTGGCTTCTGGTCTTCCTCCTGCCCGGTGAAAACCAGCTGTCAGGATGTTCTGGCCACGGTCTACCAGAAGAAAAGGTCAGCTCTGGTTGCTCTGGCCAGCTGGTCAGAAAGGCAGGAAAACTGTCAGCTTTTGATTGACTGGAAAAAGCTCGGGTTGGCCCCTGATAAAATACTCATAGAAGCTCCGGCCATTGAAAACTTTCAACCGGCCCGGACATTTGCCGTTGGTGAGCCGGTTCCGGTTGAACCGGGAAAAGGCTGGCTGCTAATCATCAGACAGGAAAATAATTAACCGGGAAAATTTTTATCGAAAACATCCGCAAGAGGCATATAGATATTGCTGAGCAAACTTAAATCTGAGCAAATTTTTCTTGACACAAAAACAACAAAAATTTTAGTTTATGATTGATGTATTTTATAAAATATTTTTCAAGGAGGGGCATTTGAACCGGAAAACCTTTAAAATTTTACTGGCCTTAGTTTTGGTCCTTCTGGTCAGCGGATTTTCTGCTGCTCAAAAAACGGTGGCCAAAAAAACGGCGCTTAAAAAAATCGAAAATACTGACCCCGCTCTTCGACTGAAATGGCACAACCAGCATATGGCCATGAAAGAGTCCACGCCTTTTAAAAATTTTAAATGGCGCTACATCGGGGGCGAGCTGGAAACCCAGGGCGGCAGATGCACGGATGTTGATGTGCCAAGAAACAATAAGAAGATTATCTATGTGGCCACAGCAAGCGGCGGTCTGTGGAAATCAGAAAACGCCGGCGTGACTTTTGAACCGATTACCGATGACTTCCCCACTCTGTCCATCGGTGATATTGCCATTTCTGAATCAAATCCCAACATCATCTATGTGGGAACCGGAGAAGCCAATATTTTCCGTGCTTCCATTGCCGGTACCGGCGTTTATAAATCAACCGATGGCGGGAAAACCTGGCAGCATTGCGGCCTGACCGACACCAACACTATTGCCCGGATTAGAATCCACCCCACCAATCCGGACATTGTTTACGTAGCCGCCTCCGGGCATGAATGGACCTACAACCCCGAACGCGGAGTTTTCAAAACAACAGACGGAGGTAAAACCTGGCAGAAAGTTCTTTACGTGGATGAGAAAACCGGCTGCATTGACCTGGTGATGGACCCCAAGAACCCCGACACGCTGATTGCCTCGATGTGGAACCGAATCAGGCAGCGCTGGAGCGACCCCGTGCCGGAAGATGGTGACCATCTTTACAAAACGACTGATGGCGGAAAAACCTGGAAACCACTGACCAGCGGGCTGCCCGACACCAGATACACCGGTCGCATCGGGCTCGACCTTTGCGCCTCCAAACCCAACGTGGTTTATGCTTATGTTGACAACCACACTCCAACCCGTCAGCCATCGCCAAACGAGAGAGATTCATACGGAAGGCTTCGCACCTATCCGGATATTGTCGGCGCGGAGGTTTACCGCTCGGATGACCAGGGCGAAACCTGGCGCAAAGTTAACCCGTCCGACCGCCTGTTTGAAAGGTTCGGCGGCACTTACGGCTGGGTTTTCGGTCAAATCAGGGTGGACCCCAACAACGAAAACACCGTCTACCTTATGGGTCTTGGCCTTTACAAATCGACCGATGGCGGTCAAACCTGGACCCAGCTTTACTGGGAAAACCTCCACGGTGACCACCACGGCCTGTGGATTGACCCGGACGATTCTGACCATTTGCTTAATGTGAATGATGGCGGATGCAACGTGTCCTTCGACGGCGGCAAAACCTGGCAGGATTTCTACCGGAAGATTCCGGCCATCCAGTTTTATACGGTGGCCTTTGACATGCAGGAACCGTTTACTGTTTACGGAGCCGTCCAGGATTCGGGAACTCACCGCGGACTGGGGGTAGCACCGCAAACAGCCGCCGCTCAAAGTGGACGGCGGCGCTTTCGCCAGGCTCGCGTGCGCTGGGAACCCGCTCCGGGAGGAGAAGGCACGACCATTGCCGTCGACCCCACTGACCCCAGCATAGTGTATTCATCTTCGTTTTATGGCCGGTTGATGCGTTCGGAATACAAAAACGGCACCTGGGTAACCAAGGATATATACCCGAAGCCAGCTGAAGGAGAACCTGAATACCGCGGCCAGTGGCTGGCCCCAACCATCATTTCGCCGCACAACCCGCAGATTATCTACCATGGCTTTCAGTACGTCTTTCGTTCACTTAACCGGGGTGAAACCTGGGAAAAGATCAGCCCCGACCTGACTGCCTACAACCCGACACAGCAGGGCAAACTCCCGTATGCCATTCCTTATGCCACGCTGACCGCTATCGCCGAATCACCATTAAAATTCGGTTTGATTTACGCCGGCTCGGATGACGGCCGGGTGCACGTGACAAAAGATGGCGGAGCCACCTGGACGGAAATCACGGCCGGGCTGCCCTTCAACAAGCATGTGTGGTGCATCGAGCCGTCCAAATATGACCTGGGGACAGTTTATATCGCCCTTATTGGCCGTCATGATGACGACTTTGCACCTTACGTGTTTAAATCCAACGACTTCGGTAAAACCTGGGTCAACATCAGCTCCAACCTGCCGGGCGGGCCAACCAACGTCATCCGGGAAGACCCCAGGAAAAAAGGTGTGCTGTACGTTGGAACTGATTACGGAGTTTATGTCTCTACTGATGACGGTCAGAGCTGGAATTGCCTGGGCAGCGGTCTGCCGAATGCTCCGGTCTGGGACCTTAAAATCCACCCGCGTGACAACATGCTGGTCATCGCCACCAACGGTCGTGGCATGTGGGTCATAGACGACCTTTCACCGCTGCAAAAATAGCCTGGTCGAACCGGCAACGGGCCGCTCTTCACTCGAACGGCTGAACGGAGGTCTGAATTGATGAGGTTTAAGAGAATAACTTTTTCAAGATTGGCCGGACTGGTTTTATTCTTCCTGGCCGGCTGCTTTGTGCTCTGGCTGCCGGCTGAACAACCGGTTCGTTTTGAGGACCACTTTCTCGATAAAGCCATGCGCCTCAACCTGTACATGGTGGGAGAAGCCAAAAACGAAGAGTTAATCATCCAGAACATTTACCAGGAGCCTCTCTGGCCAGAAAGCAAAACCAACCTGACCAACCCTTTTAATTACGGGCATTATTTCATAAAAGTCTATGAAGTGGCCAGCAACCAGCTCATCTACGCCAAGGGTTTTGATTGCATGTTCGGTGAGTACCGGACGACCACTCCCGCGCTGAACGGCGTGAAGAAAGTTTTCCAGCGCGCGGTTAGGATTCCCTGGCCGAAAAGAAAAATCAACCTGGTGATAGAAGCAAGGGACAGAAAAAACATACTGCACCCGGTTTTGATTGAAACCATAGACCCGGAAGATTACCACCTGATTAAAGAAACCGTGCCGTCGCCGGATTTTGTGTTTGAAGTGAAAAGGAGCGGTCCGCCGGCAGAAAAGGTTGACCTGGTTTTCCTGGCTGAAGGTTACACGGCTGAAGAAAAGGACAAGTTCATAAATGACGTGAAAAAATTTTCAGGTTATCTTTTCGAAATAGAACCTTACAGAGCGAACGAGGAGAAATTTAATATTTATGGAGTCTTTCGTCCCTCTGCAGAAAGCGGGATGGATGAGCCGCGGCAGAAAAATTACAGAAACACCGTCCTTAAAGCCTCGTTCAACGCTTTTGACCTCGACCGCTATATGCTGACGGAAGAAGGCTTCCTCCTGCGGGAAATGGCAGCCGCCGCCCCCTATGATGCCATCGTCGTGCTGGTAAACAGCAAAAGGTACGGGGGCGGTGGAATTTACAATGATTACTGCATAACCACGGTGGATAACCAGGCCAGCAAATCAGTCTTCCTGCACGAGTTCGGGCATTCTTTCGCCGGGCTGGCTGATGAATACTATACCTCGGATGTGGCCTACAATGAATTTTATCCGCCTGGAGTAGAACCCCTCGAACCAAACATCACGGCCCTGCTCGACCCGGAAAACCTCAAATGGAAGGACCTCGTCTCACCCGACGTTAAAATACCCACCGAATACGGAAAAGAAGACATTGAAAAACTTCAGGCTGAAAGAAGGGCCAATTTCCAGGAAATGAACAAAGCCCTGGAAGAGGCCAGGAAGAAAAACCTGAAAGAAGCTGAAATAAAGAAGCTCCAGGCCGGTTTCCAGGCAAAGGACAAAGCCATTCAGGAAAAAATCAGGGCCGTGCGAGAAAAATACAAAAATCTGGAAGATAAAGTTGGCGCCTTTGAAGGCGCGGGTTATTCCGCCAAGGGGCTTTACCGACCGATGATGTACTGCCTGATGATTTCCAGCCCGAAGATGGAATTCTGCCGGGTGTGTCAGCGGGCCATCCAGCAGATGATTGATTATTACAGCCGCTGACCGGCCGGGTGTGCGGACAGCGCGGTTGATGAAGAGGCCGGCCAGTGGCTGCCTTTTGAACCGGGAGGAAAAGGGTATTTTCCGTCAGAAAAAGGCCCTGTTTCATAAATTTCATAAAAAGTTATTCTGGCTCTTGACTAATTTTATAATCAGTATAAAATAATAATGGTTATAAAATTATAATCAATTTATTTGTGGAACAGATAAAAATGGAACGAACAAACAAACGCTGGACGCCCGAAGACATTGGTGCCTATTTTGCCCAGCACGACATCAGAATTTCAGTCTATCGCTTGAAAATATTCGAATACTTAATAAATGAGCGAACACATCCCACGGCTGAAGAAATTTACCAGCACCTGAAAAAAGAACTGCCGGCCCTATCACCCGCCACCGTCTACAACACTCTGAGATATTTCCTGGAGAAAAAAATAATCCAGCTGGTCAACGTCGAAAAGAACGAAGCCCGCTATGACGCCACCCTGTCCTGGCACGGTCACCTAAAATGCCTGGGTTGCGGCCGGGTCTTTGACGTTCACATAGAGAACCTGAAACTTACCGGCCTCGATGGCTTTGAAATTTTTGACAAACACCTGAACCTCAAGGGCCTTTGCCCGGAATGTCTTAAAAGAAAAAAATATTAAAAGGAGGGTATAAATGGCTAAAAAGTATGGAATCTACAAATGTCTGAAGTGCGGGAATATTGTCGAAGTCCTGCACGAGGGCCCGGGAAAACTGGTTTGCTGCGGGGAAGAAATGGTCTTCATGGAAGCTAAAACGGCAGACACCACCCAGGAAAAACATGTTCCCTACATCGAAAAAGTCAGCGGCGGTTATATGGTTAAAGTCGGTCAGATGGTCCCCCATCCGATGGAAGAAAAACATTACATCGAATGGATTGAGCTCATAGCCGATGGCCAGGTTTATCGCCAGGAGCTCAAACCCGGAGACAAGCCGGAAGCCTTTTTCCCGGTTGAAGCAGAACACGTCTGGGCCCGTGAATACTGCAACATCCATCTTCTTTGGGAAAACAAAATTTAATCACAAAAAATTAAGGAGGCATAAAATGGAAAACAACGAAACAAAAGGAATGGTTCTGATCGGAGAAAAACTTCCCGAAATGGAAGTGCAGACCACTCACGGCAAGAAGGTTCTGCCCAGAGACTATGCCGGGAAATGGCTGGTGCTGTTCAGTCACCCGGCCGATTTTACTCCGGTCTGCACCACCGAGTTTGTCTCATTCGCCAAGAACTATGACAAATTCCAGAAGCTCAACGCCGAACTGCTCGGGCTGTCCATCGACCAGGTTTTCAGCCACATCAAGTGGGTGGAATGGATCGAGAATGAGCTCAAGGTGGAAATTCCCTTCCCCATCATTGCTGATGACATGGGCAAGGTGGCCATGAAGATGGGCATGCTCCATCCCGGCGGCGGCACCAAAACGGTACGTGCCGTCTTTATTATTGACCCCGAAGGCATTGTTCGACTTATCCTTTACTATCCGGCTGAAGTCGGACGCAACATGGCTGAAATACTGCGCGTGCTGGAAGCTTTTCAGGTATCGGACAAAAACAACGTGGCCATGCCGGCCAACTGGCCCAACAACGAACTGATCAAAGACCACGTCATCGTTCCACCGCCAACAGATGTTAAAGAAGCCAAAGAACGCAAGAAAAAATATGAATGTTTCGACTGGTGGTTCTGTCACAAAAAGGTGTGAACAGGGCAACATACCAGTGAGCCGGGGCTGGTCTGTTCAGGCCAGCCCCCTTTTTTATCAAAAACCAATTTCAGTCCTTCCTGAATTTTAACGGATAATTGAGAGAAGTTTTATCCTCATTGAGGCAATAAAAAGCAAACTAATGAAGGATTTTCAGGGGGAGTTGTCACAGAATTTTTTTTGTTGAAATCATACTGATATCTAATATATTTTATTAACCGAGGTTATTATCGGAGGATAAAATGCTTCGGTTACGCTCAAACACCATAAAGCGCCTGGGATGTAATATTTTCCGGCCAAAATTATTTATCTCTCTTTTATTTTTACTTTTTCTGGCGGCTTCAACCTCATCCATCCCCCAAAAAATTTTTTCAGGCTCCAGCATGGCAGATTTTCCCCCGCCGATCGACCCACAGAAAGTCCAGGACCACGAGCATATGACCTGGGACAATTACCGACCAATTCCTGGCCGGGACTGGAATAATCCTTCTCTCAAGCCCGAACGCGGCTTCAAGCTGGCTGTGGTGGCCGTAGATTTTCCGGACCAGCCTTTTGTTATCACTCTGCCCAAACATTCTGACCCCTTTGGCAACCCTCAGGTTGACCCCATTCCCCGTGAGAAGGTACCCCAGTTCTACGCCGATTTTTTCACCAAACCGCTGCCCGTCAACCACGGCCTTAACATCCACAGCTACTGGATGGAAATTTCCCGCGGAAGATTTGGCATAAGTCAGGTAGATGCTTTCGGCCCTTACCGAATGCCAAAACCCCACTGGTGGTATGGACTCAACGAATACGGCCAGAACAAGTTTACGCCAGACGGGAGCATGGCCGCCGGTCGCCTGGAGAAAGATTGTGACGAACTCTGGATGGCAGATGTCGGCCGAGATATCAGAAAAGAATATGATGCCGTGCTCCGGATCTATGCCGGATACGATGAAACCGGTGTCTGGATGGAATTTGGGATTATGAAATTCAAGAGCAAAGACGACATCCCACCCGAATGGGGTAATCCCAATCCCCGGATGCCCCGCTGGGTCCCGACTCGCTATGTCGAGTGGACAAGCTGGCTGGCCGGCTCACAGCAGTGGGGGCTATCTTCCATGCGGCAGGGGGAAAACTCGGGAACTATCGCCCATGAACTTGGCCATTTTGCTTTTCATTTGCCAGACCTTAATAATAACCCCTACGTGCAACCATACCGCCGGGCGGCTGTTGGGCCCTGGGACCTGATGGACCGGGGTTGCTTTAACGGCCCAGGTGGCCTTCATCATCGATGGGTTGTACCACCGATAGCCGGAGCGGCGGCACCTCCCGGGCTGATGATCAGGAATCGAATGGCCTGCGGTTTCATCCGCGACGGAGAACTCCTCACCCTCAGCCGGGAAGGGCTGGCCAAATCAGGATTGGTGGTAGCAGAGGTGACCGCCCGGGCTGTGGACCCGCTCCCCGGAACTTATACCGGAATAAACGTCAGGCTCGATGGTTCTGACCCGGGCGACCGCACCCCGCCAGATGACCCGGCCAGCAATCCACTTTCACCCGGCCTCCCCGATTACAATTTTTATTCACTGGAAGTGGTCCAGCGCCTGGGCTTCGACTCTTTTTGCCCCGATGAGGGCGTGCTCATAGCAAAAAACAAGGATAATCTGCGCGGAAACAACGGTGGCCCCAATGCCTTCAATTCGTACATCTGGGTTATCGATGCCCACCCTGAAGACATAAACCAGGTTGACTATGTCAGCCCGGCCGGCCAAAAGGTCATGCGGACCATTGCGGATTACCGACAATTAAATGATGCTCTGTTCCATGCCGGTCCTGATTCCGGAAGCAGGTTTGAATATGTTGATGAACCGAACCGCCTGCACTTTTACGTCGTGGATATCCATAAGAACAAAGATGGAATCCTCTCTTATACGCTTGCCGTGCGCTCGCTCGATGGCTCAGGCCCCCAGAAGAGAGCTGTAGCTGTTATCGCTCCGCCCTCTAATCTGGTGGTTAAAAGAGGCCTCGTCCCGGTCACCTTCAGGCTGAAGAATACCGGCCTGCCAGCTCCCGTTCAGCCCGGCCTCCACCCCTCGGAGGTCACTCAGCATCTAAATTACGACCTCTTCCGGTTGGAAGCTTCAGTTGAAGGAAAGGGCTGGCAGGTCAAATTGCCAAATGCTCTGGTTGCCGTCCCCTTTAGCCAGGAAAAGGAAATCACAGTCTACCTGCGGCCCAGCGATGACTGCTCAAAGAAAGCCACCTTAACGCTTAAAGCTGTTTCCGAAGGAGACCCAAAAGTTCAGGCTCAGGCCAAAGCTGAAGTGCTCTTGGGAAAGAATTAAAGCATTTTTGAGATTGATTTGAGCAGGCTCACTGAATAAAAAAAATGGTGGAGCTGACCGGGCTCGAACCGGCGACCCCGTGACTGCCAGTCACGTACTCTCCCAACTGAGCTACAGCCCCACGTGCCTTATCATAATACAAAAAACCCTTTATTCCGTCAAGATGACTTAAGATTAGGACGAAACAACCTGCCCACCGTTATGGCCTGTCCTGGTTACGGGTATCTTTAACGGAGATGAAGATTCCTGCGTATGTTAGGCCGGCTAATATGCGATGAAATTCATGTCAATCTGTTTTTTTTGTTTAATTGTTATGAGATTTTGATAATAATATTTATGCATGATTTAAATTCATTTTTAAAAAGCCGGAGGTCAAGATGCGCTTAACTTTAACTGAACTCATAAAATCCCCGATAATGACCAAAGCGTCCGGCCAGCCAGTAAAAACTTTGGTCAAGCTGGCCGTTTATTTTATGATTTTACTGCCCTTTGTTTTTCTGGTTGCTGGACTTTATTCTGCTCAGTCAGCAGCCGCAGATGAATCAGCCGGCAAGCCGGCCATCAGTCCTGATGCGCCCTATGACCTGAGGGTTGAATACCTGACCGACCCGCTTGGAGTTGATGTGCGGAAACCGCGCTTTTTCTGGAAAAATGCCCACTCCGAACGAGGCCAGGCACAGAGCGCCTATGAACTTGTTGTCTCGACCTCCTCGGAAGCCCAGGAAGCAGACATGTGGGGTTCCGGAAAGGTCAGTTCCGATTCATCCATTCAGGTTGTCTACGAAGGTAAACCGCTCGAAAGCAACCGAACCTACTACTGGAAAGTTAGAGTGTGGGACAGTCAGGGTCGGGTCAGCCCCTGGAGCCGGGTGGCTCGCTTTGATACCGGGCTTTTTTCAGCTGCTGACTGGAAAGGAGAATGGATAGGCGGAGAAAACCTGCTCCGCAAAGAATTTGACCTGCCCGCTGCCCCGCGACGGGCGAGAGTCTTTATTTCTGGCCTCGGTTATTACGAGCTCAGGATAAACGGGCGCAAGGTTGGAGACCATGTTCTTGACCCGGGTTGGACGACTTTTTCCAAGCGCGTTCTTTATGTCACCTATGATGTCACCAGAGCACTTCGCCAGGGTCGGAATGCCATTGGTGTGATGCTCGGTCAGGGGAAATACAACGGCCGGGCGTTGATGTTTCAACTTTATGTCGAAGGAGAAGACGGGAGCTTGGTAGAAATCCATTCCGACAGCACCTGGAAAACCTCTCCGGGACCCATTCTTGAAGATAATGTTTACAACGGTGAAACCTATGACGCCCGGCTGGAACAGCCTGGCTGGGACCGCCCCGGCTTTGAAGAAAAAGGCTGGAAACCGGCCGAAAAAGTCCAGGGACCGGGCGGAGTGCTTTCTGCCCAGCTCATGCCGGCCATAAAAGTGGTTGACACCATAGTGCCGCTGACCATGACCAACCCGGCTCCCGGAGTCTATGTTTTTGACCTGGGGCAGAACATCAGCGGCTGGGCTCAGCTTCGAGTCCGTGGCCCGCGCGGCACCGATGTCCGCCTGCGCTTTGCCGAGCTGCTGTATGAAAACGGCCTGATTAACCAGGAAAACCTGCGTTCGGCCCGGGCGGAAGACCATTACATCCTGAAAGGCGAAGGCGAAGAAGTCTGGGAACCAAGGTTTACCTACCACGGCTTTCGCTACATTGAAGTAACTGGCTTTCCTGGCACGCCGAAAATAGATTCGGTTCGCGGCCGGGTGGTGCATACCGCCGTCTCCCCGGCCGGCAATTTTTCCTGCTCGAAGCAAATCCTCAATGACATCCAGCGTCTCATCCTGTGGGGACAGAAAACCAACCTGCACAGCATCCCGACCGACTGTGACCAGCGCGACGAACGGATGGGCTGGATGGGCGATGCCCAGGTGACGGCCGAAGAGGCCATCATGAACTATGATATGGCGGCTTTTTACACCAATTTTCTGCGCGATATCAGAGATGTGCAAGGTGAGGACGGCTCCATAACAGATACTGTCCCCCACATCTGGGGTTCCCGACCGGCCGACCCGGCCTGGGGCACAGCCTACCCGCTCATTGCCTGGTACATGTACCAGTATTACGGCGACAAAAGAATTCTTGAAGAGCACTACGATTCTCTTAAAAAATATGTCGAGTTCCTTCGGCGCAAGGCGGAAAACGGCCTGGTTAAGTTCAGCCATTACGGCGACTGGGTAGCTATTGATAAGTGCCCCGGAAGTTTGGTTTCGGCATTTTATTATTATTATGATGTGAAGATACTGGCGGAGGCGGCCCGAGTTCTTGGAAAGCAGTTAGAAGCGGACCTATACTCCAAGTTAGCCGCTCAAATAAAAGACTCTTTTAACCGCGAGTTCCTCGACCCAACCACCCGCAATTACGCCGGCGGCAGCCAGACGGCCAACACTCTGCCGCTTTTTATCGGGCTTGTTCCTGATAATGCGCGCGGCAGTGTATGGGGTAACCTGTTTAACGACCTCGTCTACAAGCACGACTCCCACCTGACGACCGGCATCATCGGCACGAAGTACATCCTTGACGTGCTGACCATGTTCGGCAACTCCGACCTGGCTTACGACATCATGACCAAGACCGATTTCCCGAGCTACGGTTACATGGTTAAAAATGGAGCCACCACTCTGTGGGAACTCTGGCAGAAGCGCGAGGGCCCCTCGATGAATTCTCACAACCATCCGATGTTCGGCAGCATCGGAGCCTGGTTCTACCGGGCGCTGGCCGGCATTAACCTGGCGCCGGATTCAACCGCTTATAAAAAATTGATCATCAGGCCGCAGATGGTCAGGGACCTGACCCATGCTTCCGGTTCAATCTATACCATAAACGGCCAGGTCAGCTGCTCCTGGGAAAAAGCGGACCGAAAAATAAAAGTCAGCGTTGATATTCCGGTAGGCAGTCAGGCAGAAATCTATATTCCGGTATTCAAGCTCAGAAACCTAAAGCTCTATGAAGGTCAGACCATCTTCTGGGCAGATAATGAAATTAAAAACAAAATCCCTGGCGTTGAAGGCGTCGAGCTTAAAGGCGGGAATTTCATCATCAGGGCTGGTTCCGGAAGCTACCATTTTGTGCTGGAAGGAGAATGAACCGAAGCGCTGACTTTATTTGCCAGAACCGCGGAATAGTTTAAGACTTCTGTTTCTTGCGAATCCGCTAATTTGGCCGGTGCGCCAAAAAAGACAGGAAAAAAAGATGAACTGGCAAAAAAAGTGGGGCGGCCAGAGAAACACATGGAATTTAAAAAATTGCCCAAGAAAAAGATAGATAAAAAAAGATTAGGAAAAACTAAAAATTTATAAGACTGGCTTTTAAGATGAAATTCATGGCTGAAAAGGCATTGCTCTTCGAAAACGAGGCACCTGGCACTGCTTTTAGATATTCAGGTAGAATAATTAGCCTGAAATGTGCTTTAATTTTGATACTTTTTTAATTTTAAATTCTATTTGGGAAATGTTTCATGAAGCAAGACACTAAAAAAGAAAAAAAATCTCCAATCAAAAAACAGTTGGGCCTGGCGGTAATTCTGGCCGTCTTTTACCTTCTCTCCTTCTCTGCGATAAGAGCCGACGCGCGGATAACCCTGGTTAAGAAAACCCGGAGCACCTACCGCCTGGTCCTGCCGGCCAACCCATCAGCTGAAGAAAAAAGGGCAGCAGAATTCCTGAATAAACATCTGGAGAAAATCGCCGGCTGCACCCTGCCGATTGTGGCCACAGATAAACCAGAAGGCAAAAATCTGGTTATCATCAAAAAGTCTCCTGAGCTCCAGGAAGCCGATGATTTCCGGGTTTACACCCGGGGTGACCGGCTGTACATCCTGGGCGGACAGGGCAAAGGCTGTGTTTACGGGGTAGCTGAACTTCTCGAACGACATTTTGGCGTCAGGTATTACAGCCCGGACTTTGTGGTCATCCCTCGCGCCGCCACGCTGAAATTGCCCGCCTTAAACCTTTACGGCCATTCCCCCAACACCTACCGCAACGTTCACGGCCAGTTTTCTCAGGACGCCGATTACCGCGATTTTCACCGGCTGAACATCATAGATGATATGTTCGCCCGCGGTTATTATGTCCATACTTTTCAGAAGCTCGTTCCCTGGCAGGAGTACTTTAAGGACCATCCAGAATATTTTGCCTGGCTCAACGGTAAAAGGGTCATTGACCAGCTCTGCCCTTCCCACCCTGAGGTTCAAAAACTCATCATTCAGAAGTTAGAGCAGGAAATGAAGGCTCAGCCCGAAAAGAAGGTCTGGTCGGTCAGCCAGAACGATAATTTTTCTTACTGCCAGTGCGAGAAATGCCAGAAGATAATGGAAGAAGAAGGCAGCCCGGCCGGGCCGATTCTCAGGCTGGTCAACGCCGTGGCCGCTCACTTTCCGGATAAAATCATTTCCACCTTGGCTTATCAATTTAGCCGACAGGCTCCCAAAATCACCAGACCGGCCGATAACGTGCAAATAATGCTGTGCACGATAGAGCTCAACCGAAGCAAGCCCATAGCCGAAGACCCGACCAGCGCTTCCTTCATCAAAGACCTGGAGGACTGGTCCCGCCTGACGAAAAATATTTATCTCTGGGATTACACGGTGGACTTTGCCCACAGCATCAGCCCGTTCCCGAACCTGCATACCTTAAAACCCAACATTCAGCTTTTTGTTAAATACGGCGTACGCCAGCACTTTCAGCAATCCAACACCGGAACCGGGCACGAATTCTCCGAGCTGAAAAATTATCTTTTAGCCAAGTTGCTGTGGAACCCGGAAGCTGAGGTTGATGGACTGATTAAAGAATTTACCGATGGCTACTACGGGCCGGCCGCACCGTGGATAAGGTGGTACATCTACCACCTGCAAGCAGAAATCCTGAAAACCGGCGAGTGGCTCGACATCTACGGCCCGCCCAACGACCACCAGGATACCTTACTTTCAGCCAAAAACATCCGGGCTTACAACGAATATTTTGACCGGGCGGAAGAAGCTGTCGTCAAACAGCCTGATTATCTGCTCCATGTTCGCACCGCCCGGATGGCTCTTCAATATGCTGAAATGGAAATCGCCAAGGCTGATATGTTTGGCCCCCGCGGCTGGTATGATGAAATAAACGGCGAATTCATCCCCAGGAAGCATCTTCTGGATTCGTTGGAAAAATTTTATGATACGGCGCAAAAAGCAAAAGCAGCTCCGGTCAACGAATCCGGTTTGACCTGCGAAGAATATTACCGGCTGACCAGGAGGTTCTTAGAAACCCAGGTTAAGGGCAACCTGGCTTTCCGAAAAAAAGTTATGGCCAATCCCCCGCCGGCAACCAAATACAGCGGCGGCAACCTGGCCCTCCTCACAAATGGAGTGCGCGGGGCCAACGATTACAAGGTGCACTGGCTTGGCTGGGAAGGGCAAAATTTTGAACTGCTGCTCGACCTGGAAAAGCAGGTAGAACCTTCAGTCATCGAAATAAGCACCCTGTGGGACCCACACAGCTGGATACTTCACCCGGTGGAAATAAGATGTTTCGTTTCCCAAGATGGCCTCAATTTTACGCCCCTTGGCTCACTGAAAATCGAAGACGACCAGCGGCAGGCTGAAGTTAGCAAAATCTGGAGTTTCCCCGTCCGGGGCCAGTCATTCCGTTTTGTAAAATTCGAAGTTCAGGGCACGCTCCAGCTTTACGACTGGCATGCTTCGGCTAGCGGAAAATCCTGGGTTTTTGTGGACGAAATTGTTGTCCGCTAAGATTTCGCCGAATTTATTTTTCTAAGCGCACTTCCCATATGTAAATTTTTATCTGATTTTTCAGTAGCTTTCTCAAGCACCTGACTTCTTACCCACCGAAAGAGTTGCCGCCACAAAATAGACCAGCGAGACCAACATGAACCACAGCTTGAAAGAACCGGCAGACAACCGTCCGCTAAAGTTGAGCCAGGCTAACAATAAGCAGACGGCCAGAGCCAGAATTGAAAATATTTTTAACCACTTATTTTTCATCTCTTTTTCCTTTCTTATTCACATAATCCTTTTAAATGTAATCTTTAATTTTTAGAACCGAATTTTCTCACCGAAAATATTTTAAACCTAAAGATATATTTAAATTTGCCGGCCAGAATTTTTCTGTGTTGAACGAGCTGTGAATTTATCTTTTCTAACGAGAAAAACCTGATCATCTAATCCTCGTTTCTTTTTATCTTTAGGCTGACCCAGCTCAAATTCATTTTTTTATTTTAACCTTGAGCAGGAAGGTTCTCAGCCGCCGGTGTTCTGGTCCCGATGTTTAAGACAACATAAAGTGCCAGGGCAAATAAATAACCTGGCAACCAGCGAAAATAAAGATGGATGGGCAACAGAAAAGCAAAAATTAAGCTGGCCGCCCAAACCAGCAGGACCTTCCAGTTAAACACCTTCTTCCTAGTTTCCGCCTGGTAACGGGGAATTCCGAGTTTCGGAAAAATCCAGTGCTCAGAAAAAACTACCGCTCCGATGGGCATCAGCACGAGGCCATAAATAGCCACGTAATCGAGAAGTTTCATGAAAAAGAGCGGGAAACACGATAATACCGAAGTAACTACCCCGGCTACCAGGGTTATCTTCCAGCGCGGCCAACCGGTAACCGTTTGAAGAGCTAAGCCCGCCCGGTAAAGGGTTGGATTAGCTGTGGTCCACCCAGCTAATAAGACGGCCAAAACACCAGCCAGACCCAGGGCTTCAAAAGCCATCTTGCCCGGATGCATTTCCCGGCCGATGGCTGCCACCATGATACCCGAGCATATCCAGGCCAGGAAATGACCGGAGTACATGCCAAAAGCGGAGTAAAAACCATAAGTCCATTTCTTGGCGTAACGGAAAAGAGCCATGTCGGAAAGGCCAACATGCATGGCCAGGTTGCAGAACCAGGCAAAAAACACCACGTGCCAGAAGCCGAATTTTTCCTGGCCGGCTGCAGCAATTCCATTCCATATCTTTGTGGTGGCTATTTCCCAGAAGTTGCTAAAATCAGCCATTACCCCCAGCTTTGGTAAAGTGGCCAGCGCTCCCCCGACGAAAGTCAAAAAAATCCAGGGTGAAGCCACTTCCGCAAATCGGCCTAACTTTTCGAATCCCAGTATCGCCAGAGTGGTGAAAAGGAATCCGAGGGCCAAACATATCACCACCCAGAGAAGGTTATTCGGCAGGATATCATTAATCCCGGGAACCTTCATCCCGAAAGCCAGGCCCACAGCCGTAGCCGATACAGAAATCATCGCCCCGGCCAGGATGCAATACAGAAAAGCATTGGCGATGTTGTAAATTAAGGTCACGCCAGGGCCAGCTATCTTCCTCAAATACCAGTAAAGCGTCAGCCTGGTACTCACAGCGATCGGGGCACAAATAAAAGCCCAGCTCAGGACGGCCAACAAGTTGCCAAGGAGAAGTCCTAAAATAAGATCCGAAGCACTGATTCCATGCAGAACAAAAAAAGCCCCGATGACAAATTCAGTGGCCGCCACATGCTCGCCGGCAAAAATACTGGCAAACAAAACGCCCGGTTTTAGCTTATCCGGAGTGACCGGTTCTCGGTCAAATTCATAGAGTTGATCCATGCGTGAGGCCAGAGCTTTCAGGTCGAGAGCCATCTGTTTCTCCTTTCCTGCACTATTTCTGTTTTTCTTTCCTATTATATTGAATTAAAAATCAATTTAAACGAAAATTTCATCCGCTGGGCCAGTCCAGATTCAGTAGAAAGAGCGGTGTGCTTTAAAACGGCAAGAAAAACTGAAATAACTTAACTTAAAAAATTTGTTCTGGCCGGACAGCCATATCAACCGGTTTACGTCAGGACAATCATCTTAACAAAAAAAATTTAAACCTTCGGCCAATCGGTCATTTTTCTTAGGTAAATGACAACTTTAACCTTCATCAAATTAAAAAAAGTTTTCAATTTCAGGTCGATTGATTATAAAATAAGGTTGACTTAAATTTTATTAATTCGACAAACGGAGAAATTCCCATGAGTAAAACAAAAATTGAAACCAAAAAAATTAGTTCGAGAAGAGAATTTTTCAAAATTTTCGGTGGCGGACTGTTAGTTGCTTCTTCCTTACCCCTGGCGGGCCAGACCTCCACCAACCCGCTCAGCCGGCCGGCTGACGTGCAGGAGCCACCCATCCCCAGGGCTTCCGGGCGAGTTTCACCCAGCGACCACAAATTCTGGCTTTTTGTCCGAGAGCAATTCCCCATCACCAAAAACAACAAGATTATCTACATGAATAACGGCACGATGGGTCCCTCGCCCTACTACACCCAGTGGATTTTTTTCCGAAAAGAAGAAGAAGTTAATTTTACCGGCACCTACGGCGGACATGATGTGGCCAGGGCCAGGGTGGCCAGGTTTATCAACTGTCAGGAAAAAGAAGTGGCCCTAACCCACAACGTGACGGAAGGCATCAACATCGTGGCTCAGGGCTTCAAGATGAAAAAAGGCGAAGAAGTGATAATCACCAACCATGAGCATGCCGGCAATGCCATTCCCTGGTTCACCAGAGCTCGCCGCGATAAAATTGTGGTCCGGGTTGCTCCGCTGGGGAAAGATGCCGCAGAAACCTTGAACAACATCGAAAGGACCATTACCAAAAAAACCAGGATTATTTCCATCCCCCACATGACCTGCACGAATGGCCAGATTCTACCGGCCAGGGAAATCATTAAGCTGGCTCACGGCAAAGGCATACTGGTGCTGCTCGATGGCGCCCATCCGCCAGGCATGTTCAAAGTGGATGTCAAAGACCTCGATTGCGATTTCTATGCTGCCTGCGGACATAAATTTTTGATGGCTCCCAAGGGCACCGGGTTTCTTTACGTTAAAGAATCCTGCTTTGACCGGGTGGAACCCATCATGACGGGCGGCGGGTCCGATTCAGGCTGGGATTATCAGAGCGGGCTCAAAGGCTGGAACCCAACCGCCCATCGCTATGATTACGGCACTCAGAGCGCGGCGCTTTACTACGGCTTGATGGCCGCCCTTGATTTCGTGGAAGGCATCGGTCTTGACAATATTACTGAACGAGACAAGATGCTGGCCACCAGGCTGATGAAAGGCTTAAGCCAGATACCGCAAGTGGAACTCCTCACCCCCTGGGAAGGGCAATCTCGCTGCGCCCTGGTTGGCTTCCGGTTAAAAAATATGCCCTATGATAAGTTCCAGAACTGGTTGATGGAGAACTACAAAATAAGAATTCGCGGAGTGGGCGAAAGCAAGCTTAATTCCCTGAGGGTCACCACCCATATCTACAACACGGAAGATGAAGTTGACCTGTTGCTTGAGGCAGTAAAAAAGGCAGCTTCGCTCTCAGCCTGAAAAAGCCGCTAACCAGCTGCAGGATTGGCTCTAAAAAATTGCCGCCTCAATTTAAAAATAGAAAAAGGCCTTGTTTAAAAGATAAAGGCCAGGGAGGATAACATGGGTCGTTATGAGGAATTTGTTAAATTCCGGCAAGAAATGAATAAAAAAATCCTCGAACAGGGAACACTGGAGATAAAAAGGTTTTTTGGCCTGGATGAGCAGACCTACCGGGCCGGAGCCCTGGACGAAAAAACCAAAGAATTGATGGGGCTGGTAGCTTCGATGGTGCTGCGCTGCGACGACTGTATCACCTACCATATTATCCAGGCTCTGGACAGGGGAGCCACCCGGGAGGAACTTTTTGAAACCTTTACCATCGCCCTCATCGTAGGCGGTTCTATTGTCATTCCCCATCTGAGAAGAGCCGTTTCCCTGCTGGAAGAGCTGGAAAAAAAGACGGAGAAGTCCTGAAGTAAAATATTTTTCAACCATCCTGATACCGGGAGCGGTGCCGGCCCCGACTGAAAAGAAAGCAAAAATGGGGAGCCCGGGCGGTTTGAGATGGGAATAAGGTGCTAAAAAAGTCGTGTCCCTGATTACAATCTTAATTTAAAATTTAAAATTAACCCCGGGTGTTAAGACTGAATTTTTTACCTGAATTTCCTGGATTTTTTCTTTCTCGCCACCTTTTTACAGCTTAATACTTTTTAATCCGGCTGAAAAATGTTAAAATGAGTTGAAAATCAAGGAAAATAACATGGTCAGAAAGAATAAATCAGCCAAAAATGTCTTGTTCTGGATAGCTTCCCTGGTCATTTTGGTTATCCTGTGGAGTCTTTTTCCCACCGGTACCAAACCCAAAGAATTTACTTTTTCTGAATTCCTGGACCAGGTGGAGCAAAAAAACGTGCAGGAAGTAACCATCCAGGATAACCTGGCTCAGGGCAAGTTAAAAGACGGTTCTCCGTTCAAGACTACCCTGCCGCCGCAGTATGCAGACCTCATCAAGGTTCTCAGGGAAAACCAGGTTAACATCGTGGTCAAGGACACCAGCTCGAAAAATAGCTGGCTGGCCATCCTGCTCAACTGGTTCCCCATCCTGTTGCTTATCTTTTTCTGGTTCATGTTTATGCGGCAGATGCAAGCCGGCGGGAACAAAGCCCTGTCCTTTGGCAAGAGCCGGGCCAAGCTTTTCACTCCGATGCAGAAAAGAATTACTTTCAAAGACGTGGCCGGCGTGGATGAAGCCAAGGTTGAACTGCAAGAAATAATCGAATTTCTCAAGGACCCGCGAAAATTCCAGCGGCTCGGCGGGCGCATTCCCAAAGGTGTGCTGCTGGTCGGCGCTCCGGGCACCGGTAAAACTCTGCTTGCCCGGGCGGTGGCCGGCGAAGCCAACGTGCCCTTTTTCTCCATCAGCGGCTCGGACTTCGTAGAAATGTTTGTCGGCGTGGGAGCGTCCAGAGTGCGGGACCTGTTCGACCAGGCAAAAAAGCATGCACCCTGCTTGATATTTATTGACGAAATCGATGCCGTGGGACGACAGAGAGGGGCCGGCCTTGGTGGCGGTCATGATGAGCGTGAACAGACCCTCAACCAGCTTCTGGTAGAGATGGATGGCTTTGACTCCAATGAAGGAATAATAGTGATTGCGGCTACCAACCGGCCGGACATACTTGATACCGCTTTGCTGCGGCCGGGACGTTTTGACCGCAGGATTGTGGTGCCCATGCCGGATGTCAAAGGCCGGGAAGAGATTCTTATGGTCCATACCAGGAAAGTGCCACTGGCTCCTGACGTTGACCTGAAAGTGATTGCGCGTTCGACTCCGGGCTTTTCCGGTGCCGACCTGGCCAACCTGATTAATGAAGCGGCCCTGTTAGCCGCGCGAAAAGGTCAGGATTGGGTGACCATGCGCGACCTGGAAGAAGCCAAAGACAAGGTGCTGATGGGTGTGGAAAGGAAGAGCATGATCATCAGCGATGAGGATAAAAAGACAACTGCTTTCCATGAAGCAGGTCATGCTCTGGTGGCAGCTCTGCTTCCGGAAGCCGACCCCATCCACAAGGTAACCATCATCCCGCGAGGCCTCGCCCTGGGGGTTACCCAGCAGCTTCCTCTGTCCGACCGCTATACCTACACCAAAGACTATTTAGAAGCCCAGTTGGCTGTCTTGCTGGCCGGCCGCATAACTGAGGAATTAATCCTGGGCAAAATCACCACCGGAGCGGCCAACGACCTGGAAAAAGCCACGGAAATAGCGCGCAAAATGGTCTGTCAGTGGGGCATGTCAGAGCTCGGGCCGCTTTCCTTTGGCGAGAGGGACGATTTGATTTTCCTCGGTCGGGAGCTGGCCACCCACAAGAATTTCAGCGAACACACCGCCCAGCTGATTGATGCGGAGGTCAAGAAAATTATTGAACGCTGCTACAACCGGGCCAGAAACCTGATTGAGACCAACCGGGATAAGCTGGTCAAAATCGCCGAAGCCCTGCTGGAAAAAGAAATTCTGTCTTCCGATGAGATAAATGCTTTGATCAACGGTCAGAAGTTGGAGAAAAAAGATACCGGACTGACTTTAAGCCCTGATGAGCTTGTTGATAATAAACGGCAAAATGAAGTTTAATTATCAGAGATTATAGCCTTTAAATGTTCAGGCTTTAAAGGGTAATAAATGACCGGGAACGGAAAAAGGGATAACGAACTCCTTCCTCAGGCGAGAACCTATACCCTGGATATCCGGGGAGAGAAAATAACCATCGGACCCGAACCGTGGATAATGGGCATTGTAAACGTCACGCCTGATTCTTTTTCTGACGGAGGAAAATTCCTCGACCCGGAAAAAGCCGTCGACCAGGCCCTGCGCCTGGTAGAAGAAGGCGCCCAGATCATCGACCTCGGTGGAGAAAGCACGCGCCCCGGTTCAACCGGAGTTCCTGAAGAACTGGAGCTAAGCCGGGTGCTGCCGGTCATAAAAAAACTCAGGCCGAGGACAAAGGCCCTGATCTCTGTAGATACCAGGAAAAGCCGGGTGGCCAGGCTGGCTCTGGAGGAAGGGGCTGACATCGTTAACGACATAAGCGCTCTGCGTCACGACCCGGAAATGGCCGGAGTGGTGGCCCGCTATCAGGTGCCTGTAATCTTGATGCACATGCTGGGAACTCCGGAGACCATGCAGCTATCCCCTTCCTACAACAACCTGTTATTTGACCTGAAACACTTCTTCCTGGATAGAATTCGTGCCGCCCGGGCGGCCGGTATTAAAGATGAGCGCCTTATCCTGGACCCCGGGATCGGGTTCGGCAAAACCCTGGAGCATAACCTGGAATTAATAACTCATCTGAATTATTTCCTGGACCTGGACCGACCTGTTCTCCTGGGTCCCTCGCGCAAATCCTTCATCGGTCTGATTCTCCAAGAGCCCCCGGCCAACCGGCTGGAGGGAACGATTGTCTCTTGCCTTGTAGGCTATTTAAAGGGTGCGGTCATTTTCCGGGTGCATGATGTGCTCGCGCTAAAAAGGGCTTTCCTGGTGTTTGAAAATTTAATAAATCTGAAGAGGGTGGCCGACTAACATGCTGGAAAACCTGCTGGTCATACTGAAACACATGCAACTGTCAGACGTCCTGGACATCCTGCTGGTGGCTTTTATCCTGTACTCCATTTTCCTGCTCATCAAAGATACCAGAGCTTATCAACTCACCCTTGGTATTATCCTGGTTTTACTGTTCTTCTTGATTACCGAGTGGGCTCATCTTTATGTCTCCAACAGGATTATAAAATCTTTCATCAACTACCTGATTATTGCCATCATCGTGCTTTTTCAGACGGAGCTGCGCCGGTTTTTTGCCGGGATCGGGTCGAGAACGTTCCGTCGGCCATTTAAATTATTTTCCCTGAAAGAAAAGCTGGAAGACCTGTTCCTGGCGGTGGATTATATGTCGCGAAAGAAAATTGGAGCTCTGATTGCCATTGAAAAGGACATTGACCTTTCTCCGTACGCTGAAAGAGGTCAGCCAGTAGATGCTGTGCTTTCCAAGGATTTGCTGGTCAGCATCTTTTTCCCCAGGTCACCGCTGCACGATGGAGCGGTCATCATCAGAGGAAACAAAATCCTGGCCGCGGGATGCCTTTTGCCCCTGCCCCAGACCCATACTCTGGGGGAGAATTTTTCCACCAGGACGCGACACCTGGCTGCTCTTGGCCTGGCCCAGGAAACCGACGCTGCGGTCATCGTGGTTTCTGAACAGACCGGCGAAATATCGCTGGCCGCCGCCGGACAAATAGAAAAAATCACCGGGAAAGAAATCCTGCAAGAAAAACTGGCCACCTACCTGAGGGTAAAATAACATCATGCTTAAAGATTTTTTTATCCGAAACTGGGAATTAAAGCTGCTGGCGCTGTTTCTGGCCCTGGTTTTATGGATTCTGCTGATACCTGAGGAAAAGACCTTTGCCGAAAAGAGCCTGAACGTAAACCTGGAGTTGGTCAATTTACCGCCGGATATGGAAGTAGTAGAAAAACCGATTACCACGGTTAACCTGAAAGTCAGGGCCAGGAAAAGAATTATCAATCAATTGACTCCAGACAGTTTTCAGGCCGAACTTGATTTGAGTAAAGCCAGCATCTATCAGCAGGAATACCCGTTGGAAGCCAGGATGGTCAAAACGCCGCCGGAAGTTGAAATAATTTCCGTTTCTCCACCCTACGTTCACCTTAAGCTGGAAAAAACCAGGCGGTTGGAGATGGAAGTGGTACCCTCTTTAATCGGCCGGCCGGCCGAAGGATATCAGATAGTTAAGGTGGAGGTAATTCCCGCCAAAGTCATGGTCAGCGGTCCGGAGAGTAAAATCAAACCGAGAGATAAAGTTATCACCAGCCCGATAGATGCCAGCGCCCTGACAGAATCTCAGACGGTGGAAGTCGACCTCATCCTGCCCAGGCCAGAACTCCGACTTTTATCACTCTACCCGAAGGCTAAGGTAATTATAACCGTGGAGAAAAAAAATAATGGAAAAAACAGCAGAGTTAACTTAAAAGAGGGTTCCCCGAGGGACAATGACGAGTACTGGAATCTTTATTAATAGAATATTGCTGGCCGCAGAGATAAAATTCAATTTAAAAACAAACTGAGTTTTTTACTTAAAAGAAAGGGTTTCTCATGCCTGAACTGTTTGGCACCGACGGTTTGAGAGGGAAAGCCGGGCATTTCCCTTTGGACGAGAAATCGGTCTTCATCCTTGGTCGGGCCCTGTATGAACTTTTCCAAGAAAAAAAACTGCCGCCGGTGGTCATCACGGGCCGCGATACGCGGGAATCAGGAAAATGGCTCGAAGAAGCATTCCAGGGCGGATTTACATCGGCTGGCGGCCAAGCTGTATCGGCGGGGATCATACCGACGCCCGGCATCTCTTACCTGGTGAGGAATGACGGTTTTTCCGCCGGTGTGGTCATTTCTGCCTCTCATAACCCTTATGAAGATAACGGGATAAAAATTTTCTCCGCTCAGGGCACCAAGATACCGGAAGACTGGGAAGAGTGGCTCGAAAAGAAAATCCTGGCGGCTAAAGAAAAAACCCTGTCTGTAAAACCAAACCCGGTGGCGGTGGATGAACGATTGAGACTGAAATATCTCGAGTTCCTCAGGCAGCTTTTTCCTTACGCCGGTTCCAGGAAACTGAAAATAGTGCTCGATTGCGCTCACGGAGCCAGCTCCGAGCTGGCCCCGGCCTTATTCCGTTACCTTGGTTTTGAAGTTCTGTCCATAAACTGTCAGCCTGACGGTCGGAACATAAACAAAGGCTGCGGCTCTCTGTATCCGGAAACCTTGCAGAAAGCAGTCGTGGAAGAAAGGGCCGATCTGGGCATCGCCTATGACGGAGACGCTGACCGCGCCATCTGGGTAGATGAAAAAGGTAATCTGCTTAACGGAGACCATACGCTGTTTGTTCAGGCTTTGCATCTGAAGGAGAAAAACCGTTTAAGAAACAAAACAGTGGTGGCCACCATCATGAGCAACATGGGGCTGGAGCTGGCCCTCAACCGGCATGGGATTAATATGCTCAGGACAAAAGTTGGCGATAAATATGTGCTCGAAGAAATGCTCAAACAGCAGCTTAACCTTGGCGGCGAACAATCCGGCCATACTATTTTCCTGGACCACGCCATTACGGGAGATGGGCTGCTCACTTCTCTGAAGATGATTGAGACCATGCTGGAAAAACAGCAGAAAATTTCCGAGCTGGTCACAGGCCTGCAAGAGTTCCCGCAGGTTTTGCTAAACGTAAGGGTAAGAGAAAAAATACCTTTTTCTCAGATTCCCGGTTATGACAGGCTGGTGCAAGAAGTCAGGTCCGAGTTGGGTGATGAAGGAAGGCTCGAAATACGCTACTCCGGCACCGAACTGCTGGCCAGAATAATGGTCGAAGGCCGTTACCGGGAAAAGATAGAAAACCTGGCCGGGAAACTGGCTGAATTGATAAAAAATCATCTTGGATAACCCGGACAGGGTGTAATATTTTGCTCCAGGAGGCAATCATGAGATTGGCCGTTAACATTGACCATGTGGCCACCTTAAGGCAGGCACGACAGGCTAAAGAGCCGGAACCGCTGTTAGCCGCCCTGCTGGCCGAGCAGGCCGGGGCTCACGGAATAGTCTGCCATATCCGGGCTGACCGCCGTCACATCCAGGAACGCGACCTCAGGCTGCTCCGGGAGGTCATAAAGACCAAACTGAATGTAGAAATGGCAGCCACGCCTGAAATGCTGGCCATCGCCAAAAAAGTCAGGCCCGACCTGGTTTCCTTGGTGCCCGAAAGCCCGAATGAGGTGACCACCCAGGGCGGGTTAGACGTTATAAGTCACAAAAAACATCTGTCGGAATTCATCCGCCAGCTTAAAAAATACGTCCCGAGGGTCAGCATCTTTGTAGACGCCGAAGAACCGCAGATTGAGGCCTGCGCTGAAGTTGGGGCTGACCTGGTGGAAATTAACACCGGAAAGTACGCTGAAGCAGCCTCAGAAAAAGAAAGAAAAAAAGAACTCGAGCGAGTAAAAAATGCCGCCGCCCTGGCCGCCAGACTCGGCCTGGAGGTGCATGCCGGCCACGGTCTTGATTATCATAACGTCAGCCCTGTAGTCGAAATCAAAGAAATTTCCGAACTGAGCATTGGTTTTGCCATAGTGGCCAGGGCGGTCATGGTCGGCCTGCCCCAGGCGGTAAAAGAAATGGTGGCTCTTTTAGAAAAAAAATAAATGGAATAGTTAGAAAATCGAAGAATGATTTACGAAAATTTAAGAATCAATTTTTCCCGTTTGCTTCAGGACCTGGAAGAGCTGGGGAAAATTGGTCAGGATAAGCGGGGCGGAATTTCACGGCCCTCCTTCAGCCTGCCGGACCTGGAAGCCCGACAGTGGCTAAAAAACCGGATTGAACAGGCCGGCCTGCTCTACCGTCAGGACGGAGCGGGAAACATATTTGGCACTCTGCCCGGGAAAACAGCTAAAGTAGTGATGTCCGGTTCCCATCTTGATACGGTAATCAATGGCGGCCGGTTCGATGGAGCGGTGGGAGTGCTGGCCGCTCTTGAATGCCTCCGAAGAATAAAAGAAGAAAACATCTCGCTCGAAAAAACCCTGGAATTAGCCTCTTTTACAGATGAAGAAGGCAACCTGGTGGGAGATTTTCTGGGCAGCCGGGCCTTCACGGGCCAATTGCAGGTGGAGAATCTGAAAAACGCCCGCACGCAGTTTGGCCATTCTTTGGAAGAGATTCTGCAAAAAGCTGGTCTGTCCCTAAGTTCGTTAGAAGAAGCCTCCAGGAGCAGGCCAGAGCTGGTTGCTTTTCTTGAGCTGCACATCGAGCAGGGGCCGGTGCTGGAGGAGGAAGGTGTCTCTATCGGGCTGGTTAACTCGATTGCCGGAAAAAGATACTATCAGGCCACATTTGTTGGCAGAGCCGGACACGCCGGAACAACCCCCCTGGAAGTCCGGCAGGATGCTTTCATCGGGCTGGCTGACTTTGCCCTTCGTGCTTACCAGCTTGTTCTGAGAAAATATGAAGATAACACTGTGACTGTTGGTCGGGTGAGCCTTAAACCTGGCTCTTTTTCTGTTGTTCCGGGTGAAGCTGACTTTACGCTTGACATGCGAAGTCAGGCCGAATCATCTTTAAGCCTTATGGAAAATGAGCTCCTGTCCCTGGCCCGGGAAGTGGCCGCCACGCGCGGCCTGAGTTTTTTCTCCAGGCTTGTCGACCGCACTGAACCTGTCAAAATACCTGACCACCTTCTGAGCCTCCTGAAGGATGTCAGCCAGCAGCTTGGGTATGACTACCGGCTGATTCCGAGCGGTGCCGGACACGACGCTCAGATAATCTCTTCCCTCTGCCCGGCCGGCCTGATTTTTATTCCCTCGGTGGATGGCTTAAGCCACGTGCCTGAAGAGGCTATAAACCCTGAGGATTTGGAAAGGGGAGCCAATCTGCTTTTACATGCCCTCCTAAGGCTGGCTGGCTGAACAACATCCCCGCCTAAAAATCATCAGCTAACAGCCATCTTGGTTAATATTTCTCAGGGTCATCCACGTTTTTATTTGAAAGAAAAATATTTTCGGCTGGCAGATATCCCCTGGCTGGCTTTTGAAATGAATCCCTGGCCGATTAACATCTTTCACATCTTTCTTTCTTTTTTTTTAGCGCTTGGGCATGTAATCATTTGAACTCAGACCCGCAGTTTTTATCAATTCTCCCGGCACTCACCTGCAGGTCGATTACTCCTTAAACTAATTCTGAAATCAGAGGTGTACTTCACCTTCGAGTAAAAGTTTCCCGGGCTATTATTCCTGCTCCTGCCCCAAGAAAACCTTCCTCATTTCTTTCAGCAAGGAGCGGCGCTTTTTATCGGCCAGCATCTTTTCTTTGGCTCGCTTGGACCTTTTTCTTTTTTGCCTTCTGATTTTCTCTATCCTCTGTCTTTCTTCAGTTTCCTTACCCAGCACCTGAGCTTCAAGCTTTTCTACCAGGATGCGCCGGGCCAGGAAACGGTTGAGAGCCTGGCTTCGCTCTCTCTGGCATTTTACTTCCAGGCCGGTCGGCAGGTGTTTCAGATAGACGCAGGTGGCGGATTTATTAACTTTCTGGCCTCCCCTGCCCTGCGAACGAATGAACTTTTCCTCCAGGTCAGACTCCTTGATGCCCAGGCTGGCCATTCTGTCTAAAAGGTCCTTTTCTTTTTCAGGTCTTACCGGAAAAAGTCCCATGAGCGTTATCCTTAATAGCTTTGATTTATTTTACCAAAAATAAATCAGCCGTGACACGGGGTGGAGCTATTAACCAGGTTTGAAGCTGACGGCCGCTTCGGACACGGTTTTTAGAAACAATGGTTACTTAATAGAAAATAGCTCAAGCAACACTCCTGACCGTTTATTCCCCTTTATTTCCAATTCCAATTAGACACTTTTCTCTATTTACCTTTTTTTCAACCGTCCGCATTTTTCATTTGACCTGCGATAAACAGACAGATAAACTTCTAATCTTATCAGTTTGAGCAGGAAAGGATGGACAGATGAACCCGGAAAAATCAAGGTTAAAGTTAATCATTACTGTTCTTTTGATAGGCATTTTTCTTTTTTTAAATTTTTCCTGGAAGGGCTGGGCCCAGGGCAAGAAGAAAACTGTTTCTCCGGCAGCCCCGGTAAAAGACTTTTACCAAGAAACACTGGCCAGCGTGCCGGCTAATTTGTTAACTGTAGCGGAAAGCAGCCAGTTCACGGCCACTTCCCTTTACCAGGATGTGTTAAATTTTATTGCAGAACTCAAAAAGATAAGCCCTTACCTGGTAGTCGAAAACATAGGCCAGACAGCCGAAGGCCGTTACATTCCGATGCTAATTCTGAGCAATCCACCGGTTTACACTCCTCAGTCTGCCCGCCAGCTTAAAAAGACCGTGGTCTACATTCAGGCTAACATTCATGCCGGCGAAGTGGAAGGGAAAGAAGCCTCTCTTATGCTGGCGCGGGAAATCCTGCTGAACCCCGGTCATCCATACCTGAACAACCTGGTCATCCTGATAGTGCCCAATCTCAACGCTGACGGAAATGAACGGATAAGCCCGGACAACAGGCGCCAGCAACCGGGCCCGGAAAAAGGCGTTGGCACCCGGCAGAATGCTCTGAACCAGGACCTGAACCGCGATGCCATCAAGCTGGAAAGTCCGGAAATGACCGCCGTGGTGAAAAGGATTCTTAACCGCTGGGACCCGGCTCTGGTGGTGGATTGTCATACGACCGACGGTGCCTATCACTTAGAAACGGTTACCTACTCCTGGCCGGTTAACCCAAACTCTGACCCCCAGCTTCTGTCCTACCAGAGAGAAACGATGCTGCCCGCGATAGTTAAAACTTTAAAGGAAAGATACCAGACGCTGGCCGTGCCCTACGGCATGTTCCGCGACTGGCGCGACCCGGCCAAAGGATGGGAAACTTTTGAGCCTCAACCTCGGTATTTCACCAACTATGCCGGAATAAGAAACCGTCTGTCTATTCTGGATGAAAACTACGTCCACGCTGATTTCCGGACGAGGGTCATCAGCTGTTATTATTTTCTAAAAGCGATACTGGATTACTGCAGCCAAAATGCCCTGCCCGTTCAACATCTGGTAGAAGAGGCTGACCGACGTACCATTTTGAGGGGTCTAACGCCACAGGGTCAGAATTTTGCCGTGGAATTTGACCTCAAGGCACTGCCCAACCCGATTACGGTCAATGCCTACGAACTCGAAGTCATTGAAAGACCAGGCGGTGGATTTCCTCAGCTCAGGCCGACGGACAGGCTTAAACCTGTGACTGTGCCTTACTTCGCCGACTACCAGCCGAAAAGAACAGTTGGCCTGCCCTTCGCTTACCTGATCAGCGTGCCGGACCCGAATGTCAAAGAAAAATTGCTGGCCCATGGTTTACTGGTGGAAAGCCTGACCGAAGAAATTAGCCTGGAAGTGGAAGTTTTTCTGCCCAAAGAATTTAAATCTGCAGACAGACCCTTTCAGGGACACCGCTTGAATCAGATTAAAGGTGAATACAAAACAGAAACCAGGAAATTCCGGCCGGGGACGCTGCTGGTTAAGACTGCCCAACCTCTCGGCTACCTGGCTGCCTACCTGCTCGAACCGGAAAGCGACGACGGTCTGGTCGTCTGGAACTTTTTCGACCGGTATCTGGTCGGGCAATGGCAGCGCGGACTTTCTGAACTTCCCGTCTACCGTTTACTGAAGCCGGCGAATCTCCCCGCGTTAAAGCTCGATTAATGAACAAATTTGGTTTCAAAGATAAAAATAAGAAAGATAGAAAGCATTCCTGAAAGAAGAAGAAGAAACAAAAAGAGAGGATGCAGCCCGGTTTTTTAAGAAAGAAGACTGTGGCTCAAACAGCAGGGTCAACCTGTCCTATTGATGTTTGAGATGAAAGAAGAAATAAAAGCCTGGTTAGACGATTAAAGCCAATTTTTTAATCTGTCAATTTGCTTAATCACTTAACCCTATTTTTCTGCTTCTGTTCACATTACCCCAATAAGCAAACGAAAGAAACATAACACCCCCCTCGTTAATTACAGCTTAATGCCAGTTCTGGCCAAGTGACTATTTCTTTTTCTTTTCGGCGGTGGTGGATTTAGCTGCCTTCTTGGCTTCTTTTTTGATTTCTTTCTTTTCTTTCGGCAGCTTTTCTCCGTGAAGTTTTTCCTTTTCTTTTTCTTTTTTCCGGGGAGAAATCAAGTACTTGCCGCAATTCTCACAGACGTAGATGTCATTGCTCTCTTCGATGGCTGAGGCCATCTGGGTAGAAACACTCATGTTGCAGCTCTGGCAGACTCCGTCAATTACCTCAGCCACCGCATAACCGTAGCGGTCCATCAGCAGGTCAAAACGAGCCAAGAGCGACTGGTCAAGCTCCTCTCTTATCAAATTCCGGTGCTTGAGAAGCTCGTCCAGTTTTTCCTTGGGTGCCTTACGGATTTTTATCTCGATATCTTGCAGTTTCTTCAGAAGGCTGGCCCGGTTGATAATTTTATCTTCTCTCGGAAAGGAAAAATGAATTTCTGACAGCACGTGGTAAAGTTCATTCTTATCCTGCGCTCGAAACAACCTTTCCCGATTCTCCGGCTTGATAAGAAAAGAGGCCAGACCGGCAAAGAGGTGGTTGAACAGGCCGGGAATAGTCGGGTTCCAGACCACCAAAATGATCAGGTTAACAGGAAGTCCATCCGGAGCATCAAAATCAATACCCTCGGCTGAGCGCCCGACCGCCACGGCAATCTCTGTTTCAGTATCAACCCGGGCATGGGGCACCGCTATTCCATTTCCCAAAGCGGTGGATTCGAGATTCTCTCGGTCAATGATTCTGGTGAGGGTGAGATTTTTGTTATTTATCAGCTTCTGCTTGACCAGGCTGTCAAGAAGCTCTTCGATGGCCGAAAGTTTTTCTTTGCTTTTAAGGTCAAAGATTATTTGGTTGGGCTTAAGAAATTCGCTGAAATTAGTCTCTCTAAGGTTCATACTCATTTTGATTTTATCATAAAAAAAATGATTTTCAACTACCTGGCGGGCAAATCCACCGGCCGGCGGAAAGAGCTGGTTGTTTTGAACTGAGGTAATTTTTCCTGCTGTCCCAGAAGGTCAATTATGGCCTCGGCCCAGCGCAAAATTTGCAGGGCTCCCCGAAGGTCCCAGTCGCTCTGCACTTCGTCTGTGACCTGATGGTAGAATTTCTGCTGGTATTCTTCTTCTTTTCGCCTCACTTTATCCGGGTCCGGTCCCCGGGCTACGATTCCTTCGTGAAGCCAGACCGCCGGAATCCCCTGCCGGGCAAAGCTCAACTGGTCAGAACGGAAGAAAAACCCATAATTCCCACCTCTTTCCGGTGTGTAACGCAAACCAATTTTCTGGGCGGCCTCACGGCAAACATCATCCAGGTCAGAATGACTGGCTCCAATAGCATAGACATCCTCGGTTTCTCCCCAGACGTTGGTCATTTCAAAATTAAGGTTGGCCAGGATGGAAGAATTGGGCACCGGCAGATGCGAAGCCAGGTAAGATGAACCGAGCAAGTTCTGTTCCTCGGCTGTCACCGCAGCGAAAACCAGGTTTACGGGTAAATCTCCCTGAAACTGAGAATAATAACCGGCCAGGGCCAGCAAGCAGGCTGTGGCCGCGCAGTTGTCTACCGCTCCATTGTAAATTTGGTCTCCGGCAAGATTCGGGTCCCGCCCGAGATGGTCGTAGTGAGCAGAAATAATTACGTACTTGTTCTTGGCTTCGGGCCTCAGGCTGCGCAGCCAGGCCACCACATTTTCTGCCTGGACCTCCCGGAAAGAAGGTTGCTGTCTGACTTTTACTTTGAGGCCGGTAGCTATTGGCCTGAAATCCGGGGTCTCCGCCTCAGCCAGTAATTTCTGGCGGTCGAGCCCGGCCAGTTCAAAAATTTTATTGGCCAGGCTTTGAGTCACCCAGCCCTGAAAATAGAGTTTTCTGGTTTTTTCTGGCAGGAAAAAAGATTCCTTCGCCCAGGAATTTCTGACCACACTCCAACCATAAGTGGCCCCTCGGTCGTTATGGATGATCAGGATACCGGCCGCTCCCAGCTCGGTTGCTTTTTCGAACTTGTACACCCAGCGGCCATAATAAGTCATGTCTTCTCCGTCAAAAATGCCGCCCGGATAATTGCCTGGTTCATTTATCTCAACCAGCAGTACCTTGCCCTTTACGTCCTGGCCCTTGAGGTCATCCCAGTTTCTCTCAGGAGCCTGGATAAGGTAGCCGGCATAGACAAGTTCAGCTTCAACTTCAGGCGGGCAGTCTTCCCGCTCTGATTTAACGACAAAATCCTCCAGCATCACCGGAACGAAAGAGCCTTTTCCCCTGACAGATTTCGGGGGAATTATTTCCATGCTGGCCGAGAGGTCGGGCGATACACCGATTAACTTAAACTTCTGCCGGTAACCTTCAGGCAGAAAAGGCTGCAGGCCGAACTGGCGGAAATAATTTTCCTGATAATCGGCCGCCATTTCTATTCCATGGCTGCCGAGCCCCCGGCCTTCATAGACATCATCCGAAAGCAGACGGATATGGCGAAGAAGTTCATCTGCGGTTATTTCTGCCACCTGTTTTTTATGGCCGCAGGAAACACTCGAGACAAGCAGAAGAGAAATAAGAATTGCTCTGGCTCTTTTGCCCCATTTTTTTGAGCGCATCCTGACTCCTTCTAAAATAGAAAGGCTCTGGCTCTTTTTTTTGAGCCAGAGCCTAATTTACTTTTTCTGCCAGAAAAAATCCAGACCTGGCCGTTACAGCCGGCTCTTATTTAATCAGAGAAAAAGCTACGGTCAACCCGGCCATGACGATAGAAACCATGCTCATCAATTTAATCAGGATGTTGAGGCTGGGGCCGGAGGTATCTTTGAACGGGTCGCCAATGGTATCGCCAACGACGGCCGCCTTGTGCGCGGCTGAACCCTTTCCTCCCAGGTTACCTTCTTCGATGAACTTCTTGGCGTTGTCCCAGGCGCCGCCAGCGTTAGCCATGAACACCGCCAGGACAAAGCCGGCCGTGGTCGCTCCAATGAGCAGCCCCATTACCCCGCCGACGCCAAGCAGCAAGCCCGTCACCACTGGCACAATGATGGCCAGCAAGGAAGGAACCATCATGGCTTTCTGAGCTCCCCTGGTGGAAATGGACACGCAGCGAGCGTAATCTGGCTCGGCCGTGCCTTCCCATACTCCCGGAATCTCTTTGAACTGCCGCCGCACTTCATCCACCATCTTGCCCGCCGCTTTTCCCACAGCCATCATGGTCAGGCCACAGAAAACAAAGGCCATCATCGCTCCGATGAACATGCCAACCAGCACAATTGGGTTCATCAGGTTGACGCGGAAATAGTTCATAAAATCGAGAAACCCGGCTTTGGCCGTTTCCACGACAGTGCCATCAACCATCTGCAGGCTGGTTTTGCCTATCCTTAACAACCCAACCTTGAGCTCTTCCACATAAGAAGCCAGAAGGGCTAAAGCCGTGAGGGCGGCGGAGCCGATAGCAAAACCTTTACCGGTGGCGGCCGTGGTATTGCCGAGGGCATCCAGAGCATCGGTCCGACGCCGGACTTCAGGTTCCAGGTTAGACATCTGGGCATTGCCGCCAGCATTGTCGGCAATCGGCCCGTAAGCATCAGTGGCCAGTGTGATACCGAGGGTCGACAGCATGCCCACGGCGGCAATGCCAATACCGTACAGCCCCTGACCAATGTTTAGAAAATTAAAATTCGCAGCAAACAGGTAAGCCAGAACGGTCCCCGAAGCCACAGCCAAAACCGGTATGGAAGTGGAAAGCATGCCTGTGCCAATTCCAGAGATGATAACGGTGGCCGCGCCGGTGGTAGCACTGTCAGCAATCCTCTGGGTTGGTTTGAAAGAATGAGAAGTAAAATATTCAGTTGATTTTCCGATTACGATTCCGGCCAGCAAACCAGAAACAAGGGACAGCCATATTCCGAGCGGCAGTTTTAACCAGCGAACCAAGAAATAAGAAAAGACAATAATCAGAACAGAGCTGGCATTTATCCCGCGGCCGAGAGCATTTATCAAATCTTTCTGGCTGGCCCCTTCCTTGGTCCGGACAAAAAAGATGCCCAGGATTGAAAGCAGCGTTCCGATGCCCGCCAGAGCCATCGGCGCCACCACGGCGTTAAGCTGAAGTTGGCCGGTCCCCAAGTAAGCTGAAGCACCAAGGGCAGCCGTGGCCAGAATAGAACCGGCATATGATTCATAAAGGTCGGCACCCATGCCGGCCACATCTCCCACATTGTCGCCAACGTTATCGGCAATGACCGCCGGGTTGCGAGGGTCATCTTCCGGGATGTTAGCTTCCACCTTTCCCACGAGGTCAGCTCCCACATCGGCAGCCTTAGTATAGATACCCCCGCCGACACGGGCAAAAAGTGCCTGGGTGGAAGCCCCCATGCCAAAAGTCAGCATCGTGGTGGTAATCAGAATTAAGTTGCGTTCATCGGAGATCGGGTAGAAATGCTTCAGGATTAAAAACCACAGGGAAATATCGAGCAGGGCCAGGCCAACCACCGTCAAGCCCATGACGGCGCCGCTGCGAAAGGCAATCTTCAGAGCTCCGTCCAGTGATTGACGGGCAGCATTGGCCGTCCTGGCAGAAGCGTAAGTAGCTGTTTTCATGCCAAAAAAGCCGGCCAGCCCGGAGAAAAAACCACCCGTCAGAAAGGCAACAGGCACCCATTTATTTTGCACCTTAAGAACAAACGCCAGGAAAGCCAGAAGGATTATCAAACAGATAAAAACTATGGTCACTACTTTGTACTGCTGTTTCAGATAGGCCATAGCTCCTTTGCGAACGTAAGAAGCAATCTGAGCCATCCTCTCAGTGCCTTCACTCCTGGTTTTCATCTGCCGGTAAAAAAACCAGGCAAAGAACAGGGCCAGAGATGAAGCCAAAGGCGCCACCCAGAACACAGAATTCAACATCTTTACCTCCTCTTTAAAGTATTAGTTCAAAAACTTTAAACCGGTATCTTTCCCTTGCCTGATAATTAGTCCGTAAATTTATCATAAACAGATATTTGTGTCAAAATATGACCGAATTCTGGCGGTCATCTCGTATTGTGCAATTCAGTCGATGTAACTTTTGTTTGCCACAAAAGTTACAGAATCCACATCCCTTAACCAAAAAATTAGCGCGGGCTCTTTACCTGGCCAGGAAAATTTTCGCTTGCCCTGGTCGAACGGATTAAAAAGCAAGCAGTATAAATCCCTCACCTTTATTACTTTATTGCGCTTCCCGGCTTAGCCCGGTTTTTTCAAATAATCAATTTGCCTTAGAGACGGATAATTAATATATTAATAAGATCAATCATGGAAATTTGGGTCGGAACTTCGGGCTGGAGTTATCCAGGCTGGCGCCGGCTTTTTTACCCACCGGAACTCAAGCCAGCTGATTGGCTGGATTACTACGCCACCAGGTTTTCCACCGTAGAAATAAACATGACCTTTTACCGCTCGCCGAAACCGGAAACACTGAGAAACTGGCTGGCCAAAGTTCCGGAAAATTTCACCTTCACTCTTAAAGCCAGTCGCCAGATAACCCACCTGAAAAAACTAAAAAAGGTGGAACATGACCTTGAACACCTGGCCTTCCTGGCCGGCCAGCTCAGGAACAGGCTGGGCTGCCTTCTTTATCAATTGCCGCCTTCCCTGACCATTGACCTTGACCTGCTGAGTGAATTCCTGTCCAGCCTGCCTTCAGGTTTCAGGCATGTGATTGAATTTCGGCATCCGAGCTGGTATGAACCAAAAGTCTACGACTTGTTGAGCCAGCACCGTGTTACCTTCTGCGTTGTTTCCTCAGGTCGTGTGCCACCGGAGCTGGTTGTGACCTCAGAGACTGCTTATTTTCGCTTCCACGGGTTGACCGGCGGTTATCGATATCGCTATTCGGAAGAGGAACTGAGTCTCTGGAGCGAAAAAATAAGTAGCTTGAAAGTAAAGGAATGTTACGTTTATTTCAACAATGATTATCGAGCCCATGCTGTCTACAATGCCCTCAGCCTGAAAAAAATGCTTGGCCTTGGTTGAAAGAACAGACTGTTTGATTTTAAAGCGCGGCTGAAATAAACTTATTTTTTCGCTGATTAATTTAAAAACGTAAAAAGGAGCATCAAGATGAAAAAAATAGTCGTCCCTGTTTTGGCTCTGGTTATGATTTCGTTCCTTATAAAGACGGCCGAAACTCAGGTAAAAGTTCAGGCCAAGCCTCCGGTTCTTTTAACTTCCTGCGGGCAGAGCCCCGGCCCGGCTATCATCAAAGTTGTTCTGCAGAAAATCGGAGTCCCTTTCGAGCTCTTACCGCTGGCCACCGCGGCTGACCTGCAGAAAAAAAAAGAAGCCGGACAGCCGGTGGGCACCGTTATTATCGTCATGGGGGCCAGCCTGAAGGGAATGGGGGCGGCCGGTATATCCATTGATGATGAAATCAAGAGAATCAAGGCTTTGCTGGAAGAAGCAAAAAAACAGGGCATAACCATCATCGGTGCCCACGTGGAAGGGATGAAGAGAAGAGCCCAGGGAGCCGCGGCCGGCGACACCACTGATGAACAGAGCATCGACGCCGTGGCCCCGCAGTCCAACCTTCTGTTGATTAACAAGGAAGGAAATGCCGACGGACGCTTCACCCAGATAGCCACCAGCAAGAATATTCCCCTGATACAAGTGGAAAAGAACATGGACCTGGTGTCTGAGCTGAGCAAGATTTTCGGACTGAATAAATAATAGAAGTCCATAAAGGCAAAAAAAACACCCCGTACCGGTCGGCGAACGGGCTTCAATTTTTGCCTGCGGCAGAAGGCGAAGCCTCCTCAAAACTCCACTCCGGCTGAAAAAGAGCCGGGCTCAACCGCTAAACTGAAGCGGCCAGCCTTTTTGTCCTGGAGAATTTTCCAAGTTATTTCCTGTCTGAACGGTAAAAAATTTTTAAATCATTACTTCAGTGTAAGATTACCCTGATTAGCGTCCAAATGAAGTTTTTAATCTTTTAACCTGCGTTTTCGCTTAGTCTCCTGCTTCAGATACCTGATTGGGCTAACGAAAAAAAAGCCCTGCCGGAAGGCAGGGCCTTTTTTCTTTAAGCCGATTTCTGAACGTATCTTATTATTTTTCTACTTTATTTCTTTTTCAGTTCCACCAGCCCGGCTTTTTCCAGGGCCTGAAAATACTTTTCCACTTCCAGAAGCGGCAGTGGTTCATACTCGGCTGAAGCCGCATTTCTTATGTCCAGGATGGACCGCCTGCCATCGATGAAATTCCTCAGTTCAAATTCTGCCCGATAAATGGCCGGGTCAACCTGCAGGTTCATCTGTCTCAGTCTCATCATAACCATCCAGGGGTCTCCATCTTCACCCAACGGTTTTCTCACCGGGATGACCTTGCTGAGCCTGACCTCATCTGGTGTCAGACTGAGCTTTTCCGGCCTGACTTTTTTCAGACGGCAGGCCTGCTGGTAGGCCACTTCAAGCTCTTTCAGCCATGCTTCCTTCATCGTTTCGAGGCTTTCCTGCCTGGCTCTAAGAGAGGTCCGGAATTCCTCGTTGCCCGCGGCAAAAAACTCGACTGAAGATAGAGCTTCTTTTTCTCGCCTGAAGGCTTCGTTAATGATATTAACTGCTTCCTTTCTGGCAACCTGAAGTTCCTTAGCATCAGCACCGTTAATCAGCGCCTCGGCTCGACCTTTTTCTTCGCCCAATCTTTTCATGGCCCGGGTGGCAACTTCGTTTAATATGGCTTTCGATTCTTCCGGACCGGCATTGGCCAGGAAGAGGGCCGAAGCCACGGTCAGGGTCACCACTCTTTTAAGCTGGGTGGAATCAGATTTATCCGGCAAGTCACCGCTGGTGTGATACCACATGTCTGGCCAGCAGATGAACATGACGGCCGGCACCCGCACCGCTCCGTCAATAAAAACAATGTGGTCGCTGCCACCCGAAAACCGGTCTATGGTGTAGTAAAATGGGTCCCGGCTGCCGGCCGGGCTAAGAACCTCATAATATTTCCAGCCTGAATCCTGGGAAATTCTCTGGCTGGCCCCCATCCATTCGACGAATGAGGCCACCACGTCGTTGAGGTAAGTTGGCAAAGAATAGGGGGTGGTTTCCAGGCGAAAGGCACTCAGGTTTTTTACCAGAGCTTCACCCACCATGTCTTCATTGAGGTTGGCAAAAAACCTTCTGGCAATCTCCGGATATTTCTGAATGTAAGCTCTGGTGCCAGAAATTTCCGGGACAAAAAGAAATCTGACCGAACGCTTAAGAGGAGGTATTTTCCCCTCAGTCATAAGCTTTTTTAACACCCGGCCCGCTTCCAGGATGGCCACACAGCCCGAAGCATCGTCATTGGCCCCCTGCTTGGCAAATCCTTCAAAAAGATGAGCGGTCAGCACCAGCTCCTGCTCTGGTTTTTCCTTGCCTTTGATTAAGCCAACGGCCATTTCTTCTCGGTAAGGAACCATCTGGGTTTTGACCATGGCTCTGAGTACCACCTTGGTCTTATGCTCGAGGGCCTGCTTCAGGTCAAAATAGGTCCTTTCAGAAACCATAAAGGCAAAAGTCGGTTTATCTTTTTCACCCACCCGAATTGAGTTCCATCCAATCTGGTCACGGTCAAACTCGGGATGGCTGGAAGAGCAGGCAATGATACCCCTGGCTCCGAATTTTTCTACGGCCAGCTGCCGGGCCCTTTCCGGCGAGCCGTAAACCAGGACAATCTTATCCTTGACATCCTGGTTTTTGTAGTAATCTTCGCTGGAGCCCGGGCCCACATCAACCAGTTCAGCCGTGACCTCCATGGTAGAACTGCCGGAGCAGAGGGTGGCGGGCATTTCCTTGAGGTCTGCTATCTTTTTCTTCATCGGTGAAACCATCCAGAGTTCGGCTTCTTCCGCATCCCAGGTCTTTTGCCCGCGCACCGGAAGTTCTACGATTTCCGCCTCATCAAAGCCGTATTCTTTAAGTTTTTCCAGGATAAACTTGGTTTCAAAATAGCCCGTGCGGTATTCTTCTGCTTTCCGGTTGCGGTTAACCCCGGTCAGGTAAATCTCGTTCTGCAGAGCGAGTTCACCGGATGATTCATTAATAATGTCCTGCAGAAGGCTCAAAGGCAGAAGCGTCCTGGGCAGCCTTTCCTGGGGCTGTGCCAGGAGCAGAGAAACCAGGACAAACACCAGCACAAACATCACATTCACTCTTTTTTTCATTCATTACTCCTCAATTGATGTAGAAAAAGATTTTATATCTTATAACGCATTTTTCAAACATAAAGTTTAAATTGTTATTTGAATTTTTTTTCTGATAAAATAATTTTCAGCAAATCAGGAAAAAAAGGAAAGACCATGATCGCCACCTCAACTGCCATAACCGTGGTCACCGTGCTTCTGGCCATCTGCGTCATCTGGCTGGTTTACATCATCATTCGCGGACACACGGAAAGCCTGGTTCGAACCATCGTATTTATTGTGCTCTTGGGAGTTATCCTGACTTATCTGCAGAACACCAAGCTCGAATGGCTGAGCTTTAAAGCCGTAAAGAACGACCTTTTCCCGCCTAAAATTCCTCAGTATACCTATACTGTCCAGGAAATGGATACTCCATATTCCCACCGGGTGATTTACCGGTTTATCACCAGCACGCTGGAAGGGGACCCCAGCGCCCCCGCGCCGCCCGAATTGAAACTGGATATGGACCCCAACGGACGCACCTTCACCATCAGAGACATAGAATCACTGAATCTTGTGCTGGACCAGCTCAACCTGCCGCGGGTTACCCATGGAGTCCAGGAACTTTACGCTATCACGGGAAATCAGACAGATGTTGGCCTTTACCGCTGGGATGACTATCCCCTGGGTACTCTGATCATTGAGAGGGCCATTTTCCAGAAGAAAAACACTATGCAGAGTTACCACGCCATTGCCTCCATCATTGTAGACAGCCGTAAGTATTAAGCGGGGCCGGAAGGAGAATCATGATGTCAGCCACACAGAGTGCTCTTTTTATACTTGCCGTGATGGTGGTCACCTACCTGCTGGCCAAGATTTTCAGAGTTTCCACCGAACTGTCTCTTTTCCTGGCCGCCCTGACCGGCTCCCTGGCCGGCGGTGAGCGAATACCGGTTCGGCACCTGGCCGAAGGCGCCATCACCTACCTTGATATCTGTCTCATTTTTCTGACAGCCACGCTTTTTATGAACCTGCTTAAAGAAGCGGGAGGCGTGGCCTTCGCCGTGAGGAAAATTCTTGTCCGGTTTCACCGCCAGAAATTCATCCTGTTCGCTTTAATAGTTGTGCTCCTACTAATTCCCGGAGCCCTAACCGGCGCCGGAAGCGTAACCGTGCTCATCACAGGTTCTTTAGTGGCTGTCGTCCTTAAGTACATGGGGCTTCCGGAAACAAGGGTGGCCGCCATCATCTTCATCATTGCCGGTTTGAGTGCCGCCGCTCCACCGGTCAGCCTGTGGGCCATGCTTACCGCGGCCGGTATCAACATGCCCTATGTCGGTTTTTTTCTTCCCCTCCTCCTTTCCTGCCTTCTGGCCGCTCTGCTGACCATCTTTTTACTCGGGCGGAAGGCCAGGCCGGTAGACATTGAAAAGGCTCTGTCAGAGTTGCCCGAGCCTCCTGAGAGAATGAACTGGTGGAGAATTAGCCTGCCGTTTGTTGTCTTTCTTATGCTGGTGCTGGCCAGCCGAATATTTCCCTTCAGCTTTCCCATCCTGGGGCTGCCGCTGGTTTTTGCCATCACCGCTCTGGTCACTTTTATGGTCTCCCCCGTTAAACTTAACTTCTGGAAAATCTCCCTGCAGACAACCGAGCAGCTGCTTCCCCTCATTGGCACTCTCACCTGCGTCGGTATTTTGGTCCAAATCATGACTCTGACCGGTGTGCGGGGGCTGATCGCCATATCGGTGGTCACCTTGCCGGTCGTGCTGGTCATTGCTTCCCTGGTTATAACCTTGCCTTTTTCTGAGGCTGTTCTGATGTGGGGGGCAGCACCCGTGCTGGGTGTTCCGCTGGTCCTTCTGTTCAACACGCGCGGGCTTAATCCCGTAGTTGCCCTGGCCGGCATGAGCTTAATCTGGCCGCTCGGTGATGCCCTTCCCCCAACAGCCATCATCGGCCGTCTGACCATGGCGACGGTTGGAGTTAAGGAACCCTACCATAAATTCCTGAAAGAATGCGCAGGGCCGGCGCTGCTTATCGCCGGCCTGGGGCTGCTGATGGTTGTTTTCAGTAAAAAATTAGCTTTTCTAACCATTTTTTAGAGGAAGGCCATGAGTACCGTCATAAACATTTTTTACTATTTAATGGTCGCCTTTTTCTCGGTATGCTTCATGGTCAATTTTCGAAAAAGCAAAAAATGGCAGGAAGAATTATTATATCTTTTAGCCCTTCTGCCTTTCTTGCTCAGAGTATTTCATCTTAAATGAGGTCGGGTGATGCTTGGAAAAATGGCCGGTAAGTTGGTTCTCTGGCGAAAAATCTTTTTCCTTATTTTATTTTCCCTTGCCTTTGTATTCTCCGGGGTCAGTTTCTACCGCAGCCGGCACCTGGCCGAGCCCATCGTGCTGGGTGATGGAATCAGCCGGGTGGTCAGGTTGAGCGATTATTTTCCGGGGCTTAAAAATTCCATCAACGATGCCCGGGTATACATTATCGGTGAGGACCGGGGCGGCGGGTCGGTGCTCATCCTGGGGGGCTCTCATGCCGAGGAACCGGCCGGTCGGCTGGCCGCCTGGATTCTGGTAGAAAACGGACTGGCCAGAAAGGGGCAAGTTTTTGTCATTCCGACAGCCAACCCGAGCGCTTCAACCTCAACCCGGCCGGGCGGCGCCTACCCGCCTGATTATTCAATAAAAACACCCTGGGGGGAGCAAAAATTCCGGCAGGGAGACCGCTGGTCCAACCCGCTTGACCAGTGGCCGGACCCTGAAGTTTACATTCATTACCCGAGCCGCCAGCAGCTGGCTTACATGGACATTCGCAATCACAACCGCACCTGGCCCGGACGTCCTCACGGGACGATGACCGAAAAAACCTGCTATGCCATGACCCAGCTCATCCTCAAGGAAAAAATTGACCTGGTCATCGACCTGCACGAAGCAGAACTTCAATACCCGGTCATAAGCACGATTGTGGCTCACCAGAAAGGTCAGGATATCGCCGCCCTGGCTTCGATGATGATCAGCAGTGAAGAAGGCTTTAACATCGGGGTTGAATACTCGCCGGAAGCCCTCCGCGGCCTGTCACACCGGGAAATCGGAGACCACACCCAGGCCATTCCGCTTCTGCTGGAAACGCCCGAACCCTTTCTGGACGCTACCCGGGGACGAACTGACCGGGAGCTTCTTCTGACTGGCCGGGATGAATTCGTCATGAAAGCCGGAAAGCACGGACTGCTGTTCGAAAAGCTCGATGAAAAAGGCTGGCCGATTGAAGTACGTGTCGGCCGGCATCTTTCCTCCATCATCCAAATTTTAAAAGTCTGGAGCGAGTTAAACCCCGACCGGCCCATCGACCTGGAAAATGTGCCTCACTACCAGGACTTAATCAGAAACGGGGTTGGCTTTTACCTTAAGAATCCGGCTGAGGCTCCTTCTGACCGCGTCTTTTACGAATGAAGCACGAACTGAAAACAAAAATCGCCCCCACCAAAACATAACTGAGGAAGACCGCTGTTAGCTGCCTTTTTTCTTGCTGCTGGCTTCTTCCGGCCAGACTCGCGCCGGGCTGAGGGAGCGGCTGGGGGTCCCAGGGCAGGCCGTACCTGGTCACCAGTTCCTGGATGTTAAGCAGATGGATTACCGGAATTCCCCGGGAGGCCATTGTCTGTATAAGACCGCGTCTTTCCGGCGGCGGAATTTTCTCCACAGAAGTCAGGCCCGGCTTCAATTCGAGAATGGAGGCATCCCTTCCCAGACAAACCAGGTTCCCGCCGATGTTTACAAACGCTTTAACTGGCCCCCGGGCCTTTTCCAGGAACAAATTCATTTGCTCTTCAACCATTTCTTTGAGCCGGCCTGGTTGAAGTATTTTAAGCCCCAGTTTTTGAGCTTTTATTTCTATTTCAGCCCGGATTTCTTCAGGAAATTCCTGCCCTGAATTATCTTCCCCGCCCCAGGTCACGGCCAGAAGGCGGTGTTTATCAAGCCCTGCCTGTCGCCAGCATTCTAACATGTCGAGGATGGTAAACTCCGGGTGGTTGGCACCCCACTGGGAAGCTCCCAGGGAAACAACCAGCATCAGGTCGAGGTTAAGGCACTGTCCGGCACAAAGTGAGGCTAAAATAAGAGCCGGAAAAGAGCTGGAAGCGGCCACGGCCACTGAATCGCCAGGCTTAACACCTGCTTCTCTGAGAAGGCGAACCACAAGGGCGGCCATGTCCGGGATGGTTGTCGTGCGCTTGGCTTCCAGACGGCCGAGCGTGGTCGTTAGGGGACTCTGTTCCAGACCAATCAGGCCTGTGCCATTGGGGTCAAACTTATTTTTTTCCGGCTGAAGCCCTCTTCTTTTCTGGCAGTTAAAAGTGGCCCTCTCCGCCTTAAGCATGCTTTGGGCGGCCTGCCTTTCCAGGGAAAAGTTCGGGTCCGGCGGCCCGGCTTTTCCGGTCAAAATTTTATAAGCCAGGAAAGAACACAGGCTGATGACGGCCAGGCCACCGAGTATTACGCTTTTAAATTCAGTGTTACGCATCAGCTCAGCCAGTGAACCAGAAAATAAGTCAGAATCGAGACGATGGCCAGAGAAGCCAGTGTGTCAGTGATTTTTTGCCGGTCAAGGTTAGAAGCCAAAAGTCCCGGCACCACCCAGCCAATGACCCTGAGCCCGATAGGTTCAGAAAACAGGGCCGGCAGAAGCCAGGTCCAGACCTGACCTATGACCACACCGGCCAGCACGAAGAAGACAAAACGCCGCCTTCCAAAAATGATGAAATACCGGAAAGCCAGCCGGTAAAGTCCGAGCACCAGAAAGGCCACCGCCAGGGTAGCCAGCACCCGGTAAGGCTGGTCTAAATAGAGAGCAAAATACCCCGGCACAATCAAACCGCCCGGTGAAAGGCCGGTCAACTCCACGTAAATCAGAGCCAGAATTAAGCCCACTAAAAGGCTGCTATAATTTAAAGGCATGAGCTTCTCTCTCCAGGTAATCAATCATTTTTTGGCCAAAGCCGATGATGTTGCCCAGCCCGATGATGACCAGGCCACAACCTGAAGTTGCGTTTTTATTATCTTCTTCCCTGCTGCCTGATTCTGAAATAATCTGGCTCCGGTTGGCCAAATCAGAAGCCACAACCGGGGTCTGCTGTTTTCCGGAATCAGATATTTTGAGCAAATAAGATGTGATTTCTTTCAAGCACATTTCAGGCTGAGCGAATTTCAGCTTTCGAATGTGGCCCGGTGCCCAATCGGAATGCCTGGACAGATATCTGATAAAAGCAGACGAGCCTGGCCCGGTCAGGCAAAGAACATCAAACTTTAAGAACGGGCGGTCCGGCTTTTGACCGAGCTTCTCAAGATATTCAACCCACTGAGCCGTGCGGTCCGCCCGGTCAGAACGGAAGCTTAAAAGCCAGGCCACTTTAAACCGAGAAAAATCTATTTTCCTGTTGACGAGTTTCAGGGCTTCTTCGGTAGAAAGCGGGTCGTTGGCGGCAAACAGGTTGACAAAATAAACAGGCCTGTCTGTCTCTTCAGTCAAAAGCTGCCAGGCCCGCAGGTGGCCAAAATCAGGGGAAACTTTTTTCATCCCTCTTTTAATTCTTTCCGGAGAAACTCCATAACTCTCAAGCACAGCCACGGCCAGCCGCAGGTTCGGTTCAAACTCAGCGTAGGGCAACTGATTTATGACTTCTGGCATCAGTTCTGCCCGGCCCACTGGCTTTATTTCAGTCCGAGCTTTCCCGGCCGCGGCCGCAAGCTCAGGCAGAATTTCTTCCTCGGGGATAAACACCTTAAGGCCAGTCCTAAAACAGGCACTCAAACTGACCGCAACTTCCTGCCTCGTTTTTCCCAGAAATTCCGTATGGTCAACCCTGATGTTGCTGAGGACGATAACTTCCGGTTTGAGCAATTTTTGACTTTCAGCCTTTAAATACTCGGGCTGAATGCTCATCATTTCCGCTACCAGAAAGTCCACATTTTCTCTGGCGGCCAGCCGGACCAACTTTTTTTGTTCCAGGACACTCGGCCTGCCCCTTCTTTTTATCTCCACTTCCCGGCCATCAGGATAAATGAGAACCGGCTTTGAGCCGGTGGTTTTGGCCATTACCCGAAAGCCGGCTTCTGTCAGGCCGGCCGCTATCAGTCTGGTAATGCTTGATTTTCCCCTAATTCCGGTAACGGCCACCCTGTGAGGAATTTTGCCAAGCGCCAGTCTGTGGGCCCGGCACTCGAAATAAAGATAAAAGACCGGTGCCAGGAAAAGTAACGTCAGCAGCCAGATGGTCATAAAATTTTAATATTTGCGCCTGGCCAGAAGCGCTTCAATTTCTTCTATTTCTTTCGGCACATCAGCCGTTAAAACTTCACAGCCATCCCTGGTAATCAGGACGGTGTCTTCAATCCTGACTCCCAGGTTTTTTTCTGGAAAGTAGAGGGCCGGCTCGATGGCCATGACCATGCCCTCTTTCAGCACCAGGTCGGACGGTTGAACATCATGCACGCAAAGGCCCACCAGATGACCGAGCCCGCCTTTAAGCCCCATGGTGTCCAGGCCCTTTTCTTTCATCTTTCTGGCCACATATTCCTGGACATCCCGAGCCGTTACTCCGGGTCGAAAGGCTTCTATACAGGCTTTCTGCACCTCCAGTACCACCTGGTAGACTTTTTTCTGTTCTTCGGTAAAACGCCCGGAAACCGGCCAGGTGCGCGTGATGTCCATCGTCAGGTATTCGAGCTCACCCCCAAAATCCATCAACACCAGCTCCCCGGCTTTCATCTGACGCGAATTCTTTTCGTAGTGAAGGATGCAGGTGTTTGGTCCGGAGCCGATAATCGGCGGATAGGCCGGTCCCCGGCCGCCATTTTTCAGGACAACTTCCATGGCGGCCGCTTCAAGTTCGTATTCAAAAGCCCCGGGCCTGGAAGCTAACATGGCCTTCTTGACAGCTTCGGCCGAAATTTTCCCGTTTTTCCGCAGAACTTCTATCTCTTCTTGCGTCTTTATCATCCTTAAGGCATCAATATAAGGAGTGATATCTCTTAGCTCCAGGTTGGGATAATATTTTCTGAACCTTTCCACCCGAAACTGGTCGAGGCTCGGCTGTGCGTTAAAGGGATTTCGACGCTGGCGAGCGGCAAACAGGGCCACTTCTGACCTGGCTTCAGAAACAGTATCCCCGGGTGAAAGCCGCACGTAGACCACAGCCTGCGGCCTGGTGGCCAGCCTGGCCAGGAACTCTTCAAAATAACTGACCGGATATATCGCTTTGAAGCCAAATTTTTCCCTGGCTTCCGGGTCATCCAGGCTGTTCCCGCCTTCATACATTTTCTCGCGGTCAGTTTTCTGGGGAACAAACAGGAAGGTGTCCCGGGTAATCGGATTCATAACCAGTATGGCTCCGGCATCTTCACAGCCTGCGAAATAATAAAAGTCGTTATCCTGGCGGAAATGACCGGCTCCAGAATTTCCCGGGCTGGCAAAAAGAATGATCAACCCCTCCTTGACGCTTTCCATCAAGGCGAGGCGCCTCTTTTCCAGCTCTGCCTTTGAATAAGCAGCAGTCAGGTTTGGCAAGAAGATAGCGATGGCCAAAATAACGGGCAGAAAGAAATTCAGCCATTTTCTCATCTTAAACATCCTTTTAATAAAAAAATTGATTCATTTTCCTTTTTATCAAATTCTCTTTTTATGAGTTTATTAAAATCAGGCGGCCGGTTCAATGGCTTTTATCAGACCGGAAGAAAATAAAGAAGCTCCCCCACCGAAAGGTCTTCTCCGCTGAAAAGAAGTTTTAATCAAAACAGAAAAAGGTTTTGACCAGAGAACAAATAACATTTTGTCATTAAATAACAAAGATTTAAAATAAAAACGATACAGGTTTTTTCAGTTGGACTTCAGCCATGGACAAACAAAACTTTTTAATCTTGCTCACCGGACGGCCGGCCTGCGGCAAGACCACCATGGTAGAAAATATCGTAAAAGAATGGAAGGACCGAGTTAAGCTGGCCGGGTTTTTAACCAGGGAAATCAGGGAAAAAGGTCAGCGCACCGGTTTTGAACTGGTTGGGTTGGATGGACAAAAGCAGATTTTAAGCCACATCAACCTTAAAACTCCCTACCGAGTGGGAAAATACTCGGTGGATGTCAACGGCTTTGAAGAATTTCTTTCCCTTCTTTTGCTGACTCGCCCAGAGAATGAGCTGATCATCATCGATGAAATCGGCAAAATGGAATGTTTATCCGAGAAATTCAGGAACTTAATCCTGGAGCTGATGGACAAAGGTTTTCCGCTTCTGGCTACCATAGCGTTGTCCGGGACACCCTTCATAGAAAGAATTAAAGCCAGGCCAGAAGCAGAGATTATCAGGCTCACCCGAGAAGGCTGGCACCTGGCTAAAGACAAGCTCAACCTTCGCCTGGAAACCTACTTCCTGAATAAATTAACCTGACTGGCTTATTTCTGGTGAAAAAAGAAAAGAGAGGGGTGCCGCCGTGCACCCCTCTGATTTAATTGAAGGAAGGGGGAATGGAAAGAAGGGCAAAGAAGGGCAAAAAGGAGGCATTTATATATTTTTGGGTGCGCTCATCTTCAAAAGAAGAAAAAAGGGAGGGAGTTTTAAGGTCAGCGCGCTTGTTGACGTAAACTTCCCTCCCCAACCCAGCAGATATATCTATATGTAATATGTTCTTTTTTTCTCTCGTTTCTATTTTTGCCATCTTACTCATCTTCGCCGTCCACTCTAATTATATGCAAACTCCGTGCCAAACTTTTTTAAGGGAAAGGTCTTTCAACCAGCCTGGCTTTTTATAAAAAAATATTACATTCGGCGTAAAAAATTTTTACGCCTGAACAAAGCGGGGCGAAAAATTTTTAGAACGGGTAAGCACCAGGCTCCCTGGCTCCACCCCAAGGTAACGAGCGACCACTTCGCATTTGGCTTTCAGCAAAAAATAAAAAGGCCCTATTTCCTGCTCCAGGCACTCAAAATTTCCCTGTCCCTTGGCCAGGATAAGGTCAGCTTCACCCAGTAATTTTAAAAAATCAGGGTGGCAGCCTGAAAGAACTGTTCCTGGCGCCTGGCAGCCGGAAGAGACAAGCTCAGCCACTTCATCCAGACGGGAAAGCCGCGCTTCTTCCAGAGTGGCATCGTTGATGATGGGTTTTTCTCTGACAGCATAGATGACCCGGCCGCCCACCTGCTCGAGCAACAGGCGGTCAAAAACAGTTTCCCCGGCATTATCACCCAGAAAGACGATTTTCCTGGCTTTTCTTAAATCGTCCTTGAGCCACTCGTAATGGTCAATGGCCAGCCTTCCCGGGTTCAGGAAAGACTCCATCGTAGACCAATCCATCACACCGCTGGCTCCAAAATCGATTATGTTGCCGGCCAGGGAAATTTCAAGAGCGGCTCGAAGTGGGTCAGCCGCTCTCTTAACTCTTTTTTCCAGCTCGGGATAGAGTTCAAGCGCCTTTTTAATACTTTCTCTTTTCAGGTGAAAATACGGGTCAGGATTTTCGGTAAATTCAGAAAAAAGCCGGTAAAGGTCTTCAGAAATCTCGGGCGGTGTTCGGTTAAAATCTGTGGCCGCCAGGAAAGCGCTGCTGCGCCGGAGAAGCAAGATGGATTTATCTTCCTCAAGCCCGAGGACCCGAGCTGTTCTTATAGCCTGGTTCAGCAGGCAAACAAAACATTCAGCCGCCGCTTTCATGTGTTAAGTCTATCCCGGATTTAAATCTTTGTTAAGAGGCAGATATTAACCGGACCTTCAAGGATTAAAATATGGCTCGGAGAACCGCCCGAGCCTCAAGGCCGGAAGACGCCATAAAAATCAAGGCTGACCGTTCATCAGCAGCCTGTCCACCGTTTCATTAATCAGCTTCAAATCGAGCGGTTTGACAAAGCATTTATCAACCCCGACCCTAACCAGTTCTTCCGGTTGAAGCTGTTCGGCATAAGCGGTAATCAGGAGGACCTTGCCCTGATAGCCAGCTTGCCTGAATTCCTGGACCATCTGCAGGCCGTTTTTCTGGGGTAATCTCAGGTCAGTAATAATCAGGTCAACCGGCACATGGTTAAACCGGGCGAGAGCTTCCGCCGCATCCCTGGCCAGGTACACGTTGTAGCGAGAAGAAAAAAGCAGGAAGAAAGTCTTCCTGATAAATTCATCATCATCGACGATAACAATTCTCTTCATAGAACTACACTCAGCCTGTTTAATCAGCATGTTTTGTGCCAACTTGCTAAAAAAACTACAGATAAGGCGCGCGAGCAAAGCGTGACTGGGTGTTAACTTTTTTTCCGGTTGTTAAAATTTTTTACAAAAAAGGCTTCTGCCGGTCCCCGTTCTTGTCAGTTTAATCTGAGGTTTCAACCTTTAAATCATAATCCTTTATTTTCTTATCCAGGGTAGGACGGCTTATTTCCAGGATCTGGCAAGCTCTGGTCTTGCTTCCCTTTGTTACTTCGAGGACATACTGAATGTACCTCTTTTCCACTTCCCACAAGGGCATGAGCTCTCTGGGAACCGGTGATTTTTCTGCCGCTGGTTTTTCTCCGGGCAGCTCAAGCGGCAGGTGCTCTTTTAATAAAACGTCTCCCTTGGCCAGGATGACGGCCCGGGTCAGGGCATTCTCCAACTCGCGCACGTTTCCCTTCCAGGGCTGGTTTACCAGGTACTCCATGACCTCCGGCGGCACCTTGCGCACGTTTTTCTTCAGCTCCCGGTTTATCTTCTCCAGAAGATAGGCCACCAAATCAGGTATGTCTTCTTTCCTTTCTCGCAGAGGTGGCAGGAATATCTCCACCACCTTCAAACGGTAATAAAGGTCTTCCCGGAATTTTCCCTGAGCCACCATTTCCTTTAAATCCCGGTTGGTGGCGGCAATGATACGGGCTTCGGTTTTAAGGATTTTTTCTCCCCCGACTTTCATAAAATCCCTGGTTTCAATCACTCGCAGCAGCTTTGACTGCAGGTTAAACGATATGTCGCCTATTTCATCCAGGAAAAGCGTGCCCTTGCCGGCTATCTCAAACTTACCCCTCGTTTCAGTGACAGCATCGGTGAAGGCTCCCTTGACATGGCCAAACAGCTCTGATTCCAGCAGGGTGTCAGAAATGGCCGAGCAGTTGATGACGATAAAAGGCTCATCCCGAAACGGGCTGTTGTAATGGATGGCTTTGGCCACCAGTTCTTTTCCGGTACCGCTTTCTCCCTGGATCAGCACGTTTGTCCGGGTATTGGCCACCGAACCAATCATCTTGAAGACTTCTCTCATCTGCGGCGACCGACCGATGATGTTATCAATCTGGTACTCTTTCTGCTTCTCTTCAATCAGGTAGCTGACCTTCTCTTCCAGGGCTTTCATCTGCCGCGCTTTGTCTATGGTCAGGTCCAGCTCTAAATAATCAAGAGGCTTTACCAGGTATTCAAAGGCTCCTGATTTGATGGCTTCCACCGTTGTTCTCATGTCGTCAAAGGCTGTCATGACAATGACCGAGACCTTTTTATCTTCGCTTTTAATCTGCTTGAGTAAATCCAGCCCATTCATATCAGGCAATTTTACATCCAGCAGTATGAGCTCCGGCTGAAACTCGCGAAACAGCCGCAGTCCTTCCTCTCCGGTTTCTGCCAGCCGGACTTCAAAACCTTTCTTCTTAAGGTGAGACACTAAAGTTTTGCTTACTAAAGGGTCATCTTCGACCACCAAAATGTTGGACATGGCTATTTCTCCTTCACCAAAGGTTCGAGAGGTATCGTGATGAGGAAGCAACTTCCCGGCCCCTCTTTTTTCATCACTCTGATGCTTCCCCCGTGTTGCTCGAGAATTCGCCGGGCATTGGCCAGGCCCAGACCGGCTCCCGAACTCTTCGTGGTAAAGAATGGCTCAAAAATATTTTCCCAGTCCTTCTCCGGAATGCCGCATCCGTTATCGCTGACCATGATTTCAAAACAGGGACGTTCGCTCTTCTGATTTAACTTAAGGGAAATTTCTACCTGCCCGCCTTCCTCCACCGCCTCATAGGCATTGCGCAGGATGTTGACCAGGACCTGACGGATTTTATCACCATCTACATAGGCCGGCGGTAAGCCCTTTTCTGTGTTCAGGACCACTTTCACCTTCTTTTCCTCGAGCGAAGGCTGGAGCACCTTGAGAGAGGCTTCCACGATTTCCTCCATGGAAAAATAATCCGGCTGCAGTTTGCTCGCTCGAGTAAAGCTCAGCAGTTCTTTGATGAATTTTTCAATCTGCTCGATCCCCTCCTGAGCTATCACCAGGTGTTCCTTTTCCATCTCATCCATCTTTTCGCTTTCTGCCAGCTTTTGAATATTCAGCTTGACGGAGGTCAGGGGATTGCGGATCTCATGAGCGATGGTGGCCGACAGCCTGCCTATGGAGGCTAATTTTTCTACCTGCACCAGTCGGCGGTTAGCCTCTTCGGTCTTCTTCCTTTCCTGAAGCAACTGCTCGGCCATTTCGTTAAAACTCCTGGTTAAATCCCCCACTTCATCTTCCGAAATGACCGGAATTCGGTAGGAAAAATCCCCTTGCGATATTCTCCTGGTTCCCTCAACCAGGTTCCGGATCGGGCGGGTGATGCGCCTGGCCAGCAAAAGGCTGCTCAGCACGGTCAGCACGAGGGCGACCAGGCCAAAACCAACCATAACCGCCCTGGTTTTCTGGATCCGACTTTTCATATCTTCAAGCAGCAGGCCGATTTTGACCGAACCCCATTTTATATCAGAGCCGCGGAGGTAGATGGGGATTTCAACTTCCATAACTTCCTGTTCCCGGCCATTTTCCCGCAGCCGGTAATTATGGTAAAAAACCTCATCCAGCCCGACTTCACCGGCACAGCTGGTGCGGTTGATGACTTCGGAATTGTTAGCAATGCTTTCACTTACCACCACGGGCCGGCCGTCACGGTCATAAAAAATGACGTAGCTCAGGTCATCCCTGATTAACCCGGAAATGTTTTCATCTATATCCGATAATTCCCAGAGCACCAGCCGCCTGGCATTCATTTCGGCGATATACCTGACCATAACCAGGCCGCGGCTCTTTTTTTCAGCAATAATTGATTTTACCTCACGGTTCTGGATGACAAATAAAAGGCCGAAGATCAGCAAAATCAGGATGACCGAGGTCCAGAAAACCAGCTGAGCCGTGATAGAAAACCTGACTTTTTTCAAATTTATCATCGGTCAATCCAGATGTTCCGCAGGTTTACAAAAAACAGGCCAGTAGTTTGCGGCTTAAGGTTTCTCAAGTTAGGCTGATAGGCCAGTCTTTCTTTATAATAGAAAAGCGGTATGGCCGGCATATCGGACTTTAACAGGACTTCCATCTGCTGGAACAGGGCTGTTCTCCGTTCAAAGCTGGCCATCAGACGCTGGGCTTCGAGCAAATCGTCCAAGGACTGGTTTCTGTAGTGGAAATAGTTCTGGTTGATAAAAGAAGCCGAGTGAAAAAGCGGGTAAATCAAAAACTCCGGGTCTGGTACCCCCATAAACCAGTCAAAGTAAACCAGATAAGGGGTTTTTTCTTCTCTTAGAGAATCCAGAGAGCTGCTGCCCGCCAATTCTAATTTTATTCCGGCCGGGAAGAAAACATCCTTTAACTGGAAATAGATGCTGTTCATGACCTCCCTCTGCGGCACTTCAAAATACAGTTTAACTCGAACAGGGTGCGAACTGTCTCCCAGCCCGGCTGCTCGCAATATTTCCAGAGCCCGGCCGAGCGTTATCATCTCTTCTTCCTTGGGAAAAAAGCCGGGCAAAAATGGCGGGATGAAGCTTTCCATAGGCTGGGCAAAATAGGCCGTGGATGAAGCCAGACCGGCCAGAGCCTTTTTATCCAGAAAAATTTTCAGGGCCTGCCTGACTTCCGGTCGGTCAAACGGCGGAAGATGGTTGCTGAAAAACAGGTAAACTGGGTGCAGGGTGTTATTTTCCAGAATCTGGTACTTGGTGTTAGAAATCCGGTAAGAAGCATACGGAACAACCTGAACCTCACCACGGAAAAAATCATCCAGCAAGAAGTAAGGGCTTATCTCCACGGCCTGCAGGTACGGTTTTCGGCCATGGTAATTATCATTTCGGGCCAGCCTTATGCCGATGACGTCCAGCCTTGAATTTCTAAGCCAGTAATCAAACTTGAAGGGGCCAGTACCAACCGGCTTCTCAAAAAATGATTTTTTCTCTTTAAGAACTAAATTTTTGGGCAGTATTTTGGCAAAACTGGCGGCCAAAAAGTAAAAATTGGTGATGGCTGGATATTTCCAGTCTATCTCTACCGTTTTCGGGTCGATGACCCTGATGCCGGAGACTTCTTCTGCCCTGCCCTGCCAGAATTCTTCCCCACCCTCTATCCTGGTCGCCAGCAGGTAAAAAAGCGGGTTGTTTTTCAGCTGGAATAACCGCTGCAAGGAAAATTTGACGTCTTCGGCCGTAACTTCCTGTCCGTTGTGAAAACGAGCTCCTTTTCTGAGAAAGAACATGACCTTTCTGCCGCTGTCAGACACCGTCCAGTAATCGGCCAGAGCCGGGAAAATTTCTAAGTTGGAATCCAGCCGGACCAGCCCTTCATAAATATGTTCGATGACTGTTGGATAACCGTGCCCGGCCGGGTCAAGGTCTTTATTCAGGGTTTTCCCGAAAGCCTTAATACGAATTTCTCCGCCACTCTTTGGTGTAACCGCTTCAAGGCCAGCGGCAGGCTGAAGACTCGGGCCAAGCACCACCAGCAGAAGCAAACAGAACTTCAAGGCCTTGCCGGAAAGACCTGTTGCCATATGGCTCATCATCTATAAATAATAGCTTAACTAAAAGATAAAATCATCCAGGTTTTGCCTGAGGGCTTCGAAATTCACCACCCCGGGGCCAAACCGGGCAGGACGACCGGCAAATTTTTTGCCTATTTCACGAAGACTTTAATTTTCTGGCCACTTCGGTCACCTGATTAAAAACCCGGAAGAAATTTTTACCCCAAATTTTTTCTATTTCTTTTTCCGTATATCCTCGCTTCAGCAGTTCGACCGTCACATTGATCATTTCGCTCGCATCATTACATCCAAGGACTCCTCCGCCACCGTCAAAATCAGTGCCAATGCCCACATAGTCAACTCCAACCAGTTTGACCACATGGTCAATATGGTTAACCAGGTCCTGGACGGTGGCCAGGTCGGCCGGATATTTCCGATTTATTTCTTCCATCTCGGCCATAATCTTCTGCCGGATGTTCTCATCCTGGATGTTTCTCCAGTTGCCGTATTTGGCTCTCAACTCGGCCAGAGCTCTGTCTCGCTCCGGGTTGGGCTTCGGCGTTTTGACGTAGGCTGAGAGAAAACAGACCTGGACCACTCCTCCTTTCCGGGCCAAAGCTTTTATCATGTCATCGGTTAAATTGCGTGGATTATCACAGACGGCTCTGGCGCAGGAATGCGAAGCGATAACAGGTGCCCTGCTCAAGGAAAGAACGTCGTAGAAACTTTTATCTGAAGCATGAGAAATGTCGATAATCATGCCCACCCGGTTGCACTCGGCCACCACCTGCCGGCCAAATTCACTGAGCCCGTGGTCTTCCGGGTCCTGTCGGTCGGTGGAAGAATCGCAGATGTCATTATCGGAAGTATGGCAGAGCGTTATGTAGCGAACACCCTGGTCATAAAAATATCTTATCAGACCGAGGTCGCGCCCGATGGCATAACCGTTTTCTATTCCCAGGAAAGCTACCAACCGGCCCTGTTTTTTCAACCGGTAAGCCTCTTGCGGCGAATAAGCCAGACCGATCAGGTTTTGATTTTTCGCCACCATGTCTTTTACCGCTTTAATCAAATCTTCAGCTCTCTGGCGGGCCTGTCTGTAACCTTCTTCAGTCCTTGGCCCCTGAGCTACGAAGGCAGCAAAAAATTCGGCATCCAGACCTCCCTTTTTCATCCTCGGCAGATCAATTTTTCCGCTGCCTGGCGCTTTGGGATCATGCTCTTCCGCTGGGTTCCAGTTCGGGCGAAGAAGCATCATGGCGGTGTCGCAGTGCGTGTCTACCGTAACTATTTTTCGGTGGATTTCTTTGGCCCGGGTCAGAAGGTCTTTTTCTTCGAGCGTAACCTTTTCTTGAGAACAGGAAACTGACCCGGCAATTAGCAGGCAGATGATGACCATAAAATTGATTCCAACTTTCAACCTAATCATTATCTTTCATCCTTTACAAAAAATATTACGACAGATTTTCTGTCAAATTAGATTGCATTTCAAGCACAAAAACAACGGTGATGGCCGAAAACGCCGGCCTATTTATTTTTCCTGAGAAGGTAGAAACATCTATTCTGTTCATCAGTTAGCCTGATAAAATCAGCCACTTCATAGCCGCGTCCGAAATAATTTAAAAACACCTGACGCGTGTTAAGGCGCCAGTCCACCGGTATCTTTCTTACCCGCTCTTCGAGCACATCAGTCTCATTGAGCATTAAGTAAAAGTCAGCCGGAATTTGAACCAGTATGATTTCATCCTCAAGCTCAAGGTTGATGGCTTCCACCACCTCTAAATTCAGCCGCTGGCTTTTCCCGGCTATCTGCCGGTAGCCAACTCTGACCGCCCGGGGCAGCGAAGGCAAGTCATAAGGCAGAGTTTCCGGTTTTGGCGGGGAAGGACTTTCCAGGTGCCAGGCCGCAAAAAATCGGTCTGAAGGCACATCCCGTCGGTTAAGCCTGCCTCCGTATTCCCCGTAAGGAGCTACCCGGTATTCCAACACTTCCATGCCCAGCCGCCGGATGTTTCGGTAAGCATTAACCGCCGTGAGCGGGTCATAGGTGCAAACCACTAACCTGAGATGAAAATAACGAAGAAGGATTTCCTTCTGAAATTCTTTAATATGCACTCCAAGCCCGTAGTGCAGACGGTCCGGCTTTACGCCAAGAAACTGAGAATAAAACCACAGGTTCTCTGAACGGTCAAATCCCAGGCTCTTATCCCTGATGCCGACAAATCCGTAGCTAAAACCGACCAGGTGAGCTTCGTCGAGGATGAATTCTCCAGCCTCATTTTCTTCAAAGGCACCGATAAACAGGCTGCTTCCTTCGTGTAGGAAATTCTCGCAGAGCAGGTTGCGGGACCCGGCCAGATGGTCTTCCGCAAACTGCCAGATTTCCTGCCTCAGTTTTTCATACTTCTGGTAGTCGGCAGCCCGGGCACTGTCTTCCACCCTGAGCAAAAATCTCTTGCCTTTAGAAAAAATTATCTTTTCCGGCAGCTTAATCATGATGTCTTGATTTTATCATTTTGTATCTTAAAATTTAACGGGTCTTTGCGGCTGTTAACTTTCTTTGCCCGATTTCGTTCTTTTGACAGCACGGTCATAAAATGGTATAAAAACAATTCAAAATTCAATAAAAGCCATGAAAACCAATCTAAGCAAAAAAGAGGAAAAAAATATTATCTGCCTCATCAATCCCCTGGCGGCCAACAAGAGGTGGAAAAGAAGGAGAAAACTGCGCCAGGAATTAATCTCTTGCCTGCCAGGCAGATGCCTGGATACTCCTTCGTCCAAGGAAGAGACCGTGAAACTGGCGCGGGAACTGGCGCCGGAAGCCGATATGATGGTGGCCGTTGGTGGTGACGGAACGATTGCCGACGTGCTGCAGGGTATCTTTGAAGCGGGCCAGAACCAGCGCCTGATTTTTGGCGTTATTCCCTTCGGCAGCGGCAATGCTTTCCGGATTTCCCTGGGATTGCCCAGAAACCCTTTTAAAGCCATAAATTACCTGCTGAATGGTGACCTGCTCACGATAGATTTAATCATGGTTGAGGACCGGATCGCCGGGTTTGCCAGCGTCGGTTCGACGGCGGCGGTGACCGGGGAAAAACTTCGGCATTCCATTCCAGGCCTTATCGGACATCTGTTAGCTGCCAGAAAACTCATCTTTTACAGGCGGAAAGAAAAAACCCTCAAGCTTTACCACGGTCTCGACGAGCGGGGGCAGCCCTTTGATTATCTTGAGGTGAAATCCAGGTTTCTTGACTGTGTCGTGGGAAATACAAATTATTTCGGCTACCGCTGGCTGGTCGCACCGGAAGCCAGGCTGAATGATGGCTTCCTGGATATCATTCTTTTTGAAATGCCCCCTTTAATATACATCTTGCTTTTCCCGTTAATCTACTTCGGTTTGTTGCAGAAAAGACTTCGTCATTTCAAAGCCCGAGAGCTGGTCATCGAAGGAGATGAACTCGACGTGCAATACAACGGTGAATATCTGGGAGCCCAGAATTCAGTTCGCTTCCAGATTCTGCCCCAGGCACTCCAGGTGATGGGCAACCGCCAGAAAGCTGCCCGTTTCTTGGTAAACAAGGAATCTTAGTTGTTTTTTATTATCGTTACTCTTTTTATTATTCTATTTAATTTTCTATCGCCTTGAGGCTAAGCCTGGCTGCCTGACGCACCGAGACGGCCTCAGGCTGATACTAAATACATGGCACTCTGAAAAAATAATACTCTGCTCATTTCTTTTCTTGGCTCTTTTCATTTCCCCAGAGTTTACCGCCACCCTGAGACTGCCTCCAGGCTTCCCGCCAGCGATGAATTTCTACTACCCCGATGGGAGGCATATTTTGCCTTTCTTCTTTTGGCCGGAGCCTGGGGAACGGCTTGTGCGGTTCTTTCTGATACCAGTAAGCCACCGTCACCAGGTCAAGAGCCAGGCAGTTGTTATGTCCGTGTTCGATGGTGGCTTTCAGCGACTTTTTAAAAGTTATGGGTGATTCAAGGAAGAAGTGATAACAGTGAGTTCGGCCAAGCCAGCCGGTCTCGTTGTTCACCCTGGCATAGCCAAAGTAAGGATGCTGGTAGATTTCTTTTGGCGACCAGGAACTGTTGAAAAAATCTTCTGTTCCGGTTCCATGAAGGGAAGGCGGCCACTTTTCACCATCGATGAAAAACATATCATCGCCCTCGCCATACCATATGGGAGACGGGTTGTCCACATAATAGTTGAGGCCGACAAACTGGCCTTGACCTTCGATGTCGGCGATGACATAATTCCTGGCACCATCCTGGTTGGCCGATTGAGGGCCGAGCACTCCCCACTCGTTTTCCCCCTCCGGTCCAGGTTCAGTCAGCTCCCTGTTCCAGAAGGCATGGAAACGCCCCAGGTCAGCCGGGATGGATTTATGCTGCTCGTAGTCGATGTAGTAATAAAAGGCATCTATCTGTTTGTCAGACTGATTCTCCAAGGTAATCAGAGCTCCATGGCTGAAGGGCATGGGGAAATAGCAGTTGAGAGCATTGCCCCCCAAAGGAGCGGCCGCCAGCGGTAAGCTGACAAAATTGTATTTTTCTCCCCAGCCCTGGCCGAAGAAATCCCCCAGCGGACATTCCACGCTCGGCTCTTTTTCTCCATCCCAGTACATCCTGAGCACGGCGTTTCTTCGAATCATAGGGTCAGAGCAAGCTACGGTTATCCAGATATGCTTAATAATCCCGGCTCCTTCAATTCTGGCCAGCTCCGCTGTTTCCCCGGCCGGAATTTTGATGGCATCAGAATTTTTTCCGCTCCGGTCATAGCTTGAGATTCGTTTTCTCTGGTAATTTTTTAACCTGGCCAAATCATCCAGCAAGGAATTGCCAGAAAAGCTTTCCTGCGCCAGAGCGAGACAAAATCCCAAAAGAAGGAAAATGGCGCCAAAAAACAGTTTTTTCTGCACGCACATCTTAAACCTCCTTGATAGTTTGTTTTCTATAATTATCAGCCAGGTGCCGGCCTTCAGTCCACAATTTATTTGAACCTGAAAAGACAAATTTTTATAATGCAGACGATAAATTTTCCTGATGAAAGTCAACCATGACGGTGGCCGTAACAGGAGGAACGGGATTTATTGGCCAGGCACTCGTCCGACAGCTGGTAGAAAGCGGACAAAAAGTAAGGCTGATTATCAGAAAAAGCAGTCAGCCGGGACCTTTATCATCTCTTCCATTGGAGACCTCAATAGCGGAGCTGAGCGATACAAACTCAATGGCCCGGGCTTTATCCGGCTGCTCGGAGCTTTACCACCTGGCGGCTGAAGCTCGAAATTGGTCCCCTGACCCAGAGGCTTTCAAAAAAGTAAACGTCGAAGGCTTAAAGAATGTGCTAAATGCTTGCTTGAACTCCGGAGTAAGAAGAGTGGTGTACGTCAGTTCGTCTGTGGTCAAGGGGCCGAGCGCCGGCCCGCCGGTCGAAGAAACGAGCTCACGCGGGAACATTCCTTATTACACTCTTTATGAAAAGAGCAAGGCACTTTCGGAGGAAATAATCCCGGATTTTTTAAGACGCGGGCTGGAAATCCTGGTGGCCCGGCCGACCAGGGTGTACGGTCCGGGAAAATTAAGCGAAGCTAACTCGGTCACCCGGCTAATTCGCACTTATCTGAAGTTTCGAGCAGCCATCATTCTGAACAAAGGTGAGGAAACAGGCAATTATGTCTATGTTGATGATGTCGCTTCCGGCCTGAGGCTGATGATGGAAAAAGGTCAGAGCGGAGAAGATTACATTCTCGGTGGAGAAAATATCAGCCTGAAAGGTTTTTACGACCTGCTGGAAGAAGTATCAGGAGTCAAAGCCTTGCGTATATGTATCCCGGCTGGTTTCGCCAGGAAACTGGCAAGATTTGAATTCTGGAAAGCCCGCCATTTCGGCCTCTATCCTTTAATCACCGAAGGCTGGGTCGAGACTTTCCTCCAAAACTGGGCTTTTTCCCACAAAAAGGCCAGCCAGCACCTCGGTTATCAACCCATTTCTTTAAGAAAAGGATTGGAACTCACCTGCCGCTGGCTGATTGAGAAAAAAATCTGAACCCGTAGCTTTTTATTGGCTGATTATCCAACCACCGGCGGATGGTGGCTTCGTCATTCAGGTTTTAGCCCTTTAAGCTGATTTGATTTTAAACCTGTCCGTAACCGCTACTGCTCCCAGGCCAACAACCACACCGGACATTATGTCAACCACGTAGTGATACTGACCGTAGACCGTGCTGATAAAAAAAAGCAGAACAAGCGGCAGGTAAATGGCAAAATATTTTCGCCCGAGCTTTCCGGCGTAAAAAATCATCACCGTTCCTGCCGCGCAGTGAGCCGAAGGAAAGGAACCCCCGGCATATTGCACTGAGCGTTCGGCCAGGCTCATCAGCCGCCGGAAAAGAAAACCAGAGTTCGGCTGATTACCCGGAAAGTAAAAGCGGGGACTGGCCGCGGGCAATAAAATAAAAATGATAAAACAAACCAGATAAGCCAGGCCCAGGGCGAGCAAATATTTTTCCAGCAGTTCGTGAGAGCCCTGCCAGTAAATCAGGTAACCAAGAATGACCACCAGTGGCAGGTAGATGACGTAGGCCAAGAGCATTATTTCCGACAGCCAGGGGTTAAAATATCGGACAACAGCCAGGTTGGGCTGGAAGCCAAACAGCCAGCGGTCAGCCGCGGCTATTTTTTCGTCGAACCAGCCATCATGAATTAAATGGACCAGACTTCCGGCCAGTTTGTAGCAATAGGCATAGCCGGCCAGCGGTAAAGCCCGAAGGATAAAATAAGCAATCGAGTGCTCACGCCACCTCCCGGCCAGTCCGGGCTGCCAGAAAAAAATCAGAATGAGCAGAAAATTTAGAGGGAGATAGTAAATACCTTTTCCATGTTTGAGAAAAAAATCTGCCACCTGCAGAAGAGAAAAAACTGATAAAGAAATTATTACCAGCCTGGATGACGGCGGAAGATACGCCCAGTTCGATAATTTCATTATTTTGATTTGGTAATTTATTCTTTCGTGGTTGTGATTTCGAACTTTGGCGCGTTCAGAATGTGATTTTTTACCGCACACTGGTCTGCTGCCCTGATGACCGCTTCTTTATATTTATCCGGAAAATCAGCCGGCAGATGAATATTAATCTTTATTTTCTCTATAAGCCTGGAAGCCGGCCCTTTTTCCATTTCCATGGTCAAAAAGATACCTTCTGTGGACAGGCCTCGCTGCCGGCAGAAGGCCAGCACATAATAGCCAGCACAGGTGGCCAGAGAGGCCAGGAAAAGGTCAAACGGCGCCGGGGCTGAACCATCCCCACCGGCGTAAACAGGCTGGTCTGTTAAAATCTGGAATCCCTGATATTCAGCCATTACCTTTAAGTTACCGGCAAAAGTCACTTTAATTTGACGCGTGCTCATGTTACCTCCAGTTAATTAACTTTTATTTTACCCCAGAAATAGACATTAACCAACAGGGTCCCTGTCCTGACCGAAAAACATACCAGGTTATTTATTTTCCCAGCTTATCTGCTTCCTTATATCTAAAGTTTTTACTGAATATCTTATATTGTTCTGATAACTCATATAATTTGGACAAAAAGGCCCAGCTTGTGAAAACAGAGAAAACATATTATTGAATAAATTGCCCACAGTTACAGGCTACGTTTGTCTGTTAGATTTTCTGCTAAATTTTCGGTTTCGGGCTGCTCAACAGGATATCGGCCACAAGAGTTCAAGCCGGTTCTAAAAGCTCATATCCCTGCCTTAGGCCAGCCCCTAAACAAAACGGTGATATATTTTTTCATTTTATTTTATTCAGGAATAAAATAAAAACAGATAAAAGATTGACAGATCTACCCTGTACCTTCAGGATATATTCTGGCCTTGATGGCTAAAAGGAGGGGAAAAAAATGAAATTAAAAATTAGGGTCAGGTGGCTGGCTTTGCTACTGTTAACTCTTCTGGTGGCCACGCCGGTTATGGCTGACATTCAATTTGGCTTACGGGCCGGGGCCAACCTGGCTAAATTCACCGGCGCGGATATCCAGGAATTTTCAGACACAATCAAGAACAAAGCTGGTCTGGTGGCCGGAATATTCTTATCTATAAATTTCGGGAAAATCATTACCATTCAACCAGAGGTCCTTTATTCGATGAAAGGGGCTGCTCTGTCTGAACCGATTCCTGAATATTCAGGAAAGCTTTACGCTGATTACCTGGAGATTCCCCTGCTGCTTAAGCTGAGGCTGCCTCTTCCCGTTTTACAGCCAGTTATTTTCGCCGGCCCATCAGTCGGCTTTAAACTCAAGGAAAAATACGTGCTCAATGGCCAGACCGTGGAGCTTCAGGAAAACCTTTTTCAGAACAATGATTACGGAGCCATTTTTGGAGCCGGCCTTGACCTTGGCCGACACCTTCAGTTCGACTTCCGTTACAGCCTGGGGCTCAAAAAAGTAATCTCGGCCGCCCAGGGCGAGACGCCCCCTGATATCAAGAACGGCGTCTGGTCGATTACCGTGGGCCTTGCTTTTTAACACCACTCCGAACCGAAAGCTGAGGGTAAACGGGCAGGACATAACTTAAATCTTTTTTGCCGGTGAACGGCCCAGCGGGAAGGAATTAATGCCGGTTGAGAGGTACCAAGATGCTAAACCTGGTTCCGCCGGATTTATCTATTTTCACTTCGGCCCCAATCTGATCTTTTAAAAGGCTTATCAGCTGGAAGCCAAAAGTGGTGTTTTGCTCAAGGCTCATCTCCTGCGGGAGACCGATACCGGTATCGCTTATTTCGAGCCTGAGGCTGTCACCTGCCTTTTCCAGTGACACCTTAACTTTTCCCTTTCGGCCGCCGGGAAAGGCGTGTTTGAAACAATTGGAAATTAATTCGTTGGCCATCAGGCCTAAAGGAATGGCCAGGCCGATTTCAATTTCCACCGGCTGGCAATCCAGCTCGATTTCCACCTGTCTCTGGTCAACCCGATGAACGTTATACAGGTGGATTAACAGGCGGTTCAGGTATTCAGCAAAATTAATCCGGCTTAACTGTCCGAATTTATAGAGATGTTCGTGGATGAGAGCCATGCTGCGGATGCGGTTCTGGCAGTCTTTGATGACGGCCGTAAACTCAGGCCTGTTCAGAAAATATGCCTGCAGGTTTAACAGAGAGGAAATAACCTGCATGTTGTTCTTGACCCGGTGATGAATTTCTCGCAGCAAGACTTCCTTCTCTTTAAGAGAAAGTTCCAGGGCTTTTTCCAGCTCCACCCTGGTGGTCATATCCCGAGCGATGCCACAAATGCCGTATATTTCTCCTTTTTCGTTTGTCAGGGGTACTTCAGTCACGTTTAAAATTATCGTTTTTTCACCAAATTGCATTTTGACATCTTCCCTGACCACCTCACCCGCCAGGACGCGGTCAAACCGGTTGACCGCTTCAACCCAGCTTTCTTTTGGGTATAAATCACGGAAGCTTTTGTTTTTTATTTCTTCCGGAGTCAGGCCGAAAATCCTGGCCGCAGCCCGGTTAAAAAGGAGCAGCTCATAATTCTTGTCCAGGACAAAAACTATATCCTCAGCACTATCTAAAACTGTTTGAAACAATTCTTTCTGTTCGGCCAGGGCCATTTCTGCCAGCTTCTTCTCCGTGATATCTTCCACCGTACCTTCATAATAGAGCACCCGACCGCTCTCATCTCTGACTGCCCGAGCGCTCTCCCTTACATAAACAATACTTCCATCTTTTCTTTTCCAGGCCGCTTCCAGCCCTCTGACCTCTCCCTGCCTTTCCAAAATTTCAATAAACAGGCTTCTGGGGTAACTCGGCTCAAACCCGTCTTTCTCCAGATTTCTCGAACTGAGTTCTTCAAAGCTCTCATAACCAAGCATTTTTATCAGTGTGGGATTGGCCAGAAGAATTTGTCCGTCCGGCGTCGTGCGGTAAAGTCCGAGGGTTGAGTTTTCAAACAGGCCGCGAAAATCCCTTTCGCTCTGCTTGAGTTTTTCTTCGGCTAACCTTTTGGCTGTGACATCGCGGCTGAGCCCTACGATACCCATTAACCGGCCTTGACCATCAAAAACCGGAGCTTTGTGAGATTCAAAATAGCAGACCTGACCATTTCCCAAAACCATCGACTCATAAAAAACGGCCGGCTTTCTGGTCTCGATGATTTTCTCATCAGATTCCAGGCACTGACCGGCCAAATCAGGCGGGAAAATATCTTTATCCCCCTTGCCGATTATCTCTTCCTTTCTTCGTCCGACTAAGCTGGCCAGCGCCTGATTGACAATCTGATATTTTCCAGAAAGATCTTTAAAATACACGGCGTCGGGTAGAGCTTCCATCAGGTTACTGATTAGCGAGTAAGCCCGTTTCAGCTCATCCAAGTTCTTGACTCTTTCAGTAATGTCATGGATGATACCAAAAAAGCCCGTCGGCTGGCCGCTGCCGCTCTTCTTAAGAGAAACAGAAAATTCAACATAGTGAAGGGTGCCGTTCACATCCCGGACCTGAATCTCCACCCCGCCCCTTGACTTACCGGTTCGGTAAACTTCATTGAACACCGGGAAGACCCGCTCGATGCTCTCAGGTTCGAGGAATTCCCGGTAGTTGCGGCCAATCATTTCTTCCTTTTTTCGACCCCAGGCGCTGGCCAGGGCTTTATTAACAAAGACAAAGTTACCTTTAAGGTCTACTTCATAATAACCGTCGCGTATACCATCAAGAACTCCTTTCAATTTCTGTTCCGAAAGCTCGAGTTCCGTGGTCTTTCTTTTCTCGGCCAGCGCCGCCCCTAAAAACCTGCTCAGAAATTTAAGGAATTCAACTTCCCTGCCGGAAAAAGCTCTCTTTCGACTGTCATGGATGTCCAGAAGACCCAGTATCTCGTCCTTTAACATAAGGGGGAAACAGGCTTCTGAACCGACCTTGACCCCGGGTACTTCCAGATAATCCTGGTCCTGACTGATGTCATTGACCACCACCACCCTTTTTTCTCTTATGGCCTTGCCCATCAAGCCCAGGTCAACCCTCTGTCTGTACCCAACGGGAAAATCAACAGGTTCAGTTTTCCAGCCACGAATAAAACATAATTCCTTAGTGGCATCATCATACAGGAATATGGTGACCCTGGTGTGGTGAAAAGTTTCACCGATGATGGCCGCTGTTTTCTCTAAGAATTCTTCAAGCTGGTGCTCTTTTTCGGCCACCTCTTCGAGCTGACGGAACAGCGTAATGCCCTTCTGGCTGAAAATAATCTGGCTCCCCCTTCGCTTAGTATTGACCATTTCTTTAATCGGCTGCTCCTCTTAGATTTATTATAAATTTAATTGAAGTTTATAACAAATGATAATTTGCCTGGCAACTGATTTATTATCGACGATCTGAGACAACCGCATGGCGAGCGCCCCCGCCCTCGGAAATTGTTCCAGAAATTTCTTCCTCCGGCCATCAATTCTGGTATAGAACAGAAATTACAGGCCAGAAAATTTAATTCTCCAGGCAATTAAACCAGCCGCTACTGATATGAATTATGAGCTGAACCCTTTTATTGACTGCGCTCCCCTAAAATCTTGAACTCCTGTTTCGCTCCACCATCCGTTTCATACTTTAAATTGGTCAAAAGCCCCACTCATTTTCCTTCAACCCGAACGAATCTTTTATGAACTTCATGGCCGGTAGCCTAATATTTACACTTCCACCAATCAGAAATTAACCCTCCAAGTATTCAAAGGCCCGGTCCATGGCCTGGTGGTCGCCGACCAGTACCAGGATGTCGCGAGCTTCCAGCCGGAAATCAGCGCCGGGCCCGCTGTGCGTCTTCTCGTTCCGGACAACGGCAATAACCGTTACCCCGGTTTTCCCTCTTAAATCAATTTCGCCCAGGGTCTTTCCATTGATCCAGGAATCTTCGGGTACCAGGAATGTTTCCACCACCCCGGCTTCGAGGTAATCGTATATTTTTTCTGTCAGCCGGCGGGAAGAAGACCTGGCTCCCCGCAAAATTCCGTAACGTTCGCCGCGGATGATTTGAACCTGGGTGTTGATGATGTTCCTAGGGAGATGGTATTTTTCCAGCACCCGCACGAATATTTCTATGGAAGTCTCGAACTCTTCGGGAATTACATCGTTCGCCCCCAGGGAATAAAGCTCTTCGATTTCGGAGGCAAACCTGGTCCGGACGATGATAAAAAGTTCAGGATTGAGACGTCTGGCCTGGCTGACCGCTCGCCTGGCAGCGGCCGGGTCAGAAATGGCCAGCACGAGAGCCCGGGCGCGGGAAATGGCCGCTTCCTGCAAGATGACCTGGCTGGAAGCATCGCCGAAAATCACCGGCTCGCCCGCCTGGCAGGCAGACCGGAAAGTGTCCGGGTTGATTTCCAGGATGACGTAGGCAATTCCGGTTTCCTTAAGCACCCGGGCCAGGTTGCGGCCGTTCAGGCCAAAGCCGGCGATGATGACATGTTCTTGAAGAGACGCACTTTCGATGGTGGCCAGGGCCAGACGGCCGCCCGGCATCCCCCGTTCCCGAATTTTTTCAACCAGCCTGGGTCCGAATTCCATGAGAAGCGGCGTGGCCAAAATAGTCAGCACGGAAGAAGCCACGAAAACCTGGAAAGGCGGCCCGGCCAGAAGGTCATTATCCTGGCACACCCCGGCCAGAACAAACGAAAACTCGCCGACCTGGGCCAGGCCCAGGCCAGCCAGGAGAGAAACCCGGCTGGTGAACCGCAGCAGTCTCACGGTGAGATAAACCACTGCTATCTTCAACAGGATGATACCGGCCACCACCGCCAGCACCTGCCACCTCAGATGCCAGGCAACCCGGGTGTCCAGCAGCATGCCTATGGAAACAAAAAACAGGCTGTTAAAAACATCCTTGAAGGGCAAAATATCAGACACCACCTGCAGGCTGTAGCTGGATTCTGAAATGATGACCCCGGCCAGGAAAGCCCCCAGGGCGAGCGACAGCCCGAGGGAAGAGGTAAGATAGGCCATCCCCAGGCAGGCAAAAAGCGCCGAAAGCAGGAAGATTTCTTTTATCCTCGTCCTGACAATCAGCGAAATGATGGGCGGCATAACCTTCCTGGCCAGAAAGAAGACGGCGGCCACCGCCGCCAGGCTGAGGAAAAAGCGACTGCCCAGAGCCAGGATGGAAACCGATTTGAGATTGGCCAGGAGCGGGATGATGGCCAGCATGGGCACCAAGGCCATATCCTGAAAAATCAGGATGCCCAGGGAAATCTGGCCATGGGGAGCGTCCAGCTGCTTCTTATCAGCAAGCAATTTCAGGACGACCGCCGTTGAACTCAGGGCCACCAGGAATCCATAGACAATTGATTCTTCAATTTTGGCTCCCAGGAAGCGGGAGACCAGGGCCACGGCCAGTATGGTCAGCAAAACCTGAAGCCCGCCGCCGAGCCAGAAGTAGCGCTGGATTCTCTGCAGCCTCTCCAAAGAAAATTCGATGCCGATGATAAAAAGCAGCATCATCACCCCGATTTCGGCCACAGCGTTAATCACCCGCAGGTCCCGCACCAGACCAATCCCGCCCGGCCCGAGCAACACCCCGGTAATCAAAAAACCAACCACCGCCGGAATCTTCAGCCGGTGGAACAGAACTATAACCAGGATGGAAGCCAGAAGAATCGTTACCAGCTCAGCCAGCAGAAATAAGGTCATGGTTGTAATTCATTACATAAAAAAATTTACACTACTATTAATTATCCCAAATCCGCGAATTAGACAACAAAAAATCAAGACAGGGCAATTTAGCTCTCAGGCCAGGTGGCGCATTTTTTTATTTCAGGGGCTGATTTCAGAAAACTGGTAATTCTCTTAAGCCAAAATTCAGAGAATGGCCGAAGTCAAAAGCCTTCAGGTTCGGTTGTTGATGGCAAAAAGCGCCGTGATAAAGCGGTTAGCCTCGAGCATGTCCCGGAATTCCACCCGAACGGCCTTGCCGTCAGTCCTTTTTACCCAGGGCAGGTAGGCTGTCGTCTCGGCATCAAAAATGTTCTTAAAAGCAATGTCCAGCACCACCGGTTTGGCAACAGTATAGGGCTTCATTTCTTTTAAACGGCGGACGGCCTTTTCTGCTTTCTGCCTGATTTCAGCCTGGACCACTTTCGGATGGGCTGATTTAGCCGCAAGAAAGCCCAGGGATTCTTTGGTCATGACCGTCTCTACCGGGCCGAGGTTTTCCCGGGCTTCTTTCACCACGTGCTGGTCGCCGCAGACCATTATCACCGGCACTCCAAAATGTCCGGCCACCGCCGCGTTAAACAGGGCTTCCGACACCACCTGGCCGTTCACCCTGATTTCGGCAAATTTGGTCCCCCAGATAGTATGAGAGAGGTTAGCCTCTGGTGTTCCTTCCTTCGGATGGTAGCCGATGAAGATAACGCCGTCAAAGCTGCCGTCAATTCCTTCCATCTGCAGGAGCGGCCGGGGGAAAGACCTGATCAGATAAGCCTTTTCGTTCAGCTCTTCCGGAATGATATTCTGGGCGCTGCCGTGCGAGTCGGAAACCACGATTTCACCCGCTCCGGCGGCCAGGCAGCCTTCGATGGCCGCGTTAACCTCGGCGGTCATCAGCCGTCGCCCCCGCTCGTAGTCAAACTGGCCGGCTGCCGTCTGGGCATTGACCACGTGGGCAATGCCTTCCATGTCAACGGAAATGTAAATCTTTGGTTTTTTGACCTGAGCTTCAGCGGAAAGAGCGAAAAAGATCAGTCCCAAAACTATCAGAATAACCGGAAATCTTTTTTTCATTAAATTTCTCCTCCTTTGATGCTTTTTAAGGCACAACATAATTTTTTAATATTTTTTCAAGACTTATGCAACCTAAACCGGCGGTAGAATCTTTCCCAAAAAGAAATTTGAGGGCACAAAAAAGTGTTGTCAGCCGCCAATAAAATCTTTCACTTTCAATTCCAGCGCTAACGGCCAGGGGTCCTGCCAGCCTTTTTTGAAGGCAAAACCGGCAATGACCCACAGCACCCCTGGCTCAGGTTCAAAAACATAAGGATAGCTGAGCTGACCGCCAGGCTGTCTGGCGATGACTACCGGCTTCGACCAGTTAAAACCATCTTCGGAAAAAGCCAGGCTCAACTCTTCCCGGTGCCAGGAAGCCGGAAGCTCGGAATGGAAGGGCGTCGGTCTGGTCTTTTCATAGACCCGGCCTTCCGGATTGAGCCTGTTCCAGACCAGGACAAAATGCCCGCTTCTTAGGCGCAGAAGATACCCGGGTGAACTGCTGGCCTCGATGGCTGAGGGCTGAATCGTCCTCCAGTATTTACCGTCTTCTGAAATGGCCTGCCAGAAACGGTCCAGCCCGGTTCTTATCAGCATCAGGAGGCGACCGTCGGGCAGCTCGGCTATGGTTGGCTCAAAAGCGCCGTCATGATGGCCGTGTCCGCCAAGGTCAATCCAGTTGCTGCGGCGCCAGGTCAGGCCGTCATCATCAGAATAAAAAGAACAGACGACCAGCCGCCCCGGGTCAGACACCAGGTGCTGAAGCGGCACCACCACCCTTCCCGAAGCGGTCTGAATCAGCCCGAAAAAGTTAGGATTGTAGCCATCCAGTATTCTCTGGTTATCAACCCAGGTTTTCCCGCCGTCAAGGCTCCTTATGGCCCAGACTTCCAGGCGGCAGTCGCCCGGCTCGTTTCTTTCATTATCCCAGCGGAACTTGCGGCCTTCGAAATTGAGATAAACCATAATCAGAACATTGTTCCTGGTGCGCAAAAGGTAATAGGAAGCCGGCTCGGCCGGGTTTATACCCCGGCAGACAAAAACCGGCTCCGACCAGGTCTTTCCGCGGTCATAACTCAGGGAAAATCCTTTATCATCAACTGTGGCCAGCGCTCCGTCCGGCATCAGGACAAAAGGCCCCTTCCTGGTGATTTCCAGAGCCCGGGCAGCCGGATGAACCCAGCGTTCTCCAGCTTGAAAGGCCCGGCCCGGGAAAGCCAGAGTCAGAAAGTTTGCAAGAATAACCACCGCCTTCACTAATCTTTTAATTCTCATGGCTCAGCCTCAATCGGTTTTTAACTTTCATGACAAGTATAACAAAAACCAGAATTTGTGCCGAAGATTTTTAATCGTTAAGCTGCGATACACGGAGGCCGAGACTCTAAGAAAGCTCCTGGTTCCCTATTTTGGACCGGATACCCGGCTCAGCGCTGATGATAAGACCAACGTTCTGACTTTATCAGACAACCCCGAAAACCTGGAAAAGATGCTGGCCGTCATCAGGAAAATTGATGTCAAACCCAAGGACCTGGTTTTCACCATGCAGCTGATAATTGCTTCAGAAGCCGAAGGTCCGATTGACGCTGAGCTAAAAAACGACCCGCTTATTCAGGACCTGCAGAAATTGCTCCGGTTCAGGAGCTACCAATTACTGGATGCCGCTCTGGTCCGGGCCGTTGACCGGAAGGATTCTTCTGTCTCCTTCGGGCCGAATAACCTGTTTGACATCATCCTGAGACCGGAAGTTGCCGAAGATGGGCCACAGAGCCAAATCGGACTTCAGGTCAGCCTGCGCCAGAAAAAGCTCGAATCAAAATTGCCCGACGGCAAAGTGGTCTGGACTACCATTACACCTGCTTCTTATCTTATAAACAGCAATCTGAGCCTGAAATCGGGAGAACGCGCGGTGGTTGGAGTTTCCCGGCTAACAGAGCAGGTTGCCGACGGTAATAATAAAGGGCTCATCCTGATCATTTCGGGGAAAATAACTTCTTAAATCTATCTGAGGGTGGCTATCAGACCCCGCCGAGTTATCGGGTTTTGGGGCAATCACTTTAAAACCCAAATTCGGGTCAACGGGCGATTTTAACCCCGGAAGCAGTGCGCTCTGTCCCTTATTTGCTCTGAAGAATCAGAATTTTTTCTGAAATCCCGGCCTGGGCCGACTAATATAACAGATAAAAAGTTATTGCGGGCAATGAAAAAAATTCTTGCGACAAGTGCGAAAAATATAATAGATTACTTTGAGGAGGTAACGATGAAAAAGGCCATTGTCATTTTCCTGATGGTTATGACCTTTACCCTTTTGGCTTCCCCAGCCAGAGCCCTGGTCAGCTTCGGCTTCAAGGGTGGGCTGAACAATTCCAAGATTGTCTTCAGCCCGGCCATCGATATGCCCGGACAGAAATACCTGAAAAGCTATTGTTTTGGCGCCTTTATGACGATTAACCTGGGCCCGATCGGCTTTCAGCCAGAAATCCTCTATTCACGCCGCGGTATGGAAGCCCAGATGCTGCTCGACCCGGCTGACCCGTCTTCCCTGGCCGAGGCCAAAGCCATGCTCGACTACATCGAAATTCCCCTCCTGGTCAGGTTGAACATTATTCCGGCCGGGCCGGTAAAGCTCTACATCTTCGGCGGCCCATCCTACGGGTTTCTGCAAAAGGCCAAAGCCAGGATTACTTACATGGGCATGAGCGAAGAAGAAGATATCAAAAGTGATTTTAAAAAACAGAGTCTGGCGGCCGTGGGCGGCCTGGGGCTGGACATCAAGATTCCACTGCTGTTCAAGATAACCGCTGATGCCCGTTATCATTATGGGTTGAGCAACATCTTATCCGAAAACACCACTGTTCCCACCGACAAAGCCCGAAACAGCGGCTTCTCCGTGATGCTTGGAATCGGTTTTTAGGGAAAAGACCGCGGCAGAAGTTCAGGCTTTAAAAAAAATTTTATGGTTCAAAAATAAGGCAACGGATTTTTCATTAGACCCAACTTCCAATCCCGTCAATTTAAACGCCTTTTACTGTTGAAAAAAACATCCTGAGCAGAGAACTTTCTTTCTTTACTTTGCGTAATCTATAAAGGTGATTGATTTCTGCCCAATTTCAAATATCATTTCCCGTTTGGTAGGCTGAGGCTGCCAGATCAGGAGAGAATAAAAAGCAGGAAAGGCAGAAAAGAAAAAAAGGAGAAATAATAAGATGTGCAACGGAATGAAGAAAAAACATGGCCTGACAGAGAGCCAGAGAAAACGGTTTGATTTCAAAAATAACCTGCCGTTGCTTTTTACTGCTTTAACCTTCATCATCACAATTTTAATTCCATCTCTAATGCAGGCCGGCAGCCTAAACATTCCTTCCAGCAAATGGGGCCTGAGTATTGGAAACTCCAAGAGTTTCACCGGACTGAGGTTCAATTATCGCGACCGAGAGGTTGAAAAAATCAACGGCTTAAATTTCACTCTCTGGAAACCATTTGAAGAATACGGGCAGAGCGTGGTCACCGGGATTTCCTTCGGAACTCTGCCCGGGGCTGGGGAACTGCGCGGTTTGAACTTTGGGCTAATTGGTATGGCCGCCGGTAACCAGGCGGTGGGAATAAACATAGGCCTGGTGGGTGCAGGCAGCAAAAATAATCTTTACGGCATTAATTTGGGCGGGCTTGGAACTGGGGCCGGGAAAAGGATGGTTGGCTTGAACATCGGCGGGCTTGGTGTGGGCGCCGGGGAAAGCCTGGCCGGCCTTAACCTGGGCGGACTCGGCCTCGGTGCGGGAAAAAATCTAATCGGGATAAATGTTGGTGGCTTGGGACTTGGCGCCGGAGATAACCTCATCGGCCTGAACATTGGCCTGGCCGGAGCCAGAGCAGGGAAAAACCTGAAGGGAGTAACCCTGGCCGGTGTTGGCGCTGGAGCCGGAGAAAACCTGACCGGCCTGGTCATGGCCGGCCTGGGCGCCGGGGCTGGCGAAAATTTTACCGGATTGATGGTTGCCGGGCTTGGTGCCGGCGCCGGGGAAAAAACAACCGGCATGATGGTTGCCGGACTGGGAGCAGGTGCTCCTTCAGTCGATGGTGTTTTAATCGCCGGCCTGGCCGCCGGAGGCACACAGCTGAGGGGGCTGTTTGTTTCCGCCGGAACCATAAAATTAACCAAAAATGGACACCTGCACGGAGTTTCCCTCTCCTCTTTCAACTATCTGAGAGGCCGGGTTTATGGCCTGTCGATTGGCCTGGTCAATTACGCCTGGGAAGTCAGAAAAGGCTTCCAGCTCGGCCTGGTTAACATTATCAGGGACAACCCGAAGGGTCTCAGAGTTCTGCCCCTGCTGAATACTTCCTGGTAAACAAGCTTCTCCATTGTTTAAAATTGCCATAGAAATAGGCCGGCTTTAATTGTAAAATTGACTTATGGCAGCAGAAAAATCGAGCAAGCCCAGAGTGGTCATTAGCGCCTGCCTCAACGGCTTCGCCTACCGCTTTGACGGCAGCAGCGTCCACGACCAGGATGTGGAAGAAATCAAACAGAGATTTGACCTGATCAGCGTTTGTCCAGAAGTGGCCATCGGCCTGGGTATCCCCAGAAAAACTATCAGGCTAAAAGAAATAAACCGCCGGGTAGAAGTTATTCAGCCAGAGACCGGCCTTCAGCTGACCGACAAGCTCAAATCGTTTTCGGCTGATTTTGTTTCCGGCCTGAATGAAAACGAAATAGATGGTTTTATCCTCAAAGCCAAATCCCCGAGCTGCGGGGTAAAGAGCGCCAAAGTTTTCGGCGGCAAAACCGGCGACCAAATCCTGAGAAAGGAAGACGGGATGTTCGCCGCGGCCGTCAGAGAACGTTTCCCCTACCTGCCGCTAACTGATGAAGGTCGTTTGAAAAACAGGGAATTAAAGTGGGAGTTTCTCACCCGTGTCTTTTTGCATTTTGAATTCAGGCAGGCCCGCACTGATTTGAGGTCTCTTATAAATTTTCACTCCAGGGCCAAGTACCTTTTTATGAGCATTTGCCAGAAAGATTTAAAAACCCTCGGCCGTATTCTGGCCGCTCACCAAAAAAGCATGGCCAATGAAACAATCAGAAATTACCAGCTCGCTTTTCAATCACTGATGAGCAAACCTATCAGGAAATCCAACCTGATTAATGTCCTGAATCACATGTTTGGTTATGCCTCGCGCCATCTGTCCTCTAAGGAAAAAAGCCAGTTTCTGTCTCTGCTGGAAAAATACCGGGCCGGGCAGGTTGACCTGGTCACCATCATAGAGCTCCTCAGGAGCTACGGCCTGCGTTTTGAGCTCAACTATATGCTGGAACAATACCTGCTGACCGATTTTTCCTGAGCTTTATTCAGACTGACCACCTTCGGACAAAAACTTTTTTCTTGTTTTAAAAAAATAATTCGTTAAAATCTTCTGAAGAGAAAAATTCGCATGGATGGCAATAGCCGAAAAAAATAATTATATGGTGGGAAATTTTAAATGAAAACTGAGAGGAATAATTTTAGCCAGCACTCTGTCATGTTGGTTACCTGGCTTGTGATTCTGCTCATCTTGATTTCAGGGCTGTCTTTGGCCCAGGTCCGGTCAAAAACCCTGACCATCCAAAAAGTTAAAACACCACCCCGCATAGATGGAAAACTTGATGACCCCTGCTGGTCCGAGGTTCAGCCTGTTTCAGGCTTTGTCCAGTACGACCCGGTCAACGGCGCTCCGGCTTCAGAGGAAACCCTGGTCTGGGCGGCCTATGACGACCGGAACCTTTATTTTGCCTTTCTGATGAAAGATTCCCGGCCGGATAAAATCTGGGCCGAGCTCACCCCAAGAAATGAATTCGAAAACAACGATTCGATTACAGTTATTCTTGATACTTACAATGACCGCCGGACCAGCATCTCTTTTACTCTCAACCCTAAGGGTGTGCAGAAAAATTCGGTCGAGACCATCTGGAAATCCGGAGCGAGCATCAGAAATGACGGCTGGGTGGCCGAGATGGCCATTCCTTTTAAATCACTCAGGTTTTCCCCCGCGCCAGAGCAAACCTGGGGCATTAACTTCGTTCGCTATATTCACCGGCTGAACGAGACAGACTACTGGACTGAAGTAAAACGCGACCTGCCCAAACTTCTGCAGATGGCCGAGCTTCGCGGACTTTCCGGCATCAAACCGGGGCACAACCTGGAGTTCTTCCCTTATGCCGGACTCCGCACCACCCGCTGGCAAGATGAAAAGAATGACAAACTGGCTTTTGGCCTCGATGTTAAATACGGAATAAAACCGAACCTCTACCTGGATGTCACGGCCAGCCCCGATTTCAGCCAGGTCGAGTCTGACCCCTTTATCTATCAGCTTTCTCCCTACGAAGTCTACCTGCGGGAAAACCGCCCTTTCTTCAGCGAAGGCCGTCAGTACTTCCGGCTGGCCACCGAGCAGGGTTTTGACTGGTCAACGGACATCATGATGTTTTATTCTCGCCGCATAAAAGACCCGCGTTTTGCCGCCAAAATTTCTGGAAAAACCGGCGGTTATTCTTTTGGTATCCTGGCCGCGGCCAACAAAGAATACTACGGGACTTCAAAATTCGGAGTCTTCAGGATAACCAAAGACCTGTTTAAAAACTCACAGGTGGGTTTTTATTATACCGGAGTTGATGAACAGGATGGCACCAGGCAGAACCTGGCTGTTGACTACAGTTTTAACTTCAAGGACATCTACTACATAAGAGGTGCTCATATCTTCTCCTTTGATTCTACCACTCCGGACCGCCGCAACGGCATTCATCTGTTCCAGTTTAACAGGGAGCCCGATGCCGGTTTACAACTTTCGGCCGGTTTTCAGAGGATTGAAGACAACGTCAGCCTGAGGGCGGGCTACCTGAGCCAGAAAGATTTCCAATCATTCAGCACGATGGCCGGCTATGCCTGGCGCTTCAACCAGGGCACGGTCAAGCGTTTCAGCTGGGACCTTACCGGCACTCTCAACTATGATTCTTACGGGAATAAGGTGGCGGAAGAAGCAGAGCTGATGATGTTCTGGAACTTTTTCAACCGCTTAGACTTCCACTATGGTTTCTTTACCGGTAAGTCCCGTTACCAGATATTATCTCCAGAGGATACCCTGGTTTGGAGCGGCCACTACCTTAAAAGGTACGGTACGCATTTCGATTTTGACTGGGAAAGAGGAGGCTGGCTAAAAGAAATTAGCCTGGAAGGCGGCTGGCAGAAAAGAGGAATATACAACGAAGATTTTACCGCGGTCGAACCTGGACAGCAGCTCACCCTGGAAAGCTCTCTTTCGTTGAAGCCGAGAAGCAATGTTGAGCTGTCGTTCGGTGCAGAATACATAAACCAGAGGCTTGATAGCACCGGAGAGACCGTCTTTTCCGGCCTGACCTACGAAGCCAGCCTGCATTACCAGATAACCCAACAACTTTTCGTTACCACCAGGCTTATGGGAGAAACCAGAGAAGACCAGTACAATTTTGACCTGCTGGCTGGCTACTACCTGGGAGCCGGCAGCATTGTTCAGTTAAGCTTCAAGAAAAGTCAGCGTCGGGAATTCCTGGAAGTAGAAAAAGGTCACTCCACCACTCTCAAGGTTTCTTACCTTTTAAGGCTCTAACTCGAGGTTTAATTAGCCGAAAAAAACGAGGGCCTGAATTACTGAATTTTTAATGAGGCAGGTCTTTAATTTTTTTTGCCCGCTGGCATCACGATAATCCAGGGTTCAAAGCCATAAATTTCTGCCTTTCTCTGCCAGTACTGCCATCCGACCAGAGCCGCCGTCAGAGCATCAAGTTCATCCGGAAGAAAACTTTCCCTGGCTCTGACCGTTTCGGCCAAACGCAGGCCCGATTTCCTGAGCATGGCCAGCAGCCCGGACTGAAGTTGCTCCGGGTTTTGCTTGGCCCGGGGTAGTCCCCAGATATCCTGTGCCCCTCCGGGGTAAATTTCAATCACCTTGACCCCAATTTTCTCAAGCCGTTCTTTTATCTTAATTCCTCTTTCCGTCAGCATGCGCATCGGACCGATGGTCACCGGGAAAAATTTCAGCCCTCTTTTTCGCAATTCCAGGTCGCAGGGGCGGAAATGGACGCCATTTTGCTCGTCAATCGTCCGACGCCCGGGCGGCAGGCTCAAAGGAGCATCAACCGCCACCAGCTCTGGCCCGGTCAAAGAAAGGTCTTCCATGATTTCATCATCCGTAAAGAGAACCTTAAGGAAAACCTGGTCTCCGTCAATCAGGCAGCAGCCGGTTGGACGCCGGGGAGAACCGGCCAGGTCAATTCCTACTATTTTAGTAGTATTTCTTTGTTTCAAAATCATGGAAAATCAAACCGACCGGTTTAGCGTGCCTTCAATAAACAACCAGGAAGAAGGCCTCCACCACTTTTTCCGGGAAATATTTGCCCTTTAATTTTTTAATATCTTCAAGAGATGTGATTTCTTCCGGCCCGATTTTTACCCGGCCCTGTCGGGTGAGTTTAACATAAAGCTCGGCCAGAGCGATGATGGAAGCCTCAACCGGAATAGTCTGCAGGCTCTTTTCCAATTCAGCCGCTTTCTGGCGGTAATGAACATTGTAACTCTGAAGTAACGGCTGAACTTCAGAAAGAATAAGGGCAGCCGTCTTCAGCATGATCTTTTCCCTGTCCAGCAGCTTCATCTGGGAAAATCCTTCCTGGTCGATAAAAGCCGCCGTTCTGGAAACCAGCGGTAAAAAATTTTCCAGCTCCTGGATATCACTGAGCAGGGCGGCCGATTTGATGTTTTCCACCTCGGCTTTACTCATCTCCAGCACGGAGGCTATTTTGCCGGCCAGGTCTGCCACTTTTTCCGCCGTAGATTTTCCTTCTTCCCCGAGTTCCAGGTACTTGAGCACGATGGATAAAATTCCGACATAAGCCCTTTTCAGGTTAAAAAGCTCTTTCTCCCGCTTTTCGCTAAGCAGCCCAACTATCCAACCAGTTATTACCAGGAAGAGAGCCCAGCTTATCAGGAAGATAAGCTCATCCTGGCCGAATTTAAAAACCACACCAAAAACCCGGCTGGAAAAAACCAGGTAAAGAACCTCCAGCAGGACGCAGGCCAGGGCAATCAGGATGGCTCTCCGGCGACCAAGATAATAACCGGAAAAAATTACCGGCAGGAAAAAGAAATTCAGCAGGTAGAATTTATAGTGGACCAGAATGCCTATGAGCAGGATAGCCACCACAATAATCAGGGCCAGGATGGTTTCAAACTGCCTGCCTGAAAAAACCTTCTTCTGACTACCTGGCATCCGACCTCCTTATTCCGGGCACCGGGCTATTGATTTATTCTAATTTAGAGTTTTTATAACACGAATCAAAACATCAGGTCAACAGAAATCTGCCCGGTCTGTGCTGCCTTATGGCTGTCAAGAAGAATGCCTGAGAAAGGTCAACTCTAAAACTTAAACTTCAGCTGGGCGGCGATGACCGGTCCGCTCAACTCCCATTTGAACGGCTTTTCCGCTCCGTTGAGGTCGGTAAAAATCAGGCTCTGCCCGACGTTCTGGCTATCCAGAGTATCTTTTTTCACCTTGAATGATTTTATAGAACCAAAAGGATACTTGAGGTCTAAATTAACTGAAATCTTTTCAGAAAGCTTTACTTCACCGCCCAGGTTGGCATGCGGCAAAAGGGCCCGGCCGGTGGCCGTCAGGTCCCTTGAACCCGTGTCAATGGTGTCTGAGTCTTCCTGCCAGAGCCAGTGCTGTTTGAGGACCAAATGACCGAAGTAATAACCGGCTCCACCGCCGATGTAAATTCTGGCCACTTCAAAAGGCAGGTTTATCCTGATGGTAGCCAGAATGGGCACCACATAAAAATTTATCTTGCCCTCTTCCTGGACAGTATAAGAAACATCCGCTATCTTACCCGAAACATCCAGAGCTGAATTGAGGCTTCTGGTCCAAAACTCTGAGCCAAAAGCCAGCCAAAATTGCTGAGAGGCCTTTACCTCAAACTCTCCCCCGAGCAGAAGCAGTCCGCTCAGCTTGTGCATCTTGAGATAACTGCTGCTCAGCCCGAGGCCCTGCAGGTATTCAGCCGTGTTAATCAGTTCATCATTTACTGCCGGAACATATTCCTTGTTAAAAGTGGAAGAATAGGGCACGCTGTACCCTATCTTAAGGCTAAAAGCTGTCCTGGATTCCTCAGCTGAAGCCAGCACGGCCACTGCCAGAAGCATTATCAAAATTGCTCTTTGTCGCATCGTCTTTTTCTCCTTGCCTGTTTAGCCAGCTATTGCAAAGGGCCAAAAATTACATTGTTGTTGCCTTCATTTTTTTCCGGAATCTTATTTCCAGAATCAATCACGGCCATCAGGTATTTCCCGGAGACCGAAATGGTATTGGGCACATAACAGACAAACATTAACTCGCGGTAGGTCCCTTTGGCCAGGCTGAAATTAATACTGCGGGAGCCAATTTTTGTTTCCGGTGTGGTCCCATCAGGGCTCAGGTAGAAAGTAACCACATAGCCGCTGCTGGCCGTAGCCTGGCCGATGTTCCTGAGCTTCAGATATCCATTTATAATTCTAACCTGGGCAAACATCCTCTTGAGCACCACGTCATGCAGTTCACCGGTCAGGTCCGGAAGGGGCGTTGGACCAAAAACCGCCACTACCTGCTTGTCTGAATCCATGATGAAGGAAATGGTAGAATCTTCACCTGACACGTCTCCCGCCCAGCTTTCAAAGCCAGAATTTTGGTCCGCTTCAGCCGTCAGCTTTACCACCGTGCCGGCCGGATAAACTTCCGTACAATCGGCGCCGCAATCTATGCCACCATCTTCGCTGGTCACTTTACCTGTGCCGGTGCCCGTCTTGGTCACCGTCAGGGTATAAAAATCCTCGGCCGGGACAAACCTGGCAATAACGTTCTTATCACCATCCATGGTGACCACAATCTTGGAGGTGGTCCCGGTTACATCGCCTTTCCAGCCACCAAAAACCGAACCGGCCGCCGGAGTGGCCTCCAGGACGATGTTCAGACCGTCATCATAAATTTCAGAGCAGTCATCCGGGCAGTCAATTCCTCCCTCATAGCTTTTAACCTGCCCGGAACCATCCCCGGACAGGCTGACCGTTAACTGATGCCTGCTGACCGCTCCAAATTTGGCCACAAAAGCATCAATGCTCTCAATCGTGGTGTCGGCGGAACCCTCGGTGGTCGGAAAGGTTGAAGATAGAGTGTAGCCCGTCACATAGACATTCAGGTCGTGATCAAGGGCCAATCCATATATGAAATCGTCGCTGGCTCCACCCAGATAGGTTCCGGCAAAAAGTGTGGTCAGGCCGGCCGGAAACTTGATTATAAACCCATCCCAGCCGCCGTTCTGGCTTCGGTCATAAGCGCCAAGCGTCGTGCTGAGGTCAGATGACCTGGTCCAGCCAGAAACATAAATATAACCATAGGCGTCCTGCACCATCGTGCGACAGCGGTCATCCCCGGTTCCACCGTAATAAGTGGAAGCCATCAGAGTTTTTAAATCGTCAGACAGCCTCGAAATAAACAGGTCATAACTCCCTTTTCGGGCAGAAGAAAATGCTTTGTCGCTAACCGGAAAATTATCTGAAGCCGTGTAACCGGCTACAAACACATCGTTTTTCTTACCGACCACCAGAGCGGAAAGATAATCATAACCGCTGCCCCCGAGATAGGTGGAGCCTTCAAGAGCGGTCAGGTCGGCGTCAAGTTTTAAAACAAATCCGTCATAATCACCCCAGGGCTGGGTATCAAAGGCTCCGGCCGTGACCGGAAAATCTGAAGAACGGGTTCTTCCACCGACAAACACTTTCCCGTCTTCCCTGACGGCCACCGCGGCACCGGCGTCATAATCACTTCCGCCAATAATGACAGAAGAAACCACCGCCTCAAGTTCGGCGGTCATCTTGGTAACAAAAACGTCATAGTTGCCGCCAGGCCCGGGATTGGCCAGACCGGCCACAACCGGAAAATCAGCAGAATTGGTTGTTCCGGTCAGATAAACATATCCATCTGAGCCAAGAGCCAGGCCGCTACCGTAATCAAGCCCTTCACCCCCCAGCAAGGTAGAAGCTGCCAGCGTGCTTAAGTCCGGGGAAACACGGGCAACGAAGGTGTCATACTGCCCGCCCCCGTAGGAAGTCTGGTAGGCTGAACCTGTCACCGGAAAATCTGAAGAATTGGTCACACCGGAAAGATAAAGATAACCGTTTGAATCGACCACCATAGAAAAAACATATTCAGTGCCCCTGCCGCCAAGGTAAGTTGCGGCTTCCAGAGTCTTGAGGTCAGAGGAAAAGCGAGCAATAAAAATATCGTAAAGGCCGTTGTAGGTTTTGTCCAGAACTCCATCAGTTACCGGAAAATCATTGCCGGCATAAAGCGTATAACCGGCGACATACACCTTGCCTTCCGCCCCTACCGCAACGGCATAACCCCGGTCGTTACCTTTGCCCCCAAGAAAAGTGGAGGCAGAAAGCGTGCTGAGGGCCGGGTCAATCACCAGCACCTGAGTGGGGTCATATTTCCCATTTATTTTAAAACCGTAACAGTCGGCGCCTTTTAGCCGGTAAGCCACTTCAACCGGCTTGTTCTCCCCTTTGATTTCCTGGTATCCCGTGGGCTTTTTCATCAGCAGCTGGCCTGCTTCAGTTTCCAGCACCAGCTCCCCTGATTTATTTACTGACAGCTTTTTAATCCCCGAAACCTTTATCGTCAGGTCTTCCGGCGAGGCCCCCGGCTTCAAGAAGAAAAATTTCTCCACGTTTCCGGTAGAAGCTTTAAGCCTCACTTCTATTCCCGGGTAAATTTCCCCCAGGGTAACAACCTGATAGCCCGGAAGGTTGCTTTCCCACAGGCTGGAGTCCTGACCGCTGAACAGGGACAGCCTCATTTTTGCCTCTTCCAGTCCACGCGGTTCAAACGGCACAGGCATAGAGTGCCTGTCGAGGAAAACTTCCCTGAAGGCCAAACTTTTGACCGAGTTGTTTTTTGCGGTCGCTTCTGCGAGTCTGTCTTCAGTCAACACATCACTCGCCCCGGCCGGGTCATCAGAGGGAGAAACGGCCTTCAGCTCATAAACCAGCTCTCGGCCTGTCACCCAGAAAGAACCGTTGGGTAATGAAGCCCTAAACTTGGCCTGGCCATTCCACTGGCCGGCGTTGGGAATAAAAGGGACTGAAAACCCGCTCAGCCTGATACCCTGACCGGTCAATTTGTCGCCCGAGTTGGCCGTGGCCTCTTTCCTTACAGACAAACTGGCCGTGACCAGCAACAATAGAACGAATATCAGCAGAAAATATTTTTTGCTTTTTAATTTTCTGATAAAACAGCTTAACATTTTTTCACCTGCCTTTTATTTTTCCGGCCATTTTTCTATTTTACTTTGACCAATTTATTATATAAAACTTGAGCTAAACTAAATAGATGCAAAATAATCAAGCTCCCCGGCCAGGCAACAAAAGCTTTTCCATCCGACCCGACCGGAAAGGCTAATTATAGCTTTTTAAGGCCTGAATGTCTTTCTTTTAGTTCCATAAAACTGACATCTTTTCTGAAAATTTAAATATGATGATAATTTTTTTTTGACTTTTCTCGTCATATTAAATAAAAATAAGAAAAAAGGTGAGCAAAATGGGCATCAAGAAACCAGGTATCAAATTAATCTTCATTATTTCGATAATCTTTGTATTTATTGCAACAGTCATATGGCTCTACCAGAAAAGGACAGGTCAAAAAGCCTCGGCCGAGAGCGCCTCAACAGCCACGCCGGCCACGACGGAGACCGCCGCCTCTGCTCCTTTACCGGTTAAAGTGGAAAAGGCCGTGGTCAGGGACCTGGAGAAAAGAATCAAATCACCGGCTGAGGTTTTTACTGAGAAAAAGGTGGCGATTAAAGCTGAGGTTCGCGGCACTCTGAAAAAACTCTGGGTCAAAGAAGGTCAGCGGGTTAATAAAGGCGATATTCTGGCCGAGCTGGATGACGAGCCTTACCGCCTGCAGCTCGAGCAGCAGGAAGCCGCCCGGTTGAAAGCTCTTTCCGAATTACTCCTGGATAAAATGTTTGAAGCCGAAGCCAGGACGGAAAAAGAAAACACCCAGGACCTTCTCAGCCTGAAGAAAGCGCAGGAAGAACTGGCTAAAGCCGAAAAAGCTTTTAAGGATGGTCTCATCAGCCAGGATGAGCTGGAAAAGGCCAGGCGAAATTATGAACTGGCCATGATCGGCAGCGGGCTGAAAAGGGAGGAAATCATCGCCTCTTCCAAAGGGCTGACCCAGGCTGAGGTTAACGTCAAGATGGCCCGTCTGGAGCTGAAAAAGACAAAAATTAATGCTCCTTTCTCTGGGATTATAACCCAGATTAAAGTGGCCGAGGGTGAAACCATTGAGGCCGGCCGGGAACTTTTCACTCTGGTGGATATCAGTCAGGTCCAGCTTGAAGCTAAGGTCCTGGAAACAGAAATCGGTAAAGTCAAAGAGGGACGGGAAGCTGACGTTTATTTAAGCGCCTACCCCGGGCGGGTTTTTAAAGGTCGGGTGGTAGCCATCAGCCCGCTGGTCAACCCGGCAGAGAAAACCTGCAGCGTGTTTGTATCTCTTGCTAACCCCACCGGAGAAATTAAACCCGGGATGCATGCCGAAGTGCAGATAGTGTCTGACGTTTTCCCCCATCGGCTGCTGGTGCCTCAGTCTGCTCTTCTTGTCCGAGGCGGAAGGCCGCTGGTCTTTGTGGTAGAAAATGGTTTGGCCAAATGGCGCTATGTTCAGACCGGTGAAGAAAATGAGCAGTACGTGGAAATTCTCGATGGCGTGAAAGAAGGAGAACCGGTCATCGTCGAGGGTCACCTGACTCTGGCCCACGATTCACCTGTGCGCATCGTCGAATAGTGCCTCCCGGAGAAAACCATGAACCTGGCAAGGTTTTCCATCAACCGGCCGGTGACCACGGTCATGTTTTATTTGGCCATCATTCTGATGGGTGCGGTTTCACTTTCTCAGCTGAGCGTTGACCTTCTGCCTTCGATAAGCTATCCCAGGCTTTCGGTCATCACCCAGTTTCCGGGTGTGGCCCCGGAAGAAGTGGAAAAACTGGTGACCATTCCTCTCGAAACCTCCCTCAGCCGGATACCCGGGCTGAGAAAAGTTGAATCCGTCTCGAAAGAAGGCTTTTCATTCCTGACGGTAGAATTTTCCTGGGGCACCGACATGGATTTCGCCCTCCTGCATGTAAGAGAAAGACTGGATTCCGCGCGCGACACTCTGCCCGAAGGCTGTGACAAGCCGGTCATCATCGCTCTTGACCCCCAGAGCCAGCCCATCATGACTCTGGCCCTCACCGGAGAGCGCAAGCTCATCGAGCTGAAAGAGCTGGCCGAAGAACTGATAAAACCGCGGTTGGAACAGGTTGACGGCCTGGCCGCCGTGGAAATAACCGGCGGCGTGGAAAGAGAAATCAGGGTGGAGATTGACCCGAACAAACTGGCTGAATTCGGCCTGAAAATTGACGAGGTGGCCCAGAAAATTGCGGCTTTCAACCGGAGTCTCCAGGGAGGAACCATCAGAAAAGGAAAATTTGTTTATTCTCTGCGCGTGGCCGGAGAGTTCGAGCAGGTTAAAGAAATTGAAAACATACCGGTAAAATTTACCGGCAACCGCGGTTTAATCCTGGTGAAACACATCGGCAAAGTGGTCGACACGATAAAAGAGCGGGAAGGCACCACCAGGCTTAATGGTCAGGAAAGCATCGGGCTGCTGGTTAGAAAAGAATACGGAGCCAATACGGTCAGAGTTACTGAGGCCGCTCGAAAAGTGATTGCCGAGATTAAAAAGGAAAATCCGGAACTCAACCTGGAGATAATCTCCGAACAGGCAGGCTACATCCAAGAGGCCATCAGCACAGCTAAGGAAGAAGTCATCGAAGGTGCCATTCTGGCTTTCCTTACTCTGCTCATTTTTCTTCAGGAATGGAAAGCGCCCCTGGTCATCGCCACAGTCATACCCATTTCCATCATCGGTGCTTTTAACCTGCTCTTTTTGAGAAAGATAACTTTGAACCTGATGTCTCTGGGCGGCCTCGCCCTGGGAGTGGGCATGCTCGACGACACGGCGGTGGTCGTCTCGGAAAGCATTTACCGCCACAAACAGCTCGGCCAGTCTCTTAAGGAAGCGGCTGAAACGGGTACCAATGAAGTCATCAATGCCGTAACCGCCTCCATTCTGACCACCATCGTGGTCTTTCTGCCCGTGATTTATGTTAAAGGCATAGCCGGACAGCTTTTTAAAGACGCTGCTCTCACCGTCACCTTTACCCTGCTTTCCGCCTTGCTGGTTTCTGTTACTCTGCTGCCCATGCTGGATTCAAGGGAATTTTCTCACCTGGCCACTTTCACCAGAACCAGGCAGCTCAAGTTAAAATCTTTTAAGAAGCTTCAGGAAAATATCCAGAAGAAAAGCTGGTTGGTCTATCCCTGGTTCGGGTTCAAATTTATTGTTTACAACCTGATAAATCTGCTCATCTTCTGCGCAGTCACAGCAGGCGTGTCGGTTTACAAATTTTTGGTCATTTTCTTTAAAACAATTTTGAAACCGTTAAAGCCGCTGGCCGGCTGGGCCTTCCGGTCTTTTAACAGGCATTACGGCCGGTTTGTCGAAAAACATTTTCAGCTTCTGTCCTGGTCGCTGGAAAATAAGCGGAAAGTCTTTATTTTGAGTTTAGCCTTCTTTCTTTCAGTCTTCCTCCTGGGAGCTTTTCTCCCGCGAGAGCTGATGCCTCCCCTCCGGACTTCCACCTTTGTGGTTGAGCTTAAAACTCCCGATGAGTTTTCTTTTGAACAGACTGATGAGATTGTCGCCAGGCTTGAAGCCTGGTTAAGGCAGCAGCCCGGCTGCCGTCGAATATTCTCCCAGGTTGGCCTGGTCTCCAGCACGGAGGCCGTCAGGCCTGACATTTCTGTCAACTCTGCAGAGATAACGGTAGAGATAAATAACAACCGTCAGCTGGAAGCATTGATGGCCGAAACCAGGAAATATCTCGCCGGTTATCCAGGATTAAGATACTCGGTCAACCGGGCGCAAAGCACTCTTGGAGAATTTCTGGCTCTGGCCCCGGGAGAATTGAACTTAAAAATCAAGGGGCAAGACCTGTACCGGTTGAGAGAAATCGGCCTGAATTTTGCCGGTCAGCTCAAAAATATCCCGGGTATTGCTGACGTCAACCTCAACCTGCAGCGGGGAAAACCTCAGCTGCTGCTTAAGATTAACCAGCAGGCGCTGGAAAAATATCCTGAACTTTCTCCCTCACAGGTGGCCAGTTTCCTGGTTCAGGCCACCAGGGGTGAGGTGGCCACCAAATTCAGGGAAATGGAGAAAAAATATGATGTCCGGGTAGTATTCGAGGAGGAAGCCAGGCATTCCATCGAGACCGTTCTCAACTCCTTTATGCCCGTTGGCAATTCATTAATTCCGGTGCGTGAAATTGTCAGCTATCAGGTGGTTGAAGGGCCGAATGAAATCAGACGAGAAAACCAGGAAAGGGAAATAATCTTAACCGCCACTATCAAAGGTAAAAAATTGAGCCGGGTGCTGCCAGCCGTGGAGCAGCTTATCCAGAGATTCGACCTGCCCGCTGATTACCGCATAGTATTTGGCGGAGAAAAAGAAGAAATGACGACCAGCTTTCGCTCCCTTATGCTGGCTTTCCTCATGGCGGTCCTGCTGATATACATGATTATGGCCGCCCAGTTTGAATCTCTGCTGCATCCTTTTCTCATCATGTTCACTGTGCCCATGGGACTGGTGGGCACTATCCTTCTGCTCTTCCTTACCGGGCAGAGCATCAACGCTATTTCCGTCATCGGGACAATTGTGCTCATCGGGGTAGTGGTGGATAACGCCATCGTGGAGATAGATTACATCAACCAGCTGCGGCATGAGGGCAAGAACCTCAGAGAAGCAGTCCTTGAGGGCAGCCAGGTGCGCTTGAGGCCAATCATGATGTCCACCCTGAGCACCATAGCCGGATTATTACCAATGGCCCTGGGCCTGGGCCGCGGGGCAGAACTGCTCCGCCCGTTAGCGCTGGCCGTTCTGGGCGGGCTGCTTTCTTCACTTTTCCTCACTCTGATACTTATTCCCGACCTCTACGAATTTGTCGAAGCCAGGAAGTTAAATCCAAAAGAAAACTTCTCCGCTGAAAACTGAACCATGAAAATCTTCATCGACCGTCCGATTGCCACTTTGATGATTTACCTGGCTCTTCTGGCTCTTGGCCTTTATTCGCTTTTTCACATTCCGATCGAACTCGCTCCCCAGGAAGATTATCCCCAGGTCGACATCACCGCTTCCTGGCCTGGAGCTTCGCCGGAAATCATGCAGACCCAGGTTACTTCCATCCTGGAAGAGACCGCTCTATCCATCAAAGGTGTTCGCAAAATAACCTCCAATTCTGACATTGGTACATCCAGAATAACCATAGAGTTTGACCCGAAAATAAACCTGGAGTTCGCCAACCTGGCCCTGCGGGAAGCTTTGGGCCGGGTTCAGCCGCAACTTCCCTACGGCGTTAAACCGGTGGTTGAGCCCTATGTGCCCGAAGATTTCCGCGTGCGGCCCTTTCTGACCTATACCATTTCCGGCAATTATCCGCTTCAAACGCTGCGTGAACTGGTCAAGGACAAACTGGAAAACGGCCTGGGAGCAGTCACGGGTGTATCGAAAGTTGAAGTGAGCGGCGGTTCAGAAGAAAACATTCGGTTGACTCTTGACCAGAAAAAATTAAAAGACCTGGGACTTCACCCCTATCTGGTGGTAAGTGCCTTAAACCAGTATCTGACCATCCACCCCTCGGCTCGAATCCTAAAAGGCAATGAAGAATATTTGCTGAGGATAAGCACTTCTCCCAAAAACCTGAAAGACATTGAAGAACTCACCGTCATCAATCTGGGCGGCGTGCCGGTGAAAATTAAAGATATTGCCAGAGTATCCATTGAATATGCCGAGGTCTACCATCTGAACCGAATCAACGGACAGCCAACCCTGATGCTTCGGGTGCTGAAAGAAAAAGGACGCAACACGCTTAAAGTGGCCGGCGAAGTTAAGAAAAGGCTGGAAGCCGTGAAAAAGACCCTGCCGCCGGATTTAGTCTTCCGGGTGGTTGATGATGAGAGTCAGGAAGTCATGCGGAATCTTCGACATCTTTACCTTCTGTCGATAACCATCACCGTTTTAATCTTTATCATCATATTCGTCATAATCCGCAAGCTGGCTCCCTCACTGCTCATCCTCTCGTCGGTGGCCTTTTCAGCCATCATCTCTTTCAATTTTATCTACCTGTTTAAAATTCCGATGAACATGTTAACCCTGGGGGCCATGGCTCTCGGTTTTGGCATGTTCGTGGATAATGCCATCGTCGTCTTCGAAAACACTCTTCGGTTGCGAGAAGCCGGGCTCGAACCGCGCGAAGCGGCCATCCAGGGAGCAAAAGAAATGTTTGTGCCCGTTCTGGCCTCAACCTTGACCACCGTTGGGGTTTTCTTTTGCTTCCCGTTCTTCCAGGGCAGGTTGCGAATTTACTACCTGCCGCTGGGTCTGGTCATGTCCATTGCCCTTCTGACTTCCCTTCTGGTGTCTTTTTCTCTCATACCGGCCCTGAGCCCAAAACTGCTCTTTGTGCGTAAAAAGAAAGGTAAAAGCCGGCCGCTTTTGATTTTCGAAAAAATCATTTCGTTCAGCCTGAAACACCCGGTAGAAATACTGCTGATGGTGCTTTTGATCGGGTTTGGCAGTTACAAACTTTTCCGCAAGAATGTAGTCATCGGAGAATTTTTCCGCTGGTATGCCAGAGACAGGTTATCGGTGTCCATTGCCACCCCGGCCGGCACCAGGATTGAAAATACTGACGAGCTGGTTAGAAAATTTGAGGAAAAAGCTCTGTCCTACCCCTGCGAAAAACAGGTCGAAGCACAGGTCCTCAGAGAAAGAGGCTACCTGAACATTACTTTCCCGCCAGAAATCGAGCGCTCGGCTCATCCGTACATCCTGAAAGATGAGCTGATTCGCCTGGCCACCAACTTTGCCGGAGTCAGCATCGGCGTTTTCGGGTTTGACCCCCAGGGTTATTATTCATCGATGAGCGCCGGCCGTTATCTTGATTCTTACATCAGGCTTTATGGTTATAACCTCAAGAAACTGCAGGAAATAGCCGAAGATTTAACCGTCAGGTTGAAGAAAAATCCAAGAGTCGGAGAGATAAAAGCCATTACCAGCAATTACTACTGGGGAAGCACTGAAACCACTGAGTATGTTCTTAAAATTAACCCCGGGGCTCTAAAAAAATTTGATTTAGACCCCAATTTCCTTTTCTACCAGTTGCAGAGCCTGCTGCGCGGGACTTTCGGCCTGCCCATCAGAACCGTGATGTCCGGGAAAGAAATGGCGGTGGAAATCAAATTCCCGGAAGCTGAGGAAATGGACGTTTCCAACCTTCTTCAAACGCTGCTGCGCACGCCCGCGGGTGAACACCTGAGAATAAAAGACCTGGTCACGGTAGAAGAAAAAGAAATACCCGGAGCCATCTACCGGGAAAACCAGCAGTTTCAGATGACGGTTATGTGGGAGTTCAAGGGACCTTACAAGGCGGCCGAAAACTACCGCAAAGCTGTTTTCTCCAGCCTGGCCCTGCCGCCGGGCTTTTCCGCCACGCTCGAATATTCTTTTCTTCTGACAGAAAAGGAAAAAACCCAGCTGGCCCTGGGACTTTTGGCCGCTCTGGTCATAATTTATATGATACTGGCTGCTCTCTATGAATCCTTGATACAGCCCTTCATCGTTATGCTGGCCGTGCCGCTCTCGCTCATCGGTGTTTTCCTGGCCTTTGTCATTGCCGGTTATCCTTTTGATTCCTCTGCCTATATCGGCTTAATTCTGCTGGCCGGAATAGTGGTCAACAACTCTATCATCCTGGTTGACCACATCAACCTCACCCGGCGGCAATCAGGCCTTCCCCTGACCCTGGCTATCATTAAAGGTGCGGAAGAAAGAATCAGGCCGGTCTTCATGACCACCTTTACCACCGTGTTCGGCATGCTGCCTCTTCTCCTGATCCAGCTCGACAGCGGTCAGAGACAGATTTGGTCCACTCTGGCACTGGCCACACTCGGAGGGTTGACCACCTCGGCTTTTCTCATTTTTCTGGTTGTTCCTGTTTTCTACTTTTATTTTTCTGGCCATGGTCATTGACCTGTAAATGCCTGTTCCAAAACGAAGGCTGCCTGACCACATCTTTTCTTCCTGACGGGTGCCTTCTTTAAAAAAGTTTTTTATGCCTCACTCTCCCTTACCATGACCATTCAAAAATTATATAATTAATTGCCACAGGAGATTCCCTGAGCAAGTTTTTGAAGGAGAAAAACTATGTGGTGGGAAGACAAGTTAGTTAGAACTCTCAGGTGCCGCCTGCTGCAAAAGCCAGGAGTTTTTGGCGGTTTGCTTTCAGTCATCGGCGCGGAAAAAGCCTATGTGGGCGAAATTAAAATCATCCACATGGGCACCAATTACATGATCAGGGACATTACCATTTTCGTTGACGATGAGCAGCACCTGGAGCGGGTGGTAAAGGCTGTTCAGTCTTACCCGCAGGCCGAGCTCCTGGAAGTCCGGGATGAAGTTCTGGAAATGCACCAGGGCGGGAAAATTGCCATCCGCAGCCGTTATGAAATAAACAACATCAGCGTGTTAAGGAAAGTTTATACTCCGGGCGTGGCGGAAGTGAGCCTGCTCATCAAGAAAAACCCATCCCTCGCCCGAAGGTACACGGCTATCAGACATCTGGTGGCTATTGTCACTGACGGCAGCGCCGTGCTCGGGCTGGGCGATGTGGGACCGCAGGCGGCCATGCCGGTCATGGAAGGCAAAGCCAGCCTGATGGAAACCCTGACCGGACTCTCGGCCATGCCTGTCTTAATCAACACCAAAGACCCGGATAAGATTATCCAGACGGTGGTCAACATTGCTCCAACTTTCAGTGCCATCCAGCTGGAAGATATTTCAGCCCCCAGGTGCTTTTACATAGAAGAAAAAATCCAGGAACTGATTGACATTCCGGTGATGCATGATGACCAGCACGGCACGGCCTGCGTGGTTACGGCCGCCCTGCTGAACATTTCGCGGGAAACCTGTCAGGACCTCAAAAATTGCCGGATCGGCATCATCGGACTGGGAGCAGCCGGTCTGGCCATTTCCAAGATGTTGATGTTTTTCTTAAACAAACCTGTCTACGGCTCTGACATCAATCCCGAAGCCAACGAGCGTTTAAAAGCGGCCGGCGGATATGTTTCTGACCTTAAAGAAATTATGGCTTCCTGCCAGGTGGTCATCGCCACCACGGGTGTTCCTGGCCTGATTAAGAAAGAAATGGTCAGACCGGGTCAGGTCATACTGGCTCTCTCCAACCCCAACCCGGAAATCGAACCGGAAGTGGCCAGAGAAGCCGGCGCGGCTTTTGCGGCTGACGGCAAGATTATAAACAATGTGCTGGGCTTTCCCGGTATTTTCCGCGGAGCGGTAGATGCCAACGTGCCGCGCATTACCAGGGAAATGCTCCTGGCGGCAGCTCGAGCCATAGCTGAATACGCTCCGCCCGGAGAAATCGTGCCCAACCCGCTGGACAAGGGGCTGCATCGCCAGGTGGCCAGAGCGGTAGCCCGGACCGCCCTTGAACAAAATTTAAACCGCGATGACCTGACCGGCTATTTCGACTGATAAACAAAAATAACAAAGGGCAGGTTAGTTGAAAGAATACTGAATTTGACACTTATCGCGCTCTTTAGTATATACTAAGGCTGAAGAAGGGAATACTTCATGACCCTGAATTCGGTCTGTTTTCGGTCATGATAATTTGGCAGGAGGCAAAATGACGACCGTCAAACAAATACTGGAAGAAAAAGGACATCAGGTATGGACCATCGGGCCGGATGAAACCGTGTACAAAGCGTTAATGGTCCTGGCCGACAAGGACATCGGTGCCCTGGTGGTGGTGGAAAATGACCGGGTGGTTGGGATAATCTCCGAAAGAGATTATGCCAGAAAAGTGGCCCTTAAGGGCAAGACTTCCTTAGATACTCCGGTCCGGGACATCATGACCACTCAGGTTTACTTCGTAAACCCAGATTGTACGGCCGAAGAGTGCATGGCCCTGATGACCGAGAAACGAATCCGACACTTACCCGTGATTGAGAATGACAAGCTGGTGGGCGTGATTTCCATCGGGGATGTGGTGAAGTCCATCATTTCTTCCCAGAAAATCACCATTGAACATCTGCAAAATTACATCATGGGCAAATACCAGTAATTTTGGAAAATTACCGTATTTTTAAGTAAGCTGACAAATAAGAAGCTCCTGTTAAATTTAAGATTCTTAAATTAAGATTAAGAGAAAGACCGGCTTAAAATAAGGAAAAGAAATCAGTAAAGCCCGGTCGAACCGAACCCGCCTTCCCCGCGTGTGGTCTTATCCAGTTCATCCACTTCCACCACTTCGGGGGCTTCAACCGGCTGGACCAGCATCTGAGCAATTTTCATGCCCGGAGTAATTTCAAAAGGCATTTTACCGAGGTTGGTCAGGACCACTTTAACTTCTCCCCGGTAGCCGGCATCCACCACCCCGGCCAGGCGGTGCACACCGCGCAGGGCAATCCCGCTTTTATCCCAGATCAGCCCGACATAGCCAAAAGGAATGGCCATTTGAATACCGGTCGGAACGGCAGCCGTTTCACCGGGGTTGATGACCATCTGCACGCATGAAAATAAATCCATGCCGGCGTCGCCTTCATGGTGGTAGACAGGAATTTTGGCTTCAGGTACCAGTTTTTTTACGGCTACTCTCATTTACATTCTCCTGATTAGATATCTATGCTCCCTCGATAATAACCTCTTCAAAATAATGGCTTAAAATTTCCTGCCAGCGTTTAAAAGCAGTGGCCGGATAAGGTTCAACCCTGAGGAAGGCCGGGTCAAGGGTATTATTCGGCACAAACTGCTGGAGCTGGAATACCCTGGCCCCTTTCAGCCATTCGGCTATTTTCAGCAGGTCTTCTTCCGTGACGAGGCCAGGAACAACCGTTGTCCGGAAAGTGTATTCTAAACCGGAGTTTCTGATAATTTCCACGCTCCGGTCAATCTTTTTCACATCAACCGGAACTCGCACAATCTCTGGATAACGTTCCAGAGGTCCTTTGATGTCCATGGCCACCGCATCCACCAGCCCCTGCTTTATCAGATAGTCCAGCCGTTCGGGGAAAGAGCCGTTGGTATCTAACTTGAGCTGGTAGCCGCGGTCCTTGATAACCCGAGCCAGCACTTCCACTTCCTCCTGCAGCAGCGGCTCCCCGCCGCTGAGACACAGGCCGTCAAGCCAGCCCTTTCTGGCATCCAGATAGCTCAAGAAAAAATTAAGGTCTATCGTCTGAAGGGTTTCCGGCCTCAGGACCAGGTCAGCGTTATGGCAAAAAGGACAGCGGAAATTGCAGCCGGCCAGGAAAACCGTGGAAGAAATGCGGCCTGGAAAATCCTTGGAGGCAAATTTTTCTAAACCCTTGATTTCAACCACAAATCAAGCTCCTCGGCCGAGTTCAGCACGGCCGTGGCCATGCCCTTCTCTTCGACAATCAGGGTCGGAATGATAATGGCCCCGGTGTTATCGCGGCGCAGGATTTTAATGTAATCTCTAATCTTGGCCTTCCCTTCTTTCGTGCTGACATCGAATTCCTTGTGCTCCAGTCCTTTGTTTTTCAGCAGCTCTTTCAATTTTTCACATTTGGAGCAATTGGGCAATGTAAAGACCAGGTAATCCATCCTTACCACCTCTTTCCAAAATTATTAAAACAGCAAAAATATTTTGGGTAATTTATAATAGCTTATCAATCAAGTTTGGAGAAGGCAACCCTTTCCCTGAACTCCTGCTGCTTCCCGTCATTCCAGGTTTTAACCGGCCTCAGGTAACCAACAATTCTCGAGTATACCTCCGTTTCTTTGCCGCACTCGGGACAGGTTTCGTGCTGCCCGCGCAGGTAACCGTGGCTTTCGCACACGCTGAAGGTCGGAGTGATGCTGTAATAAGGTATCTTTGTTTCAGCAATTTTCTGCACCAAGCGACGGCAGGTTTTCCAATCAATGGCTTCCGGCAGGAAGGCGTGGAAAATGGTTCCTCCGGTGTAAAGGGACTGAATGTCTTCCTGATGTTTGAGAGCTTCGAAAATATCCCTGGTGGCATCCACGTTAAGCTGGGTCGAGTTAGTCAGGTAGGGATATTTATCGGTGCCGGAAGTATAAATGTTTTTATATTTTTCTCGGTCCAGCCTGGCCAGACGATAAGAAGTAGATTCTGCCGGCGAGGCCTCAAGATTGTAAAGATGCCCTGTTTCTTCCTGAAAATCTTTGAGCACTTCGCGCATGAACAGCAGAGTTTCGATGGCAAACTCTTTGCCCTCGGGCGTGGCAATGCCTTTTTTCAGAAAATTCACGCAGGCTTCATGCATGCCGCAGATACCGATAGTCGAGAAATGGTTTTCAAAATGGCCTAAGTAAACTTTGGTGTAAGGCATCAACCCGCGCTCGAGCATGTTGTTGACCACTTCCCGCTTGGTTTCCAAAGCTTCCTTCGCCAGAATCATCATCTCCTTCAGCCGGGCAAAGAATTCTTCCTTAGACTGGGCTTCATAGCCAATCCGGTTAAGGTTGATGGTGACCACGCCGATTGAACCGGTCTGCTCCCCTGCGCCCCACATGTTGCCCGGCCGACGTTTCAGCTCTCTCATATCGAGATTCAGGCGGCAGCACATGGCCCGGATGTCTCCGGGGTTCAGGTTGGTGCCCACGTAATTCTGGAAATACGGGATACCGTACTTGGCCGTCGCTTCGAACAGCAACCTGGCAATCGGGCCATCCCAGTCAAAATCCTTTGTGATGTTGTAGGTCGGAATCGGAAAAGTGAAAACCCGGCCTTTCTGGTCTCCTTCAATCATCAGCTCCAGGAAAGCCTGGTTGATCATGTCCATTTCTTTCTGGTAATCGCCATAGCAGGAATCAAGCTCTTTCCCGCCAACAATGACCTTCTTATTTTTCAAATCTTCGGGCACAGTCAGGTCAAAAGTCAGGTTGGAAAAAGGCGTCTGCCAGCCCCAGCGGCTGGGAACGTTAAGGCCAAAAATTAATTTCTGGATGTCCTGCTTCACCCGGTCATAGCTCAGGTTGTCGGCCCGAACAAAAGGTGCCAGAAAGGTATCAACGCTGGAAAAAGCCTGGGCTCCGGCAAACTCCGCCTGCATCGTCCCGATGTAATTGACCATGTGCAGGGTGGCTGTTTCCAGGTGCTTGGCCGGATGGGAGTGAACCTGGTTGGGCACATGTCCAAAGCCTTTTCGCAGCAGGTTTTCCATGGACCAGCCGGCACAGTAGCCAACTATCGGGTAAGAAAGGTCATGAATGTGAAAATCGCCTTCCAGGTGAGCCTTTTTAATTCGCTCTGAATACATGTTGTTCAGGGCAAAATTGGCCAGCACCTCGCCAGAAATCCGGGCATTCAAGCCGGAAAAACTCACCTGACCTTCATTGCTGTTTTCCCTGACCTTCCAGTCGTGGTCGTTTATGTAATCCTTGATCAGTCGTTCCAGATTAAGGCCGGTCTGCTTGGCTTCTCTTATTGCTTTATGCTTTTCGCGGTAGAGAATGTAAGCCTTGGCCACCTCGTGATAGCCCTGCTTCATCAGGACCATTTCCACGATGTCCTGAATTTGCTCGACGGAAGGAATGGTATAACCGCCAAATTTTTCCTCCAGCACAAACACCACGATGTCGGAAACATGCTGAGCGGCCATCGGGTCATCGAGCCCCTGCGACTGCATGGCTTTATAAATGGCGTTCGTGATCTTTTCCTGGGTGAAATCCACGATTGCCCCGTCTCTCTTCTTTATCCTGGTGATTTTGCTGGTTTTAACCATTTTTTACTCCTTCCTGAAAATAACAGGCCCAGGATTTAGTCCCTCAGGTTTTTGTGCTATCATAAACCCAAAAGAAAATGACTGAAAAAACAATATTTAGTGTTACCCATAGCCCTTGGATACTAAATCTTGTGCCTTCGGCAATATATATAAATACATCCAATGGCAAAAGTCAAGAAAAATTTTTAAAATTTTTTTCACCTGAAAAGGGGCAAAAAAATGAGCTTTTCCTTTAGCCTTCGCACCTCAAAAAAAGAAGAGCTTGTCGACCTGACCGGTAAAATCCAGGAGCTGGTGACCAAGAGTGGCCTGAAAAACGGGCTGGTGGTAATCTATGTGCCGCATACGACCTGCGGGGTCACCATCAACGAAAACGCTGACCCTGATGTCCAGTTTGACCTGCTGATGGCTCTGAAAAAAGCCATTCCGGACACCCTGCCCTATTCCCACCTGGAAGGCAATTCTCCGGCTCACGTGAAAGCCTCGCTGGTGGGCAGTTCGCAGATCGTGCTGGTAGAAGAAGGTCGGCTGAAGCTTGGCACGTGGCAGGGAATTTTTCTGTGCGAGTTTGACGGCCCGCGCCTGCGACAGGTATGGGTTAAGATTTTGGCTGAGGGATGATAGAGCTCAGCCGACAATCAAAGCTTTTTCTTGTATCTGGCTGGCAAGAGGAAGAAAATAACTTTCTCAAAGAACTGAACTGTTTTTGGTAGAGATTGAACAGCTCAGGCGAGAAATTTTAGGTGTCTCTCGCTTAATGTCTGATTCAACACTCCATCAATTGGCGGTCAGTCTGTGTCCTAATCTTATGGTCTTATTTGGCCCCTTTATCTCAGGCGAAAATCCGCATGGGACAACTTCTGGACCGGGAAAAATCAAAACCGAACTAATCCTGACCGAAATTATTTCCTTTTGTTTTCCCTTCTTATTTCAGCTCCAGTAAATCAGCCCGGCTGATAAATCGACTATTTTTTCACCACGGACCTTTCCAGCAAGTTGCCTTCCTTAGCATCCGCCCTTTTCAGCAAAACAGCAAAAAACAGGCCCAGAAAGCCGAGGGCGGCAAACATGATGGAAGAGGCCGTGTAAGAACTGGTTCTGTCTCGCAGAAACCCGTTAAGCAGGGGGAAAAGACCGAGCCCGATGTTCTGGATGGCGGTCATCAGGCCAAAAGCTGTTCCTGTCCTTTCTTCCCTGACGACCACCGGAACGGAAGGCCACATGGCCGCCGGCACCAGGACAAAAGCCAGGCCAAGAGCTATCATCGGATAGGCGGGGTAAATGTAGGTCAGACCCATCAGCAGATGAGCCGGGACGATAATCAGCGAGCCAAAAATCATCAGGGTGGCTCTTTTCCCAATCTTATCCACCAAACCGCCAGCAAAAGGGGCAAAAACCATCGAGGCAAAGATGATGATCGAACTGATGCCGCCGGCCGTGCTGAACATGTGTAAAAAATTGTTGAAGACCTGAGCCAGAAAACCGCCGGCAGATTCCGCTGTCCGGGCAATCCCCCACTTGTCCACAAAAAAGTCAGTTGATAAAGCGGTAAAGGGAAAGATGGCAGAATAAAAAGTAAAACAAAGCCCGGTGATGTACCAGAAGGTTGGTTTGAATTCCTTCAGGTCGCGGAACCTGATTTTTTCCTGCACTTCCTCGGATTTAAGCTGCAGAGCCTTTTCCCCGCGGCGGTCAAAAATTACATAAAAAATGTTGCCCAAAAGAGACAGAGCACAGGCCAGCACGGCGGCCAAAAGGGCGTAACGGAAACCGCCGAAATACCGAGAAATTAGCTCCCCGGTGTTAAAGGCAAAGAGCGAGCCAAGCCGGCTGACCGTCAGGGTGGCGCCGAAAGAAAAAGCCAGTTCCTTGTCGCGGAACCAGCGCGCCAGCATGGCGCTTTGAGCGACAATCAAAGGTTCAGAGCCGGCACCAAAAATAAACCGGCCCAGGAAAAACAAAGGGATGCTCCTGGCCTTCCAGACCAGGGCGGCCCCGATAAAAACCAGAGTTGAAAAAAGCAGGCTGGCTTTCCTGGTGCCCAGCTTATCCACCAGCATGCCACCCACCAGCACGGCCAGGATGGCGGCCAGGCTGTACATGGTGAAAAAGGTGCCCACCGTCTGCCGGGCCACCTTCAATTCTTCTATCAGTGATGGCGCAATGGCCGAAACTATGTCATAGGCAAAATAGCAACCGAAGGAAAGCGAAGCAATAAAGGCCAGCATCAAGAAGCGATAGGCCCGACCGGCGGGGTTAAACCATCTTTTTTGCTTAGTCTCCATGATTTTTTTCTTTTTCCCCTGGACATCAAATAATTTTCTGTATGAAATTTTCCAGGCAGCCAAAATATAACAGGGAATAAAATAAGTCAAGCGGTCAGGAAACACCGGGCCAGATGCCGCTAAAAATTTCTTGACCTCCGGCAACCACCTGGATTTTAATTAAAATAACATTAACCGGAGGAGGAAAAATGAGCATGAAAAAAAGGCCAGGTTCAGTCAACTGGACTTATCTTGTGCTGGTGCTCAGCCTCATTATGGTAATTGGCGGTGCTTTTTCCCTTTACCTCACAAAGGGCCGGAAAATAACCGTCCAGGATGTGGCCTCGGCCGAGAAAATCGCTGGTTTAAAATTCACGTCCAGAGAAAGAGCCATGATGCTGAGCGACCTGGAAGAAAACCTGCAGAGCTATAAAAAAATCAGGGAGATTAAGCTTTCTAACGATGTTTCTCCGGCCCTGCTGTTCAACCCTCTTCCACCGGGATTTGACCTGGAAAAATACCGAAAGCAGACAGAGTTTATCTACGAGGAACCAAAAGAAGTGCCCCTTCCGGAAAATCTTGAAGACCTGGCTTTCTATTCTGTCCGGCAGCTGTCCTGGCTGATTAAAAACAGAAGGATAAGCTCAGAGTTTCTGACGAGGCTTTATTTAGAAAGGTTAAAAAAATACGGGCCCAAACTCCACTGTTTGGTGACCTTAACCGAAGACCTGGCCCTGAAGCAGGCCAGGAAGGCAGACCGGGAACTGGCCGCCGGAATCTATCGCGGCCCGCTGCACGGCATTCCTTACGGTCTTAAGGATTTATTTGCCACCAGAGGATACCCGACTACCTGGGGTTCGCCCATCTACCGGACGCAGATGATTGATGAAAATGCCACCGTGTATGAAAAATTAACTCAGGCCGGCGCCGTGCTGGTAGCCAAGCTGAGCATGGGAGAATTAGCCTGGGGTGATGTCTGGTTTGGCGGCCTCACCAGAAATCCCTGGGACCCAACTCAGGGTTCAAGCGGCTCTTCAGCCGGTTCAGCTTCAGCCACGGCCGCCGGGCTGGTGGCTTTCGCCATCGGTACCGAGACCTGGGGGTCGATTGTTTCGCCTTCAACCCGCTGCGGCACTTCCGGTTTGCGCCCGACTTTCGGCCGGGTCAGCCGGTACGGAGCGATGGCCCTCAGCTGGAGCATGGATAAAATTGGCCCGATCGCCCGGTCAGCAGAAGACCTGGCTCTCATTTTCCGAGAAATGACCGGCCCGGATGGCCTGGACCGCACGGTGTTTGACCTGCCCTTCAGTTACAATGGCCAGGAAGATGTCAAAAACATAAGAGTTGGCTATCTAAAAAAGGCCTTTGACCGGCTGAGAAACAATAAGGAAAAATATGAAGCCGTTCTGGAGACGTTGAAGAAGCTCGGGGTAGAACCGGTAGAGGTCGACCTGCCGGAAATTGACCCTTATATCATCAGCTTTATCTTGAATGCCGAAGCAGCTGCCGCCTTTGATGAGCTCACGCGCCTCAACCTCGATGACCAGATGGTCAGACAGGGAAAAGATGCCTGGCCCAACGTTTTCCGCCAGGCGCGGTTCATTCCGGCGGTGGAATACATCCAGGCTAACCGCATCCGCACGCTGCTCATCCAGGAAATGGACCGTAAATTAAAAGGAATTGATGTTTATGTAACCCCTTCAGCCGGCACAAGCCTCCTCCTGACTAACCTGACCGGTCATCCCCAGGTGGTTGTGCCCTGCGGCTTTGATGATAAAGGCCGGCCGCTGAGCATCTCTTTTGTCGGCAACCTGTTTGAAGAGGGGAAAGCACTCCGGCTGGCCAAGGCTTACCAGGAAGCTACCGGCTTTCACCTGAAGCATCCAGACCTGAGCATCCTGGAAAATTTGAAAAATTAAAAGCTTTAAGAAGTTTAAAATTAAAAAAGATTATAAGATTGGCTCAGCCGATTTTCTTCCCTCTTACCGGAACCGAAATACCCAGCTCGCTGTTGTAAACCTGGCCCTCCATTTCCTCTTCCTTAAATTCAAGCTCAAAGGTCCAGGGCCGCACCAGGCCATCAGGAGGGGAAGCCACGGTTAAAATAAAAGTCAGGGTATCATTTTCCAACCTGACCTCGGTTAACGGAACATCGGAAAAAGAGCCATACTGGTCAGTCATCTTGCCGGCCAGAGTCCCGTTTTCCAGGTTAAGCTGCATGACCAGGTTGATAACCATACCTTCCGCTTCAATTACCAGTTCCCATTTTCCAACCAGAGCTTCAGGTTTGACCGGCGCCTGCGTCTGGGCCTTCAGCCCGGAATGACTGCCGAGGACCAGTAACACAAATATGGACAAACATAACACAACTGATTTTTTCATCATTTAAGCTTTGCCTCCCTTAGAAATATTTACAAAATTTACGGCGTTTAAGCAAGGTTTATTTCACCGACCTTATCAGACCTCGTTTTGTTGTATAATTAGCGGCATGAAGATGGAATTTGTTAATTTTGAAGGTTTTCAGGAAAAAATAAACCAGGGATTTGACAAACTGAAAAAAGAGGATTTCCTCAAACGCCTGCTGGACAGAGATTTTACCCTCTGGAAGGACACCGAAGCTGAAATTTCTAACCGTTTGGGCTGGCTGGACAGCCCCATCCGGGTCAAAGATTTCCTCCCTGACTACCAGGCTGAAAGCAGAAATTTGTCAGTAAGCGGTATAAAGCACGTGGTTCTGCTGGGCATGGGCGGGTCGAGCCTGGCTCCCAAAACGATAAGCGACCTGATCAGCCGCAAGTTCCACAGTCTCGAATTCACCATGCTCGACACGACCAGCCCGGAAGCCATCCTGAAACTGGCCCGGCTGACTGAAGAACAGGCAGGAAAAACCCTTTTTATTGTTTCCTCCAAGAGCGGCACCACTACAGAAACTCTCTGTTTTATGAATTATTTTTACGCCCGGCAAAGAGAAAAACTTAAAGATAAGGTGGGGCAGTATTTTACGGCCATCACCGACCCGGGCACTCCGCTGGAAAAGATTGCTCATCAGCTTGGTTTTAGAAAAGTGATAAACGGCTTTCCTGAGGTCGGCGGCCGATTTTCAGCCCTGTCACCTTTCGGGCTTTTCCCGGCTGGGACTCTCGGCCTTGACCTGGAAAAATTCCTGACACCGGCCATCAGCAGCTATCAGAGTCTGGCCGGCGGTGATTATAATCATCCGGGTGTCGAACTCGGGGTGAGGCTGGGAGCCCTGGCTTCTGCCGGACTGAACAAACTGACCTTTTTACTCCCCGCAGAAATAAAAAGTTTTGGCCGCTGGCTCGAACAGCTGATCGCTGAAAGCACGGGTAAAGAAGGACGCGGCATCCTGCCCGTTTTAGAAGTCATGCCTGTTTCCCCTGAAAGCTACGGCCAGGACCGAGTGTTTGTCCTGCTCAGCTCTGAAGAACAGCTCGATGTCTTTCAGGAAGAAAGGCTGCAGCATTTAAGCCGGCGCCATCCCCTGATTAAGATAATCCTCAATCCAGAAGAACTTTCTGAACATTTCTACCTGTGGGAAGTGGCCACGGCCATCGTTGGCCATTTTCTGTCCATCAATCCGTTTGACCAGCCTGATGTGGAATTAACCAAGACCAAGACCAGGCAGCTTCTTAAATCTGACCAGAAAGAGCCAGAAATGGAAACTTTTGAGCCGGCCGAGAAAAAAGAAACCTTAAAAAAATTGCTGTCTTTCCTCGCTCAACACAGACATACCGCTGACTATTTCTCGCTGCTTTGTTTCCTTCCGCCCGAGCCCAACCTGGAAGTGGCCCTGGATAACTTTGCCCGCTTGCTGGCCGAAAAAACGGCCAGACCCTGCCTCTGGAATTTTGGACCGGCTTACCTGCACTCCACCGGTCAGCTTTTCAAAGGGGATGCCGGCCGGGGCAAATTCATAGGGCTTTTCTTTTCCGAAGCCAATCTGGTGCCGATACCCGACCTTCCCGGCTCCCCCGCTCCGGCTCTCTCCTTCAATCAGCTGTTCCTGGCTCAGGCGGTGGCTGATTACCGGGCTCTTTTGGAAAAGAAGCGGGATGTTATGTTTATCAAACTGTCAGGCTCGCCGGTCAGCGAAATCTTCCGCCTGTGTGAACTTGTCAGGGAAGGAAGATTCTGAAAAGTTAAATGCAAAAAATCATAGCAGCAATAGACTCGGCATCGAAATACTGAGCACCCTAAAAGTTGATTTCAGGGGAAAAGGATTTCTCGAAGCAAAGACCGTAAATTCCGGCCCGAAAACCGGCCACAGCCTTTTTAAAAATGCCCGTAACTGTTTCACCGAGAGGGAAGAAACACCAAACCTGGGTGGCGACGCAAATTATTTTCTTTATCTGCTACTCTGCCTTTTTCACGCCAATTCTTCCCATTTGGCCGTGTTCCAGAAAAGGCTAAAAACATGACTCATGTTCAATTTTCCAGAAAAATTCGGTGGAGAACAAGAACCAGGATTAAATCTGAAGTTAAACGTCTAACCGATAAGTTGACCGATAAAAATAATTTCAAAAGAAATTTTAAGATAAAGTTCTTCTTATGTTCAGCTGACCAGGTCTGATACCGGCCGGCCGGGCGGCCACTTCCCTGGAAAATATTTTTTCCCTTATTTCACAAAAACCCTAAATAAAAATAAAAAAAGGGAGAGGAGAAATTTCTTCTCCTCTCCCTTCTCTTATCCTAAATTATTGACTAAGGTCAAATCAGAACAGGCCGCAGTAAACTACATCGCCTTTCAGGATTTCCTTGGTCTTGGCGATGGTCTTCTTGTCCATCTGCTCCTTGACATTAAGATAGAACCAGAACTTGTCGAACAGCCTCAATTTCTTCATATAGAACTTAGCATAATCGCTCATCTTATCAACAACGACCCTGGCTATTTCTTTGCCCTTTTTATCGGCAATCACGATGTGGGTTACTTCTTTGGACTGTACCAGCTGCCCGTAGACTTTTATTTTGCTTTTGCCGGCCCATTCTTCAGGCTTGTTCAGGTTGGTGATTTTCAGGGCTTCGTAATCATCCCGGGTATGCAGGTCAAAATAATCGCTGAAGTCAGGATCCCCGGAGCGAGTGTACACCGGACGGTAAGAGCCGCCCTCCTTAATTTCTATGGATTCGGCCAGGATGAGGTTGGATTTATCAGGAAGGACTGAAGTTTTTACGCGAACTTCTTTTCCAACAAGGCTTTCCACACCGCCTTCCACATTGCCGGCCACAATGATGTCAAGTCCCTTGGTCTCGGGAATGTAGAGGTATTTACCAAGAGCCGCTTTAACCGTGCCTTCATAATCTTTTGTTGTCGGCTGAGCTGGCTGTTGAGCATAAGAGCTCAGAATAGTAAGGCCAAGAATCAGAACAAAAGAAATTACTCCTTTTTTCCAGGAAGTCATCTCATTTACCTCCAAATCTTTTTTTCTTACTCTTTTGGTCTTTGCCTGCCGTTATTCTGCCAGCAGGTAGAAATCTTTATACCACTGATTTAACTAAAAGTAAAGCAGAAAATTAGTCGCCACTCAATTTCATAAACAGCCCAAACAGACGGTTCAACTTACCATCATTTCATAAAAAAAGGGCGGGCCAGGCCCGCCCTTTGAGCTGGGTCAGCTAACCCCAATGCCTTAAATCCTGCCGGCTGCGGCTTATCCCTTTCTTACAAGCCTCAGCTGACCCTTCTGTCCGGCAATTTATTTAACGCCAGCATCCCGGACACATCATTCCTTTTTGACCCAAGGGCCTAATCATGCGGCCGCCACGCCCCCGCCTCATCCAGTTTCTCAGAGCAAAATCCTTGCGGTAGTCATCGAGTTTTTTAAGCTGCTCCGGAGTGAAGATTTTTCTCCATTCTTCCCTGTTCTTAATAAAAGTTTTCATCCGTTCGGCTCTCATCTTGGCCATCTCATCAATCATCGACTCCAGTTTCTTCTGGTCAGCTTTGGGGTCAGTCATCAGCTTCCTAAATTCCTGGCGCATTTTCAGCATCTTTTCCTGGAAAGCTTTGGCTTCTTCCAGGCGGGCTTTCCTGAATTCTTCAAGCTTCTTTTCCTGCTCGGGCGTAAGCTGCAGGGCATCTTTTAAAACCTGAAACCCGGGGCCATATCCTGGGCCCATCTGCCCAAGCCGCCTCATTGGCTGAGCCCCAGCCTGAACAAGGGTGAAGGACACCAGCAAAACTGCCATCAGGGCTAAGACCATCAATTTTTTACTCATTTTTAACCTCCCGGTATAATTTTCAATTTCTCTTTTACTTAATTTAGACAGACTTCCTCCCCATTCCTTGGAATTTCTCAGGGAATATTTTCACCTATTCCTGGCGATGGCGCAGATGGTCCAGAGCCACCGCCGTGATGATTATCGCTCCGATTATGATCTCCTGGAAATAATTTGGCCAGCCCATCATCGTGCAGCCATTCCGCAGGAAGGCCATGATGAAAACACCTATGAGCGTGCCCGAAATTTTTCCTTCTCCACCGCTCAGGCTGCCCCCGCCGATAACCACCGCCGCAATGATGTCGAGTTCCAGACCCATAGCTACCGTGGGATCACCCACCGTCAGCCTGGAAAACTCCATAACTCCGGCCAGCCCGCACAGAAGCCCGGAGATGGTGTAGATGGCCAGCTTTACCCGGTCAGTGCGGATACCGCACAGCCGGGCGGTCATTTCATTGGAGCCGACGGCAAAAACATACCGGCCAAAGACCGTTTTCCTCAGCAGTATCCCCACCACCACGGCCAGGATAATCATCAACCAAATGCCCGCGGGAAGCAGCAGCCAGGAAGGACGCGCCGTGCGGGCCATCAGGTAATTAAGCCAGGTAAAAGGGGCATCTATCTTCTGGTTGCGGGCCACCCACTTGGCCAGCCCCCTGGCAATTCCCATCATGCCGAGGGTCACGATAAACGGCACCACCCTCAGTCGGGTAATCAGAAACCCGTTCAGGAAACCAATCAATCCGCCGCTAATCATACCCAGAAGAGCAGCCAGTAATGGAGAAAAACCCGCCTGGATAAAGTAAGCTACCAGCACGCAGCTGAAAGCCAGGTTAGAAGCGGCGGACAGGTCAATCCCCCCACTGATGATAATCAGGGTCATGCCCAGAGCGCAGAGAGCAACAATCACCGATTGAATGGCCACGTTTTTAAAATTAGCCAGGCTCAAGAAGCGGCCGGATATTTCCGGCATCAGCGAAAATATGGCCAGAACCAGAATCAGCCCTATAAAAGGGCCCAGCATTCCGCCCAGTTTTTTCAAGCTTTCTTTTTTCACTGCAATTACTCCATATGAGCCATATTTTCCTCAGGTTCCGTGCTCCCGGTAATAGCCGTTTTCATCAATGTTTCTTCTGTCCAGTTTTCCCTTTCTTTTACCACCACCAGCTGCCCTCGATGAAAGACGGCAATCCTGTGACACAGGCCAAGAAGCTCGGGGAAATAGGAGCTAACAAATATGACCGCCTTCTGCTTTCTGGCCAATTCCGCCACCAACTCATAAATATGCGCTTTGCTCAGCACATCTATCCCCCGGGTTGGCTCGTCCAGAAGAAAAATTTCAGCCTGCTGATGGAGCAGGCGGGCCAGAGCTACTTTTTGCTGATTGCCGCCCGAAAGGGTCCAGACCGGCTGCTCCGGGCGGCGAGCTTTGATGGCCAGCTGCGTTATCCAGCTTTCAACTGAAGCTTTCTGCCGCCTCTCGTCCAAAAAGCCGTGCTTTGAATAAAAGTCAAGCCGGCTCAGTGTCAAGTTGTCGCTGATGTTCATCCTCAGAGCCAGCCCCTCAGCCTGACGGTCTTCACTCAAAAAGCCCAGCCGCCGGTCGATGCTGTCTCTGGGATGTTCTGGTTTAAACTCATCGCCTGAAATGATTACCAGGCCTTCTCGGCGTTTATCCAGACCGAATAAGGTCCTTAAAAATTCGGTCCGCCCCGACCCCACCAGACCGGCCACGCCCAGCACTTCCCCCCGGCGAAGCTCCAGAGAAACCGGCTCCCCCATTTTTTGCCCGCGCAGGTTCTGCGCCTTCAGAACAACTTCTCCCGGCCGGACATCAACCTCTGGATAAAGTTCTTCCAGCCTTTTCCCGACCATCAGGTTGATTAGTTGTTCGACCGTTGTGTGGCTTATGTTTCCCGTGCCGGCCACCTCTCCGTCTCTCAACACGGTAAAGGTATCCGCCACTTCCATTACTTCTTCCAGAAAATGAGAGACGTAGATGATACCCACACCTTCAGCCTTCAAGCGGCGGATGATTTCAAACAGCCTTCCGGTATCTTCCTGAGAAAGCGAAGAGGTGGGCTCATCCATGATGAGAATCCGGGCCCAGCTCACCAGGGCCCGGGCAATTTCCACCACCTGTTTCGCCCCGATAGACAATTTTCTCACCGGGATATCGGCCGAAATTTCCGGATGGCCAAGAAATTTCAGCACCTGCTGGACCTTTTCCCGATTTTTCTTTTTGTCCAGAAATCCCAGGTGCTTTTCTTCCAGGCCGAGCATGATGTTTTCTTCAACCGTCAGGTGCGGCGCCAGATTCAATTCCTGGTAAATGACGGCCAGGCCGCTTTGCCGACCTTCAAACGGTGAGCCGGGAGAGTAGGGCTGTCCGTCAATAAGCATCGTGCCGGAATCCGGCTTCAAAGCTCCGCTAAAAATTTTAATCAGGGTGCTCTTGCCGGCACCATTTTCGCCCAGAAGAGCGTGCACCTCCCCGGATTTCAGCTCAAAATTCACCTGCTTTAAGACAGGCGTTGGCCCAAAGCTCTTGCAGACGGACCTGGCCACCAGCAGGGGGCTCTTCTCCATGACCTTGATTTTCCGCCAATAAAAAATTCTTAGCTTTTTATCTTACATATTTTTTGATGTCAGGCTCAAGCAATCTTTTTATTTCCGGTTCGTCCATGTTGTCCGGGGTGGCCACCGTGACTCCCGTGTCAATCCTTTTTTCCACCGGCCGTCCCTCAAGATAATCCACCAGGATCTTCACTCCAAGATATCCCATCTTCATCGGGTCCTGAAGAACCAGGCCGTGCAGTTCTCGCTTTCGCAAAGCCTGGATCAGTTTTTCTGAGCTGTCAAAGCCGACCAGCTTGACCTGGCCGGCCAGCCCTGAATCCTGGAGCGCTCGCAGGGCACCGAAAGTGCTTGATTCATTCGGAGCAAAAATGCCTTCCACCTGCGGGTAACGGCTGAGCAGGTTCTCCACCAGCTGGTAAGCGGATTCGGTCGTTGTTCCGGCATACTGGTCTTTAACCAAGATTTCCAGTCCGGGAAACTCTTTGGTCACCGTGTCCAGAAAACCCTGCTCCCGGAAGGTGGTGCTGGCTGAACCTTCCAGGTAGCGAATGAGAAAAATTTTTCCCCGGCCGGACATCACTTCTCCAAGCCGGCGAGCCGCCAGCACTCCCCCTTGGTAATTATCGGTGGCCACGAAGCTTACGTAATTTTGGCCCTGCAGGTTTGAATCAATGATGACCACCGGTATGCCTTCGGCCATGGCTTCATCCACCGGACGCATTAGAGCCCGGTCGTCAAGCGGGGCCAGCACCAGACCATCAACACGACGGCTGATAAAATCTTCAACCACCTGAATTTGCTGCGCCCGGTCGTCTTCTTTCTGCGGACCCTTCCAGAAAATCTCCAGACCGAGTTCCTGCCCTGCTTTGACCGCTCCGGCCTGGACCGCCTTCCAGAACTCGTGGGTGGTTCCTTTGGGGATCACGGCAATCCTGTACCTGGCGGCGACTTTTTTAGACTCTTCTGCTTTTTTCTCCGAACGGCAGCCAGAAAAACTCAGCACCCCAAAGGCCATAAAGATAGTTAATAAAGCAACCAAAACTTTTCTTGTCATTTTCATGCTTCAAGTATAATTCAGGCTTAAAAAATAAATCAATGATTTTGGCGTTGGGCCGGACAAATTTTGGTTTTCAGCTTTAAAACAGAGAACCAAAAAAGAAAAAGGGGCTATCTCAGACTTGTAAGATAACCCCTTTTTCTTTTTAAGCGGGGCAAAACCCCGCCGCTAAACTCGAAAGCTAAACTCAGACCTTTTTAAGTATCGGCATGCCGGTCTTGGCGGTCTCCACCACCTTGTAACCGGCCGGCAGAGTATCTACTGCACCGGGTCTTATGTCCCGGGCAAAATAGTAGATAACCTGCTTCTTGCCACCTCTCAGCTGCACTTCCCGGGAATGCAGGTAGTAGGTGATCCCCTTTTTGTTTTTGAATTCGTAAGGCATGAATTAAACCTCCAAAAAAATTTTTTCAAAATTCAAAACCTGTAACCGAGCGTAAATCCAACCAGCTGAGCACTCGTGTGATAGGTTCCATATCCGAGTCCATTCGGGTAGATGTCGCGGTTGGGCGAAGTGCGGTCAGAAAATAATTCCAGCTGGTAGCCAACATCAATCTTTAACCTGTCCTTAGTATAACCGAATCCGAGAGTAAATGCCACTCTGCTGGCATCAGGTAAAGTTGGGTCCATGCTTTCCACCGGCTGGGGCGTCTGGTCATAAATCAGGCCAGCGCGAAAGGCCAGGTTTTCCCGGAAAAGGTATTGCAGGCCGGCGCGCAGGATGATGGAGTTTTTGAAATTTTCTTCCACTGTTTCTTCTTCCGTACCGCCACCCTGATAATTCACGGCAATCACGTACCGGTCATAGACATTCCAGGTGTAATACTGACCTTCCAAAGCCAGCAAGAATTTCTCAGAAGCCTGATAGGAAATTCCCAGACCGAAAATATTGGGATGCCTGAAAGAAGTGGTGACCTCACCCGAATCGGGCAGATAGGGCTGAATCAAAGCCGGCACTTTCATTTTGTCGAGCTTCAAAGTTCCGGAATAATCAACCTTAAATCCGCTCCGCCAGTAAATTCCCACGCCCAGTCTGTCGCGTTTGTAAAGCAGGCCCGCATTAAAGCCAACAGAATCTCCCTTAGCCTTTTTCAACGAGGCCGGCACTTCCCCCGTCCAGACCTCCGGTATGGTCACCAGCCGCACCAGGTCGAGAGAAAGTTCGGAAGTGATGTAGGAAACGCCAAAACCCAAAGCGAGGTTATCACTGAGCTTGTAGGATAAAGTTGGGTTTATAAAAAGGGTCTGCATCGAGGTTTCGGTGCAGATGTATCTCAGCGGATAATTCACCGGCCAGGCCGTGCCCAGCCCGTACGGAGCAAAAACTCCTATTCCGGCCGTGAGCCGTTCGCCCAGGCTTTTTGACAGGTAAAAATGAGGCGGGAAAAACGTCTGGTCCAGCTGATATACTTTCTGAAAGGTCGGGTCTGGCCAGTTGGGGAGAGTCAAAGAGCCGGCCGGAAAAATGAAAGTGCCGCCAAGGCTTAATTGCGTTCCTTTAACCCAGGCCAGGCCGGCCGGATTGTAAAAAATGGCCGTGGGGTCATTGGCCAGGGCGGCAAAAGCTCCGGCCATAGCCATGGCCGCTGCACCATGTTCATAAATCAAAAAGCCTGAGGCAAAAGAAAGCTGGCTCAAAACTAACACCGATAAGACGATAAACAACTTTATCTTCATTTTGCCCTCCGTTTCCACCTTACCAGCAAATAAGGCTTGCCTTTCTTTTATTAAATTTGGTCGCCTGTGTCAAGCAGCCTGCGGTCTGGTATGCCCTTCTGCTTATTACTGAATAAAGCCGGTGCCTGCCGGCCCTTCAGAAGGAGTTATCGGCCCGAACAGGTCCTCATACCTTCTTAGATTTTCTTGCAGAGCTTCTGAAAACCTTTTAGCATGGGCCGGGCTGAGGATGATTCTGGCCAGCAGCTTTCCCATCGGCCCATCCGGGAAAATAAAGGCAAAATCAAAAATAAATTCTTCCCGGCTGTGACGGATGGCCGCCAGGTTGGAATACTGGCCGGCGGCAACCTGCTCATCAACTTTGATATCAAGCTTCTTGTCTTTCTGAGCTTCCTGAGTCATTAGCCTTTCTCCTTTTTTAGCTTAATTTTTAAACTTCTTTGCCCCGGGTTTTTACCTTTTGTTTTACCCGGTTTAAAACCTTATTTTATTTTAGTTATTCCCGAATAGATAGTGTACAGCCGTTAAAATTTTATCATTAAGAACGCCTTAATAAATAATAAAAAGTAAAAAGCTAAAAACTAAAGAGCCAAAACATATAAACGTTAACGCATTTTCTGCATTTTTTAAGAAAATTTTTTTAAATTCTTGATAAATAATTAAATAAAAATAAAAAAAAGTCGGCTCTTCAGCCAAAAGTGTGGTAGAGAAGGAGGGGGATTATGGTAGCCGGGATG